>JAEXDA010000058.1 GCA_023401925.1 Bacillota bacterium
TTTCTTTTCAGCCATTTTTTCGACTGATTGGATAGCGCTGACGATTTATTATTTTACCACCGGTTATTCACTTTGTCAACCTCATCTTTGAAATCTTTTTCAATTCTTTCGATGAATTTGACAGGAAGCTTATCTTACCACAGGTAATCCCTTCTGTCAACTCCAATCTTTTAAACCGCATTTTTCCGATTTACCTGATGGTGTGACGGGACATTTACGATACCATAGCCATTTCTTTTTGTCAACTTCTTTAATAATATAAAATATATTCTCTTGACAATAATGTTCCTTAATAATACTATCTCATGATGGTTAAAAATCCATTCCCAAAACAGTTGTTATAACAACTATTGAGAGTCCTTTATATAAGTCGACATATTCATAAAAGAGACCCTCTCTTTCGAGGCGGTCTCTTTTATCTATCATTCTCAATTCATCTTCGCAATAATCGCATCCGCCATTTCCTTGGTTCCTAGGGCAGTCGGGTCATTGCGATCAGCTTTCATATCGTAAGTTACGCTCTTATTTTCTGCAATTATAGCAGCAACAGCCTTTTCCAATCGATCTGCCGCTTCATTTTCTCCGATATGCCGCAGCATCAGCATACCTGATAAGATAAGCGCCGTCGGGTTAACTTTGTTCATTCCTTTATACTTTGGGGCTGAACCATGAGTCGGTTCGAACAGAGCTACTCCATCCCCAATATTAGCTCCGGGTGCTACTCCCAGACCGCCAACCAAGCCAGCGCACAGGTCGGATAGAATATCACCATAAAGGTTCGGCATCACCATTACATCAAAAGCCTCTGGGCGCTGCACAAGCTGCATACACATGGCATCAACCAATACCTCTTCATAGGCAATCTTGCCCTCATATTCCTTCGCCACTTCACGGGCAACCCGATAAAAAAGCCCGTCGGTAAATTTCATAATATTGGCCTTGGCAACTGCGGTAACCTTTTTCCGGTCATTCTGAACTGCGTACTTAAAAGCATATTCCACAATTCTCCGGCAACCGGTAATTGAAAGCGGCTTGATGGAAATTGCCGAATCCTCTCGAATCTTACCCTTTGCCATACCTATAATTTGCTTGGATTCTGGGGACTCCAAATCAAACTCAACCCCGGCATATAAATCCTCACTATTTTCCCTGACCATCACGATATCAATATCTTGATAGCGCGACCGTACTCCCTGATATGTCTTGCAAGGACGAACACAAGCATATAAATTCAAGGCATGGCGCAACGCTACGTTGACACTACGGAATCCGGTGCCAATCGGCGTAGTAATCGGCCCTTTTAAGGCAACTTTATTGCGACGAATGGATTCCAAAACCTGATCGGGTAGAGGCGTGCCGTATTTCTCCATCACATCCACGCCGGCATCCATCACTTCCCAATCAATTTTAACTCCGGTCGCTTCAATAACCCGGCGGGCGGCTGCCGTAAGTTCTGGGCCCGTACCATCTCCGGGGATTAATGTAATCTTATGACTCACTTACACTTCTCCTTCCAAACCAATTTTATCATCTTCGTGATTACAAATTCGGATATAAGTATCAAACTCCTGCCAAGCCTCTGAATAAATACAAAATACACCCCATATTTAAATTTAATGAAACAATTTTAATGGATGAAGGATACTGACCATGCATATCGAAAACTAAAATGAAAATTATCCGGTTTGGAGGAATCACCATGGAGATCGGTACACTGGCAAAACAAAATATTGAGGAACTGGCCAAAAATCCCTATCCCGGCAGAGGTATCATTATGGGATTGAGTCCGGACGGTCAAAATTATCTTCAGGTTTATTGGATCATGGGGAGGAGTGAAAACAGCCGAAACAGGGTATTCATTCATGAAAACGGCTTCATTCGCACCAAAGCCTACGATGAATCAAAACTTACTGATCCCTCGCTCATTATCTATTATCCGGTCAAATTCACCAAGAATGCGCATATTGTAACCAATGGCGACCAAACCGATACGATTTACCAGGCAATACAAAGCGGCGACACTTTTGAAGAAGCACTCAACAGTCGGGAATTTGAGCCGGATGCCCCGAATTTCACCCCGAGAATATCGGGGGTTATCGATCTTAGCAATTCCAAACACCCTTACAAACTAAGCATACTCAAGTCCTTAGACCACAACCTAAAATATTGCATAAGAAATTATTTTAACTATGGCGCAGCGATTCCCGGAATCGGGCATTGCCTTCATACCTATTGCGGTGATGGACAGCCCTTACCTTCCTTTGAAGGCGAACCTTATCCGGTAGTTCTTTTTAATGAAATTGAGCAGACCCTTCAGTATTATTGGGACATTTTAAACCCGGAAAACAGGGTTTCCTTGCTCGTGAAAATGATTCATGTTCAAACTCACGAGGTCCAAGTCCGCATCATCAATCGCAATCAATAATCAATCAATATCCCTTAAGGTCGTTAAGGTTCAAATTTTCTTCCCAAACCAGATCGGCGACCAAATATTCCGTATAGCGTCCTACCTCTTCCCGGACGATTACATTACGGATTCCGGCATTGATTATCCAACGGGAACACATCCGGCAAGGTTTTGTGCCAGGAGTGTAGGAACCGGTCTTTACATCTTTACAGGCTAAATAAAGGGTGGCATCAATCATATTCAGACGATCGGCATGAATTATCGCATTCGCCTCGGCATGAACCGAACGGCACAACTCATAGCGTTCGCCAGGGGGAATATTAGCAATCTCTCTGGGACAAGCACCGATATCACAACAATTTTTGGTCCCCCGGGGCGCACCGACATAACCAGTGCTAATAATCTGATCGTCGCGGACAATAACAGCCCCGAATTTCCGCCGCAAACACGTCCCCCTTTCAGCCACTTCCGCCGCAATATTCAAATAATATTCCTCTTTGGAAGGTCTCATTGGTTTTACCTCCTTTGGTTTTTCAGCAGGGCCTCAAATAATTCCAAATATTGAGCCGCAATCGTCGAATACCCATACTGTAAAGCTGTCTTGCGGGCATTTTGCTGAAAAGAATGATATCGCTCAGGATTCCCCAGCAAATTTAAAACCGCCTCCGAAAAAGCCTGGGCGTTTTCGGGTGTTAATAATCCATTCTCACCATGTACAATCGTGTCATTGGCACCAGCTGCCGAAACGGCAACAATGGGAACACTGCTGGCCAGCGCCTCCAATTGGGCTAAAGGTTTTACCTCAGTCGTTGAAGTCATCACGAAGAGATCGGCTGCAGCAAGGTACTCCGGAACGAATGAGGGTTCGACAAGTCCTGTAAAAATCACGTCTTCTTGGATACCCAGTTCGGAAGCATGTTGGATTAAACCTTGTAATGCAGGACCATCTCCCACAATCATCAGTTTAAGAGAATGCTCCGCAGAGTTGGCAATCATTTGCCGAAATGAATTGAGCAAAAGATCCAAATTCTTCTCCGGAGCAATCCGGCCGATACTAATCAACAACTTTTCCTGTTTTAAGCCATACTTTTCACGAATTTTATCCCCATGGTTATGAAGGAATTTATCCAAATCCGTCGGATTGGGTATAACCTGAATGGGCCTGGTAACGCCGTATGTCAACAAAATTTTTCGCGCCGATTCGGCAGGCGTTGTAATTTGGTCCACATCCTGACTAAACCGTCTTACTTGACGGGTGGAGAACCAGCGTACCAAGGAGCTGGGTAAAGGGACATAATGCGTGTATTGGTCATACTGAGTGTGAAAGGTATAAGCGATCGGAATTTTCCTTTGCCGGGCCAGCCGTAACCCGAGCGGTCCCAAAACAAACGGGTGATGGCTATGGATAATATCCAGTTCAATATGATGCAACGCTTTATTTATCTTGGGGGAAAAAGGTACCGCAACCGGATATTTAACCTTAGGAGTTAAATTAACCGAAGGGTAACGATAAATACCGGGTTCCAAGTCTTCATAATCTTCAAAAGCAGGTGTAAAAACGGATACTTCATGACCGGCTTCCAAAAAACCTTTTCGAAGTAAAGTTGCTGCACCTACTACTCCATTTACCAGGGGATAATAACAATTTGTAAAAATACCAATGCGCATAAAATCCTCCAAAGTTTTTCTTGATGGTTCAATGACACTCAATAAAGATAACTGTTTCGACAATTTCTCATAAATCCCTGCTTTGGTTAGTTGAGACAACCTTCGTCATATCAGCTAAAAAGCTATCCCTGATTAGCAACTTTGATTGACAAAACCCCGTGACTATATTAAACTCGTAGACGAAATCCATTTTTGTTTACAGTCAACTCTTTGTCAAATCAAATCATTATAAGATATTTTAGGGGGAAATATGAAAGCTCTCGCATTATTATCCGGAGGTTTAGACAGCACTTTAGCCATTAAAGTCATCCAAGAGGCAGGTATTGAGGTGGAAGCCATCAATTTCACCAGTCCTTTTTGCCGTTGCTCGGGGGCATCGGGTGGCTGCAGTGCCGCTGCGAACGCCGCTAAAACTTTGAATGTTAAATTGCATTACCATCCCTGCGGAGAAGAATATCTGCGAATTGTCGAAAAACCGCCGCACGGTTATGGAAAACGTTTAAACCCATGCCTTGATTGTCGTATTCATAAGTTCAAAATTGCCAAAAACAAGATGGATGAGATTGGCGCCTCGTTCTTATTAACCGGTGAAGTTATCGATCAGCGCCCTAATTCTCAACGGCGTGATGCTCTGGATATTGTAGAGCGTGATTCGGGATTACGCGGGTATATTTTGCGTCCGCTGTGCGCCAAACATTTACGGCCTACCATTCCGGAAGAAAAAGGCTGGGTTGACCGGAATAAACTGCTTGATATCAAAGGCAGGGGCCGTACTCAACAGATCGATTTGGCTGAAGAATACGGGATTACGGATTACCCATGCCCGGCGGGGGGATGTTTACTCACTAATGAAGAATACAGTTTAAAAGTCAAAGACTTGCTGGAACATGATGGCAAATTATCGATGAGTTCCATCAATTCACTCCGTTTTGGAAGGCATCTTCGCTTGAGCCCGAAAGCCAAAATCATCATCGGAAAAGATCAGGCTGAAAATGAAGCCATCAAAAGATCCGCCGCTCCGGAAAACTTGATAATGGAATTAGTTGATTATGCCGGGCCTGTTACGATGTATATCGGTTCACCGGAAGATTTCTTGATCAATCTGGCGGCAATGATGACCGCCGGATATGGTAATATACCGGTCGATGAAGAAATCAAGGTTGAGGTCAGCGGCGCCATGAACCGGGAGCTTTCGGTGAAGCCGATGTCCCGCGAAGAAATACGGAAATATTTTGTATATAAGGTCTAATAAAACCAAGTCGGTTTTGGCATTAGGGGGAAACCATGAAAGCATTGGCTTTACTTTCCGGCGGGCTTGACAGTATTCTGGCCGTCAAAGTAGCTCAGGAAGCAGGAGTTGAAGTTGAAGCCATCAATTTCATCATCCCGTTTTTACAGTCGCCGGATCAAAACGGGGTTGGAAATGCCGCTAGCGCCGCCAAACAACTGCGGATTAAGCTCCATTATCATGTCTGTGGCGCTGATTATTTACAAATAATCGAACATCCCGGGCACGGATATGGCAAACGGATGAATCCCTGCTTGGATTGCCGGATTTACACCTTTAAAACTGCGGCCCAAAAAATGCAGGAAATCGGAGCTTCTTTTTTAATTACCGGGGAAGTCTACGATCAACGCCCCAATTCGCAAAGACTCGATGCTTTGGATATTACAGCCAGAGATGCCGGATTTAAAGATCTCATTGTACGTCCGCTTTCGGCAAAGCTACTCCGGGAAACACTACCGGAAATGAACGGATGGATTAACCGCGCTAAACTGCTGGATATCAAAGGCCGGGGACGCAGCAGGCAGATAGCTCTGGCAGCCCATTACGGCATAACCGATTATCCTTCACCAGGCGGGGGTTGTTTACTCACCAATGAGGAATACAGCTTAAAAGTCAAAGATTTATTGGAACACGACCCCAAACTATTCATGGGTTCCATTTACTTGCTCCGTCTGGGAAGGCATTTACGCCTAAGCCCGAGAGTTAAAATCATCATCGGAAAAGATCAGGCTGAAAATGAAGCCATCAAAAGATCCGCCGCTCCGGAAAACTTACTATTGGAACTCATGGATTATCCAGGGCCGGTAACCCTGTATATCGGGCCACCGGAGGAAGAGTCCATCCATTTAGCCGCCGCAATGACCGGGGGATATGGAGACGTACCGGAAGGTGCCGAAGTCAAGGTTGGCATTGCTGGGACTCACAGACATGAGCTATGGGTTAAACCCATGTCCCGTCTGGAGATGCGTCGGTACTTTGTGTACAAGATATAAAGGAAATTTAAGTTGTATTCGTAAGGAACTAGAGAATCAGAAGCCGATCATTATAAAACAAAAGGTAAGGCATAAAAGCAAAAACATACTACTTCTCCAACTGAACGTTTTTTTCTCTACCCTGCCCATGATTGTTCCGCCACAGGACACGGTCGCATATTTCTTCACGAATCAGCGATAAATTTTGAAAAATCCTGATACTAAACACGACAACCGCGCCTAAATAAATATCGATCCCCAGGATGTCGCCGAGGTAAGCGAGCAATGCCGCCATGGCGGTATTGGTGAAAAAGCTAGTGATAAATTTGAAAAAAACAAATTTCTGCCCGAGTTGGGCGCGAATGCCACCGAAAATAGCGTCTAAAGCGGCTAAAATTGCTATAGCCGTATACTTTACAAAATTAATCGGAATATCATAAGGTAAAACAACTCCCAACAAAATTCCTATTAAAGCACCAATAATCGGGATATACAAACTATTTTTCCTCCTCTACCGGTTTGGCGTAATCAAAAGAAACACTTCCTTTGTAAGCCGGAATTTCGATTTCATTGTGGGTTTCAATCAAAAATTTTAAATTAAAGGCTAGAATTTCCCGTTCAACATAACCACCCGGCATTGTAAGGTTTCTTCTTAAATTGTGGGGATCCCCAATGGCGAAGATCTCAAACGGAGGAGCTATCCTTTTGGTATCAATCAAAATTGTAGTCCCCGCACAACTAAATCCGGAAGAATTGATAATCCGATTATTATTAATCATAATGCCTTCGGCACCAGCATTCCAGAGTTCATTCATTAACAATTCCAACTGATAATAATGAACAATAAAAAAAATGGGGTCCTCGTAGTCATTCAGCTTTTTATCAGAATCACCTAACGTAATCAGAATCCCTTTACCTCTCACGGGAATTGAACCGGTTACCATTCTTAGTCTGACAACTTCCTGGTCCCGATCATAATTTTTTAATTGTTTCCGGAGATAACTATTCTCCTGTTCGTATTTTTCCAATTGCATTTTTTGCGTTACATACATTTTTGCCAATTCATTAATTTGGCGCGTTGGCAAAAGCGCATTGATATTCCCTTCGGTTCTCAATTGAACCACCAGCATAAAACCCAATATCATCGAAACGGCGCCTATTCCTATCTGCCAACTTTTTATTTTGGTCATGGATACCTCCTATCCACATAATTATTTAAATATTCCATATTATATCTACGGTTCCTTTATTAACCAAATTTAAAATAAAAAAAACACTGGTTTCCCAATGTTTTCATATCATGCTTCCTACCGAGCAGGTCGCACTTATTTTATTATCCAAAGTGGCTATTGTTTAACTACTCTAATTTTTGAAGGATTCATTTTACTTCTCTAACTGAACATCCTTATCCTTGCCATGACCATTGCTACGCCACCACAATACCCGGTCGAAAATTTCCTCCCGGATCAACGATAAATTTTGGAAAATCCGGATACTGAACACGACAACCGCGCCCAAATAAATATCGATCCCCAGGATGTCACCGAGGTAAGCGAGCAATGCCGCCATGGCGGTATTGGTAAAAAAGCTAGTGATAAATTTGAAAAAAACAAATTTCTGCCCGAGTTGGGCGCGAATGCCGCCGAAAATAGCGTCTAAAGCGGCTAAAATCGCAATCGCTGTATACTTTACAAAATTAATCGGAATATCATAAGGTAAAACAACTCCCAGCAAAATTCCTATTAAAGCACCAATAATCGGGATATACAAACTATTTCTCCTCCTCTACCGGTTCGGCGTAATCAAAAGAAATACTTCCCTTGTAGGCCGGAATTTCGATTTCATCGGTGGTTTCTATCGAAAACCTCAGATTAAAGGAGAGAATTTGTTGTTCCACAAAGCCGCCCGGCATCATCAATGCGTTCTTTAAATTTTTGGGATCACCGATAGCAGAAATTTCAAAAGGCGGAGCGATTCTTTTTGTATCAACCAAGATAGTGGTTCCCGCACAACTGAAACCCGTGGTATTTCCGATACGATAATTGTTTATCGAAACCGCCTCGGCTCCTGCCGCCCAAAGCTCATTGACAAGAAGTTCCAATTGATCATAATGCACAATATAAAAGACCGGATCCTCATAGCTTTTTAGCTTTTTATCAGAATCGCTCAGTGTAATGATAATTCCCTTTCCCCTGAGAGGTACCAACCCCGAAGCCATTCGGAGCCGCACAATTTCACGATCCCGATCATAATCTTTCAATTGTTTCCGCAGATATTCATTTTCACTTTGATATTTTTCCAATTGAAGCTTTTGGTTACTGAAAATTTTAGCCAATTCATTCACTTGACGCGTGGGCAGAACGGCGCGAATTTTCCATTCGGTACGAAGTTGGAAGACAAACAGCAACCCGAGGACCATCGATACAACACCAATACCCACGTGCCAACTTTTAATCCTCACCAAACGAAAACTTCCCTTCTTTATAACACTCTACTCTCTACCACTCCTGTTTTAATACCAAGAATGAATTATTCACCAAGAAAGGGGAAATTCCTTTTCAATTCTTCTTGATTTTTTTACCGCCGGTTTCCATAAAAAAACACCGCTGCGCAAGTGCGAGCCCGGTGTTTTCGAAAAATAGCAACCTCTCGGTTTCCATTGAGAACCATAAAATTTAATCTAGGCTTAAACTTGATTTATCTTAATTCGGTGTTGCGGTTCGTCTGAATGCACACGTGATCATTGCGAAGTTGCTTTTTTGGCCGCCACCAGAACCCGGGAAAGCAAGTGGAGCTGTTCCAAAGTCTTACCCGTCCCTACTACTACACTACTCAAAGGGTCCTCCGCCACTCTGACCGACATTCCCAATTCCTTACCAAGCAACTGATCGAAGCCTTTCAATAAAGAGCCACCCCCGGTCATCACGATGTCTTTAAACATAATATCCGCCACTAATTCAGGCGGGGTTTTTTCAATAATCTGCCGGACTGCGTTAACAATAGCGTTAAGCGGCTCCTTCAATGCGTTCCGGATTTCTTCCGAACCGATTTGGATGACTTTCGGTAAACCGGTTACATGATCCCTGCCACGGACTTCATACTTGATTTCCTGCGCCAAAGGAAAAGCCGAGCCCAAATAGATTTTAATATCTTCAGCGGTTCTTTCCCCAATCATTAAGTTATAATTCCGCCGGATACTCCGGGCTATCGCTTCATCCATTGTATCGCCGCCGACCGGAATCGTTTGGCCGGTAACAATACCCCCGAGGGAAATTACGGCTATATCGGTAGTGCCTCCGCCGACATCGATCACCATGTTTCCTGTAGCCTCATGTACCGGCAATCCCGCGCCGATAGCTGCAGCTACAGGTTCTTCGATTAAAAAAACTTCGCGGGCGCCGGCGTTAATGGTGGCCTCAATAACGGCTCTTCTTTGAACTTCAGTTGTCCCGGAAGGTATACTCACCACAGCCCTGGGTTTGATAAATACCTTCCCGTGGCAGGCTTTTCGAATGAAATATTTAATCATTTCCCGGGTGATGTCAAAATCAGCGATCACTCCATCCCTTAAAGGGCGAATCGCAATAATATCATTGGGAGTGCGACCAATCATCTGCCTGGCTCCGCTGCCGACAGCCAAAACTTCTTTGGTAGTCTTACGGATTGCCACTACCGAAGGTTCCTTCAAAATGATACCTTTATTGCGTTCATAAACCAAGCTATTTGCCGTGCCGAGATCGATTCCCAAATCTTTTACAAAATGCCGGGTAATAAACTTAACTGCCATCTTCACTCCAACTTTCTAGACAAGATTGCCCTCCACTTAAAGGAATTAGCTGAACTATTAGGCCACGGGTATCCATTGTTTCGATGTCTAAACGACGACCAGGGGCTAAAAAAATAGCTGTTTTCCTTTCAGGGCTGGAATGGGTATTGGCTCCATTTTAATCCTTCCCCTTGTCCTAACAACTGTTTATTCGACTTCGGAGCGGAATTCTTCGCTCACGCGGAATAAAAACCGTTCCACATCTGTACTGGATAGAGTACAGGCCCCCGGTTCCAAGACTTTGATTTTCCGGAACTCTTCCCTCAAGGTCAGCGGCATTAAATCGGCGATTGAGTCCGCTTCTACCACCATCTCTACAGGTGCATAGGCAATTTCCTGATCTTGATCGTCCGGGACAACGTAAACTTCAAGTTCTTGATCGAGCTTCTCAACCATTAAACCTTGAAACGGTAAATTTTGTAGAAGCGAAACATTTTTAGCCCTAATTTCTTTAGCCTGTTGCCGGATGTCTGTTTGTTGCCAAAAAAATCTCCTGGAGGAGGCAGGCTCCGCCTTAAAGTCAAAACGAATTTTAGCTTTCAATCGCTTTTCCCTTCTCTTTCGAAACTAAGAACTCATCTTTACCTGCAGTTTTAACTTGTTAAGCTCTGTTAACTCAACTTCGGTTGGGCGACGGCACTTCCCAGGTTTCAAATCCCCCAGATTTAATGGACCAACCGCGGTCCGGTGAAGGCTCAGTACCGGATGATCGATGTAAAGCATCATCCTTTTAATTTGCCGTTTTCGCCCTTCACGGATAATAATTTTGATGATAGCATTCCCATTTTCCACACCTTCTAATGCAAGTTTTGCAGGTGCAGTTAAACCATCTTCCAACAATACGCCGGAGGCTAGGTTTTGAAGTTTTTCCTCTCCCGGCACACCGCGAACTTTGACCAAATAAGTTTTGGAGACCAAATGCCTGGGATGAGTGAGAGCTAAAGCCATTTCGCCATCATTGGTAAAAAACAATAACCCGGAAGTATCCAGGTCAAGTCTACCTACCGGATACAACCGGGTATTTCCTGGCGGCAACAGATCCATCACTGTTGGACGACCAAAGGGATCGCTAACCGTTGTTAAAAAGCCGGGAAGTTTATTTAAAATCAAATAATCCCACTGATGAAGCGAAACTGCCAAGCGCCCATCCACGATGACTTGATCCTTTTGGGGATCGACTTGGAGTCCCATTTCCCTTACCACTTGCTGATTCACCAGGACCCGGCCTTCCTGGATGAGATGATCCGCTTGCCGCCTGGATGAGATGCCGGCTTCCGCCAAAAATTTATTCAGTCTCATCTTTCGTGCCAACTTCTTCTTCATTCGTAATCGGAATGACGAATGAAAATTGACTGCCCTTTCCTAATTCACTGATAACCGAGACTTTTCCTCCATGTCTTTCGATAATATGCTTTACAATCGCCAGCCCCAGCCCTGTTCCGCCCATCGCCCTGGAGCGGCCCTTGTCAACCCTGTAAAAACGCTCAAAAATCCTGGGCAGGCTTTCTTTGGGAACCCCAAGCCCGGTGTCTTTAATGTAAAAAACAGCTCCCTCGCTGGTTTCATGACTGCCGATCAAAATACTGCCGCCTTCCGGAGTGTATTTGATGGCATTGTCCAGTAAATTGAGTATCACTTCCCGGAGCAAATCCTCATCTCCGAAAAATAGCGTTGCCTGAAGCTCTTTCTTTAATTCCAGATTCTTCTCTTTCAGCCTGTTTTCAACAGAAAGGATGATTTCAGCGAGTAATTCATCTAAATGGATGGTAGTCTTCCGTAATTCGGTTTTGCCCGATTCCAATTTCGACAAATCCAATAAATCATGAATAATATTATTAAGCCTCTCGGCTTCCTGATAAATAATGGTGAGAAACTTCATCGCCGTTTCGCGTTGGATTACGGCGCCATCCAGCAAAGTCTCAATAAACCCTTTAATCGAAGTCAACGGCGTTTTTAACTCATGGGATACGTTGGCCACGAAATCCTTACGCATGGTTTCCAATTGCCGAAGCTTGGTAAAGTCGCCAATTACTGCGACCACGCCACGGATCTCTTCGTTCACATCATCCCGGATGGGGGCTAAACGCACTTTGAGGTCGCGTTGCAAGATCCCGGGCCAAGTAATCTCGATTTCTTGCGGATAGCCTTTCACATAAACCTGATGAAATATATCAGCCAATTCTGAATCCGGGAATACCTTGTAAGGAAACTCGCCGACGCCTTCTCCGGGGTTGAGATTGAAAAGTTCGGTGGCAGCCGGATTGATCAGGCTAATACGGCCGGTGATGTCGGTAGCGACAACCCCTTCGGACATACTGGCCAAGATAGCTTGAATTTCTTCCATTCTCCCATGCAACGTACTGAGATGACTCGTATGGGTGCGATCAATCTTCTCAAGACCTTTGGCTAGCTTGCCATAGTAATCGTTCCGGCGGGTCAAACGGTTGCGGATAGGAATCCCCATCTGAAAATTGACCATGAAATCATAAAGTTCTTTCAAGGGGTTACTTAACCAACGAAAAATTAATCCCCCGACAATGGCGAACCAAATCAGGGAAAAAAGAGGAAAATAAAGATTATGCCAGAGAAAACCCGCCAACAAAAACGGCAAAAAAAGAAGGAGGAGCAAGCCTCCCAATTGCCAAGCGATTGGTTTCATCCTCATTCCCCTCGGAAACGGTAGCCGACTCCGCGGACCGTCTCCAGGTATATAGGATCAGCCGGGTTGTCTTCGATTTTCTGACGCAAGCGTCGTACGTGAACATCAACAGTCCGGGTATCTCCGAAATATTCATAGCCCCACAAGTGTTCCAATAAAAATTCCCGGGTAAAGGCCCGGCCTGGATTTAATAACAACAATTTAAGGAAATCAAACTCCTTGGGTGTGAGTTCGACTTCTCCCCCTTTAACCTTCACCAAATGCTGCCGGAGGTCCATCCGGATCCCACCGATCTCGATAATTGCCGGTTCATCTTCCTCGGCATTTCCGGTCCTTCGCAACACGGCACGTAC
Organism: Bacillota bacterium; assembly: GCA_023401925.1. Lineage (GTDB taxonomy): Bacteria > Bacillota > UBA4882 > UBA8346 > UBA8346 > UBA8346. Next base: position 13,173 of record JAEXDA010000058.1, read on the forward strand.
TCTCGCAGCCAATTCCCGGGGCGAGAAAGGTTTCGTGACATAATCATCCGCACCCATCTCCAGTCCCAGAACCCGGTCAGCCTCTTCACTTTTAGCGGTAAGAATAATGATCGGGATTGATTTGGTTTGAGCATCTGCCCGTAATTGTTTGCAGACCGACAGGCCGTCAAGTTCGGGCAACATCAGATCCAAAATAACCAAATCCGGCAACTCCTGTTGAACCAGTTCCAAGCCTTTTCGGCCGGTTCCAGCGGAGATCGTGCGGTATCCTTCACGATCCAAATTATATTTTACCAGTTCCACAATATTAGGTTCATCTTCAATAATAGCAATTGTTCCAGGCATTTACAAAGCCTCCCTTGTCAATTTAGGTTTATTATACCAAAAAAAAGCCGGAATGGACAGGGGTTATGAAATACGAAAAGGGACAAGATTTTGGTAATTTTGTCACAAAAAGCGGATACAGCAGCTTCTTTTCCAAATGAAGACCCAAAGTTCCCGGATATAACACCAAAATCCAGTGATGTAGACCCTATTTCTTCTGATGTAACATCAACTTTCTCAGATGTAGACCCATTACAGAATGATGTAACACCAAAATCGAATGATGTAGACCCAATATCTTCCGATATAACATCGACTTTCTCTGATGTAGACCCATTACAGAATGATGTAACACCAAAATCGAATAATGTAGACCCAATATCTTCCGATATAACATCAACTTTCTCTGATGTAGATCCAATTGGGGATAACGAAAGCCGGAATTGTTGTTTCAAAGGGACAATATCGATTCAATCCCTTTCGGGCAACCAATAAATTTGGGGCAATACAATAAAAAGCTCCCTTTGGGAAGCTTATTATCAAAATTTATAGTTCCAATGCAGGGTAACTGGATTACGATTATCTTGCCGCCGCCTTTTTTATTTTATTTTCCTCAAGATCCGAAAAATTCAAAGTTGCAAAATAATCTTCATTCGTTTCAGCCCTGCGGATTAATTCCACTTCCCCACCGGGCTTCACCATCAACTCCGCCGAACGCAACTTGCCGTTATAATTAAAACCCATGGCATGTCCGTGAGCTCCGGCGTCATGGATGACCAGCAAATCGCCCCTGTCAATTAACGGCAGTTGACGGTTGATGGCGAATTTATCATTGTTTTCGCACAGGGAACCGGTGACATCATACATGTGGTCCAACGGCCAATCCTCTTTTCCAAGCACGGTAATATGGTGATAAGCACCGTAAAGAGCGGGTCGCATCAGGTTGGCCATACAGGCGTCCAAACCAACATAGTTTTTGTAGATCTCTTTTTTATGCAGCACCATGGCCACTAAATAACCATAAGGCCCGGTGATATAACGTCCGCATTCCATGGTGATCCGTAGCGGATGTAAACCATTGGCTTTAATTTTTTGATCGTATTCTTTTTGAATGCCGTGAGAAATCATCGCTAAATCAATAGGCTTTTGATCGGGTTTATAGGGAATACCGATCCCACCCCCCAAGTTGATGAGCTCAAAACGGATGCCCAGTTGCTGTGAAATTTCAACCACCAGATCAAACAGCATTTTAGCAGTTTCGATAAAATAATGGGGATGGAGTTCATTGGAAGCCACCATGGTATGAAGGCCGAACCGCTTGACGCCCTTTTCTTTTAATATCCGGTACCCTTCGAAAAGTTGGGCTTTGGTAAAGCCGTACTTGGCTTCTTCAGGAACTCCAATAATGGCATTGCCTTTGCGCAAGGGTCCCGGATTGTAACGGAAACTGATCAGTTCCGGAAGTCCGGCCTGTTCCTCCAGAAATGCAATATGACTGATGTCATCCAAATTGATAATTGCACCCAGCCGGCGCGCTTTTTGAAATTCTTCGGCCGGTGTGTCATTGGAAGAAAACATGATCTCTTCACCCAAAAGGCCAGCCTTTTCCGCTAATATCAATTCCGTCAGCGAACTGCAATCCACTCCGAATCCTTCTTCATGTAAAGTCTTGATAATATAAGGATTCGGAGTGGCCTTGACTGCGAAATACTCTTTAAATCCCGACGCCCAGGAAAAAGTTGCCAGCAGTTGCCGGGCATTATTCCGGATGGCTTGCTCGTCATAAATATGAAAAGGTGTCGGATATTTCTCAATGATTTTCTCGATTTGAGTTTTCGAGAACGGCAATGGCTTGATTGGCATCAGTACCTCCGCTTACCCTTGAACTGTTTTTACTTGATTTCATCATTTTAACCAAATTCCATCCAACAGGCAATGGGATTTCAGTTTAAATTTTAATGAATTATCATTTTTCTTCCCTTTGAATTGTTTCTTTGATCACTTGGATAAAATCGTGAATATCCTCAATTGTTGTACAAAAAGAGGTCATTAAACGGACTTCCGAAGTTTTTTCATTCCATACGCCAAATAAATATTTCGCTTGGATTTTAGGAATATATTGGGGTGGAATCACGGCAAACACCGCATTGGCTTCAACTTTCCGGGTTATTTGGATTTGCGGAATGTTGCTTATTTCTTGCGCCAAAATCCGGGCCATTTCATTGGCATGGCCGGCATTTTTGAGCCATAAATCATTGGTAAGCAAGGCCTCGAACTGTACCGCCAAAAACCGCATTTTGGAAAGCAACTGCATTCCTTGTTTGCGAATATATTTAAAATCCGCCCCCAATCGGCGGTTTAAAAAGACGACCGCCTCCCCGTACATCAAGCCGTTTTTGGTGCCTCCAAAGGATAATAGGTCCACACCGGCATCGGTGGTAATTTCCCGAAGTTTGCATCCCAGACTGGCCGCGGCATTGGCAATCCTGGCGCCGTCCATGTGCAGCAGCAGCCCGTTTTGGTGGGCGAAATCAGCCAAAGACTTAATTTCAGCCGGAGTATATACCGTGCCGAGTTCACTGGACTCTGAAATCGAAATGACTCTGGGCTGATTGTGATGCTGATTGCCGACCTCATGCAATTTATCCTTGATTAAATCAGGGGTCAGTTTTCCGTCATCCGTCTCAACCGTAATCAGCTTACAACCGACGGCAAACTCCGGAGCTCCGCATTCATCGACATTGATGTGGGCCGTTTCGGCGCAAAGTATCGCCTGATAAGACTGGGTAATGGCTTTAAGACCCAAAACATTGGCAGAGGTACCGTTGATCACAAAATAAACCTCGATATCCGGCCCCAGTTGTTCTTTAAACTTAGCTACCGCCGCAGTTGTATAGGAGTCGTCGCCATAGGCCAAGGCATATTCATGATTGGCGCGCTCAAGAGCATGTAAAATCTCCATTGGAACTCCGGCATGATTGTCACTGGCGAAATTTTTCATTCAACTGTCCTGCTTTCATATTTTTTTGGATACCACTCAACGAGATATCACTTTGTCAATATTTCCGCAATTTGTGCCCCGGCAGCGCCGTCGCCAAAAAGGTCCGGATAGGCGGAACCCACCCAATCCAACGAGACAGCTTTGCGGATCCCTTCCGGATCAGCGCCCACCAAGCGGTTCCAATGGGCTTCGACCGTTTCAACCCACTCCGTCTCATCGCGCAAGGTAATACAGGGGGTCTTGGCCATATAGGCTTCTTTCTGCACTCCGCCGGAATCAGTGAAGATCATTTTGGCATTCAGCTCCAGATTCAGCATATCAAAATACCCGATGGGTTCGATGAATTTTAGAGACTTATCCGCAAAAGACAGGTGATATTCCGCCAGCTTACCCCGAGTCCGCGGATGGATTGGAAAAATGACCGGATCATCAAGGCCGGCCAAAGTGCTTAAAATAGCCTCCAATCTCCGGGGGTCGTCGGTATTCTCGGCCCGGTGCAGTGTTACCAGACAGTATTTCCGGGGAGTTAAACCCAAGGTATCCAAAATCCGGGACTGGGTGCCTACCCGCTTCGACATTTGTAAAAAGGCATCAAACATCACATCGCCGGTGCGGTATACTCCCTGACGGATCCCTTCCTGATTCAAATTGGTGATTGCCGTCCGGGTCGGAGCGAATAACCATGTTGCCAAATGATCGGCTACCACCCGGTTTATTTCTTCCGGCATCCGCCGGTTAAAACTGCGTAACCCGGCTTCCACATGGGCGATGGGAATATGGATTTTGGATGCGGCCAAGGCTCCTGCCAAAGTTGAATTGGTGTCACCATAAACCAGCAAACAATCCGGTTTTTCCTGCAGACAGACTTGTTCAATCTCCGCCAGCATTTTGCCGGTTTGGGCGCCATGGAGCCCGGAACCGATTCCCAAATGATAATCGGGGGCCGGAATTCCCAGTTCCGTAAAAAAAATATCCGACATGTTCACATCATAATGCTGGCCGGTATGGACTAATATTTCACGGGCGCTTTGCCGTAAATGGGTGAAAACCACTGCCGCCTTGACAAATTGCGGTCTGGCTCCGACGATGGTCATAATTTTCATCGCTTGATTTCCCCCTTTAGTTTTTGGATTCATAAAACTGCTTCACTTTTTCAATGACAAACTTTTGCTCTTCCAGGGTTAACTCGGGAAAGATCGGCAAGGACAAGACTTTTCCGGTTAAGGCCTCACTAACCGGCAAATCGCCCGGCTTGTACCCTAAAGAAACAAAAACCGGTTGCAAATGCAAGGACATTGGGTAGTACACGGTGGTACTGATTCCATTGAGCCTTAAAAAATTTTGAAGTTCCTCCCGCCTATCGGCTTGAATCGTAAACTGATTATAACTATGCCCGCTATCCTCCGACGGAAGCCGAATCCCGGATATGCCGGCTAGGCCTTGACGGTAGGTTTCCGCAATTTTCCGCCGCTTTTCAATCCAGCTCTTCACATAAGGCAATTTAACATTCAACAACGCAGCCTGTAAAGTATCCAAACGGCTGTTGAGGCCAAGCGCTTCATGGTGATACTTGCGGCGGGCTCCATGAACCCTTAACATCCGTAACTTATCCGCAAGATCCGCCCTGTTGGTTGTGACCATTCCGCCATCGCCGAAACAGCCTAAATTTTTGGTGGGAAAGAAACTGAAACAGCCCAGGGTGCCGATACCGCCAACCGGCTGATCTCCATAAAGGGTTCCCAGGGCCTGGGCTGCATCTTCAATCATCGAGAGGCCTTCATCGCTGGCGAGTTTATTCAATTCATTCATTTTGGCTGGCATACCGAAAAGATCCACTACAATGAGGGCTTTTGTTCTGGAAGTTAATTTTTCCCTCACTGCCTGCGGGTGGATATTATAATCCTCCGGGCTCACATCCACAAAGACCGGGGTGGCTCCAACCCTGCTAACAGAGCTGGCTGTCGCAAAAAATGTAAAGCCGGGTACGATGACCTCATCGCCAGGCCCGACTCCCAATGCCATTAAGCTCAAAACCAAGGCATCGCTGCCGTTGGCAACCCCCACCGCATGCCTGACGCCTAAAAACGCCGTAGCTTGGGCTTCAAATTTTTGAACCTCATCACCCAAAATAAAATGACCGTGCGCTAAAACAGTTTGAAAAGCCTGCTGCAGAGCTGGTTCCAATATCTGATTTTGCCGGGTAATATCAAAAGCCGGTACCTGCAAACAAATTCCCCCTTTATCCATCATCCATTCTTGAGAGTATGAATTGAGACGAAGCTTGGTTTAAAGCATGTTGTTTCATTCTATAACATACAGGCCTTTATGTGTTTTGGGCTTGTAATTTAGAAACGCCCTCAAACCAAATGTGATAACGGTATTTAGCACTATGCATCCGGAAACCACCTTTTTCATAAAGATTAATAGCCGCCCGATTGGTTAATTGGGTACCCACTTGCACTTGGGGATAATTTAGTTTGAGTGCCGTAGCAATCGCCTGATGAACCAAGATTTGCCCGATTCCTTTCCCCCGCTCCGAACTTTTCACTGCGATCAACCGAATGATCAAAGTCTTGGTCGAAGGTTCCGGTTTGAATGAAATAAATCCGCAAACTTGCCTTTCCTTTTTAACCACCACGATTTTTTCGGCATTGGAAAAGGACTCTTTTAGCCAGCTGGGATAAAATTGCTCCGCCTTTGACCGTTCAAAATGAGGATCCATCATAAACCGGGAGTCCCGGAAACTCCTTGCGGCAATTTCTAAAATACTCTTGAGATCTTCCGCCGTCGCTTCCGCAGTGTCCAATGACGAGTTGATTTTTTGAATACCTTCGGGACAGTCTAAAACAAAGGTAACCAAAACATCTCCAATGATCCCTCCGTGCCCGGCAATGATGGTTGAGGCCTCCGGATAGATCACATCAACCGGACAATATAAAAATCGGTATTTTTGGCGGCGTGCCGCTTCCAGGGTATCAATCCAAGCCGATTCCGAGAAATTCGCCGGCTCCGGTTTTGAAGGCAACAACACCTGCCCCATTTTAATCCCAAAAAATTCAGTATCCCAATCTAATGCTCTCAGCTCATATTCAAGGACGGACATTTTTTCACCTCCGGCTATTGATATACACCTTTGCCTGTGATCAGCCGGCCGAGGGTTACCATAAGAATCTTCAAATCCAACCATAAAGAATACTCTTTTATATACCGGGCATCAAGTTGAAGCCGTTCTTTCCATGGCAACCCGTTCCTGCCCCCGATTTGGGCCAGCCCGGTTAATCCCGGTCTTGCCATCAGCTTTAGCCTTTCATCACCCTGGTACAATGGAAGATGTTCCGGTAAATCAGGGCGGGGGCCAATAAAACTCATGTCGCCCTTCAAGACGTTAAATATTTGCGGCAACTCATCCAGACTGAAACGGCGCAGGACTTTGCCGAACCGTGTATAGCCCTTGACCTCATGGGTCAGGGCCAGGGAGCCATCGGGATTCCGGGGTGTGCTCAGCGTATGATCCCCCGGTGTCATCGTTCTCAATTTGAGAATCAAAAAAAGCTTGCCGTTTTTCCCCGGACGCAGTTGCTTGAAAAAAACCGGCCCCGGCGAATCGATATATAGGATGACTCCGAGAATCCCAATCACAACAGTCACCGGAATCACCAGTAACAAGGCCAACAGAAAATCAAGCAGATATTTGATGTTCCATTGCATTGTTGGTTTATTTTCCATTTTCATTGACAACCTTTTCGATAACATCGCCCATGAGGGCAGCCAATTGGGCCCGGTTTCCAAACTTTTGCACATAATCAAAACCCTTTTTCCCCAATTCACCGCGGTATCCGGCATCTTGAGAGAGCTTTTGCAAAGCGGCGGCAAGGCCCGGCCCATCCTCGGGAGTCACCGGAATGCCGGAACCGATTTCCGCGATAAACCGGCCGGCCTCGCCCGAGATACAGCATATTACCGGCAATCCCACTGCCATGTATTCGTAAAGTTTATTGGGCCGGACTGTTTTAAAGGTATCAGTATCCTTTAAAGATGCGATACCAATATCAGCCGCCTGGAGAATTTGCGGTACCATTTCCGGCGCTACCGGCTCTTCCATCGTGATATTGGACAAGTTACACTCGCCTAATATCTTGGCTAACCGCGGCTTATCCGAACCGTCACCAAAAAGCCCAATCTGAACCGGGCTATCCTCCGGCAGATGTTTTGCGGCATTGATTAAGGTTTCCAAGGCATTGGCAGGCCCGTGGGCTCCGACATAAACGGCTACGATTTTATGATCCGACCATCCATAGCGTTCCCGGATTTGGCTTCGTTTTGCATGATTAGTCTCCGGTGGTAAATTGGCCCCCAAGGGAATCAGTGAGATCTTGGGGCCCGGGACTCCCTGCTTTTGGAGATATTCTTGCATTTCACCCGCCACAGTTAAAAAATGGTCGCTATGGCGGTATAAAAAGCGTTCTAAAAAGCGCAACCATCGAATAACCAATTGATTATGAAACCCCATGGCAATAATGGAATCTGGCCATAAATCCTCCACATCAAGAATAAAAGGGATTCGTTTCACCCGCGCCAGGAGCCAGCCGCTAAAAGCCGATTCCAATGGCGGTGTCACAGCTACGATAGCCTGGGTCGGAGTCCACAATCCCCGCCAAAAACTGCCAAATGAAAAAAAGAGGATGTTGAGTTCCCGGAATAAGGAGTTTCCCTGATAAGGAGTGCTCCAGATCCACTTCAATTGGACACCGGATTCCTCCTTTGGAGGATTGGGCAAGTAACCCCGCAAATAGTGGTTGAACCGGCAACTAAAAAGGTTAACCTTCCATCCCTGTTTGACAAGACTGGCGGCAAAATCAAAGTTACGGGTGGGGCCGGGCCAGTGCGGGATTGAAGCATAGTGATTGATAATAGTTACCTTCGGCTTACTTTGCTTGTCCATTTTGCGACTCCAAATCTTGGTATAGCCCTAATAAATTTTGTTTGGCAATATCCCAGTTGTATTTTGAGGCTGCAGCCCGGAAGCTCCGCTCCGACTGATGCTGCCATAAACTCTCCTCAAAGTATTGCTCTAAAACCCGGCGAATCGTGCTGCCCTCCAAATCCGCCAAAACCGAGCCGCAACTTTGAGTCCCGACGATTTCGGCAATTTCTCCCACATTGGTCGTGATGATGGGCCTTCCGGATGCAAGAGCTAAGAAAAGCAGATTGGGCGTACTATATTGGTTATTGGCATAAGTACAATCAATCCCGTAATAAACCAGATGGCATTGTTCGATTAAAGCACGGGCTTCCGCTTGCGGCTTATATCCGGTAAAAAGGATATTCGCGCTTGAGCCGGCAAGTTCTTGCAAACGGGATAATTCCGAACCTGCGCCGACAATCGTAAAATGATAACGCTCATCGCCGGACACAGCCTCAATCATCGGGCCAATCATCCGGTCGCGGTTTAACCCGCCGACATAAATAATTTTTAACGGGGGAATTTTCTGTGGTCTTACCGGCTCTGAGAGGTTCAAGGTTTTATAATTGCCGACCACCACCACCTTCTTGGCGTGAAGCGATTGGTAATGACGGGCCAAAATTTCTCCCACGGTGATGACGGCTGTCGTTTTGGGAACGAGAGCCGTTTCCATCCTCCGGATCATCAACACTAACCAAGAGGGAAATAAATGGGCCACCATATCGGGGTAAGATTCGTGGGCGTCAAAAATTACCGGGATCCCAAATTTACGGCCGTATCGAATTCCTGGCCATAAAGTATCCAAATCGTGACAATGAATGATATCCGCAGAGTGCTCCCCTAAAAAGGCTGCGGCCGCCTTCCAGAACTGTCTGAATTTAAAAATCTGCAGCGGCCCCCGGCTGTAAGTAGTGCCAATTTTGGAACGGACTATTTGGATACCCTGGTAATTCTCATTTTCCGGCAATTGGCCGGTCCGGTCCCAAGCGAAAATCGTAACCTGATATCCGGCTGCATTCATGGCCTGCGCTTCGGCAGCCACCCGCGGGTCGGGAGCGAAACCATTTGAAAGCAACATCACAATTTTCTTCACTTTTCCCCATCCCCGTTTATGTTATTGGAGTCATTGCAAGACTTTTTCCTTGAGGCGTAAAACTTGAGCATCGGTTGAAATTGATCCTCCCAAATGGCCCGTTCCAATATGATTTTACGGTTAATCGCCGCGGCTTTTTCCTGTAAAGCGTGGTCCCGGACTGCCCGATTCAAAACAGAAACCAAGTTGGTGAAATCCGGCTTTACAAAAAGGCCGTTGACCCCGTCGGCGACCCAATCATGATAAGCCGGTAAATCGCTTAGGATTGGTAATGTCCCGGCCGCCATGGCCTCCAGTAAACTCACCGGAGTTGCGTCACTGGAAGGGAGGCTAATCATCAAATGGCTTTCACCCATCCGCTCCAGCGATTCCCGGGGCGACACCATACCCCAAAAGCGAATACTGTTTGCAAACTCCCCACCCTCCGCTATCCTTTCCAGCGTTGGAGTCAAACTACCCGAACCCAGCAACCACAGCTCAAGTTCAGGAAAACTTTTCTTAACTTCACCAAATGCCTCAATAATCATCTGAATATTATAAAGCGGTTCGTGCAGCCGGGGAGAACAAAGGATCAACCGAGAATTCTCCTTGACAACCCCAGCCAGCATCTGATAACGGCGCCGCTCAATTCCAAAAAGGACCCTCATCAGTTGCTCATCCTTAGCGCCATAGGCTTTCAATTCTCTCTCGACCAAACTGCTGTCGGAGGTAATCACCGTAGCCCTGCGGACCAGAAACTTGGTCAACCAGCGGATGAACCAGGATTGTTTCGGATATACCAGAATATCGGAACCCCAAGCTGAAACGGCCAGCGGTGAAAATCCGCTAAACCAGGCGTATAAAGCGTGAGCCCCGAATTGATGAGCATGAACAACATCCGGCTTCAGTTTACGGATGAGCCGCCGGACTCCCCAGCAATATTTGGGAAAACCAAGTAATGACAAAGGATGAACCATAACCCGGGCGCCTGGTATTTTCCCCGGATGGTGGGAAATAACAATCATCTCCCAATGCAAGTCAGCGCATCCCCTCACCCATTTGAGTGTGTGCGGGCTCCTGGCATCTGCCAAAAAACAAATTTTCCCCAATTCGGCACAACTCCACTGATAAAATGTTGTTCGATCCGCAAGTTCCTTACATTTAAATCTTCAATATCAATTGATTAAAATTCTCAACCAACTGCCGGGTTTCGGCTTCAATATTCAACTCGTTTTTAAAAAGCGCCGTTTTCGATGGATCGGTTGGTAATTTTTGATCATAAAAATCATTATAACACTGTTTTAAAATTTCAGCTATTTTTCCATAGTCTTGGGAATTCACTGCCGTATCCACTAAATCGTAACGCCCGGCGTAGCGTTCCAGTAAACCCCGGAGTTCCGGAAAATCGGGAACTACAGCCAGAATCCTCCGTCCACTGGCAAGATAGTCGAAAAGTTTGGTATTGATCGTTGGGAATTCCAGCAACAGCAATAGGGCTTGACTTTTGAAAACTTCCAGTTGCGCCTCTTTTAATGTTTTATAACCAGCCCACCTTACAACTTCAGCAACCCCGAAGGACTCCGCCATCGTTGCGAAGGTTTTATCAAGGGGCCCAACATAATTCAAACAAAATTTTTCCGCTCTGAAGGTCCCTTCGTCCAGCAAAACTTTGATCGCCTGCAAAGTGGCGCGAAGCGTTGCAAAGGGAGGATAAAAAGTTCCGATATACGTCAAGGTAAAAATGGGATAACTTTGATAATTGGTGGGCAAGTCCTGAAGATCGACCGTATCATAAAAAACAATCAATTTTTCTTTGCACCAGGGATAGAGTTCCCGATAGCCATCGGCGGTGATATGATAAATGCAAGCAATCAAAGAAGAAGACCGCAGCACCCAACGTTCATAAAAGTGATCGATTTTCCGGTGCACCCTTGTTGGGTACCCTTGACGTCCCCTATTAAAGCTCCAAGGATCCCGAACCTCGGTTACTAAAGGTTTTCCGGTTATTTTTTGCAGGGCGGCTCCAACCATTAACGCCGAATAGGGAGGGCCGGTTACATCAATCAAATCGATTTTGAAACGAATCATCAGATAAAGTCCGGTGAGAAAAGCGCCTGGCGCCCATAAAATATGCTGATCCGGGAGCAATATCCACCGTTCATCAAGCCCGAGCCTTCGTAATAACCGGGCCAGCAAGTTACCTCCCGGGATTCGCCAGGAACGGTATACCCGGATCCCTTCCGGTATCGGATTGGGAGCCCTATGGTAAGGTTCGGGATTTCTCACCGTTAAAACCAGCGGTTGCCACCCGAATTTTGAAAAATAACGGGTCGTTCGTAATGTTTTTAATACCCCGGCCCCGGCAAGAGGCGGATAATGGTAAGCGATAACTAAAACGCGCTTCATTTTGTTATCTCCAAGTTGTTCTGTATTTTTCAGTTTTTCGCCTGGATTTTCCCCATGATTTGGGCCAAAGTTTCGGCCTGACGCTCCCGGTTGAAACGGGCGATTACTTCCGGGTTAGGTGGAGCCGGCAGGATACTTTTTTGCCAACTTTGATAGGCTTTCATTAAGGCCTCTTCAAGTCCGGGGCCTCCTGTCAGACCAACCACAAAACCCGCTTCCGCTTCCCTTATTAACTCCGCCGCCGGACTTTGCGGATGAACCAAACCCAAAATGGGTTTTTGAAGCCCAAGATATTCGAAAATCTTTCCGGTAAAGGCTGCCGGGTTGGACTCCGCCAATATTGCCATATCGGCCTGGTCCATTGCTTTAAGGGCTTCCCGGTGCGGTAAGTAATTATAGGTCTCGATCCAATCCAGGCCACTCCATTCCGGGTTCTTCCAGGCGCCTGCCCCAATAAATTGCAGTCTAACTGCTGATAACGGAATCGCCCCACGGGCATCCAACTGTTGCAAAGTTTGAATCAAGGGCGACAATAATTCTACCCGGGCCTTGTTCAAAGTACCGACATGGGTCAACTTCCACCGTTGATCATACACCCCGGTTGAATCCAAGTCACGAATCAGGGAAAAATCCTCCGGATCAAAACCATTGGGAATCGTGTGAAAGACCGCCTTCGATTCCGAAGCAATTCTTCGTAATCCTTGGGTTATCGTTTCAGTCACCGAGATTACTGCATCCGCTTCATGAAGAACCGTTCGCTCCGCTCTTTGATGGCACCGGAAATGATATGGAGTAGCTGTGCGTAAATAAGGATTTTGGCTCCACTCATCCCGGAAATCGGCAACCCAGGGCAAGCCATATCTTCTTTTCAATTCCCTGGCGATTACATGAGCCGTATAGGGAGCCGAAGTTGAAAAAACAATCATACCGGGATTAGCAAGGCAAATTTGGGAAGCCGCAGCCAAAGCCGGCTTTAACCAGCCCTGCATTCGATCGGGAAAAGAAAACCATTCATCCAGATAACTTCTCACCCGCCAGAGGCCCGGTATACAATCAAATTCTCTAAACCTTGGCCGGTAGGGAACAGCTTCTACCGTTATGTTCGAATCCTGAATCTCACATTCCAGTGAAGGGTCGACCGTTTCGAAGGGCGGAGGAACCACTGAAACCACCTTAACCTGCCATCCCAGGCGGGCCAAATATTTGGCAAATTTGGCGGAACGCTGAACTCCCGCTCCTCCCAGAGGCGGGAAATAATAGGCTATCATTAATACTTGTTTGGATTGCCTGTCCATTTATGATAAAACTCCCTCTATACCCTGATGAATCTGCTGCCAAACCGTCTCCGGCAGGTAATGTCGGGATACGAAAGAGCGGCCTGTTTGATTCAAAGATAATTTCCCGGCTTGAAAGTCCTGGTATAACTCACAAATTCCTCCCATCAGCTGTGCATAATCCGTAGCTTTTCTAACTCCTTCAAAGGGATAACTCCAAATAACGTACCTTCCATGGGCCAGCGCCTCTAAAACCATAAACGACAATCCGTCATGTTCCGTAAAGCGAACCAGCAGCGTAATCTCCGGATATAATTCCTCCATGTCGTCCACCCACCCAACCGGAATGATATTTTCCGGCCAATTGGGATGAGAAACGGTTGGGGAAGCGGCCACAGCTAAAAATACAATCTCCGGGAACTGTCTAGCAAGTTGAATAATTTCCGCGCCGCCATAAAAAGCCTCCCGCTCTGGCGGCAAATAGCATAACACCACGAACTTTGCAGGGAATTCCTTGACTTGGTCCGGAAAGGTAGCCGGTGTCAGGGGCACAACTTGAGCCTTAATACCAAGTTCCTGCAATTCCCCGGCGGTCCAATCCACTTCAGCCCAGTGATAAGAATGGCGAAGCAGTATTGGACTGAAGCGGTGTCCTTTTCTCAGCCAATCCTTCATTTCCAGAATATCAGAACCAACCCAATGCATGATCACTTTTTTCCCCAAAAGGACCGCTGCAGTATAAAATCGGTTGGAGCGCAAATCGCCTCCCACCAGATAAATGGCATTCACCCGCAGTAAAGTTAACCATTGTTGCAATTTACCTTTAGGCATCGTCAAAAGTTGATAATCGGAACCCTTTGCCAGTTCTATGATCCTACCCACAAAATAGGGGTAACCGATAATCAAAATTCGCCGTGTTTTTTTGTCGTCCCGCTTTCTCACGACTCTCACCTGAACTTTCTGCTCAAAGAATGACGGATAATATTCCATAAGATTTTATAATCGGCGATATCCTCTTGGGTAATTCGAAAGAGTTCCACCACTGAAATTCCAGCCTTTTTACAAAAGATAGCGATTAACAGGCTGATCGAAATGATATATGATAAGGAATTCGCCAATGCCCCGCCAAGTAAGCCCCACCTGGGAACCAAAAATAAACTGGCCCCGAAATCGATTACCATCGATAGGGAGGATATCAATAGGGGAAATTTTGGTTTGCCAAGCTGATTTGTGAAATAGGTAGAAAAAATACTAGCGATACTATAAGCCAACATTCCCGGCAGCATCACCCGGTACGGCAGCATAGCTGTTGTAAATCTTTCTCCGTAAACCAAAGGGATTAACCAGGATACGCTCCACATCAAAGCGGTTAAGGGTATATTGACCAACAGTGTATGCCTGACAGCCTTGGCGGTCAACTGTCCGGCGCGCTGCAGGGAGGCTGAACCCACATGGGCGCATATCGCAACCGAAATAGCTCCGGAAGCGTACCAGAGCAACTCGGCGGCATTGACCGCCACAGAGTATAATCCATATTGTTTGGTCTTTAAAAAAGCCAGGACTAAAAAAGAATCGATCCGCGAATTTAAAATTCCAACCAAACTGCCGAGGCTAATCTGCCCGCCAAAGGTCAGTAACTCTTTCAGCAAGGGGAAACTTACCCCACGCAAATGCAGCGGCCACCAATACTCACGGCTTACCCATAAACCGGCTACAAACGTTGTTAACTGGCCAATCAACCAAAAGACTATGGCGCTGCGGACATTAATTTGAAATCCCAGAAAACCGATACAAAGTAAAACCAGCTGCAAAAATCCGGCGGCTATCCCGATCCAATTTAGGGTGGTAATCCGGTTGAGCCCTTGGAATAATCCGTTCAAATTGGTCACTATCAGCGTTAACGGGGTTATAGAAACCACCAGCCAAATCATTTCCGGATAAAGGCCGGGTTTGAGCAAAGTAAAAGCCCAAAAACCGGCAATTGCCAATATCCCGGCGACGGTACTGTATAATGAGGCGGTCAGGAAAACTGTCCGGGGCGAAGTTTTTAAACGGCTTATTTGATAAGTGATAGCCGGACCTAAAGTACCGGCGACCATGGTAAAAGTATTATAAAATAAAAAAATACCTGAATAATAGCCTTTACCGGCCGGCCCCAGGAATCTGGCAATGAGTATTCCGATTAAAATTCCGGATATCCCGGTTGCAATCCGAAAAACATACGTGCGTAAACTATTGGTGGCTATGCTCATCTATACGCTTCTTTCAATTAAATCGGCTTTTTGCTTTTTGCTTAAAAATAATTACCAGATAATCGCTGAGAACCAGTAACCAACTGCTATAGCCAATAACAATTAGCCGACAGCCAAATTGCTATTTCAACTTTCGTATCTCACGGGCCGGCACTCCTGCAACGATTGTAAAATCGGCGACATCGGCGGTAACCACGGCTCCTGCTCCAACCACCGCCTGTTTTCCAATGGTTATTCCCGGTAAAATAACGGCCCGGGCTCCAATCCAGCAACCTTCCGCTAAAGATACCGGGCCAGCTTTCCTCTTTATCAACTTGGCGAGGGGCCGCTCTCCCACATCCCCATGGGTTAACAACATGACTTGGGGCGCTATTACAGCTTGTTTTCCAATGGTTATCGATTCCGCCAAATCCATAAAAACTCCCGGCCCAATATAGGCTTTTTCACCAATATGAAGCCTGTTTAAACCGGAATCGATGTTATCCAGTAAAAGGCCGGTTTTGAAGGTCGCCGAATCATCAATTTCCGCGCCAATGCTCCGTAAAACAGCCTTTAAATAACGGGCCGGAGTCCTTTGTACTTGACGGATCCGGTAATCGCTTCCCCACATCTTGTAGCCGATGCCGAACCGGAGTAACCAGAACCGCAACAATAAAAAATCAAAAAGTTGAATGACGCTTCGGATAATTTTTGGGATGAAGCCCATGCTATACAGCCCCTATAAAAAATGGTTTATTCCGGCAACAATTCATCCTCGGGCACCGACCGTATGGGTCTGGCCGGAACACCCCTCACGACTTGTTTAGGAGCAGTGTCTTTGGTAACGATTGAACCTGCGGCCACAAAACTCTCCTCCGCAACCGTAATGCCGGGCAATAAAATGGCATTACCCCCCACCCGGGCGCCCCGCTCTATCGTGGCTCCTTTTCGAAGCGTAAAACGCTTTTCGGTTCGCCCCATAAAATTGTCGTTGGTCGTTGTAACCATTGGAGCAATGAAAACGTGGTCCGCGATTTCCATAGAAGCGGTAATATAGGCATTGGTTTGAATCTTGGTAAAATCCCCGATCGATGTGTTATTTTCCACCGCAACGCCGCGGCCAATCAAAACCGCCTTACCAATCCGGCATTTTTCACGCACCGAAGCCAGATCGGCAATGGTAGTATCCTGTTCGATATTGGTCCCGGCATACAAAATTGTCCCGGTGCCAATCTGGCAGTTGGAACCGACCCGTAAGGGCTCCAGGGTCCTAAGCTCTGTTGTGCTGGTCTTGGCAAGCTGCGGTATTTTTCCCAGCACGGCATGATCGCCGATTACAGTATTGGCGCCGATTTGGCTACCTCGATGGATGACTGCATGATGGCCAATCCGGCAACCGGAGCCGATTTTAACCTGCGCCTCAATGACCACAAATTCGCCAATCTCCGTATCCATATTAATATCGGCGCTGGGATCGATATATGATGTCCTCACCTTGAACCTCCGATAACGCGTCCATCGTGTGTGCACATGCGCGCATTAAAATTCATTTCCATATATTTCGCTTCTTAAACATTTTTCCCTTTTTTCCGGAAATATTTTCGAATAAAGGCTACACAGTATGTTCTTTTCGAATAAAGCGCTGAAAATTCTGTCGGTGTCCATCGTCCCCCAGGCTAAAAAGTAATCCGCCCGTCCTCTTGGACATGAAGATTTTCCCATCCGTTTCCGTCCCTGATTTTTTGAACCGTTACATTCAGATACCATCTACATTGGGATTTTGCCTTCATAATTCCCACCTTTTCATGCAAGGCGGCTAAATCCACCCGGTCAAAGACGCCGGTGCAAGGCTCCAGGGCGGCATTATATTGATTGGCAAACCCGCCTTCATTAATCCAAATCCCCAGGTAGGGAACTTCTTTCACCGGGAAGGATAAAGCAATGACTTCCCTGGTCCGGGGTTGATACAAGGCGGCCCATCCTTCCCTCAAAGGATCTTGAACGTAATATTTCTCAAAGAGGGAGCTTCGGGGATAAATGGTATCGATTGGATACTCCATACCGTCCGGAGTGAGAGTCTTGGGCCAGGAATGAACCTGCTGATACCTGCCAAGCCGTTTTCCACCGTTTAAAACATTGACCACTCGTTTTACCTCGGGCGGCAATAAAATTTTCATTCCAGGGACCATATTCAGCAGCGGATGGGCAGCCCAAATAAAATCCTGTTCAAAGGGAGTATGGTTGGTGACTTGATATTCAAAACGAAGGATATGGGGTGCGCTGAAATAAACCCATTTATCAAGCCTATAAGGAAGCCGGATTCCCGAAACCCAAAAATGAATCTTCCTTTCTTGCAACTCATATTCCCAAGGCAAAGACCAGACCTCCCCATGATCGGGCAAGCCTGTTCCCTGCCAGGGTTTTTTGTGGTAATAACAAGCCGAGATGGTGGGAAACATATCATCAAAGCCATACATATCCCAGGTATCAAAGGGAGTGCCATATTCCGGCCGGCTGCACCCAAGACTGGATTCTTGCCATAAGTACTCGTGGGCCGAGGTTTTATCGGTCAAAGAAGCCATCTTGCTGCCGATTTCAGGTAAAAATACCGCGGCCAATTGATCGCTTTCCAAAGTCATCGCCGGGATATCTTTATAAAAACAACGGTATCCTGCCATAGGAACCTCCTCCATTATGATTTTCTCAATCACGGCTTTCCCGTGATGGTTGCATCGATCCAAAAATCAAATTTCTTTCTGAAACATCAAATCTGGAAATTACCTCCATCCATTCTTCGGCCATTCTTTGCATTTGGGCAGCCAAATCACTGACTTGATCCGCCATCGCCGTCTGCTCCTGGGATGAAGCGGAAACTTCCTCGGCAGCGGCGGCTGTCTCTTCCGATATAGCGCTGATTGTGACAATTTCGTCCAGGATTTGGGCGGATCGGGAGATATTCTCCAATGAATATTGACTCATCTTCCGGGTCATTGCCGTTCTGGATCTATAGTAGGAAATCATGCCGGTTAGCGCCAGCAGTACCAGCGAGACTAAAAGAAAGAAAACAATAATTTATTGCGAATGGTAAATTTCTTGGTGAAATCAAACTTTTGCCACTGGATGCTCCCGAAAATCCTGCTGAAAATTCCCATTCCATGCCCACTCCTTTAATATACGAATAAATCCCGTTAGCCTATGGACTCAACGGGACTTCATGAATTTCTTGACGACTTGGAAAAGATTAGCGTTATTAAAAGCTTAATCCTGTTTCTGTTTCATTTGATCAAACAACACGGCCAGCAATAATATAATCCCCCGTACTACATATTGATAGAAAGTGGGGATATTCAAAAGATTCATGGCGTTTTGGACGGTTCCCATGATGATTACGCCGACGATCACCCCCAAAATAGTCCCGACACCGCCAGAAAGAGAGACGCCTCCCAAAACACAGGCCGAGATAACATCCAGGGAGAAACCGACGGATGAATTCGGTTGTCCGCTAGTCATCCGCGATGCCAGGACGACCCCGGCAAGTCCGGCGACGAAACCCTGGACGGTGAAAATAATGATTTTAATCAGGTCAACATTGATTCCTGCCAGTCTTACCGCCTCTTTATTTCCGCCGATAGCCATGGTGTTCCGGCCGTAGGTGGTCCGGTTCAATAAAAGCCCAAAGGCGACAAAACAAAAAATCATAACCCAGACCGGAACGGGGATAGCCAGAAAATGATTATTCCCCAGCTTATAAAAATCGGGTGTTAAAATACCCACGGCCACGCCGCCCGATATGATAAAACCAAGTCCCCTGACCACTTGGCTAATGGCTAAGGTGGTAATTAAAGCGTTGATTTTGAGTTTAGCGATGATTAAACCGTTCACCAAACCGACCAGGCCGCCGGCGACAATCCCGGACAATATGCCAAGCCAAATATTTCCAGTACTTCGAATCGCTATCGCTGCAATGACACCGGAGGTAGCCACGATATTTTCTACGGAAAGATCAAAATCCCCCGAAGCCAAACAGAACAACATGGTACAAGCGACAATACCCACCGTCGATATGGCAAGCGATAGGCCCACCATGTTCTCCCAACTGAAAAAATAGGGAACGGTCAGTGATAAAATCACGAACATAATCAAATAAATAATCAGAATGCTGGCACTATCCCAGATCCGTCTGTATAACGGCTTGATGTTGGTTTTGGTGCCGGAGGCAAGAGTATCGGTACTCATCTGCTTCACTCCTTTTTTAAACTATCGACGACTTTATTTTCAACGACCGGCAAAGCCAATCGTAACACTTTCTCCTCGGTTGCTTCATCATGGGATAAAGAGTTCTGAAGCTTTCCCTGCCGCATGACGATAATCCGATCAGAAATACCTAAAATCTCCGGGAGCTCACTGGAGACAACGAGCACGCCAATGCCCTCCGCCGCCAATTTGGATATAATCCCGTAAATTTCGGATTTGGCCCCTACGTCAATTCCACGGGTGGGTTCATCAAACAAAATGACTTTCACTTTCTCCGACAACCAGCGGGCCAAGACCACCTTCTGCTGGTTCCCTCCGGATAAATCCCGGACCACCCGGTTCATGGACGGAGTTTTAATGTTGAGTTGTCCGATAAAACGGTGGGCGTTTTCAATATCTTTCCGCTCGGGAATAATGCCGAATTTGGCAATCAATCGCCGGATGCTGATGTTAATGTTCTCCCTTACCGAACGGATCGGAATAATGCCTTCTTTTTTGCGATCTTCGGGGCAAAAAACAATGCCGTGACGAATTGCCTGGCTTGGCTTACTGATTTTTACCTCTTGTCCGAAAACTTTGATCTTTCCCGCTTTCCCCTTGGTAGCGCCGTAAATCAATTTCAGCAATTCGGAACGGCCTGCCCCGACCAAACCAAAGATACCTACGACCTCTCCCTGGTCTACCGTTAAATTTGCCGGCTCGGCCAGTCCATATCCTGTTAAGCCTTCAATTTCCAAGGCCGGTCCGTGATGGGGGTGCCGGACATAATTATAGACATCATGAATGGAACGGCCAACCATTTTCGTGACCAGGTGGTCCTGGGTTAATATGGACATATCGGTGAATGTTTCAATATGTTTGCCATCCCTGAAAACTGTTACGGCATCACAAATCGTAAAAATTTCCGCCAGCCGGTGGGAAACATATAAGACCACTTTACCCTGGCGTTTTAGTTCCCCGATGATCGAAAATAATTTTTGCACTTCCCGGTCGGAAAGACTACTGGTCGGTTCGTCAAAAGCGATGACTTTCGCGTTGCGGGCCAGCGCTTTGGCGATCTCAATCATTTGCCGTTCCGCAATGGAAAGGCTTCCGATTTTGCAACCGGGATCAATATCTTCCTCTAAATTTTTAAGTTGTTGCAAGGTGACTTCCCGTAAGGCCTTCTTGTTAAGCCATCCCATTTTAGCAGGCATATGACCTAAAAATAAATTTTCGGCTACCGTCATTTCGGGTACCAGGTTGAGTTCCTGATAGATAATGGCGACTCCTGAGTTCAAGGCGTCGCTGGTATTTAAAAAATTCTTGGCCTCTCCACCCAGGTAAATTTGACCCCCGTCGGGCCGGTATAGACCGCTCAGTATCTTTAAGAGAGTGGATTTCCCGGCGCCGTTTTCGCCGACTAAGGCGTGAACGCTTCCTTCGGCCGCCTCAAACGATATCCCGTCCAATGCTTTTACCCCTGGGAACTGCTTGCTAATGTTTTCAAACTTCAGAAAACCGGTTTCCATCCCGTTCACCTCTTATTATAATCCGGGAGCTGCCCAAAGATTGTATCAAAATGCTGTTACAAAGCCGGTTAAACCGGCCCTACCTTCGGTTTGACACTGCTCCTCGGGCAGTATCCGGATTCATTTACTCATTTCCAATCAATTCGTAATCGAGTCGGCAAGTCCGAGATCGGTCATGACTTTCTTATATGTCTCGCGGGTTACGATATAACCGGCGGTTAAAGTCACCACTGGCGGCTTCTTACCGCTTTTAATCCATTCATATAACAATTTCGCGGTCTCATAACCATGACGGTATGGGCTAATCGCGCTGGTGGCAAAGAAACCGTTCATACCGGGTTTTTTAAATTCGCTAATTCCGATGCTGGCGCCCAGGCCGATGCCGATAATGGTCGTACCGTTGAAATTGCGGCCTTCCATCGCCCGAATTGCCCCGATAACGCATTCTTCATTCCCACCAAAGACCAGCCAGCGTTTTACTTCCGGATGTTGGGTTAAGGCAACGTTACCGCCTTCCATCGCCCCCGGAACATCCAGGGTTTTATTTACGGCGTCATAGATTTTGCTTGCGGGGAAACCAGCCTTCACCAAAGCATCTTTGCTGCCGTCGGTACGTTGTTTAATCGTCTCAAGCTCATCGTGAGTTACTGCCATGGCAGCGGTTTCAGCAATATTCCAACCGCGTTTTTTCATTTCGGCATACAGGGCTTGTCCAATATCAAAACCGATTTTGGTCGAAGAAATACCCATATAAGGCACATCGGCCATGGGTTTGCCATCGGCGCCCACAAATCGATCGTCAACCGTAAACACTTTCAATTTTTTGGCGTTGGCCTTGGCCATGATTGCGGGTCCCAAACGGACATCCGGCGCACAAATTACAAAGCCTTGAGCTTTTTGGGCCGCTAAATTATCAATGGCAGCCATTACTTTTTCGCCATCGGGAACCCCGATTTTGATCAGTTCAAAGTTTTTTTCATCGGCAAACTTTTGGGCAAATTTCCATTCATTTTGAAACCATAATTCTTCGGCTTGTTTTACTAAAAAGCCGATTTTGATTTTGGCAGGAGCCGCAAAAACCGCCATCGATGAAAAGCTCAGCACGGCAACCAAAAGCATTAGCAAAGGGGTTTTTTTCATTACAATTCCTCCATTTTATTGGTCTTTTCAAAGCATTTCCATCATAGTTTCTTCCGTCTATTCCGGCAATCCCTCCTTTCATGTTTCAAAACAAGGGCTGAAACTTTCCTTCAAATTTACTCCATATAGCAGGAAACAAACGCTTTTTCATTAAAATTTCACATTTCATCCACCATTTTCAAATGGCTCAAAGCGCCCAAATGATTAGGATCCATTTCCAGCGCCCGCTTGAATTCACACCGGGATTGTTCCTTCATTTCCAGACCCAAATAACCCAGACCCAATAGATAGCGGCAGTGAATCTCATTCTTTCGGGTCAAGTCTTCATCAAAAATCAGAAAATCAGGTAATGAAACAGCGAAATAATCGATACTTACTTTATCAAACATATGCTGTTCGCCATAATCCACCAGTTTATGAAAACGGCTCCGGGCCTGATCGGGCTGAGCTAATTTCAGCAAAGCCAAGCCTTGATAAAATATCATATCGGCCGGCTGATCATTGTAAAACATTGCACTGGAAGGTTCGCTCAGGCCAACGGATGCCTTTTGAAACGACTCTCCGGCTTTTTCAGCCATCCCCAAACCTTCATAGGCGCAGCCGAGAAAATAATGAATGTGGTTTTCCTGGGCGCCGTAAAGTTTTCCTTCCCCTAAATTCTCCGGGTATTGGTCGGTTTCTAATAACTCGGCGAGGGCTTTTTGAAATTCCCGCTTTTGAATGGACAGCTTGGCCAGTTCCACCCGGGAATAAACAAATTGGCTGGAAACCTTGCCTTCACCGCCCTCCCAAGGGTGGAATTTCCGGCCAGCTATAAGTTCTTTGGCCTTTTGATATTCGCCCATTTGGTTATGGAGAATGACATACTCGATATACAAATCATCGCGGGATTCCACCAAGTCTAAATGTTTCCGGAAACCATTCATCCGTAATTGCCACTCGACTCCGGTTTTCTTATAAAGTTGATCCAGTTCCAGGAAAACCCTGGCATCGGCGGGGTTGAGCGAAAATGCTTTTTCCAATGCCGCTCTTGACTTTTCCGGGTCGTGTTTTTGATTATAATATCCCAGCGCCAAATTACGGTGAACCGTGGCCAACGAATCATCAATTTCCCGCGACTGTTCCCAACACTGGATGGCCAAATCGGACTGCTTTTTATCGTACCATAAATTACCCAGGTAATAGTATGCTTTCGCATCTTTGGGGTTTAGTTCCAGCGCTTGCCGCAGGACTACAATATCCTCCAGCCGGTTTGGAAAACAATAATCGGAATTCCCCTCCCCGGCCTGCTCAAAATAGGCCGAAGCTTGCCGCAAATCACCGTTTTGGTGCCGGTAGTATCCTAAATAATAATAAACAAGCGGGGAAACGTTTGGCAATTGCTTTTCACCGGCAATTTCATCTTCCAGCACCTTGCAGGCTTCGGTAAAAAGTCCGGCGCTGCCATAATCCCTGGCCAGTTCCAAATAGTTATGGGGATTGGTATCCAGTAAATTCAGCAGTTCTTCCTTCATCGCCCGGGCCTTTTCGGTTTGTTGTTCCGCTTCAAAACACAGTTGAAGTTCACGGCGGGAACCGAAATCCACCGGGTCCAACTGCAAGGTTTCAAAGGCGATTCTTTGGGCTTCCTGATACCGCCCCATTTTCCGCAAGATAGCCCCATGGAGATGGCGGGCTTTATAATGATGATAATTCCGGACTAAAGATTTCCTGATCAATTCTTCGGCTGTAAGATAATCTCCCCTCCAGCAGGCAATCTGGGCCAGGGAAAAGTAACCGCTATCCTGCCAGGCCGCGCTCCAGAGCGATTTATAAAAGGCATCATAAGCCAGATCCAAGCGACCTTGAAACTTGAGAGACAGCCCTAAGTTATAATAAGGTTCCCCATCGCAAGGATTGGGATTGAACCGGGTCAGACTGGCAACGGCCCTCCGGAAATAAGCTTCACTTTCTTTAAATAATCCGCGGCGCAACAACAAACAGCCGTAACCGTTATTATGACGGATATCGTCGGGGTCCCGCCTCAATCCTTCCAGGTAATAGGGATCGGGATCATACGTGGCATGGCGGTATTGTTCCAGATGAACAGCACGCAAATATAAAGCTTCGTTGGTTTGAACCTCCGAAGGCGGCAGGGCCGGTTTTGCAGGATCGGGAACCCGTTCGATCTTTGACTCCTCCGGTTGATAAGAAATCATCAGCTTTCCGCCGGGTCCGAATACGCTCACCATCAAATGGTGCGTTTTTTCCGCCGGATCCAGGACAACTTCCCCACTCCAGGAGCTTTCGGGCGAAAGGTCAACCGTAGTCCGAAAATAGGTTTTTTCCTTGCCCTTAAGTTCCACCACGGCTCCTTCAACAACCGCGGTAGCATATATCGCCACTTCCGCCTTGCCGTTATCGATCTCCAGATTCACGGCCGCATCAATCGAGGCATTTTTGACCACGCCGATATTTTTATAGGGCATGAAGTACTGGGTGAATGATTTTTCCTCATTCGGCAACAGCCAGGTGAAATCGGGTTGATTATCGGTGTAGACACCGGTCATCAATTCGATATAGGGGCCGTCTTCATCGGTAAGGTTACGGTCCCAGGCCTTGCCGAAGTCGCCGCAGCCCCAAGTCCATTGTTTTTTCCCCGGTGAAATATGGTGATCGGCAATGTGTAAAATTCCGGCCTTTTTCCCGTGATCATATCCGCCGACGAAATTGTAATCGGAATGATACGCCATATAGGAAGTGGGAACCGGAATGTTTTTATAACGGGAAATGTCCACTCCGGAGGAATAATCCATCTTGTAATACGTCCCGGTGGCAATCGGAAACCTTGATACATCCCGTTTACCGTGGTCAAACACAGCATGAACATCCGGCGGGAAAACCGATTGAGTTTGCTCGTTCACCGGGACCGCCGGATTGGCCCACCAGAGAAACGTTTGGGCCTGGGGAGTCCGGTTGTAAAGTTGCGACTTAATCTCTAAATAGGCTTTATCCGGGTAAAGTGTAAACCCGGTGGTCACTTGGGTGCCATACATACGGTCGATTTCACTGACCCAAACCGTTTTGCTGCCGTCTTCATTTTCTTTCAGCAAATATTCAACCGGGCCGAAAGTATTGGGGCGATGGTGCTGAGGCCAGTTGAATTCGATTCCCCCGGAAATCCAGGGGCCGGCCAGTCCCACCAGGGCCGGCTTAATGACATGGTTATAATAAACAAAATCATAATGATTGGTCTTGTCGAGGGCCCGTTGAATTCTACCCCCAAGTTCAGGCAGAATCATAATCAATAAATAAGGGTTTTCCAGGAAAACCACCCGGTATTTTTGATTCACTTTCCGATCCTCAATTTTATCGATGACCGGATAGGGGTAAACCTTTCCGGAGCTTCCTTGGTAAACCCGTTTCTCTAAAAACATGGGATTCTTATCGGGCTTCCCTACAGGGTAAGTGGGGAACTCCAAAACTTCTTCCCAAATCTTGGCTTCCAAATTTACAGGGTGCATGTACAATCCTCCTCGGATAGAAAATTCCTTAAACTCCAACGGGACAATAGGTTCCGGCCAATTTTTCCGCGCACTGCGGAGAAATTTTCACTTACCTTGCCGGACCACGAGGTATTTAAGGAATCATTAAAATATAACACGTCCAAGAAGTCGCCAACCGGTTGACGCGCCCGTTACGGACAAAGTCATATTTTCAATAGGTTAAATATATCTTAATTGTTTGGGAAACTCCATTCATTATCCGCCGAAGAACCTGGATTATCTTACGATCTGTGGTTGCTAAAAAACCATCCATACCTTACAATGAAATCATGGAAACAATCAAAAAGGATGAGGGTTTTTACGGACAAAAAATCATCGTTTTACCAAGGAATTCCCTGAAGGAAGTTACGGAGAACCCTTTAATCAACTCCCTTTATCTATCGGACATCGGCTACTTTCCCGAGGCTCAATTTCATTACCGGGAGCGGCCGGACGGCTGCGAGCAGCATATTATGATTTATTGCGTGCAAGGGAATGGCTGGTTTACAATAAACGGCAACAAACAGCAAGTCGCCGAAAACCACCTGCTGATTATACCCAAAGGAACGCCTCACATTTACGGTTCCAGCGACACCCGCCCTTGGACGATTTACTGGCTTCATTTTCTGGGCAGTCACTCTGAGTATTATTTCAAACATTTGTTGCCGGAATTCCATACCTTCCCGATTGCACTTGAAAAAGCCCCTAAAATCGTGGATTTGTTCCATGAAATCTATCAAGTGTTGCAGAACGGTTTCACGCTGGATAACATGATCTTCGCATCTCAAGTGCTTCCTCATTTGATGGGTTCAATCTTTTTGATGAATCATGATTATCATTTACAATTAAAAGCCAGTAGCCAGGATATTGATGAATCCATTCAATATATGGCCAAACATTTGGGGCAAAATCTGTCCCTAAGGGAACTGGCCGGCCATGTCAATCTTTCCGTATCCCATTACTCCTATTTGTTCAAAAATAAAACCGGCTATTCGCCGATTGATTACTTCTTACGTTTCAAAATTCAGCGGGCCTCCCAATACCTGGATATCACCACCTTAAGCATTGAAACGATCGCCGCTACATTGGGTTTTAAAGACCCCTATTATTTTTCGCGATTGTTTCATCAAATTATGGGGCAGTCTCCTTCGGCATACCGTAAAATAAAAAAAGGATAACCTCCCGCCTCCAATATCAAGCCCGATTACCCCTCCAACTAAAGTCTTTGATAAATAAAAAAACCAACCGTTGAAAGTTGGTTGTAAAGTCCTTAAAAAACCTTTCCCTTATATTCCTTCATCAATTCCGGCAGCGGATAGGCCTTCTCTTGCAGCGGCAGTCCCATCGGCTGCCCGGAGAGGCTTGAATGATAAATCCCTAAAATGACTTCCAAGGCCTTTTTGCCCTCTGTCCCCGGAATATCAAAATCCGTTCCGGTTTCAACCGCATGCATAAAGCGCAGATACAATTGACGGTGGCCAAACCCATAGATATTGGGCGGTGTCTCCCCACAGTTTTTAATCACTTCCGCCTCATCATCCAATCCGTCGGCAAAACGCCAGGTTTCGATCTGATTGATGGAGGTGCCTCCCAGGATCACCGTGCCTTTTTCACCGAAGATATTTAAGGTTTCCTCCAAATTACGGGGATAAACGGTTGATGAAGCTTCAATCATCCCCATGGCGCCGCTTTTAAAAGTCAACATTCCCATCCCCAAGTCTTCCACTTCGATATTCCGTTGCCTGGTGGCGATTTTTCCGTAAACGCCGGTAACTTGTCCCATCATCCATTGTAATAAATCGATATTATGAATGGACTGATTCATCAGCACTCCACCATCCTGGGCCCAGGTACCGTGCCAGGAATCCTGCTCAAAATAATGCTGATCGCGGTACCAGCGAATCACTGCCGTGGCATGGGTCAATTTTCCAAAGCGTCCGTTTTCCAAGGCCTGCCGCAACTTTTGAACCACCTGGTTATAACGGTTTTGATGGCAAACCCCCAAGTAAACATGGTTTTCATTACAAGCCGCGATTAAGCGGTCGGCATCATGCAATGACAAAGCCATCGGTTTCTCAACGATTACATGTTTACCGGCCTGGGCCGCCGCTATTCCAATTTCGGCATGAGCTCCGCTGGAAGTGGCGATGGAGATAACATCAATGTCCGGTCGTTCAAGAACAGCCCGGTAATCCGTATAAACATCTCCGCCATAGGTCCTGCCGTAATGTTCAGCCTTTTCCGGAACCAGGTCGCAAACTGCTTTTAACTCCGCCTGTTCCAACTCCATAATATTACGGGCATGATTGGGGGCAATCCGGCCGCATCCGATCAAACCAAATCGAAAGGTAGACATCTTTTCTCCCCTTAAATGAATTGGCAAACCGCTGTCTCCATGTCTAAAAGCTTATTGGCCACAGAGACACGGAGACACAGAGAAAAAACAACTATATTTATATAAAACCAATTAAAATGGTCGTAATATTTTCTTTTACTCGATACAAATGACCCTATGCAATGTTTCCGGTTAAAAAATGAAATAATCTTTTTCTCTGTGCTCTCTGTGGCTCTGTGGCTAAAAACATTATTGGCCACAGCGGCACAGAGAAAACTAGTTTTAAATCCGGGCAACCTTCGCTTTGCATTCCTTGATATGCCTTGTAGCGTTCCGGGTATCAAAAACCAATCGGCTATGGTCACAAATCCATTGATAATCATAAGCGGAATGATCGGTTGTAATCAGCACCAAATCGGAGGATTTTATCAATTCCTCCGTAAGAGCGGTAGATTCCAAACGTAAATTTCCGAAGTCATAAACCGGAATACAGGGGTCATTCACCGTTACATCGGCCAAGTGTTGCTTTAAAAGCTGATAAATCTTAATGGCCGGCGATTCCCGCGGATCATCGATGTCTTTCTTGTAAGCGATCCCCAGCATCAATATCTTGGCATCCTTGAGCGGTTTACCATACTCGTTCAAAAAGGTTGCGGCCCGTTCAATCACAAACTCGGGCATTTGATTGTTGATTTCCCCGGCGATTTCGATCAACCGGGTATGATAATCGTATTCCCGGGCTTTCCAGGTTAAATAGAAAGGGTCGATGGGAATGCAGTGGCCGCCCAGGCCCGGACCGGGGTAAAACGGCATAAATCCATAAGGTTTAGTCTTGGCGGCATCAATCACTTCCCAAACATCGATTCCCATCTTGTTGCAAAGAATAGCCATTTCATTGGCAAGCGCAATATTGATATTCCGGAAAGTGTTTTCGAGAATCTTCTCCATTTCAGCCACTTTAGGGCTGGAGACCTGATAAATATCGCTGTTTAAGACATTTCCGTATAAGGCGGCGGCGATTTCTCCGCACCGTGGGGTGACGCCGCCGACCACTTTCGGAGTATTCTTGGTATGATATTCTTTGTTTCCCGGATCAACCCGTTCCGGTGAAAATGCCAGAAAAAAGTCTTCACCGCAGGAAAGTCCGGTCGCTTCCAGCACCGGCATGACCACTTCTTCGGTAGTCCCCGGATAAGTTGTGCTTTCTAAAACTATTAACATCTCCCGGTGAAGGTGAGGGGCAATTTGGTGTGTGGAACTGGAAACATAAGAAATATCCGGTTGCTGATATTTGTCAAGCGGAGTGGGCACACAAATGGCGACAGCGTCAACTTCCTCAATTTGGGTATAGTCTGTCGTAGCCTTCAAACGTCCGGTTTTCACCAGTTCGGCCAATTCACTATCCACTACGTCGCCTATATAATTGTGCCCTTGGTTTACCTGATCGACCTTTTTGGCCTGGACGTCAAAACCGATCACCCTGTAACCGGTCTTCGCTTTTTCAACCGCCAGGGGAAGCCCGACGTAACCGAGACCAATGACTCCAAGCACGGCCGTCTTGTTCAAAATTTTATCCAATAAAGCCTGTCCCGGTTTGGTAATCTGCGCCTGCGCGCCGTTATTTTTATCCGGCATTATGATTCCTCCGCAATGAATTCACAAAAAACGAAGCTGTTGCAAAAGTATTTTAGAAACGAAGTTTCTTAAAAATAATGAGATATACAATATATATCCCAATCCATACTCAGGTTAAATATTGTATATCTCGATCGAAATTTTATTTTACGACAACCCCGCGCTCAATTTATTATATATCATCCATTTCAATTTGCAAATCCGAGTGATAATTTTTCAAAAACTTTTTAAAACGGAAAAACCCCAACCGGATGATTCAAATAATCGATACTTTGGAATAGCAAAATAAACAAACAAATTGTAAACCAATAAACAGGGCCGACTCTTTTAACGGCCGGCGTCCGGCTACCAATAACCAATAACCAATAACCAATAACCAATAACCAGCTTACACCAGTCCCAGATTTTTCAAAACTTCCTGCAAAACTTTTTGTTCGTCGGCGGTGGCTTCGACCAATGGTAATCTGAGTCCACCCGCTTTAAATCCCAATAGATTACAGGCCGCTTTCACCATAATCGGATTGGTCGTGATAAAGAGGCTACGGACCAATGGAGCAACCTCGCTATTGATTTTATTGGCAGTTAAAAGATCTCCTCTGCAAAAAGCGGCAATCATTTCTTGAAGCTTTCGCCCTACAATATGGCCGGCCACACTGATAACCCCCACGCCTCCCAAACTCATCACCGGCAAAGTCATGGCATCGTCGCCGCTATATATCAGCAAGTCTTTGGGCGCTTTTTCGTAAATCTCGCTCACTTGTCCGAGGTTGCCGGAAGCTTCTTTTACCGCCACGATGTTCTCAATTGCCGCCAATCTGGCAATGGTGCCGGGGGAAATATTAACCCCGGTACGGCCGGGAATATTGTACAGGATAACCGGCAAGGATGTCTCATTGGCTATGGTTCGAAAATGTTGATACAACCCTTCCTGAGGCGGTTTATTATAATAGGGCGCTACCAGCATCACGCCGTCGACGCCGGTCCGCTCTGCTTCTTTGGTTAATTCAACACTGGCCGCGGTGTCATAACTTCCTGTTCCGGCAATAACCGTCCCTTTTCCGCCAACAGCCTCCACAACCGCTTTGAACAAACCGAGCTTTTCTTGTTTGGTTAAGGTCGGCGATTCACCGGTCGTGCCTGCGACCACAACCCCGTCCGAACCGGAATCAACCAATTTCACAGCCAATTCTTGCGCCGCTTGATAATTAACCTGCAAATTCTGATTGAATGGCGTGATCATTGCGGTTAAAACTTTACCAAACTTTACCATAAAAAATCCCCCTTACTCCGCTAACTCAAATTCATTATGCAATGCTTGAAGAGCGCTGCACATATCTTCTTGTTTTACCAAGCAGGCAATATTAATATGGGAATCGGTCGAGTGATAAATTGAAATATGTTCCTTTTGCAAACCCTTCACCATCTGTGCCATAACTCCAGGAACACCCCGCATCCCCGAACCCACAATCGCAACCTTGGCATACCCTTTCTCGATGGACAATTCCAGTTCCAGCAGACTTAGCACTTCTCCGGCCTTATCCGCCAAATCACCCTTGATAATGAAGGCAATATTAAAAGGCGATACCTGAATCATATCCACACTTATTCCTGCCCCTGCCAAAACTTGGAAAATTCTTAATACCATCCCGTTTTTGTTGAGATCTTCTGCGGAAGTAATCTTTATCAGTGCCATCTCCGGGATTTGGGCCAGACCGGTTACTACTTTGTCGCCCCTAATTTCAATATCGCCGATGGATGTTCCA
This sequence comes from Bacillota bacterium, assembly GCA_023401925.1. Lineage (GTDB taxonomy): Bacteria > Bacillota > UBA4882 > UBA8346 > UBA8346 > UBA8346. Next base: position 44,606 of record JAEXDA010000058.1, read on the forward strand.
TCACTGATCAGTGTGCCCAAATTGTTGGAAAAAGTTGAGCGAATCCGTAAGGGGATTCTCCCTTCCATCGCTATTTCCACCGCCCGGGGGTGCACTACCTTGGCGCCCAAATGAGCCATTTCACAGACCTCATTATAGGTCATTGCCGGCAGCGGCTTAGCCTGAGGAACCAGCCGCGGATCAGCCGTCATAATCCCGTCTACATCGGTATAAATCTCAATCAACTCAGCATGTAAAGCCACTCCCAAAGCGGAACCGCTGGTATCGCTACCACCACGGCCCAGCGTCGTGACTTCCCCATCCTTGGTAACCCCTTGAAAACCGGCAACGACGGCGACTTTCCCTTCTTTAAGACACTTCCATAAATTATCGGGTTTAATCTCGACGATGCGGGCATTATTGAAATGATGGTCGGTAATGATGCCGGCTTGCCCTCCGGTAAAAGCCACCCCTTCAATACCGTGGGCTTTTAAAGTCTGTACCATAACAACTGTAGAAATATTTTCACCGCAAGACATTAAAAGATCGAGTTCACGCGGTTTAATATATTTTAAAACTCCGCGGGCAAGTCCGATGAGGGTATCCGTAGCATAGGGATCACCGTTGCGCCCCATAGCCGATACAACAACCACCACTCCCAACCCTTTTCCCAGGGCTTCCTTTACTTTCGCTACGACATTCTCGCGGCCTTCCTGGGTAGCTACTGAAGTTCCCCCAAATTTCTGCACGATAACCTTCATGCATTTGCCTCTCTTTCCGATGTAAGTTGTCCACTTAGACAATACCCTTTTGCCTAAAACTTACCCTTTCTCCTAGGGCCTTATAGGGATTGGGCCCAACCCAAGTTGGCGAAGGAATTGGAAGTCGGCTAAAGAACCAAGGGATTCAAAACCACAGGCCATATTTAGCGAAAGCATTCGGCTAAAACCGGGGGGTTGAATCCCAGTTGGTGAGACAATCCAAGGCGAAACCCAAGCAAAAACCCTCAAACCATACTAATTCCCTTGAAGGGCTAATAACTAAGTAATTAGGCCCATTTCCATCTCTTTTCATTTGCCCCGGCAATGCCGGGGGTGGACGGTTATCTAATATCCAACCATCACCGGCTGCAATTGCCGGCCATCCAATGCCGCTAAAAGCGCTTCCGGTATGAATTTCATTTTAGCAATCAGGGAATTCTGCTTGTTTTCCGGGCTATCCTGGCCAAAAGGCACAAAATAAGTATGCTTGCGGTTCATTAATGTCCCAATATTTCTGGCATTGGCTCCCAGCCCGTCATTGGTTGAAATCGCCAGTACCACCGGCCGGTTATTTCGCAAATGAGCCTTTGCCGCTAACAACACACAGGTGTCCGTGACCCCCAGTGCCATTTTAGCTAAGGTATTTCCGGTACAAGGCGCTATTAATATTAAATCCAACAATTTTTGCGGTCCGATGGCCTCCACCTGAACCAGGGTTGTTAAGGGCTCTTTCCCGGTGATGGTTGCGACCTGTTGATGCCAATCAGCGGCCTTTCCAAAACGGGTATCCGTTTCCTGAACTGCCGGCGACAAGATTGGGGTTATGGTTGCCCCTTCATCCTTCAATAACTGCATATACGGCAAAACCTCGGCAAGGGTGCAATGGGATCCGGTTAAGGCAAATCCAATCCGCTTTCCGTCAAACCTCATCAAAATCCACCCCTTTCATCAAGGTAATCCTGAATGATGATGGGAATGGCGGAGGCTAAAACTTCTCCGGCGGTTTTTGGAGCTACCAAACCGGGTAAACCCGGCGCCAAAATCGCCTTAATCTGACGGCGCTCAGCTGCTTTAAAATCGGTTCCGCCGGGTGCTGAGGCTAAATCGATAATAACCGTTTGGGGCTTTAGCTTTGCCAGGATCGGATCAGCAATCATCAAAGCGGGTACGGTGTTAATTAACAAATCCGCTGTCTTCGCAGTTTCACTCCAGCCTTCCAAGGCAATCGTCTCACATCCCATTTCCTTGGCTCTGGCCAATGATTCCTTCCGCCTTGCGGTAACAACAACTTCGGCGTTTAATGCCTTGAAAATTCGGGCTACACTCATTCCGACCCGGCCAAAGCCGATCACAATCACCCGGCTGCCGTGGATCGTGATCGGTAATTCTTCCATCGCAAACTGTAATGTTCCTTCTGCCGTCGGGATCGAGTTTAAAATGGCAATTTCGTCGTTATCGGCATATTGAATAACTTTTAAATGATAGAACTCAGCAATATCGGACCAACGTTCGGTAATGGATCCGGTTACAATGACAGTCCCCGGATTCAAAGAAGCCAGATATCGGCCGAAATCAATCCGGGGTTTTCCTTTATAACTCCATATCAAACCTTCTTCGTTGATCCCGCCGATGGGAAGCAAAACCGCATCGGCATCAACCAAAGCTTCGATAAGGTCGGAATGATATTCCAGCGTTTCGCCAACCGCCGGCTGAGGATGGCCAAAGATCTTTACTTTTTTAAAAAGGGTGGTTAAACTCTCGGCAACAATAATTTGTCTGGCATCTCCGCCGACAACCGTTGCCTGTAATTCCGAAATCGATTTCACCTAAGGCTCCTCCTTTTCAAACTTAAAAACACGCTGATGTAGTATATTCTAAGTGGAAAAGGGAGGTGAAAACTTATTAAAAAAGATAATGCTCTAAACCATAGGTGAGTCCGGGCCTACCGGGAACCATTTTAACAGCCAGCATCACGCCCGGCATAAAGGACTCTCTGCTGATGGAGTCATGGCGAATGGTCAGGGTTTGTCCCTCACCGCCAAAAATGACTTCCTGATGGGCGATTAATCCGGGCAAACGCACACTGTGAAGATGGATACCATTCATTTCCCCGCCGCGAACCCCTTTGATTTTCTCTTCGCCGATGGTTACCGGGGCTTGCGTATCCCGTCCGGCCAGGATCATCTCCGCGGTTTTAATGGAAGTTCCGGACGGGGCGTCCAGTTTTTGATCATGATGGAGTTCGATGATCTCCACCTGCGGGAAATACTTGCCCGCTGTCGCCGCAAACCGCATCATTAGCAGCGCCCCGACTGCGAAGTTCGGTGCGACCAAAGCATTACCACCGTACTCTTTGCATAAACCCTCGATCTCTCCAAGATTTTCCGGGGTCAAACCGGTAGTACCGACAACAATATGCACTCCCGCCTTTAGAACCGTGCGGATGTTCTCCATTACAGTCGCCGGAGCCGTAAAATCGATAACCACCTCCGGCCGGCACGAATCCAGTCCCGCCGCCAGTTCACCGGAAACAGCAACGTTCAGAGGTTCGGAACCGATGAGAGAACCGATATCCTTCCCGATATTCGTCCGATCAACCGCACCGACCAGTTGAATCTGGGAATCGCCGGTAACCGCCCTGCAAACCTCCCGGCCCATTTTTCCGGAAGCGCCGGAAACCAAAACCTTAATTTCGCCCAATTTGATTCACTCCTTAGACAATCCCATGATGAGGGTTGCTCGTTGTTATATGTACAGATTCTTACCGGCCGGATAGAAAAAAGGTTGGCCCTCGCCAACCTTGAATTCCACAAGAATTCGTTTGGCGGCAAGATAGCTCTGTATCTGTCATTTTTCGCGACAGTTACCAGTACCGGGATTGTTCATCAACAGTACCAGCCGGAAATGATGAGCCCGTATTGGGAGAGTTTAAAAAAATCCAACCCGAAATACGTTTTTTCCGACTTCGGCGAAATACCCTTTGGCTCCCTTTCCTCGGCAGGCCCGGCCTCCACGGAGTTACTCATCTATTTCGCGCCTCTACTCTACCACAAATATAAAAAAATAGAAGTCCGTTTAACTTCTATCTCCTTTTTACTATAAAACACCACAACTGTCAAGTCGGTTTTGCTTTCAGCAGTGGCTTTAAAACTTGATTAATCGGCTGTTATCTTACTGCCCCTCACGGCCCAGGTTCGTTTTTTCCCGATACCAGAATTAGTTCTTCACTGATTTTTTGAATATCACTCCAAGGAATCGTCTGAATCACTTTTTCCTGGCCGGTCCACCCTTGTTTGATCAATATCAAGGCTTCCACCGTCCCCTTCTGCGTATTCACCAACAGTTCGCTTTTTTGAATGACACCTAACCGGTCACCGGTTTTGACGTCAATCACTTCTTTACCTGCCAGCTCACTTAGACGCATCGCTTCCTCCAGCTTTTTTATTACTAAAAGGTATGCCGGAAGCTTCTTAATCATTAATGGTTTTCAAATTCCCCGATTTTTTCCCCGCACTTGCTGCAATAAAGCGCTCCGGGGGGCAACTGCGACCCGCAAGTTATGCAAAAAGACTTGCCCAGCGCCACCTCGGCCCGGACATGGAGCTCTCTCAAGTCGTTTTCCTTTTCAAGAATTTGACTGGCGAGTAAAGCGATAATCTCGCATTTATTGCGAATTTTTTCTTCATTAAAACCATTTTGCAGATACATTTGATAAACGATTTCCCCCAAAAGCGAAAAAGCGCTTTCCCGTTGATTCCGGAGGACGCCGAGCTGATTCTTGATTTTAACGACCTCCATCATTTCTTTGGATTTGACCGAAACAACTGCAACTCCTTTATCCAGCCCCTGTTTTACCCTATCAATTAAATCAACCATTGACTGCCTCCTCGTTTGGTTTCCCCAATAGTATCTGCTTATTTATCAAGGGTATTCAAAAACCCCGCGCTCAGATACGATCGGAAGGCCACAGGGTCATCTCACGGATTCCTTTTTCAAACTTCAGTCCAGCCAAAACATCAGCCATTCCCGTTTCTACGACGGGCAATTCATTCCAATGGGTGACGATGATTTTCTGATCGCGGTAGACCTTGTATAGAATCGTCAATAAGGTCCGCAGTGGTTTTCTTAGGGCGGCTGGGTCCTGCTCAGACAGGCTTTTTCCCGGGCAATATAGTTTTAATTTTTTCCCACCCGCCGCCAATATGGGTTTACCGGCCTGAAAAACGACAAAATCATAAGACCCGGATGAATTTTTTCCCTCCTCTACCGGCCAGTCATGAACAAATCCAAGATAATTGGCGGGATCATTCCATTGCAGCCCGTAAAACTCCGGCAAGTCCTGCCCCGGAGAAGAACGCAATTCTTCAACGGCCTTCGGCAAGGCAAATTGAATGCCGCTTAAATGGCTACAGAAGAAACCCCGGCGGACTTTCCCAATCTGTTCCAGATAGTCGTAATATGAATAGCTATCGCCCCAGGAAACTGATTCCTGCCGGACCATTTCCCGGCAGATAATGCCATAGCGGTTGATCAAGGTGTATGCCCAGGCGTCCGGATTGACAAGCCCGGGCGCGGGCAACAAAGACCAGCGCCCCATCTGCGCAAGGACACCAAGCGTGAGCACCCCCCTTGCGCCCGTCCGGTCCCCGGGACGGCTTTGCAGCAAAAAACGGATGGGGCCCAAAGTATCATTGGTGACTGCGCCTTGCTCAATCAATTCCTCCAGTGTTTGCCAGGCAAGGACTGTCGACATCCTGGTTTCCCGTAAAATCTGCGGCAAGGACAAAGCGCCCTGAGTCTCCAACAATCGCCGCAGGATTTGGGCATCGCCGCCGGGAGACGGCGCAGACGAGGAATGTGAGGCCATTGGTTCCTTGGAAACGCTCTCTCTAGTGAGCTGATTTTCACCGGCCATGGCCTTTTCAAAACAGAGTTGGATCTGTTGTTCACGGCCGCGGGCCCGCCAAAAAAATTGTCCGCTGGAGATTAACTGATCCAACAGGGCCGGACTGAAATCCCGGACTCTACCGGGTAAGACGCTGTTTTCCCACATCCCCGCCGGCAACCACAGTCCGGCTAATTGTTCCAAAGTGGCGGCCAGGCCGTCGAAGCCCTCCCGCAACCCGCCAATCCCTTGCCACCTGGCCAAAAAGGCTCCGTATTCCAACGGACCCCGGGGCTCCACTTCCCTACGGGCCTGAGCCAGACTACGGCGGTGGATCTCTTCCAGGATCCCGACTTCGCACCATTCCTCACCGCTGCCGCCGGGAATGAATTCTCCCGATTCCACTAAGTCTTCAGCCGCCATCACCGTTAACTCCGCCGCCACTTCCTGCTGGAAAAATCCGTAGCGGCTAACGATGTCCGTGATTTGAAAAGGGCCATGGGTCTTGACATACCGCTGAATGATACGGGCGCGGGCCTCCGCCACGGTAATGGGTTTTTCAGCGTCAAAACCCGGCCGGGTTTGAATTCTGCCGCGAATTTCCGATACCACCATTGGAGGGATTCCCGGCAATCCCTGCAAATAATAGGGGGCTTCCCCCAAGGCAACCAGCAGGGGCTCAGCGTGTCCTGCCGGAATGCAAAGGATTTTTCCAAGTTCGATGAACTCCTGGACATAGTTTTCGACCTGCCGGGCCTGAGCGGGGAAAAGCTCCGGTATTTCGCCAAGGTAAAGGTCTCCAACCTTTTCCAGCCAGATTGCGAAGGAATCCCCATTCAAATCTCCGCCCAAAAGGCCAGGCCCTCTGACTTTGGCCCTAACATTCTGCAACACCCCTGGGGCAATCACATTCCGGAGCCCTTGCTTCCCGAGAATAACTTTCAAGGTCCCCCGCCCCAGGCCAAACATTTGCAAACGCTGTTCCCCTTGGGGCGCTTCTCCTTCATACATGAAATTGCCGATAAAATTGAATAAGTGGCCTCCCGCAAACGGCGAAGGGGTCTCATGCTGATGACGGCGGACCTGAATCCGGCCCTGACGGATGTCTCCCAGAACTTCCAGCAATCCGTCCAAATCAAAATAATCCTGTAAAATGGCGCGATAGGTTTCCATCACCAGGGGGAAATCCTGATACTTGGCCACTGTATGCAACAAGTTCCCCGCCTTGAGCCGGGATAGCCAAAAAGGATTCCTTTTCCGCCCAAACCCGGCCCGCGGCATGATCAAGGAAAGTTGGGCCGTCTGCCGGAAGGTAATCCCAAAAAGCGCCGAACCCGAAACCAGTTCGGCCAGCTTTTCTTCCAAACCCAAAGGGTTTAAGTCCCCCCAAGGAACTTCCGGCGGGGTCTGGCTTCCCTGCAGATGAAACATAATCCCTTCATCCATGGGGACCGCCTCAACCTTCATTTGGAAATCCTTTTCCCAAATGTCTTGGATCAGTAAACCGAGGGCCAAATGCAACCTCATCCCGAACGGGGAATAGAGCAAGACCCGCCACTCCCCAATCTCGTCGGGGAATTCTTCGACCACCAAGCGCCGGTCGGTATGGATGTACTGAAGGGATTGCTTTTGAGCTTCCACATACCGGTAAAGATTTTGGGATACTTCCGGAGACAAAGCGCATTCCGATTCCAACCAGTCTTGGAGATCGCCGGTCTTCAGATGATCCTCGATTTCCCCCAAAAAAGCGCCGATCCGCTTGCCCAGTTCGTAAGAACGCCCTCCGGGATCGGCCTTCCAAAAGGGTACGATAGCTTCCCCGCCTTTTTGGGATGGGCTGACGATCACCCGGTCCTGCCGGAGTTCTTCAATTTTCCAGACCGAAGTTCCCAGCACAAACCGTTCATGCAAACGCCGCTCATAAACGAATTCTTCATCCAACTCGCCCAGGTGAAGGTCGGAACCCTGCAAATACACGCCGTAATAACCACGGTCCGGGATGGTCCCGCCGCTGGAATATACCAACTGTACCCCATAAGAGTTAGCTTTCAAGACTCCGAGCTGCCGGTCCCAAAAAAGCCGCGGACGCAAGTCGACGAACTCTTTGGTCTCGAAATTCCCCGCCAGCATGGCCAGGACATTTCGAAAAACCTTTTCGGGCAAGGAATGAAAATTGTAAGACCCCCGGACGACCTGAAAAACCTCGGGGACACTCCACTCTCCCTCGGTTGTCAGGGCCACCAGTTGTTGCGCCAGCACATCCAAACAATTGAAAATGGCCTTCACCGGTTCGACTCTGCCGGCTTTCATCTCCCGGAATATCGCCGCGGTTTCCAAAAGATCCGCCCGGGTCTTGGGAATAATCCTGCCTTTGCTGGGCATCCCCACGATATGGCCGGCCCGCCCCACTCTTTGCAATCCCCGGGCCACTTCTTTAGGGGATTCGATTTGGATGACCAGATCGATATGACCGATATCGATGCCCAATTCCAAGGAAGCGGTTGCCACAATACAGGGGATTTCGCCTTGCTTCAGCATTTTTTCGGCCTCTAAACGCATTTCCTTGGAAACACTGCCGTGATGGGTTCTGGCCAGCTCCACTCCTGCCAGCTCGTTGATATTGGCAGTCATTCGTTCCGCCAGGCGCCGGTTATTGACAAACACCAAGGTGGTCCGGTGCTGGCGGACCAAATCCAGAACTTGCCGGTAGATGGGGGGCCAGATCGATTTTTCAGGAAGTTCTCTTAAGTCTTCGACCGGTAGAAGGATTTTTAAATCCAAAGTCTTTCTCTGTCCGGTATCGACGATTTCCACCGGCCGGTCTTGCCAAAGCCCGCTTTCAGGATGAATTTCTTTGCCTCCCAAAAATGCCGCCGCCTGATCAGGGGGGCGCATGGTGGCCGAGAGGCCAATCCGCTGAAAAGTGCGACCTGACCCCAATAAATGCTGCAACCTCTCAAGGGACAAGGCCAAGTGGGCGCCTCTTTTGGTCGGAAAAAGGGTATGAATCTCGTCGATGATCACAAAGCGGACCGTTCGCAGCATTTCCCGGGCTTTCGAAGACAACAGCAGGAACAAGGACTCGGGGGTGGTGATCAAAATCTGCGGGGGGCGGCGCAACATTTTTTGCCGTTCCCCGCCGGGGGTGTCCCCGGTCCGGATGGCCGTGGAGAGATGGGGCAAATCAACCCCCATCTTCCGCCCTGTCTCTTCGATTCCCGCCAGCGGCGCTTCCAGATTGCGGTAGATGTCGTTGTTCAACGCCTTTAAAGGAGAAACATATAAAACCTGCACTCCGGTTTGAAGGGAGCGGTTTACGGCATTCCGATAGAGTTGATCCAGGCATTTTAAGAAAGCGGCCAGGGTCTTGCCAGATCCTGTCGGCGCTATCAGCAAAACATTCCGGCCGGCGGCAATCAGCGGCCAGCCTTGGGCCTGGGGCGGCGTCGGCTCGCCAAATTTTTCCATAAACCACCGGGCAACCACCGGATGAAAACTGTTCAAACTGGGATGGGTCATGGGCACCTCTTAAAAATTACCGCTAGAATTGCTATGAATGCTTGAATTAGCTTCTTGAATCAACACCTTAAAATTGAGCCAGCCTAAAACTGATTACATCATTACCGACCAGTTAGCGGTAGCACTCATGTTGTAATTTGTTATACAATCTTATACTTCAACATCACGAGTCCATCACTGAATGATTTTACATGAATCAGTTGACAATTTATTCTTCTATTAATTTTTCCTTCAAATAACTTTTTTCCCGCGCCTAACATGATTGGATGTATCGCTAATTGAAGTTCGTCAATTAGATTTTTATCAAGAAAACTTGTCAACAAGTTTGCTCCTCCAAAAAACCAAATATCTTGACCCGCTTCATTCTTTATCGTAGATACTTCTTCTTCAAAATCTTTTCCGATAACCGTCCCATATTCAGCTGATTTCATTGAGTTACTAAAAATATAAATCTTTTTTTCTCCCATGGGAAGTTCTTTACGATTAACCATTAGTTCATAAGATTTTCTTCCCATAAACACTGCATCAAAGCGTTGGAATTGTCCTTCTGAATAGTCTTGATCAACAAAGCACCAATCAAATTTTCCAATAGCATCTTCAATGAAACCATCAATACTCACTGCGAGATTTAGAACAACTTTTCTCAAATTGCCCCTCCTGGATTTTATATTTTAAACTATGTTTTCAATAATGGTTGATCCCAGACAACGCTACACCATGAACTAAGAAGATTGTACCACGAACACACGTTTGATTCAACCATCCTTAAAACCATAGTCAATTCTTTACTCGGAGCCCGTATTAAAACTCCATGATCTGATCGGTAGTTCAGCACCCGCTTTACTCATGAATCTGCCGTGATAATTGTCCCCCAAGGAGACTTTGTATTGGTATGAATTATCCAAAGGAATAAGTCAGGTGGTGTCTTCAAAAAAAATTTTTGATTTTAAAAGCTGAATCCGACAAACTCACCATAAAAGTTTTCTCCCACAATCAAATATTATAGTATAATGAATTTAGAAAAACCCTTTATGAAAGGAACCGGTACATGGTTGATATTCAGGAAATCACCGAATTAAGCAATCAGATCGTCACCCATTTTCAGCCAGAAAGAATTATTTTGTTCGGTTCCTATGCATATGGGAGTCCCCATCAAAATTCCGATGTTGATTTATTGGTGATCCTTCCTTTTCAGGGAAAACCCTTTCGCAAATCATTAGAAATATTAAATAAAACCAATCCGAAATTCTCTGTGGATTTAATTGCCCGTAACCCGGAGGATGCCAAAAGACGATATACCGAAGGCGATCCCTTAATCCAGGAGGCTTTCAATAAAGGAAAGGTTCTGTATGAACAGTGTAATTGATGAATGGATTAAAAAGGCGGAAGCCGATTACCAAACAGCAGTAAGAGAATCCTCAGTCCAAAACGACGCCAATTATGACGCGGTTTGTTTTCATGCCCAGCAATGCATCGAAAAGTTAATGAAAGCGCTAATCAGCAAAAATAAAATTATCCCTCCCAAGACTCACGATCTTACCTTATTACACCAAATGCTTCCCGTCGATGACCAAACCCACCTCAATATCCAGCAGTTACGTTTCTTAAGCAACGCGGCCGTAGCTTTCCGTTATCCTGGAGAATCCGCCGATAAAACCGACGCCGGGGAATCTTTGCAAATTTGTAATCAACTGCGCCAGGTTTTGCATAAGCAGTTAGAATATAGGCCCTAACCAGAATTCTATTATTCTACAGATCGCCCCTTTGGCAATGACTCCTTTTCCTTATTCCCGGTTTTTCTTCCCGGATTTGTACTTGATTACTCTTTATTTCCTATACTCCCCAAATACTCTTTTGAGATAAACTGCTTAATTGGCCAATTTTCAGAAGAATAATCGGTATAACTTCCTTCGTAGTTTATTTGATTAAAACTAAACGGTAAAATAGCGTATAAGCCGTATCCCAATACGAAATAAATTTCTGCGTTTTCCATTCTTAATTGAACTCCACGAAATGGTCAACACGACGTTGACCACACGCGGGTTAGATTTAGGACAAATCTCACCCGTCGACAAACAAAACAACCCAAGAAGACGACTCCACGGATGGAGGAGTCTGTTCAATCGCGCCAGCACTCCTTTGACCCACCTCACCGGCATGGGCAGCGAGTCCGGCGCTCATATTTCCAGCTGTAATAAGCCGTTTTGCAAATGTGGCCATCTTTCATTCACCTCCTTTCAAGGCAATAAAAAAGAGCGAACTGTAAAAAGCCGCTCTTTGAACGTTCTAGGCTTGATTTTTCCATCAAGCCGCGGGTAAAGCACGCGCGCGTGACCTCCACCGTAAAAGCCCATCAAAAAACGCCCGGTCTTTAACCGCAGCGTTTATGTTTCGCCATTCTGCCTTACGTTGGGGATTCCTCTGGATTCCGAAGGAATTCTGAGGAATCCCGCATTTACCCATTACCATATTATCGCATTTTTCTGAAAAAAGTGTGTCCATTTTGTGTCGATAACTCTAGATGCTTTATGCGAATACGATTTAAGGAGTCTGCAAAGATCCATCGCGCAGACGAGTTTGAGTCCAAGTGGTTACCGTATTCTCACAGGGATATTGAGCCGCTTCCTTTTCATCAATTTCCACACCGAGGCCCGGTTTGTCGCTGGCATAAACAAAACCATCGTTGCCATAGGCAGGCATGCCCGGGAAGACTTCCATCAAGGCGCCGTGGGGACCTTTCAGTTGTTGAATGACGAAGTTCGGGGGCTCAATGCCGCTCCACTCTTGCAACCCAAGATTGACGGCGGCTAAATCAATATGAATATTAGCGGCATGGGCAACAGGGCTCATATCTCCGGGGCCATGCCAACAAATACGTACGCCATACTGTTCACAGAACTGCTGTAACTTGTAGGCCGGAGTAATTCCGCCGACTTGACTGATATGGACCCGGATAAAATCGATCATCCGGTTCTGCACCAAGCTCTTGTACTCGGCGGGGTTGTTAAACAATTCCCCCTGAGCCAGCGGAGTGACACTGGTCTGGCGAATCTTCCCCAGCCACTCACTCTGTTCCAAAGGGACCACATCTTCCATAAAAAACAGCTTATAGGGTTCCATTTCCTTTACAAAACGGACAGCATCGGTAGGATGAATCCGCTCATGCACGTCATGAAGCAAATCAATTTCAAAACCGATTTTGGCGCGAATATCCTCGAACAGTTTTAATGTATCCCCCATATATTTCTTGGCATCAAGATAAATACCGTCAGGCGCGCCTTTGGCCGCCCAGTCCGGAGCATTGCCATATCCGCCGCCCCCATAACCCCCACACTGGCAACGGATATGGCGGATGCCGATACTCCGGTATTTTTCAATGTTTTCACAGATCTCACCGGCATCACGGCCGTCGGCATGGCGGTAAACCGGCACACCTTCCCGCACTTTGCCGCCAAACAAATCATATAAAGGCATCTGGGCCATTTTACCTTTGATGTCCCATAAAGCCATGTCTATGCCGGAAATAGCGTTATTCACAATGGGACCGCAACGCCAGTAAGCGTTTTGATGCATCAATTGCCAAAGTTCATTGATCCGGGCGACATCCCAGCCTATGACCAAGGGACGTAAATATTCCTCGATCAAGTGTTTTACTGTCAAATGCCGATATGCAAAAGTTGCGCACCCTAAACCGTACAAACCGGGTTCGCTGGTCATTACTTTGACGACAACCAGATTAATGCCTTCCGGCGCTGTCAAAATGACCTTGATATCTTCGATTTTCGGATTCATCGACGTTTCCCTCCCTTGTTACCAAATCATTGCAACCTCCGGCCCGTTTTCGGGCGTAGAGCCTGCTTTGCACTACGATACCCCCTATGGTTCTTCCAAATTACTTAACCAAATATCCGCCATCCACAGGAATGGTAGCGCCATTGAGGTAATCGGAAGCGCTGGAGGCCAAGAATAAGACAGGCCCTTTCATATCGGCCGGGGTTCCCCACCGGCCGGCCGGAATCCGTTGGGCGCATTCGTCTTTGCGCGCTTGAGTCATATTGGCGCACATTTCCGTATCCATATAGCCGGGGCATAAGGCATTAATGTTGATATTTCGGCCGGCACAGTCCACAGCGAGGCTTTTGGTCAATTGAGAAACGGCGCCTTTGGAAGCGGTATAAGCAGGAACGGTCGTGCCGCCAAACCAAGTAACCATCGAGCCGATGGTAATAATCTTTCCCCCGGCCGGCTGTTTCAACATCACATTCAACGCCTTTTGGATCATGATAAATACATGGTTCAGGTTAATATTAAGAACCAAATCCCATTCTTCCAATGGAAATTCCTCCGGCAAATGACGGCGCTGAATCCCGGCCGCCGGAATCAACACATCGAGTTTCCCGTCTAAAACCGCCATCGATTCGTCGAATATCCGGTTCATGTCGGCCCGATCGGCCAAGTTGCCGGTGACAGCGTAGGCCTGGTATCCTTGGGCATTGTACTGGGCACAAACACTTTCCAGCTTCTCTTTTTGAACATCAACCAGGACGACTTTACAACCATTTTCAAGCAAGGCCTCGGCCATGCCGCGCGATAACCCTTGCGCCCCTCCGGTAACAATGCAATGTTTTCCGGCAACATCAAACATACTATTGGCAGCCATTGTAATATCTCCTTTTATTCCGAAATGGTTTCCCGAAAGGGTCCGTCAATCGAACAGGATTACGGTTTTCTTTACCGCGGGATCGGGATGCGTCATATTATTGAAAACTTTTTCAATCTCACTGAACGTCACAAAGGTAGTCGCCAATCCTTCCAGACGATATTTCCCTGCCGCCATATTTTGGGCGGTTTGTTCAAACTGGTAGGCGCTCATCCGGCTACCGATGATATCCAGCTCCCGCTTATTGATATCGGCCTGGCTGAAGTTTTCCGGTTTATCACTAAAACCCATCGGTACAATGCGACCGGCATTACAGACGATGCCAACCTTAAGCAAACCGGCCAAACTCCCCGGAAAACAAGCGGCATCAAAGGCAACCGTACAACCGTGACCTCCCGTGATTTCCTGTACCCGGCTGACGATATCCTCCTTCCTGCTATCAATGATATAGTCGGCGCCGAATTTTTTAGAGCGCTCCAAAGATTCCTCATCAATATCGCAACAGATAACCCTGGCTCCCTTCAATTTACAAGCCTGTGCAATAATCGTGCCGATAGTTCCGGCGCCCAGAATAAATACGGTGTCTTCCGCCGATACCCGGCCCCGGTTGGTACAATGTTCCCCGATAGCCAACGGCTCGATAAGCGCGGCATCCTCCCAGCGGATAGCGGGGTCGATCCGGTAAACATCGCTTTCCGGGGCGGTGAAGTATTGACGCCAGCCGCCATCAGTTCCGCTGCCGCGGACCAAAACGCTCTCGCAAACATTCTCCCGTCCATGGGTGCATTGATAACAATGGCCGCAAGTGATAATCAGGTCGACGACAACATGGTCGCCAATTTTGAAATTCGTGACATTCTTGCCGGTTTTCGAGATGATTCCCACATTTTCATGTCCGGGAACCAAAGGATAGCTCGAACACGGATTTTCTCCGCGATAAATATGTAAGTCGCTGCCGCATACACCGGCAGCCATCATTTTGATCTGGACTTCATCATCCTTGGGTTCAGGGATGGGAACCTCGCGGATCTCATAATGGAAAGGCTTCGTGATGACGCAAGATTTCATGACGTTTAGCCGTCCTTTCTCTGCAGTTTATTTTTTTGGCTTTCTTTATGGCAAAAACAAGCCACATAATGACCCGGATCGGCTTCCAGCAATGGCGGACTTTTTTCTTTACATATTGCTTGCGCCATCCAGCAACGGCTGGCAAACCGGCAGCAATCCGGAGGATCGATGGGGTTTGGAACATCGCCTTTTAAAAGAATCCGTTTGGTTTTCTTGGCCAAATCAATCTTGGGAACGGCGGAAAGCAAAGCGATCGAATAGGGATGAAGCGTATTGGAAAATATCACATCCGCATCCGCAAGTTCTACAATCTGCCCCAAATACATGACCGCGATGCGGTTGGATATATGCCGGACAACGCTTAAATCGTGGGAAATAAACAAGTAAGAAAGATGGAGTTTTTTCTGAAGATCCATCAACAAATTGATAATATTCGCCTGAATGGAAACATCCAATGAAGACACCGGCTCATCGCACACAATAAATTCCGGGGAGAGTGCAAGGGACCTGGCGATTCCAACCAGCTGGCGCCTTCCTCCATCCAATTCATGGGGAAATTTATCCAGGACGTACTCTTCCAGACCTACCATCGCGGCGATGGCTTCGATTTTTTCATTCAATTCCCGCTCGTTCTTGGCGAGCCTATGGATTTTATAAGGCTCCGCTAAAATAATCCGGATGGTTTTCTGAGGATTTAAAGAAGAAAAGGGATCCTGAAAAATAATTTGCATTTTTTTCCGGAGTTCCATTTCCCGGGAGCCTTTGGCTTCAAAAATGTTATCCCCGTTTAAAAAAACCTTACCGCTGGAGGAAGGCAATAATTTCATCAGCAGGTTTCCCACGGTACTTTTACCGCAACCGCTTTCACCGACCAGCCCCATGGTTTCTCCGGGCATAATGCTGAAACTGATGTCGTCGACCGCATGAAGCTGCCCTTTATTTTTCAGGGTAAAATATTTCTTCAGATTTTGAACTTCAACGAGCGGTTGGATATTATTTTGCGGCATGATCGGTTCCCTCCGTATTCCAGCAGGCTGCATAATGATTGTCGTTTATTTTCGTAAGTTTGGGAACATCCGCGCTGCACCTCTTGGTACAATGCGCGCAGCGGGGATGAAACGTGCACCCGCTAGGAAGATTTTGCGAATTGGCAACATTGCCGGTAATTGCATTGAGCCGTTCTCTCGCCCCTTCCAGCTTGGGTAGCGCGCCAATCAACCCTTTCGTATACCAATGATGGGGAGTGGCAAACACTTCTTGAATCGTGCCATATTCCACAATTGAACCCGCATACATCACCGCCACTTTTTCGCATATTTCGGAAATAATTCCCAAATTGTGGGTGATCATCAACAGGGAAGTGGAATGCTCGTGTTGCAACTTCTTCATGAGCTCAAGAATTTGTGCTTGAATGGTCACATCCAAAGCGGTCGTCGGCTCATCCGCAATCAATAACTCCGGATTGCAGGCCAGTGACGCGGCGATACCAACCCGTTGCCGCATCCCCCCGCTGAATTGATTGGGATAATCCAGGTAACGCGATTTATCGATTCCAACCATGTTTAATAAATCTTCAACCCGGTTTTGGGCTTCGTTTTTACTTAAATTTTGGTGTTTCCGCAAGACCATGGCAATTTGCTCTCCGATTTTAAACACCGGGTTGAGCGAGGTCAACGGATTTTGAAAAATCATGGCGATTTTATTGCCGCGAATACCGGTTAACTCTTTCTTGCTCATCGCAAAAACCGATTTGCCTTTAAAATGAATATCCCCTTGAGTAACCTTACCAACCCGTTTGGGAAGTAAATTCAACATCGCCAAGGCGGTAGTGGTTTTACCGGCTCCGGTTTCGCCAACCAGTCCCAAGGCTTCTCCAGGTTGAATCGATAAATTGATTCCGTTGACCGCATGCGATGTGCCGTTCCCCGTCCGATACTCGATCATAAGGTCTTTAATCTCCAACAAAGGTGCCATCTGGACATTTCTCCTTGATTTATCATTTGTCTCGAAAGTGTCTTTGGGCTTAATCGATATTTTTAGGATCCAGGACATCCCGAATACCGTCGCCTAAAAAATTAAAGGCGAGTACCGTAATCATCAGAGCCATGCCGGGTGCGATAACCGTCCATGGCGCCGAGGCGATATATTCTCTCCCGTCGGCAATCATCGTTCCCCAGGAAGGCTGGGGCAAAGGGACTCCTAGTCCCAAGAAACTCAAGTTGGCTTCGGTTAAAATCACCATCCCCACTTGCTGGCTCATCAAAATGATCAAGGGTGGAACGATATTGGGTAAGATTTGGGTAAAGATAATATGAAGATTGGAACCGCCCAAAACCCGGGAAGCTTTGATAAACTCCGTATCCCGGATTCCCATCACACATTCCCTCATTACCCGGGTATAATTGACCCAGCCGACGATAATAAGCACGATCAAAAGATTCTGAATGCTATTGCCGAAAATGGCCATCACGGTAATGGCGAAAACCATGACCGGAATGGAAAGCTGGATATCGTTCAACCGCATGAGAATAGAATCAATCTTTCCCCCCGTATAGCCGGAGAGCATCCCCAAAACCGTTCCGATAATACTCGGAACCACCACACCCACCAATGCAATAATCAAACTGATCCGGCTGCCGATGAGCAGGCGGGTTAAAATGTCCCGGCCCAAGGAATCTGTTCCCAGGATATGCCCGCTGAATCCCTTGCTGAAAAACTCCGGTTTTGTCAGGCGGGAAGACAAAGAAGTCGCTTCGGCGTTATAAGAAACAATCACCGGAGCCGCCAAGGCAAGTAACACGATAATGAAAGCCAGAATGCTTCCGATAATAAAAAACTTGCTTTTGGACATCTTGCGGATAATGCTTTTTCTCCGTGAACTTTGCATAAAAATCTTTCCCTCCTAATTGAGTTTCATCCGGGGGTCAATCGCGGTATACAACATATCCACCAGTAAATTCACAACCACGAAAATGGTCGCCGTGATTAAAAGGATTGATTGAATCAGTGGAAAATCTCTCATATTGATCGCTTGCACCGTCAATGTTCCTAAACCGGGCCATCCAAAAACTTGCTCTATAATGATCGCGCCGGCCAATAATTGTCCGATTTGCATACCCGTTACGGTTACCACCGGTAAAAGCGCGTTTTTCAAGGCATATTTCAGATAAATTTTTGATTGATCGATTCCTTTGGCATAGGTTGAAACAATATAGTCTTCCTGTAATACATCGTACATGTCGGAACGAAGCATCCGCACGACTATGGCCGAAAGGGGCAATCCCAACGTAAGAGCGGGCATGATAATATTCTTGAAACTACCGTATCCTTGGGTGGGAAGCCACCCCAAGGTGACGCCGAACAATAAAATGAGCAATAACCCAAACCAAACCTGCGACATGGATTGACCCACCAGTGCGAAAAAAACGGATCCAAAATCCACGGCGGTTCCTCTTTTGATACCGGAAATGATTCCAAGCGGAATGCTAATCAACAAGGAAATCAATACCGCCACCAGCGTCAATTGCGCCGTCGCCGGCAACCGCCTGAAAATAAGACTTGCACATGATTGGTTATAAAATATCGAATTGCCTAAGTCGCCATGCAAAACCTTGCCCATATAAAGAAAATATTGTATAACAGGCGGTTTATCCAATCCCATTTTCACTCGCATATCGGCGATCTGCTGCGTCGTTGCATTTTCCGGAAGCATCAAAACCGCCGGATCGCTGGGAGCAAGCCTCAACAATGCAAAGGCAATGATCGAGACTCCTACCAATACCAGCATACATTCCAAAAGCCTTTTTAACATGAACCGGGCTGTCGCCATGGTGCATTTCTCCTTTACCATGATGGTGGTAACATTCGGATCCTTTTTGCGGGTTTGCTATAAAGAAGGGCGGCCGCTTTCACCGCCACCCCTCTTTGTTTAAAACTTGGCGTATGACGCCTCACTTACTGCCAACGCTTACTCTCCGCAGATCCATAACGCCGTCCGGATAAACAACGACATCTTTAACCTTCGTGGAATGGACTGCAAACATATCCAGACTCAGCACGTAGATGATTGGCGCCGCTTCCTCCATGGTGATTTGGAACGCTTGTTGCATTAAAGTATCCTGTTTTTTCAAGTCCGTGCTCTGGGAGGCCTCTTTTATAAACGCCAGCTGTTTTGGATTGACAAACTCGGTATGCGCCGAATCGCTTGTATAATGCATATTGGCGTGGTTAAGGCTGGACCCGTTGCCGTAAAAAATGTTGGAAAAACCGATATCATAATTCCCTTTCGACCGTTTGGCCACAAACGAGGCGCCTTCCATGATTTC
Organism: Bacillota bacterium; assembly: GCA_023401925.1. Classification (GTDB taxonomy): domain Bacteria; phylum Bacillota; class UBA4882; order UBA8346; family UBA8346; genus UBA8346. The sequence goes on from JAEXDA010000058.1 coordinate 63,803, forward strand.
CAGTTTGACTTTGAAACCGACTTCAGTCATCATGGCTTGAATGGCTTGTAAAACTTCCTTGGTCCTGGGCACCTTACCGTCAATCGCCATAAAGTACACTTCCTGCCCTTTGTAAGAGCTGTTGGCCAATAATTTTTTGGCTAATTTCGGGTCGTACTTGGCGTATTGCTTGGAAGTCTGCGCGGCCTTGTTATAACCAATGACCCCGGACATGGTCGGCCAGTAGGCGGCAGTGCCTGAACCGAGGATGCTTTTGACGATTAAATCGCGATCAATGCAATGGATCAAAGCCAAACGGGCGTTCTTATCGGAAAAAACCTTGCCGGCGCCGGTTTCAAGCGACATAAAAGTCATGGTCAAGCCGGGTTCCTGACGGACGACGATTCCCTTTTTTCCCTTTAAAGCAAGGGCCTGATCCGGAGGGATATCTCCGGCGATATCGATTTCATCGGTTTTAACCCCCGAGATACGGGTGGTATCTTCGGAAACAGGCCGGAAGATAATTTGGTCCACATTCGATTTTTTACCCTTCCAGTTCCAATAGTTGGGGTTTTTTTCAAAAACCGTTTGATGGCCCGGATCATAACTTACAAACCGCCAGGCGCCCGTTCCCGGGTTGGTTTTGAACAAGTTGGAACCTTCTTTTTCCAATGCCTTGGCCGGCAGTATGGAAGCGACGGAAACCTCGCTCAAAAATGCGCCATACGGCTGGGAAAAATGAAATACCGCCGTGTAATCGTCAACCACTTCCACGGACTTGAGGTTTACCCACAAATAGTGCATGGCCAAGGTGGTATCTTTGGCCATCCGTTCAAAGGTGGCTTTGACACAGTTGGCATTGAACTTTTCCCCATTGCTGAAAGTAACATCTTTCCGCAAATTGAACGTCCAATCTTTACCGTCTGGGGAAACACTCCATTGAGTGGCTAAGGACGGCGTAAAATGACCCGAATGATCGCTCTCAATTAACGTATCGTAGATTAAGATACGTGCGATATACGACGGCATGCTGGGCTGTCCCGCCGGATCCCAGGTGTAAAAATCCTCCGCCAGAGAATAGGTTACTACTTTTTTTGAAGCTGCCTGAATACTGCTTGCGATAACCGCTCCCAATAGAAGGATACATACTACCAAAACCAAGTTTCTTTTCATCGACTCCCACAATCCTCTCTGTAAAATTTAATTTTCTTGTTGAATTTTGATTTTGATGCACAAATCAAATTTTTTATACTTCATTTATTCGTTTTTCTGCGCCAAAATCAATTTTCACCATTAATCTACAGCATTTGGTACCTCCAGTAAATAAAACAAACTTAAAACCGTTAACATTTTATATCAAAAAGAATAATATTTGTTAACAAACCAATATTATGCTCTCATAAGATGAAACCCAAAAATTTCTTTTTACGCTATAATAAGAATATAAACAGGCTGTTATCCCAGCCGATTTTCAACACTGCCAAAAACGGATTGATTGTTTTTATGGGTACATGCAAGAGCATATTTTCATCCATATATTCCATTGGCTGTTTTGACAAATTACCCCTCAGGAAATTGCAGGAATTCTTTTCCGGCCCCATAGAAAAAAAGAAACCGGTCTCAAGCACAACCGCCTGAAAAACAGTAATGAAGACATCCATCTCCAGTCCTTTTAATCCCGGAGTATTTTTAGGATAAATCCCTTGGAAATTTTGCAAACAGGGGAAATGGATCGTTTTATTGAACAAATAATGGCGCAGAAACAAGTGGGAGGTTAATGCATGGCAAAAATTGGGAAACTTTTTTCACGCATAAATCGGAACATATTCTTTGAAACTTTACTGATAATCGGGACCCTTTGCCTGTTGATTATGGCCTATGTTATCTTTTTTGCTTTTTTGCCCATTGTCAAGGCCAATAAAGAAAAAAACATCTCCCTTTATACCAATACCCTCAATAGCGTCCAATCCATGGTTGATTATTCTTTATTAAACATGCATGATATTCTGACCAAAACCAGCCAGGAAGGCAGTATTATCAGTGCGGTGGTTTCTCCCCAATCCGATTCCCACGATACGGAAGTTCTGCTCAGTCTCTCCGCTTTGAGCGGAGAAAACGAACTCATTGACAGAGCATTTTTATATATTCCCCAAAACGGGAAAGTTTTCAATTCCCGGTATCAATTGACAAGCTACGACCGTTTCTATAAAAAACACGTTATTGATCAATACTATCGGAGCTATAACGCCGACGACGGTATTAACCGTAACGGGAGAATTACCCGGATGATCCAATATGGCTCGGAATTATTTTTGATAAGGGATTTTCCGCTGGACGGCAACAAAAGACTGGGAACCTTTTTTATTAAAATCAATCGAAGCAAGCTTTTTTATAATGTGGGCATCCGCAAGGCCTTATCTCCCAATCAGCTTTTCATTTATGACGTGAAAGGGATACCGCTATTTGCAGACAATCTCCATGACTCGGCCGAATACCGCCGGGTTTTATCCACATTCAAAAAAGACATCATGAACACCACAGGGAAAAGCCATAAAAAGCTTTTCTTATATTCACGATCAAAAATTACCCTGCTCCAATATTTTTTGGTCACGGATGACATTAAAATGTTCAATATTGGGCAAATCATCATTTCAATTATCCCGATCTTTTTCTTATGTCTTTTCATGGCGTTTTTTTTAACCCAAAAAATCTTAATTCCCATTAAAAACATTATTTATATTGCCAACAATATTAAAATCAGCAATTCCAATCCCATTATCCATAGTCCTACTTCCGTCGGTTTACATTCCAACGTCGGCCTCCAAAGCAATCCCGCATCGGCAAACTCCATCAATGATTTGAAGATTACCTTTTATAACGCGGTCAACAGCATCAAGCATTTGGAAAATGTGATCAAAATATTGCAACCGGATATCTCGGCGATCGTTTTTAACGATTTGCTTTCCGGAAAACCCATGCAAATTTCGGACATCGACAATATTTTAAATAGCGTAAACAGTCCCATTAGCGTCAACGGGATCTATAATGTGATGGTATTCGATATCGATAAAAATTCCGCCCTCAATCTGATTGATGAATTTATGGCTTTGGTCAAGAGTGCCTTGGACGATAAAAAAAGCGGCAACTTTAACGCTTTTTACCTGCACATGATCAATAACTATTCCTATGTACTGATCTTTGAATTTGAAAAAAGTACTTCGTTGGGAACTGTTAAAAAATTTGAATCGGAGCTCCGGGAAGATTTTTTACGAAAAGCCGGCAACTTGCATATGGGGATAACCATTCAAATCGGAAAATTATGCAACTCCATTCTGGATATCCAATTTTCCTTCAAAAAAGCTTGCCAGCAAACCGGTCAAACCACCACGGAAAACATCGTGGAAACCGATGACCTTGATCATCCCAACTTGAATTCTTACTATAACAAGGATTATTTTGCCGAGTATTCAAAGAAGTTTTTCGAATTAATCCAAAATAGCAATGAGACCAGCGCTTTATTAATTGCACGGCAGGTATTCCACGATATCCGCGATAAATATGAACTGACCCAGGGCAAACCGCTTTGCAACTTATATATCGAATCCATATTGGAGATCCTGTTGAAATTTAAAAATGTCGATTTCAAGACGGGCGATCTCTTTCAAATCAGCGAAATGATTAACACCGCGGATGATTGGGGCCGGATGGAGGAGATCCTGGATGACTTCCACAAACAAGCCATTCCTTTGGCTTTAACCCATTATAAGAAATTAAATAACCAATATATCGTAAAAGCAGAAAACTATATTCAAAAGTGCTACGCCGATGCCTCTTTATCATTAAGCACCGTGGCCGGATATTTGAATACCAATGCGACGTATCTCAGTAAACTGTTTAAAGATAGCCTGGGCACCAATTTCAATGATTACTTGAATTTGTATCGAATCGAAAAAGCCAAATCGATGCTTTGTAATTCAGATATTAAAATAGAAGCGGTTGCCGTCGCAACAGGATTTAATTCACAACAAAATTTCATCCGGGTCTTTAAAAAATGCGAAGGGATTACTCCCGGTCACTATCGTTATTTAAACCGCAACTCTCAGCGGGATATTGCCAATCCGCCGGGGGACGCCGCCGGCAAGCAAAAAACGGCAGAATAAGGCATCCCCCCTCCCGCGGGCAAACAAAAAACCATCAAAAAAACGCCCCGGTCTCTAACCCCATGCATTACCCACAAGTCGTTGAAGATGAAGTGGGACAATGGTTATAAGAAACGTTTGGGTAAAACTGAAAGATTTGCCGGATTGGATGATGCGCCGTGAAAAGCCGCCCATTGCGACGTCACTCGGTCGCTGCGGTGCTCGATATACAGTGAGTATTATCTGTGCTCCTCGCTCGGTCGTTCCTTGCACTGTACAACTTTTGACGACGGGAATGAGTATCCCACGAAGTTCATCCAATCCGGCAAGGTTTCGCCCCGGCGCATTTATGGGAAAGCGCCGGATGACATGGATTTCAGCTAAAGTCGAATCATTGGTTGAAGTTGATCATTTTTTAATTTCCGTCAAAACCTAAACAGTCAGAGAATCCTTACTACTACTGGATTAAAGACCATTTTTTTAAAAAGATGTAGGGAATGATCAGTCTCTGACTGCCGGTGTTTATGAATGGCTGAGAGAGGGGCAGGTCATTATGTGAACGTTTTACTTTAAGTAGAGCGTATCTTCCCTATTTCTGATTGCCATTTATTTACGATACGCGCTACTCGTTACCTATAATCCAAGCAATATGCCTATCGGAAACGGTTCCAGAATTAACAACAATCCGGTTCATTTCCACTCATCTTGCAACCAATCGGTGGCGGGATAAGAAAACCAGATACAAACTCCGGCCCAAATTAGACCCAACAACCACCCTTTCCAGGATAAAGCTCGTCCAGGGATATAAGGGAGTAAGACGGGAACTAAAACAGTTCCTGCAACAACGGCCTTGAAACCCCTCAATTCACAGCGGAGCCGATCAAAACTCATTTTATAGTTGGCCGTGACTAGCACCGGTGACTCGGGATCGGGATTGCCTACTTTATATAAACCCGAGGAAACTTTGTAGTTCATTCTTTGCTTGTCGGACCACCGCGCTTTCCAAGAACCCAGCTTATCGTAAAAGCTAAGTTGGGTCGCCACTTGAGGAATGGTTACAAAAACGGGTTGTTCGATGCTGATTGTTGCATGGCAGCAGGAGTTCCCTGCGCAACATTTCCTGGAAACGGGGGTTTTCTCAATGTTTGTCATTTACTTCTATCCCACCTTTATTTCTTATCGTGAAATTAAAATAACGCTGCTGGAAATATAGGGCCACATTCACCAACCCGATCATTACCGGCACTTCGACCAGTGGCCCGATAACGGCTGCAAAAGCGGCTCCGGAATTAAGTCCAAAAACAGCAACCGCCACAGCGATAGCTAATTCAAAATTATTACTGGCCGCTGTAAATGAAAGCGTTGCGGTTTGTTGATAGTTCGCCCCTACTTTTCGGCTCAAAAAGAAACTGACTATAAACATTACTAAAAAATAAATTAACAACGGGACTGCAATCCGTAAAACATCAAAGGGAATACGGACCATCAGGTCGCCTTTCAAGCTGAACATAACAACAATGGTAAACAACAAAGCGATTAAAGTAATTGGGCTGATTTTAGGGACAAATTTCGTATGATACCATTCCTTATTCTTCGCTTGAATCAGTAGATACCGGGTCAACATTCCGGCCAGAAAAGGAATACCCAAATATATAAAAACGCTCTTGGCAATGGCAGCAATACTGACGTGCACTTCACTACCTTTTAAACCAAAAAACGGGGGCAGAATCGTAATAAAGATCCAAGCATAAAAGCTGTAAAACAATACTTGAAAGATGCTGTTAAATGCCACCAACCCGGCGGCATATTCGGTATCGCCCTTCGCCAGTTCATTCCAGACAATAACCATAGCAATACAACGCGCTAAACCTACTAAAATTAAGCCGGCCATATATTGCGGGTAATGGCCTAAAAAAATAATTGCCAGGAAAAACATGAGAATTGGCCCCATAATCCAGTTTTGCACCAAAGACAAACCGAGGACCTTCCAATTTCGAAAAACGTCCCCCAATTCTTCGTATTTAACTTTGGCAAACGGCGGATACATCATCAAAATAAGCCCAATTGCAATTGGGATATTGGTTGTGCCAACTTGGAACTGATTCATAAATTTTTCGATTCCCGGAACTGTAACGCCAAATAGTACACCCACTAACATTGCAGAAAAAATCCATAGCGTTAAATAGCGATCAAGGAAAGAAAGTTTTTTGGTTACATTGTCGGCCATGCAATTTCACACCCTGTTCATTATTTTTAAATTAGCTCGCAGTTCTTAAGGCTTCTGCAAATTCATGCGGCAAATCGGTTGCCTCGATGGCCTTGGCCATTTCTTCCACATCATAGGGCACTCTTACAATTTCAGTTTCCAGGGAATTTTCCGTCATCGTTACAATTATGTATCCGGCTCTCGGATCGCCGTCTTTGGGTTTCCCTACACTGCCGGTGTTGAGTAAAAATTTCCCATCAAGATTTTTAACGTACGGTAAATGAGTATGACCACAAATTAAAATGTCGGTTTTTTCTTCATCAATCATCCGCAAAATTGATTTTTTTGGCCGCTCTTCGAACAAATACTCATTGTTCTTACGTGGGCTGCCATGAACTAATAACACTTTTTTATTGAATATAGGAAATTCCAGACGATGAAACAGGCCACGCAAAAACTCTTTATTCTCTGAAGTTAGATGCGCTTTCATCCATGCGAAAGATCGATGACCCAATTCGGCGGATTTTTCATCTTTATAGGCACAGCCACATTCAATACGGTTATAGGCTACACCATCATCGTAATTCCCCATGATGGTAGGAATATGATTGTTTCGAATCAGTTCAACGACTTCATTGGGAAAAGCTCCGTAGCCGACCAGATCCCCGAGACAGAACTTCATATCGACATGACGCCTTTGAATGTCCTTTAAAACTGCCACTAAAGCTATGGAATTACCGTGGACATCCGACAAAAAAGCGATTCTCATGAGTTTCCCCCTTTAAATATTAGTTGCGGGCTTTTCCAAAAAGGATTACAATGAAACAGGGATATAATCGTATATTCGTTTACACAAATATACCATTCTTTTTTAAAGGGGTCAATCATGAAAGAAATACTCAATATTCTGAAATCCTTATCGGATGAAACACGGCTGCGGATTGTAAATTTATTGTTTGAAAAAGAATTGTGTGTTTGTGATATCATGGAAGTTTTAGAGGTTACCCAAACCAAAGCATCCCGGCATCTCATTTATTTAAAGAATGCCGGTTTAGTTAGCGACCGAAAGCAAGCCCAATGGGTTTATTATTCTCTTATCAAAGAGTCAAACGAAAAATTAATTTCAATTCTGGTAACAGAGTATCTAAGGAGTCTTCCCCAATTCAATAATGACCTGGAAAAACTCAATCAATGGCTTGATAATAAGAAAGTTTTATGTTAAAAATATCAAGTTCCGATTCCCGCTTTTTTATGAAAAAATCAAACCCATTCACGTTGTTGATCTATCAACAAGTCAATAGGTTTGATTGGTAGTGCTTTCTATAAAGGCCAAAAAAGGGTTAGGTGGGCAATTGCACTCTTCCATTTTCAAAAACGATCCAGCCGCTCCTGCAAATAGACATATTCATCCGGTAAAACGCCACGTTTCTTTTTTAGGTTCTTTCCATTAAACACAAAATTATGATCGATTTTCGCTTGCCAATCGATGGAGCCCCCTGTCGGCCGGGGTGCTTTATTATAAATGATACCGGCAATTCCCGTAGATTTTCTTTTTAGAAAATCAAAAAACTGATCTCGGGTTCTATCGTAATAAAAGTTATAAGATGTTTTTTCTTCCTGCTGCTTCCGAGTTGATACGTTATAAAACCTCTCCACTAGAAGCTCATAGGCTTCCCGCAGAGATTTTTGGATATTGCCATTTTCCCCTGTCAAAATTAATTTTTCATTATCGTGAAATATTTCTACCCCATCCAAAGATATCTCTTCCAACATCTTTATTAAACCCACCAAACCATTGTCCAGCCAAAAATGTCCGAGTTTGGGAAAAATGACCTGATTTATACTCATCGCTTTCACCAACCTTTTATGATGTTGAGCTAGTCTACCTATAAGGATTCGTATGTTACCCAACAACCATCATATGCAACTTCGGCTGATACAAAGTGAGTAGTTGAACAATACTATTACGCATCAGCCTCCACTATCCTCAATCGCTTTCAAGAATCCGATCTTGTCCTATTTATACGGCCACTCATCTGTTGTGATATCCATATTTTCTCCCGCTCCAGTTCGGCCCGGAGTTCCTCCTCCGATGGTAGCACCACCCGGTACTTGGAGGCGAAAAGCTGACGGTTTTCCTCCAGCACGCTATATCGGACAATCGTTTCATCTTTTTCGGTGCAGAAAATAATACCAATGGTCGGATTATCATCCGCCGCCTTTACCCGATCCTCAAAAATCCGGACATACATGTCCATCTGGCCGATATCCTGATGGGTTAACTCGCCGATTTTCAAGTCAATCAGCACAAAACACTTAAGCAGGAAGTTATAAAAGACCAGATCGATGAAAAAATGTTTAGTTTCCGTGGCAATCCGGTATTGCCGGCCGACAAAGGAAAAACCCTTGCCTAACTCCAGTAGAAATTGCTGCAAATTCCCGATGATCGCCGCTTCAAAATCTGCCTCGGCGAATCCCGGCGGTATCGGCAGTCCTAGAAACTCCAATACATAAGGGTCCTTAATAAAGTCAGCCGGTTGATACGCTTCACCTGCAACAGCGCTTTGAGCCAGCGCCAGTTCCTTATCTCGTGTCGAAAGCAGCCGTTCGTAATAGAGCGAATGGATATTGCGCTCCAACTGCCGGGTGCTCCAGTTTTGCTCCGCCGCTTCATTCATGTAATACTCCCGCGCCGCAAGGTTCTCAACCCGCATAATCAACCGATAATGAGTCCAGGTCAATTCGCTACGCAGTGCGTAGCCAATCTCTTTCTTCTTAAATGTAAGATAAAACTGGCGAAAATTTTTTAAATTCGCTACAGTAAAACCTTTGCCAAATTCTAATGTTAATTGCCGTGAAAGACTGGTGAGCAGATAAGCGCCATATTCGGCCCGTTCTTCACCACGCTGTTCCTCCTCTACGATTCGCCTCCCGATTTGCCAATATGCTTCGACCATGGCAAAGTTGACGGCAGAGAAAGCCTTGCGCCGGGCAGACTCCAAAATATCCCGGATATCATTATAAATGCTATGATCCAATTCCTTCATCTTTCTTCCCCCATATCTTATATCGCTCTTGGAACTTAAACAGGCAAACTTCGTCCATACCTTTTACTGATTAAGCTAAGCACGATGTGACAGCCCCGTTGCCACGGAGAAACGAACTGTAATTTTACTGGCCCTTCGGTTTTAAAAGCTCCGAAGTCAAAACCTTCGTTCCTCCCTTGAGGGAGAAAGCAAGTTGAAGGGTTGACTCATCCCACCATCTCCCCGCACCCGAACCCCATACTGTTCTTCCCTCCCAGGCCCGCGTCCACTGCCAGTTGCAGTAATTCCTTTGGCCCGTCAAGTCTAAGCAACCCGGAATACCCCTTAATCACCGTCTCCTTAAAACGCATCACATGCAATTTGGGCTGATGCAAAGGACGGATTTTCAATTCTCCATCGGGTGGAGGAGTATTATATAACGCCGAATATTTCTTGCGGATATTTTCGGCGGCGTTTCGGCTAAATTCCCCGTCACCCGGTTGATAATAACAGGTATAGCGGCTTCCGTCCGGACGGAAAAGCGTACTGTAAGCCACCACCGGCGATAATAGCTTCAATTTAACCATCGCTGCAGCAACTTTGGGTTGTTCCGCCCGGACCGCCGCAATCATCAATCCTTCTTTTCCCAGTTACATGCCGTCACGGGAAAGCAAACCGTTTACCAAGCTCTGACAAAAAGCCTCCACCGGCGATGAAACGATCAGACGGACCGGCGGGAAAAAGACGATTTGCCCATCGATGATTTGAAACTGCCCCAGCAGCCGCGAAAAGGTAAAAAGCTTAAATTGCCGCCCGCTCCCATAAAATCCGGTATCGTGCAAAAACGTCGCCAAAGTCGGCATCTAATGTCCGGTAAATGGCTGATTGCACAAAATGATTGTATTCCAAAGGCAACCGGAGGGAGATATTATTTACAGGCTGTAGTTCAATGACTAACCGCATACGTCTATGCCTCCACTATTTACTTTCATCCAGCCAAAACCTTTCACTATCCTCAATCACTTTTTGGATCACACCGGCATTGTCTTTCTCCCATTTTACCAGTTTCAAATAACCAATAAAATCCATGACCTGAAAATCATCCGGGTAACAATATTTTTCGCTCAGCGCTTCCAAGGATTGAATCCTATCAACCGCAAAGATTCCGGGAGCATTCCCCAGGGAACAATGGCCAATCAAATACCAGGCCCCGTCGTAATAACGCAAATGATACGGGGAAACAATACGTTCTAAGGTTGAAAGAAACCGTATCCTCCAACAAAAAATTGCCGGGGTTGGGCTTTGAATTAAATAAGCACTGTAATTTCTCCGATAATGACCGTATTTCTTTTTTGCAAATACCCCCCTCAACTTGGCTCAGCAATTTTTGCCCCAAAAATAAAACCACCATTTCTCCCTCTGTAAATTGAAACGGTGGTAGCGCAAATTTCTCTTCATAATAATATCCCTTATGCAATCTATCATAAACCAGCTTTATTCATACTATTGCCTTCCCCATTTCAAACTTTTAACTTTATCCAACAATTTTTCAATTATTCCTTCTTTCCTTCCTTCAACCTCTTCCCTACATCCTCAAACGCCCTCTCCAATTGCCCCATTACCCAATGCCGGTCCCGTTCTCCCTCGTGCCACATCTTCAAGACATATTGCAAATAAGCCGCCAACTCCTCATCAATATCGCTTTGCACGATATCTTTCGCCGTTAGCAAAGCATTAAATTTCGCAAATTCCGGATCTTCCAGCACATTCGCCAACCCTTTACACATTTCCTGATCCCCAAACAACTTAATACCACTGCCGATATATTCCTTCGCTCCAAAAAACATCTCGCCTTCCCCAGTTAATATCCAGTCTGGGTTGGCTGCAAAATGAATCGTTAACGCCAATAAAAATCCTTTGGAAGGTTTCGTAACATTCCCTTCAATGCGTGAAATAGTTGGTTGGCTTACATTTATTGCCGCCGCAAATTCCTTTGGCTTTAATTTCAAGGATTCTCTGAATATTGTTACACGTTCTCCAACCGAAATATTATTCATCGTGTATAAATTTCTCCTTGACATTTTTTCGTAATGTATTTATAATTAAACTTGTAATTTAAAACAATTCGCGAAAATAGAGACAAAAACAAACAAATAAAACAACAGCTCAGAGTCTTTCCTTTTGAGCCTTGGTTTTGATTTACCTAAAATCTCAATTATTTCCATTATACCATTAAAAGAACAAAAGCAAAAACCCGAAAGTTCCGGTTTTACCTTCAAGAGAAAATAAAAAAGGAATTCCAGGCAAAAGAGTTTAATTTTCAGCGCCCTGTTTGACTCCACCAATTTAAGCTTAAAACTCCATGAGTCCAACCTGTTTGTAGCCCCGAATCCATAACGTTTTTAAAAAGGAAGCCCATGATGAAATCAAAATCCGAAACCCTCGAGTCCCTGCTTCGAAAAATAGCAGCGGAACGAAAGAAACTCTATGAGATCTACGCCGCTCACGGCCGCACCGACAGGACCGTACTTGCTTACAGCGTCAGGCTGGATAAGCTGATCAACAAATACATGCAGTCCCAAATGAAAATCAACCAAAATACTCTCAGGAACTGACCAAGATTGAACAGATGCTGGGATTGGACGGGTTGAGCAAAAGCCAACTGATTTTATGCCCTTAATATGACCATCAAAAACGCCTACTTTCCTTCCACGAAATGGTCAACACGACGTTGACCCCACGCAGCCTTGAGTCACGGATGAATCACGGCTGTCGGCCCTCAGAATTACCCAAGAAGCCGACTCCATGGATGGAGGAGTCTGTTCAATCGCGCCAGCACTCTATAGAGGGGTATCCCTGGGGGATCAGCGGCATAGGCATCTTGACAAAGCGCGTTTCCCCTCGCCTTTCTTAGGCTATTCATTGCCCACAACGTTTCCAGGAAATTCAAGTCAATCTCCGCCGCGGGTTAATTCGTGTTCATCGAACACGCCCACACGGCTAGGCAATTAAAACTTTCTAAATCCCCTCCGGGGATCGGCTAATCTTTGCCATTCATATTGCTTCGAAGCATCACGGAGCCCGGTAAATCCGGGCTTTAAAACGCTTTTTGTTACTTAGCCGTGGGGTTTACCCCGCGGTGGACGAAATCGGCCACAAACATATTCAGTTTTGCGATATTCATTAATATAATGTATTCATTTTCCAACGATGTGGTAATGAATAGTTTTTTAGGAGAGGGGAGAAAAGGGGAGAGGTCGGGCAGCGGGGTTCCTCGCGATGTTGGCATCGCGCGGGTATTGCGGCCATACCCCTTTGGCCTTAGAGGTTGCAAGGGAAGCAGGTTCGCGAACTTGTTCGCGCCGTCCCCTTGTCGACGCCGGAGCAATAACCCCAAAATTACATATATTCACCCTTCTATTCATGGCAATCGCCCTCTCATGTTTCGATGACCTATGCTCGCCCTTAGGCTAATTTTATGCTACCTGCCCTCCCCCATAACGGCTTTCCATTTTTAATAGGGGAGAGCCGTCGGCGCGACCACGTCCTAACCGGCCCTGAGGACGAGGGCGTGGGCGGCCTAGCGGCTCCGATCCTTCCTTTTAACTAACCTTGTCCTTCTTGGTTGTCCCTAGGGTTTTACTGGCTTGCGCTCGCGCCACTCGCCTTTCCTGAACCCAAACTCCGGCCAGGTCTCTTCAAGGAAATCCATGCGAACAATCTGCCTGGCGTTGCCGCACAAACCCTCCAGCTGGCCCATGGT
>JAEXDA010000026.1 GCA_023401925.1 Bacillota bacterium
GCTTCGAAGCATCACGGAGCCCGGTGAAATCGGGCTTTGGAATGATCTTTTAACACTTAGCCGTGAGGCTTTAGCCCGCGGCGGACAAAACAACTATTAATATTTGCTGTTTCATCTTTATAATCAATTTTAAAAATGATCGATTTCCTTTTTCCTTATCTAGAAGTGAATGTTTCTTGATAAAAACCCGAGTAAATGAGAGATTTATTTCAAAGCCAAGATTGTTACCGACCATCATCCCTGACATTCAAAATCTGTTCCGGTTTTAATCCGGCTTTCTGGGCAGCAACGACCCCTGAGCTCAGCCTACCGACCCGCTCCGGTTGATGAGCATCACTGCCAATCGCAAACTTGACCCCTTCCCGGGCAGCGGTCTCAATAAAATCCAAGGACTTAAACCCATGAAGAGTATTAATTTCCAAAGCTGTATTCTTCTTAACACAAGCCCTGGCGAGTTCGGGAGTATCAATGCTAATGTTAAGTCCCGGATGAGTGATGATATCAATTTTGTTACGGAAAACCGCAGATATCACTGCTTTCGTGTTGTTATTCCTGGCAATTTGTCTTTCGCGATGGCTCAAGCGGGATAAAACCCAACTTGACATAAATTGGAATCCGTCCCGTAAACTTTTAGGGCGAACTGTAACATGAAAACCAGCTAACACCTGATCCAGTCTTTTTTGTAGCTCTGAAGGAATGTCTAAATCCCCCTGGAAACTGGTAATATTAGCTTCAGTTCCAGACAATATGGTTATACCCGAGATTTCTCGCTGGACTCTTTTGGTTTCCTCAATAATTTTATCAAAAACCTCCAAGTTTGTAGATCCAATGTGACCCCAATTGGCCGGCCCATGATCAGCTATCCCCAATACTTCTAATCCTCTCTCTTTGGCTACCTTAGCATTATCATAAATGGTTCCTGTACCATGGGAATATTTGGTGTGAGTATGGTAATCAGCAATAACGCGCCACATTAGAAAATCTCCTCCTAGCCTATTTTACCCGGACAGGAGGAGAATAATCATTCGGTTTGATTGTACTGCCTTTCATGAATTCATAAACATTTGCTACAAATTTTTCCTGAAAGAAACGTTCCTCATGAGCTGATCTTGTTTTGTTTTCTATCCTCATATCGTTCAACAGCTAACTGCAATAAACGGTCAATCAATTCTGTATAACCAATACCGGTTGCTTCCCACATTTTGGGATACATACTGATCTTGGTAAAACCAGGAATGGTATTGATTTCATTGACATAAATTTCATTTTTTGACACGTCTACAAAGAAATCAACCCGAGCTAGACCCGCACAGTCTACTGCCTTAAAAGAGCGGATTGCTAAGTCCTGAACTTTCCGGGTAAGCTCGGGCGAAATTTCCGCTGGAATGATTAATTTGGAGTCACTTAAAATGTATTTGGCTTCGTAATCATAAAACTCGGTGCAAGGAACGATTTCTCCCGGTATAGAAGCTTTTGGTTCGTCATTTCCAAGAACCCCGCATTCAACTTCTTTTCCGGTCAACATTTTCTCGACCACAATTTTACGATCGTACTCTGCAGCCAAATTTAAGGCCGTTTTTAGTTCATTCCGTTGATGAGCTTTGGAAATACCCACACTGGACCCTAAATTGGCCGGTTTAATAAAACAAGGATAAGATATCCTTTGCTCAATTTCATGAAGTACTTGATCTGGGTTGCTACGCCATTCTTTCCGTAGATATACCAAATAATCACCCACAGGAAGGCCATTCTGCAAAAAAACCGCCTTCATCAAGGCCTTATCCATGCCAACGGATGAAGCGAGGACTCCCCCTCCGACATAAGGAATATCTGCCAACTCAAGCAAACCTTGAATGGTGCCATCTTCCCCAAAAGGACCGTGCATCACTGGAAAAATAACATCCACTTTTTCCAAAATGCCCGACAATATTTCCCCTTGTTTTTGATTGCTTATTAATGGAATCGTTTCGTCAATGCCACTTGAACTTAAAAGTCGAACCTGAAGATCCTTGCTTTCGACCAGAGGGGATGGTGATTGTCCAGGTATCCATCGCCCTTCTTTGGTAATCCCAATAGGTACTACATCATATTTCTGACGATCGATAGCCGATATAACGGAATTGGCTGATAAGATAGATACCGCATGTTCGCCGGATCGTCCCCCATAAATGAGTCCTACTCTAATCTTCGACAATAACAATACCCTCTTTCAAATTGGCGATTCTTTATATGCTGCTTATTTCAAGTCTATTCTATTTCTAAAGCTTTTTCCCTGCCATTTTTCAGACTCACTTACGGGCAAACTTAATTATGTTCGATTTTTTCACAAAAACCATCATAGCCTTTTAATATCCCCTAGTCGTAATACTAATCCAATTCTCTCCTGATTTCCCGAAACTCTTCCAAACTGATTTCACCTTTTACCAAGCGTTCTTTGGCAATAAAGAGCAAGGAAATTTCTTCCTTCGAAGGAGAGAGTGATGTTAATCGTTTGTGAAGCCGCCAGCGCACTCCGACAAATAGAATTAAACTTAATAAAAAGTAAAACAACCAGCTTTTAGAAGACCAGGGAGCATTTACAAGAAAATCTCCTATTTTAATTGCCAAGGAAGGTAAAAATAAAAATATTATCGCAAAACTCCCCACCCAAACGATAACTTTTCCCTTCATGAAAAACCCTCCCAATCTAACGTCTCATTTTATTATTACAAAGCATACCGATTTTATCCTTTATTGGAAGGAATATATAGTCAAAGAAAAACATGCTATCCGTCTTGATTTAATTGAATGAGGAAAAGTATAAATTATAAGAAGGAGCTTGGTAGAAAAGAGGGATTTAAGCCACCTAATTTAGGGCATATTCCAAATATAGACAATATGGCGCCCTATGAAACAAATTGAAATCGTGTTCATCCACATTATATTATTTGATTCCAAGCATAGCTTTAATAATGTTGATGACTTGACTACTTTCAAATGGTTTGACGATATAATGTTTGGCGCCGGCTTGAATCGCCTCCATGACAACTTCTTTTTGCCCCAAAGCACTACAAACAATGACATTCGCAGAATTGTCGAGCTCCAAAATTTTCTTGGTTGCTGTAATGCCATCCATCTCAGGCATAGTAATATCCATAATCACTAAATTAGGCCGTTCCTTTTCGTAAATTTGAACCGATTCGACCCCGTTTTGGGCCTCTAATATATCGGAAATGCCACATTCTTCAACGACTTTTCGCAACATAGTCCGTGCCAAGGTTGCATCATCTACAATAAGTACTTTCAAAATTTACACCTCTCATTTATTCTTGTAAAAGCTCATGTGCTGAGATTTCATTGGAACTGGCTACAGATTCTGGGTTACTTGAAATACCCCATTTATTTATTTCCTCGGCAATTAAATCCAGAGGAAGAACTTTCGAAACAGCACCATTTTCGATAGCTTTTTGAGGCATTCCAAAAATGATTGACGTTTTTTGATCCTGAGCGATTGTATATGCTCCCTTGTCATGCATGGCGCGCAATCCCTTGGCCCCATCATCGCCCATCCCAGTCAGAATAATACCCATTGCTAGGTCTCCTGCTTGTTCTGCGACCGTTTTCAATGTATAGTCGATGGATGGACAATAGACAGCCTCACTTTCCCGAGGCGAGAGTTTGATAAAGTATCCCGATTCTTCCTTTTTCAGCGCGGCATTTTGTCCCCCCGGCACAACGACAGCCTTTCCCTTTAAAATGGATTGACCGTCTTTGGCTTCAGTAACCTCCAATAAACCTTGTTGAGCGAGAGTCACCGCAAAATATTGTGTAAACATTTTCGGCATATGCTGAATAACAATAATTCCCGGTAATTCCGGATGCAATTTTTTAAAAATTTCCTCTAAAGCCTTTGTTCCACCCGTTGATGCTCCAATAACGATTACTCTTTGAGCAATCTTATTTCGTCTTAATTTTTGCGTCTTCACAGAGTAAAACTCAGTCCGAGAAAGCTTCGGATATGTTTGTTGCACGTTCAGAGCCGCTGTTACCTTGGTGATTATTTCAGCAGTTAAACATTCCATTCCTTCCTTATACCCGATGATGGGTTTTCCTATTACTGCAGTTGCCCCCAATGACAAAACCAAAGATGCAGCATTTGAATGCTCTTGGGTGACGGAACTAAGCACCACAACCGGCGTAAGATAGTTACTCAATACGTGCTGTAAAAACGCTAAGCCATCCAATCCGGGCATCTCAATATCGAAAGTGATCACATCAAATTGTTGTGTTTTAAGAATTTCCAGGGCCTTGACAGGATCACCCGCAGTAGTCAAATGATTGGATTCGATTACAGTACTTAAAATGTCTTTCAAAAATTGGCGAACAAAAGCGGAATTATCGATTATCAATACTTTTTTTCCAGATAACATGAATCCTCATTTTAACTTTGATGAAAGCCTCAAACCGATTTTCAGAAAAATAACCTCTTATACTATAATCATAAATTCAAAAGGCTACCAATTCAATTATTTTTTTTGGTAAATACAATTTTTAATCAACGCCCACTTTGTACTGTTCGTAAAATGAATAGGTTCGGATTGGCCAACCAATAAGTACCCATTGGGGTTCAGATAATGATGGAACCTATTAAGAGCTTTCTCCCGTGCCTCCTGAGAAAAATAAATGAAAACATTCCGGCAAAAGATAAAATCAAATTGGATGTTATTGGGTATTCCCAGATCCTGATTAATATTTATCTTCCTAAAGATAACCACTTTTCTCAAATTAGGTTTCACCCTAAAAAGTCCTTCTTTTTTGGGATTTGCTTCAAAGTATTTCTCCCGTAATAGACTGGGGACACCCTTTAATTTCTCTTCACTGTATACTCCGGCCATTCCTTCTTGAAGCCTTCTTACGCTAATATCGGATGCCAAAACTTTGATATTCCAATCTTCCCCCAACGCTTCCCGTAAAACCATCGCTAATGTATAGGCTTCTTCCCCCGATGAACATCCGGCAGACCAGCAGCGCACTTTTTTTGTTTGTACCACCGATTTTAGCATAGCCGGAAGTAACTCCCGCTCCATTATTTGAAATTGATAATTTTCCCGGAAAAAACTAGTAACATTGGTGGTTAACAAGTCAAAAAAATAACTTAATTCGTGAGGGGTATTTCGAATCATTTTCAGGTACGACTCATAACTGGGTAGATTCAATTCAACCAACCTTCGATTCAATCTGGCCTGGATTAGATATTTTTTTTGGAGGGTGTAAGTAAAACCAAGCTGTTGATTTAAGTACTCACAAATCAAACCGATTCCGTTATCATTTTCATAATCCATCGATGACTCCGTTTTTAAAATTCCTTTGTTTCTTCTTTTTTGTCATCCGTGGAATTGACTGGGTCAAAAATTTCGTCAATCTCTTGAAAATCCACCAATTTATCAAGATCTATCATTAAAATGAGACGATTTCCGATTTTACCCATTGATCGCAGATACTGCGTTTTAGGTTTGGAACTAAATTCAGGGGTAGCCTGAATATTATCTTTTGCTAAACTGACCATATCCAAAACCCGGTCCACAATCAATCCGAAAATCTTTTCCCCGGTTTCAACAACAACAATCACTGTGTAGTCATTATAATGACCGGGTTCTAATTGAAAAATCCTGCGCATATCTAATACCGGGATTACTTCACCGCGAAAGTTGATTACACCGCTCACTGAATGCGGGGAATTGGGGACCTTTACCGGAACGGAATATCGAATCATTTCTTGTACCTGTAAAACATCGACTCCGAACTCTTCATTACCCACTAAAAAAATCAAGTGTTGATTACCAAAACCAAGATCGGTAAATTGTAAATTGAGGATATCCATAGTTTGATCTGTCATATTTCTCCTCCTAAGCCCTCACTTAAGTGAAAGCGGTCATTAATGTGCATACATCTTAATGATCTGATGAGTATCCAATATAAGCGCAATATCACCGCTGCCAACCAATGCCGCTCCGGATATCAAAGGATTCTCAGCTAAAGCTTTATTGATTTGTTTGATCATTATCTCTTCTTGGCCAATTAATTCTTCGACAAGGAGGCCATAGTGAATATATCCTTCACGAACGATGATCACAACTTTATCTTGGTTCCGAGTTACCCGTGAGTATTGAAAAACCTCATTTAAATCAATTAACGAAATTGCTTCTTGTCTGAGAGTGAAAAGCTGTTTATCCGTGATATGATGAATATCCGTATCGGAGACTGCCACGCTTTCTACAACTTCAAAGGCAGGAATCCCGAAAGTTTGTCCGCCAACCTTGATCATAAAAGATTGAATGATCGCTAATGTCAAGGGTATTTTCAATCGGAAAACTGTACCCTCATCCGGCGTAGATTCAATTCCAATGTCACCTTTCAATTTCTTAATACTTTCATGGACTACATCTAATCCTACACCACGGCCTGAGATATCACTGATGATATCCGCTGTGGAAAACCCCGGCTCAAAGATTAATTTTTGGATCTCTTCATCCGTTATTGTTTGTGACTTATCAATAAGCCCGTTCTGAATACCTTTAGCTCTGATTTTTTCTAAGTCAAGGCCTCCACCATCATCCTGTACGCTGATCACGATATCGTCGCCATCCTGGCAAGCGCCCATCGTAACCCGCCCGATTCTGCTTTTCCCTTTTTTCAACCGGTTCTCTTCATTTTCCAAACCGTGATCAACTGCGTTCCGGATTAAATGGGTTAATGGGTCAACCAATTGTTCGGCGACTTGCTTATCGATCTCCGTATCTTCCCCAAAGAAAACCAATTCGACTTGTTTACCTTTTTGTTTTGATATGTCATAGACTGTCCTGGAAAAACGAGAGAAGATATTCCGGACCGGTATCATCCTAAGGTCCATAATTTCTTCTTGCAATCCATCCGTCACCATTTCCAGTTTTTGAATGACTCCGATTAGTTGATTCCAATTTAAAATTTGGTGATTTCTTTGATTAATCATTTGTAATAAACTGGTTTTTATATGAAGTAATTCCCCAATCTGATTAATCAAACGATCAATCTTTCCGGCTTCTACGCGAATGGTTCGTTCAACAATGTGAGAACCATCTTTATCATTTCTCTTCTTTGGAGAAGTTAAAGCTTCTTCTGATCGATAAGTCCATTTTCTAACCCTTACGTCAATAACATCGTACATAGGATACGATGTTATTGAGGATTCCTGTCCAGGTGTTAATGGTTGTTCCGTTACCAATACCACATGCAAAACCGTAAATTTTTCTTCTTTTAAATCTTCTTCCCGGGGTGCTGTTTTATAGACAGTTCCATACTGCGGCAACATCCTCATAAATATTAAAGCCGAAGCTCCTTGCATTTCGGCTTCGGGATTAAATTCAACCTCAATTCCATAAACAATTTTACCCGCCTCTTGCCAAGCGGCGATGGTATCTTTTTCAGTCATGGACAGAATCAAAGGAATATCAAATTTTTTGACCGGACTCAGCGAAGTTTCCGCCAAACCTGAATTAAAAAAATTCTGCCAACGCTTTAATGATTCAACGTCCTGCCATTGTCCATTTCCAATATACAATAAAACCTCATCAGAAAATTTCAACAGCGAATCGATGAGTTCATTATCGAGTTGCAATTTTTCTTTACGGACTGCATCAAAAAGATCTTCCACTACATGGACGGCATCTTTCAATTCCGTTAATCCCATCATTCCCGAAGACCCTTTAATATTATGGGCCAATCGAAATAATTCATTGATATCCTTTTTAGGATCCTCTTGTGCTCCCCAATTTAATAAAATTTCACTAAATCGCTCAAGTTGATCATGGGTTTCGGTTACAAAAAGAAGAGTTAAAGACTCATCTTTATTGAAAATCTGAGACATATAAATTGTTCTCCTCCTTCATGAACCGCTGAACATATACACTATAATCTTCTAAAACATAAAGAATTCTACGTCCATGCCGGCCTCCTAATTCTTTGGCCATAATCGGTATTCTTTTGGATTCTAGATATTTTAATGTAAATTGAATATTGGAAAGTGCAACATCATTTCCCCGACTATGAAAACCAACCATTTGACTGCCGCCAAAAATTTTTGCCCTCATATTTTGATATACCGCGCCTTCCGATATAAGATGATTCGTCATCACTTCCAGAGATTGCAGTCCAAAATGGCCAAAACCGGCAAATTGCCCATCCACGCTTTCGGGCAACATGAAGTGATTCATTCCCCCGATCCCTAATACTTGATCATATAAACACACAGCAATACAAGAACCCAACAATGTGTGGATAACAACATCGGGGTCTCTTGTAACATAATACTCTCCGCTGTGAATCGTGACTATTTTTTTCGACTCAATATCAAAAGGGGCTCCTCGCTTCATGGCTTTTCCTTATAATTACTATTATTTCTTTCATTTCCCAGTGTAAAATAAGGACATCTCAAAAAAAAATTTATGGTTTAATTAAACATCCTTTGGCGGCCAGTTTTTCCAATGTCAGTTTCGTTAATGGATCAATAATATCCATGGCTGGATTGTGACTGATCTCTACAATCGCTAGGTTTTTTAATTTAGTAATCCCGGTAATATTCCTGATTTGATTTTCAGATAAAATCAATTCCTGAAGTTTAGGTAGTTCTAATATAGGCCCAATATCCGAAATTCGATTTTTAGAAACATCCAAATCACGTAAAGATTTTAAATGACTCAATGATTCGAGATTGTCAAGATGATTGGAACTAATATAAAGCAATTCTAAATTGGTTAAATGGGCCAAAGGAGTGATATCCTCGATATGATTAGAACGGAGCCATATCTTTTTTAAATTGGCTAAGCCTTGCAAAGGACTTAAATCCGTAATCTGATTGGAAGACAAAGAAAGTACTTTTAAATTCGTGAGTTTTTTCAAAGGACGAATATCTTGAATCTGATTACCCATTAAGTGAAGTTCTTCCAATTGAGTAAGTTCTTCTAAAGGACCAATATCTTGAATTTGATTATAGGATAAGACTAAATCTTTGATTTTTTTTAAATTGCCCAAACTACTAATATTACAAATTTTATTCCGACCCAAATGAACCTTAAATAAGTTTTCCAATCGGGAAAGATCCTGAATATCCTCTACCATATTATGAGATAAATTTATTTCTTGTAATTTATGGATTTTTTCGATTCCGGCTATTGTTTGTAGGTGGTTTCCCATCCCATGAAAATCCTCTAGCGAGAGTAAATTTTCAATTCCTTCCAAAGAACGAATATCCTTCCGGGAAGCATTTAACATCCGGAGTGATTTTAATTCATATACACTGATATCACCATAAGGCTTGGTTAAAGCGATTCTGACAGCATCTTCTAAGCCAGAATCCGTAAATTTAGCTTCATAAATTTTGTCAATCTGTCGTACTAAGTTAAACCCTCTATCAATCAAACCCGACCCATCGAACAAACCCTGATCTTCTTCCATAGCCAGGCTGATCATATCCAGATCCTCTTTTTCAGCTAACACTTTTCCCATATCCTTTCGCCATTTGATCCAATTTGGCTTTCGTTATTTGTATTTGGTGATCGAGAACCCTTGCCATTTCCGCCAATAAATCAATACCACTGGATTCTGCCTTCTCAACTTTATGTTTTAATTGATAAATAGAAGAATTCCGGATCTCGGATTTTTCTTTTTCAATAGCGAGTAACCTTTCCCTTATCTGGGCTATCTGTCTCTGTATCTTTGTTAGTTTGTCAATGGAAATGTCCAATTTTTCCAAACCGCTTACTTTTTTCCATTGTCTTAAAATACTTTGTAGACCGATTTCATCCCCGTCCTGATAAGCTTGGTTTGCTTTGGCCATTAATTCTTGAAAACAAACCCTTTCTTGTTCATTCACGGCCAAATCCGGATGGATTCTCTTGGCGATTTGCCGATATAGTTTTTTTAAACTTTCAGTCGGCTTAAAGCGGGAAATCTTTTTGGGGTCCATCTCCCGCTGATTGCCGGAAGTTCTCTCGGATTCTTCCGCCTGAGCCTTTGCCTGTTCAGCTTTCATTCTTGCAGATTGATCATCAGGTCTTTGCCAAGCCTGAATCTGAGCAATCTCCGCCTCTAACCGATCAAGCTGGGAATAACGGGAGCCGATGGCGTTGATATAACGGGCTCTGAAATTCTGGATTTCACACCGAAATGTAGCCAGCTCCAACTCCGCCTGGGCTAATTGGCATTCCAGCCGGATTAAATCGGTTTTTTTTTGTTTCAATTCCCACGCTTCTTCGCACGTTTGCACGCACTCAATTTGATGGCCAATTTCGCTGCTCATTTTGATGCTCCTTAGAAAATCCGTTCCTTACAAGTCTACTGTTATATCAATAATATCGGTCGCTTCAAATCGAACTTTAATCATTTTTTATGGAAAAGCTTTTTTTGTTGAGCCTCATCAAAAAACCACCACAAAATGTGGTGGTCCCTCAAATTATTTTAAATCATTCTAATGGTTTAAACCTCAATACCTTTGAAAATTTCTCCGGTACCAATTTTAGCTTCAATATTCCAAAAGTTTTACCGGTAATTAATACAAATAAAACCGGCTACACTCAAGGCGACTCCTATTATATTAACAAAAGAGAGTTGTTCTTTGAAAAAAATTATTCCAATCGGTATTAATATTAAGGATACTGTCAGGTTGGACACCAGTGAACCAAGAGTTATATCCCAGCCGGCCCGATAGGCTAAAAGAAATCCCATTTCCAATCCTATGATTGCAAATCCCAATAAGAAACTGGCCCAATTTAAATTTTTAAATGAATTTCCAAGGTTTTCCCCGTTTGAAAAGAAAGGCCACAAAATCAAAGAAATCAAGGCCGCCACGGAATAAGTCACAATCAATGAAAATAAAGGATTTGCTTTGGGAGCGATAGATTTTTGAAAAATATGATACAAAATATTGGCGATAATCGTTAAACTAATGGATAAATAATATAACAAACTCGATCCCCACTTTCTATTTATTACCATACTACCATGTTTTTTTGAAAAAAGGTATCGATTTTGTTTCGGGAAACTTCATTTTCCTACAAACCAACATCGATTTGCATAGCTGAAAAAAATCTATTCCCAAAAAAAATCATTTTCCATCAATAAAAAATTTTTTCTTCTCATAAATAATTTTTTATTGATGGAAATAATTCAACGAGTCGTTCATGAAATCATCTGAACGACAGAAAAAATTATTTTTACCCTCCGGCGGATCTTTTGAACCATAAAAACAATTCTTTTTTCCATCCAAAGGGTCCGGTGAGTCCCAAAAAAAATTTTTTTATCAGCGGATCGATTAATTTTATCCCGGAAACGATTTTTTCTGCCACTCGATCCATCCCGCGAGCGCCAAAAAAAATTATTTCTGTCGTTCAAGTAATTTTTTCTGCCAATAAGAAATTATTTCTGCCAAAAAAACATTTTTTTCACTTCAGTAATATTTTTCTTCGGTAAAGAAGTTATTTATCTTCCAGAAAATATTGATTACAGGGAGAAGACCATTGTTTTATCTAAATAAATTTTTCGCCACTTTTTGGATAGCCTACCCCCCTCTTAATAGAAAAAAGAGGGGGGCAGGATTAAAAAAAACTCAGGAGTGGGCTTTCCATCCAATGCTTTTATATCTGGGAGATCTACTGCTTGGAATCTGCAAATCAAGTGCCGGCCCAATGATTAATGCACCGTATGTTGCGGCACCTTATCCACCTTAATCACTTCTTGTTCGGTTATCGATTGTAAGATAGCATAAACCGTACGCAAATCACCAATTTCCATATCCGGAGTTACGCTAATCTTTTCCTCTCCCATTAAAGATTTGTGAAAATTGAGCAATTCATTATAATAACCTCTCATGGGCCGGAATCCAATCATTTCATGCCCGCCGTCGTTATGAAAAACATTAATGACCCCGCACTGGTTGTCCTCCATGTATATCATTCCTTGGGTACCGAAGATTCGTAGCCCAATCATCGGTTTTTGTATTTCCCGGCCCGCCGAATAATAAGCAAACTCACCGATTACTCCATTGATAAAATGAAGATTGACCGTTACAGCCGCATAAGGGCTGAAATCGTCTTTTTGTGGAGCTCCAAAGGCTTGCAAATACTGGATTCCTCCAAAAACATGGCGGAGCCCAGACAACGGATGAATAGCTGCATCCACTAAATCGCCCCCCGGATACGCCGGGTGTTGTCGCCACTCCTTGGCTGAAAAAGTATCCTTGGTCATGGCGCACGGGAAACAATTGGTATTTTGATAAACAAAATAAACGATCTCGCCAATTTTCTTCTGTCGAATCAAATCCCTCAAAATATTAAATTCTTCACTATAGCGGTAATTTTCAGCTATCATCATCGGAATCCCATAATGTGCGGGTAATGCCTGGGTCGCTTGGGCTTGATCAAGCGTGGCTCCCATCGGTTTTTCTAAAATAATTGCTTTACCCGACTGGGCAACGATCTCGGCCACAGGATGATTTTTAATAATCGGCACCATGATATCAATGGCTTGCAAATCTTTACGATCAATCATAGCCTGAAAATCGCCATAAACATCGCGTTGAGGATCTAATCCCAAGCTACTGGCCCAACTTTCTGCTCTCTGACGATCCACGTCACACAATGCCCTGATTTCATAACGATCTGACAATTCCTGATAAGCCGGATAATGCAGCCTTTCCCAGGCAAGTCCGGTTCCAACGACTCCTACTTTAATCTTTTCCATATAAAAATCCCCCTTTTCACTCGTTAATTTTTCCCGAAAAAGGAGGATTCATAATGTCTTAATTTTTATAAAAACCCATCATTTAACACAGAGGTAATGATCCCGTAAATTATTTATCGTTCCGCATCAAAAATTTTAAAAACCTGCTTTTCTCGGAATTTGAGTCTGCAATATATAAACTAATCCTGCTATGTACATAACGGTAATGTGGCCTTGAATGTTCATTCCGATGATATGGCCCCGGACCCGGATGTTCATTGGGATGGTGTGATCTTGAATCGAAGTGTCCTTCATGATGATGGAGCCTTGAACATGGATATTTATCACGATGATGCGGTCTTGAACCTAGTCGTTCTTCATGAAAATGAGGCCTTGGACCTAAATTTCCTTCATGATGGCACGGTCTTGAATCTGGATGTTTTTCATGATGTTGCCTTTCTGGCCTTGGATGTTGATCTCGAGGCCGAATTAACCATGGGAATAACGCCGAATAAGAAGGGTGTGAATGCTTTTGGGTATGTTGAAAGGATTTTGAACCAGGATGATGAATCCCGTTATCATCCGGGGATTTTATTTTATTATTCATGGTTCATGATTACCCCTTTCCAATAGAATTCAATTAATATTTCGGCTGAATGTTAAAAAAACTTGAGATTCTATTTTCAATAATGGTTGATCTTATCGTTGATCATAGGGATCAAAAAAACCAGCCCTAGGCTGGTTGTAATGTTTGAATGGCGGAGAGATAGGGATTCGAACCCTAGAGGCTGTTACACCTACACGCGCTCCAGGCGTGCGCCTTCGACCACTCGGCCATCTCTCCAATAAATTAAAACTAAATTTTAAAAAAAATTTTTATAGAATGATAACGATAATTCACTAATATCAAAATGGCGGAGAGAGCGAGATTCGAACTCGCGAGGGACGTGAATCCCTACCCGCTTTCGAGGCGGGCGCCTTCAACCGCTCAGCCATCTCTCCGGATCGAGCGCTCTCCTATCAATAATTATCTTCGGCGTTCCCGAAAGAACTCCTTTAATATATTACCACATTCCGTAGCCAAAACACCAGAGGTGATTTCCACTTTATGATTGAATCGCTCATCTTGAACGATATTCATCAATGTTCCGGCTGAACCAGCTTTCGGATCCTTGGCACCGTATACAAGACGACCAATTCTGGCCATTACCATCGCTCCGGCGCACATTGGACAAGGTTCCAAGGTAGTGTATAGTGTGACCCCGCTTAACCGCCATCCTTGTCTCAACTGGGCCGCAGTTCTTAATGCCAATATTTCAGCATGAGCTGTGGGATCACCCGTTGTTTCTTTAAGATTATGGGCTCGCGCAATAATCTTTTCTTCATAAACAATGACGGCGCCGATAGGAACTTCACCAATCCGGGCTGCCTTATCGGCTTCGGCAAGCGCCTCGCCCATAAACTCTCGATCGGCTTCATTTTGTTCCACGAATGAATCCTCAGTCATAACGACACCATGAATATATTAACACAGAATACCAGTACTATGCAAGTAAACATTTTTAGAAATTGCTAACATCCTTACCATTTTCAACTTCACCTAAACATCCAAATTCCTGACTTCTTTGGCATGAGACAGGATATACTCTTTACGGGGCTCAACCTTATCACCCATCAACATCGAAAATGTTTCGTCCGCCACAATTGCATCTTCCAGAGTAACTCTTAAAACGGTTCTCTTATCGGGATTCATAGTGGTTTCCCACAATTGTTCGGCGTTCATCTCCCCTAATCCTTTATAACGCTGAACCGTGATTCCCTGACGACCGATTTTAGCCAGTAAAGTTTCCAATTCCTTATCGGAATAAGCATAATATTCATTTTTATTCTGTTTGACTTGATATAAGGGTGGTTGAGCAATATACACATAACCATTTTCCACCAAAGGCCTCATAAAACGATAAAAAAATGTTAAAAGCAGAGTCCGGATATGGGCGCCGTCAACATCAGCATCCGTCATGGTAATGATCTTATGATAACGAAGTTTCGTCTCATCAAAGTCATCACCAAAACCAGTCCCTAGTGCGGTGATCATCGCTTTGATTTCTTCGTTGGTTAAAACCCTATCTAAACTAGCTTTCTCGACGTTAAGGATTTTTCCCCGCAGGGGTAAAATCGCTTGGAAACGGCGATCTCTTCCTTGTTTGGCTGAGCCACCCGCCGAATCGCCCTCTACCAAATATAACTCAGAAATCTCGGCTTCTTTGGTAGAACAATCCGCCAACTTTCCCGGTAAGGATCCAACTTCCAGAGCACTTTTTCTGCGGGTCAACTCTTTAGCTTTTCGGGCTGCATCCCTGGCTTTGGATGCCAATAAGCATTTCTCGATGATTTTTTTACCGGCCGTCGGGTTTTCTTCCAAAAATTCCGCCAACCCATCATTCAAAACAGTCTCAACCAAACCTCGCATTTCACTATTCCCCAATTTGGTTTTCGTCTGTCCTTCAAATTGAGGGTATCTAAGTTTTACGCTGATAACTGCCGTGAGTCCCTCCCGGACATCATCACCGGATAAACTTGAATCATTTTCTTTGATCAAATTGGCTTTTCGGGCATAATCATTCAAAGTACGAGTTAACGCTGAGCGAAAACCCGATAAATGAGTACCCCCTTCATGGGTATTGATATTGTTAGCAAACGAAAAGACGTTTTCCACATAACTGTCATTATATTGAATCGCTACTTCAACTTCGGTGTCTTCAACTTTCTTATAGATATAAATAATTTCTTTGTGAATCGGGTCTTTGGTTTTATTCAGGTGCTCGATAAATGAGGTGATTCCGCCATCATAATGATAAACCACTTCTTTACTGGCTTTTTCATCCCGTAAAATAATTTTAATCCCTCGGTTAAGGAAAGCTAACTCCCGGAAACGGTGGGTCAAATAATCAAAACTAAATTCCACACTTTCAAAAATTTCGGGATCGGCCTTAAACTTCACAATGGTTCCGCTTCCTTCAGCCTTACCGATCACTTTAACCGGTTCATCGGGTTTACCTCTATGATAGCACTGATAATAGAGGCTACCGTCTTTTTTCACCCATACTTCCAAAATTTCTGAAAGAGCATTGACTACGGAAATACCAACTCCATGAAGACCGCCGGATACTTTATAACCATCCCCGCCGAATTTTCCGCCGGCATGCAAAATGGTCAAGACAACTTCCAAAGCTGATTTTTTAGCCTGTGCTTGAATATCGACCGGAATACCGCGGCCATTATCATCAACAGTTAGTGAACCATCTTCGTTTAAAGTAACGATAATACGGTCGCAATAACCGGCTAAAGCTTCATCAATGCTGTTGTCAACAACTTCATATACCAAATGGTGAAGTCCTTTTATACAGGTACTGCCAATGTACATGCTTGGACGCTTTCGGACCGCTTCCAAACCTTCCAATACTTGAATTTGACTGGCATTATAATCGGAAGAACCGTTTGTCTTTTTATTTTGCTGCTCTTGGTCCATTAAGAAACCCCTTCCAGAGAAAAGTTTGCTTCTAATTCATCGATATATTTGGCTCGTTTTTTCAGAGTTTGAGACGATATCGGTGATAAATAAACATTTTTATCCGTAATAACAATGGAAGTAAATTCCTCACTAATTTTTTTAACTAAACCTTCTTCATGGGCGACTCGCAGAAACTCTCTGGTGCTACTGGCTCCCATTGAATTTTCCGCACTAATGATCGCCACAATTGACTTAGAATCAATCAAAATATCTTCGCCGAGATGGACAAACATTTTTTCCTCCTCAACACCTATTTAAGTTTTTTTATTTTTAAGTGACTTAATCCTTCAAGTTCACCTGGATTACCAGTGTTTTGCTCCGGATGATGATTTTTTTGGTAAGAAATATAATCCCGGATTTCTTGATGAACCTTATTTTCACAACAGGGACAATAATCAAACTGAGAATCAATGACCACTCCACAGGATAAGCATTTTTTTCCGCCTTCCGCTACTTGCTTTTTCCTGACAAGGTAGGATTTTTGCATTAACTTTTCAAATCGCGCCGCCAAATCCGGATCTTCAATCGTGCTTTTACACGTTTCAATTGTGGACAAATCCGATGATTCCAAATAAAAATCATTGATGGAAAGATCCGGATGGGATAAAGATCGTTTAATCGAGCCAATCTTGACTTTAATGCCCTTTAATACCCCTTTTCCAATATAACCCCGGTACTTTTCCAAGAAACTTGGTACCATAAACAGTATTTGCTGAGCTAAGGCAGGAACATCGGTTTGTAAATATAAATATCCATCCCGGAAACGCACAGCCTCGACTTTTTTGGCAATTTCCGCTCCGGCTACTTTAGGCCAGTAGTATACGGATAATTCTCCTTTCAGTCTCGACCATCCGCCGTTCTTATAAAAAAATTTTTCAATTATTGAACCAAAAGCACTACTAGCCACGTTCGATCGCCCCTCCGGCAACCTTAAAAAAAAGGGTATTTTGATCACCGATTGGAAAATCCCTCTTACTGGTGGAAGTCATGAATGTTTGAGCCGAATTAATTAAAACCTTCAATAGTTGTTGTTTTCTTTGATCGTCAAACTCGGACATAACATCATCCAACAATAAAATTGGATATTGTCCACGGCTTTCCTTTATTTTTTCCAACATTCCCAATTTTAAAGCCAAAGCCGCAGTTCGTTGCTGCCCTTGGGAGCCGAAGTTACGAAGATCGACTCCCTCCCCTATACTCAAGCGGAGATCATCCCGATTCGGTCCCACTAAGGTGACTCTCCGTTCCCGCTCATTATTTTTAACCATTTTTAATTCCATCAGAAACCGCGACTTAATATCTTCTTCACTAACACAATGTAAAACGGAATTTCGAAAACCTACGTATTCCAGATTTAATTTTTCAAGGGTTCCGCTAATTTCATGCT
Source organism: Bacillota bacterium (assembly GCA_023401925.1). Lineage (GTDB taxonomy): Bacteria > Bacillota > UBA4882 > UBA8346 > UBA8346 > UBA8346. Next base: position 17,688 of record JAEXDA010000026.1, read on the forward strand.
GGGCTCTGGAAATAAAACCTTTAACATCTTCTATAAAAGCCATTCGATACTTGATGACTTTCGAACCTTTTTCCACTAATTGTTCATCCCATACTTCCAATTCCCGGGAATCGCGTATTCCTTCTTTTAGCAGTCGATTGCGTTGCTGAACCACTTTATAATAGTTATAATAAATAAAACGATACTTGGGCTCAATAAGTGCCAAATATAGATCGACAAAATCTCGCCGGAATTGGGGGCTTCCCTTAATTAACTGCAGATCATCCGGGGCAAATGTAATCAGGGGGATTTTTCCAAACAATTCATTGTTTTTAACAATTTGTCCCTCAATTTTGGTGCGCTTTTCTTTCTCAGCGATTCCCAGCTCAATCATTAAGGGAAAATCGTCGGAATCAAATTGCCCTTTTAAATAGCACGAAGTTGTTTCCCATTGAATAAGTTCTACATCTTTTTTGGTCCGAAATGATTTTCCAAAACATAATAAAGAAATTGCCTCCAGTAAATTGGTTTTACCTTGGGCATTTTGGCCATAAAAAATATTAACCTGAGGTGAAAATTCCACTTGGAGGTGCTTATAGTTTCGATAATGCTGCAATTCAAGAGATCGTAAAAACATCAATGTCCAATTCTTCCATCCAAAAAGTTGATAGCTGGGAATATTGCTTTTTTACACCGATAATTTTAAAGGCATTACTACATACAAATACTCATTTTTTTCCGATGCCTGAAGTAACGTAGGCTTTTGATCCTGGCTATATTTGAAATTAATTTTCGTTGCCTCAACGGACTTTAAGAAATCCAATAAATATCTCACATTAAACCCTATTTCAATTTCTTTTCCCGAAAAATCAACGGGTAATTCTTCGTATGATCGTCCTTTATCAGGTTCTTTCGCTGTTATAATCATTCCATTTTCGGAGATGTTGATTTTTATTGAATTGCTAACCAGAGAAGTTCTTTCCAAGGCATCGATAAACTCACTTCTTTCAACCGCAACAACCCCGTTAAATTCCTTGGGGACAACCTGTTCATAACGGGGAAACTGTGCTTCCACTAAGCGGGAAGAAAGTGTAATTCCTGAACCTTTGATAAATATCAATTTGTCTGTTAAATGAATGCTTAATTTCTCCTCGGTATTATTACCGAAAATATTAGCGATTTCGCGCAATGAGTGAACCGGAACCAGCGCTGTTTTTTGAAAATCGGATTCCACAGTCATGTCCCTCAAAGCCAGCCGGTTCACATCCGTCGCCACCAAACGCAATTGACCAGGAGTAATCTCCCATAATATGCTGGATAAAAAAGGTCTTGGATCATCAATCAAGGTTGCATACATCGTTTGGCGAATGGCCTCTTTTAATACTTCACCCTTAATTTCCACTTGATTTCCGTCTTTTAATTCAGGCATCGTCGGAAATTCTTCAACAGGTAAGACCGGCAATTGATAAGAGGAATGTTTGCTGGTGATCGTCACCATTTTTGAAGCTTCTTCATATTCAATCGTCACCGGACCGGAAGGTAAATGGCGGATAATCTCAACAAAAGTTTTACCAGGTAAAACAATGGATCCGGTTGTAAAAATTTGAATATTGGGGACATGGACCTCAATCGCTATCTCCAAATCCGTGGCAACGCACCGCAATGAGTTATCGCTGGTTTCTAAAAAAATTCCCGTTAAAATCGGCAATGTTGATTTGAGAGCGAGCGCTCTAGCAGTAATTTGTAAAAATCGCGATAATTCATCTTGAAGGCATACAATTTTCATTCTTTTACCCTCCTGTCAACAATGGTATTTCTAAATAATTAATTATTGATATTATATAATAAAAAAGTAGTAGTCATAGTCGAGTTGATATTGTGAATAAGTTGCTCAAAACAACTGCTATCAAGTTTTTTAGAAAATCAAACCTTGTGAATAAAATAGGTAGTTTTCTACAAAATAACACAATCCACAGAATTAAGAAAAGGAGATCGATAAAATTTCCACAATTTAATCAGAACCTGTGCACAATTATTGACCCAAATTGTGAATTAAATTTTTGATAATCCGATCGACTTCGGGATCACTTTTAATTAAATCTTGGATTTTATCACAGGCATGAATAACAGTAGAATGGTCACGGCCTCCAAATTCCTCGCCAATTTTCGGTAGAGAATAATCAGTTAATTCTCTCACGATGTACATGGCTATTTGCCGGGGAAGAGTAACATTTTTGGTGCGACGTTGCGCTTTCAAATCTTCCATTTCAAGATTATAAAAATCACATACTGCCTGTTGAATAATAGGAATCGTCAGTCGTTTGGCCTTACTTGAAGAAATGACATCTTTTAAAACTTCATTGGCTAGTTCCAGGGAAATCTGTTTGTTATGAAAAGATGCGTATGCGATAATTCGAATCAGTGCCCCTTCCAATTCACGGATATTGGAATTGATCTGATCGGCTATATTTACCATCACATCATTGGGTAAATGCCAACCTTCCGTTGAAGCTTTTTTCCTTAATATGGCAATCCGGGTTTCTAAATTTGGGGCCTGAATATCGGTAATAAGCCCCCACTCAAATCGCGACCGGAGCCTGTCCTCCAACGTGGGAATTTCTTTTGGCGGACGATCACTGGAAATAATGATTTGTTTACCGGATTCATAAAGAGTATTGAATGTATGGAAAAATTCTTCTTGAGTACTTTCTTTTCCGGCAAAAAATTGAATATCATCCACCAATAATATATCAACGGTTCGATAAGTATCCCGGAAATGGGGAGTTCGGTTAAAACGAATCGCATTGATCAACTCGTTGGTGAATTTTTCAGAAGATACATAAACAACCCGGAAATCAGGATGATTTTTCAACGCGAATTGGCCAATTGCCTGCATGAGATGAGTTTTCCCCAAGCCTACTCCACCATATATAAATAAAGGGTTGTAAGCTTTTCCCGGTGCCTCGGCTACCGCCAACGATGCGGCATGGGCAAAGCGGTTACTTTCTCCAACAACGAAACTTTCAAAGGTATACTTTGGATTCAGCAGGGAGGGTTGCGGTATACTTTGCCCAATATGAGCGGCAGATTCAGTTTCCGGCTTATTTTGAGCTTCATTACGCTCAGGGGTAATAAACCGCAATTCCACATCTTCTTCCAATAACTCTTTTAATGTTGTGGCAAGCAAAGGTGCATAACGTGATTCCAGCCAGTCCCGGGCAAAATCATTTGGAACTTCAACAGTTAAAAGGTTTCCTTCCAAAGACACAGGTTTGGTTGGCTTTAGCCAAGTTTCAAAACTGGGTTTGCTTAAAAAAGGAGATATTGATTCTAATGTCTTTTCCCAAATCGTATCTAAATTACTCATTAACCCCCAACGCTCCTTACGATCTAGTTATCCATATCTTGGGGATAACTTGTGAAAAACATCTCAATCGCTTGAGATTCTTAACGAAATTTGAAAGAGTGAAAAATAAAAAAAGCCTTCACTTTGAGAAATTTATCATATCCACAAAATATGATTTATCCACAAAACTATTCACAACCTGTGGATAAATTCAAAGGACTATACTATAATAACAAAAACTGACCCTTTTGGCAATTTATAATTAACCAAGCAATCATAAATTCTTCCAAGCTATATATGGATAAAAAAATTATCCACAATTTTTTTAAAAATAATTTTTATTTTATCCAGATTTACTATTGACACTATCTACCTTGGTCATTATAATTATTATCGCAAACTTTATTGCCTAAAATGCAGAATGGGGTGATATCAATGAAAATGACATACCAACCTAATCGTCATAAATATAAGAAGGACCATGGCTTTATGGCAAGAATGGCCACCAAAGCCGGACGTAAAGTGTTGAGCCGTAGGAGAGCAAAAGGTAGGAAAGTTTTATCCGCCTAAAGAGAATGTACTTTGACAAAATTAACTATCATTAAAAAGAACGAAGACTTTCAAGGTATCTTTGAAAAAGGCCACTCTATTTACGGCAGGTATTTAGTGGTCTATTTTCTACATACCTCTTTCGATTATGGCCGGTTTGGTTTTTGTGTCGGCCGGAAAATAGGAAATGCCGTGATTCGAAACCGAATCAAAAGATTGTTGCGTGAAGCTGTTTCGGTACAAATTATGGATGATTTAAAAGGATTGGATGTTTTGCTTGTGGCTAGAAATCCTATTAAGGAAGCTTCTTTAGCCAACATAATAATAGAAATAACACATATACTTGGTGAAGTAAGGAAACGACAGCCAAGAAAATCAGGTATTTTTGAACGTAAGGGGGAGGATTCCCGTTGAAAGGAGTAATCCTTCTTTTTATACTATTTTATCAAAAAGTTATTTCACCCATTAAACCTAGAACTTGTCGCTATTACCCGACTTGTTCACAATACACTTACCAGGCGATTGAGAAATTTGGTTTAATGAAAGGGTTATACTATGGTTTGAAAAGAATTTTCAGATGCCATCCATTTTCAAAAGGTGGCTATGATCCGATACCTGAAAAGTGAAATGAAAGGATGTAAATTATATGCCGATTCTGATTAAACCTCCAGGTGTTCATTTAAATTTATTTGACCAGTTTATTAATTTGTTTGCCAATATGCTCAATTTTTTTCACCAGGGCGGATTTGGATTTGAATGGTCAATTAGTTGGGGATGGGCGATTATTATTTTAACTGTTGTGATTAAGATTATTCTCTTCCCAACGATGATTAAACAAGTTCAGGCTATGAATAAAATGAAAAATATTCAGCCAAAGTTGAAAGAGATTCAGGAAAAATTCAAAGACAAGCCTGATGAAATGCAGCGCCGGACCATGGAGCTTTATAAAAAAGAACAGGTAAACCCCTTTGGCGGATGTTTACCGATGTTAATTCAATTACCAATCTTATGGGCAATATTCGGTTTGTTGCAGGATCCGACTTTCATTAATAATTCTATTGGTAATGCTACTTTCTTGTGGCTCCCTTTGGTTCAGAAAGGCGATATTGCTTTAGCAGTCATCTCGGCGGTCACTACATTTTTCCAACAGAAATTAACAACTCCAGCCACCGGTGCAGATCAAAATCAAAAGATATTTTTGTACATTATGCCTGTAATGTTTGGTTTTTTCACTTATCAAGTCAATGCCGGAGTTGGTTTATATTGGGTGGCAAGCAATGTCGTCGGAATTGCTCAACAATATATTATTAATGAGTACTTTACGGTAAAAAAACATATTCAAAAAGCGGGAAATCCTGAGCCTGAAAAGAATTAAAATCTTTGGTCAACAAGGAAAGAAAAATTATTCTATTGTAGCGTGAAATTTGAGGATATCGGCCAAAGGTTTTGGATATAGGGGGGAGATCGTTGAAGTCTGTTGTTAAAATTGCCCATACCAAGGAAGAAGCGGTGGAAGAAGCTCTTCGTGAATTGAAAGCAACGTTGGATCAGGTCCGTGTTGAGGTCATGGAAGAGACTTCCAAAGGTTTATTCGGTTTTTTAGGCAGTAAGGCTGTTAAAGTTAAAGTTACTGTCAAGGAAGATTTGGGACAAGTCGCTGCTTTGTTTTTGAGGGAATTGTTAGTGAATATGGGAGTAATGGCTCAAGTAGAAATCTTCAAACGGAAAGACTGCACCACTTTGAATATTAATGGAAAAGACTTGGGATTATTGATTGGGAAACATGGACAAACCCTTGATGCTATTCAATACCTGGTTAATTTGGCGGTCAATAAGGATCAACTCGATAAAGAACGGATTGTTGTTGATGTAGAAGGTTATCGCCGTCGCCGGGAAGAGACTTTACGCCACTTAGCATTGAAAGTTGCCGATAAAGTAAAACGCGAAAAACGCAAGCAAGTATTGGAACCAATGTCTCCTCATGAACGGCGGATTATTCACGCCACTTTACAGGAATATAAAGAAGTGATTACTTATAGTGAAGGAGAAGACCCATATCGACACGTTATTATTTCTCCTCAGGATACTATGGAGTCGTAACCAGGTTATTGAATAAATCAAGATCAAAGTTGGACCAAGGAAACCCGGTTTATCCGGGTTTATTTTTTAGCAATCATTTTTAGATATGAACCGTCATTGGAAATAAATAAAAGATATATACAAAAATTGTATTACGGTTACCTATAAGGGAGGAACAAGTGAACGGTTACGTTAACGATACGATTGCCGCTATCTCCACTCCGCTTGGGGAAGGTGGAATCGCGATCATCCGAGTAAGTGGTTCCATGGCTAAAGAAATTGGACTCAAAATCTTGCAAAGCCAAAAAGGCCATTTTTTCAAGGACTTTCAAGACCATCATATCTATTATGCAAAAGTTGTTGACCCTAAAGATCAACAAATTATCGACGAAGTTCTTTTTTTTTACAGCCGGAAACCCCATAGTTTTACCACAGAGGATGTTTTGGAAATCCAAGCCCATGGAGGAATGGTCGGAATATCGCGGATTTTGGAAGTGATTTTGGACCAAGGCGCCCGGTTGGCTGGCCCCGGCGAATTTACCGAGAGGGCCTATTTAAATGGGAGAATTGATTTGGTACAAGCAGAGTCAATTATCGACTTGATTCGGGCTAAAACTGAAAAAGCTCATCAGATTGCATTATCCCAATTAACGGGACGGGCAACGGAGGAAATTTCCAAATTAGAATCTTCATTATATGAGATTTTGGTTTCAATCGAGGCGGTTTTGGATTTTCCCGAAGAAGGTATTCCTGAACCCCAAAGAGATCGGCTTTTTGATGAGGTTATTCATCTTGAAAATGAGTTTAGAGGGTTATTAAATCATATCAATGAAGGGCGAAAACTTCGCGAAGGAATTATGATTGTCATTGTCGGCCGCCCGAATGTGGGAAAATCCAGTTTGATGAATACTTTTTTACAGGAAGAACGGGCTATCGTCACGGAAATACCGGGTACAACCCGGGATGTTATTGAAGCTCAAATTCAGATTCAAGGAATTCCAATCCGTCTTATCGATACAGCCGGTATTCGGACAACTGAAAATCTTATTGAAAAAATTGGAATTGAAAAAGCGGAGCAGTATCTATCCGATGCTGATTTGATTCTGATGCTTCTGGACGGCAGCCAGGAAATATCCGCAGAAGATAAACTAATCCTAAAAAAAATTCATGGAAAACAGGCTATTCTTGTTGTGAACAAAATGGATTTACCTCAGAGATTAAATATGGATGAGCTTGGTCCGGTCCAGAATGAATATTCTATCGTCAAAATTTCCCTGGAAACGAAAAATGGTTTTGAGGAATTGGAAAAGATTTTAGTCGAAAAGGTAGGACTGGGTAAGATTGCAGTCGATGATCGGCCTTTGCTCTCGAGGGTCCGTCATAAACAAGCGATAGAGCGGGGATTGATTGCCTTAGAGAGTTTTCATGACGGACTTGAAAATTATTTGAGTGAAGATTTGTTAGCGGTCGATCTACGGTCTTGTTTGGAAGCTCTTGGTGAAATTACCGGGAAAAATGTTTCCGATGAGGTGTTGCACGGCATCTTTGCTCAATTTTGTATTGGTAAATAACAATTAAATTGTCACGATGATCGTTTTTAAGATCATTCCGATCACTAAGGAGCTGGCATAAGTGGAATACGATGTTATCGTAGTCGGCGCCGGACACGCCGGGTGTGAAGCGGCTCTTGCTTCAGCACGGTTAGGTGCTAAGACATTGATTATCACAATTTCTCCGGATACGATTGCGGCTATGTCCTGTAATCCAGCAATTGGCGGCCCTGCTGCTAAAAGTCATCTTGTAAGGGAATTAGATGCTTTAGGTGGTGAAATGGGCAAAATTATCGATCGTTCCTATTTAAATATCCGCCGGATCAATGAAAGTCGTGGCCCGGCTGTTTTGGCCCTCAGAGCTCAGGCCGATAAGCGACTGTACCAAGCAGAGATGACTTTAGTTTTGGAACGTGAATCCAATCTAACCGTAAAACAGGGATTGGTTTGTGATTTACTGGTCGATGACAAAAGGATAGTCGGTGTGAAGCTTAAATCGGGTAGAAGCTATCAAGCTAAGGCAGTGATCATCGCCACCGGAACTTTTTTGGACGCTCATATTGTGATGGGCGATATACGCTATCAAGGGGGCCGTCAAGGTGAACCTGCTTCAGTCGAGTTGAGTATGAGTCTAAAGAAGAATGGCCTTATTTTACGGCGTTTTCAGACTGCAACTCCGCCTAGAATTCATAATCAATCGGTAAATTATGCTAAAATGTCGCCTCAAAAATTGATCGCCCCGGAGTGGGGTTATTCTTGGGATGGGCTGAGCCAAAAACGCCCGCAAATCCCTTGTTGGATGACCTCAACCACTCCTGCAACCATTGCAACCATTGTCGATAATTTAAGTTTATCGCCGATCCGGTCGGGCGTCATTACTACGAAAGGACCTCATTTTTGTCCATCAATTGACCGAAAAGTCATTAATTTTCCTCAAAAAACCGACCACTTAATATTTATTGAGCCGGAAGGAAGGTATACCGAGGAACTCTATTTATTGGGAATGACTACCGCTATGCCGGAAGAAATTCAGGAGAAAATATTGGCAACAATACCGGGATTGGAGAATTCTCAGATTGTCCGACCGGGGTATGCTGTCGAATATGATTGTCTGGATTCGTTTCAATTTCATCCTTCATTGGAAAACCGGATAATTGAAAATCTTTTTACTGCGGGACAAATCAATGGAACCTCCGGTTATGAAGAGGCCGCAGTTCAAGGGCTTATTGCAGGTATCAATGCAGCCCGCAAAATAAAAGGACTTCCTGCTTATATCCCGGATCGAACGACTTCATATATTGGAGTCCTGATCGATGACTTGACGACCCTTGGAACGGAAGAACCCTATCGTATGATGACTTCACTCGCTGAATTTCGTTTATTTCTGCGGCTTGATAATTCTTTAAGCCGTTTGGGAAGAGCTGGTTTTGAGATTGGATTAAATTCGCACCAGCGATGGAACCGGTTGGAACAACTTTTGAATGCTGGAACCGAATTACAAGATCTTCTTTCGAATACTAAAATGAGTCCGGAATCTGATTTTTGGGAACGTACGGGCTTGCCTAAACCCGATAGGGGATACCGTTTAAAAGAACTTGTCTTGCGTCCGGAACTCACCGATGAAATATTGGTTAAAGAATTTCCTGTCTTCCAAAGCTATCCTCAGCCGGTTCGAGAATTTATTTGGAATGAATCAAAATTGGCAGGGTATTTGGAACGCCAACAAAATAAAAGAACACAGATGTATGCGCTCAATCAAATTGGAATCGATCCCGTTTGGGCAGCAGAATTGAAGGGTCTCTCTGAAACCGGACGCAATGATTTGATACGAATTAGACCCTTAACTCTTGGACAGGCTTTAAGGATACCCACCTTATCGGATGCGGACCGGACCTTATTATTTATGAAATGTCAGAAAGGAAAGGGACAAGGAGGAGAAGGATATGGAGCAGCAGTCCTATGATGTAATCATTGTCGGAGCAGGTCATGCCGGTTGTGAAGCCGCATTTGCAGCGACCAAGATGGGTTGTCGGACTCTACTTTTTACAATTAATTATAATAACATTGCTTTTATGCCGTGTAATCCTTCCATTGGAGGTCCCGCCAAAGGACATTTGGTTCGTGAAATCGATGCGCTTGGGGGCATTATGGGTCGAATGATTGACAGGACCTATTTGCAAATGCGGATGCTGAATACTCAAAAAGGGCCGGCGGTGTGGGCCTTAAGGGCTCAAGCCGACAAGGAAGTATACCATCGGGCGATGTTGACTGAATTGGAGAATATGCCCAACCTAACTATCAGACAAGCGGAAGTAGCGGAACTTCTTTTGGATACTTTGGGTCATTGCATGGGAGTGGAAACCCGCACCGGAATTAAATATCACTCGAAGACCGTTATTCTTGCCACCGGTACTTTTCTCCAAGGTCGTGTTTTTATTGGTGATCTTAATTATTCTTCCGGGCCTATGGGTCAGCTTCCGGCCAATTGTTTATCGGATAATTTGAAAAAGATCGGTCTTCCACTTAGGCGTTTTAAAACAGGTACTCCCGCCCGGGTCCGCCGGAGATCGATTGATTTTACAAAAATGACCCCTCAGCCTGGTGGATTTGAAGAACATGGCTTCTCTTTTTGGGAATCTTGGCAAATCCGCGAGGAACACTTATGTTGGTTAACCTATACCCAACCGTTGACTCATCAGATTATCCGAGAGCACATGCAGGAGGCTCCCTTATTTTCAGGACAAATTACCGGGGTTGGTCCGCGATATTGCCCATCCATTGAAAGCAAATTGGTTCAATTTCCGGATAAAGACCGCCACCAAGTGTTTATTGAGCCGGAAGGCGCAGATAGCGATGAAATGTATTTAGCCGGCTTGTCCACCAGTTTGCCTGAATATGTTCAAGAATTATTTCTGCGGACCATCCCTGGCTTGGAGAAATTAGAAATCGTCCGTCCCGGTTATGCTATCGAGTATGATGCTTTGCCGGGTTCTGAATTAAAACCATCCCTAGAATTAAAACGTGTTCCCGGTTTATTTGCCGCTGGCCAGTTTAACGGAAGTTCGGGCTATGAAGAAGCGGCAGCCCAAGGTTTAATGGCCGGTATTAACGCGGCTCTTAAAGTTCAAGGCAGGGAATCACTTGTTTTGAAGCGTTCGGAAGCTTATATTGGTGTACTGATCGATGATTTAGTTACTAAAGAAAGTTTGGAGCCATACCGGGTATTGACTTCAAGAGCCGAATACCGGCTGACGTTACGTTCCGATAACGCTGATGAACGATTGACTCCCTATGGAATTCATATCGGTTTGATCAATGACCATGAAACCCAAATTTTTAATGAAAAGAAACAACGAATTCACCATATATATAGCACATTTCAAAATCAATACTTTAATCCTGAGCCCCAGATACGCCGGATTTTTGAGGAAGCTCAACTAATAGCTCCTAAAAATCGCTTTAATGTTGCGGAAATTCTTAAAAGGCCTGAGGTATCTCCTGATTTTGCCCAGAAGTTGTTTCCGGAACAAACCATGAGTCCGATGGATTTGAAAGAAGTTGCGGTTCGGTTTAAGTATCAAGGGTATCTCGCAAAGGAGAATGTCCAGGTACAAAAGCTGCTTGATTTGGAAAATAAAAAAATTTCCATGGACATCGATTATGATGAGGTCCCCAATCTTGCCCGTGAAGCCCGGGAAAGATTTAAGCAATTTCAACCCATGACTTTAGGCCAAGCTTCCAGGATTAGTGGAATTAACCCAGCCGATTTAACCGCTTTGCTTTTTTATTTGGAGAATACGGTGAGGAATTCAAAATGAATGATATTGAGCAATTATTGACAGATGAACTTGAAAAGGCTTCGATCAAATTTTCGCAGCATACTTTTCACCAATTGTTTCAATTTATCGATTTTTTGTTGGATGCCAATCAAACAGTAAATTTGACCGCTATTACTGATCGAAAAGAGGCTCTTTTTAAGCATATCTTTGATTCGTTGGTCGTTTTTAACCGTTCGGAATATTTGGACGCCCGCCGGATTATCGACATTGGCAGCGGTGCAGGAATCCCCGGGATTCCACTGGCAATTTGTTCTCCGGAAAAACAATTTGTCTCATTAGATTCGGTTCAAAAAAAAATAAAATTTCAGGAACAATTTTGCAAGCGATTTGGCATACATAATATTAATCCAGTTTGGTCAAGAGCGGAAGATTTTATCGAGATTTTTAAAGAATACGAGGGATTTGATCTGGCAATTGCCAGAGCGGTAGCCCCCCTCAAGATAATCGCGGAATTAACCTTGCCGTTTGTATCCACTCATGGTCATGCTATACTATATAAAGGAAAAGATTATCATAACGAACTCGACGAGGCGGAAAAAGCCATCACGATATTGGGGGGATCGGTCAAGGATTGCCTTACAATGGAGCTTCCTTTTTCTTACGGATTCCGATCCATAGTGATTATTGAAAAAATTCACCCTACTCCAAACGGGTATCCACGGAAAGCGGGGATTCCTCAAAAGAAACCATTATAAAAATTAAATTTTTGAAATTTACTAATAGAAAGTTTAGCAACAAAGAAGGAAGTTACGACCTTATCTCGAAAGAAAAAAGAAACCGAGGGGATTGGAAGTGACTCTTATGAAACGATCAAAAAAGAATTCAGTAGAAGTTTTGACACAACGTGCCCACGATTTATTTAGCGTCGAAATGGAGGCCCTTCGGAAAAATGAAATCATTTTACAGGCCAAAAGGGGCCAACGGGAGGAGGAGTCAATCATGGGGAAAGTAGTCGCAATCGCCAATCAAAAAGGCGGTGTAGGAAAGACGACAACCGCTGTGAACTTGGGTGCATGCTTAGCCCAAAAAGGGAAAAAGGTTTTAATCATTGATCACGACCCTCAGGGTAATTCCACCAGTGGGATTGGTTTAAAAAAGAGTGAAATTAAAAATTGTATTTATGATGTTTTAATTAACGAGACTCCATTGGACCAAGTATTATTACAAACCCAAGTGGAAAATCTAAAAATCGCACCCGCAACGATTCGTTTAGCAGGTGCAGAGGCCGAATTGGTCGGCATGATGGCTCGCGATCAAAGATTGAAAAGAGCGATTGAGCCGATTAAGGATCAGTATGACTATGTACTCATTGACTGCCCCCCTTCTCTTGGCAATTTAACAATAAATGCCTTGGCTGCAGCAGATTCAATTATTGTTCCGATTCAATGTGAATATTATGCGTTAGAGGGTCTTAGCCAATTAATGAAAACCGTGCAACTTGTGCAAAAATATTCAAACCCCAATCTTGAAATTGAGGGTGTGGTTTTGACAATGTATGACAACCGCACCAATCTCTCATCCCAGGTTACCGAGGAAGTACGCCGGTACTTTAATGATAAAGTATATAAGTCGGTAATACCCCGTAACATTCGGTTGAGTGAAGCACCTAGTTTTGGCCTTCCGATCACTCTTTATGACGAAAAATCCAAAGGAGCCGAGGCTTATATTGATTTAGCCAAGGAAGTGATAGCCAATGAATAAAAATCGGGGTTTAGGCAAAGGCTTAGGTGCCTTAATTCCGGAGCTGGCTGAGGAGAATCAGGCAACAGAGGCTCAATTTGAAGTCAATATCGATGATATCCAGACCAACCCGTATCAACCCCGTAAAGAATTTATCGATGATAAGCTTAATGAGCTTGCGGAATCTATTAAAATTCATGGAATTATTCAACCATTGCTCGTCCGGGAAATTGGTGACAAATTTCAATTAATTGCCGGCGAGCGAAGATTAAGAGCCGCCAAACTTGTCGGTTTAACTCAAGTGCCTGTTGTGGTCAAAGAAATGACGGATCAGGCGATGATGGAAGTTGCCCTCGTCGAAAATCTGCAACGCGAAGATCTCAATCCTATTGAAGAAGCCGACGCATATCAGCGGTTAATTGATGAATTTCAATTAACCCAAGATGAAATTGCTAAAAAAGTGGGAAAAAGCCGGCCTGCCATCGCGAACACCCTAAGATTGTTAAATCTCCCGATAGAAATTCGCACAGATTTGGCCAAAGGAACGTTAACCATGGGTCACGCCCGTGCTCTTTTAAGTCTTAAAACTCCAGAAGAGCAAAAACGCTCTTGGAGTCAGATTCAAATTCAAGAAATGTCGGTCCGTGAGACAGAGGAATTTATCCGTCAATTGAATTCACCTCCACCTGTTTCACGTGAAACAAAAAAAACTTCAGCAAAAGTACCTATGCGAAAAGACCCTAATGTAATAGAAATGGAAGATGAATTGCAACAATTATTTGGAACGAAGGTTATCATTCGTCAAACAGGAAGCGGCGGAAAAATAGAAATCGACTATTATGACGGAGAAGATTTTGAGAGAATTTGTGAAAAATTAATTCATTAACCTTTGACGGCGAATAATCGCCGTTTTTTTAAACTTGTTTCACGTGAAACGGGTCCCGTTGGGGAATGTGTTTCTTTTGGATATGATTACACATGGGAATAGGATGAATAACGTAGATGGATAAAGAAATGATACTGCAGTGGTTGGAAGAAATAGCTACAGGTCAATCTCGACCGGAGGATGTTCTAAAGAAATTAAATGATTTTCCTTATCAAAATCTTGGTTTTGCCAACATTGATACTCATCGTAATTTAAGAAATGGAAATTCCGAGGTTATTTATTGTCCGGGAAAAACCATCGAACAAATCGTTGCAATTTTTAAAAATCTTGCAGAATGTTCTCTTAATGTGATGGCGTCCCGTGCCAGTAAAGAAGTTTTTCAAAGCATTAAGAGTCAGATTGAGGATGTTCAATATTTTGATGAGGCTAGAATTGTTGCCTTGTGGCGGAATAAAAAAGTCAGTCAAGGGATTATTGGTGTTTTATCGGCTGGTACGGCTGATTTGCCGGTGGCGGAAGAAGCGTGTATCACTGCAGAAATTATGGGAAGTAGGGTTCAAAGAATTTATGATGTGGGTGTGGCGGGAATTCACCGCTTGTTTGACAAAAAATCAATCATTGATGAGTGTCGGGTGTTGATTGTTGTAGCCGGTATGGAAGGAGCTTTGGCAAGTGTGGTAGGAGGCTTAGTCGATAAACCTATTGTGGCCGTTCCGACGAGTATAGGATACGGAACGAATTTTCAAGGAATCGCTCCGCTTTTAAGTATGTTAAATTCTTGTGCCGGTGGAATTGGAGTTGTCAATATTGATAATGGTTTTGGAGCTGGAGTTTTAGCTCATCGAATTAATTTGCTTGGAGAAACTTTCAAAATATAGAGCGAGGTTTATAAGAAAAGCATCTGTTTTAATAGAAGGTATTCGTGTTTTTATTGATGGTTAATCTTGATTTTTGTTTAGTTTATTAGTAAGGTCAATCCCTTTAACCAATGTGCTTTTTCTGAGACAGAAATCCGACTTCAAGAAGGGAAAACAATTTATCCCTGGGATTTGGCGGAAGAGGCTGTCTAAAAGAATATATAAAATCAACAAAAATACAATATATAGTCTCATCATGGATGCTGGTTTCGATATATTGTATTTTTTGCTTCGTGTACTTTATTGTACGTATGCAAAATGATAACTCTTTTTGAGGGTAGCCCTGAAATCAAACTTTATTAGATGGGGTGTTTCGATTTTATTTTAATCATTAAGCATTTCTTTCAAATCGAGGTATTGTTGTTGTCAATTTTGTTTAAAAGTCCTTTCCCTTCGATTTTGATTATATTTGAACTGCCATATCTTCGGTTCCGGGGTCAATTGTTGTCTTTCAAACGGGTGTTCAATAAAACTGAAACTTATCGGTATAATCTTCGTGTGCTTTTTGGGAATAAAGTGTTTTAAGAGCTCAATAGAGAAAAATCAAGAAAGAAAAATTTCAAAAAATGGAGGAGCAGGTTGATGCTTTGCAGAATAATTCTTGTGTAATTTAAGAGTAAATAGATAAAACTGGAAAGGTTGTTGCTCCAATGAACGAAGTTGTGTTCTTTAATAATTGGCTGGCCCAAAATATGCTGGTAATTTTTTTATCAATTATTGGACTAAATGTTTTGTTAATTATTCTTTTTTTGGCATCCTTTTTTACTTTGAAAAAGTACAGAAATTTGTTAAAGAGGGCAGAAGGTAAAGATTTAGAACCCTTACTGCTTGAATTGTTGGAGAAGACAAATCAAGTTTTTCGTAAACAACAACAAATCGATGATCGTCTCACAAATAACCAAATATTAGCGGAACGGCATTTGCAGAATTGGAATTTGGTCAGATTTCAAGCGTTTGAAAATACCGGAGGGGATCAAAGTTTTGCCTTTGCGATGCTTGATGCCTTGGGTGATGGAATCGTCATGAGCAGTATTTTTGGCCGGGAAGAAGCACGGGTATATTGTAAACCGGTTCAAAAGGGTTCGTCAATTTATCCCCTGTCGGATGAAGAAAAAGAAGCAATTGATAAGGCGATTAGCGGAACCGGGAAGAAAACTGAATAAATAAACGAAAGTCATGGAAAGAAAAGGATTTTTTAGGATTTTAGCAGGAAAACCCGGAAGATTGTCGAAATATAACTCCCATCCATTTTTCTGGAATTCAAAAAATTGATGCAAAAAGATGGGTGAGTTTTTTCCTTGAGGTGGAGCATGAAGAAAGTCCTAAAATTTATAAAAAAGAAATTTGAAAAGGGATTTACCTTTATGCTTGTTCCAAATTCTTCGGGAGGCCGGGTAAAAAGTATTGGTATTCCTTTTTGGTCGGTTTTGTGTATCACTGTAATTATAGGGTTTAATTTATACGTTTTTTTTGCATATACAATGCAAGTAAAGCAGATATATCATTTCCGGCAAGATGTTAAAGTTAAAAAGCATCAAATAGCTAAGTTGGAAAAAGAACAGCGGGAAGTAAAGCCTACCTTACAGAAAAGTTACCAAATCGCTGAAGAGTTAAGCCGTTTAAAATTAGAACGGACAAAAATTTTAACGATATGGCGGGCTATTCAACAAAAGGCCGGTAGAGTGAGTAACCCAAATTAGATGTAGAGTATTTATCAAAATGAGTCTTACATATTGGAACCAAGCAAGTGTCAAGCAATAAAACTTTATTACATGATTTAAAAAAGCTTTTGGTGTCGGGAAAGCAACATGGTAAAAAGGGACAAATGATCGTCTATCGGGCACAGTGGTGATAGTATAGGGCCCCACCTCCATTAAGAGGTTCATATAAATGGCCATCCGGTAAATCCATTATCTTTTTTTAGAAATTAACGGGGAGGGTTACGATGCAATCTAAAGACGGCATTAATTCGCGTAAAGTGGATACTTTGGTCGGAAAAGAATGTAGTTTTAAAGGAAATTTAGAGGCTCCTGGCGGGGCATTGCGGATTGATGGTTATTATGAAGGGGAACTTCATATCGGAGGAGACTTAATTGTAGGTGAAAGCGGTAAGGTGGTCGGTAATCTTGTCGCTCGAAATATTATTATCGCGGGTGAAGTGAAGGGTTCAATTGAAGCTCGTGGAAGATTGGAATTGGCACCCTCTGCTAAAGTTACAGGTGATTCAAAAATGGTGACTTTGGTTGTAGAAGACGGTGCTTATATGCAAGGACTTTGTTCTCCCTTACCAAGAGGTGAGCTAAAGGAAAGAGGTAAAGCATTACGAGTCGATACGCCAACTGAGGCCTGAAAATAAAAAAACTCCTTAAATGGAGTTTTTTTATGCCTATTTTTAATAAACAATTTGGTTATCAAAAGCTTGCTTTTTATAATCTGGTTAGGTCCTTTATCGGAGGGCTAAAATACACCGAGATATTGATCGGTTTCCCATTGATGAACTTGACTGCGATAGACTTCCCATTCAATGGACTTTGCTTCTAAAAACCGGTAAAAAATATGTTCACCTAAAGTCTCAAGAATCAAAGGATCTTTTTCCATTTCGACTAAGGCCTCATATAATGAGTCTGGAAGAGCGGTTATATTTTCAAGTGACCGTTCCACCTGGGACATTAGGAAAATATTCTTTTGAATTGGTGCACCGGGGTTTATTTTATTGGCAAGGCCATCAAGACCTGCTCGAATCATTAAGCTAAAAGCTAAATAAGGATTACAACAAGGATCGGGACTTCTTAATTCCATACGAGTATTATTCTCACGGGAGGCAGGAACTCGAATCAGAGCGCTTCGATTGGAAGCCGACCACGATTGGTAAACAGGGGCTTCATATCCCGGAATTAAACGCTTATAGGAATTCACCAAGGGATTGGTAATTGCAGTGATTCCTTTGGCATGCTTAAGGATTCCACCGATAAAGGATAGGGCTGTGGGGCTGAGTTCGTTCGCAGCATTGGGATCAAAAAAAGCATTTTGGCCGTCTTTAAAAAGGGATAAGTGGATATGCATTCCCGAACCATTGATGCCGAATACAGGCTTAGGCATGAAAGTTGCATGCAGTTTATGGTTGAGTGCAATGATACGGGTGACGAATTTAAGAGTAGTCACACGATCGGCCGTTGTTAAAGGATCCGAATATTTAAAATCAATCTCATGTTGTCCGGGAGAAACTTCGTGATGGGAGGCTTCAATTTCAAAACCCATCTCTTCCAAAGTAAGGACGATTTCACGGCGAGCATTTTCCCCTAAATCATTCGGAGAGAGGTCGAAATAACCGCCTTTATCATGGGCGACTAAAGAGGGGGAACCGTCTTCATTGGATTTAAACAGGAAAAATTCACATTCGGGTCCAACATTAATTGAAAACCCTAAATCTTGAGCTTCTTTTATGGCCTGTTTTAGAATATAGCGGGGATCGCCTGGAAAAGGTTCTAGTTCGGGTGTATATATATCACAGATAATTCTGGCGACGGCGCCTTCTTTCGGGCGCCAAGGGAAAATAGCAAAGGTATTTAAATCGGGCTTCAAAATCATATCCGACTCCTCGACCCTGGTGAATCCTTCAATAGAAGAACCATCAAACATAATTTCATTGTCCAAGGCTCGGGGAAATTGGCTAACCGGTATAGCCAGATTTTTGACAACGCCTAAGATGTCGGTGAATTGTAGACGGATGAAACGGACATCAAGATCCTTACATTTTTTAAGTACTTCTTCCTTTGTCATTTCGAATCCACATCCTTATTTTCTTTTGTGTTGCAACCAGTTATTTAACGCCTCTTGGTTATTTACAGGATATAAAGAAGTAAGCTTAGGTGCTTCCGGGCGGTGCGAGCTGAACACCGCCGGAGTTGACGGGGTAGCTGGTACTGTAGGTTGTATCACGGTCTCTGTTGTTTTAGGACTATGGATAATCGCTTTTATACCATCCAAATTAAGCCCTTTTTCAAGTAAACTTTTGATTAACAAAAGGTTTTCCACATCTTGTGGCGTATACAATCTTTGGTTGCCTTTAGAACGCGCAGGCTTAATCAGATCATTGGATTCATAATAACGTATCTGGCGAGCGGTTAAATTAGTCATTGTCATCACGACACTGATTGGATAAATAGAATCATTATTTGCCATTAAAATACTCCTTAATTCCAATCATTAATAAAATACCATTTTAAATAAGTATACGGGAATGTTAGAGAAATGTCAACAATTAGCCAGCATATGGAAAAACGAGGCAAAGAATGGATAAGTTGAGAGATAGTTGTCGTACCAAAGCCGAAAAGCGTCTGGCCCACGCCCTTCAAGGAAAGAAATGGCCATTCAAGCAGAATCATACTTTGGAAGGGTATGAGGTGGATTTTTGGTTCCCCGGTTACCGACTGGTTATAGAAGTGGATGGATATACTCATTTAAGCATAAAACAACGACGTTTGGATCAGAGTAAAGATCATTTTCTGATGGATAGAGGATTTTTGGTGATTCGAATCAGTAATCAACAAATTCGCGAGAATCTTTCGGGATGTTTGGCAGAAATTGAACAAACGATCCACCGCCTAAGAGGAATGAATAGTAAAGAAATTATGAACGATGAATGGAAAAAGCGATTACCCAAGATTCAATCAATTCAAGAATCGAACCATAAAAAGCTTAAAACCATTGAAGAGTATTTTTTAAGCCTGGATGATAATTCTTGAAGATTGTTCTGGTTCGCAAATGAACAGCGTGCTCCCCATAAAGTTTGTAAGGTCAGAAGAAGAGTTGTAGGATGCCAATTGAGGCATTCCTTTGGGATTGCTTATCGCTTTCAAAGTTTTGCATAATTGAATTTTTGATATTGAATTACCTAAAAGAGTGATAAAATTTTGTTTTAAATCAGAATAGAGCGCATTGACTTTTTTAACGTAATTAAGGGTCTCACGAATTCGGGGTATCCTTCCTAATTTGGCAACTCGGGTCGGGCCGGCGTTATATGCCGCCAAGATTAGATTGCTGTCGCTGAATAAAGTTTTTAAATATTGAAGGAACCGGGTGCCGGCATAAATATTTTCTTGAATGTTAAAAGGGTCGCGAATATTCATCGGACGATAGACGCAAGATGTTAACTGCATTAAACCAAGAGCTTTACAAGGGGAAACAGCTTTCGGATGAAATGAAGATTCGGCCGCAATTATACTTGAGATAAAGAAAGGATCAAAACCGGTGGACTCGGCTTCATTCATTATTGTTTTACATACTAAATTCTTTTGTTCCTGGGTTAAGGTGGGATTATACATATCGATTAAGCGGTACAATAATTGGAGTTGATACTCACAAGCGCTGTTTTGCTCATTGCAGTTTGAAAAATCGTTTATTTTATAGGAATTAATTGCAAATACGGAAGATGTAACTGTAAATAAAAGGATTGCAGTCAATGCAATTATATATTGAATGAAGTGTTTAATCATTAATAAAACCTCCTAATGAGTTCTTTATAAAAAGTATTGGTAATTGTTGATGATAATATACATTGGAAGGATATGAGGGTAATGGTTTCACGTGAAAAAAACTAAAATAACTGGTCTTTTAAATTAAAATGTTCTGTCCGTCACTACGGTTTCATCATTCAGGTATCATGAAAGATTCCCCGCTTCTGCATTCGTTCGGGGTTTTTATTTTTTTAAAATTGAAAACGCACTGTTCCATTTCCCCATATCAGTATTATTGCTTATTTTCGGCATGCCAACGTAATTTGGGATTACGGGCTGCTAAAGTTTCATCCACTTTGGAGATGGAGGTACGGTGAGGAGCCATAGTAATTATTTCTGGCGATTCGATCGCTTCATGGTAGATGTCAACCATAATCTCAATAAAACGGTCCAAAGTTTCAAGGCTTTCGGTTTCGGTGGGCTCAATCATCAGAGCCTCTTCTATAATCAAAGGGAAGTAAATGGTTGGGGGATGGATCCCAAAATCCAAGAGTCGTTTGGCGATATGGAGGGCAGAAATCCGGTGAGATTTTAAATTTGCAGCCGAAATTACAAACTCATGCATACTAAAATGTTGATAAGGCAATCTGAAATATTGTTTAAGCTTAGATTGTAGATAATTTGCGTTTAGAATAGCATCCCGGCTAACTTGCGCTAACCCATCGGCGCCCATGGCGCGAATATACATCAAAGCCTTGACGGCTACGCCAACGTTACCGTAAAATCCATGAATCTTTCCGATACTGAAAGGTCGGTTAGAATCCCAAATATATCCGGAGCTATTTTTTTGAACAACGGGATAGGGTAAAAATTTTGCCAAAAAGTCTTTTACTCCAACGGGACCTGCGCCAGGTCCACCTCCACCATGAGGAGTAGCAAAAGTCTTATGCAGATTGAGGTGCATAATGTCAAATCCCATATCTCCCGGTCTGATGAGTCCCATAATAGCATTGAGGTTAGCGCCGTCGTAGTATAAGAGCCCACCTGACTGGTGGACCCAATCGGCAATCATGGTGATTGACTTTTCGAAAAGTCCCAAGGTATTGGGATTAGTCAACATAAGTCCGGCGGTTGCGGGACTTAAAAGGGATTTTAAATGGTCAATATCAACCAGTCCTTGATCGTTGCAGCGAACCGTTAATGTTTCGAATCCAGTCATCGATGCGCTCGCCGGATTTGTACCGTGCGCCGATGAAGGAATAAGGATTTGGATACGGTTCTCTTGGCCCATGGATTCCAGATACTTTTTTAAGATGAGCAAGCCAGTTAGTTCACCTTGGGCACCGGCAGCCGGTTGCAATGTAAAGGCATCCATTCCGGAGATTTCAATGAGGGATTGTTCTAATTCATAAAGAATCGATAGGGTACCCTGGGTCATTTTTTCGGGAAGCAAAGGATGGATTTCAAGAAAATCAGGAAGAGATGCCAAGTCTTCGTTGATTTTTGGATTATACTTCATGGTACATGAGCCTAAAGGATAAAAATTGGTATCAACCCCATAATTATGAGACGATAGGTCGGTATAATGGCGAATAATATCGATTTCGGCCAACTCAGGGAAATTTAAGGAGGACTGGCGTAATTGGCCAGACTTTATGTTTTGACAGATTAAACCGTCAGGAACCTGGGTACTTGGAAGAAGCCAAGCCCGTTTTCCGGGCACAGTTTTTTCAAAGATAACCTTAGTATCCTTCTGGAGATGATCTTTCATTTTAATTGCCTCATTTCATCTAAAAAAAAGTCAAGTTGGTCTTTGGAAAATATTTCGGTAGCGCAAATTAACAATGAATTGTCCAAGTTTGGGTAGGTTGAAAATAAATCAAAACCGGCCATGATGTCTTTTTTTAATAACTTTTCGATGTAAAAAGATGCGGGTTTCGGAGTTCGTATGGGAAATTCCATAAAAAACGGGGTGGAAAATAATGGCTGGAAGCCAATTTTAAGAAATTCCCGGAAAAGATAATGAGCGTTGTCAAAAGCCCTTTGAGCAATTTCCCGAAAACCAATGGGTCCCAAGGTCGCTAAGTAAATGGCTGCTCGAAGTGCACATAAAGCCTGGTTAGAACAAATATTTGAGGTTGCTTTTTCCCTCCGGATGTGTTGTTCCCGGGTTTGAAGCGTTAAAACAAAAGCCCGGTTTCCTTTATTATCAACAGTTTCCCCAACCAAACGCCCTGGAATACTGCGTTTAAATCCTTCAGAAACCGCCATTAATCCAAGGTAGGGGCCGCCAAAAGAAAGAGGTAGGCCTAAAGGTTGACCTTCGGCGACTACGATATTCGCTCCCAAATTCCCCGGCGCTTCCAAAACGGCTAAAGTCAATGGATCGACATAACAAATGGCAAAGGTGTTGCTGTTTCTGACTATCTGCAACAATTCCGGCAAATCTTCGAGGAGACCGAAAAAATTTGGATTTTGAAGCACTACCGCTGCGGTTTCGGTTTGAAGTAGATCTGCTAAATCAGATGGACATATGATGCCGTTTCGGGCCGGAATAAATTCAATGGATAAATTGAAGGATTTGGTGTAAGTTTTGATGACCGTCAAAAGATGAGGACTAAGGGTCTCTGGGAGCAGGATCCGTGGTGTTTTTTTGGGCTTAGTCTCCCGAAATACCATTAAAATAGCTTCCGATAAGGCCGAAGCACCGTCATATAGGGAAGCGTTGGCGATCGGCAAACCGAAAAGTTCACAGATAAAGGTTTGATATTCAAAAATTGCCTGCAGGATCCCCTGAGATACTTCGGGTTGATAAGGAGTATAGGCGGTATAAAATTCTGAACGGTAGACTAAATGGTCGATTATAGCTGGTATATAGTGTTGATAGGCACCAGCTCCCACAAAAGATAGTTTTACTTTATGATTCAAACTTGCTATTTTTCGGAAATGTTCAGAAAGTTCGACTTCGGTCATGGGCGGAGGAATATTTAAGGGGTGAGGTAAACGCTTATCGGAAGGCAGGTCCGACAACATGTCTTCCATAGAATCCACACCAATTTGGCTCAGCATGAAAGTCCGGTTATCATCCGTTAACGGTAAATAGGGGTGGTTCATAGTACGAGTTCGGTCCTTTCTACTTTGACATAGTAGACTTTCTTGAATAAAAAGGCAGGCTAACGACTTTAGCCGTTAATCGTTTACCTCTGATATCAATCTGCAATTCAGTGAGGTCTGCTTGAGGCAAAGGGTACTCTATTAAACCAAGAGCCAAGTTTTTGGCTAAAAAGGGACAATAATTACCTGAAGTAACGGAACCAATCAGACGATTGTTGAAGTAAACCTGGCAATTTGAACGGGGAATACCCCTATCCATCATTTCCATTCCGATGAGTGACCGCGGTATGCCGGTTAATTTCTGCCGGTAAAGCGCTTCTTTTCCCAAAAAATTTGTTTTGTCGAATTGGATAAAACGTCCGAGACCAGCTTCAAGAGGGGAGATATTTGGGGTCAATTCGTTACCATATAAGGGTAAACTCGCTTCAAACCGGAGTGTATCCCGGGCGCCTAAACCAATAGGTGAGATCCCCAAAACAGACCCGGATTTTATGAGCAATTCCCAAATATCAATAGCATGCTGTGGCTGGAGATAAATTTCAAAACCATCTTCCCCGGTATAACCGGTCCGCGAAATTAAAACTGGAAATTGCTTCGCAAGAATAATTCGAGGGATAAATTGGTAATATTTTAATAAATGGATCGGGGAGTCAGTGATTTGTTGGAGTAAAGAAAGGGCGTTAGGACCTTGAATTGCTAACTCCGCTGTTTCCTCGGAAATATTTTTTAGAGAAATATTAAAACCAGCCGCCAGGTTTTCAAGCCATTGAAAATCGGAGGCAATATTAGAAGCATTAATAACCAAAAGAAACCGAGTTGATCCGTAACAATAGATCAGTAAATCATCGAGAGTACCTCCGGCCTCATTACATAAAGGCGAATAACGAATCCGGTTAGGCTCTAAAGTTGAGAATTCGTTGGTCAAAGCATAATTCAAAAAAGCAACTGCATCAGGCCCTTCAACCATGAGTTCACCCATATGGGAAACATCGAAAAGGCCGACGTGTGTTCTGACAGTCATATGTTCGTTAATTATGCCGTTATATTGTACAGGAAGTTTCCAACCGTGAAAATCCACGATCTTTGCTTGATACTTTTGGTATATCGGGAAAAGGGGTGTATTTGGCATTTTGGCTTCCTAACTATTTAAAATAAAAACATTGAAAGAATCATTCACAGTTAACGATTGGTGATGATGATTATTTGCAAATTTATAATCTTGATTCTCGGGTAAGAAAAAATTTTCTTGTAAATGATGATTAGTTTGAAGCAATGGATCATAGGAAGAGTTAAATTTGGTTATCTGTTAGGAATTTAAATAAGACCACCATTCTGTTAATGTAGGAATGGATGCTGCGATGATATCTGAAATCAAGCCCAACACGATTGGAATCCCAAGCATTAGCAAGTAATCGGCGGGTGACCAAAGAGAGTTGACAAATCGGTAAAAAGCAAAGAGCGGTAAATAACCAATAAAAATAGATATAATTGGCACGTAGCTCCTCATCAAAGTAAAGCCATCTTTAATCATGATGGTTCCCATGGTAACGGATAATATAGGACTTATCAAAAGGAATGGATAATAAATCCAGGGCAAGAAATGGAGTGATAAGGGAGTTGACCATTGGATAAATGTCAAAAACAATAAGATGGGTATAATGAGTAATAAAAGGCTGTAATTGAAAATAATAAAAGTGCAAATGATAACTTTGCGCATTTAAACACCCTCCATTATTGTATATGAAAGGAAATTATAAGTTAGAACTATCATGCAGTTGAGGTGGAAAAAAGGTGCATAGAAAAAGGTACAGTTTTACAATTATTCTAGTAATCTTGTTCGCATTGTCAACTCGTAGTCTTTGGGCAGAAGATTCTTCTAGTGGAATGGTAGTGGGTCGGTCGGTTTGTCTTCGGGCAGGGCCCAGTCTTCAAGCCGGGATTTTGATGCTTTTGAATGAAGGGTTTTTAGTCGAAGTAATGGAAAAAAACAATTCCTGGTACCGTGTTGCGTTGGGCAATGGAAAAGGGGGGTGGATTTATCAAGATTATATAACAATGGAAACAAATGCGATCCAAAATCGGAGCGAGCTCAACAATCAAGCACGAAAACTTGCCGGGTTTGCGAAAATGTATTTGGGTTTTCCTTATGCTTATGGTGGAAAAGGACCTTCCGGATTTGACTGCTCCGGTTATACGATGTATATATATGAGAAATTTGGTTATAAATTGCCTCACAGCGCTTCTTCCCAAATGAATTTTGGCCAAGAAATCAGACGTTCTGAGTTGGATCCGGGGGATTTGATCTTTTTTAAGACGATGCGGTCTACATCCATTAACCATGTGGGGATCTATCTTGGCGAGGGTATCTTTATTCATGCAGCTTCGGGATCGGGCAGGATCAAAATCGATTCAGTCTTCAGCCACTATTATAATAGTCGATATTGGGGCGCCCGTAGGATATTCGTTTATCAATCGTTAAGGAATCAAGATTGAAAGTAACAGTAAAAAGAGTCCTCCCTGTTCAAAAGAAGGACTCTTTTTACTATTGGCTTATGAATTATTGAAAAGGAGGATATTTGGATAATTCGTACCGGTTGGTAGGATTCCATAATAAGAAGTCATGAACGCCATTATCTTGTAAAGCTTTGATCTGCAGACGCAATTGTTCCTTTCCATAAGTATGACCAAGAGAAAAATCTTGAATCCAGGGGCGGAGTTTTTTGGCGTCATCCTTAAGCCGCCGGTTGGCATCTTGCATGGCTTTGGAAATAATCTCATAAGGATTGGAATCAGGATCTTTATAACCAAAGGAACCTTTGGGATAATGAGACGGATAGACCATTGGAGATATATAATCAACAGCTGAGGCAACTTTTTCGAGTTTTTGTCCAATATTTAAGTCATCCGGCATGGACAACACCAATCCGAAAATATCAGCAGATAGAGGGACTCCCATCCCATTGATGTCCTTTTTGGCATATAACAGAAAATCGCGGATGACATCTTCCTTCAATTGACCCGTAGAATATGGGTAGACACAATTACGGAGTAAGCCGTCACTTAAGAAACGAACATAATCAAATTGAATTTCTGAAAATCCCATATCGATGGCTTCTTTCGCAATGTCGACATTATATTTCCAAACTTTCTTAGAATTTGGATCAACCCAGATCATACCTTTATAATCTCTCCATAAACCACCGTTTTTATCAAGAACTGCAAGCTCTTGGTGTTTTTTCGCCAACAGGGGGTCTTTGAAAACGACAATTCTACCAATAACATAAATCTTTTGTTGCTTTAAACGGGCAACCAGTTCCCGCAGATTGGGGACCCGATTGGAGCCGGCTGCGATTTCTTTGGCTAGGGGGATTGATGAAGGATAACTGATGGTCCCGGTGTCGTCTTTAAGATCGATTACTATTGAATTACTTCCGGATTGTTTGATAAATTGAGCAATATGGTCGATTCTCTGGGTGCCGGCAATCCAGGAAGTACTATAAGCGCCGATTACTGGTTTTGGTGTTAAATGAGAAGGTATTTTGGATATTGTCTCTTCTGCTGCCGTCGGTTTGGGATTTTCCAGGACATTTTTGTCGGATACTTTAGCGGTAGCCGGGTGCTGCGGCGTAAAGAATTTCTTTTCCGCGAGCGCTAGAGTATAAAAGCCGCAAAGCAAAACAAAGACTAATAGAAACACGGGAGTTCTCTTGATTTTCATTGTCGGTAAATCTCTCCTTTAATAGATATACTTGCATTTTTCGCGAATTTTCCACACTTTCCTTTATGAAAAACGAGGAAACGCCAAATATTTTTCCGGTAAAAGGGATAGTTCGACAAAAAATTATTATACTAACGAATGAAATTAGGAATCAAGGGATGTGAAATTTTTGCGAGGGTTTATAAAAGTTGTTATTGTGATTTCTGCAATAGCAATACCTCTTTTCAATACAAATCATTGCCAGGCGGATTGGACCTATACCGTTAAAAGAGGAGATACTTTGTACCGGATCGCTCAAAAAACCGGACTAACGGTCAAAGAGATAAAGGATCGGACTGGTTTAAACCGGCATCATTTAAAATTGGGTGAACGATTAACGATTCCTTCGGGGAGCCGGGGAACACGTCCCCAAGTCCCGGCATCAGGTAATATTAATTTACTCGCTCATGTTATTCAAGGTGAAGCCGCAAATGAACCATATATTGGCAAAGTAGCGGTGGGGAGCGTCATCATGAATCGAATCGAGAATCCCCGTTTTCCCAAAACGGTAGCGGGTGTCGTTTATCAACCCCATGCTTTTGAATCGGTAACCAATGGTATTTTCAACCGTCCTGTGTCCAGTGAAAGTATACGCGCTGCGGGTGACGCTGTCAATGGATGGGATCCTTCAGGTGGCGCCCTTTATTTTTTCAATCCGGCAAAGACAAATCACCCTTGGATTTGGGCCCGTAGTATTATTACTCAGATTGGAAGGCATATCTTCGCCAGATAGTCATCTACCCCGAAGTTACCTACTTCTACAATGATAAATATCCTTACAGAGAGATAGGTTCCGTACGGAAAAATATGATTTGGATTGGAAATGGAAAGGGGGACTGTTTGTATGAAATTGGTTTTGTGGACGATTCAACTTTTCATTCCATTCATTGTCCTTTATACAATTGGGTACTATTTACCCGGTTTTAGCGCTTTAACCATACCTTGGCTCTTTTTTTTGGCAATTTTAATTTTTACCGGAAATGTTTTGATTCAAAGAGGTTTCGGCGGGATCGGAAAACCTTTTGGTAGAATTTTAATTGACTTTCTTGTCGCATCGGTCATTATTTTCACAGTAAGTCTGGCAATTGAGGGAGGCAGTGTCCCTTTGGGGGGCTCGTTGATCGCAGCCTTAATCATAGCGGGAATCACAGAACTAATCTATCCGGAAAAAGTAAGGCAAAGGAGAACACCGTAAATGAAAAATTTAGTCAACTTCGTGATAAAATTGGCCTTCATTTATTTAGTGCTTTTCATCATGATTCCCTTGTTAGGGAAAACCACCTGGATGCAAACTATCGTATTAGGTTTGATAGTAGGTCTTTTAACTTATATTATCGGCGATATGTGGATATTACCCAAATTTGGGAATATCGCAGCCGTGATAGGGGATTTGATTTTGGCCGCACTGGTAATCTGGGCCATCATGAAAAGTTTGCCGCAATTCGTTTTGACTTCCGGAGGAGTGTGGGCTATCGCCGCAGTGTTGGCAATGGGGGAGTGGCTATTTCACCGCTATTTGTTGGCCTCCAAGGCGCCGAATAAATAATTATGGTTATAAAGATAAATCAGCTTGGTTCAACTCAAACTGCTTATTTATTCTCGCGCAGAGGCGCCAAGGCGCAGAGTGTGAGAGGTGCTTTGCAAGGTAATTCGTGATATCGGTTGCCGTGAATAGGAAACGTCTAGACCAGAAAACATAGTCGCAAAGTGCTTC
>JAEXDA010000037.1 GCA_023401925.1 Bacillota bacterium
GTAATTAGCTTAACAGTTTCTATCTTAAATGCGCGATCAAACTTTCTTCTTTCGTTCATTTTTTTACCTCCCGATTTGTTTTATTATACCAGCCTTTCTTGCTGTCTTTCAAATCGGGGGTAGTGCATATAGCGACATTTTTTGATTGGAAAGTCTTCGATGTTACCTTTACGATGGCCGAGATTTGGGGTCCCTTTTTGGTAAAACTGTAATATAACGAACTTCCCTCCCTTTCACTAAAATTTGCAACTAGCAGTCAAAGGGAGGGGAGAAGGCAAACTGCTAGCTACCGGCATTTAAGTAACTGGAGGATGAGTTGGGAAAATCCTTTTTTATTGCATTCACAGAAGTTGCCAAAAAGAAAAATCAATCGAAATCGACTCCATATTTAAATCGAAAGTATCTACCGGCATTGATTTAAAATCCGTTTAATCCTGGTTCAGACGGTGTTTTAGGCGATAATAAAAAGCCCCTGAAATAGACAAGCCGGACTCCCGGCGGAAAATATATTCAAATTATCCGAAAAATGAACATTTACCAATACAAGGATGAAAAATGAGTATTTTTTATATTTTTTTATGTTTTGTTTAAAAACCCTTGGGAGTTATTTTAAAATTATGATTTATAATGGCTTCATCAAACCGAAAGGGGCAGTAAACATGGATAAAATAAAACTCATGGATCATGTGGTCAAGACGATGAAAGAGAAGAAAGGTTTTCAAGGCACCTTGAAAGCGGAGGCGAAAAGAGATCAAACTACGATTTTCCATATTGACCGGGAGTTTGCCAAAGATGGGGAAACCGGAGTAGCCAAAGTAAAAAGTGAAGCCGAGCTTAATTTTGATGGAAAAACCGTGAAACGCGAAAGCAATACCGAGATTAACCTGAAAGATTTCGATGAAACACAGCATCCGGCCTTGATGAGGCTCATTCGCTGGCGTCAAGGAATGCGATTTGGCGGTTTCAAGGAAGGCCTGAACAAGTTGGGCTTTTTCCTGAATCTTTTAAACAGCGCGCACCTGGAGGAGAGGGAAGATCATTCCTATAGCTTATCATTGAGTATGGACGGTTTTCCGGAAGAGATCCGGGAAATCATCCAGGAGCGAATGGATCGCAGGGAATTGGGCCCATACTTTGAAAATAGTCCGTTACAGGAATTGGCCAAAAAAATTCAGTCCGTGGGGGATCTTACCATCAAGATGAATATGGTGATCAATAAGGATTTTGAAGTGGAAAGAATTGTCCGGGAATTTAGCGGAAAGCTGAAAGACGAAACCAATACGGAGCATCAATGGAATATGAATACCGAACTGAGTCTTGCATGGTAAATACCCCAGTTCGCCGTTTCCGGCGGGTTAACTTTTGAATGCAGGGGCCTGGAAAGGGGGACGGTTCCGGTCCGCAAAGCCCCTCTCGTGCCGGACGGTATGAATAGTGTCTGATTGGGAAAGATTGAAGAGAAAAAGGATCAGCTTATGAGGGTGTCTGGAGCAATCAAGCGTATCGTATCCGGTTTCCGGCGGCTAAGAAATAAACGCCGCCGGAAACGGTATGAATTCATGAAGGAATGGATCAAGGGATATATGGAATATCACAGGCGGACGACGGAATCCCGGGGCAAATACCAGGAATTTCACAGGTTTCACCGGCGTCTTCAGTATATCCGCCCGTTGGTCATCTTCATGAATTTGCTGTTCTGGTATTTCATGATCCAATATTTGGGGATCCGGATGTGGATCATTTTCATGGCCTCTTTGATCAGCCTCTTCGGGATTTATGAATTTTTTTTCTTGTGGCGTTTGGAAAAAAGGATCATCAACCCAATTGCCCAGTTAAAAAATGGGGTTGAGGAGATCGCCAAGGGCAATTACGGGGTGCGGATCGAATGCAATGTATTATTAAATGACATCACCTTATTGGCGGCCTCTTTTAATGACATGGCCGGCAAATTGCAGGAAAGCGAAAGAATGAAAGCCGGATATGAAGAAAACCGCCGGGAGTTGCTGGCGAACATTTCTCACGATCTGAAGACGCCGATTACTTCCATTCAGGGTTATATTGAGGCGATCCTGGAACGGCCCGATCGCTTGTCCGGGGAAGATGGCCGGAAATATCTGCAGATCATCTATCGCAATGCCGCCTATATGAATAAACTCATCGACGACTTGTTTCTCTTCTCTAAGCTGGACCTGGAGAAATTGGAGTTCCGATTTGAAACGATTGGAGTCCGGAATTTCATGAATGATTTAATGGACGAATTCCGTTTTGAACTCGAAGAAAAACAGGTGCGCTTCGACTATGCCGACCGCCTTTCCGCGGAATGCACGGTCAGGGTTGACCGTAAAAGGATCCACCAGACGGTCCGGAACATTATTGGCAATGCCGTTAAATATGGGCCGGAAAAGGGCCTAACCATCGGAGCCGAACTCTCCCGGCAGGGCGATAAGGTGCGGCTCGCCATCGGGGATAATGGGCCGGGGATTTCTCCGGAGAGGATTCCTTTTATTTTCGACCGTTTTTACCGGATCGACTCCGAACGGACCAAGGATGTGATTAGCACCGGACTGGGCCTGGCAATCGCCAGGGAACTGGTGGAAGCTCATGGAGGGAGAATCACGGTTTCCAGCGCCTTGGGCGCGGGCAGTTGTTTTACCATTGAGCTTCCGGTGTTCAAGGACGGAGGGGAGGAACGGTTATGAAACGGGTTTTAATCATTGAAGACGATACCAACATTGCCGAACTGGAACGGGATTATTTACAGTTAAACGGGTATCGGCCGGAGATTGCGCCGGATGGGGATAAGGGTTTGAAAATGGCTCTTTCGGGCCAATATGACGTCATGGTGGTCGATTTGATGTTACCCGGTAAAGACGGCCTTGCGATCGTCAAGGAAGTGCGGAAAAAACAGGAAATCCCGATGATTATCGTTTCCGCTCGGAGTGAAGACATTGATAAAATCAGGGGTCTGGAAAACGGAGCGGATGATTATCTAACCAAACCGTTCAGTCCAGCCGAGCTGGCGGCCAGGATTAAATCCCATTTGAAAAGGTATGACCGGCTTAAAGGAAATGATACGGCTGGTGAAGTGATCAATCATAAGGGTTTAGAGATTAATACGGCTTCTCATAAAGTTTTTGTGAGCGGCCGGGAAACTCAGCTGACTGCCAGGGAATATGAACTTCTGGTGTTTCTGGCATCCAATCCGAACATCGTTTTTACTAAGGAGCAACTGTTTGATTCGGTATGGGGTGATGAATACTATGGAGATTCGGCTACCGTATCCGTTCATATTCAAAAAATCCGTAAAAAAATTGAAAAAGATCCGGCCGATCCGGAATTGATTGAAACTCTGTGGGGAACGGGTTACCGTTTTAATTCCCCTACCTATTCCTTCCGGTCATAACGGTCCTTTGCAAGATATTCAGGAAATTCAATCATTAAAAGGGGATGACTTCAAAAGTAAAATTTTCGGTCAGCCCCTTTGATTTTTATTTTCCCTCCTTTGGGAAAAGAGTCCGGCGATAGTTGGTAAACTTGCGATTATCAGCAGAAGTTGCAAAAAAGAAAAATCATTAAAAATCGACTCCATATTTAAATTGAAATCATCCACCGGCACTGGTTTGAAATCCGTTTAATCAGTTAAATTTCGCCTTCCTAAAGAAGGCGCTGAATCCTGGTTCCGGCAGCCTAAATCATGGACGGATGCGAATTTCCTTGATTTACCAAGCGATATATTATTTTATATACTTGTAAATCAATGTATAATAGTAACAAATTCACATTCAATACATATTTAGGAGCTGGTGTACTATGGATTCCAAAGGACTTATCATCATGATCGGCGCTTTACTCTTTTTTTTCATCCCGACACCAATCATTACTTCAATTTCACCCGGTAGTGGGACAAACAGTGGTCTGGTTCATGTGGTGATCAACGGGGAGAAGTTTGATGAAAACCTTACCGTTAAATTGGCCATGGAGGGTCAGGAAGATATAGAGGGCCGGAATGTACAGGTTATTTCTTCCAATAAAATTACCTGTTCTTTTGATTTGAAAGATCAACAAGTTGGGAAATGGAACGTGGTCGTCCGTAACAAACTGATAAAGTCGGCCGCCTTGAAAGGCAGTTTTACGATAACCGCTCCTGCTCCCAAGGTTAGGGAGATTGTCCCGAAACGGGCTTATCATAACACTACGGTGATTGTGGAGATCAAAGGAGCCTCTTTTAAAACCGGGGCGGCGGTAATGCTTATCAACCGGCAAATGAATATCGGGGCCGCTAGTGTTACAGTGGTTTCCGATTCCTTGATTACCTGCGAATTTAATCTAAACGACGCCGTTATCGGAGTTTATGATGTGAAAGTGGTTAATGGAGACGGGGCCTCCGGGATATTGGCCAATGGTTTTAGTGTTGAGGATTTGCCAAAGCCGGTGATCAAAGTGAAACCGGTGATCGAAGGGATTGATCCGGATAGAGGCTTTAACAACGGCATGATTTTAACGAAGATCGCCGGCAGCAATTTTGAACCGGGCAGTACCGTTAAATTGAGCCGCGATGGCCGGCTCGAAATCCCGGGTTTAAACACCAAAGTGGTGGATTCCACCCAAATAAGCAGTTTCTTTGACATTGCCGGGAAGCCGGAAGGACAATATGATCTCGAAGTGACCAGCCCTTCCGGACAAAAAGCCATTTTAGAGAAGGGGTTTACGGTAGAACGCTTCACGCCGAACTCTCTGGAACTCAACAAATCATTGAAAGCAATCTATTTTGATCTCAATCAAGCCGAGCTGCGCCGTGATCAGTTTTCTTCTCTGGATGCAGATTTGGCGATCTTGAAAAAATATTCCACGTTATATATCCTCTTAGGCGGGCATGCCGATGAACGGGGGAGTATCGGTTATAATCTCGATTTATCGGAGAGAAGGGCGAGCGCTATCAAGAAATACTTACTGGAAAAAGGAATTGCTCCCAAACGGATTACGATTTACGCTTATGGGAAAGAATTCCCGCTTAAAAAAGGCCATAACGAATCTTCATGGTGGCAGAACCGGAGAGTTGACGTCATGGTCTGGGAGGCGCCACCCACCAAAGTGCAAGGGCTCGAAGGAATTGACGAATCCGGCGGTAAAAAATAGAACATCAATGAATTGAAAATAGTTTGAATCAAAAAACGGCCTGCAGGCCGTTTTTTGATTCAACACCTGAATATGGCGGCTTCTTTCCCAAAGCATGAATTCTTTCAAAGAGCCGTAAATCCATTTTTCACTTTATAAGCCAGGGCAGAAGCGGTTGGGTGATCAATTTCGGTAAATTCATGTTGTTCCAGTAAACTCAGCATGCCGCTCATGATAAACGAAACCGTGCAGCGGAATATTTTGTCCTTTTGATCCTCGACGCCGGCTTTTGCCAATACTCTCTCAATGATCAGTTGCTTCAGCTTGCAGGAACTCGAAGCCAGACTGGGAGATTTCAGAAACGGCACATAAATGTGTTTATTCCTATCAAACATCCTGATGATATCATCCAAAATAACCTCAAAGTTCACAATCATCTCTTCAAAGCGGTAGGGGGCAATTACTTCACAGAATTCATCAACAATAGTATCCCGGATACAGTCGGCGCAATCATAAATATCTTGATAATGCAAATAAAAGGTACTCTTGTTGATATCCGCTGTCTCACAGAGGCTTTTTACAGTAATATGATCCATGCTTTTTTCGGATAATAATTTTGCAAAAGCAAGTTGAATAGCTTGTTTGGTTTTTTTGATCCGGCGGTCTTCCATGATGATACTCCTTTATAGACGTCTCGGGTCTATCCGTTGAATTATCGACTTTCGGCTTGATATTGCCGGTTGTGTACCTTTGAAGCGAATAATATAATAGACTCGTGTCTAGAATTAGATTTTAATTGATTACTGGAAACGTGTCAAGACTTATCCGTGAAAGGAGGAGTATCCGATGATAGAAGCATTTATCACCTTCATCGAGTGAGAATTTGTAACGGTTGTAAAAAAATTCGAAGAAATGGGGCCATCAAAATGAGCAAGAGAATCATGGAAAAATTAAATGTATCCCCGTTACCGGAACCGACAGTGCTGGTAACAGTGAAAACAGATGAGAAAGATCCCAATATTATTACCATCGCTTGGACCGGTGTTTTGAGCCATCATCCGAATATGGTTTATATTGCTGTGCACCCGGGAAGATACTCTCATTCCATGGTAAGGGAGTCCATGGAATATGTCATCAATATACCATCCGAAAATATCGCTAAAGCCGTCGATTATTGCGGAACTGTCTCAGGCAGAAGTGTAAACAAATTTTTGAAAACCGGATTAACTCCCGTACCGGCAAGTATTGTCAAAGCACCGCTCATCAAGGAATGTTTGATGAATATGGAATGCAAGGTAAAAGATATTTTAAATTATGGCAGCCACGATATATTTGTCGGCCAATTGGTGGCTGTGCATTTTGATGAGGCTGTACTCAACGAGGATGGCGGTCCGGACCCGGCTAAGATTAAACCTTACAGTTACACCTTGGGGGAGTATCGCTTGATGGGAGAAAAACTGGGAGTGGCAGGTTATAGTAAAAGCTTCGAACTTTAAGAGAGGGCAGGGAGTTGATAAAAGAAAGTTCATGACAAAAAGCGAAAGGGAGAAAGAAATGCCTCCACCGGTTTTTTCTTCAATTCAATTTCAATAAACGGAAGGAATTTGCATGAAAATACCGAATTCAAAATGAATTAATTGTTTTTTGGAGGTTATCATGTTTGGCTTAACGGTGAGACAACGGATCGCGGCATTGATATTACTCATTTTTCTGGCTGCCGGCGGGTTGTTGATGTTTATCAGCGGTAATAAGGGCCTAACCCAAAAATATGAAGACGATGTCTCGGTTAATTCGATTTACATTGATATTCGCGGAGCGGTGGCCAAACCCGGTTTACTTTGTCTAAAACCGGGCCTTCGTAAATTTGAAGTCATCAAAAAGGCGGGCGGAGCTCTTCCGGAAGCTGATTTAGAACCGATTAATTTGGCCGAATTCGTTGAGGACGGGGAAAAGATTTATATCCCCAAGAAAGGCGAACGGCTGGAAGTGGTGGATAAGCGGCGCAGCAAAACCAAATTGAAAACAGTTCAATCTCAGTCCATCCGCAACGGAAAGCATCAAGGAATATCCCTACCATCCTCGATGAAATGGCCGATTGATGTCAATGGCGCCAGCCCCTCGCAACTTGAAAGTGTCCCGGGCATCGGACCTTTTCTGGCGGCTAAAATCGTTGAGTATCGTAATAAAAACGGAAATTTTAAAAGCTATGAAGATCTGGACAAGGTAAACGGGATTGGCATCAAGACATTGGACAAACTTCGCCCTTATTTGGTAGTAAAATGAGCAGTATTAAAAGCCTTTTGGTCTTAATTTCCGTAATAGCCGGGATTTTAGCCGGGGCGTGGATTCATATAAATCCCCTTTGGTGGTTGCTCCTATCTTTGGCTGCGGTAATCGCCCTTTTGTTACTTTTTGTTTTGAAGCGGCGGATCGGAGGCTTGCTGATCCTAACCGCCATCTTTTTCCTAAGCGGGTGTTGGTACAGTATATTTCATCAGCGGTACAACCTCTGGCTCCACATCAGTCAAACCTACCACCAGCAAAAGGTCAAGGTAACAGGGGTCCAGATACAACGCACTGAAGCCGCCCTTCACGGGGTTCGCTTTTTGTTGCAGACGGATTCCGGGGTTGGAAACGGTCCTCGGGGCAAAATCATGGTATATTACCGTGGCGCTTTGCCCGAAAACACCTATGGCCGCAAGCTTCAAATTTATGGTAAATTCAAACTCAGTACCATCACTCGGACCAGATTCCCCAATTATCTCGAACAACAGGGCATTACCGGTAACTTATCAGCCGAAAACCCTCCATTTTTGATAAAAGGCCCGGGGTTACCTCGTCCCTATCTGTGGGCGGAGCGTATCCGGGAAAAGATGATCCACTCCGGGAAAAAAGTTTTATCCTCCGTCAACTCGCGGTTACTTCATGGAATGATTTTTAATGATGATTTAAGCTCCGAAGTCAGCGACAGAAACTTGGCAAACGAATTGCGCCGTACCGGTACGATCCATCTGATGTCGGTTTCCGGATTGCATGTGGGATTCTTGGTTATCGGGCTGACCTGGCTTTTGGGCCTTTTTCGAATTCCGAAAAAGTTTCAAATTATACCCTTGGTCTTGGGGGTTGGTTTTTATATCCTGATGACCGGCATGGGGCCGCCGGTGTTACGGGCTGGAATCATGATGGTGATTTATGCGGTTGGAAATTTAATCGGCGCCGAGGCCAAGGATCAAGTCAGTCGATTAGCGTTAGCGGCCGTGGGGTTGCTAGGGTGGAATCCCTACTATCTATTTCAGGTCGGATTTCAGCTTTCTTTTTTGGCAACCTTGGGAGTGGTCTGGCTTTTTCCGGTGTTGAAAGAATGTTTTCCGGTCCGGGGCCGGTTGGCAAAGCTTCTTTGGGAGGCGGTGCTGGTCTCTTTCGGAGCGCAGCTGATGGTGACTCCGCTGATCGTTCACTATTTCCAACTCATCGCTTGGTGTAGTCCGCTGGCTAATTTGTTATTCTTCCTGCCCTCGGAATTTGTGATCATCGGAGGACTTTTTGGAGAAGGAGTGGCTTTATCTTTGCCCGGAGTGGCTCATTGGATTTTGGTTGCGGTCGATTGGAACCTGACCGTCATCCGGTGGCTGGCCCATTTTTTGGCCGGTCAAAGCTGGGCGGCTTCTTGGTCCCCGGATTGGCCCTGGCCTTGGATCATTGCCTACTATTTAGCCTTGGTGTTGTTTCTCGATCTATCCCAACCGAATATGTTGACGAAAAAAAGGCTGGGGAATGCGGCATGGGTGATCTTAGGTACATTATGCCTGGTTAATTTGATTGTCTGGGCCGGTTTCTTTCAGTATGGTCAAAGGGGGTGCCTGGAATTTACAGTCATTGATGTCGGACAAGGAGATGCCTTGTTTATCCGGACGCCGGATGGGGTGAGCTTGTTGATGGATGGCGGTGATAAGGGAAAAGGCATTTCCAGGGTAACTCCTTTTTTGCGTTCGGTTGGAGTTACCAAGCTGGATTTGGTGATTGCATCCCATGGACACTCCGATCATATCAGCGGCTTAGCCGAAGTGTTGGAAGAGATTCCGACCGGGAAATTGTTTTTACCTGTCAATACCGACACGATAGCGGTTCAAGAGTTTTTAAGGCGGATCGGGATGGCCCATGTACCTTCGGAAAAAGTTTTCAGCGGGGAAAAATTCAAATTGGGAGCGGAAGTGACCGGAATGATTTTGAACCTGCCGGGAATGGATGACGAAAATGATTGCTCCTTAGTGGTTTTACTTCAGTACGGCAAAAACAAATTGTTGTTAACAGGAGATCTGAGTGAGCAGGGCGAAACAATAATGGCCCGGAAATATCCGGCTATTTTACGGGCCTCGGTCTTAAAGGTCGGTCATCATGGCAGCAAGTATGCCAGTACCATGGGCTTTATTTCCCAGGTCAAGCCGAAGGTAGGAGTTATTTCAGCGGGAGCCGGGAACCGTTTTGGGCATCCGGCGGTCAGTACCCTGCGGCGGTTGCATTCTTTGGGGATTGATCTCTACCGGACCGACCGGCAGGGAAAAATAACAATCAGATTGTATGGGAAGGGTTTTACGGTTACGACTTATCAATAG
The DNA here is from genome assembly GCA_023401925.1 of Bacillota bacterium. Taxonomy (GTDB): domain Bacteria; phylum Bacillota; class UBA4882; order UBA8346; family UBA8346; genus UBA8346. The sequence continues at coordinate 9,729 of JAEXDA010000037.1, forward strand.
CATTACCGTGCTATTGATTTTCGGCTTAAAAAGAGTGGAAGGTGACTTTGGATGACGCGGGCGGATTTTGTGAAGCAGGTCACGGAAGGCCGGTTGTTGCCGGTTTATTTGTTTTTGGGAGAAGAGCGGTTGTTTCATGAAGAATTGTTGAAGTCGGTACTCAATAAAATTCTCTCCCCCGAAGATCAACCATTTAATTCTATGCGAATAGACGCGGGAGAGACAGAGTCCGGCGAACTCATACGCAATCTGGAGACTCCCCCTTTTTGGGGAGGCGCCCGCCTCATTCATCTGGATAACCTGGAAGACGGGGTATCCGGTATTGAGGAAGCGGTCTTAAAAGGCATCGGCAATATGGCCGACGGTGTTTATTTTATCGTATCCGCCAAAAAATTGGACGGCCGTAAAAAGGTTCACCAGGAGATTCAAAAACGTCTTACCGTAGTGGACTGCAATAAGCTTTCCAAGGGGGACTTGCCGGTTTGGACCAAACAGCGGGCTGAAAAGATGGGGCTCAAACTAACCCCGGTGCAGATAACTAAAATTGGACAGCGTTTAGGTCCGGATTTGCTGCGAACCCGCACCGAATTGGAGAAGATCAAAATGTTTATGGGAGCAAACATTCATCTGGCCGATGAGGATCTGGACCGGCTGGTTCCGGAAACCCCCGAACCGGATATCTTTGGTTTGATTGACGCGGTCGCCGATGGAAATCCCCGGCTGGGATTGCCGCGTCTGGAAGATTTATTAAACGCCGGGGAAAACGAGATTAAAATTTTGGCGACCCTCTCCCGCCAGTTCCGGAATATCACTGCGGCCTATGAGGGGAGGAACCAGGGGTTGAATGCCAAGATGCTCGCCACGATGCTGGGGATTAACCCCTATGTGGCGGAGAAAAGCTTTGCCCAATCGGGGCGGTTTACTCTGAAGGAGCTGGCTAGAATCATGGAAAGACTGCTTATGGCCGATTTCCGCATGAAAACCGGCCAGCGGGAACCGCGGCTGGAATTGGAACTGACCGTGGTGGAAATTTGTATGGCCCGGTGATGGAGGTGTCTTGATTTTCCGTGAATGCCTCTAAGAATATTAGAAAGTTTTTGACATCCTTACCAGCGATATCGGGGAATGTTTTTACGTTTTCCCCGTAAAACAATAGGAGTTCCACGGTAAGAGGGACCCATCAGTCCCTCCTTGAAGCCTATCAGTTTGTAATCCAACGTTTTTCCCCTCGCTTTCTCTATAAGAAGTTTGTATCGCGAACCCACTAAAAATAATAAAACCGTTTAAAAATCCGAAAAATAACAAAATCGTTTAGAATCTCTTTATATATCTATAAAAATTTTTTTATTTACTTTATGTCTAAATTTATCTTCAGAAATTCCGAAAACTAAAAGGTAAAGTTTGGTGTAATTTTTAATTTAATTTAATTTTTGTAGAAATTAAATTCAAACAATTGGTTTTGTACTTAAATTTAAATATTTAGAAAATAATCGGAGGATCACAAATTGAAATTTCAAGCGCTAAGAAAGCTCGTACAGGATGTTTTAAATTTTCTCATGACTCCATTACGGAATTTATTATCGAAAATGAAAGTATTCCATCAAATTTTGCTTATTATTACAGTGATGGTCTTTTTTTTACTGCTTGAAGGGTATCTGGGGTTAAGAATGATTGGACAAATGCGGGATATAACCCATAACGTGTTCCAGGCGAGCCTAACCGGGTACCAGAGCATTATCGGCGCGAATCAGGATGTCGAGCGAATCCGTCAACAACTTGCCGATAATTTGATAAGTCATCAAACTTTCATTATAACTGCCAACACTCTCGAAACAGTGGCTAATGATTATTCAAACTTCCCAAATGAAGTTAAGCAAATTAATACTTCGCTCGATACGATAAAGGGATATTCGGGGCAAGTTTTATCACCGGATAGTTACATGGATATCAGCCGTTCCTTGCATATGATTATTATGAGCTTAAATTCAATTCAAGCTCAAGTATCGACCAACGCGATCCAGACGATGAATAGCGGGAACGCCTTTTTTCGTGAATCCCAGTTCAGCACCACATTGATTTTAATTATCAGTATCTTGATTTCCATTACTATCGGACTACTGGCTGCAGCTATGATTTCCGGACCGTTGAAGGAGATGGCGGTCAAGATCAAGGCCTTAGCTGCAGGCGATTTAACTCAAACTTTAAACACCAAAGGTTCGCAGGAAATCAATCAGGTGGTAGAAGGACTTAACCAAGCCTTAGTCAGTTTACGCCGGTTGGTCGGCGATATTAATGAGCATGCCCAAATGCTCTCTTTGGCCAGTAATGAACTCCGGGATGCTTCAATGAATTCCGGCCGGGCTGCCGGAGAGGTGGCTTCGGTAATCGAGGAGTTGACGAAAGCTTCTTCCGAGCAGGCTGGTCAAGTTGAGCAAACGGCTCATACCATTAATGAACTGGGCCAATTGGTAAGAACCGTGTCCGGGGATACAACCCATATGGCTTCGATGTCGGAAAAGATAGCTTCCTCAGCCAATATCGGCCAGAAAGTGACCGGTGACATAGCCTCGGAAATGAACAATCTCTATGAAACCACTCAAAAGATTAATGAAGTGATGAATGAAATGAATCAGGCTTCCGCCGAAATCAATGAAGTTGCTTCGCTGATTGGAAATGTTGCAGAGCAAACCGCATTACTATCTTTAAATGCGGCGATTGAAGCGGCCCGCGCCGGGGAACATGGGAAAGGATTCAGCGTTGTTGCCACGGAGACCGGAAAATTGGCCGATCAATCCAAACAGGCCTCCCAAAAAATCAGTAATTTGGTGAAGCAAATGATCGATCGGAGTGAAAATGCAACAGTGGTTATTAAACAAGGGATTGAGAAGGCACAGGAGAGTCGAACCCTAACCACTCAAGCAACCGGTACTTTTGGATCGATTTTTAAGGAACTTGGCGAGGTCCTAAACGAAATCAATAAAGTCGCCGGATCGGCCCAACAAATGGCGGAACGGAACGAAGCTATGATTGGCGCCGTAACACACCTGGCTTCAATCAGTGAAGAGGGTCTGGCAAGTACTGAAGAAGTCGCTGCTTCCGTAGAAGAACAGAGCGCCGGTGCTGAAGAGGTCGCCTCGTTGGCTGAAAATTTAGCGACTTTGGCGGATAATTTGAAGCAATCGACAACGACATTTCGAATTTGATTGTCATGAGGTAATTCATTGAAGAGCCTGTTTATTCAGAAAAGCAGTATTCAACACCGCTTAATCATCTCCTACTTTCTTTTAATCGGGATGATTGTTGGCATCATCGGGATCACGCTTTATAAAGGATCGGAACTGATTATTGAGCAACAGGTTGGTCAATCCAGGTTGGAAGTGTTGGAACAGGTTGGGCGCAATTTAAATGGGATCATTGATGAAATTACTTCCGCCTCCAATCTTTTGTATTTTAACGATGATCTTAACAATATCATCCGGAGGCCTCCCTCCGGGGACTCTTACCAGCGGTTGACCGAAGCGAGTCGGGTTCTGGAGATCTTTTCACAAAATACCTATTCCTTCGATACCTTGGATTATTATACAGTGCTCTATTCCTTTAAAGGCAAAGCATACACGTCTTGGATTAATGACCTTTATAATTTTAGCAGTATCGGTAGATATCCCTGGTTTTCTGAAGTCAGCCGAAAAAACGGCAAAATTTTATGGGTCAGCACATTTAATGATCGGCTGGGTTATGGTGAGGACAAAAATGTTTTTTCAGCAGCCCGGTTAATGAAAGATTATTATAGTGACAAACCCATAGGGATACTGTTATTGAATGTGGATGAGAAAGTAATCCGGAATACCTATCAAAGCGCGTTAGGGGAAGGTCATCACATTTATGTGGTGGATCAATGGGGAAAGATCGTTTCTGACTCTGACTCGGTTAGACTCGGCAGAAATATTAGCGGAGAAGGAAATTGGCGGCGTATTAAAAAAGAGCGGTTTTCCGGCAATTTTACCCAAGTAAGGGAAAATCGTAAATTACTCTATAGTTATTTACCGATCCCTAAAACAGGATGGTTTTTGGTGGAAGAAGTTTCCGTGGATCGCCTGTTGGTTCCTATGAAACAGAAAATGAAATATTTAATTCTCGGATTGTTGATCTTTTGCCTGATGTTTGGATTTGTTTTTTCTTACGCCCAGGCGCGGCGGATTAGCCTGCCGATCCGGCAATTACATTATGCCATGCGGGAGGTTGAAGGCGGGAACTTACAGGCTGTATCTGAAGTTCACGGTTCGGATGAAATTGGAGATTTGAGTGACGGTTTTAATCAAATGGTGGATCAGATTCAACACCTGTTAAAAGATCTTCAAGAACAGTGCCGCTTAAAACGCCAACTTGAATTGGAATTCCTACAGGCAGAGATTAATCCCCATTTTTTATATAATACCTTGACTTCCATTCGTTTCATGGTCGAAATGGGGGAAAACAAGGGCGCTCAGGCCATGTTGCTGGCTTTGGGGCGTCTGTTACAGAGAACTATTGGCAATAGTGATGAACTCATTAGGCTTCGGGAAGAATTGGCAATTTTAAAAGACTATGTTTTAATCCAGCAAGTGCGTTATCCGGATAAATTTGAGCTCGAGCTGGAATTTCCCGAAGAATTACTTGAATTTCAGATTCCCAAATTGATTTTGCAACCCATGGTTGAAAATGCTATTTTCCATGGCATAGAACCGAAGGTTGATAAAGGCCGGATTGTAATCACCGGCAAGCGGCAAGACAATGATTTAATCATAGAAGTCAGTGATAATGGGGTTGGGATGACGGAAGAACAGCTTAGTTTATTATGGCAAATGGGAAAACCGTCAGAGCGGACATTTAGTAAAATTGGGGTTGTGAATGTACATCAACGGTTGGTTCTCAACTTTGGTCCGGGGTATGGGTTAAAAATCGGCAGCGTGCTGAACCAGGGAACTACAGCATGGTTGCGTTTACCTGCGGTAGAGATTCCCCCAAAGGACGGTGGCTTTTTTGAAAATCATGATTGTGGATGATGAGAAACCGATTCGTCAATGGTTTCGATTTTGTATCGAAAAGAGCTCCGGGGATTATCAAATCGTCGGTGAAGCTTCGAACGGCTTGGAAGCCCTGAACGTTTTCGAAGAATCTCATCCGGATCTGGTGATAACCGATATTAAAATGCCGGCCATGGATGGTTTTGAATTCATCAAGCGGTTGAAAGCCAGAGCCCCGGAAACGGATATTGTCATTTTAACTTGTTATACTGAATTTGCTTTGGCTCGCGAGGCTATTAAGCTTGGAGCCTTTGATTATATTCCTAAAGTTGAAGTTCAGGATCAAGATATCCTGGAGTTATTGGAACGGTTGGAACAAAAACGCCGGGAACAAAACAGCAAAAATAATGGCCGAAAGGACATTTTTTTGCTGTTGGATTCCCCCAAAGACGGGATGGCTCAGAAAGAAATCAATGATAAATTACTGCAAGCCGGCATGGATCTGACAAACCGGACTTATGCGGTGTTTGCTGTCAGTTTAAGTCAAAAGTTGGTCGAATTGGACGATGCATTCATTAAGCAAACTACCATCGGAGATTTTCTCCGGATTAAAAGCGGGCTCAATCAATGGTGGCTGCTGGGGATCATCAATCAGAATTTAGCGACTTGGGAGAAAAATCAATATATAGAAAAGCTTCAAGAAAGATTAGCTTGTGCTGTTGGAATGAGCCAGTCCTATACTAATCTGGATAATCTGCCCAAGGCTTTCAAAGAAGCTTTTCGTGCCATGGAGCTTTGTTTTTTTCATGGTCCAAGCAGGTTGGTGAAGGACAATATGCAGTCGAAGGGGGTTGGGAACCAGTTTCAAGACAAAATTGCTGAATTGCAGAAAAGTTTATTGCAACAGATGAATCAGGGAAATGGCGCCGAGATTCTCAATTGTATCGCTTCCATTTTGAAATATTTACAAAATGGATCCGCGGAAGATTTCCGGTATCTGCGCCAAGTTTGCAGTGAAATTCTAGCAATGTTGTCAGCAAGAGTACGTTCGGCAGGGAACGGCCATCAGATTACCGAGCTGGATTTGGAAAATCTGCTGGAAAAGGGCTTTTTTGAAGATCTTCAACAGGGAGTGCTCGAAACTTCGGAAAAACTGGTTAACCTGATGGTTATCCCGGAAAATACTTATTCAGCCGTTGTCAAAGACACCTTGCGCTACATCAAGGAACATTGTTGTGAAGGGATTTCCCTCCATGAAGTCGCTTTAAATGTTCACGTCAATCCTAATTATTTATGCCAGCTTTTTAAAAATGAAACCGGGGAAAATTTTAGCTTCTACCTTACGGAGCTGAGATTGGAAAAAGCCAAAGAATTATTGAGTTCGTCTGATTTAAAATTGTACGAGATCGCAGAACAAGTGGGTTATCCCAATATGAGCTATTTTTCCCGCATTTTTAAGAAGTTTACGGGTAAGACACCGGTTGATTATCGAAACAGCTTCCGACAACTGAATATAAGTAAAAAAATCTGAAGTTTTGAATACTTCGGTAGGGTTTTAAAAGAAGATCTGAAAAAAAGTAAAAAAGACATTATTATTGTTAATTCCATTTTGGTATTTTATTTTTTATAATGAAAGCAATCGAAATTCGATAGGGAGGCTTATTCGATGGGAAAAAGAAGATGGACAATGCTGATTGTTGTGATGTTGATTACACTGATCGCAGTTGCGGGCTCCAGTATCACGAGCGCAGATAATCAAATTGTACTGAAGTTTTGGAAAGGTGGCAACGATGTTATCTGGCACGATTATTACTTGAATTTATTTAAGGAATATGAAGCTACACATCCTAACATCAAGATTGAGTTTGCTGAAGCGCCCTTCGGGAATGCCATTGATACCAAACTGAATACTGCTTATGCCAGTGACACCAGCCCGGATATTATTCACCATGCGTTAAACTCCATAGCAATACGGGCTGAAAAAGGGCAGTATGAACCCTTGGATAGCTATATTTCCCGGTGGAAAGACAAAAACGACATTCTAGACAACGTCTATGAAATGGGCCGTTATAAAAAGAAAATCTATGGTTTGGGCATTTACCCGACACCAGCGGTCTTTGCGTACCGGAAAGACTTCTTTAAAGAAGCCGGTTTAGATCCGGATAAGCCTCCGACGAATTGGCAGGAATTGGCTGCTGATGCCGTAAAACTGACCAAACGCGATGGCAAAATCGTGACCCGCGCCGGTTTAAACATGCCGATTGATGAGATTAAGTTTTTGCAGCCCTTTGCTTTTCAAGCCGGTGGAAATTTCGTGGATAAAAACGGCAATCCTACATTTGATGACGCCGGATATGTAGAAGCTTTGACGTATCTCACCGACCTCTTTAAGAACAAACAAGTTGCGATCGAACAAACCAAGGACCGTGAAAACCAGCAGAGCCTCTTTGCGGTGAATAAAGCGGCTATGTCGATTGTTCAACCGACCTGGATTGCCCAATTGCTCAAAAATGATCCGTCTTTGAAAGATAAGATCGGTTTCATCAACATGAAAAGGAAAAAAGCCGCTATCTGGAGCGGATGCGAACTACTTTTCATTAGTTCCGAAAGCAAACATAAAAAAGAGTCCTGGGAACTGATCCAATTCATAATGAATAAACAGGAGATGTGGAACCGTTACAAAACCACCAAATGCCCGGTGGTCCGGAAATCCTTACAGGAACAATATGCTAACGATGATCCGTTCATTAATAAAGTGCTTTTGGATGCGATCAGCGTCGGGCAAGGTGCTCCCAAAACCATGTGGTCTCAGTTATATGTTTATAAATATCTACCGCAGGCGCAACAGGAAGCCTTTTACGGTATGAAAACCCCGAAACAAGCATTAAAGGATAATTTAGATTTGTTGCAAGCGGAGATTAAAGCTTCAAACATGAAGTAAGTTCAAAAAAAGTGGGGTATTGAAGGAAATTCAATACCCCACAAAAATTAAATGAGGGATTAACAATGCGAAATGGAAAAACCAAGAATAAACGTAGATCTGCCGGCGCTTTTTGGATGATTTTTCCTAGTTATTTGATCTATTTTGTCTTTGTTTTTATTCCACTGGTCATTACGGTATATTTGAGCTTTACCAACTATGATTTGTATAAAACCCGGGATTTTGTGGGGTTTGCCAATTATATCCGCCTGGTTCATGATCCGAACTTTTTGATAGCGGCTAAGAATACTTTTATCTATGCTGTCTTTGTAATTATCCCGCAAATCGCATTAGGATTAGTCATAGCTGTTTTGCTAAATCGGAAGGTATTCGGGCAACGGTTTCATCGGATTGCCTTTTACATGCCCAACGTGACTTCGATGGTTTCTATTTCAATTGTATGGCTTTGGATTTACGATCCGACATTGGGCTTATTTAATCAGGCTTTAAAGTATGTGGGGTTGCCAGGTCAACGCTGGTTGTTCGATATAAAATTGGCTTTGCCCAGCATTATTTTGATGAGTGTCTGGAAACTTATCGGGTATAACATGATTATTTATTTGGCAGGATTGCAGCAAATTCCCGATTACATATACGAAGCGGCCAAGATAGACGGCGCTTCCAGCATAGGACAATTTTTTAAGATCACGATTCCAATGTTAAAGCCAACCACTTTTTTCTTGTTCGTCATTGCGTGTGTTCAGTCGTTTAGTGTATTTGATCAAGTGAACGTGATGACCCAGGGGGGGCCTTTGAACGCTACCACGACGATTGTACACCAGATTTTTGAACGGGCTTTTTCCCAGTTCCAAATGGGTTATGCCTCGTCAATGGGTACGGTATTATTGATTATTTGTGTTACATTAACTTTTACCAACTTTAAATATGGCAACCAGGGTAACGACCTGGGAATGAGCTAAAGGATGGATTGTCATGAAACATATTAAATGGAGCACTTTGATCTTGGGTCTGGTATTGTTGGCCTGTTCTTTGATGATGTTGGTTCCGTTTTTAATGATGCTTTCGACGGCTTTGAAAAGTTCCGCCGAGGTTAATTCACCGGTATTTCAATTCATTCCAAAAGAATGGCGCTTTGATAATTTTGCCAAAGCAATGGCTTCAGGAAATTGGGCCCGATATATGTTTAATTCGTTTTTTGTCACAACTGTGGTAACGGTTTTTAGTTTGTTTTTTAATTCCATGGCCGGATACGCCTTTGCCCGGACGGAGTTTCGTTTCAAAAACGTTTTATTCATGAGTGTGATGTTAGGCTTGATGCTTCCCGCTCAAGTCACCATGGTTCCGGTTTTTTTGATTATGAAAATCATACCTTTCGCCGGAGGTAATAACTGGCTGGGAATGGGCGGCACCGGATGGATTAATACCTATCCCGGTCTGATGATTAACCAGATGGCCGGAGCATTCGGTATCTTTTTATGTCGGCAATTTTATTTGAATTTTCCCAAGGAGTTGGATGAAGCCTCAGAATTAGACGGCTGTTCTCTCTGGAAAACTTATTTTAAAATTTTTCTCCCGCTGAGTGGCCCGCTATTCGCCAGTCTGGGCGTGATCAAACTGACCACGGTCTGGAATGATTATATCTGGCCGCTGGTAATCACCAACTCTGAAAATATGAGAACCGCTCAGTTGGCATTGACGATGTATAAAAACGAAGTTGTCCAATGGGAATTGCTGATGGCTGCTACTACAGTCGTTATCCTCCCTCTTATCTTGTTGTTCATCTTTGCCCAGAAGTTCTTTATCAAAGGTCTGGCCAGTTCCGGAATTAAGTAATAATGTAAAGGAGTGAGAATAAATGCCGCAACCCAATATCATCTTTATTACTTGCGACCATTTACGGGCGGATTTTCTGGGGTGTGCCGGAAATGCCGTGATCCAAACTCCGCACATTGATTTTTTGGCCGCGCGTGGGACCCGTTTTACCCAAAGTTATTCATCGACTCCGGTATGTATTCCGGCCCGGCAGATTATTTTAACCGGACTTACCGGACATAATTTGGGTTTGACTTATTATCAGGAAGGCTTTAAGATTCCGGTCCGTGAGACTTTGCCCCGTTTGATGACGGAAGCTGGTTATCAAACCCGGGCGGTTGGTAAGATGCATATCTATCCGGAACGGGATCATCATGGTTTTGAAAGCATGTTAATTTGCGAAGAAGGCCGTCGCTTGGGAGTAACCCAAAATGAAGACCGCGGTTACGGCGATTATGAAGAGTGGCTGGCTGAACAAGGGTATCCCGGAGAAGCCTGGACTTGTGGCATCGCCAATAATTCTATCACCATGAGACCCTGGCACCTCCCCGATCATTTACATCCTACGGAATGGATTGGACGCGAGGCTTGTAAAGCCATTAAACGGCGGGATTGGACCCGACCGCAGTTTTTGTGGGTTTCATTCACCTCGCCGCATCCGCCATTTATGCCGTTGTTGCGTGATTTGTATATTTATGAAAAAGAGACAATGCCTGAGCCCTTATTTGGAGATTGGGAGAAAGAATATCAGCCTCTGATGCATCAACGGATTATCGCCGAATGGAGCAGCGAGAGTCAGACACTTCAACGGATCAACCAGGCGTATCGTGGTTATTTCGCTTTAATGTCTCAAGTTGACCGCTGGATCAATATCATAATCGGTACCGTCCGTGAAGCCGGATTGCTGGATAATACTTGGTTTGTCTTTACCTCTGATCATGGAGACTGTATGGGGGATCACGGTTTGTGGGCCAAACGCAATTTTATGAAAGGTGCTTGCAATGTTCCTCTGATTATCACGCCTCCGCCTCGGGGTGATCTGGATCAACTGATAGGGGCTGGATGGGTTCCGGGACAGAGCAATAACGCGGTGGTCGGTCTCCAGGATATCATGCCGACGATTTTAGATATTGCCGGGGCTGGCATTCCTGAAAAAATCGACGGCTCTAGTTTGCTGCCGCTGATTAAAGGGAGTCGAGAGAAGGTTCGGGAAATGTTTTTGGGAGAACATGGAAAAGTTGGAGAGCGTTTATTCATGCTCACGGATGGCTCCTGGAAATATATTTGGGAGGAAAATACCGGGAGTGAGTTGCTTTTCCAAATTGCCGACGATCCCGATGAATTACGCAATTTAGTGTCGGTTCAGCCCCAAATGTTAAGTAACTGGCGGAAGAAATTGATTCAGTTGTTAAGCGAAAGAAAAAGCGATCCGGCAGTTCTTGAAGGACAGTTAATCCCGAAAGAGCCGGGGCGTAAAATGACCGAGTTGGAAAAGGCAAGAATTATTAATGATTTTAATGTTCGGGGCCTGCACTAACGAGAATAAATTGGGTGGTTTCGCATACACCAATAAAGAAATTGAATATATTATTTTTTTTGAGACAGCCTCCGAAAGAGATGGTTCTGGGATGACCCCAAAACCATCTCTTTGTTTATGAGGGAAAGGTAAAATTTAAAAATTTACTAAAGTTTACTAAAATAGTTTAGGAAATTTAAGTTACTATATTGTAAAATTTGCATTAATGAATTATAATAAAAAATGTACAATGCACATTTGTATAAGTGTTAAAGGATTTTCATATGATCTTTTGACAAACTTCTTTAAATAATTTTAGTACTGCATAGTTCGTTTTTTATCACATTTCCAAACCTAAATAAAGCGAAGAACAACGTTTGCATTTTGATAACCTTTTAAATCGCGCTGAAAATCATGTCCTGGAGATTATCGATAGGGGGTGGTTGGAAAACTGTTTTGGTTTCATCTGGAGAAATCGGTATACTAAAAACATTTAGGAGGGAATCACTTGAAAAAAAGTTCTATTTTATTGATGGTTGGTATTTTACTGATTGGTTTGTTGGCTTCAATTAGCTTTGCAAAAGCTACTTCCAAGTTGATTGTTATTATTACCCCCTCTCACGATAATCCTTTCTTCAAATCAGAAGATGTTGGCGCGGCAGCAAGAGCCAAAGAATTGGGTTATCAAACCTTAAGCCTGGTTCATAATGATGATGTCAATAAGCAAAATGAACTTTTTGATACTGCCATTTCCAGAAAAGCAGCCGCCATTATTTGTGACAACGCAGGCGCCGATGCAACGATTGCTCCGGTAAAACGTGCTAAAGCCGTTGGTATTCCTACCTTCCTTATTGACCGGGAAATTAATGCCACAGGCACTGCGGTTTCGCAAATTGTTTCCAATAACTATCAAGGTGCTAAACTTGGCGGCGAAGCCTTTGTGAAATTTATGGGTGAAAAAGGCAACTATGTAGAACTGGTTGGAAAAGAATCCGATACCAATGCCGGAATCCGTTCCAAAGGTTATCATGATGTGATTGACCAGTATCCCGATTTAAAACTGGTAGCCCGTCAAAGCGCCAACTGGAGCCAAACCGAAGCTTATTCCAAAATGGAATCCATCATTCAAGCGAATAAAAATATCAAAGGCGTAATTTGCGGTAATGACACCATGGCTATGGGCGCTATGGCTGCATTGAAGGCTTCTGGTATGGGTCAAGTCATTGTAGTGGGGTTTGATGGTAGCAACGATGTACGGGATTCCATTTTAAGAGGCGAGATTAAAGCCACTGCTCTTCAACCGGCTTACCGGATTGCTGAAATGGCAGTCGAACAAGCCGATAAATATTTAAAGACTGGTTCCACCGGACTGAAAGAGAAACAACTTATGGATTGCATTCTGATTACCAAAGATAATGCAAGTAAGTTAGAAACATTTGCAATGAAAAAGTAAGGATTCAGTTTTGCGGAAGCAGAGATGGTTTTGAAAACCGCCCCTGCTTCCGTTTGACAGAGGTGTTGAAGATTTGATTTCATTCTAGGGATGTAGGTGAATTTTATGAAAAAAGTTCAATTTTTAACTTTGACGAAAAAAGCTGTGCGGGTTGGGATATTCGCTGTACTGATAGTCAGTTTACCCATGATGTTATCAGCTTGCAAATTATATACGGTTGTGAAATTGGCTCAAAACGGATCGTCGACTCAAGATAGCGGTTTTAGTGCGGGTGGGAACAGTAATTTCGATGGCGATCGCTATGTAAATTCCATTTGGGATCAAAAGGTTGTCCCTTTTATTAGCGAAAAAGCGGTTGATGCCGCTCGAGTTTTAAAGGCAATGGCGCAGAATGCGGATGAAGCCGGGAAACAATTTGGGATCAGAGATAATGCGGAAGGAAGTCCTTGGAATTTTATAGTGAAAGGAAGGGGTAAGATTATTGCCGTCGATACGGCCTCGCGGGCTGGAACTGCCGATATTGATTTGCTTCCCTATGATGGCAAAAAGGATTTGGTCCTGCAAATCGGGCCGGTTATTAAGGGTTCATCCATTCGAGATTCGCTTAGCTTTATTTCATTTGATGATTTTGAAAATCAGATAGTCTATGCCCAATTAGGAAATTCTTTTAATAAAAAAGCTTATGAGCTGGTATTAAGCAAAGTTGAATTTGCGAATTTTAAAGGGAAAGCAATCGAATTTAGCGGCGTTTTTACCCTGGGAGATTCGAGCGATATTTTACTAACTCCTATTTTGCTGAAGGAAAACTAAGGAGGAGAATGATGAGCAATCAAGATAACGCCGGGAACTCTATCCAGAATGAAGAAATTTGCTTGACTGCCAAAAATATCACCAAAATCTATCCGGGTACCATTGCTCTGGATAAAGTGGATTTTAATATCTACAGGGGAAAAGTTAATGCCTTGATTGGGGAAAACGGTGCCGGCAAGTCTACCTTGATGAAAATTTTGGCCGGAGTGGAGCAGCCAAGCAGTGGAACCATTCTTTTAAAGGGCACGGAGATCCGTCTTTCCGATGCGCGGGATGCCGCATCAAAGGGAATCGGCATCATTCACCAGGAATTAAACCTATTTCCCAATTTAACAGTGGCTCAAAATATATTTATGGCCCATGAAAGCGTGAAATATGGTTTCCATCTTGATCAGAAAAAACATTTTGAAGCCGCGCAACGATTAATGGAACATTTGGAACAACAAATATCTCCGGATGCCTTGGTCGGCGATCTCCGTGTCGGTCAGCAACAAATTGTAGAAATTGCCAAGACGATGGCCATGCAAAATCTGGAAGTGTTGATTATGGATGAACCGACATCTTCCCTAAGTGCTCCTGAAGTGGAGGTTTTATTCAAAATCATTCAAGAGCTTAAGGGGCAAGGCGTATCGATTGTATATATTTCACACCGCTTGGAGGAAATTAAACGGATTGGTGATTATATCACGATTTTACGGGATGGACACAAAGTTGTTGAGACGAAAGTCGCCGATATCGATGTGCCCTGGATTGTTAAACAAATGGTGGGGCGTGAAACGATTAAAGTCGATAAAACCCACCAGGTTCACAAAGAACGGGAATTGATGCGGGCGCAATCACTCACCTTACCGAGAATTGGCGGGGGTTTTACTCTGGATCGCGTCTCGCTGAAACTCCGGGCTGGAGAAATTTTAGGAATCTATGGGCTACTCGGAGCCGGACGGACGGAGTTCATTGAAACTTTAATGGGTTTACATCCCGAGGCAACGGGTGAAGTTTATATTGAAGATCAAAAATGCAAATTAAACGATGTAAATTGCCAGATTAAATTGGGTTTTGCACAGATTCCCGAAGACCGGCAGCGCGAAGGCCTGATTCAAGTGATGTCGATTGAGCAAAATCTCACTTTGTCCAGCATGAATCAACACGCCAAAGGATTCCATCTCATTACGGCCTTGCTGGAAAAATCGGTGGCCCAAATGATCCGGGAATTGGCTATTAAGGTTGCCAACCCGAAACTTTCCATTAATTCCTTAAGCGGCGGTAATCAGCAAAAAGTCGTCATCGGCAAAGGGCTACTCACTAATCCCAAAGTTCTTTTGCTGGATGAACCGACGCGCGGTATCGATGTGGGGGCTAAGGCCGACGTTTTTCAGATTATGGACCGTTTGGCTGCTCAAAATCTGGGTGTTATTTTCGTGGCTTCGGAACTTAAAGAAATCATGGCCATATCGGATCGGATTATCGTGATGTCCAACGGAAAAATAACCGGTGAATTTGAAGGGATAAATATCACCGAAGAAGCCTTGGTAGCGGCATCCTCCATTGGTCACGGCACCAGTAAGATGAAAAATATAGTTTACGTTAAAGGGGAATGTTAAAATGACTAAACTGCAAGAGCTTGTCAAACCCAAATTGTCTAATAACAATGTTACCCTGGGAATGTTGTTATTGAAGCTGCGGACTTTTATTGCATTAATCATTTTACTTATTATTTTCAGTATCATTACTCCTAATTTTTTATCGGCCACCAATTTTGTAATGATGTCCAAACATGTTGCCCAATATGCGTTGCTGGCGATTGGTATGACCTTCGTCATCGTCAGCGGCGGAATTGATTTGTCGGTCGGTTCGATTGTGGGGCTTTCCGGGATGATCGCCGGCGGCCTGATTTACCAAGGATTGGTTTTACCCATGTTTGGCGTGGCTGTATTTTTTAGTGTCCCTGTTATTATTCTGATTACATTGATCTTGGGGGTATTGATCGGGGCTGTAAATGGAATTTTAGTCAGCCGTTTGCATGTACCCCCCTTCATTGCAACATTGGGTGTTATGTATATGGCTCGCGGTTTTGCTTTGATCCGTTCGGGTGGGGAAACGTTCCCCAACTTAATAGGTAAACCGGAACTGGGCAATACGGGTTTTCCGATTATCGGTTCCGGCCTTTTTTGCGGCATCCCTCTTGCGGTATGGACTCTTGTTGTAATTGGCATTATTGCAGTCTACATTTTTAAAAAGACACCGATTGGAAATTACATTTACGCGATTGGTGGAAATGCCCGGGCTGCTGAACTTTCGGGAGTCAGAGTCAAACGGATTACAATGCTGGTCTATATGGTTTCCGGTTTTTGCTGTGCCATTGTCGGATTAATCGTATCCTCGCAACTTGTCGCCGCGCATCCCGCCACCGGTGAAAGCTGGGAAATGAATGCCATTGCGGCGGCGGTGTTAGGTGGTACCTCGCTATCGGGTGGGATAGGAACGATTGGCGGTACCATCATCGGCGCGTTTGTGATCGGCATTTTAAGCGACGGCATGGTCATGCTGGGGGTATCGGAATTTTGGCAAATGGTCATCAAAGGGTTTGTCATTGTTCTGGCGGTTGTTGTCGACCAAATCCAAAGAGATTTGCAAAAGAAAGCGGCCTTGCAAAGTAGAAACGCTGCATGAGACCGCCGGTTTGCAAAGCCTTCGAGGTTCAATGAAACAAATTGAAACCGATTCAATGGGAACTTGTTGGAAGAGGCTGATGTGGAATGATTTTCTCAACCATGTAAATTCGGACCCCCGGCGGTCGGCCGGTGATGGTTGAGTTTTTCGAAATATAACGATGATGGAAGGGGTCATGATCATGAAGAAACAAGGCATTTTGAATGCACCGTTAAATGCGGCATTGGGTGAATTGGGTCATTATGATACGTCGGTAATATGTGACGCGGGGTTGCCGATTCCCCAGAACACAAAGCGGATTGATTTGAGTTTAACGGCCGGAATTCCCGGATTTATGGATGTTCTCTCTGTGGTTTCCGGGGAAATTGATTTAGAACGGGTAATTCTTGCCGAAGAAATTAAACAGGATAATCCGGCTCAGCTGGAGGCGATAAAAAAATTGCTTTCCGGAGTGAAAATTGAATTTATTCCCCATACCGAATTGAAAAGGAAAGTATCCGAAGCCAAGTTTGTAGTTAGAACAGGCGAAGTCACACCGTTTTCCAATATTATACTGGAATCTGGTGTCCAAACCCTGTTTTCTTCAGGGGTTAAGAATCGGTGATTGGTTTAACCCGCCGGCTTTAGCCGGTGGTTGAGTTTGCGGATGCTGTTTGTTACTACTTTGTGGAGATTGTTTTGGGAAATTTGGATGCGTGGAGGTTGCCATGTCCGGAATTTGTGTTGTAGGTAGTATCAATATGGATTTAGTAGCCACAGTGGAACGTTTTCCAAAACCGGGTGAAACAATAATCGGTAAAGAATTTGGGACCTTTCCGGGAGGAAAAGGCGCTAATCAGGCTGTTGCGGCGGGACGCCTCTATCCATCCGTCGCTATGGTTGGTAAAGTCGGGGATGATGTTTTTGGAGAACAACAATTAAAAAATCTAAAACAAAATGGCGTCGACACCCGGGGAGTAAAGGCTCAAACCGGAATTTCCTCCGGCATTGCTGTCATTGAAGTGGATAAATCGGGTGAAAATGATATTATCGTTGTTCCCGGCGCTAATCATTTGGTGGATCGGGAATTTATCGATAGCCAAATTTCCTGGATGCTGGAATTCGATGTTTTTTTGTTTCAACTGGAGATTCCCTTGGATACTGCGTTTTATGCGATTCAAAAGTTAAAAGAACATGGCAAAATGGTTATCTTCGATCCTGCTCCTGCCGGAACTTTACCGGAGAAAATGTATTCATCCATTGATTATATTACGCCCAATGAAACGGAACTCCAAATTTTAACCGGGACGGAAGTGTTTGATGAAACCCAGCTGAATCGTGCTGCTTTGAAATTGCTCTCGCAGGGAGTTAAAACGGTGATTCTTAAGATTGGCAAAAAGGGCGCTTATTTGATTCGGGAAGACCAATCCACTTATGTCCCGGGATTCAAAGTGGCAACTGTTGATACGACGGCAGCGGGAGATACTTTTAACGGTGCTTTCGCGGTCGCGCTTGCTCAAGGATTGCCACCGGAAGAATGCGTCAGCTTTGCAAATGCAGCGGCGGCTCTCTCCACAACGGGTAAAGGAGCTCAGGTTGCAATGCCGCAAATGCAACAAGTGCAGTTTTTGTTAAAACACGCCCAATCGGGAACGTCCCAGGGTATGAAACATCGTATTGATTGAATTCGGCAGAGAGGGGGATTTCATTTGTACAGTATTCAGGAATTACGGAAAAAGGCAGTAGAACGTCGAATGGATCTCGTTCAAATGATTTATGACGCCAAAACCGGCCATACAGGTGGTGCTTTATCATCGCTAGACATTTTGGTAACTTTATACTATGAAATTATGAATATTGACCCTCAAAATCCAAAATGGGATGACAGGGATCGGTTCGTATTAAGTAAGGGGCATAGTGTGGAAGGCTATTATACTATCCTTGCCGATTTGGGTTTTTTCCCGAAGGAAGAATTAAAAACTTTCAGCCGTTACAAGTCGCGCCTTATCGGTCATCCAACTGTTAAGGTACCGGGAATTGAAATGAATTCCGGAGCCCTTGGCCATGGATTATCGACTGCCATTGGAATGGCGCTGGCTGGGAAAATGGATGGCAAGGCATATAAAGTTTATGTATTAATGGGTGACGGCGAACAAGCGGAAGGATCGGTTTGGGAAGCGGCGATGGCGGCCGGACATTATCAATTGGATAATTTAATCGCAATCGTGGACCGTAACCGATTACAGATTAGTGGCAGTACGGAAAATGTTATGCATCTTGAGCCTTTCGCCGATAAATGGAAAGCTTTCGGTTGGGAGGTGCGGGAAGTCGCCGGGAATGATATTGCCAGTTTGGTTGAACTTTTCCGGAAACTTCCCGCTGTTTCGGGAAAACCCCACATGGTAATCGCCAATACCACCAAAGGAAAAGGAATTTCGTTTATGGAGAACGCCCCCAAATGGCACCATGGAGTCCCCAGTGATGAACAAATGCAACAAGCCTTGAAAGAACTAAGGGAACAATGGGAAGAGGTGGCAAACTCATGACCAATACGATACCGTGCCGGAAAATGTTCACGGATACTCTTTTAGAGCTGGCGAAGAAAGACAAAAACATCATCGTGTTGACGACGGATGCCCGAGGTTCCGTAACCCTTGATAAATTTGCCGAAGAACTGCCGCGGCAGTTCGTGGAAATTGGAATTGCTGAACAAAATTCGGTCGGAATCGGCGCCGGGCTTGCAACATGTCATAAAAAACCTTTTGTTTGCGGGCCCGCATGTTTCCTTTCCGCCCGTAGTCTTGAACAGGTGAAAGTTGATGCGGCTTATGCCCATACGAATGTCAAATTGATCGGAGTGAGTGGTGGCGTCAGTTACGGAGCTCTTGGGACTTCCCATCATTCGTTGCAGGATATCGCGGTGATGCGAGCAATTCCGGGAATAGCAGTTGTCTTGCCTTGCGATATTTATCAGACCCGAAAACTGGTTGAAACATTAGTCGATTATGATGAGCCTGTTTATGTGAGAATGGGCCGGAATACAGTTCCCAATGTATATACCGAAGATAATGTTCCGTTTCAGTTGGGTCGCGCCAACCTGTTGCTGGATGGCGGCGATATAACGATTATTGGCACGGGAGAAACCGTGCGGATCGCTTTGGACGCCGGAAAATTTTTGCAGGAAAAAGGAATCAAGGCCCGGGTGGTCGATATGCACACCCTGAAACCCCTGGATGAAGAAGCTGTTTTAAAAGCAGCCGCTGAAACCGGCCGGATTATTACCATTGAAGAACATAATATTCATGGCGGATTGGGCGCGGCTGTCGCGGAGGTTGTGTCCCAAAACAGACCCGTACCCATGAAAATATTGGGTATTCCGGATGAAGCCACTGTAACCGGAACGTCTGCCGAAGTATTTAAGCATTATGGATTGACTGCCGAAAATGTTGCAGCGATTGCCCGAAAAATGGTGGAGGTGTAATGAAGAATGGCTTCCTTCATTTTGGCAATCGACCAATCGACTTCGGGCACTAAAGCCATTATCTTTGATGAATCGGCCCACCTGGTTTGCCGTTCGACAGTCGAACACCGGCAATTTTATCCCAATCCCGGTTGGGTTCAGCACGATGCTGTGGAAATTTATCAAAAGACCTTACAAGCCATCCAAGAAGTTTTGGAAAACAGCCACATTAACAAAGATCAGCTTCGGGCCCTCTCCATTACCAATCAACGGGAAACCGCGCTTATCTGGGATAAAAACACCGGTATGCCGGTTTATCATGCAATCGTATGGCAGTGCCAAAGGGCGGGAGCAATTTGCAAAGATATAGCCGCCAGAGGGTTTGCCAGAACAATTAAAGAAAAAACCGGACTGGTTCTTTCGCCTTATTTTTCCGCGCCGAAAATGAAATGGATATTGGATAACGTCGCCGGGATTAGGGAAAAAGCGGAAAGCGGTTCACTCTTTTTTGGAACCATCGATAGCTGGCTGATATGGAATCTCAGCGGCGGCAAAATTCATGTCACGGATTTTTCCAATGCCAGCAGAACCTTATTATTCAACATTCATGATTTGGAATGGGACCGGGAATTATTAGATATCTTCACCATACCACGGAGTATGATGCCCGAAGTTAAGTTTTCCGATGAGATTTTTGGGCATACATCCTGCAAAGGGATTCTATCCCGAGAGATCCCGATTTCAGGGGTCATGGGTGATTCCCATGCCGCGCTGTTTGGTCAGAATTGTTTTAAAAAGGGAATGGTCAAAGCCACTTATGGAACGGGTTCGTCAATTATGATGAATATTGGGGACAAGTCTCTGAATTCGGAAAGCGGGATTGTAAGTTCTATAGCCTGGGGAATGAACCGGAAAGTGGACTACGTATTCGAAGGAAATATCAATTGCACCGGGGCCACCATTAAGTGGCTGGTGGATGATTTGAAATTACTTGCTAGTTCTAAAGAAGCCGGTGGTATCGCAGCTTCGATCGATGATACCGGCGGAGTCTATTTGGTTCCGGCTTTTGTGGGACTCGGCGCGCCCTATTGGGATAGTGAGGCCAGAGCGAGCATTCAAGGTATGACCCGTGGAACAGGGAAAGCGCACCTGGTTAGAGCGGCTGAAGAATCGATTGCTTATCAGATTAAGGATATTGTTGATTTGATGGCCCAGGAATCTTCCGTTTCCCTTGGTGAATTACGGGTTGACGGTGGTCCGACCAAAGATGACTTTTTGATGCAGTTTCAATCGGATGTGCTGGGAGTTGATGTTGTACGCAACCGCATCGAGGAATTATCGGCTTTGGGCTCGGCCTATATGGCCGGCCTGGCAGTAGGGATCTGGCGAAATCTGGAGGGAATCCAAAGTCTGCGGATTCAGGATGCCGTATTTCACAGCCAAATGGATGAGACTAGAAGAGAAAAACTTTATCAAGGTTGGAAGAAAGCTGTTGAACGGACATTATCAAAAAATTGAAAGAATTGTTTTATCGAAAATATTTTTACGAGGAGGATACTTATGAAAAAAACAACTTTTGGCGTGATTGTCAGCAATCGCAGCTTTTTCCCGTCGCATCTGGTTACCGAGGGTCGTGCGGCGATTACGGCGAAACTAAAGAAAATGGGTTATGACGTGGTAATTTTGTCCGAGCAGGATACTCCTTTGGGCGCTGTGGTTACACTCTCCGATGCTAAAAAATGTGCGGCTTTATTTCAAAAAAACCGTGAATTCATTGACGGGATTATCATTTGTCTTCCTAATTTCGGAGAAGAAATCGGTGTTGCAAGCGCTATTGAAATGTCAAAGCTTGATGTTCCAGTGCTGGTGCAAGCCTGTGACGATGACCCCAACAAGCTGGACCTGGCAAACCGTAATGATAGTTTTTGCGGCAAGTTATCGGTGTGCAACGGTTTATATCAACGCGGAATTAAATATACAATGACCACATTGCATACTTGTGCTATTGAAAGCAAGGAATTAACCGATGACATCGAGGGTTTTGAGAAAATATGCAGAGTTGTAAAAGGAATCCGGAATGCCAGAATCGGGGCTATCGGTACCAGGCCGAATGCTTTCCAAACCGTCCGCTATTCGGAGAAATTGCTTCAAGCTTCCGGGATTACCGTATCGACTGTCGATTTATCGGAGATTATATTTGCCGCCCAAAAGATGATTGACGATGAAATGGTTGGTAAACGGACAGCCGAAATTAAGGCTTATGGCAGAATTGATTCCAAGGTGCCGGAAGAGAAAATCATCAAACAGGCAAAATTGTCATTGACACTTGAAAAATGGATTGCGGAAAACGAATGTGACGCCAGTGCCATTCAATGCTGGGATTCCCTCGAAAATAATTATGGCTGTGCGGCTTGCCTTTCTATGAGCATGATGGGGGAAAAAGGGAAACCTAGCGCTTGTGAAACCGACGTCACCGGGGCATTGACCATGTATGCCCTTTATCTGGCCTCGGGTCAGCCTTCCGGTTATCTGGATTGGAACAACAACTTCGGCGATGATCGGGATATTTGTATCAGCCAGCATTGCTCCAATTTCCCCAAGAGTTTTTTTGGAACCGAATTTGAGATCGCAAATCTGGATATTTTGGGTACTACGATCGGGACGGAAAAATGCTTTGGGGCTCTAAAGGCCCAGGTAGTATCCGGTCCGATGACTTTCGCCAAAATATCCACTGACGATATCCGTGGGAAAATCAAGGTTTATATTGGCGAAGGGGAATTCCTCGACCAAAAAGTCAATAGTTTCGGTGGCTTGACATTGTGCAAGATACCGGGATTGCAAAAGTTAATGAATTATATTTGTCAAAATGGTTTTGAACATCATGTGGCCATGAACCGATCATTAACGGCAAAGATTTTGGAAGAAGCGTTGGGAAAATACATGGGCTGGGATGTATATATTCACTCTTAAGGGAATTTATTGTTGATTTTTAGTAAGAATTGATTACAATAGGATTATCAATCGCGCGTGTGCGCCATAGGAGTCGTTCATTATGCCATTACGAATTAAAGATATAGCGGATGAATTGGGTATATCGCCTGCAACCGTCTCTTTAGTGCTTAATAATAAGCCCGGAATCAGCGAAGAAACCCGGCAAAAAATACTGAAACTGGTTGAGGACAAAGGTTATACAACCAATTTACTTTCAAAGCCGGCCTTTAAAAACAATCGTAACATCCGATTCGTAATTTATAAAAAACATGGAAAAGTAGTATCGGAAACCCCGTTTTTTTCGGAATTGATGGAAGGTATTGATAAAGAGGCCCGGGAAGAAGGATATAATGTTCTTGTCTCCTATATGAATGAAGTCGATAATACCAAAATGGATGTATTACGGGTTTTGGAAGAAACATCGCCGGATGGGATATTGTTGCTTGCCACGGAAATGGAACAGGAAGATATTGAACCCTTTAAGCAATTATTCCTGCCAATGGTACTGCTCGACAGTCATTTCGAGTATGAGCGCCAGTTGGATATCGTCATCATCAACAACCGGCAGGGTACATACGAAGCAGTTAAATATCTTGCCGACCAGGGCCACACTGAAATCGGTTATCTTCATAGTTCGGTCTGGATCAATAATTTTGATGAACGGAAGTCGGGTTTCTTGAACGCCTTAAACAATTGCGGCCTTAAGTTTAATAAACATCATTTATTGGAAATTGAGCCTACGATGGAAGGCGCTTATAATGATGTACTTAAATACCTGCAATTAAAGGGTTCCCTTCCTTCAGCTTTTTTTGCGGACAACGATATCATTGCCTTTGGCGCGATTAAGGCCATGAGAGAACAAGGAATCAATATTCCCCAGGATGTATCGATCATTGGTTTTGATGATATGCCTTTTTGCGAAATGATTGATCCCCCGCTGACTACCTTACGCGTTTATAAACAGAGAATGGGCCGGATTGCTGTGAAAAGGCTCATTGAAAAGATTGAACATAACCCGGAAGAAGTGATACAAGTTCGGGTCAATACTGAATTTGTAGAAAGGAAAAGCGTTCTCAAAAAGCTAAAATAAACAGTTTGGGCGCCTATAATATCTTCCGTTTCAATAAATTCGTATTTATTATTTCTTTTCAACGAAAAGAGGTTCTCTCCGGAAACGGGAGAATCTTTTCTTTTATATTCATATATATTCATACTTTGGAGTGATCATCAATGCAAACCTTACCCCTTGCAATTACCCTCTTTTTTGTGCTGGACCCTTTCGGCAATCTCCCGGTAGTGCTTGGGTTGTTAACTCATGTTGACCCCAAACGCCATCTCAAAATCGTAATTCGTGAATTAATCCTTTCCCTTTTGCTTTTAACGGTTTTCTATGCGGTGGGTCCGTGGTTTTTGAATATCCTGGAGATTGGTCCCTCGGATCTGAAGATCTGCGGGGGTGTGGTTTTGGGAATTATCGCCTTACGGCTGGTATTTCCGGACGAACGCCTCGCCAGTGCCAAGGAGGATCATAGTGAACCCTTTATTGTGCCGATGGCTATACCCCTGATTGTCGGTCCGTCGGCTTTGGCTACGGTGATGATCATGGCCGCCCAATCAGCTACCCAACCTTTCGTGGGCTTAGCCATGATGGGGCTGGCTTGGCTTGCGACCGCAGTTCTTTTGCTGGTGGGAGTCTTTATGGGGACTTTGATTCCAGCCCGGTTATTGGTTGCGCTGGAACGTTTATCCGGGCTGTTGCTGGCTGTAATCGCGGTGCACATGGTAATGACCGGAGTGCAGAGTTATTTGTTCAGGTAGCCATCGGTCTGGGCCGGTGGTTTACTCTTGAGTATCAAACCACGGAGAATAAAGAGTTATTTCCCTCCATTAGTCCTGTTCGGTCAGGACCAGCGGGCCGTTTTTGGTAATGGCGATAGTATGTTCATATTGGGCCGACAGGCTGCCGTCGACTGTTCTGGCCGTCCACCCGTTTGAGTCGATTGTCAGGCCGTAAGCCCCAACATTAATCATGGGCTCGATGGTAAAAACCATCCCTTCCTTGAGAATAATCCCTCTGTTGGGATGGCCAAAATGGAGGACTTCCGGGCCTTCATGCATGGACTGGCCGATGCCGTGCCCTGTATAATCCCGCACCACGGAAAATCCATTGGATTCCGCATGCTCCTGTACAGCATGGGCAATATCGCCGAGGCGGTTACCGCTGACAGCCTTTTGGATACCAAGGTAAAGAGATTCTTTGGTAACCCGAAGGAGTTTTTCAGCTTGGGGAGATACTTTTCCAACCGGATAGGACCAGGCGGAATCGGCCATCCAGCCATTGAGGTTTATAACCATATCAATGGTGACGATATCGCCTTCCTGGAGCGGTTTTTGGGTGGGAAAGGCATGACAGATTTCGTCATTGACTGAAGCGCAGGTTGCGAAAGGATAGCCGTGATAACCCTTTTGCTCGGCTTTTGCCCCGTGGGAACGGATGAATTTATCGGCAAAGTCATTAATTTGCATGGTGGTGATACCCGGGCGGATGTATTTGCGGAGCTCCCGGTGGCAGGCAGTCAGGACTTTACCGGCCTTGGCCATGAGCTCAATCTGTTCGGGAGTTTTAATGATAATCAATTGTTTTCCTCCTTGGTAAGCGGAACCGGAGTGACCTGTAAGGCATGATCCTTTGCGGGCATCCCGTTGTTCTGTTATAGTGAATCAATAGGGGATTTTTCTTTTTTTAATACTCCATATGAATTATATACTATGTTTTGGGGGTTGACAAAGTTATTTTGCGACTCGATTCATTTTCCGAACCACAGAAAGAATTCATTGAAGATTGTTTCTAACACATCACTACAATCTCATAGGGGGTTGTTTGAGCTGGAATACTTCTGGTTGTTGGCCCGTAAACCACAATAAGGTCGCGGTTTCCCGGGTCTCCTGTAAAAAGTTGCCCGTTTTCCAGTACAATCAGAGTTTCCTGTGAGATGTTTAATTTTAAAGTACCGTCACTGCTCAATAAATACCTGTTGAAACGGTCGACTTTTACAGTTTGCCCCTGTCTCGCTCCGGCCATTACAATGGCTATAAGTTGCGGCGGGTAAATAAAAGGCGCCGGGGCGTTTCCATCGTAAAACCCGGTCACTTTTTCTCCCGCCAGCATCATTTGATGATTTACAAAATAGGTGGTTGGCAGAATGACAAAATTTATGATCCTGCCCTCAGTATTTTCTACGGACATTAAAAGATTGCAGCTTTCTTTTCCATCCATCTCGATCCCCATGTTCTCAATTCTCGATATAATCCCGGTAAAAGATTGAAAGTTCACCACGGTTTTCCCCTCCAGTGAAATAAGGATATCTATGTTTTTAGTATATGTTTGAATGAAGAAAGTGTTTAAGAACGGAAATGGAAATGTCAGACATCAAATTCCATGGATGAAAGGTAAAAGAGGAAATCGTGGCGCTTACGGCGAAGGCTTGAAGGTAAGCTAAAATCGTTATCGTATGATGTGTATGCTTGCTCGTTTTTTTCGGCATTCATTCCATTTTAAGGTGAATCATTTAATGGTTGCATCTTCATTGAAAACAAAACTGGAAAAGGAGTTTGCTAGATGATACTTGGGAAAAAATCAGTTTTATCTTTCGTCATCATTTTCATTTTAGGAACTGTCGCCATTTTGATGGTAAATAAACAATATCGCCCTTTCAAAGGATATACGCTATTTAATCCGTTGCATTCCCCCATTACTTACTTGATTAATAATCAAGGCGATGTGGTTCATACCTGGACCAGTCGCGACTTACCCGGGCTGTCGGTTTATTTGTTGGAAAACGGAAATTTATTGCGGGCAGCCAAACAATCGCCCCCGGGTAAACCTGCTTTTGTCGCAGGTGGAGCAGGCGGCCGAATTGAGGAATTTGATTGGGACGGCAATCTGGTATGGCAATTTGTATATTCAAGCGCGCAATATCGCCAGCATCACGATATCGAGAAATTGCCGAACGGTAATATATTGATGATTGCCTGGGAACGAAAGAGTAAAGCGGAGGCGATTGCGTTCGGACGGGATCCCAAACTGATTGAGAAAGATGAATTATGGCCGGATCATATCATTGAGGTTCAACCTACCGGTTCATCGGGAGGTAAAATTGTCTGGCAATGGCATTTATGGGATCATTTAATCCAAGAGAATGATCCGGGGATGAAGAATTACGGATCAGTACAAAACCATCCCGAATTAGTGGATATAAACTATATTGGAACCATGGCGCCAGGCGCCGGAGGAGCGGATTGGACCCATACCAATGCCATCGATTACAATCAACGATTGGATCAGATCGTGGTATCGGTCCATGGATTTAATGAAATATGGATCATTGACCACAGCACTACCACCGAGGAAGCCGCTGGGCACACCGGCGGAAGATATGGGAAAGGCGGGGATCTTTTGTATCGCTGGGGTAATCCTAGAGCGTATGCTGCGGGAGGAATTGGCGATCAACAACTCTTCGGGCAGCATGACGCCAAGTGGATTAAAAACGGGGTTCCCGGGCAAGGTAATATTTTAATCTTTAATAACGGGCTTAATCGTGAAGAGGAGGGAAAAGGGTATTCCACAGTGGTTGAGATTAAACCGCCCCTCGATAGTGAGGGGAATTATTCTCAAATCCCGGGTGAAAAATTCGGACCGGATCAAACGATTTGGACTTATGGGCCCAAGTTGACGGAAAAGTTTTATTCCGCTTATATTTCGGGAGCCCAAAGGCTTCCAAACGGTAACACTTTAATTTGCAACGGTCCTAAGGGAAATTTTTTTGAAGTAACGCCGCGCGGGAAAAAAGTATGGAGTTATATGAATCGATTTCCGCAAGAAAACCTAAAATCCGATAAGTCACCGGAATACAAAGTTTTTCGGGCGGAACGGTATGGGGTGGATTTTCCGGGACTAAGGAATTTGAAAGACTCTTAGAGCTTGTTTTAACATGGATCCGGCAAGTAACTTTCAGGAACCCATCAATTAAGAACTTGCCGGATTAAGGTTTAATTGATTTCAAATTTTACCTGCAAATTTGAAGAACCTTTTATGGTAGAATAGTCGTACTTATGAAATTGCTTTTAGCATCCAGCCGTTTTTTGTATGGGAAAGCATTATAATTTACTCTACCATAGAAGGTGTGTGACTTCATTGACGAAAAAAAGCGTAGTACTGTTATTAACTGCAGTTCTTTTGGTTTTGGCAGCGCTACCCGGCCTGAAAATCATAGCTGAAGGATTCACTAAAAAACCGGCCTATCAATTATGGGTGGATGGGGAAAAATGGTTCACCCTTTCCCAAAGAGATTCTCTGGAAAAATTATTGGAACAGTATAAACGGAACTACCTTGCCGATGTTGATAAAAATGCCCGCATTAAGAGGATTGTTTTTTCTCAAAAAGTTAAAATTATTAAAACAGCAGTGAAGCCGGAAGAAATCGATACCTTAAAAGCAGCCAAAGGGAAGCTTTATGCTCTTGAGCAAGAAGCGACGGTAATAGAAGTCAAAAGAGGGGATAATCTTTGGAATCTCTCCAAGGTTCATCAGATAACAGTCGATGATTTAGAGAGGTTAAATCCGGATATCGATCCCGATAAAATGTTTCCTGGTGAAAAACTGGTCATTAAGCCTCTCGATCCCAAACTGGATGTGGTTGTAGAATTGGAAAATACGGTTTTGGAACCGATTCCGTTTACAATCGAGTATCAAAAAAGCAATACCCTTTATAAAAACAAAAAAAAGATCCTCAGGGAAGGAATTGAAGGGCAAAGGAAAGTTGTCTATCATATTACCTTGCTGAACGGATACCAAACTTCTCTGAATATAAAAGATACCCAAGATCTGAAAAAGCCGGTCCATGCAATCGTCCAAATCGGGACAAAATTAACGGTTTCAAAGAGCAGCAGGAATGATTACGGAGTTGTCAGAGGTAAAAGGATATCCAGCCCGTATGGTACAAGGATTCATCCTATCACAGGACGTAAACGATTTCATAGTGGATTGGATATTGCTGCGGCTTATGGAAGCGCTGTCTATGCCTATACTGACGGTAAAGTTGTTGAAAGCGGATGGAATGGAGGGTACGGTAAATGTATTCTCCTTGACCATGGAAATGGTTTGAAAACTAGATATGCCCATTTGTCCAAGATAAATGTCCGGGTAGGACAAAGGGTTGGAACCGGAATGAAAATTGGCGCAGTTGGTTCCACGGGCAGCAGCACCGGTCCGCATCTGCATTTTGAAGTTATCAAGTGGGGCTGGACCAAAAATCCGTTAAATTATATCTAACTTTAGGGGCTGTTGCAAAAAGGAAAATATCGATAAAGATTCCAAATGGAAGTTCTCCATAATCACCAAAGTATATCTCATTGATTTTAAATCCTTTTTGCAACGGCTCTTTTTAATTTTCGACTGTAATCTATCCATAGGATTACTCGTTTTATTCATAAGCTTCTTTCACATCACAACGGTCACCTCGTCCACCGTCCGCCGGGGCACTTCATCAACTTCAACTTCACTGACGGGATAACCCACCGGGATTATGGCAACTGGTCTTAGGCCGGTTTCTAAACCGAGATCTTCCTGAACTTCCTGTTCATTAAAGGCCCCTACCCAGCAACTTCCTAAACCATATCCCGTAGCAGTTAATAATAAATTTTCAACGGCCGCGGCTGTATCCTGTAAACAGTAAAGATTAGCTCCCCGGTCACCGTATTTGGCTGCCGAGCGACCCGGATCCGCGCAGACTACAATGCATACCGGGGCTGAACGGAGCGATCTTTGTCCATAAGCAGCTTCGGAGAGTTTAGCTTTTAAACCGTCCTGCTTGACTACAATAAATTTCCAGGGTTCCAAGTTTCCAGCGCTCGGGGCTAAATGGGCCGACTCCAGTAATCTTCCGATGGTGGCATCGGGAATATCCCTTTTTTCAAACTCCCTGACACTACGCCGTTCCTTAATAGCATCAATAATATCTTTCGTCATTCGTCAGATTCTCCTTGCATGTCTTTTTTGACTACAATCCATGATTTCACTTACCCATCATCGTAACCACTGGCAACTTGTCCAAGAAAATTTGGGCTTAGATGTATGTTGTCCTTATTTTAAGGATTTATCAGTTTTTAAAAAGCTTTCATCTCAATGGGAAACAATGGAATCCGGCAGGAAAATCCCCCTTGGACATCGAATGGAATTTTTAGAAATTCTTTTTTTAGTTTTCCATCCCATGTTGCAAAGAGGAAAAGAGGATTTTCAATGAAAAATCATTTAAAACCGATGGGGACAAGAGATATTTTGGATAGCACTTTTACGATTTTGCGGGAAAATTTTTGGTCGTTTCCAGTGGTTTTTGTAAAGTCGTTTTTACCGGCGGTTCTGATCCTTTTATCCGGTGTGATGGCTGCAGTTGCCTACTTCATGGTGCTCAGCTATAGAACCCATATCCCGATTGGAAATTCGATGTTTTGGTCGGAATTAGGTCATAGCTCGGTAATGGTGATTGTTTTGGGAATCATATTGATGATCCTGGTGCTGATTGCTTTTATCGTTTCGATATGTATTGGAGGCATTTACTATACATATGGTAATTTCCTGATCTTTAAAAATGGTTTGCATGATCAAAAGACTTCGCGCAAAGAAGTTTTTCAGGGGATAAAAGGGAACCGGGGACGGATTTTTTTGGTTCAATTTATCGTGGGATTGGTGCTCTATATCGTTGCACTTCCTGGATTCATCGTATCCTTAATAGCCAGCATTCATGGCTGGGTTGTAGGAAATGTCATGATTTCCTACGCCAATAGTTTCCTGCAGATTTTGGTCGGCTTCTTTTTTTGTATGGCTTTGCCGGTAGTTGTTTTTGAAAAGATTGATGTGCTGGGTTCTATCGGTCGCGGTCTTAAATTAATGGCAGGCCATCGCCTGCGGATTTTATTGTCATTATTGGTGGTTTATTTATTGGGTTATTTGATGGGCTGTATAGCTTTGGGAATCCTGATTATACCCATTGTATTGGCGATGGTGCTGAAAAATATGATTGCCTATATTATCGTTGGGATCTTTAGCCTTTGCGGTTTATTTGTGCTTACTTTTTTAGGCGCCTATTTCTTTGGACCATTGACTGCAATTTATTACGACTTACTCATCCGGAAAGAAGGCTATGATATTCAATTACAATGGACGGAAGATGAGGGGAACGCCTCTTCGAAGTCTGTACAAATTTAGAGTATAGGGAGAGCCATTTTCTTTGAGAAAAATTCTGATTGGGCTTATGGTGGTTTTTTTGTTCGGAATGTTAATTTTTACAGCCCGGGCTGCCCAACAAGAGACTACTTCTATTGATAAAGGTGACCGGAAACAGATTCTCTCTTATCCAATTAGGGATCTGCGCCATAATATTCGGGTGATTATCAGGGATAAACATTTTGATTACCCGGACCGTTTCCGCTCGCTGAAAGGATTGTGGCGTCAGATCGCTGACTGGATTGGTAAAACCAAGTCCACCAAAAGAAAAATTGATGATCGGTTTTGGCCAAAAATCTTTCGGGGCTTGGGTTTAGTGAGCTTGATAGCATTGCCTTTTTTACTGGTCTATTTCATTCCCAAAATGTTCATTCATTCGGGAGCGTTGGAAAGGTCTGGTAGAACCGATCATCAAAAAAGCATTGGTAAACCGGTTCGTGATTTGAAATACCAAGCCCAAGTGCTGGCGGAAAAAGGCCAACTTAAAGAGGCAGTTCGGCTATTGTATTTAACAGGGCTGGAATTTCTGCAAAGAAATAGAATCTTACCCGATAGCAGCCTTCGCCTTTCTGACAAAACCAATTTACAAATTGCTTGTCGCCTTTTTGGACCCAATCATCCGGGATATCGCGCTTTTTCCGAACTGGTTTTGGTATTTCAAGAAAAGTGGTTTGGTTTACGGAACTGTCAGATCGAAGATTATCACCGTTTAATTGAGGATTTAAAAATAATTGAATCGACCATGGGTAACCCACATGTTGAGAAATAAGTATTTTGTCTGTATTTTAGGTTTAGTCCTTATATTATGCGTTTTGTTATTCTTGAGCTGGGTTGCGCTTTCCGAAAAGAAATTTACTGTCTATGCTCCGGAAAGTTACAGTCCTGAAGGACTGAAGGCCATCCATCTTCTGCTGGCAAAGTCGGGGTACCATGTGTCTGTCATCGATAAACTCCCGGAAAGCCGTCGGAACCTATTGGTCGTAATCACGACCAATTCTCGGCGCGGAGACGGGCCAACGGAACATCAAAAACGATTGTTGGATTGGGTAAGACGCGGGGGGACCATCCTGGAGTTGAGTGCCGGCTTCCCTAGCATTCAGGTAACCGGAAGGAAATTATCGCTTTTAAACATTCAAACCGGCCGGATTTTTCATCCAAATCGCCAGTCAGTCCCTTGGCTGGATAACTTGAAATATCACCCCAATAAAACGAAAATTCCAGTGATGAAACACCCTGAACAGGGGCTTTATGGCACCGGGGATCGCTTTTTTATCTATCGGCAGTCCTTTGGAGCGGGGCAACTTATCTTTTGGAACGATGTAGATGGTTTAACCAACCATTTTCTTAAACGTCATCCGGATAATGCGGTAATTTTCGCCGCAATCATCCGGGAATTTTCTTCTTCCGGGGGAATTGACTTTTATAACCTGGCCTTTAAGGTTGATCATTTCAAAGCCATCCAGAGGCCCGCAATGATATTTAACCATTTTTGGGTTGGCGGTTTACTGCTTTTTTTAACGGTGGTTATCGTTATTTGGAAAACAGCAGCCCGTTTTGGTCGCCCCCGGTCGTTAACCTTGGCCCGCGGCCGCTCTTATGACGAGTTTGTTTATTCCTTGGCGGGCCTTTTTGAGCAAGCTGGAAAAAGAAAATTTGTCCTGGATAATTTATGGCGGGATTTAATGAAAATCATGGCCGATCTCACTCGTTTGCCTGTGGATGCACCTCCCGAACAGTTGATTATGGCAATGAACCGGCTTAGCGGTAAAGAATACGGCTCGCTTCTAAAATTACATTCCAGTTTTAGCGATTTATCCGATAAGCCTGAGCGGGGAGTAGGCAAGAAGCTTTCATCAAAACAGTTTTTAGTGATTGCATCCCAATTGGATGAATACCGGAAGGAGTTTCACGCATGGAAAAAGTCCAATCCTTTTGCAGCCAAATAAAATCAGAACTCGCCAAAGTTGTGGTAGGCCAGGAGGACGTGATCGATGGCCTTTTAATCGCCCTCCTTGTGGGAGGACATATTTTATTGGAAGGACCGCCCGGGGTAGCCAAAACATTGATTGCCAAATCGTTTTCCCGAGCCCTGTCGGCTGATTACAAAAGGGTACAATTTACTCCGGATTTGATGCCGCTCGATATAACCGGCACCAATATTTTCGATCATCAAAGGCAGCAGTTCTCTTTGAAACCGGGGCCGATTTTCACCGATATATTGTTGGCGGACGAGATCAACCGCACCCCGCCGAAGACTCAAGCAGCCCTTCTGGAAGCCATGGAAGAAAAACAAGTGACGGTCGATGGAGAATTAAAGGGTTTATCGCCGATTTTTATGGTTCTGGCGACTCAAAACCCTTTGGAATATGAAGGTACCTATCCGTTGCCCGAGGCCCAACTGGACCGCTTCCTTTTAAAACTGCAATTATCTTATCCCGACAGCATTACTGAGATTGAGATATACCGGCGTTATCAGGGGAAAATGGTGGGAGAGCTTGATTTAGAAAAAATTCAGCCTGTAACCGATAGGGACGGAATACTGGAAATGCGGTATATGATTGCCAATGTTACTGTGAGGCAGGAAATTATTGATTATATTTATCAGATTGTCCAAGCGACCCGTGAGAATCCCATGTTGACATTGGGCGCAAGTCCCAGAGCGGGAATCTGTTTGTTGCATGTTGCAAAAGTTTATGCCGCTTTTAATGGCCGAGACTATGTTATTCCCGATGATGTTCAGGAAGTGGTTTATAGGGTACTCCGCCACCGGGTTTTGGTAAAACCGGAAGCCGTCATTGACGGTAGGAATAGTGATGGCATTTTGAAAACAATCATCAATAATTTGAAAGTGCCGAGGTAGATATGGTTTTCACTTGGTATTTTATTGGATTTTTGTTTTCGTTGGGAACTGCGGCGTTTTTTTGGCCGAGTTGGTATATTGGTTATGCCTTCATCGTCTTGATTCTGGCTTGGCTGGGAGATCGTTATTTGACGCTAAAGCAGCCCCCGATTAGGGCGAGGCGGGCGTTTGCGAACCCATGCTATCAAAACCAAGAGTTTATTGTGGAAATTATTCTTACCAACCCTGGACGTGCGGTTATGGTGCGGATAAAAGATGAACCTCCGTTTGTGGCAAAAGCCAGGCAGTATCAAGGTGTTATCGGTCTGCCCCCTCACGGGGAAGGGCTTTTTTCTTACCCGATGATTGCCCCGGTACGAGGCGTTTTCGATTTTGGCGATCTTAACCTGCGAATTAATGGGAGACTGCAGTTATTTACCTATCAGTTCAAGATACCTTTACTGGAAAAACTTAAGGTTTATCCGGACTTGGAAAAATTGTTCTCCCGGTCTCTGGGTCAGCTAGCGGACAACGCCGAATTAGGACGGCATCCCATGAGAAGAATCGGCTCAGGCGGTGAATTGGCGGAACTCAGGGAATATACTCCGGGGGATGATTACCGGAGAATTAATTGGAAAGTTACCGCTCATCGGGGTAAGCCGGTAATTAACCAATTTGAGCCCGAGAAAGATCAAAATGTTTTTTTGATTCTGGATACCGGAAGAGTCCTGTTTGACCAAATTACGTCCGAGGCCAGTCGTTTGGACCATATTTTGGATTCCGCCATCCTCCTGGCCTATAACATCCAGGAATATGGCGATATGGTCGGAGCCTTAAGTTTTAATAACCGGATCGAGCATTTCCTGCCGGTTGGAAAAGGGAAAGCTCATATTCAAACGTTTATTAACCAGTTTTATACTGCTCAAGCGGAAATGGTTGAAAGTGATTACCGTAATGCCTTTAATTTTTTGCAAGAGAAATTGAATAAGCGGAGCTTGATTTTTATTTATACCGATCTATTGGATAATGAGTCTTCCAAGGAATTGATTCAATATTTGCAGATATTCAGCCGCCGTCATTTGGTTACTTGTGTTCTTTCGCGGCAAAAATCTATGAACAGGCTTGCCGATCTTCCCCTTACGGATGAACGAAGCGCTTATTTGAAAGGAACAGCACTGGAGTTGTTGAAAGAACGTGCACTCACGGTGAAATGTTTGGGCAATTATGGGATTCAAGTGATGGAAGTTGATCCGACCGCCATTCGTCAAAGCGTAATGGAACACTACAACGATTTGAAAAGAAAAGGCTTGTTTTGAGCATGATGAGGTTTAAAATAAAGCCATAATAGGATTCCGGTAAGTCCGGCAAACAGTAAACGGCCGAATTCAGGAATTACATCCGTGGATACCGTGCTAAAAAAACCTTCAATCAACCCGGCGACGATCAGCATGATTACAGTCCCGGTAAGTAGTTGGACGGCTTTGACACCCGAGATCCTTAGGGCGTCGGAGCGGTTTAAATCGCCCGGGAACAGGATGGCCCTGGTCAGTAACAAACCGGCTGCCGCCGAAAGACTAATGGCGGTCAATTCGATGATTCCGTGGGGTAAAATCATGGCCCAAAAGGACAGCAGATGACCCTGTTTAAAAAAAATCGCCGCCAGAACCCCGAGAAGAAATCCGTTGAATAAAATGGCCCAGCAAGTGAGCGTTCCGAGTAACATCCCCCCTCCGAAGGCGCTAATCGCCACCCGGATGTTGTTGTACATGATAAAGGATGAAATGTAGGGACGGGAAACCAAGGGGTCATTAAACCACGTCTTTTGCTGATAACCTTGGATAATTTTCCGGGTGAATGCATCAGGCAATAATCCTTGGATAAATTTGGGTCCCGTCAGATAACCTAAAAAACCGGTAAGCCAGCCTATCAATAAGAGGGCGAGTGAAAACAGGATTACCGGCCAGTTCTGGCGAAACAAGGCCGGGAACTCCGTAGTGATGAAGTCACGAAATTGCCGGAGAGTCGTCTTTTCTGTCCGGTAGATAAAATGATAGGCGCGGGTCGTTACATCATTTAAAAAGTGAATGAGTTCATCCGGTTGCCGCTGGGTTTTTGCTGTGACCAAATCCGTGGCTGTCTGACGATAAAGCACTGACAATTCTATCAATTCTTCCTTGGAAAAGGAAGTTAGCTTCATCTTTTCAGCCTTGATTAATAATTGTTCCAAACGGTTCCAGCGTTTTTGCCGGGAATTCAAAAATGAGATTGCCATGGAATAACTCCTGTTTTTACATGATTGAAAGGATCCTAAAATGAATGATACGTATAAAATAGTGACCCCGGAAAATGTTGAGCTCGATTATGAAATAGCCGGCATTGGCTCCCGCTTTTTAGCTATCGCGCTGGATACCATTGTCCAGTGGTTGATGATCGGCGGAATCCTTAGCGCATTAAATATGATGAATCTAAATGACCTTCAAAGCAAAATTACCAGTTGGGGTCATTCATTAACCGGGGCGTTGTTAATCGCGCTGATACTTGTAATTCTCATTGGCTATCATATCATTCTGGAAACAGTGATGAACGGTCAAACCGTTGGCAAAAGACTAGTCAATATCCGGGTCCGTCGTGAAGGAGGCTATGCCCTTTCGTTTTGGAATGTACTATTGCGTAACGTGATTCGGATGATCGATTTTTTGCCTTTTTTTTATGGATTAGGACTCCTGACGATGTTTTTCAATAAAAAGGCCAAACGGCTTGGTGATTATGCTGCGGGGACCATAGTGGTTAAGGAATTGTCCCGCCGGAAAGTCAAAGGCTTTTTAGAAAAACAAAAGATTTCGATTGCCAATTCCATTGAAGAATCCTTGCGCATCCAAGAACAGTATCCTTGGCTGTCTTCTTTGGTGCTACGGATGACGCAGAACGATTATTTGATCATGAAGGATTTGTATGTGCGCCGTTATGAACTGGTAAATATTCAGCAACTGGCAAAAGTTTCCCTTCAAAAAGCGGCCAAGGATATGGAAGAAGTGAAACTACCAAAGAATAATGATGCTCTTGTTGTTTTGACGGAATTGCTTTCTCTTTATGAAAAACAATAATCAAAATTCGTCTCCTGATCCGAAATTTCCTGCCAAAGTAGGGGGCCTGCCGCCCGAGAATTGCTATTGTTTAACAAATCCAGTCTTCTCAATTGAATCCGAATCATTCGTAAACCTTTCCCGCCTCCAATCTAACTTTTTAAAGATATTTAGCAAAAAAACTCGTAAGTGGAAGGATTTTCCCAAAAGCCAGAGAAATATTTTATCTGAAAATGCTAAACTTTGGGAGAGAAATACCGATTATCTTGGTATAGTCTATCAGAGAGGTGTAAAATATGTGGGCAGATTTATTAGACAGCCGGAGCAGTAAGCTTCTTGAACGTTCGATGGATGCGTCCAACCTTCGGCAACAGTTATTGAACCAAAATTTAGCCAATGTAAATACTCCACATTACAAAAGACTGGATATTGATTTCAAAAGTCTATTGGATAATATTACGAAAGATGAATTGGAAATGGCCAGAACCCATCCCAGACATATTATAAATAGCGTCCCCGAAATCGGACCGGTTCGAATCGCCAGGGAAACCAAAACCCTTAGCCGTTATGATACCAACAACGTGGATCCTGAATACGAAATGGCTCAGGTTGCGGAAAATTCATTGTACTTTCAGGCGCTATCCGAACGCTGGAAGGGAAAAATGACGAGTTTAAAAATGGTTATTGAGGGGAGATAACGTAAATGGATTTATTTCGAAACATGGAAATCAGCGCTTCGGCTTTAACCGCCGAGCGGCTTAGAATGGATTTAATCTCCGATAATTTGGCCAATGTTAACACCACCAAAACCAAAGAAGGCGGGCCTTATCAAAGAAAGGTTCCCGTATTTGCGGAGGTATTGGATAATTATATATCCGATAACGGACGTTTCATTGCAAAGCCGGCTGGGGTTAAGGTCTTAAGAATTGAACCGGATGGCAATCCGCCGCGAATGGTTTTTGATCCTTCCAATCCCGATGCCAATGAGGATGGATATGTATTTTATCCGGATATTAATCCGGTGAGCGAAATGGTGAATTTAATTACCGCCAGCCGCTCCTACGAGGCCAATGTAACAGCTTTTAATGCTGCAAAGACAATTTTTAGCGCTTCACTTGAATTAGGAAAAATCTGATAAACTGAAAACGGAGGAACTTCATGGATATTACTAACCGCCCCGTAGCACCGGCATCGGTTTTGAAATCTTTAAGTTCGAGCAATCCGATGAAGTCCATCGATAGGACGAATGAAATTTCGGGTTCGGTCTTTCAACCCTTGGGGATTTCAAATTCAACACCTGGTGATAACCCGTTGGTCGCTGAATCATTCGAAAAAGTTCTGTCGAGAGCCCTGGAGCCTGTTAATAATCTTCAATTGCAATCTGCAGAGCTTGATGGACAGCTCGCCCAAGGAAAATTGGAGTACGTGCACCAGGCGATGGCAATGGCCCAAAAAGCCAGTTTGGCGTTGGATATGACCATGCAAATTCGCAATAAAGTTGTGGAAGCATATCAAGAAATTATGCGCACTCAGGTTTAATGAAGTCGTAAGGATAATACTTGGAATTTTAGGCGAAAGGTAACCTTGATTTATATTTTTTTGCAATGTAGTGCCGGACGGAATAGTTGAAATACATAGGCGTGAGGCATGAGGCCGAGTAATAAGCCTAACGGATTAGGCTTTACCTAGTATAAATAGGGTATTCGTTAGGAAAAATGAATTTGAAAATTTCAAATTCCCGGCTTAAGCTTGCATGCCTATCCTGTTTTCATGGAATATGCTTGATGGATATGGGGGTTGAACCCAATCAAAGCGGGTTCGTTGTGTTTAACCATGCAACAGAGTCCGATGTTTTTACCGATAGCTGCATTTGAATACGAATTTTATTCGATTTTTATTTTAAGTAACATCTTTAGGATTAAAAAGTTGCTTCAAGATCGTAAATAGGTATAAAATATAAATGGCAGCTACTTTTCGGAGGATCAACAGGTACAGTGAACGAATTTTTCAACCAAGTTAAAAATTTATGGAATAATATGAGCCGCAAGCGTAAAATCACCATTATAGCTCTTACGGTTGGCTCTTTAATAGCTATAGCTTTATTGATATGGGTTGTGGGCGCGCCAAAATACGAACTGCTTTATGCTAGATTAAACGAGCAAGATCGCAGTGAAATTATCGCTAAATTGGATGAGCTGAAAGTTCCTTACCACACTTCCGTGACTGGCGGGATTGAGGTTCCTAATGCTTTGTCGGTGCGTGCGAATTTGTTAAAAGAGGGTATTCCTCACGGTGGAGTTGTCGGATGGGAAGTTTTCGACAAAAATTCTTTTAGTACCACTGATTTCACAAATCAAATCAACCGTCAGCGGGCAATATCCGGGGAATTAACCCGAACCTTACAACAACTCGACGGTATTTTGGATGCTAAGATTTTGCTTAATATGCCGGATCAAAGCGAGTATGTATTTGCGGACGATAAACCGGTGGGAACCGCTTCGGTCCAGTTGCAACTTCGGGCGCCGGGAGTCCTTTCCCAAACACAAGTTGAAGCAATCCTCAATTTAGTTTGTGCCAGTACCGGACTTAAAAATGACAATGTAACCATTATTGATAATTTTGCCAATGACTTAACTGCTGGATTAAGAACCAAGCGTGGCTCAAGATACGGCATCGGTGGGGGAGTGGACGGAGCAGCCGATAGCTTGACTGCCAAATTGGAATATGAGACAACGGTTGAAAAACGAATCGAGAGCATGCTTACGAAAGTTTTTGGCTTTAACAAAGCTGTCGTGAGAGTCAGTGCTGATTTAGACCTCGATTATCAAGAATTAAAAAGTGAAACTTTTGCCGATAAGGGTGTACCCCGGAGTGAGCAGGAAAAAACCGAAACGTATGAAGGCACTGGAAGTTCGGCCAATGGAATCCCGGGCACGGATTCGAACATTACCCAATATAAAGCAACCGATTCAGGAGTAACCAATTATAAAGGGGAAAAAACCGAGCGCACCACGAATTATGAAATCAGCAAGGTTGAAGAATTTAGGGTTGCGGCCCCCGGGAAAGTTAAACGGCTGACAGTAGGTGTCTGGGTTGACGGTAATTTGGTTGCCGCTAATAAACAAAAAGTATATAACACGGTTAAAGATGCAGTGGGTATCGCTGAAGAACGCGGTGACCGGTTGACTGTTGAAACCATCAATTTTTCAAAACCCGCACCGATGGAACAGCAGCCGCAGACTCAGTGGCCGACGATTGCGATATCTTCCTTATTGGGCATTTTGTTATTGGCATTGATCATCCTGGTGATTGTAAAGGAACCGGTTCCACCTAAAGTTGAAGTACTTAAGGTTGTCAAAGAAAAAGACAAAGAGAAGAAGGACCTGGAAGACGGTGAAGAATTAGCGACAATTGCCGAGGTTGAAGAAGAGGAACGAGCAAGAAGAACCAAAGGAAGGTTTGGCAAGAAGCGCCGCAAATCAGAAATTGAAGAATTGGAAGTGGATGAGATGCCGGTCCCGATTATTGGTACTAAAATCGATAAACTGATTGAGGATACCGCACATCAGGAACAGGAAAATGGTGGGACGCCGGAGCTTATGGTTGATTTTGAGCAACAGCAGCAACCGATCACATTGGAAGATCGGGCCCGCAACGAAAGACTGGCGGCAATTGAAAAGATAGCCCGCGAGAAACCTGAGGAAGTTGCCGTTTTATTAAAGGCTTGGTTATCGGAAGAACAAAATTAAATTTGAATATACCTAAAACGGAGTGACTCTTTTGTCAAAGACATTAGAACTGACCGGAAAACAAAAAACAGCAATTTTATTGATATCTCTCGGATCGGATGTTTCGGCGGGGATTATGAAACATCTGCGCGAAGATGAGATTGAAGAGATAACTTTGGAGATTGCCAATTTAAAAAGAGTTCCGCCCGAACTGAGAGACCAAGTTATTGAAGAATTTCATCAACTTTGTCAGGCGCAGGAATATATCCTATCGGGCGGTATTGAAATGGCTCGGGAAATTTTGGATAAAGCGCTTGGCACGCATAAAGCCGATGATGTCATCGAGAAACTAACTTCGTCTTTAACTGTCCGGCCTTTTGATTTTGCAAGAAAAACCGAACCCAGCCAGTTGTTGAACTTTATTCAAAATGAACATCCCCAGACGATAGCTTTGGTGATGGCTTATTTGAAATCGGAACAGGCCGGCATCATATTATCGGCACTCCCGCCGCTCCAGCAAGTGGAGGTGGCGAAGAGATTGGCCACGATGGATCGCACTTCACCTGAAGTTTTGCATGAAGTTGAAGTCGTTCTTGAGAAAAAGTTATCTTCTTTTGTGATGCAAGATTTTTCGATTGCCGGTGGTATTGAATCGGTAGTTAGCGTGTTAAACCGGGTGGACCGCGGTACCGAGAAAACGATATTGGAAGCTTTGGCCGAGGATAATCCGGAACTTGCCGATGAAATTAAACGGCGGATGTTTGTTTTCGAAGATATTGCTCAACTCGATGCCAAAACGGTTCAACGCGTCATGCGTGATGTGGATACCAAAGATCTTGGTATGGCCCTCAAGACCGCCAGTGAAGAAGTTAAGAATTTGGTATTTAAGAATATGTCTAAACGCGCAGTGGATCTGTTAAAAGAAGATATGAATTTCCTTGGGCCGGTTCGTTTGCGCGATGTTGAGGAAGCTCAACAAAAGATTGTCAATGTTATTAGGCAGCTTGAGGATTCCGGCGAGGTTGTGATCTCGCGTGGCAGGGAGGATGAATTGATTGTCTAAAATCATCAAGTCTGAACAATGTGTCGAAACCCATCCGCGTCAATTACCCCCACTTGATGTGGATTCTTTTTTTATTATTGAAGAGGAAGAAAGACGGGCCCTTTTTGAAGAAAATATCTCAGGAGAGCAAGGGACTTTAAAATCATCCGATCAAGATGAAACCACGGATGATAAAAATACCACGCTCCCAACCGGCGATGAGGCGAAGCCGGCAGATGAATCTAAAACCGAGAACGAGGCCCCATCCCTATCGGCTGGTGATCAGAAAAAAAATTTTGCAGACGATAACAGTGATGACGAAATCGTTGTCAATATCAATCAAAATGACCGGAAGCGTTTAGCTACGGCTTTAATGGATTATCAGGAGAACCTGGAACAGAAACCCAAATCGCCAATGCGGAATGAAAAAAAATGGATTCCGCAACCCGCAGTGAAATCAGAAAGTAATACCACCAAACCTGCAAACGGGGCTGTTAATTTAGATCATATAGCCGATGTGGCTGCCACGCTTGAAGCTTTACTTTCGGGTGGCAAAACAGAGACGACATCATCTGAAAAGGCTGTAATAACTCCTGAAAAAAATGAGCTTAAAAAAGAACCATCCGTTAAAAGCCCTTATCAACGGACAAACAGGGATTTCATTGAAGAGGAACAACCTATCGATAAAATGCTTCACAATGGGAAACAAAAAGCAATTATCGAGGAGACTGAGGATAAAGCGGACAGGATAATCCACAACGCCAAAGATCAAGCAGACCTTATCCTGGAAGGCGCCAGGCAAACTGCAGAAAAGTCTATTGAAAAAAGCAAACTGCAGGCAGAACAGGCTATTGCGGATGCCAATCAAGAGGCGGTCAAAGTTTTGGAAGAGACCAACAAAAAGATTGCTGATATGTTGGAGGAGGCTAATCAGCAAACCGCCGCAATCAAGGATGAGGCTTACCAAGAAGGTTTGATTGCGGGTCGGGAGGCTGCATTGGTTGCCGCGAAACAAGAACTTGTTGATAATTTTGATCAAGCGCTAAGGTTAATTGGAGAAATTGAAAGTGAGCGGGTGGAGCGAATCAGTTCTTCCGAGCCGGAATTACTTAAGTTGGCCGTTAAAATTGCCGAAAAAATCATTGGCGAAGAAGTCCAGCTGGACCCGAACCGTAAGGTCCAGATTGTTCGGGAAGCTTTGTCCAAAGCTTCCACAGCCGATTCGCTCATACTACGGATTCATTCTGATGATTTAAAATTAATCCGGGATAATCTTGTCGTGCTTCAAAGCGCCTTTACCAGTCCCAAACCGGTTGAAATCCGGGAGGATCTTAGTATACCAGCGGGGAGTTGTTTTATCGAGACAGACCGCGGTAATTTGGATGCGCGGATTCAATCTCAATTAGAACAAATTATGAATGAACTTTTGAAAGTTGGAAAAATTCAATGAGCCTTGGGAGTGTGCCTGATTTTCTGGCCGAAAGATATATTACGCTGCTCCATAACCTTGATCCGGTTAAGAAAATCGGAAGAGTCAGTCAGATTGTGGGGTTAACTGTAGAAGGCGATGGGCCGGCTGCTGATCTTGGAGAGCATTGTTTAATTACGGTGAAAGGCTCACCGGAACCTTTATCAGCCGAAGTGGTTGGATTCAAGGCGGGCCGAGTTTTATTAATGCCCTTAGGGGAAATTGGCGGAATCGGCCCCGGAAGTGAAATCATTGCTACCGGGCAAAAATTGCAAGTTGAAGTTGGACCGTCCCTATTAGGCCGGGTCTTGAATGGACTTGGCCAGCCTATGGATGGAAAGGGTCCGTTGTTTAGCGGGGAATGGTATCCCCTTAGTGCGGCCCCCCCGAATCCTTTAACCCGGAAGCGGATTACGGTTCCTTTATCCATGGGTATCCGTGTGATCGACGGTTTATTGACCTGCGGCCGAGGCCAGCGTGTCGGTATATTTGCCGGAAGCGGTGTCGGCAAAAGTACATTACTGGGGATGATTGCCCGGAATACCGAAGCCGATATCAACGTTATCGGATTAATCGGAGAACGGGGCCGGGAAGTACGGGATTTTTTAGAGAGGGATTTGGGTGAGGAAGGATTAGCACGTTCGGTGGTGATCGTTGCCACTTCGGATCAACCGGCATTGGTTCGGATCAAAGGGGCGATGGTCGCTACTGCGGTAGCTGAATATTTTAGGGATCAGGGCAAGGATGTCATGCTGATGATGGACTCGGTGACCCGGTTCGCCATAGCTCAGCGTGAAGTGGGATTGGCGGTGGGGGAACCGCCAACGACCCGGGGGTTTACCCCTTCGGTATTCGCGCTTTTGCCTAAACTACTGGAACGTTCCGGCACTGCAGATAAAGGAACGATAACCGGATTGTATACTGTATTGGTGGAAGGCGATGACATGAATGAGCCCATCGCTGATGCTGTACGCGGTATTTTAGACGGTCACATTGTCCTGTCACGGAATCTTGCCCATTTGAACCACTACCCGGCGATTGATGTTTTAGCCAGTGTCAGCCGGCTAATGAGTGAATTGGCCTCGGAGGAACATAAGGGGGCGGCAGGGAAACTACGAAGTTTAATGGCAACCTATCGCAATAACGAAGATTTAATTAATATTGGCGCATATGTTGCCGGAAGCAATGCCCAGATCGACGCCGCAATTCGTATGAATGGGCCAATCAATGAATTTGTATGCCAGGGAGTTTACGAAAAGGCCCCATTGAACGAAACCCTAGCCAAATTGGAAGCAATGATAGGAGACGGCTAATTATGGCGAAATTCAAGTTCAAACTGGAGACCGTATTAAAGGTAAAAACCCGGGTTGAAGATCTCCGTAAACAGGAGTTGCAAGTAGCCGAGGTACAGAAACAAGAAGCTCAAAACCGGCTATCGCAACGTGAAAATG
This sequence comes from Bacillota bacterium, assembly GCA_023401925.1. GTDB lineage: Bacteria > Bacillota > UBA4882 > UBA8346 > UBA8346 > UBA8346. Next base: position 54,256 of record JAEXDA010000037.1, read on the forward strand.
AATTGGCCGACACGATTCAAACCTATCGCCAGAACTGTCAGCAAAAATTGGATCTCTTTCAAGCCATCAATTATCATAAATTTTTGATTTGGCGGAACAAACAAGTGGAAATTGCCGGCCAGCATTTACTAGTTTGCGAAAATAATGTGAGGGAAACCAGAGATCAACTATTGGAAGCCACCAAAGAGAAAAAAACGGTTGAAAAATTGAAGGAAAAAGCTTACGAGGCTTATAAGGCCGAAGAATTAAACCGGGAAATACTGTTCTTGGATGAATTGGGAACTGGGCGCTTTACCCGGAATGAAGATAAAAATCAAGAGCCGATAAAATAATCCGTTTTGCTTTTGCGGATACGGGGAAATAAGGAGGATTAGCAATTATGAACCAGCTCTTAGGGCTACTTAAAGGAATTTTTGTTATTGCATTAATCTTTTTTGTTTTATGGGGTCTCAACCAGTTTGGGATCGTTGATAACAAAAAGCTAATTCTCCAAGCAGCCAGCTTGTATCCGGGACTTCAGGATTTGCCGAAAGGTTATGAATTGGGTGAAAAGCGTGGTGAAATGTTGGCCCAAAGTGAACAAGAATTACGGAGCCGCGAACAGAAACTTAAAGATGCCCGGGACCAATTGGAGGCAGACCGCAATCAATTTGAAAATGATAAAAATAAATGGCAAAATGAGCATCCGGTAACGGCTGGCTCAAAATATACTCCCACACCAAGTTATGCTTACGTGAACCCCCCGATGCCGGGGAAATTTCCTCCACCGACTTCGGACCAAAAGTTGAAGGATTATCTGACCAGGGTCGGTACTATGAAGCCCAAACAAGCGGCTTTAGTCATTCAAAAATTACCGGAGGAGACGGTGTTTACTATTTTTGATCAATTACGGCCTTTTCAAGTGACCAAGATTATGGAAAATTTGCCTGAAGATTATTTGGCAAAATTAACCCAGGATCGCTTAAATAAGTATCGAAATCTCTAATCTATTCCCTCCTTTCTGTCGATATATAGATCATTAGTAAAGGAGGTGAAAGAATGTCAAACTTAACGATGTCGCCGGTAGTTACAGTACCTAATTCCCAAGGAGCCGGTAAAATTCTTACCACGGGGGCCAATTCTGGGGCGAGTGTGCAGGATTCAGATTTTAGTAAAAAATTAAACAAGGCAATGAACTCTTCTTCCGGTACGAATCGGAAGAAATTATCCTATTCCAAGGAGAAAAATATACCTGTTTTTAATAATCAAGCGAATTCCTCACAGGATTCAAGACCAGCTCCCAAAGGTATCCAGCCTCTAAAACCACTGCCGTCCAAATGGTCTAATTCTATCAACAAGCAACAACCGGATTTAAAACCGGATAATCAGACAGGCGACAAAAAATCCGCCCTGTCAAAAGATGACCCAAAACCGATTACTGATTCCGATGAGAACAAAAACAAGCGGGATGGTAATGATCAAGTTGATATGACGGGATCGCCTTTGATAGCTGCTGCTTCTGTGGAACCGATAGTAGTAAATCAAGGGGAACAGCCTGATAATAAGTTCATTGAACAGCAATCCGGTATCGACGCGATGATCGCTTTGGACAAACAGACGGCAAACGCTTCCATAAGTTCCGCAGATACCGGAGTTATAGGGGGAGTTGCAGAGAGCACTGCCAATCCTACGGACATGATTCACGATCTTAACGGTGGAACGGCATTTCTTAAACAACTTATGAGTGCCGATGATTCTAAAATTTTGTCTCCTGCCTCAGCCGGTACTGCTATGGAACCTTCTTTATTGCAGAATCACGCACAAAACGGAGCGGGAGCATCCGGTGATAATTTTTTGGCGCAACAAACGTCCGGAGTATCTCCGGCTCAATCCCAAAATTTTATCAGTCAACAAGTGCCTATAGCAGAGAACATTAAATCGAATGGGACCAGCGAACCGGTAGCCGAAGGGCAGGATAACACAAAAACCCCTGATACATCCGATGGGAAAATACAAGCACCGTTTTCAGCTTTGAAAACCGATGATGGCTCTCCAGTGCTTCCGTCTTCAAAAGCCTCCGGTGGAGCGATGCAGAATTTAAATTCTGACGCCTCCCAGCCGGATTCGAACGAAAAAGGAATCAAGCTTGGCGATTCATTAGCTTCCGGTCGGATAGTATCGAAGGGTGGAAAAGGTCAGAGTTTGAATTTACCACTTATTCAAACGCAACTATCAGTAAATAATCAATCCGACAAAACCCGGACGGATAATAGTGCGGCCTTTTCGGTTGAGCAGCCGCATATGGCGAATGTGTCGGCTAAATTTGATGCCCTCGCCGGTCCTTCGGAACCTGTGAATAAGGACGACGTATTTGCACAGATTGTTGAAAAGGCAAAGGTGTCCTTGGATCATGGGAATGGAGAGATGGAAGTCAATTTAAAACCAGACCATTTGGGAAAACTTCATCTAAAAGTTTCCGTTGAAAATCAGCTGGTGACAGCGAAGTTTGTTGCCGAATCCCAACAAGTCAAGGAAATTATTGAAACCAATTTGAACCAGTTGCGCCGGAATCTTCAAGATAACGGCATCCAAGTGGATCAATTGATGGTATCGGTTGGGCAACATAACAATGAAGGCGCTTTTCAGAATGCATCTCATAATTCCGGAGGGTTTACAGGTCAGCCTGATAATACCCCCACGGGAAATCAAGAAATATCTTTCAAATCAAAGGAGAATCCGGTCCAGCCTAGACGTTCCGGGGTGGAAACCGCCATTGATTTGATTGCTTAAATTAATGTAGTTACCTAAATTCATAAAGAAAGGAGTTGAAAATCTTGTTTATTTCAGGTGCAACAGCTACGCCAGCTCCATCCAATGTTCGTGCGGTAAGCCATAATTCACTGGGGAAAAATGAGTTTCTCAAGATTTTGGTTGCCCAAATCCGAAATCAGGATCCGACTAAACCGATGGAAGATACTCAATTCATTTCCCAAATGGCCCAATTTTCCAGTTTGGAGCAAATGCAGAATGTAAGTAAGACCAATTCCCTTCAACAAGCGATGATGTCAATTGGTAACGATGTGAAAGCCACCATATCCAATGGCATCAGTGGTCAGGAATTGGTATTCGGCCGGATTATCGGCGTTCAACCTAAGGGTGATGATATTTATTTAACGCTAGATAGCGGCAGACAAATCAAGGATTCAGAAGTAGATTCATTAATGGGTCCGGAGGGGATGTTGCAGGAAGCTCAAAATCTGGTGGGTAAAAATGTCTATTTGAAAAATTCGAACGGTTCCGGTCATGGTAAACAGGTCCAAGTCATCAACGAAAAAGAAGTCACAGATGATAAAGGTCGCACATCGATTGAACTCCAGACGTCCGATGGACAAACAATCGGTATGAAAGATATTTGGAACGTTGCGGCAGATATGGGGAAACTATGAACGAAAAAGTTGTAATGCGCCCAATCCAGATTGGACCTGCTGTACAAAACAGCAATCAATCAATGCCGAAGACTGCAGTTGGTCCTAGTTTCGACCAATTATTTCAGCAGCAATTGGAAGAGCAAACCAATGTTAAATTCTCGGCCCACGCTTTAAAACGGTTGGAAAGCCGTCAAATTTCCCTGGATAATCAGGATATGGCTTTGCTCAAAGATGCCGTCAATAAAGTTGAAGCCAAGGGAGGAAAAGAGTCGCTGATACTTATGGACCAAATGGCTTTGGTGGTTAGTGTTAAAAACCGTACGGTAATTACGGCTGTCGACAGCAACAACTTGAAGGAAAATGTATTTACCAATATCGATAGCGCTGTAATTGTTAAAAAGCAGTAAGGCTGGACCTCTGATGGGGAAAGCCTTTGCCCGCCGAATGATGGAAGCGGGTAAAAAGATTAAAAGGGTTATGAGTTATTAACCAATAACGAGTAACTTCATAGCCAATTAACGAAGGAGGTCGATTTATTATGATGCGTTCAATGTATTCCGGCGTTTCTGGTATGAAAAATTTTCAGACCGCAATGGATACAATCGGTAATAATATTGCCAATGTGAATACCGTCGGTTTCAAATCGAGCGTAGTTAATTTTCAGGATATTCTCAATCAAACAATTCAGGGTGCTTCGGCTCCTAATAATAATCGCGGCGGTACCAACCCGAAACAGGTTGGTCTTGGAGTCAGTGTTGCCAGCATCAGCGTGAAGCAAAGTCAAGGTAATCTTCAAAACACGGGAAAAGTAACCGATATGGCAATTCAAGGGAATGGGTTCTTTATATTGGGGCAGGGCTCAAATCAATTTTATACCCGGGCTGGAAACTTCGATGTTGATGCCAACGGCAATTTGGTCAATGAAGGAAATGGTTTAAAAGTACAGGGTTGGGTTGCGGATATTAAAGGAAATATCGATGCCAATACGCAATCAACTGCGATACAGTTGCCGATGGGTCAAACGGTTGCGCCTATCGCTACAACCAAAATTAGTTACCAGGATAATTTAAACGCATATACCAATGGAAAACTCAGTTATGGATCAAGTATTTCCCTGACCGATGTCAATGGAAAGCCGATTACCCTGACTGTTGAGTTAACTCCGGTGAAGGATGCTTTTAATACTTATAATTATTCAATCCTACCGGCAAATGGTATGGGTGATATTACTTCCGGCGATGCAACCGGAAGCCTTTCTTTGGATGAATTTGGGAATATTAAGTCGATTTCTCCGGGTGGCCGTTTGACAGTGACTCCAACGGGCGGCAGTCCGATTGTGGTTCAATTACCAAAGATTAGCCAAAGCTCGGGTGGTTTTTTCAGTATCAATCCGGTTGGGGTACCACAAAATGTATTACTTGCGGGATTTAATGGTGCGGGATCCTATGGCCCCATGAACGTTATGGACCAAGATGGAAATAATGTATCGTTGACTTATACTGTTTCCAGCATTGGAGGGAATAGTTATAAATGGGCGGTTTCCACAAATGGTGGAAAAGTTACCTCAGGTGCCACAGGAACCTTTGATTGGAGTGCCGCGGCAGGTGTTACCAATGTAAGCGAAGGGACAACGGTTATCCAATCAAACGCCGGAAACTCGATCCATATAATCCATGTTCAACCACCCGTTAATGGTGGTCCCCCTGAATTTGGTGTCGTTGAAAATGCACCGGTTGTTACGGATTGGGGAAAAATCGGTGCGGGCACCAAAAATCTTACCTTCACGGATGCTTCGATTCCGCCAATTACCGTGAGTGTTCCCATTGAAATTACCGGCCCCGATGGCGCATCGGGAACAACCTATACCTACACGGTAAAAGGGCCGCTGGGGAACGGAAATTTGATATCCGGGGCAACCGGCCAATTTGACTGGGATGGCACCAAAATTACCAATTCCACGGGTAAAAAGATTGTAATTCAATCCACCAATGGGTTGGAAATCGATATTACTCCGCCGTTAAATGGCGACGTATCAGGAAATGCCATTTTCCGTCAGGTTCCGGCAAAACCAGTCCTGGCATCATTTATGTCGCCGCCGGAGACCGTAACTTCCACTAAAGTTTATGATTCCCTTGGGGTGCCGCATACAATGACGACAAGGATTCATCGTAATGGCACCAACCAGTGGGTTTGGACATGTACAGAGGATAGTGGACTTCCGATGACCAATGGTAGCGGGACATTGTCGTTTGATACGAAGACCGGTTATGTGTCGAATACACCGGGAGGTCCGATGATATTTACTCCGGTAGGAGCTGATCCGGTCAGCATTACCCCGGATTTCTCCAAAGTAACCCAAGGGTTTACATCGGATGTTACCAATGATGCGAATAGTTGGCCTCTTTCAACCTTTGAAGGGCCAATTCAGGATGGCTATCCGCTAGGCGTTTTAACCGGTTATAACATTGATAACACCGGGAGAGTTGTCGGAGTCTTTTCTAATGGAATGAATCAGGATTTGGCGCAGGTCGCTATTGCCACTTTCACAAATCCCGGAGGCTTATCACGTTCTGGCGATACGATGTTTCAAGAATCCAGTAACTCGGGAGCGGCCCAAGTTGGTCAGGCAGGCGTAGGAAGCCGTGGCACAATTGCAGCCGGTAGTCATGAAATGTCCAATGTGGATTTGTCTCAGGAATTTACGGAAATGATTATAACCGAACGCGGATTTCAAGCCAACTCCAAAATTATTAGTACTTCTGATGAAATGCTACAAACTCTGGTCGAGTTAAAACGGTAATCATAGTTTTTATGTAGAGGCTGTCGCAAAAGTGTCGTAAAATAAAGGGTCTGTTGCAAAATAAGAGTTATTGATAGAGAAATACAATATATGTAAAGCGTTACCCATTATTTGGGGAATATATTGTATTTCTCGTTGATTTTAATCATTTTTGCAACAGCCTCATGGAAATTTTTTTTTGCAACAGCCAATTTATATCTTCGAAGGAGGAATGAAAAATGATTATCGTGCAGCGCCTAAATGGGGAAGAGTTCCTAATTAATCCTCATTTGATTGAAGTTATTGAGGCAACTCCGGATACCACAATTTCTTTAACAACGGGGAAGAAATTTGTTGTTAAAACTCCGGTTTCTGAAATAATTGATCAAATTATTCAATACCGCCGTTTAATCGGCGGTCAGAATTTTACGGAATGTGATGACAAAGATAAAGTATAAATTGAAAACGGCCGATATATTACTACGAATTAAAATTAAGATAATGAGAATTTTCATAAATCTTTTTGATATTTATCCAGTTACAATGAATCCAAAATAAAGGAAATATGATATAATAATCGATAAATAGTAGGGTATAAGGATATTAGCTGATCCAGGAGGGAAATCAGATGGCAGATGCACCCAAAAATAATCCGCCTGCTGCCGACGGCAAGGCAAATAATGCAACCCCAAATGTAAATGTCAATAAAATGACAACTTATATTATTTTAGGAATGTTCGTTTTGTTAATTACGGTAATTGTCGCCGGGGCGTTTTTAATTTTCACATTTAAAAATTCGGCTTCCAGTCCGGCACCGATTATAAAAGTTCAAGAAGTTAATCCGGCTGCGGCGGAAGAGGTTGGCCCTTTAGTACCCCTTGGTAATGAAATTATTGTAAATATTCCATCGGATGATGGAGTTGAGCGTTATCTTAAAGTGAACGCCACGATGGAATTGGATAATGAAAAGACTAAAGAAGAGATTGCCAAGAGGATTCCTCAAATCCGCGATTTAATGATTTCTATTTTACGGACTAAAACTAAAGAGAAAATTGATGAAAAAGAAGGGAAAGATCAAATTCGCAGCGAAATTATAAATAGTATTAATCGTTATCTTGTTACGGGAAAGGTTAAAAATCTATATTTTGAGGATTTTTTGATTAATTAGGGGGGCTTTGTAATGGCTGATGTCCTGTCACAGGCTGAAATAGACTCACTATTAGAAGCGCTCTCTTCGGGAAGTATTCGGGTTGAAGAAGTTATCAGTGATGAAAAGAAAAAGAAGATTAAGCCTTACGATTTTCGTCGTCCCAATAAGTTATCAAAGGATCAGATAAGAACTCTCGTCATGCTCCATGAAAATTTAGCCCGTTTACTAACGACTTCCTTTTCAACTTACTTACGAAGCATGGTGCGGGGACAAGTTGTATCCATTGATCAGCTAACTTATGAGGAATTCACGAAATCATTACATAATCCGACAGTCATGAACATTATTTCATTAAAACCGCTTGAAGGTAATCTTTTGATTGAGATTTCTCCCCAATTGGCCTTTGCGATTGTCGATCGCTTGCTGGGCGGGTATGGCTATTCACTGGAAAAAATCCGCGAATTGACCGATATTGAACAAACCGTTATCAAGCGGGTTATGGCTAAAATTTTGCCGAATATCAAAGAAGCATGGCAAGTTGTAGCGGAATTAAATCCAGGTTTCGAAAGCATTGAACTCAATCCGCTTTTTACTCAGATTATTCCGCCAACAGATATGATTGTGCTTGTGACCCTGGAGGTACGAATAGCTGAAGCCTTCGGTTTGATGAATGTTTGTCTACCGCTTGCTGTTTTGGAACCGATTTTGGATCGTTTGAATGCTCAAGTTTGGTTTACAAGATCGTCAAATAAAACTTCAAATAATCAAAGCTTTTCCGCTATTCAACAACGCTTGGCTCAAGCGTCGATACAGGTGTCGGCAGAACTGGGTCGGGCAACGATTAGTGTGGGTGAATTACTTACATTGGCTGTTGGCGATGTAATTCAATTGGATCAATCGGTTAAGGCCTTGCTTGATATTCGAGTGGGTAATCAAATCAAGTTTAAGGCATCGCCCGGAGTTGCCGATAATCGTATGGCTGTTCAAGTGGCGAAGATTTTGCATGAGGGGTGAGTTGATTTGAGTAGGCAAATCCTATCTCAGGAAGAAATAAATGCTTTGTTAAATGATTCTGATTCCGTCTCTACTCAACAATTAACACCGTTGCAGAAGGATGCCCTTGGCGAAATCGGCAATATCAGTTATGGTTCGGCTTCAACGGCTTTATCGGAAATCCTCAACAAACGGGTAATTATTGATACGCCGACGATTTTTATTACGACGCAACAAGAGTTGAAAGAACAGCACCCTATTCCTTATGTAACCATTGAAGTGGAATATAAGAATGGTTTGATTGGTACAAATCTTTTGATTTTAAAGATTCATGACTCGGCCATTATCGCCGACTTGATGATGGGTGGCGATGGCCGTAATCCCAATGAATCTCTCGGCGATATGGAGTTAAGCGCAATTGCCGAAGCTCTTAATCAAATGGCGGGTACCGCGGCGACCTCGTTATCAACTCTCTTTTCAAAACGGGTTGAAATCGAACCGCCGCGGGTGAAGGTTATTAATTTTAAAGATGAAGCGGCGATAATAAAAGATCAAGCTATGGATGAAAGGATTATCGTTGTTTCTTTTAAACTTGCAATTCAAGATCTAACCGACAGTGAAATGATGCTGGTTGTTTCTTATCCTTTCGGGGTAGAAATGGCTGATTCGATGATTAAAGCCACTGAGGTTTCGGTGCCTAAAGCTTCGCAGACGCAGACTCAGACAAAAACAGAACAAGGGTTGAAAAACGGCCAGCAGGTTCCGCCGCAAGCAACGCCTTCCGTGAGAGGCGAAATGCCGCTTCCGTCTGCTCCGCAGCCGGTTCGGGGAGAGTATCCGAATAACCAAGGAGTTGGACTCAATCGACCAGTTGAGCCTGGCGCCTTTAATATGCCGCCTTTAGCTGCTTCACCGGGAAATCAAAATTTTGGTCAGGAGGTGCACCCGCAAGTTATGGTACAACCAGCACAATTTGCGCCATTAGGAAACGCAAAATTAACGAAGGAAACAAGTAATATTGGATTAATTTTAGACGTTCCGTTGCAAGTCACGGTCGAACTCGGCAATACCCGAATGAAGATTAAGGAAATTTTGGAGCTGGGTGTCGGTTCGATCGTTGAATTAGACAAATTAGCCGGCGATCCGGTTGATATTTACGTCAACGGAAAATTGATCGCCAAGGGTGAAGTGGTTGTTATTGATGAAAACTTTGGTATTAAAGTGACTGATATTATAAGTCCTATTGAAAGAGTAAATACACTTCAATAATTCCTAAAGGAGGAATTCAGGTGGGAAACAAGGTATTGGTGGTTGATGATGCTGCTTTTATGCGCATGATGATTAAGGATATTTTGCGTAAAGGCGGTTACGAGGTCATCGGTGAAGCTGAAGACGGTTCAAAAGCTGTGGAAAAATTTAAGGAACTCCGTCCGGATTTGGTAACAATGGATATTACAATGCCCGATATGGACGGTATCACGGCGGTGAAAGAAATCCGTAAAATTGATGGCAATGCAATGATTATTATGTGCAGTGCTATGGGCCAACAAGCGATGGTAATTGATGCAATTCAAGCTGGAGCCAAAGATTTTGTCGTAAAACCATTCCAGCCGGAACGCGTTCTGGAGGCTGTTCGTAAAGTATTAACTTGACACGGAAGGAAGCGAGAATTATTTGAAGAAGTTGAAGCCGGAATATGGATTTTGCTTCCTTTTATGTGCCACAAGTGTCTTTCTCTTGCCGGTAGTTGCTTTTGCCAAAACTGCTGAAGAACCGGGGGCGGAATTTGGCAGCGGGCAATGGATTTGGGCTTTGTTTTCTTTAGCGGTCATTGTCGTCTTGGCGTATTGGGGTACTAAATTTTTGGCTGGTAAATTTGGAGTTTCAGCCGCTAAACATCTTAGAGTGGCAGAGAGCCTTTTTTTAGGACCGAATCGCCATCTTTATTTGTTGTTGGTCAATCATAAAGTTATTTTGATTGGCAGTTCCGAACGTGGAATCAATTTACTCCAGGAGATTGATGATCCGGAATTTTATAATGAACTGGAGAGTTCGGCTGATAAATATCAGACTTTACCGCCCAATAAATTCTCCGGTATAATGGGGCCGATTCTGAAAGGCTTAAACCCCAGAGGTATTAATGATTCTAATGATCTCAACGCCAAACAGCGCATAGAAGAAGGTTTGGCGAAGGTTCGTTCCTGGAGAACGCGAGGTAAAGATCAATAATGCGATTGCTAAAAAACAAAACGGCCAGAATTTCTCTTCTGGTGGTTTTATTATTTTTAATTGGAGCTGGGAATGTCTGGGGAGCTGCGGCTACTTTTCCTATTCCCCGAATTGAAATTGGAGTCCAGCCATCCAATAGTCCGACTGAAATAGCCCAGAGTCTGCAAATTCTTATATTATTGACCGTATTGTCTCTGGCACCTGCTATTTTGATCATGACAACATCCTTTATTCGAATTATTATAGTCCTCTCCTTTACGAGAACTGCTATTGGGACCAACCAGATGCCACCTAACCAGGTCATGGTTGGTTTAGCACTGTTTTTAACCTTTTTTATCATGATGCCTACTTGGACTAAAGTCAATGATCAGGCGTTACAGCCGTTCTTAAAGAATAGAATAACACAAGATCAAGCATTCACTAGAGCAATGGATCCAATCCGTACTTTTATGTTTAAACAAACCCGCAGTAAAGATTTAATGTTGTTTATCCAAGCGGCACATTTATCTAGGCCCAAAAACTATCAAGATATTCCGACTCAAGTATTAATTCCGGCTTTTGTGATTAGTGAGTTAAGAACGGCTTTTCAAATCGGCTTTATGATCTTTGTACCCTTTTTGGTGATTGATATGATCGTGGCGAGTACCCTTATGTCGATGGGCATGATGATGTTGCCGCCGATTATGATTTCACTGCCTTTTAAAATTTTGCTTTTCGTAATGGTTGATGGATGGCATTTGATAGCTCGGTCTTTAATTTTAAGCTTTAAGTAAAGCTTATGACTTGAGGCTGAGAAAAGTTTATTATGTGAAAGGTGGCGGAAAGGGCTTGACGGATACATTTGTAATTGCTGTGGCGCGGGAAGCGATTTGGACGGTTCTGATAGTCTCGGCGCCAATGCTTCTCATTGGTATGGTTGTTGGATTGGTTATCAGTATTATTCAGGCTACCACACAAATTCATGAACAAACCCTGGCCTTTGTACCTAAAATTATTGCCGTGCTTGCATCGATTGTAATTTTCGGGCCCTGGATGTTGCATACGACTCTTTATTTCTTTCAGAAAGTGCTTGGCAATCTAAATAATTATACCTTTATAAAATAAAAGTCAAGAGAGAAGATACAGGTTTTTAAATCCGAAGGAATCTGAAACTGGAAATCCGGAGTTTGGGATCGTATGGAGGATATTACATCCCGCCTGGATTCTTAACTCCTGGTTCCCTCGAATTTAGGGTTCTGTATTAAAGTTCCTGGCTTTTTATTTTAACTTCATTTGCTTAAGGCCTTGTCATTTTAATTGGAATATAGGAGCAAAAATTGAGTTTAGAAAACTTTTTTGGTTTTACATTCACCCAAATCTTATTGGGTTTCGCCAGAAGTTCCGGTTTAATGGCAACTGCCCCCGTTTTTCAAAGCTCGGCTATCACGGTGCCGGTAAAAATCCTTTTTTCTTTTGCTTTGTCTTTGGTGGTAGCGCCTTTTATTCGTAGTGATTACAATTTAGCCCAGTTTGGATTTTGGATGTCCGTTTTTACCTTGATTCAAGAAGTTTTAATCGGACTGATTATGGGATTTGTCGTCAACCTTACATTATTTGCCCTGCAGATTGCCGGGTATTATTTGGATACCACAATGGGTTTTGGAGTTATTAATATTCTAGATCCCAGTACCGGCGCGGAATTACCGCTTATGGGCCAACTTAATAATATTATGGCCTTATTGATATTTTTGGCTATTAATGGTCATCATACTGTAATTTTGTCGTTGATCCAAAGCTTTGAAATTATCAAGCCGGGTATGTTGTTTATGAATAAGGAAATTGTGGGCTTTTTTTTAAAAGCCTTTTCAAATATGTTTTATCTGGGATTTAAAATAGCTATTCCGGTTATGGGAACGATTTTTTTAGTTGATGTCGCTCTGGGCGTAATTGCCAGACTTATTCCGCAGATTAATGTGTTTGTATTGGGATATCCGATTAAGATCGTTTTGGGTTTGCTGATTCTGATATTATTTATCCCGGTTTACGTGTTTTTAATCGAGGCTGCTTTTGCGAAATCAGGAGAAACTTTCAGCATCTTACGGACGATGCTGCGGCATATGCACACATAACTTTGGACTACCTGCTATAACGATTACATGGAAATAAAAATGGTATGCCGAGATCAAAAAAGTTTTTGACATGGTAGTGTAGTTAAAAGTTATAGGAGTAAATGAAATGGATGCGATATTCCATGGATGCTTAAAATGGAAAGCGAGTTTTCCAAAATGGTGATTTGGCAGGATATATGCGTCCCATATCTTAAAAACTTTTGGCTCACACCAAAACTCCTTTTTAACGGGGTCCGATTTTCGATCCAATCTATTTTGGTCAAGAAACCTCAACTTATACGGATTGATATACAGTTTTTTGCGCAAGATCCCGATAAAACCGAAGAAGCAACTCCCAGACGTAAATCCGAAGCCCGAAAAAAGGGCCAGGTTGCCAAGAGTACGGAATTAAATACGGTCATTGCATTACTGGCGTTATTGGTTATTTTGAATTATTTCGGCGGATGGTTTTACAATGAATTGTTAGTATATGTTCAAAACAATTTGGGACCCGAGATTTTAAACAAGCAGTTATCCGAGAGTAATCTCAATAGTATTCTGATAAAAAATTGCATTTTTTTCTTGAGGATTTTTTTACCTTTAGGGCTTGGCGCTGCACTGGTCGGCGTAATTGTGAATGTGCTTCAAGTCGGTCCGCTTTTTACTTTGGAACCATTAAAACCCAAATTCAGCCGACTTAACCCTATCAGCGGATTTCAACGGATGTTCAGTTCCCAGGGTTTGGTGGAACTGGTTAAATCGATTCTAAAATTAGTCATTGTAATATTCTTTGTTTATTCTACAATTCGGGATCGTGTCAATTTTTTAATTGATGCGGTTAAACTCTCGGTCTTTGATGTTGCCAGGATTATTTGGAATATTCTCTATCAGGTCTCTTTAAAAATTTGTATTTTTCTACTGATATTGGCGTTGATGGACTATATGTACCAACGATGGCAATATAACAAGAATTTACGGATGACGAAAAAAGAAATCCGGGACGAATTTAAACAAACTGAAGGAAATCCTTTAATTAAAAATAAGATCCGCCAGAGGCAGCACCAGATAGCGGCCCGCCGCATGATGCAGGATGTTCCTAAAGCCGATGTGGTTATTACGAACCCGACCCACTTAGCGATCGCTTTGCGATATGATCCGACCACGATGGCAGCTCCAATTGTTGTTGCCAAAGGCGAGGGATTTATTGCCGAGAAGATTAAAGAGCTTGCGATTACCAGTGGGGTTGCATTAGTTGAAAACCGGCCGCTTGCCCAATCTTTATTCAAAACGGCTGAAATCGGCGAGGCTGTGCCTGATAAACTATATCAAGCCGTAGCGGAGGTATTGGCATTTGTTTATAGGCTCAAGCGTAAACGGGCCTAAAATGATGTTTCAATAAGTCATTGTTCGCTGAAAGCTGGTAGCATGGGGTTTTGATGCGAAAGTCTTGCGGGGAAAATTTGTGAAATTGACGTAATCGGCTCATTTGAATCATTAAGAATCTGCGAGTTACTATCAATAGAAAAGAAGGAGTTAAGAATAACTCCTAGAATCATTAAAGATGGTAATTTAACCATAGATGATCCATATTAAGCAAAGAATTTCATTTTTATATCGGAATGATATCCGATGGTTGCCCTTTTATAAAGAGGTTACTGAGGGTTTTAAATATTTCTGACCGTGAGTTTTCGTACGATTGTTAGAAGGATTTGAACGTGGAACCGATTTCTGGAAAGGATTCCAATGGCTGCAGAAATACAACCTCAACAAAATTTGTCGCAAAAGATGCTACAAAATGGCGAAATGGCAGTGGTTGTGATCATTATCTTAGTTTTGGTAATGTTCATTATTCCTTTGCCCTCTTTTCTTTTGGATATGTTTTTGACAATTAATATCTGTACCGGTATGGTTGTTGTTTTATTGACGATGAACATCCGAAAAAGTTTGGAATTTTCTGTTTTTCCAACGTTATTGCTTATTACCACTCTTTTCAGATTGGCGCTCAATGTTTCTTCTTCCAGATTGATTTTATCGGATGCTCAAGCCGGGACGGTTATTCACGCATTTGGAACCGTTATGGCCCGGGGAAATCCCGTCGTTGGTTTTGTAATGTTTATTATTTTGACGATTATTCAATTTGTTGTCATTACCAAAGGTTCGGAACGGGTTGCTGAAGTAGCGGCCAGATTTACCTTGGACGCAATGCCCGGCAAACAAATGAGTATTGATGCTGATTTAAATGCCGGCATTATTAATGATACCGAAGCCAGAACCAGACGCCGTGAAGTCGAGCGTGAGGCGGATTTCTACGGAGCGATGGATGGTGCCAGTAAATTTGTTAAGGGAGATGCAATTGCCGGTATCCTGATCATTGTGGTCAATTTAGTCGGGGGGTTTATTATTGGTGCGACCCAAAAAGGATTTTCGTGGCAACAGTCGCTCCAAACCTATTCTTTGCTAACAATCGGCGACGGATTGGTAACGTTGATACCGGCGTTATTATTGTCAACTGCAACCGGTATTCTGGTAACCAGGTCGGCGGCAGAAGACAATTTGGGAACGGATTTAACCAGACAATTGCTGGCTTATCCAAGAATTTTTAATATTGTAGCCATTGTTATCGCAATATTCGGAATTATACCGGGAATGCCCAAATTACCGTTTTTTGTGGTGGCCGGTTTAATTGCTCTGATGGGTCAAGGGCTAAGTAAAATGTCGGTCGTTCCGGAGCTGGCCGGCGGGGGCGAAGCCGGAACCATGGGGGCAACTGCCGATGAAGGGAAAAAGCCTGAAAACGTCAACTCATTATTGCAAATTGACCCGATGGAATTGGAGATCGGTTACCGCTTGATTCCGCTTGTTGATCCCAATCAGGGTGGCGACCTTTTTGACCGGGTTACGATGATCCGCCGCCAAACTGCTTTGGAACTTGGCATGGTCTTACCTCCGGTCAGAATTAGAGATAATATGCAGTTGCAGCCAACGGCTTATGTAATAAAAATTAGAGGTGTTGATATATCCCGGGGAGAAATCATTCCCAATTATTATTTGGCAATGGATTCCGGAATTGTTTCCGAACCAATCGAGGGAATCCCGACGACTGAACCTGCATTTGGTTTACCGGCACTTTGGATCGCGGAAAATCAAAGAGATGAAGCGGAAATTGCCGGATATACGGTTGTAGATCCTCCTTCGGTTCTGGCAACACATTTAACGGAAGTTATTAAACAACATGCCTATGAACTGCTTGGACGACAGGAAGTTCAAGCCTTGATTAATAATGTTAAGGAAGAATACAATGTCGTGGTGAGTGAGCTGATACCGAATCTGATGTCCATCGGTGAGGTTCAAAAAGTGCTGGTAAATTTGCTTAAGGAAGGCATTCCAATCCGCAATTTGATTACTATTTTGGAGACTTTGGCAGATTATTCTCCGAATGTAAAGGATCCGGAGATTCTTACCGAATATGTAAGACAAGCTTTAGCTCGTCAAATAACAAAAATGGTACAAGCGGATGATGGAGTTATTCGTGTCATTACACTAGATCCTGGCCTGGAACAAATCTTATTGAAAATGCAGCGGGAATCAAATGATCAAACAGGTATTACTTTAGATCCGCGCATGATTCAAAGAATTTATGATAAAATCAGTGAATTGGTAAAGGAGGTTACCAGCTTAGGGTATCAGCCGGTTATTTTATGTTCCCCGGCGATTCGACTTACGTTTCATAAGTTGACAGAACGCCTTTCCTCAAAATTGCTGGTATTATCCTATAATGAAATCAATCCGGATGCTGAAGTTCATTCTGTTGGAGCGGTGGGGGTTGAGTAATGAGAGTCAAACGTTATGTCGCTGATTCCATTCAAGAAGCTATTACTCGAGTTAAAAATGATTTAGGACGAAACGCTATTATTTTACATACCAAACCTTTCAAGGAGGGCGGTTTTTTAGGGATGTTTTCTCAACGGCGGTTTGAAGTTATTGCTGCGGTTGATGAAAAAATCGGAGAGAATCGTCCCAAAAAAGCCGATCCTGTTCAAGAAAACGTTACTGTTTCTCCTGCTTCTAATATAAATTCAATTTCACAAGCCTCACCTACAGTTGTTAGCGGAAACGTAGCTCAAGAAATGGCGCCGTTGGTTGTGGGTACACCGGTGATCGCTCAACCCGCACTTCAGCCAGTGATTACCCAAACGCAGCCTTCGGTACCAAGCATCATAAATATTCAATCTCAGCAAGGAATCATAAATCAAACCAAAATGCCTACGCCGTCAGTGATTTATACCAATGCCGAACCGGCAGTCAATTTCCCAAATAATGTACCATCCAATGAACCAACGCTAACGTCATTACAAGAAGAAATTGCCGAAATGAAAGAACTCATTCGGCAAGTAGCGAGAAAGAAGCCAATGGGACAAACCCAGCCCTCTGCTTTTGCCAATTCGAATTCCGGCGAAAGGAATAACGTTGCCTTGGATAATTTTCGCCAATATTTACAGCATCTTGGATTCGAAGGAGAACTCATCGACTATCTGCTCCTTCAAATCCCAAGTTATCTTCTTGAAAGTAATGGAGCGGAAGATGGTGGATGGGCAGCTTATTGCCGGCAAGTTCTTTCTTCCCGGTTGATGTTTTCTGAACCCATTCAGCTGGGGACTCAGGGTGAACAACAAATCATGGCCTTGATTGGACCGACAGGCGTTGGGAAAACTACGACCATTGCTAAGCTGGCTGCAAATTATAATTTGTTTGAAGGCAAGAAGGTTGGCTTAATTACAATTGATACTTATCGGATCGCGGCGGTTGAACATTTAAAA
This sequence comes from Bacillota bacterium, assembly GCA_023401925.1. Lineage (GTDB taxonomy): Bacteria > Bacillota > UBA4882 > UBA8346 > UBA8346 > UBA8346. Next base: position 71,718 of record JAEXDA010000037.1, read on the forward strand.
ACTTATGGCGATATCATTAATCTTCCGGTAGAAGTGGTTTATAAACCGGCAGATTTAAGTCAATCATTTCAAAATCTACATGATTGCGATCTGATTCTCATTGACACCGCCGGGCGTAGTCCCCATAATCAAGCCATGATGGATGAATTGAAGAAATTCTTGTCTCATTCCAAGATTGGCTTGATATTGCTGGCTATCAGTGCTACGACAAGATACCAAGATATGATGAGTATAGCGGAAAATTTTTCACAGATTGCTTATACTCATTTGATTTTTACCAAACTTGATGAAACCGATAGTTTTGGATCCATAGTTAGTTTGGCTTGGAAAATTCGCAGGCCGATTTCATATTTAACCACTGGCCAAAATGTTCCGGATGATATCGAAATTGCTAAATCGGATAAACTACTTTCCCATTTAATATAATTCATTCGCTACAAAGGAGTATTTTTAGATTTTAGAAGAGGTGGCTATGGCGGACCAGGCTGAACGATTACGGGAAATTGTTAGGGGTGCTGGCAATAAGAATCTTACAAATCAAACGCGCGTTATCGCTGTAACCAGTGGTAAAGGTGGAGTCGGCAAAACCAATTTTTCGGTGAATATGGGAATTGCCCTTGCTAAACTTGGTGCCAAACCGTTGTTGGTTGATGCGGATTTGGGACTAGCCAACGTGGATGTAATTATGGGAGTACTCCCCCCTTATAACTTGGGACACGTTATCTTAGGCGAAAAGAGAATCACGGATGTAATGATCAATGGTCCTGCAGGATTACGGGTTATTGCCAGTGGATCCGGAGTTTATAAGCTCGCTAATTTGAGTGAAAAAAGTTTGGAACAATGTTTGCTGGAACTAAATGAAATTGAAAAATATGCCGATATAATGATAATAGATACCGGAGCCGGTTTATCCAAAAACGTTTTAAAATTTGTGCTTGCCGCCGGGGAAGTTGTTGTTGTTACTACACCTGAACCGACAGCAATCACGGATGCATATGGCTTGATAAAGGTGGTAGCAAGCAGTGATCCCAATACTTTGATTTGGCTTGTGGTCAATATGGTCAAAAACGACAATGAAGGCAGTCAAGTCGTGGATAGGCTCTCTACTGTATCCAAACGTTTTTTGGGTATCGATTTGTTGCCACTAGGGTATATTCCGTACGATCCGATAATCCCGAGGGCGGTTAAGGAACAGCAACCTTTTATTATTAGCCATCCGCGCTCGATGGCGGGTCAATCGGTAGATCAAATCGCTCGAAACCTATTGAGTAACGGTATGGAAAGCTTACATCATTCAACGGGCTTTTTTGACCGCTTGATTGAGAAATTTCGTTAATTGAGGTAATGAAAATGAGTTTTGAAAACGGTGACTATGTTGAAATCGAAATTTCAGACGGATATTTTCGAGGCGAGTATCCTAGCCGTATCGTTCGGGTTTTGGATACTAAATTGAATCTCGAAACGCCACGTTTGGCAGGAACTGCTATTCCATTGAAATTAGGTGCAGCATTAATCATTCATATTTGTAAAGAAGAAGCAAGGTATGTATTTAACGGCAGAGTGGTTGATTTGGCTGAAAAGGATTCCGAGCATCTGACCGTTTCGATACCGGCTGCTATTGAACGGAGGGACCGTTCGGATGTAAGGCTAGCTACTCGGGTTCCGGTTGAGCTTCTTTATTTTTACAGGAACGAAATTCCGGTGGCTTCTTATAGTATAAACTCGGTAGATATCAGCGCTGGAGGGATAAGGATTGAAGCTCCCGAAGAGTATCCGTTGCATGCCAAACTTAAACTTTCGATTATGCTACCGGATTGTAATGACGAAATCATGGCATATGCCGATGTAGTTAGAGTAGGGCGTTTAGAGCATCCCGAACCGGGTTCGCCGAATAATTTCTGGGCCAGTTTGCGCTATTTGAACATGTCGGACAGCAAGAAAAAGAAGATTCTGAAATTTATTTATAAGCAGCAGGAATTGCGTGTAAAAGGTCTAATTTAACCCTTGAGGGGGAAGGATTATGGAAGTTTCCCAATATTTGAGCGTTTTTATTGATGAGAGTCAAGAACATCTCCAAACATTGAATCAATCATTGCTGGAACTGGAGCATGATCCGGATAATGCTGCCGTTTTGGATAAGATTTTTCGCGCCGCGCACACTTTAAAAGGCGCCTCGGCGACCATGGGTTTTAATAAAATGAGTAACTTGACTCATGCCATGGAAGATGTATTAAGTAAACTTCGATCCAAAGAAATCACCCTAAATCCCGAAATCACCAATTCATTGTTTGAATCTGTGGATTTACTTGAAATTTTAGCAAATAAAATTGGTGAAGGAATTGAAGAGGATATTGAAATTACCGGAGTCGTTCAGGGCTTACGCCGTTTTGTCAACGGAGATATGGCAGTAGCGCAACCTCAGGGAGAACGGCGTCAAAATCTGCAGTTACGCTATGCAGAAACCGAGAAAGAACAAATTCAGGCTGCGGTTGCCGGTGGAGCTAAATTTTATCATCTCCATGTGACGCTGGTTGAAAATTGTCTATTAAAAGGCGCCCGTGTATTTATGGTGTTACGGGAGATAGAAAGATTAGGAACGATTATCCGCAGCATTCCGACAGTAAAAGATTTGGAAGATGAACATTTTGATCTACAGTTCATTATCGGAGTGGTTTCGACCAACTCAACGGATGATTTTGTTAGAGCCATTACCAATATTATGGATATCGATAAAGTTTCCGCCGAGGAACCCAAAATCGATCAGTTACTCACCGAGAAGCGGGTTTTGGAAACTGTTGAACATGATAAGGGCAAGATTAGCCCTCAACAAACAGTTCGGGTAGAAATAAAGAAACTTGATGATTTGATGAATCTAGTCGCTGAGCTTGTTATCAGCCGTTCGAGGTTGGAAGCCCTGGGGACGACGATTGGTTCCAGGGATTTGAATGAAGTTGTCGAACAAGTTGGCCGTCTCACCTTGGATCTGAGAGATAGTGTTATGCGGGCCCGCATGGTTCCAATCGACACCGTATTTTCCCGGTTTCCCCGTTTGATAAGAGATTTGTCGCGTGAACTTGGAAAAGAAATCGAGCTTGAAATTCATGGAGCCGAAACAGAGCTAGACCGGACTGTAATCGATGAAATTGGCGATCCGTTGGTCCATGTGATTCGGAATGCAGTGGATCACGGCATTGAAACAACGGAAGAACGGGAACGGAATAACAAATCGCCCAAAGGAAAAGTTGTTTTAAATGCCTATCAAGAAGGCAATAGTGTCATCATAACCATTCAAGATGACGGTAAAGGGTTTGATGTCAGGCGAGTTAAGGAAAAAGCTTTGAGAGCAGGTCTCTTATCTGCCGAAGCCCTTAACGAAATGGATGATCAAGATGTTTTAGAGGTTACATTTTTGCCCGGTTTTTCCACAGCGGATAAAGTGACCAATGTTTCCGGCCGAGGCGTGGGAATGGATGTCGTAAAATCGAAAGTAGATTCTTTGGGCGGATTTGTAAGCATTGAATCGGTTTATGGCGAAGGTTCCTTGATTACCATTCGTTTACCTTTAACTTTGGCGATTATTCAGACACTGATGATTCAACTTGGGAAAGAGATTTATGCAATTCCCTCCAGTTATGTTGAACAGATTGTCAGCCTTAAACCAAATGAAATCAGGCGCATCAACAAGCAGGAAGTTCTGATGCTGCGCGGTGAGGTCATTCCGCTGCTTCGTTTGCAAGATATATTAGGAACTCCTGATGCAATAAATCAGCAGTTGGATGATTTGGATGTAGTCATTATTCGGACCGGTGATCGTTTAATCGCTTGTGTGGTTGATTCTTTATTAAGGCAGCAGGATGTGGTTATTAAATCACTGGGTGGTTATCTTGGTTCGATTAAAGGGATAGCCGGAGCAACCATTCTTGGAGATGGTAAAGTCGCCTTGATTTTAGATATGAGGGCGGTCGCTTAATCTTTCTGTGATGGACTTTTAGCGCAGTTGGCTCGAAAGCTTTTGTAAAAGGAGGAACAGGAATGAAAGGCAAGACCGAGGTACACGAGGAAACACGTCAACTTGTAATTTTTAAACTGGGTGATGAGGAATTTGGCGTTGATATTTTACAAGTTCGAGAAATAGAGCGGTTGGGTCAAGGGATCACCAGGGTTCCCAAATCTCCTGAGTTTGTGGAGGGAGTTATTAACTTACGTGGAGAAATCGTTCCGATCGTTGATTTAAGAAAACGGTTTGGACTGGTGGTCCATGCAATCGGACATGAGTCAAGAATTGTTATCGTTGAAGTCAGCGGGAATCAAATCGGAATGATGGTGGATCAGGTCATGGAAGTTTTACGCGTACCAGTATCCTCCATTGAACTTGCGCCTTCCATCACCAAGGGCGTGGATGCTTATTTCTTAAGCGGAGTGGTCAAAATCGGCGAGCGATTAATTATTCTTCTGGATTTGGAACGCGCGCTTTCGGCGGAAGAAGTTAAAGAGCTTAATGAAATGCAGGGTGAGTCGGAGGGCTAATATGTTCACAATGAGAGACCTCGACCAGACACATTTTGATGTTTTAAAAGAAATTGGTAATATCGGGGCTGGACATGCAGCCACTGCCCTTTCCCAACTGGTGGCGGAGAAAATTGAGATGACCGTACCCGATGTCTCGATTATCCCCTTGACGGATGCCAGCAATGTTTTCGGAGGTTCTGAAAACGAAGTAGTCGGTATCTATATGCGTGTTTTCGGGGACGCCCCCGGGAAAATTGTATTTTTGTTTTCGGTCCCAGAGGCAAAGACGCTGGTGGATCGAATTGCCCGGCGTCCTATTGGGACGACAAAGGAATTCCTTGAGTATGAACAATCCGCATTAAAAGAAATAGGAAATATTATGACCGGCGCATATTTACATGCACTCACCCGGTTGACCGGATTACAACAAATATCATCCGTTCCCTTTTTTGCATGTGATATGGTTGGTGCAATTGTGAATACAGCATTAATTGATTTAGGAATAATCGGTGATTACGCCTTGATGATAAAAACGCAATTTAGTCTAACTGATCGACAAATTAACGGACATTTCTTCCTTATCCCAGATCCGGGTTCGTTAGAAATTATCTTAAGAGCTCTGGGAGTCGGAACGGCATGGCAGAAGTGATTCGTGTTGGAATGGCCGAGCTTAAGGTCGGTAAATCTCCGGATAAAATTATTACCTTGGGACTTGGATCTTGTGTAGGAGTTTGTGCCTATGATTCAACATCCAAAATTGGTGGACTTGCTCATATTATGTTGCCCGACAGTTCTTTAGGGGTTTCGCCTATCAATCAAGCTAAATTTGCTGATACTGCAATACCGTTACTAATACAAGAATTAGAGAACCTTGGCGCTGTTTTCAATCAAATCATCATCAAAATTGTCGGAGGCGCTGAGATGTTCTCCACCAGTAGTCAGAATGTTCATCTGGGGGTGGGCGAGCGTAATATTATGGCTGTTGAAGAGATCTGCCGAAGAATGAATCTGGAAATAACGGGCAAAAGTATCGGAGGCCATGCTGGAAAAAGTGTTTCTTTGGATTTGAATACCGGAGTAATTGAAGTAAAATCAATGAGTTCAACCTCCATTTTATAGAAGTTACTTATCGTTTTCGTAAACTTTTTACAAGGACGGAAATAAAACCAACGGGATGGAGCGTATGTTAACGCAGTAGGAGGGTTGAAATGTCAGTCGATAAAACCGCTCAGGGCGAGGAGATGTTATGGCAGAATTATTTATCGTCAAAATCTCCCGCAACCAGAGAAGCAATTATTTTAAGATATGCTCCACTTGTAAAATATGTTGCGGGGCGTGTGGCGATTGGTTTGCCATCAAATGTCGAGTTTGATGATTTGGTTAGCTTTGGAATTTTCGGATTGATGGATGCCATTGAAAAATTTGATCCTATGAGGGGCATCAAATTTGAAACATATGCCATCGCCAGAATTCGCGGCGCTATTTTAGATGGATTACGGAGTAATGATTGGGTACCCCGGTCTGTAAGGCAGAAATCACGAGAGTTGGAAAGAATTTGCGCTGATCTTGAGAATCGTCTGGGTCGTTCGGCAACCGATCAAGAAATCAGCGAAGCAATGGGTGTTAGCATTCATGAATTTTATCAACTCTTATCTGAAGTTAGTTGTACAACTTTAAGTTCTTTAGATGAACTGTGGCTGGTTCATTCCAATGATGACGATACGGTTCGTGTTTTGGACTTGGTTCGTAATAATGATAGCGAGGATCCTCTTCATCAAGTGGAGATGGAAGAGATTAAGACCACTCTCGCTTCGGCAATTGATTGTTTACCCGAAAGGGAACGAATGGTTATCGCTTTATATTATTATGAAGGTTTGACACTAAAGGAAATTGGAGAGATTATGGAAATTTCCGAATCTCGAGTTTCGCAGATACATACCAAAGCGATATTTAGACTCCGTGGCCGCCTGAATCGTTGGCGGAAATCAATAGAGGAGGTGTAAGAAAATGGCGGATGAAAAAAGTACTGTTCCTATAACCGACCGTAATGGACGGTGCCGAATTCAGGTTTCTTCAAACAATATGGAGGCGAATTTATTTATTGATCCTCCAATCGGAGCCGGAAGTTGGCCAACACTAGACGAGGCGATGGATGCTATCCGTGCCGAAGGCATTACTTTTGGAATTATACCAAGTGCTGTTGAAATGGCTGTAAAACAACGTCCTATGGGTGGACTCATCATTGCCAGAGGAAAAGCTCCTGTGGCCGGTAAAGATGCGGATATTAAGTATTTTTTTGAAACCGGGGTTTTTCGGAAAGCTTGTATTGAGGATGACACTGGTAAAGTTGATTTTCGTCAAATTCAAACCGTACAGAATGTTACCGCAGGGCAAGTGATTGCGGAAAAGATTTTGGCAACCCAGGGCGATCCCGGGTCCGATATTCGCGGATGCGAGTTGTCGGCTGCTCCAGGCAAAGATAAGCTTATTAAGCTTGGGAAGAATGTGGAATGGATTGATGACGGTACGAAAATCATAGCCACGGGTGGCGGAGAACCGACAATTGTTAACGGTAAAGTGACGGTTCTGCCCATCTATGAGGTCAAGGGCGATGTCAATTTTGACAGCGGGAATGTAATTTTTTCCGGTAATTTAGTGATCCGGGGAAATGTTGAAAGCGGCTTTAAGGTTGAAGCGGAAGGGGATGTAACGATTTATGGTAATGTGGACACTGCTGATGTTAAATCAGGAGGGAATTTATTGATTCAAGGCGGAGTTTCCGGAATGGATAAATCGGAAATTTCTTGTGGGGGAGATTTTTCAGCGAAGTATATTGAACATGTTACGGTCAATAGTGAAGGCAATGTAACGATTAAAGAATCGATCATGCATTGTCAAGTAGGCGCCAATTCCAAAATTATCCTTGAAGGTGGAAAGGGTTTGATTGTCGGCGGCCTTTTACGTGCCGGAGAGGAAATATCGGCCAAAACCATCGGCTCCAGGCTTGGAACTGTTACCGAGTTGGATGTGGGAGTAAAACCAAAGACTAAACAAGAACTTCAGGATTTGGAAAGCCAGTTGAAACAGAATACCGATAGTTTGGAAAAAGCTGAAAAGGCCATTGTCATTTTAAGCAAGATTCCCAACTTACCGGATGATAAAAAAGAAATGTTACAAAATTTGATAAAAACCTCTTATGCTTTAAAAGCACAAATAGCCGAAATTGAAACCGCCTGTCAAGTAATAACCAATGAAATTCAGAACCCTGCCCGTGAGAAAGGGCGGATTCGCGTAAAAGAAACCATGTATCCCGGTGTCCGGGTTACCATGGGGAAAACGACCATTATGATTCAGGATGAAATTAAATACGCATCTTTGGTATACAGCGAAGGAGAGATTCAAGTCCAACCCTATCGATGAGAATTTGAGAGGTGGGAATGATGTTTAAACCTCTGGATCTCCAAACTATAATGCCTCGTACGATTGATATCCAGCGTATTGAGCAAATCCATAACAGCCGCCCCCTTGTTTCCCAACAAGAGTTATCCCGGGAGGCTGTTAAACAATCACAGCAACAACGCGAACAAGTATTACAGAACAAAGCATCTTCTGAAGGAAACTCCATTCGCGACGATAACGAGACTCCTGAAAGGAACGGGGAGCGCCGTTATCGTCGCTATGGGCAAAAGAAAAAAGGGGATTTCAATCAGGAGCAAATCGAAAAAGCCATCGATTCGAAACGTGGGCAACATATTGATATAAAACTTTAGGCCGGATAAATACTGGAGGCTAAAAAAAGTGGCAGCGGGAGAGGTTATTTTCGTCATTGCTTTAAATTGTATTATTATTTGGATAATTTATAAATTCCAACAAAAATCTTTGGAAAAGCGGATGAAACACCTCAAAAACGAAATCCAAGATTTAGAAGATTTAGTTGCGGCTATTATTGAAGAATTTGAGGAAATTGCGGAGGTAACTGAAGCGCGCGCCAATGATGCCAAAAAAGCCATTTTGGAATCAACCCCGGTCATTGAGTCGGATGAACCTGTAATCAAAAGGCAGGTTGATGATCTTTATCATGAGATGAACGAAATCAACATCCCGGAATCTCCTGCCCAGCAGCCAACTGTTCTCAATGAAATACCCGAACTATCCAATGACTTGGTAGGTGAGGCTGAAACTACCCGGCATCAATCTTTATCCGGCAAAAGTCGTCCGGTTGTTGATGGAAGACATCAACGTATTTTAGAATTGTGGGAACAGGGAACGAGTATTGAAGAAATTGCTAAAGAATTGGGTACCGGCAGAGGCGAAGTGCAATTAATTTTAGGAATTTATCGAAGGAGTTAATATAGGTGTTGTGGCTGTGGGCTACTGGCTGTCAGCTAGCTGTTAACGGCTATTAGCTATTGGTTAAAAGCTTATCGCCAAATGTCAAAGGTCAATTACTAAAAGCCGAAAACTAAACGCACAACCCATGCAAATAGATGAAACAGATCAGACCAAAAATTGTTAAGCGAGAATCCCCCAAAAGCCCTAGCTTTGAGCGGCTTTTTCTTATATTGTTTGTTTTTTTAATGGTACTTATTTTTATAAATTCCGGTCTGTTTACAATTAGAGATTTTGTGGTAGAGGGTACTCAGAGTATTTCGACAGAAGATATTTTACTCAATGCCGATTTAAGTTACGGGAATATTTTTCAGGTAAACATCAAAGCGGCCAGGCGTAAAATCCTTCAAAATCCCAAGGTAGGATCGGTTAAAATAAAAAAAGTATTTCCCAATAAGCTAATATTTACAATCGAAGAGCGGATACCGTTTTGTGTTATTTTTAACCGGGAAAAGGCCGTCACTATCGGTAATGACTTAGTGGTGATGGAAATTCGAAATAAAAACGCCCCAACCAATTTGCCAATCATAACCGGTATATCCTTAAAAAAGACCGCCATGGGTCAACCTATTCAGTCTTCGGATTTTGCTTTGGTTTTGGACATTTTCAAAAATGTCGATGAAACTTTGCGGCAAAACATCAGTGAGATCGATGTAATTAGCTATCAAATTTATCTCGATCTACCCAAGTGCTCTCACACTATCAAAGTCGATCTGGGCAATTCGAGTCAAATCGAAAAAAAGATGTATAACCTCCGAGCGATCTTATCTCAGACCTCACCCGAAAAATTGGCCAAAATTGATCTTCGGGTTCCAGGAGCACCTACAACGATTAAATTACCAAAAAGTCAATAAAATAAGGCCTACTTTACCTCACCCTGAGGCTGTCTGAAAAATGATGCGAAATCAATAAGAAATACAATATATCACACACACAGGACTTCATCGAATATCTCGGTTTCAATATATTGTATTGCTTGATCGTAAAATTCTCTTTTGGGATAGCCTCGCCCCTCTCCTGAGGATGCCAAATCATGATGCGCTAAGGAGAGCAGTGGCACGTCTTCGCAGAAGGGGAGGGGTGAGGTTCTCCGGTATTTTCAAAATAGCCAACCGCAGGTTTAAAAAAATTTTTTGATATCTGGAAGGGTTAATTCATGATGTTGCAGAAATACTTACGAGGATTATGGTCTGATGTCGTTTGGTTTCGATAGTTAATAGTCATCGGTAACAGAGTACAGGGGGAACTTTTTAATGCTGGAGTTTGGAGTTGCAAACGAGCAATTTGCTTCAATTAAGGTCATTGGTGTTGGAGGCGGAGGTTCCAATGCTGTCAATCGGATGATTGATGCCAAAATTCAGGGAGTTGAATTTATCGCCATTAATACCGATGGTCAAGCATTAAATCGTTCAAATGCTGATATTCGATTGCGAATCGGTGATCAGCTAACCAAAGGGTTGGGTGCCGGAGCCAATCCCGATATTGGCCAACAAGCAGCAATCGAAAGCAAGGATGAGTTACAGGGAGTTCTTCAGGGTGCCGATATGGTTTTTGTTACAGCCGGGATGGGCGGCGGCACCGGAACCGGAGCGGCCCCGGTTATTGCTCAAATGGCTAAAGATTCGGGAGCTTTAACAGTAGGAGTTGTGACAAAGCCTTTTTTGTTTGAAGGGCGGGTTCGTTTAAATCAGGCGGATAAAGGTATTGTTACTCTGAAAGAAAGCGTTGACACTTTAATCACGATTCCCAATGAACGGTTATTGCAGATTGTGGAAAAGAATACCTCGATGATCGATGCTTTTAGAATGGCTGATGATGTTTTGCGTCAAGCAGTACAAGGAATATCGGATTTAATAACGATTAACGGCTTGATTAACGTTGATTTTGCGGATGTCAAAACGATTATGAGTCAAGCCGGTTCGGCGTTGATGGGAATTGGAGTCGCCAAGGGAGAAAACAGAGCCGTCGAAGCGGCTAAAGCAGCTATTCAGAGCCCTCTGCTTGATACTACGATTGAAGGTTCAAAAGGGGTTTTGCTCAATATCACGGGAAGCAGTAATTTAAGCCTGTTTGAGATCAATGAAGCCGCTGCAATTGTTACCGAGGCGGCTGATGCCGATGCCAATATTATCTTTGGAGCCGTTATCGATGAAACCCTGGGGGAAGAAATCCGTGTCACCGTGATAGCGACCGGATTTGAACAAAAGCGTTCCCGGAGAATGGGCCTTGATGAGCTGGAATTAAAGCCTTTTATGAGTGATGATTTAGAGATACCGGCATTTTTAAGGAAAAAGTGAATGGTTAGCATGTAAGAATTCAGGCACTGGAATCCAGGAGAAATTCATTGTTGCTTTGAATTTGGGCAGGGTAGAGAAAGTTTGATTTTATTTTGACTCCTGGCTCCTAATTTCTGACTCTTATATTATATCAGTGAAGCGTTCGAAGAGTTTTCTTCGGGCGCTTTTCCGCTTTTTATGAGGGTTTCGTTAAAAAGTAGCAAGAAAATGAAGATTCTGGTTATTTATGTTAGGCGATAACAGAGGAACGCTCTGAGCAGATTTGTAAAATAAATTGGGGGATGATGATGAGTCTTGCAGACGATGGAAATATATCTCGATGTGCCTTTTTTTAGCAGTATATTGGGTTGGATTCAAGATAGTGGTTTATTGTGGATGGTAGCGCAAATTTGCGGGCATAAAGTCAAAATGACACGAATCATCATGGGTGGTGCAATAGGAGGCATATTTCAATTTTTTCTCCTCTTAAACCAAGCATCCAATGGTTTATTGAATAATTGGATATTGTCTCCGTTCATCTACATATTGGCTATACCTTTCATCATGCTCAGTATTACTTTTTTACCGGCTAGATTCTTTAGCCTTTTCCGTGTTAGCGGTTATTTCTTTTGTCTATCTTTTTTATTATCCGGTTTTCAATGGGGATTCGATGCTTTGAATGATCGTTTTGTCCATATTGAAATCTCTTTATGGTGGCGGTTTTGTCTGCAACTATGTTTCATCTTGATTTTGGGTGAACTTGGCTGGGGAATTGTCCACCGCAAGATATGGGAATGTCTATGTCATTACCCGATAGAAATCGATTTTGAAGGGAATCATTTGCAATTGAATGCCTTGCTCGATACAGGCAATCGTCTTTATGATCCCTTAACCAAACTGCCGGTGATTATCATTGAGTTGAGTCATATTAAGGGCTATTTGCCAAAGGAGGTCATTCGTTTAACGGAAAGTTTTAATCGGGGTGAGATGGCTCAAAATTTAGACTGGAATTTATCGGATAATTGGGCCCAGCGGATTCGTGTATTGCCCTATAATTCTTTAGGGAACGATCAGGGAATGCTTCTAGGATTTCGGCCCGACCAAATGAAAATAAGGCAAAGGGATCAAGAAATTATTCTTCAAGATGTGATTGTTGCTATCTATAGCCGGACGTTATCGCGGGAAGGTACGTTCCAAGCGCTTATCCCGCCGACGGTCTTGACCCATTGAAAAATCAAAAAGGAGCGAACGAGATGGTCAGAAAATGGAAAAGGTGGCGTCTTCCATTCAGATTGTTTCTCACAAATATTCTGCTAAAAATGGGTTTGCGCCCGAGATTGATTGCCTATGTTGGAAGTAGCGAAGCTCTGCCTCCGCCTTTATCGAGCGAGGAAGAAGTCTATTTATTGGATAAGCTGACAACCGGCGATCGGGCGGTAAAAGCAGTTCTAATTGAGCGGAATTTACGATTGGTGGTATATATTGCCCGTAAATTTGAAAATACCGGAGTTGGAATTGAAGATTTGGTTTCCATTGGAACCATTGGGTTGATTAAAGCAGTCAATACATTTGATCCTACCAAGAAAATAAAATTAGCAACCTATGCTTCAAGGTGTATTGAAAATGAAATTTTAATGTATTTACGGCGGAATAGTAAAACTAGGGCTGAAGTTTCCTTCGACGAACCGTTAAACATTGATTGGGATGGTAATGAATTGCTGCTATCTGATGTTCTGGGCACGGAAAATGATTCTACTTACAAATTCGTGGAAGAAGAAATTGAAAAAAATCTTTTGAATTCGGCGATGAGTTATTTGAGCAGTCGTGAAAAGGTCATTGTGGAATTGCGGTTTGGCCTAAAAGACGGCGCCGAACGCACCCAGAAAGAAGTGGCCGATTTTTTGGGAATTTCCCAATCTTATATTTCTAGGCTTGAGAAGCGTATCATCCGGAAATTGAAAAAGGAAATCAAGCGATTGGACTAAAGTTTGTTATGGGTAATTGAGTTATTAAGTTATTAGTTATTGGTCTAATGTTTAAGGGAATGGTAAAGACTGAGCAGAAAAAACGTTAATTGATTCATCTTGAATATTTGTTCGTCTATAAATTAATTATGAATTGACCTACCAAATCCCAAATACCTATATTACAGGCAATCAATCCCAATAACTAATAACCGGTAATCAATATTTATTACTTAATCTCTTATGTTATAATAAATTCAGAGGTGATAGATCATGGTAAAGACAGTGGCTTTGGTGATTGCGGCCAAAACTTTTCGCGACGAGGAATACCAGGTTCCTAAGGATATTTTGGAAAAAGCAGGGATTCAAGTAATAACCGCATCGACAACCCTTGGCATAGCCCAAGGCAAGCTGGGAATGATGGTTCAACCGGATATTTTACTGCCGGCGCTTGCAGGGAAACAGCTGGATGCATTGATTTTTATCGGTGGAGGTGGCAGCTCCCAGTATTTTGAGGATAAAATAGCCCATGAACTTGTCTGGAATTTTTACAATCAAGGTAAAATCGTGGGCGCTATTTGTATAGCTCCGGTTATTTTAGCCAATGCCGGTCTTTTAAAAGATAGGAAAGCAACGGTTTTCCCGGATGGGACTGACAGATTGCAAGCCGGCGGGGCAATTTATACCGGCAGCATGGTTGAGGTTGACGGAAGGATTATCACCGGTTGCGGGCCCGAAGCGGCTGAGAAATTCGGAAATGAATTGGTGAAGCTGCTATTGGAGAACCAGGATTAAAATAGATATCGCTTCAAAATATTAAATTCCTTCTATCTGTAGATATTGAATTAAATTTTTTTAGAAAAAGTCGGCTAAAAAAGTTAACGGGGATAGGATTAACATTCCGCTGAAGGCCGCGGATTAAAATCGATTAAACTCTACGGCTTGTGAAAATCATATCAGCTAAAGCCGGTAGAAATGCGATTCAGAGAGCGTTGCATTATCGGGGATATCGGTTTTAACCGATATGGATGGAAGCAGCCGCGAGGTTTGCCGCGTTCTCTGGACGCGCCCCCGCGGATTGCTAATTTTAGCTCTAAAATTTATTTCAACCGATAGAGCATTCAAAAATTTATTCCATCAGAAAAGTTTGTTCAGCAAACCGCCAAAAATCGACTCTTCCCTTTAGTTATTCAATTGCTTCCGGCTATCAAGAGCAATTTCCCCTCTCTCAACATTGAGGATAAAATCTAATCTTCCTTTTCAAAAATCTTATCTCCCGGAGATGAAATCATTGGACGGCAGAAAGAATTATTTTTGTGACGGGAAGAATTCTCGGATGAAGGAAACTTAAAACCGCTGCGTCTGAGACCCAGATAGGGATTGCCATGGAGACTCAGAGGCACAGAGAATTTTTGGGGTAAAAAACAAAAATTCAAGAAGCTCTTCCAACTTTTCCATAAGAAGACCTTATTTATTTTCTAAATATATTTTCTTTTGGCAGGATTAACCGATCAGGGCTCGAAATGATATGTCGGGCTCAATATAAGGTTATTCAAGTTTATCTTTGGATGATGATCATATAAACTAAAATTTCCTAACGAATCCTTAAACAAAATCGAGCGGAGGGACGCTTTTGAAAGCAATGATATTGGCAGCAGGGGTGGGTTCACGCTTGGAGCCGCTGACCTGTAATATTCCTAAACCGATGGTTCCGGTGGTCAACCGGCCCGCCATGGAACATATTATTCAATTGTTGGCTAAAAATAACATTCGGCAAATAGCCGCTAACGTTTGGTATTTACCGGAGAAGATTCAGTCTTATTTTGGCGATGGGCGACAGTTCGGAGTGGAGCTGCAATATTCCCAGGAAAAAGAGCTTATGGGTACTGCCGGAGGGGTTAAGAAATTAGAGAGTTTCCTTGATGAGACATTCGTTATTATTTCCGGTGATGCATTAACTGACATTAATTTGGAAGCACTACTCTCCCGTCACCGTCAAACCGGCGCCATTGCTACGATTGCTCTTAAAGAAGTGCCGGACCCGCGTCAATTTGGCGTGGTTATTATCGATGAGGACGGACGGATCAAGGCTTTTCAGGAAAAGCCCGAACCGGATCAGGCTCTCAGCAAACTTGCCAATACGGGGGTTTATGTGTTTGAACCGGAGATTTTTAAACATATTCCTGCGGATACCGTTTATGATTTCGGGAAGCAACTATTCCCGAAGCTGGTTGAAATGAACGCCCCTTTTTACGGCTATAAGATGAAAGGTTATTGGTGCGACATCGGTACCTTAAATCAGTACCGGCTGGCCAATTATGACGTTTTAAAGGGCCTGGTGAAAATCGATATTCCAGGTATTTGGCATCCCAATGCGGTTTATGTGGGAGAAAGGACGATTGTTGCTCCTACTGCCAGGTTCGGGCCGAAAGTCGTGATAGGACGCAATTGCCATATCGGTTATGGTGTGGAAGTCTTTGGGGAGACTGTAATCGGCGATAACTGCATCATCGAAGAGGGAGCATCTATCTTTGGAAGTATTGTTTGGCATAATACCCAGATCGGACGCGATGCCAGGTTGGTGGAGTGCGTGGTCGGCAGTGAATGCTATCTAAAAGACGGTTCCATCATTGGCGCCGGCGTTATATTGAGTGATGATTGTATTGTGGAACCGGGTCGGGTTATTGAAGCCAACTCCAAGTTCTGGCCGGGGAAAGTTGTGGGGAATTGATTTTAGTTATTAAGTTATTAAGTTATTGGTTATTAAGTTATTAGGTTAATGGTAATTAAGTTTTTAGTGGGAATGATTGAGAGTTTAAATGATTGATATTTAAGGTTCGTTTTTTTAGAAGGATTTGTGGTATTATTTTGAGGTTGTGATTTCAGATGGTTGACAAGTTTGAGGATTTGGTTGTATGGCAAGAAGCTCGCAAATTAGTATGTGAAATAGCTTTTGTTGTGAAGAACCCCATTTTCTGTAAAGATTTTTCATTGGTGGACCAAATTCTGCGTTCATCACGTTCAGTTATGAGTAATATTGCGGAAGGGTTTGGCCGATATACCTATCGTGACAATAAGCAATTCTTGTTTATAGCAAGAGGCTCATTGACAGAAACGCAAAATCATCTATATATTGCGCTGGATCTTAAATATCTAACTCCCGAAGAATTTCAAAAACTATATAACCAATCCGTTAGTGTTTATAAACTTTTGAATGGTTTGATTCATTACTTGAAAAAAGCATAGAATTAGGAATTGGTCATTCGTTATTAGTTAATAAGTTATTAGTAATAAGGTAAAAGTTGTTTTGGGATTTGGGTAAAATTGTTTTTTTATATGTGCTGAAATAAATAATTTGAACGCCGCCATCAATGGAGGCCGCGGATTAAAATCCACCGCTTGGAGAAATCATACCGGCTAAAGCCGGTAGAAATGCAATTCAGAGACGTTGCATTAATCGGGATATCGGTTTCAACCGATATGGATTTAAGCAGCCGCGAGGTTGTCGTGTTCTTTGGACGCGCGTCCGCGGACTGCCAATGGGTTTAGCCCTAAAAGTTATTTCAACCTATATAGCTTATTAATTTTGTTATTTAACTTCAGTTGTTCTAAAGTTCATATTATAATTTATATAAATTCGAGGTATAATAATCGGTAAATTAAAAATTTTATCGACCTATTCTGTATATTAATGTACTGTTAATTAGTACACTGACAATTATATACATGTATATTATCATACAAGTTTACTATTTTCCCGTTCATCAATGATTAATACCAATAACCAATTAACAAATAACTGCACTTGAAAAAGAAGGTAACATTTTGCGATTTCATCGAAATCATATCCTGCAAGTTGTTTTTGATATCTTCATCGTCAATATGGCTTGGTTTGGCAGTTTGGTACTGCGTTTCGACGGGCGGATTCCGTATACCTATCTTCACCATGCATATCGGATTGCATTGGTTGTAACCACAATTCGCATTGGGGTTTTTCTTTTTTTCAGGCTCTATCAAAGTTTGTGGAGCTATAGTAGTATTCCCGAATTTTATCTAGTGGGAAAAGCGGTGACTCTTTCGACCTTAATCATTTGGTTTTTGGCATTAAGCGCTCAGAGCCTGCATATGCTGCCGTTCCCTACTCCAAAAGCGATTGGGATCATTGATTGGCTGTTAAATATTATCGGGCTGGGCGGATGGCGGTTTGCAGTCCGCTTTCGCCGGGAATGGGTGATTTCCCGTTCCAATGCGAAAAATGCCGTTAAAAAAAGATTGTTAATTATCGGAGCCGGTGAAGCGGGTTCCATTATCATCCGGGAAATTTTTAAAGAACTCCCCTCCAACTATTTGGCCGTTGGTTTTATCGATGATGACCCGTGTAAACAGGGTCATTCCCTTCATGGAATCCCGATACTGGGTAACCGTCAAAATATTTCCCGGGTCATTCAACAATACGATATTGAAGAAATTATTATCGCTTTGCCCTCGGCCTCCAGGCAGGATATCCGGGAGATTCTGGCCATGTGTCAGCAGGCGACAGCCCATATCTTAATGGTTCCCCCGGTTACCGAGATGATTCGGGGCACGGTTTCCATGAAACAGCTACGGGATGTTCAAATCGAGGATTTGCTGGGGCGGGAACCGGTGCGGGTTGATTTGGCGGCGATTGCCCAATATTTAAACAAAGAACGGGTTTTAATCACCGGCGCCGGAGGGAGTATCGGTTCGGAAATCTGCCGCCAGGTGGCTAGATTTCAGCCGGAAATCCTGCTATTACTTGGCCGGGGTGAAAATTCAATATTTGAAATCGAGCAGGAACTAACCTCAAACTTCCCTCATCTACCCAAACTTCCGATCATTGCCGACGTCCGGGATCGGGCCAAACTGATTCAAGTTTTTGAAACCTACCGTCCCACAGTGGTCTTTCATGCCGCCGCTCATAAACACGTGCCTTTGATGGAACTGGCCCCCGATGAGGCTGTTAAAAATAATATTTTTGGTACTAAAAATTTGGCCGAACTTGCCGATAAATATGAGTGTAAACGTTTTGTGCTGATTTCCACCGACAAAGCGGTCAATCCCAGCTCGGTCATGGGGGCTACCAAACGGGTCGCCGAGTTGATCATTCAGGATTTGAGCACCCGCAGCAGGACCAAGTTTATGGCGGTCCGCTTCGGTAATGTCTTGGGAAGCCGGGGAAGCGTGATTCCCTTTTTCCGGAACCAAATCGCCCGCGGTGGGCCGATCACAGTGACTGATCCCGAGATTACCCGCTATTTCATGACCATTCCTGAAGCCTCCCAGTTGGTTATTCAGGCAGGGGCGCTTGGTCAGGGCGGGGAAATCTTTATCCTCGATATGGGCGAACCCATTAAAATTGTGGACTTGGCCCGGGAATTAATCCGGCTTTCCGGATTTGCGCCGGATAAGGATATTAAAATCGAATTTACCGGACTGCGTCCGGGTGAAAAAATGTATGAAGAGTTGATGACCAGCGAAGAAGGAGTCCGGACTACCCGCCACGAAAGAATTTTTACCACCCAGGTCCGGGGAATGGAGCATAACCTGCTTACCGAACGTTTGGATAAGCTGTGGGGACTGTTGGGCGCGGATCGGGTTGTTATCTTAACTCAACTTGGGCAAATCACTTTGGAATATAAACCATGGAGAAATGCTCGAATGAAAGAAGAAGACCAACTCGGGTAAATTCAATCGATTGACTTTTGAGGCCTTTGGTTTCCGACCTGCTGGAATAAATAACAACTGGTTGTTGGAGAGTAGGCCTATTATTGTGTCCGGAGTTTTGTTATAATCCGGCAATTTAATTTTTCTTTCGACAAAATGTTCTTAAAATCGACACATGCCTAATGATGCAATGTGTTATAATACAAACTTGTAATTAATTCGTTTTCTTTCGTGGTCAGACTTTTCAGAAATCAAGAGGTGATGGTGTTGCTGGATTCCGTAAAAACCTTTAAGCCATTGAAACCAATACTGCATCGGGCTCTTTATGGAGTGGATGCATTAGTTTTTGCCCTATCGATGAGTGTTTCATGGTGGATGAAGGATCTCCGGGACCCAGATTTCAACACGCCATATATTTATTATTTTTTGATTTTGCTTGGTCTGATTCCGGTTTTGTTGGTTGTTTCATATACCTTCGACTTATACGCCTCCAAACGGGGCCAAAATTATTTTGGCGAAATGGTTAAAATAGCGGAAGCCAATACCATTACGTTCGTTTTGTTTTTTGGGCTGCTGTTTGCCTTTAAATTTTCTTTTGTTTCGCGGGCCCTTGTTTTAGAATGGGCTTTTTTGAATGCTTTTATCGGGATGGCCGTCCGCTATATATTTCGTCTGGGATTGCGTTTTATCAGGGCCCGGGGCTATAATATCAAATATATGGTCATTATTGGAGCCGGGAAACTGGGTCAGCGTTTTTTAGGCAGTATTGAACGGCACCGGGAATTTGGTTATGCGGTAAAGGGATTTTTAGACGATGATGTGGAGAAAATCAATAAACGTTATAAGAATGTCAGGGTTATTGGGAAAATTGACGTTCTGGAAGAGTATCTGCAAAACACTCATATTGATGAAGTCATTGTGGCTTTACCTTTGAGAGCGTATCAAAAATTGGAAGAGATCATTGCTGTTACTGAGAAGTATGGGGTTAGGACTTTGATTATTCCCGACTATTATCAATATATGCCGGCGAAACCCAAAGTTATTGAATATGTGGGTATGCCGTTAATCCATACCCGGGATATTCCCTTGGATGTATTTATCAATAAGTTTTGTAAACGGTGTTTTGATGTTATCGGTTCGCTATTGTTATTGACGGTGTTTTCACCGGTCATGATGGCGGTTGCGTTGATGGTGAAGGTATCATCCCGCGGGCCTTTGCTTTTCAGGCAACGAAGGGTCGGTTTAAACCGGAAAAATTTTGAAATGTACAAGTTTCGTTCGATGCGAGTGGCTTGTGATGAAGTAGCTTGCACCACTTGGACCACGAAAAACGATCCCCGTCGCACGAAAGTCGGTGAGTTTATTCGTAAAACGAGCCTTGATGAACTGCCGCAGTTTTTTAATGTTTTAAAGGGTGATATGAGTTTGATTGGACCACGACCGGAGAGACCGCATTTTGTACAGAAGTTCAAGGAGGAGATTCCTAGGTATATGGTGAAACACCAGGTGAAGCCGGGGATTACAGGGTGGGCTCAAGTGAATGGTTGGCGTGGAGATACATCCATTGAGGAACGGGTTAAATGTGATATTTATTATATCGAGCATTGGAGTTTGTGGTTGGATATTAAGATATTGTTATTGACGGTTTGCAAGGGGTTTGTGAATGGGAATGCGTATTGAGATCGGTTATTAGGAATTGGTTAATTGTTATCGGTTGCGGGTCAATTCATTTAGGTGAATTTTTGAATGTTTTGTGTCCGATTGGTGTTCAAATTGTGAAGTTTTTACCACAAATGAATTGAAAAATATAAATATCTGATTATAAAGTTAATTCAGCAGATTATTTGGATGTAGTGATCTATCAGCTATCTATTGATTTAAAATTAAAAGAATATCTCGCGCAGAGAAATGAGAAACGCTTTGGGGCCATGTTTTCTGGCCTAACGTATCCTTTTCATGAGTTGACAACCGATATCACCAATTACCAAAAAAATATCTTGCAAAGCGTATCTCGCACTCTGCGCCTTGGCGCCGCTGCGGGAGAATAAATAGGCGGCTTGAGTCGGAAGCAAGCTGATTTATCTTTATAATCATGTATAAATATTTGGAAAGGGATAATACATCGGTATTTTAACGTGTTAGTATCTACTGATGATTATTATAACGGTAGTTTTTAATTCCTACAGTCGAATTTAGCAGGATTTTAAAGGGTTCTGCCGAAAATAATAGTAGTTAATTTATAAAAAAACACTTTGGCTTTTACCCTTACTCTTAAAGGGAATCGGCTAAAATTTGAAGCCTATTATTTATAAACCGAGCAAGTTATTTTTAACCTGACATACTTAAATCAGGAAGCTAATAACAAATGACAAGCAACAAATAACTGATAACTATTTTTATAATACTTATGAAAAGGGAGATATCATTGAAGAAACGGGCTTTGATTACCGGTATTACCGGCCAGGATGGCGCTTATTTGGCGGAGTTTTTGCTTGATAAAGGATATGAAGTCCATGGTATCAAACGCCGGGCTTCATTGTTTAATACCGATCGAATTGACCATCTCTATAAAGATCAACATGAGCAGAACGTCGGTTTTTTTCTGCATTATGGGGATATGACCGACTCTACCAATCTGATCCGGATCGTGCAGGAAGTTCAGCCCGACGAGATTTATAATCTGGCGGCTCAAAGTCATGTCAAAGTTTCCTTTGAAAGTCCGGAATATACTGCCAATTCCGATGGACTGGGAACACTGCGTATCTTGGAAGCCATCCGAATTTTGGGCTTAACGGAGAAAACCCGTTTTTATCAGGCTTCTACCAGTGAATTATTTGGTAAGGTGCAAGAGACACCCCAGAAGGAGACCACTCCTTTTTATCCCCGCAGCCCTTATGCTGCGGCCAAACTTTATGGTTATTGGATCACAGTTAATTATAGAGAAGCTTACAATATGTTTGCCTGCAATGGCATTTTATTTAATCATGAGTCACCCATGCGCGGTGAGACTTTCGTAACTCGTAAGATTACTCGCGCTGTAGCACGTATTAAGCTTGGTTTACAGGACAAGCTGTATCTTGGCAATTTAAATTCCAAACGGGATTGGGGTCATGCTAGAGATTATGTGGAAGCTATGTGGCTGATATTGCAGCAAAAGGAACCGGATGATTTTGTGATCGCCACCGGGGAGACCCATACGGTGAAAGAATTTGTGGAGAAGGCTTTTGTTGAAGTCGGAATTAATCTTGGATGGCAAGGCGAAGGGGTTAATGAAAAGGGGATTCGCAAAGATAATGGAGCGGTAGTGGTGGAAGTTGATCCGCGATATTTCAGGCCGACTGAGGTGGAGTTGTTGTTGGGAGATCCGACGAAGGCTAAGACTAAACTGGGGTGGAAGTGTAAAGTAACTTTTCCCGAGTTGGTAAAAACTATGATGGTTGAAGATCTTAAAATTGCGGAACGGGATGTTTTGTGTAAGAAGAATGGGTATAGGGTGAAGAGTTATAATGAATAAAAATTGATAGTTATATGTTGTTAAATATGGTGATAAATAGATAATATGACAGGCTTAATTCAAAAGGAAGGCTTTATGAAACAAGCTAATGATAATCAATGGACGACTATAATTAAACCTAAAAATGGTTGGTTTAATTTACATTTAAATGAGTTGTGGAATTATCGTGATTTAATTATGCTTTTTGTTCGCCGTGATTTTGTAGCAGTTTATAAGCAGACAATTTTGGGACCAATCTGGTTCTTTTTACAGCCCATATTTTCAACTTTGGTTTTTACTATTGTTTTTGGTAAAATAGCAAAGATTTCAACTGATGGGTTACCTCAAGTCTTGTTTTATATGTCGGGAACCATTATGTGGAATTATTTCTCGACTTGTTTGACTAAAACTTCAGACACTTTTGTCGCAAACTCAGCGATTTTTGGTAAAGTATACTTTCCTCGTTTAGCAGTACCTATATCAACAGTTATTACAAATTTATTGACCTTTGGGATTCAGTTTTTATTATTTTTAATCTTACTTTTTTATTTTTTGGCTCAAGGTGCCTTAATAAGCCCTAATTGGTGGTTGCTTTTTACTCCGGTTTTGTTAATTGAAATGGCTATGTTAGCTTTGGGCTTTGGAATTATTATTTCTTCCATGACTACTAAGTATCGTGATTTAACTTATCTAGTAAGTTTTGGGGTGCAACTTTGGATGTATGCTACTCCAATAGTTTATCCATTATCACAAATCCCATCAAAATGGCAGTGGTTGTATATTGTAAATCCTATGTCTGCGATTGTTGAGACATTTCGTTTTGCATTCCTTGGAGCCGGAACAGTTCGGCTTTCGCAATTGGCATTGAGTTTCGGAATTACAATTACCATTTTGGCAATAGGGATTGTCCTATTTATTAGAGTAGAAAAGACATTTATGGATACTGTTTAATGTGAGGAAGTTAATTAAATGAGTGATACAGTAATTTGCGTTGAAAACCTGTTTAAAGAATATCGACTGGGCGTGATAAGTCATGGTACTTTATATCGCGATTTTCAAAGTTGGGTGGCTAGAGTCAGACATAAGGAAGATCCAAACTCGAGGGTTGATATTGTAAATAATAATGACTCTATACATTCTAACGATAGATTTATGGCCTTACGGGATGTTTTTTTTGAAGTTAAGCAGGGGGATGTATTAGGGATTATCGGGCGAAATGGTGCTGGTAAATCTACGCTTTTAAAGGTACTTTCGCGGGTTACTGCCCCGACGAAGGGGATTGTTAGAATTAAGGGACGGATTGCCAGTTTACTTGAAGTAGGAACTGGTTTTCATCCTGAATTGACTGGTAGGGAGAATATTTATCTTAACGGCTCAATACTTGGAATGACAAAAAAAGAAATTTCTAAAAAATTCGATGAAATTGTAGCCTTTGCCGAAGTGGAAAAATTTATTGATACTCCGGTGAAACGATATTCCTCAGGAATGTATGTGCGTTTAGCATTTGCAGTTGCAGCCCATCTAGAACCGGAAATCCTTGTAGTTGATGAAGTTTTGGCAGTGGGAGATATTCAATTTCAGAAAAAGTGTTTGGGGAAAATGGGTGAAATTGGGAAAGAAGGCAGAACTGTTTTATTCGTGAGCCATAATATGGGAGCGATTAGTTCGCTTTGTACCAAAGGGATAATTTTACAAAATGGATCTATTGTATTTGGTGGTGACATTCAAGAAGCAGTTAGATTATACACTTCAGATCCACTATTAAGTGAAAAAACTGAGTGGAAAGGTCAAGCAGGTGACGAGAATATAAAATTACTTCATACTTGGGTTCAAAGTCTTTTTCCAGATAAGATACTTTGCACTTCTTCTGATATTGAAATTGGGGTTCAAATCGAAGTTTTAAAACCTATTAATGGCTTAATTTTGGGCTTTACTTTGTATTCTGAATATGGCTATGAATTGGCATATGTCTTGTATGATGATGATGAATTTAGTGCTCCTGAAGAGATAGAGCCAGGAGTCATGATAAAAAAGTTCAAAATACCTTCGAATACATTAGCTTACGGGACTTACAAAATAGAATTTGATATAGGTATTCATTCGGTGAAACGGATTATAAACTCTGAGGGAAGTTTACTATTTACACTGGAAAATACAAATGGGATTGGTCGACGATTTAATACGCAACATGTTAGAGGACGAGCAGGAATTTTTAGGCCGCAGGAATTTTTAATATAACGATGATAAAGCTTAAAGGGTGGCTAATTTGGATAATAAAATTGGTGTGATTATTCAAGGACCGCTAATAACATATGGACAGGGGCCAAATAATACAAAAGAAGGTTTTGAAACTTTTGATACAATTATAGATAATATTAATAATATCCAAGAATTTGGTTTTGAATATACTGTGTCAATTTGGGAGCCGATTAATCAAAAGGAAGAGCTGATTTTAAATAAATTAATAACAAAAAATATTAACATTAATGTTAATCAAAGTCCGAAAATATTTGATCCTGACCATCGATATAAGCATCATTATGGGATTTTTTTGGGTTTTAATGAATTAATTACCAACTGTGATTTGAATTTTTTTGTTAAGATTAGAACTGACATGTTGATGCCAGTTGAATTTTGGGATTGGGTAATTCAAATTGCTTCGCAAAAGGAAATAAGATTGTATGTATCTGAACTAAGTAATATCCCATTTTATATTGGTGATTTTGTTTATGCTGCAGAGAAGACTATTTTTGAAACTTTCTTAAAATCAATTATTAATTTTAAATCGGATATTATTCATCCTACCATTGCATGTGATATCTCGCTTAAATATTACCTATCATTACGGACTGAAATATTTAAGAAAAAAAAATTTCATGCGTTTTTTTTAATATATTTATTTGTGGCAAAAAGAAAGTATATCCAAGATTTATGGAATTCTTTTAATGCAAAACATTTGGGAGTTTTACCTCAAACGATATGGATAAATATTATATGGCGTAGACGAAAAATTGGTACATTTTTAAATCCACTTTTTTTCTGTTTCACAACTGATTTAGGAAATGCCTCTAAAAAGATAAGCTTTTATGAACGTTTTTCAACATTATTTGATAGCTATAAACAATATTATGCTAAAAGAAATAAATGCCCTTTTCTTTTTAGAGTGTTAATGAGTTTAAGTCATCTTGCCAAAATTAGTAATAGATGTAAAAGCTATTTTGTGGGTAAATTTATTGCTGTTTTATTTCAAAAAAAAGTTGTTATTGGTAGAGTTGCCTGTTTGGGAAGATCTGTATTTGAAAGTATTACAAAAAATGAAAAAAACTTAGTTTTCATTAATCAACAAAAAACCCGATTAGATCTATTGATGAAATGGATAAATGGATATGAAAGGCCTATTACTTCATATGCAGCATGCCATTTGAGTCGTTTGGATATAATACCATTGATTGAGCAACAGGAGAATTTACCTTGGTTTAATCTAAATTCAAGAATTGATTTTTTTATAATGGATTCTTTTTCTGAACTTACGGATCAAGAATTTCGTTATAAATATAATGAATGGTCATTTTGTTGCCATTATTCCGACATAAATCATACCAATCTTTTTAATGAATCTTTTGAATGTCTTGGCCTTTTGCCTATTGATAAGTTTAATGAAGTCTATAACCAATTTTTCGACTGGTTTCAAAAGAATTATCCAAATACAAAAGTTTTTTTTATTCATTTTTCCACAAAATTTGATGATAGAATAAATTTCAAAGAGAGAGCATTAGAAATTAGAAGAGTGATGGATAAAATAGAAAAAAGATATTCTAATATTTATAATATTTTCATTGACGAAAATAATGTTAATGTATTTAAAGGAGATAATTTCCCTTATCATTATTCAAATGAAACTATTCGCGAGTATGTAAAAAAATGGAAGGAAGTTGAAAGAAATGCAAATTCTTAGCCACCGGGGCTACTGGAAGTATTTGGATGAAAAAAATACTCAAGCGGCATTTCAAAGGGCTTTCACTTTGAGTTTTGGCACTGAAACCGATATTAGAGACTATCAAGGCAAGTTGGTTATATCACATGATATAGCAAACGAAAAATGTTTAGAACTTAGTAGCTTTTTTGAAATATATAAAGAATACGGTGATTTGCCCTTAGCATTAAATATTAAAGCCGATGGATTACAAATAAAATTACAAGAACTCCTTAGCAAATATGAAATTAAAAATTATTTTGTATTTGATATGTCGATACCTGAAGAAATAGTTTATATTCGAGATAATTTCAATATATTCACCAGAGAGAGTGAATATGAATCTACTCCTTTGTTTTATGAACAAGCTAAGGGAGTTTGGTTAGATGAATTTGAAAATCATTGGATAAATGAATCAACCATTCAAAAACACCTTGCTCATAATAAAAAAATCTGTATCGTTTCTCCCGATCTTCATAAAAGGGAATACATTCCTGTATGGCATGATTATAAAAAGATAATTACAAATATAAACAGCTCTGACGTAATGCTTTGTACTGATTTTCCGGAGGAAGCGAGGCGATTTTTTGATGTCCATAATTAAGGCTATTATCTTTGATATGGATGGAGTTTTAATTGATGCTAAAGACTGGCATTATGAAGCATTAAATAATGCCTTGGCGTTATTTGGTTATAATATCAATCGTTATGATCATTTAGTTACCTTTGACGGATTACCTACAAAACGTAAATTAGAAATGTTATCACTAGAGCGGGGCTTACCAAGGGGACTGCATAAGTTTATTAATCAAATGAAGCAGATTTATACTATGGAGATGGTTTATGCCCGTTGCAAACCGGTTTTTTATCATGAATACGCTCTTGCTAACTTGAAAGCTCAGGGTTATCGTTTGGCAGTGGCTTCAAACTCCGTGAAACAGACAGTAGATTTAATGATGAATAAGAGTAATTTAAGCCAATTTTTGGAGTTTACTTTAAATAATGAGGATGTAAAAAATTCCAAACCGGACCCGGAGATTTACGTTACTGCGATCAATAGGCTCAAATTATTACCGGAGGAATGCCTAGTCGTCGAGGATAATCAGAATGGGATTAAGGCAGGATTAGATGCCGGAGCTCATGTAATGATTGTCAATTCGGTCGAGGAAGTAAATTATTCCAATATCAAAGCGCATATCAAAAAGGTTGAGGAGGGATTATTATGAGGGTATTAATTCCGATAGCTGGACCTTATGATGCGTTTAAGGAAAAGGGATATCTCTATAGTAAAAACCTAATTGAAGTACAAGGAAAACCATTAATCCAACATGTATATGAAAAACTCCAGCTTCTACCGGAGGCCAAGTTTATTTTTATTGTCAATCGGGAAGAAATAGAACGGTTTCATATCGATAATGTATTAAAGTTATTAAGTCCGTCCTGTACAATTTTTACGGCTGAAAATACAACGGCCGGGGCGGCATGTACTGCATTATTGGCTATTGAAGAAATTGAAAATAATGAGCCTTTGTTAATTGTTAATGGAGATCAAATTATTGAGCATAATATAGCGGAAATTATTGAAGTTTTTAATCGAAGAGCCTTGGATGGAGGCATTATTACCTTTGATTCGGTTCATCCCCGATGGTCATATGTTAAAGTGGATGAACAAGGCTATGTTGTAGAGGCCGCTGAGAAACGGCCTATAAGCAGAATGGCTACTGCAGGTTTTTATTATTTTAAGCATGGTTATGATTTTGCCCAAAGTGCTATGGAAACAATCCGCAAAGATGCCCGGGTGGATGGAAAATTTTACATCTGTCCTTGTTATAATGAGATGGTTTTAAAACAGCAAAAGATTGGGATATTTACAATCCCGCGAAGCGAGTATTTTTCTTTGGCTTCCCCACAAGGCGTCGAAGAGTATGAAAAACATGTAAAACCAATATCCGGAGGTAATCATGCAGGTTGAAAAATTGGAATCAATGATTAAAGGGTGGTTTGTGGGAAACTTTACTCCAACTTTGTATAATACAAATGATGTTGAAGTGGCGGTAAAAAAATATAATCCCGGTGATTTTGAAGAATGGCATTATCATAAAATTGCCACCGAGATTACCGTGATTATCTCAGGTGAAGTTATCATGAATCAAGAGCATTTCAAAAGTGGAGATATAATAGTACTGAAACCTGGCGAGGGTACAGATTTTCGGGCTTTAACCGAAACCACCAACGTGGTGGTTAAGATTCCTGGCGCAAATAACGATAAGTATCTTAAGGGGGAATGAATATGCTGAATATTGTAATACCAATGGCTGGCCGGGGTAGCCGTTTTCAAAAAGAGGGTTATCAACTCCCTAAACCCTTGATACCTGTACATGGTAAACCTATGATTCAGGTTGTAATCAATAATTTAAGTCCCCAATGTGAACATCGTTTTATCTTTCTTTGCCTGGCAGAACACATAAAAGAATATGGTGTGGATCAGCAATTAATGGAATGGGCCCCGGAAAGCAAAATAGTTTTGGTTGATGCAGTCACTGAAGGAGCGGCTTGTACCGTATTACTTGCCAAAGATTATATTAATACTGGTAGTCCTTTAATGATAGCGAATAGCGACCAATGGGTTGATATCGATATTGATGATTATTTGAACTATATGGATACTTCGAATGCCGATGGTTTAATTATGACTATGTGGGCGGATGATCCTAAGTGGTCTTATATCCGGTTAAATCCTGAGGGTATTCCCTGTGAAGTTGTGGAGAAAAAGGTGGTCTCGAATGAAGCTACTGTCGGGATTTACAATTATAAACATGGTTCGGATTTTGTATCAGCGGCAGAAAGTATGATTGCCAAGAATTTAAGAGTGAATAATGAATTCTATGTGGCTCCGGCCTATAATGAAATGATCACTCAGGGAAAGAAAACTACTTTTTATAATATCGGTAAAGAATGTGATGGAATGTATGGCTTAGGGATTCCTGCAGATTTAAAAAAATTTGAGGAATTGCCAGTCTCAAGAAAGGCTGTGGATTTTTAACCTGACATGATCAAAACTGGTTGTGTAGTTCAAGGGAATGTCCGGACGGAATTAGAGCATATTTTGTCGGAACTTATGAGGCATTTTGATCAGGTCATTTTATCCACTTGGAGTGAGGATGCTTTAAAGATTCCTAAGGGTAAGTTTGAGGTAATCTTAAATCAAAAACCTGAAAATCCTGGATTTACCAACCGAAATTATCAACGAGTCAGCACTGCCGCAGGCCTAAAATGTGCTGAAGAATTGGGTTGTACTCATGTCCTAAAGTGGCGTACCGATATGTTGCCCACTAAGTTGGATGTAGATAAATTATTGGAGTGGTCCGATTTTCAAGTTCCTAAGGGCGTATCATCTCGGATAGTGACGTGCGCTTTTCGAAATCTTAGCGTCATACCGGATTATTTTTCTTCTATTCCTGATTTATTTGCCTTTGCTGACATAGAAATGATGAAACTTTTATGGGGAACGGAAAACTTTGACTTTAATAAAAGTTTTAATGCACCGCAAGAAATGTATGACGATTGTGGCTTTGAATGGGTTTCGGATCCTAATATTAGTGGGTTATTTTGCGCGGAATCGGAATTATATGCGACATTTAAAGCTCGGTTAGAGAGAAAATTGCATTCCAAGCTTAATCATATTGAGATTGCTTCCAAATATATGTATCTTATTAACCACGATCGGCTTGGCATTTGTTGGTTCGGTCCGAATGGCGGTTTTCGTTCCATAACTCAAGCATTGCAGTTTCCTTGGTGGACGGAAAGAACTTGGAAAACATGTAAACCCAAAATAATTGAAATGGGTTATCCTGAAACATATTTATGGCAAAAATTAAAACGACGTTTAACACCCTGGGTAATAAAAGAAAACATTCAGATGCAGAAAAAATGGATAGATAAATTTAATAGAAATAAAAAGGTGGGTAGTCATGATTAAAGTAGGTATAGTGATACAAGGTCCTATAATTAGTGCGGGTTACGATTGTACTAGTAATATCGATCGGTTAATCGAAAATTATTCTCAACATTCTATGGTAGAGAAAATAGTGTTAAGTACCTGGGTAGGAGAGAATTATAAGAATAAAAATGAGAAACTAATCATTCTTAAAAATGAACCTATAATAGGGTGTGATTTTAAAAACAGGCTCAAACAGATAACTTCGACTTATGAGGGAGTAAAGTTTTTAGAATATAATTCTGCAGTATCTCATGTATTAAAAATACGAACTGATCAGTTTTTAGATGTTGATGTTATCAATTTTATGGAAACATTTTATAGTAAGTCTAATCAACAACTTAAAATAGGACATATTTTTGAAAACCCATTATTGTTTCCTTATGTTAGTCGAACTATTCCTTTTCATATTGGGGATTATTTTTTCGGTGGACAAATTAATGATATTTCTAATTTTTTAAAAAGTAATCTTTCGTTTGGACATGATTTTTTTCAGGGAGCTGCGGAAGTAGATATGGTCTTGAAACATCTGTATCGGATGGATCCTGACTTTAATATTCCTTTTTGGATATTGTACAAGCAAATGTGTATTGCAGGTATGTTTCCACGTAATCATAAAATTTGGGAATATTGGTTGACCAGATATTCTACTGATTTTGCTTGTTTTCCAAAGAATCTTTTTGATGATCTCGAGTGGAGAGGAAAAATTTGGGATACTGCAGCAAATGAGCGGATTTTTGATGGAAGAGCTGAAATTGTAAGAAATAATTTTTATGATTTTTATGCAGAGTGGATTTTATTGCGAACAGATCGTGAAAGTTATCTAAATCTTCCGATTGAAAAGCAAATTGGAAAAGTAAGATACATTTGGGATTGGTGGCAGTTTATTAAAAAAATGGCCTTTATAGAATGCCGATATGGATTTCAAGTTTTATTGAGAGCATATGGAAAATTTAAAAGCTTCATTGATAAAGCGATTAAGTTTATTCCAAAAAGCATTAAATATATTATAAAGGCATTGCTGCAAAAAGTGGGTTTATTAGAAGTCTTTAAGAAGTTAAAGAGTAATCTATTCAAATTTGGAAAAGAATGATTGATAGTTGAATGGGAACAAAATCATGATGCCGGAATTAAGAGAAAAGTGATTCATGGCATATGCTTGGTTTTAAAAGGTAATAGGGAGTTTGTAATTGATATCAAAGAAGATAATGAGTCATAATGTATCAAAAATTTAATCGAAAAAAAGTGGAAAGGGCTTTATTTTTAGATAAAGAACATGCATAATGTATAGCGCTATAAAACATTACTTAAAATTATTACTAGGTTATAGTGACCTGGATTGGAATTTTCATAAGTTTGAAAATAAAATTCATCCTCAAACCTGGCGACAGCATGACTTTTTATTAAATTGGGCTCAAGACTATGCCAAAAACTTCGAACGATATGAAGTGTCTGATTTCTATATCCAATCTGAAGATTTAGTAGTGCAACAGGGTTATTATTTAAGAGAAAAGGTTAAACGAGAGTATGAGAATAAATATGCGGACTTAAAGCAATTGCGTATTTTAATTCACGTTCCTTCGATGGCTCATTCGCCTGGAGGTTATTCCCTTTTTACTAACTTAGCAGAAGGTTTGCAATATGTTGGAATAGCAACAAGAAATCTGGAATGGAATGATTCAATAGAAAATGCATTGGAAGAATTTAAACCTACAATATTCATCACCAGTGATAATACTTCTTATTTATCTAGGATTAATTGGAAATCTATTGCAGAATATCGTAAAAAGAATCAGTTTAAATTGGGTTTAACTGCATCAATTGATTTAGATGGAAATTCATTATTGGATGAACGATTAGCTTGGGCCCGTCAACATCAAGTTGATTTTTATTATTGTTTTAGAGCTCCAGAATTTATCCATGAACATTATCAACCATTTTTTACGAATGGTTATCCGGTTTTTAGTGTTGAGTTTGGTGCCAATCCGATGACGTATTATCCGGTACCTAATATTAAACGTGATCTGGATTATGTCTTTTTTGGTTCCAGCAATTATGACAAGTGGCCAAGGTATTTTGCCTATTTTACTAAATTACTTACAAAAAACCCAGGCTTTATTGATGGACCTGGATGGTCAAAAATTCGACATTGGTCAAGCGAAGATAAGAACCCCAATTTAGAAGATATAACACTTCGGCGCAATTTAGAACGATATCTGTATGCAAGGGCAAAAGTGGGTATCAATTTGCATGTTAATATTAGCATTGATTATCCCAGTGAGTTGAATGAACGTACATATATGTTGGCTGCATGTGGCGTGCCGCAATTAGTTGATAACGCAAGATTATTGCCATTAAGATTTCAACCCATTAGTATGTTTATTGCCGATAATCCATTGGAGTATAAAAGATTGTTTAATGAAATAAAAAATAATCCTGAAGAAGCACAAAAAAGAGCATTGCAAGCCCAAAGAGAAGTTTTTGAAAAACATACGGTTTTTCATCGTGCAGAACAATTTATCAAAGATTTAATAAAGTTAAAGTAGGGTAATGTCGAACAAGTCCTTAGATTAATAGTTTAATGTTTCTATAAAATAGTTATATAAAAGGATTTAGAATGGATATTATAAAAAGTATTCTTAAGTTATTTGGCATTAGGAAGTTTATGTCTATTAAATATTTTGGTTTTATTTATGGTTTTATGAAGTTTAGAAGGATTTCTAGTAAATCGGAGCGCTTTTCAATATTTTGGCAGGACCGCTATCCGTGTTTAAATGATAAAACTGAATCAACAGGTTTCGATAGCCATTATGTCTATCATACAGCCTGGGCGGCTCGTATTTTAGCCAAACTGAAACCGGAAAATCACATTGATATTTCTTCGAGCCTCTATTTCATTTCACTAGTCTCTGCCTTTATTCCGATAAAGTTTTATGATTATAGGCCTGCAGATTTAAAACTGAGTAATCTCTTTACAGGGTCGGCTGATTTATTAGCCTTGCCCTTTGAAGATAAATCTGTAAAATCGTTATCCTGCATGCATGTAGTCGAGCATATTGGCCTAGGCAGGTATGGAGATGCTTTGGATCCCAATGGAGACTTAAAAGCGATTTCTGAGTTAAAGAGAGTTCTTTCTCAGGGTGGCTCGCTATTATTAGTTGTTCCGGTAGGCAAACCAAAGATTATGTTCAATGCTCATCGGATTTATTCATATGCGCAAATAGTAGATTATTTTTCAAAATTTGAATTAAAAGAATTTGCCCTGATTTCAGATGAAGACTATTTTATTGAGCATGCAACAAAAGAACAGGTAGATCTTCAAAAATATGGATGTGGCTGTTTTTGGTTTATAAGGAGTCTATAAAATGCGAATTTTTCAAGTTATCGAAAGCTCTACCAATAGTTCTTTACCGGATAACAGAACTTGGTATAGAAATCTGTATGAACCTTTGGTTGAGATGGGACATGAAGTTATCTTATGTCCAGCCGAAATGGGACGTCAAGCTAAGCTAACTGATAATATTGAACTTAAACATAAGTTTAGCCAAGAGATGATGGATTTGTTTTGTAATGAGCATAAGAAAAGACCTTTTGATCTGGCTTTCTTTTATTTAATGGATGGGATGTTCGAAAGATGGGCTATTGAGGGAATTCATAAAAGCAATGTAATTACTTGCAATTTTTCCTGCAATAATATTCATCAATTTTATTTGGTGGAAAAGATTTCCGATCTCTTCGATTGGAATCTTCATTCTGAAAAGGAAGCCGCGGTTAAATTTAAGAATATTGGTGTGAATGCGCTTTGGTGGCCGATGGCTTCCAATCCCAAATATTTTCATCCGATGAATGTTTCCCGAACAATTCCGGTGAGTTTTGTAGGAGCTAAATATGGTAGAAGGTTAGAGTCGATTTATCAGTTGCTGATTGCAGGTATTGATGTTCACACGTATGGGCCAAATTGGGAAATAGAAATACCTAGTATCAATTCGATTCAACTATTAAGGGAAATTAAACATTTAATCTTGGAGTTTCCTAACAATCTTAAAGAAAAAGCAGTTCGTTCAGCCGAAAAAGCACAGAATGATTTACATGCCTTAGCAATCTCTCAATATCCCAATAATTTTCATGGGCCTGTTTCAGATGATCAATTGATTCAACTTTATAGTGAAAGCAAGATTTCATTGGGTTCTTTAGATGTTTTTGAAAATCATAATTTGTTGGGACGGAGATTGCGACACTTGCATTTACGGGAATTCGAGGCCCCTATGTCAGGAGCTCTTTATTGTACTGATTTTTCCGATGAATTGGCTGAAATGTTTGAACCGGATAAGGAAGTAATTATGTGCCATGATGATATTGAACGAACTGATAAAATAAGCTTTTACTTGAGGAATGAAACATTAGCCAATAAAATTAGGGAGGCTGGTTTACGGCGATCTTTGGCAGATCATACGTACCATCAGCGATTTCATCTTTTGTTTAAGAAACTAGGATTGAAAAATAGCGGATGAATTCTATGAGATAGAGTAAATATTGTTAAATAATATTATAAATGGACCATTGGTTATTAGTGTGAACAATTATAGAGGTGAAATATGAACAGTAGTTTGAAGAAAAATCCAAAAGTTACAATATTGATGCCAGTCTATAATGGTGAAAATTATTTAAGGGAAGCAATAGATAGTATTTTAAATCAAACATTGACGGATTTCGAGTTTTTAATAATTAATGACGGTTCAACCGATTTAAGTGAGGAAATAATTCGGTCATATACAGATCCGCGTACTAGATTAGTTAATAATGAAATTAATCTTGGACTGATAGAGACTTTAAATAAAGGAATTGAACTTTCTCGGGGAAAGTACATTGCAAGGATGGATTGTGACGATATAAGTTTACCAGAACGCTTGGAAAAACAATTTAACTTCATGGAAAAGTATCAAGAAGTTGGTATTTGCGGTACTTGGGTGGAAACTTTTGGCGAGGTTTCAGGTGAAATATGGGATTATCCCAGTGATTATTTTGAAATACAAGCGAGACTTTTATTTGAATCTGTTTTGGCGCATCCATCAGTAATGATTCGGACAGAATTATTGAAAAAAAATGGATTGAAATATAATCTTTCATATATACATGCTGAAGATTATGCGTTATGGCAACGTTGTAGTTTTTGTTTTCCAGTAAACAATATTCCTGAAGTATTAGTCAAGTATCGAATTACCTCTACAAGTGTAAGTAGAACAAATTCACAAGAACAAAAAAAGACTGTTGAAAAAATATATATTGAGAGCTTAAAAATGTTAGGGCTAAATGTTAATAAAGAACAATTATTGTTACATCAACAAATTGCTGTATATAAGTTTCCAATATGTAATGACTTCCTGGTTAATGCAAATAGCTGGTTGTGTAAATTACTTGATGCTAATGAGAAGAGTAAACGTTATTCAGAATCTTCTTTTTGTCACTTACTAGGGGAAAGGTGGTTTAATATTTGTTATCGTTCAACAAGTTTAGGGTTAAAAGTTATGTGGGCTTTTAGGCGTTCTCCGCTTAGTTCATTTGTTGAAGTTCCATTTAAAATAAAAGTAAAATTTCTTATCAAATGCTTTTTGCAAAAGGGTTAAAATGCATAATAAAAAAATTGCAATTATTGCTTTTTCCTTTCCTCCATTTAGCAGTGGAGGCATAACAAGCGCTCATTACAATCTATTTCAAGGTTTCAAAAATAAGGGGGCGCAGATTAAATATTTCACCTACGGTGACCATCATCATGATGTTCGATATAATAAAAATTATAATGAACATGACGATGTTTTGCGATATGGCACACCTCAATGGATTTTTAAGTTATTGCCCAAATTAAGTAAATTATATGAGATGTTTTTTATCAGAAAACCCTTTCAATATTCGTATCAGTTCTTCAATATTCTGGATACGATGTATGGTTCATATAAAATCAATATCGCATTAAAGCGATATAAACCCGATATTTTAATTTTGCCGGATAGTGGGAGTCCAGGATTTTTAATAAAGAAAAGAAAAGGCTGTAAGGTTATTTTAATTTCTCACCACAACCCGTCTCGTTTTTTGGGCAATCCTCTCTTCGGATTACATTCAGAAAGAGACGCCCATTGGGCGTTGAAATTTGAAAATTGGACTTTACGAAAAGTGGATCATGTTATTTGTCCTTCAAATTATATGAAGAAGGTTTTTTTAAAAACCTATTTTTATAATGGCCTTGTATCAGTGTTACCTAATTTAGTCGATGAAAAAACCATTGATGCAATTCCGGTTTCCGATATTCGTAAGATTCTTAATTTGCCAATGGATTGCCCGGTTATTTATATTCCGTCTGGAGGAAGTATTTTTAAAGGCGCACGCTATATTTTTGAAATAATACGTCGTATTGCTGCAGCTTATAAAAAAGAAATCGGATTTTTTATTTCTGGCTCAAACTGGGATCAAACATTAGCTTATGAATTGAAGTATTTACCTGAAAATGTTAGATTATATACTCCGGGATATTTAAATTATCATGATAACATTGGATTGATCAAATCTTGTTCATTCGGAATCTCCCCAACATTGATCGAGAGTTTTGGCATGGCTATCTTGGAAGCCAATTTTTGCGGAATACCTATGATAGCCTTTAACACCGGTGGAGTTGAGGATATTATAGTAGATGAATTAAATGGTTTTATGGTCCCGTATTTGGATATTGAATCTTTATTGAATTTTTCAATTCAATTGATTATGAATGAGAAATTATTGGTGAAATTAAAAAAGACTACCTATAATTATGCGCAGGAAAAATTTAATACGGAAAAGATTGTTGACAAATATGTGCAAGTGGTCATGGGTTGATATAGTAAGGAGATAGGTTTATGGAAGAAAATTATCCATTGATTTCAGTTATTATTCCGACATTTAACCGGGCTAAAACAATAAAAAATTGTCTTGATTCAATTTTATCACAAACAGTAAGCCCATTGGAAATTATTATAGTTGATGATTGCTCAGTTGATGAAACAGTAAAAATTGTAGAAAATATGAATAATAGGTGTATTAGAGTTATTGCTTTAGAAATAAATTCGGGTGCGCAAGCAGCTCGTAACCGTGGAATAAAAGAGGCTAAAGGTGACTGGATCGCCTTTCAAGATTCTGATGATGAATGGCTCCCGGAAAAACTTGAAAAACAAATTTCAATATTAAACAAATATCATTTCGATCCGTGGACTCTTATTTATTCAAATACTATTTGGTTTGATGTAACAAAACAAAAGAGTTTAAATATAGTTATTCCTGGAATTCAAGGAGTCGGAGCTTATAAAGAATTATTGAAAAATCCAGGCCCAATGTTTCAGGGAATGCTGGTTTCAAAACAAGCACTGCAAAAAATTAATTTTCTTGATGAAAAAGTTCCCTCTTATCAAGAATGGGATACAGCAATCCGGCTTTCCCAATCTTGTCGTTTTGTTTATATAGAGGAGCCGCTTTTTATTTATAATCTTCATGAGGGTGAAACGATCTCGAAAGGAAAAACTAGAGATATTAAAGGATATCAATACATTCTTGATAAATTTGAACAAGATATCAAAGAAATTTGTGGGCAAGGCGTTTGGGAAAATCATATGTTCATACAGTTATCGAAATGTTTAAATTATGGATTATGGGAAGAAGCAAATATTTACTTTACACGAATTTCCAATAAACATTTATTTAAGTACCGGATATTCAAATTATGCAAATTCTTTCATATTCGGCCGATTTTATTGCAGAAATTTAATCAGATAATGAAGAGGTGTTTCTTATGATTCATGAAATTAAATATAAAAATCAACTTTTAGCTATTATTATTCCCGCTTCATTTTCTGAGCCGGGTATTCATTTTTATACACCGAATGATTTTTCACAACAATTGGCATATATGCATCATCCTTCAGGCAAAATAATTTCGCCGCATGTTCATAATCCAGTCCCACGTGAAGTTCACTTTACTCAGGAAGCTCTCTTTATACGAAAAGGTAAATTGCGAGTGGATTTTTATGATGAACAGCAAAATTATCTTGAAAGTTATGTTTTGACTCAAGGTGATGTAATACTTCTTGCCTCTGGTGGACATGGGTTTGAAGTTTTAGAAGAGGTTGAAATGATCGAGATTAAACAAGGACCCTACGCAGGGGAAAATGATAAAACCCGTTTTAATGGGATTTTAAAAGAGCAAATTAAAATAGATAAGGTAGGGACCAAAACTTAATATCTATATGGCACGGCTAAAATTCTTTAGAAAAGAGGTAATATATTGAAAAAAACTCTCAAGAAGATATTAGTATTCTTAAAAATTGATTATGTAACGATTATTGAAAAGTATAAAAAGTTTACCTACAAAAAGCCTAAATATCATAAGAAAATATTATTTGGACAAACAGGGAATGATTTTATTTACGATACGTTAGATTATCAACATCCATTGATGGTTTCTAGACTTGGTGGCACAGAACTTTCATGTATACACTTTTATCTTGAGAAAAGGAAAAAGGGTAAAGGTTATAACAAAGTGATTAAAGAAAATATGTTTAATCTTTCCGGCTTTTTCCCTGGAAACGAAGAAATGCTTGAGAAATTTTGCAATTTATATTTGGAATCAATAAAAAATTGATATTATGGGTGTTTGGTTCAATCAATATGAAAATGTAATATGCCGAGAATATTGTAATAGTGCTGAACTTGTTGAGTTAGGTTGTTTAGAATCGTTCCGTTTTAACAATCCTTGGAGCAAGAAATTAGAAGGAAAAAAAGTTTTGGTTGTTCATCCGTTTGAAGATTCTATAAAAGAACAGTATTTTAATAATAGGACAAAATTATTTAATGATCCCAATGTTTTACCGGCTTTTGAATTAAAAACGATAAAGGCTGTTCAATCTCTAGGGTCGAAAGCAAATTATAATACTTGGTTTGAAGCATACGATCATATGTGCCGACAAATTGAAGGAACCGATTTTGATGTTGCAATAATAGGTGCAGGGGCATATGGATTACCTTTGGCTGCTTTTATTAAAAAAATGGGTAAATGTGTGATTCATATGGGAGGGGCAACACAGATCTTGTTTGGAATCAAAGGTACCCGTTGGGAAATTGCCTATAAAGATTCAATTGCGAAATTATTTAATGATTATTGGATAAGGCCATTAGAAATTGAGCGACCGTCAACTTATAAAGATGTTGAAAATGGGTGCTATTGGTAAGTTGTTAAGAATTTTGGAATTGCAATTAGTGTTCAAAGTAATAAATGGAATTTAATGCTTAGGGGCTGAAATGGCAAACGTTATTGTAGCTTGGCTAAAAAATGATAGTTCCCAATTTGAAAAACATGTTCCTCTAAAATTTATGAGCCAACGTAATGAGACTTTGGGATCCAATAATAACTTTAAAATAGTTGTTTTGGAGGGTTACGATTATTTTTCGGCAGAATATCTGAGCGACTTAAGAACATTGGGCAATGAAGTAATTGACTGTTCTAAATTATATAAATCACAAAGCGATAAATTTTCAACGCTCAACCGTTTCGGTGATTATGAAAAAAAGTGTTTTTTAAGATGGCTGGTATTGCAGAAGATTTCCCCTAATGAACCAATGGAGATATTATTTTTAATGAAATCCCGGAAAAACTGGAAAAATCCCTGGGAAAATATACTTTTGTGCTCCAGGGGTGTCCAGCATTTGTGTCAATCAATAATGCCGATTGGTTTAACGAATATTATCATAATTTGCTAGCATTTAGTAAGGATATTGATAAATATTCTGCCGATGCATGGAACCAAAGATCTGGTTGGGAATATTCTTATGAAAAAAAATGGGCGGGTAGTCGTAATCGAAAAATTATTTCCAGTGATCAGGATTTGATATCACATTTGATTCATATGGATAAACTGCCTCAAGAAGATCCCAACAAAATTAAATCGAATTGTAATCTTATTTTGCTTGAGAATCCTTTATATCTTTCATCTCATTTAAGAGATATTTTCCCTCTCAAGTATAAACGGACGAATCATATTGATTATTTCAATGATAAAAAAATTGCCTTTTGGCATATGCAATCCAATTTCATGGATTATTTGGCTTTTTACATGCAGCGTGGATTGCTGAATAAGATGTTTCGTTGTTCAAATCCTTTAGAACAAAAAAGCATTGATTATTTCCTTATTAAGTTGCTGAAAGTTGCAGGTTTAAAAAAGTTGAATCGATTAGATGTTTATAGGTATTTCTTTGCGAAAGTTGATTTTTCCACTTTGTTTCGAAACAGTGTTTTTTGGCAAAAGGATGTTTTTAAATCTTAATGATTGGATATGTTTGGTAAAAAAGATTATTTATATATTTATTTTGAAAAAATGATTAAGGATATTGAAATTATTTATTATAACAGGAGGCACCATCATGTATGAGGGCTTTATTTCGGTTAATACTCCATTATTAAATGGCAATGAAAAAAAATATTTGATGGAATGCATCGATACGGGTTGGATTTCCTCCGAAGGCCCGTTTGTAAAAAAATTTGAAGAACAATTTGCGATCCGGATGGGTAGAAAATACGGTATTGCAGTAAGTAACGGATCGGTAGCACTCGATGCGGCTGTCGTAGCCCTCGGAATAGGCAAAGATGATGAAGTCATTCTTCCTTCTTTTACTATAATTTCTTGCGCTGCCGCAATTGTTCGTGCTGGAGCTATTCCAGTGTTAGTGGACAGTAATCCGGTAACCTGGAATATGGATGTAAATCAGATTGAAGCAAAGATTACTTCAAGGACCAAAGCCATTATGGTGGTGCATATTTATGGCTTGCCTGTGGATATGGATCCGGTATTAGCATTGGCTGAAAAATATGGTTTGAAAGTTATAGAAGATGCTGCGGAAATGCATGGTCAGACTTATAAAGGAAGGCCATGCGGCAGTTTCGGCGATATCAGTACTTTTAGTTTTTACCCCAATAAGCATGTAACGACCGGAGAAGGCGGAATGATGTTGACCGATGATCCGTTGCTTGCTGAAAGATGCCGTTTTTTAAGAAACCTTTGCTTTGATAAATCGAGACGCTATATCCATGAGGAGCTGGGTTTTAATTTTCGGATGTCTAATATTCAGGCGGCATTGGGTGTTGCTCAACTGGAACGGTTGGATGAATTTATAGAACGTAAAAGAATAATGGGAAAGCGGTATACAAAGTTATTGGCAGATGTAGCCGGTATTCAGTTACCTATGGTGAAAACAACTTATGCCGAAAATATTTATTGGGTTTACGGTATCGTTTTAAAAGATGAGGTTTCCTTTGATGCAGAGGGAATGATGTGTCGGTTAGCAGAACAACAAATCGGTACCAGACATTTTTTCTGGCCTATGCATAAACAACCAGTATTCAATAAATTAGGATTATTTAAAGATGAATATTACCCAAT
Organism: Bacillota bacterium; assembly: GCA_023401925.1. Lineage (GTDB taxonomy): Bacteria > Bacillota > UBA4882 > UBA8346 > UBA8346 > UBA8346. The sequence goes on from JAEXDA010000037.1 coordinate 113,454, forward strand.
TGCTGAAAAATTGGCTGGAAGAGGTTTTTATATTCCCAGTGGTTTAGCCCTAACGGAGGAAGAAATCATTCATGTTACTGAGGTTATGAAGAACATTTTGAAATGATTACAATCTAAAAAGGAAATAATGAATGAAAAAAATCGGATTATTTTTAGATTATGAACCTTTGGGGGGGGGGACCTTCCAATATAATCAGACGATGGTCGAAGCTGTTTCAAATTTGCCTGCCACTCAATTTGAAGTAATCGTAGGATATACTTCTAAGCTTTGGAAGAGTTATTTAATGGAGTATCCTTCATTACAAACAATATATGTGGAAAAAAGTTTTTGGAGCCGCGCAATTGGTAAGATTTGGAAAGAATTAAATTTGCCGATGGGATGGTGGCGGAAAATAAATCCGTTATTTCATCCGGTATCAAAAACCATTGTAAAACAAGACTGTGATTTATGGATTTTTCCATCTCAAGACCAATGGGCATATCAAGTCGATGTTCCTGCATTAGGGACAATTCATGATTTAATGCACCGCTATGAAAAATTTCCTGAGATTTCGGACAAGGGTGAATATAAGCGGCGGGAGTATCATTATTCTCATATGTGTCGTTTCGCCAGAGGGGTATTGGTTGACTCAGAAATAGGGAAGAAACAGGTTATGGAATCGTATGCCGTTCAGCCAAATCAGGTTTTCATTTTGCCATTTGTTCCTCCTAAATGTATCTATAATACCAATTATGATAAAAGCTTAGAAGGGAAATATGACCTTCCCTCAAAATATATTTTTTATCCTGCACAATTTTGGGAACATAAAAATCATAAGAATTTAATCAAGGCTATTAAAATATTAAGTGATAAATTACCGGATATTCATTTAGTGCTGGTTGGTTCCAAAAAGAACGGCTACGATTCAGTAGTTGACTTGGTTAAAAGTTTGGAATTAGAAAATAGGATTCATTTTTTGGGTTATGTTCCGGAGCAAGATATTCTTTATATATATAAGAAAGCCCGGGCAATGATTATGCCAACATTTTGCGGACCAACGAATATTCCGCCGTTGGAAGGTTTTGCAGCCGGGTGTCCTGTTGCCGTTTCAAATGTTTACGGAATGCCGGAACAAGTAGGGGATGCAGCGTTATTGTTTGATCCTCATTCGGAGCAGGATATTGCGAATATAATTTATCAATTATGGAACAATGATGAGTTATGCAAAAAATTAATTGAAAAAGGATATTTAAAAAATCAACAATGGGGACAAGAACACTTTAATCGGCAATTGCAAAATATCCTGAGTGAAATTTTAAAACGAGAAAAGTCAGAAAAAATAGGTGACTTTTATGGAACATAAAGTTATAACTAAAATAACAATTATTACGGTATGTTTTAATAGTGAAAAGACTATTGAAAAAACGATATTGAGCGTTATAAATCAAACTTATCCTTTAATCGAGTATATTATTATCGATGGTGGTTCTACTGACGGCACTTTGAAAATTATTAAAGAATATCAGAATAAAATCGCTTTTTGGAGCAGCGAACCTGATGAAGGCATATCCGATGCCTTTAATAAGGGAGTGGCGAAGGCTACCGGCGATATCATTGGAATCATTAATTCCGATGATTATTATGCAGAGGATGCAGTGGCTGAAGTTGTACAGGAACTTCAATCCAATCCCGATTGTGGGTTTGCGTTTGGGGATCAAATATTTGTTAATTCACAAGGAAATAAATTATTCACTCAAAAAGGCGATCCGGAATATTCAAAAATAATTGGTTACGAGATGCCTTCGATTCCTCATCCTACAGTTTTTGTCCGGCGTCAGGTCTATCAAGAACTTGGCGGATTTGACAAAATTTATAGAACTGCGATGGATTATGAATTTATATTGCGAATATGCAGGAATGGAGTCAAGGGATATTATATACCGGAAGTCTTAGCCTATCAACGATTAAATGGCGAGTCGGATCAAAATTATGTCCGGGGGTATCGGGAATCGAGGGAAATTTCCATTCGATACGGGTACAATCATTTCTTGGCGTGGAGCAGATTTGGTTATAAATGTATGAAAACCTTCATTCGGAAAAAGTTTGAACGAGTAGGGCTTCATCTATTCGTTAAGAGTTTTCGAACCTATTTGGGTCGTCGGTATCGCTATTGATAGCAAAATATAAATTTGACACATCAAAATGAAACCATTTGAGGAATTGAATGAGTAAAATTACAATCGATCTTCGAATGATCAAAGCATCGGGAATTGGGACTTATCTTTATAATCTGATCCCGCTGATCATTAAGGAAAAGCCCCAATATGATTTTGTATTATTAGGAATGGATAAGGGTTTAAAAGAAATTCCTTGGACCGATCAATCAAACATAACGATAAGGAATTGTAGATCCGGCATTTATACGATTCAGGAACAAGTCGAATTATGCCGTAATATTCCGAATGATACCAAGTTGTTTTGGTCACCGCATTACAACATTCCTTTGTTATACAGAGGCAAATTACTTGTAACAGTTCACGATTTATTTCATTTGGCGATGCCCCAAATGGTTTCGGGGATTCATAAAAGGGTTTATGCGAAATTGATGTTTTCCAAGGTAAGTTCCAACGCTGATGCAATTATTTGTATATCGGAGTTTACCAAAAAGGAGTTAATCCGTTTTACCCATTGCCAAGAACAGAAGTTACATTTAGTTCATAACGGTATGGATCAATCGTGGCATAATATTACGAAGGAACGCTTTTCTTGTCAAAAGCCGTTTTTATTATTTGTTGGAAACGTTAAGCCCAATAAAAATTTGGTAAACTTAATCAAGGCTTTTGATTTGATTAAAAATAATATTTCTCAGGATTTAGTTATCGTTGGGAAGAAAGAAGGCTTTATAACTGGGGATGATGCTGTTTTTAAAGCTGCGGAAGGATTAGGGAACCGGATCCGTTTTACCGGGCATATTGATAAGGCAACCTTAATTCAGTATTATAAACATGCAGACGCGTTAGTTTTTCCATCTTTTTATGAAGGGTTCGGCCTTCCACCTTTGGAAGCCATGATTTGCGGATGTCCGGTTCTGGTTTCCAATGCGGCATCATTACCAGAGGTTTGTGGTGATGCAGCTTTATATTGTAATCCTTTTAATGTTGAAGATATAGCGGTTAAAATCTATGAAATTATTAACAATTTAGAATTACGAAAAACTCTTATATCTAATGGCGAAAAAAGAGTCTTGTTGTTTACTTGGGATGAATGTGCCCAAAAAACTTTAAAAGTTATTGAAAAAGTATTAGCTTAATAGAAAATTATTGGAGCTAAGATATTTGGAGGCTTTTTTAATGAATAAGGAATCCACGATCTATGTCGCCGGACATAACGGATTGGTAGGTTCGGCAATTGTAAGAAAATTGCAGGATAATCATTTTGAAAATTTGATTTTTCGCACCAGCAAAGAACTTGATTTACGCAGTCAAGATGCAGTTAAAGATTTTTTTGAAAACGAAAAACCTGAATATATCTTTTTAGCCGCAGCCAAGGTCGGCGGTATTTGGGCCAACAGCGCCACTCCGGCCGAGTTCATTTATGATAATTTAATGATCGAAGCCAATATCATTCACAACGCCTATCGTTACGGCGCAAAAAAGCTATTATTTCTTGGGAGTTCCTGCATTTATCCTAAACTTGCCCCCCAACCGTTGAAAGAAGAATATTTATTAACGGGCGAACTTGAACCGACCAATAGCGCTTATGCCATTGCCAAAATAACCGGGATTGAGATGTGCCGGGCTTATAATAAGCAGTACGGAACCAATTTTATCTCCGTAATGCCCACCAATCTTTACGGACCCAATGATAATTTTGATTTACAATCTTCCCATGTTTTGCCGGCTTTAATCCGTAAATTTCATGAGGCCAAGATCCATCATTCCCCGGAAGTTGTTGTTTGGGGAACGGGAACTCCGGTGCGGGAATTTTTGCATGTGGATGATTTGGCTGAGGCTTGTCTTTATTTGATGGAGAATTATAACGATACCGGTATTGTCAATATCGGCTGCGGTGAAGGAATAACCATCAAGGAACTGGCGTTGTTAATTCGGGAAGTTATAGGATTTGAGGGGAAATTGGTTTTTGATACGACTAAACCTGACGGGACTCCGGTAAAGATTAATGATATCGGTAAATTAAAAAGCCTCGGCTGGCAGCCACGGATTACTTTACCCCAGGGGATTGCCGATACTTATCAATGGTATCTCCAAAATCAATAAAACATTTAAGCTATCTTCTTAAAAATGGTTAATTCAGATATTCGTTTAAAAAAATTAAATTTCAAAAGCAATATCTCCCGCGGAGGCGCAGTGGCGCTGAGAAAACATATTAAAGAGAGCTAAAGTTTAAATAAAATCTTGCGTGAAATTTATTAATTAAAAGATGGAAAAAGGGTAAATGAGTAAAATTTTAATTACCGGCGGCGCCGGTTTTATCGGCAGTCATTTAGCCGAATCCTTAATTAAAGCGGGACATTCGGTAATAGTATATGATAATTTAAGGACTGGAAATCGTTCTAATTTAGGTGATCTTCCGGTTCATTTTGTTCAAGGCGATATCTTGGATGAAAAGATGCTTTCGGAAACAATGCATGATCAAGAAAATGTATTTCACCTGGCCGCTTTTACCAGTGTGGTTGAGTCCATGAACCACATGGAGGAATGTATCGATATTAATTTTCATGGCACCTTAAATGTATTAAAGGTAGCTAAGGAAAATCGGGTCCGGAAAGTTATTTTAGCATCCTCTGCAGCAGTATATGGGGATTCACCTGAGCTGCCTAAAACAGAGGAAATGCCTTTAAATCCTAAGTCGCCTTATGCCATTACCAAAGTGGACGGGGAATATTATTGTAACCTCTATAGTGATGCTTATGGATTACCGACGGTATGCGCCCGTTTTTTTAATGTTTTTGGTGAAAGGCAGGATCCCCATTCGGCCTATGCCGCGGCCATTCCGATTTTTATTACTAAGTTTTTACGAAACGAGTCGGTAACTATATATGGAGACGGCACTCAATTGCGGGATTTCATCTATGTTAAAGACTTGGTAAAAGCTTTATTGCTTCTAATGGATAAAGGAAATGGCATATTTAATATCGGGTATGGAAAAGCCGTTGATATTAATTCTTTAATCCACTCAATTCAAGAAAATTTACATTCGAGTTCTGAAATTGTCTATACAACGGAACGGGCGGGAGAGATTAAGAATTCGTTTTCTTCGGTTGCAAAATTGAATTCCTTAGGGTTTAAACCGGATTTTTCTTTTGAAGCCGGCCTTATCAGAACCATTAATTATTTTAAACAAAATTTGTCTAAGATTGACAAAAAAGAAGTTCGTTATTAGAGAGGATAAGGAAATGAAAGTTGCAATTGTCCATGAATGGTTTGTCACATACGCCGGTTCTGAGCGGGTTGTGGAGCAAATGGTTCAACTCTTTCCGGAAGCTGATTTATTTAGTATAGTAGATTTTTTGCCCACTAAAGATCGGGCTTTTATTATGAACAAGTCTGTTCAGACTTCTTTCATCCAAAAATTTCCCTTTGCCCGTAAAAAGTATCGCCAGTACTTACCGTTCATGCCCTTGGCCGTTGAACAATTTGATTTGTCCGGGTATGACTTGATTCTTTCCAGTTCTCACGCGGTGGCGAAAGGCGTATTAACAGGGCCGGATCAGTTACATATCTCTTATGTCCATACTCCGATTCGCTACGCTTGGGATTTACAACATCAATATTTAAAAGAATCCGGTTTGGATACAGGAATTAAAGGCCTACTTGCTAAAAAGATGCTTCATGATCTGCGGTTATGGGATCTTAGGACTGCCAATGGTGTAGATTCCTTTATTGCTAATTCTGAATTTATTGCTAGACGAATTTGGAAAGTATACCGGCGGGAAGCTGCGGTTATCTATCCGCCGGTGGATGTGGATTCATTTGAACTATATGAACAAAAAGAAGATTTTTATCTGACTGCCTCCAGGATGGTTCCTTATAAGAAAATCGACCTAATTGTCGAGGCCTTTTCGGAATTAAGGGATAAAAAATTAGTTGTTATCGGCGATGGACCGGATTTTAAGAAGATTCGTGCTAAAGCCGGTGATAATGTTCAATTTTTGGGATATCAGCCTTCAACTGTTTTAAAAGATTATATGCAACGAGCCAAAGCATTTATTTTTGCTGCTGAAGAAGACTTTGGGATTATGCCTGTTGAAGCCCAGGCTTGCGGAACTCCAGTTATAGCTTATGGGAAGGGTGGAGCGTTGGAAACGGTGGTTGGTCTTGAACATGGGGATTCACCAACTGGAATCTTTTTTTATGAGCAAAGTATTCCATCTCTTGTTCAGGGTGTAAAATTGTTTGAATCAGAAATCAATAACATTTTACCGAAGGTCTGTCACGAAAATTCACTAAGGTTTTCTTCTCAACGGTTTCGTAAAGAAATGTTAGCTTTTGTAAATGAACAAATTGTGACGCTCAAAAAATTAAAATGAAATGCAGTTCAATTATTGGTATTGATTGGAGGATAAGAAGAAATGAAAGCCATCATACTCGCCGGCGGCGCCGGTACTCGTCTCTATCCGTTAACCATGGTTACCAGTAAACAGCTTTTACCGGTTTACGACAAACCCATGATTTATTACCCATTATCCGTCCTGATGCTTGCCGGTATACAGGACATCCTGATCATCTCCACTCCCGACGACACTCCCAATTTCCAAAAACTCCTTGGCAGCGGAACTCAATTCGGTATCAACCTTTCTTACGCGGTCCAACCTAATCCCGGCGGCCTCGCCCAGGCATTTCTGGTCGGTGAGGAGTTTATTGCCGGTGATGATTGCGCCATGATCCTCGGTGATAATATTTTTTACGGCAATGGTTTAGGTAAATTGTTGCAAGAAGCCGTTTCCAATCAAGATCGGGCCACAGTTTTTGGTTATTATGTGGAAGATCCCGAACGCTTCGGGGTCGTTGAGTTTGATCCGGAGGGTAAGGTTCTATCAGTAGAAGAAAAACCGAAGGTGCCTAAATCCAATTATGCCATTACCGGTCTGTATTTTTACGATAATAAAGTTGTCGAATACGCGAAAGCGCTCAAACCCAGCGCCCGGGGGGAGCTGGAAATTACCGATTTGAACCGGGTTTATCTTGAACAAGGACGTCTCGATGTGAAATTATTGGGCCGTGGCTTTGCCTGGCTTGATACCGGCACTGTAGAAAGTTTACTCGATGCAGCGGAGTTTATCAAGACTATTGAAAAACGGCAAGGGATCAAGATTTCAGCGCCGGAAGAAATAGCTTATACCCAAGGTTGGATCGACAAGGAACAGCTATTGGAATCTGCAGAACGCTATGGCAAGTCACCCTATGGACAACATTTAAAACGGGTGGCGGAGCGGAAGATTCGCTATTAGCTATCGGCCATCGGTGTTTGGCGATCGATAATTGGCTTAAAAGCGATCGCCGAAAGCCAATTGGAGGGTCAATGACGCAGTTTTAAACTCTAACGGTTTGGAAACTTGCCCATGAACTTGTACTTGATGTCTACCGAATTACGAAAAAGTTTTCAGTGGATGAAAAGTATCGCTTAACGGATCGGATTTGCAGAGCGGCAGCTTCTGTTCCGATGAACATTAGTGAGAGACAGGCAGAAGTACTCTGAACTTCCCCTTGTGAAGTAAAACAAGTTGTTGATTCAAATGGAAGGGTAACCCTAGCCGATGTCCCCTAAATTCTTTAGTCCCCAAAGGCATCGGTTAGGAGTTGTTCCAAAAGTAAATTTTAACGATAAAGAAATACAATATATTGAAGTCAAACCATTCGATGAAGCTATATATTGTATTTTTTATTGATTTTGAATTGCTTTTTAGACAGCCTTCGAGAGTGAGGTCTTGACCAACTGCTGGCCTAGGCATAACCCGAAATTCTCTATTTATGTTGGATTCTGGCCAAATTATTTATTTCGACTCATATCGTCAGGCTTAAAAGAATTTTGGCCTGAAAGGATGGCAAAAACGTTAAAGGCAAAAAGTTAGAAACTAATTGCCGATCCCCAACAGCCAAGGGCGCAATCGATAACAAAATTTGAATATGATATAATAATTAAAACCGAGCCGGAATAAAAGTACGAAAGTGGTGATAGAATGGGAAATGAAAATTCCAAGAACTGGTCTTGGGACATTTGGGTCATCTCACCCAGGAAATCGCTGAAATAAAAATTGACATTGAGCAAGTTAAAACATCCGTTGTCTGTATTGAAAATGATCGGGGCGAAAAAATCCGCGCTTTATTTGACGCCCGGGAAGCGCAGAATGATGTCAATGAGCGGATTTTTAGAACGATGAACCGTATCGAGAATAAACTGGATGAGTTGGCTCTTCAAGTTTCCTCCCATGATACATTGTTAATACCCACAAAGAACCGCAGTTCGTTTCTCCTCGGGGGAGAAAGATAGAATGAGGGTGGTCCCGATTTTACCATCCATGCTTTCAGAATCTCTTTTTGTAAAGGAGTCAATAATATATGAAAATTGTCGAAACCAGCCTACCTGGTGTTCTAATCATCGAGCCTCAAGTATTTGAAGACGGACGAGGCTGGTTTATGGAGACTTACTCCCGTTTAAAATTGAGTAAGCAGGGTATAGACATTGAGTTCGTCCAGGATAACCATTCCCTATCTGTCCCCAAAGGAACCTTAAGAGGGTTGCATTTTCAGAACAATCCCAAGGCTCAGAGTAAACTGCTCCGTTGCACTCGAGGTGTTATTTTAGATGTGGCGGTGGATATCCGGCGTGGTTCGCCTGACTACAGAAAATGGGTGGCAGTTGAGCTATCGGCTGATAACAAAAAACAGTTATTCATTCCTAAGGGATTTGCCCATGGCTTTGTGACCTTAGTCGATAATTGTGAGGTTCAGTACAAAGTGGATGAATACTATGCTCCGGAGTGCGACCGAGGGATCCGTTTTGATGACCCCGAGATTGGAGTCGATTGGGACGTGACCAATCCGGTGCTTTCGGCGAAGGATGCCAAGTCGCCGTTTCTTAAAGACAGTGATTGTAATTTCAGTTACTAGTGTAAATTCAGTTACTGGTATATTGGTTATTAGTTGAGAGTGTAAATTGTTAGTTTCTTTTGCATTTATTTTGATTTGGCATAAAATAGCTACCAAAGATTTTAGCCTAGGCAAGATATTCATCGAGCAACTAATAAGAAATAACTAAAAAATTCAGGAGGAAAACCATGAAAATTCTCGTCACCGGCGGCGCCGGTTTTATAGGTAGTAATTTATTCTATCACCTTCATGAAAAATATCCCGATTATACCTTAATCAATGTAGATAAGCTTACATATGCAGGTAATCTGGAAAATCTGAAGGGTTTAGAAGGGGCAAAAGGTTACCGGTTTATCAAGGCCGACATCACTGATAGAGCAGCCTTGGAACCTTTATTTCAAGAAGGGCTGGATGGTGTTATTCATCTGGCAGCCGAGTCTCATGTGGACCGCAGTATCACCGATCCGGATGTTTTCGTTAATACGAACGTATTAGGTACCCAAGTATTACTCGATCTGGCACGCCGCTACAATGTACCCCGTTACTTACAAGTCTCAACAGATGAAGTTTACGGCAGTCTGGGGCCGGAGGGTTATTTCACCGAGGAAACTCCCCTTGCTCCCAACAGTCCTTATTCTGCCAGCAAAACAGGGGCTGATTTACTTGTCAGAGCGGCATTTCATACCTTTGGACAGCCAGTACTAATCACTCGCTGCTCCAATAATTACGGTCCCTATCAATTTCCAGAGAAATTAATTCCATTGATGATTTCCAACGCTTTGGAGGATAAACCTTTGCCGGTATATGGCGATGGATTGAATGTAAGGGATTGGCTCCATGTGAAAGATCATTGCCGGGGAATTGACGCCGTTTTCCATAACGGAGTCTGCGGTGAAGTATACAATATCGGCGGCCATAATGAACATTCCAATATCGAAATCGTCAAGCTCATTCTGGAAACCATCGGCAAACCGGATTCCTTGATTCAATATGTAAAAGACCGCCCCGGTCACGATCGCCGTTATGCCATTGATGCTACCAAGATCAAAAACGCTTTGGGTTGGGAGCCAACGATAACTTTTGAAGTTGGGATTCAGGAAACCATCCGGTGGTATCTTGAAAATCGTCCCTGGTGGGAGAGAATCAAGTCCGGGGAGTACCGGAAATATTATGAGCAAATGTATGGGAATCGCTAATAATCACTGGTTATTGGTTTTCAGTTATTAAGTTATTGTAGTGAAAGTGTTTTAAAGGGTTAGAGTCAAAGATGTAAGGATATCCTTAAAATTTATTTAAATCCTGAAACTTGGTAATAGCCAATATTCACCAACGATCAACAACTTATCCGAATCGCAAGCATCCATTCGGTCGCAAAACTATCAATAATCAGCGAAAAACTAATAACCAGTAACAATTAACTAATAACTAATAACTAACTAATAACGAGGTTATGCTATGAAAATCGTCATCACCGGCGCCAATGGGCAGTTGGGTAATTCTTTACAAGAGATTTTAACGCAGGATCAGTTGTATCCCATTGATTTACCGGAGCATAATTTAATCTCTTTCAAGAATACCATGGAATATATTAGGGAAGTAAAACCGGACTTAGTTATTCATTGCGCAGCCAAGACTCAAGTCGATGACTGTGAATTGAAACCGGATGAAGCTTACGCTGCGAATGTACTTGCCACGAAGAACGTGGTGAATGCCTGTCAGTCTGTGAATGCAACCATGGTTTACATTTCAACGGATTATGTTTTTGATGGTAAGGGAACTCGGCCATATAAGGAATATGACCTTTGTAATCCCCAAAGTATCTATGGCAAGACCAAGTGGCAAGGGGAAGAAATCGTGAAAATGCACTTGCAGCGTTTTTATATTGTCAGAACAGCCTGGTTGTTCGGAGATAAGGGTAATAACATTGTGCGGACCATTTTAAAATTAGCCGATGAAAGAAAGGTTCTTAAGTTTGTCAATGACCAAGTCGGCTGCCCAACCTATGCCGCCGATTTGGCGCTGGCAGTCAGCCGGCTGATTCAAACCAACGCTTACGGCATATATCACGGGACCAATGAGGGAGATTGCTCTTGGTTCGATTTTGCCCGCCTGATTGTAGGACAAGCTGGTAAAAATTGCACGGTTGAGCCGATTTCTTCAGAGGAATTATCCCGGCCAGCCCCAAGACCTAAATATAGTGTTTTGGCTAAAGACGGTTTTCATTCATTGGGAATAACGACTCCACCATATCAAGATGCTTTGCAGAAGTTCTTCAATAAAAATGGCTGTTAGCGATTGTACGTTTGCCGAACATCGTAGTCAATATAGCAGCTCAGACTGGTGTTCGCTACTCGATTACAACCAGGAAAGTTATATTGAAAGTAATGTAACAGGCTTTTTTTTAATATTCTTGAGGCCTGCCGCCATTCACGACAATAGCGCAAGCGGTGTGGATCATCATTTGGTATATGTATCAAGTTCTTTCGATTGCGGATCCAACAAAAAGGTTCCCTACAGTACCGGGGATAAAGTAGACAGCCCTGTTTCATTGTATGCCCCCACTAAGAAATCCAATGAGTTGATGGCTCATGCTTATAGTAAACTTTATGGAATTCCTGCGACGGTCTCCGTTTTTTACGGTTTATGGTCCCGCCGGTCGTCCTGATATGGCTGATATTGGTTTCACAAATAAAATTGTAGCCGGCAAGAAAATTCAGATTTTTAATTACGGTGATGTGTATCAGACCTATGCAGATGTGGATGAGCTTGTGAAAGATTTCGGTTTTAAACCCAGTACCAGTCTTGAAGAAGGCTTGAGCAGATTTGCAAAATGGTATAAAGAGTATTATATTGATAAAAAAGGGATTGAAGATTAACAAAAGTATAAGATGGGACTTTTTGTAGTAAAAATAATTTATATTTCCTTAAGGAGCGTTCATCATGAAAATAACAATAGCTGGAACCGGTTATGTCGGACTTTCAAATGCCGTATTATTGGCACAACATAATGAAGTTATAGCACTGGATATACTTGAGGAAAAGGTTGCGTTGATTAATCAGAGGAAATCCCCGATTATCGATGCGGAGATAGAAGAATATCTCACTCATAAAGATTTACAACTAACTGCAACTACAGACGCATATAAAGCCTATAAGGACGCAGAATATATAATTATCTCTACACCAACCAATTATGATCCGGATAAAAATTATTTTAATACCCGGACAGTTGAAGCAGTCATTGCCAATGTATTATCCATCAATCAGGATGCGGTCATGGTGATCAAATCTACTGTTCCGGTAGGGTATACAAAGAAAGTACGGGAGATGTTTGAAACCGAAAACATCATTTTTTCACCGGAATTTTTAAGAGAAGGTAAGGCTTTATATGATAATTTATATCCTTCACGCATAATTGTGGGGGAGCAGTCGGAAAGAGCAAAGATATTTGCTAACCTGTTGATTGAGGGGGCCATCAAAGAGAATATTCCGGTACTGTTTACTGATGCTACCGAAGCAGAAGCAATAAAATTGTTTGCCAATACATATCTGGCCATGAGAGTGGCATTTTTTAATGAGTTGGACACTTATGCCGAAATAAGAGGTTTAAATTCCAAACATATTATAGAAGGAGTTTGTCTTGATCCGCGTATCGGAAGCAATTATAACAATCCGTCTTTTGGTTACGGCGGGTATTGTCTGCCTAAAGATACCAAGCAATTGCTGGCCAATTATGCCGACGTTCCCAATAATATTATGGGAGCCATCGTCGATGCGAATCGGACTAGAAAAGACCATATTGCAGGGATGATCTTCAAGAGAAACCCTAAAATAGTCGGGATTTATCGGTTAACCATGAAGACGGATTCCGATAATTTCAGGCATTCCTCGATTCAGGGTGTTATGAAACGGTTAAAAGCCAAGGGTATTGAGGTTGTAGTTTATGAACCTGCCTTAAAAGAAGATAATTTTTTCAATTCAAGGGTTGTTAGAGACCTTGAAGAATTTAAAAAGATAACGGATGTCATTGTGGTCAACCGAATGACGGATGAGATTAAGGATGTTGAAGATAAAGTATATACAAGAGATTTATATGGTAGAGATTGAAATATTGTTTCATAATTTTTTGAGTGAAGGTTAGTTAAATCGAAGTAGGAGAAAACCATGACCCTTGTATCCGTTATTCTCGCTGGTGGCGGCGGGACCCGGTTTTGGCCCTTGTCACGCCAAAATAAACCCAAGCAATTATTGAATCTTAGCGGCAACGATATCATGCTGAACGATACCATTCTCCGCTATCAAGATGTTATTCCCCTTGAAAATACGGTGATTGTCACCAATCAAAAACAGGCGGAGTTGCTTGATTCGGTACTGATCAACCAGGTACCCCGGGAGAATGTTTTAAAAGAACCGGTTGGCAGAAATACCGCTGCCTGTATTTTATATGCAGCATTATATATTCAGAAAAAATATGGTGATGCCGTGATGACGGTTTTGCCTTCGGATCATTATTTTACCGATGTTGACGGCTTCCGGGATGTCTTACGGAAAACCTGTGAGGCTGCAAGCAGCACGGGGAAACTCATCACCATCGGTATCAAACCAACCTTCGCGGCGACCGGCTACGGCTATATCCGGTTTATTAAAGATAGTGAGCGGCAGTTGCCTGCGGGAGTTTATCCGGTCAGTGAATTTGTGGAAAAACCGGCTTTCGAGAAAGCCCAAAAATATATCGCTTCGGGTAATTATCTTTGGAACAGCGGTATGTTTGTCTGGCAGGTATCGGTAATTCTTGATAATTTCCAGCGCTATTTGCCCAGACTCTATAAAAGTATGATGAATGTATATGACGATCTCACCACATCAAGAGAAGCTGAAGCGATTGCCCAAATCTATCCGGAGTTACAAAGTATATCCATTGATTATGGTATCTTGGAACGCAGTGACGATGTTTTGGTAATGCCCGGCGATTTTGGTTGGAATGACGTAGGGAGTTGGGATGCTCTAGGGGCGATTTTTCCTCCCGATGAAAACGGCAATATTGTAAAAGCCAATCATTTGGGCATCGCTACCAAAAACTCAATCATTTATGGAACCGATCAATTGATTGCAACGATTCATGTAGATAACGTAATCGTTGCCGCCACTCACGATGCGATTTTAATATGTCCTAAAGATCAGGCCCAGAGCGTAAAAGAGATGGTGGAATTGCTTAAGGAAAAGGGGATGACGGAATTCCTCTAGACTTCATCCTGTTACCAATATTGCAAGATTTGATAAAACTGAAGAGAGAAAAACCTTTGTTACCTACACAGAATTTAATAATTAAAATTGCATTTATAATCACAAATTAATTTTGTTTTAAAAAAATTATGATATAATTAAACCGTATCGGTATACGATATGGTTTTTATATATTTGTGAGTGTTGTTAACTCCGGGAAAACCCTTTAGGCAATTTTACAATATAACACTTCCTGATGACGAATGAACGAATAACCAACAGCGAATAATTAATAATGAATAAGTGAATTCCGGAGGTCTTCTTTTGGAAAAGCTTTCATTGGTTGTTCCCTGTTTTAATGAACAGGAAGCCATACCTCTTTTTTATCAAGAAACTACGTCGATCCTGGAAAAAATCCATTGTGACCAGGAAATCCTTTTTGTGAACGATGGTTCCAAAGACCATTCTTTACAAGTGATCCAAACTTTGGCCGGTAAAGACCCCCGGGTGAAGTATCTCTCTTTTTCCAGAAACTTTGGCAAGGAGGCGGCTATGCTTGCGGGAATGAAATATGCAACCGGCGATTGGGTGGTGATTATGGATGTAGACTTACAGGATCCGCCGGCGTTGTTGCCGGAAATGATAGAAGTTATTGAAAAAGAAGGATACGATTCGGTAGCGACCCGCCGGGTCAGCCGAAACGGAGAACCGTTGCTGCGGAGCTTTTTTGCCAGGATTTTTTATATACTGATTCATAAATTGTCCGATGCCGATATTGTGGATGGGGCCCGGGATTTTAGAATGATGACCAGGCAGATGGTTGATTCCATTCTAGAGCTTAATGAATATCATCGTTTTTCCAAGGGCATTTTCGGATGGGTAGGCTATGAAACCAAATGGCTGGACTATGAAAATATCGAACGGGTAGCCGGCGAGACAAAATGGTCTTTTTGGAAACTATTAAAATATGCACTGGAAGGGATAATCGCTTTTTCAACCCTTCCCCTTCGGGTGGTCTCATTTTTTGGGCTGGCATTTTCGGGTTTCGCGTTTCTGCTACTTCTTGTAATCATTTTCCGGAGAATGTTATTCGGTGACCCGGTGGCCGGTTGGGCATCCACCATGTCGGTTATCATCTTGGTCAGTGGTTTACAAATGATTTTTTTAGGCATCATGGGTGAATATTTAGCTCGGACTTATATGGAAACAAAAGCGCGACCGAAATATTTTGTGAAGAAAAAAAACCTTTAAATATCCATCATTTCGTCGAGGAGAGTGCTATGATTAAAAAGTTTCTCTGGGAGCCGACCGAAAGTGTTTCGGTTCAATTTTTCCGTTATATCTTTGTTGGTGCGATCGCAACCCTGATCGATTTTGGATTGCTATATCTTTTTACCGAATATGGGAAAATATACTATCTGGTTTCGACGATACTTTCTTTCACCGCAAGTGTGATTGTTCATAATTTTTTAAGTATGAACTGGGTTTTCAAGGGACGCGCTTTAAGTAAAAGGTGGTTTGAATTCGCGGCTTTTACGGTGATCGCCCTAATTGGACTGGGCTTAAACGTTTTTTTAATGTGGATTTTTACCGAATATTTCAGATTCTATTATTTGCTATCCAAAGTTTTTGCAACAATATTGGTGTTCTTATGGAATTTTATCGCCAGAAAATGGTTTGTTTTTCAAACCCGGGAACAAGCATGATCGGGATGTCGGCTATCAGCTATTTGCTTTGAAGAATTTTGGGACTTGAAATGTGGCGCAAAAGCCAAAGCGGAAAGCCGTTTTTTAGTGGCTATTTTTCTCCCGGTGGCATAGATTAGTAAAGTGCGAGTTGCTCAATGCTCTGGAGGAGAAATGATGACAAATCCTATTTTGGTGCTGATGGCCGGCGGCTATGGAGAAAGATTTTGGCCTCGTAGCAGGAGGAGTTTTCCAAAACAGCTCTTATCCTTTAATGGAGAAAAAACATTATTGCAGGAGTCGGTGGCTCGGGTTCAAGAGCTTACCGAGACGGATCGAATCTATGTGGTAACCAACTCCGAACAAGCCAAGGCTGTACAAAAACAGTTACCTTTTTTGCCTTCCCGAAACATTATCGTTGAACCTCAATCTAAAAATACCGCACCATGTATTGGCCTAGCCGCCGTTTATCTCCAGAAGTACTATCCGGAAGAAGATCCTGTCATTGCATTTTTACCAAGTGACTGCAGGGTGTGTCATGAAGAAAAAATGCGGAATGCTTTGCGCGCCGGATTTAGGGTATGCATGGAGAAAAAAAGCGGGGTAGTCTTTGGCATGGAACCGACCCGCCCGGAAACAGGCTATGGATATATTGAGCTTGGACAAATCATAGGCGAGTGTACCCTTGATGGTCAAAAACAACCATGTTATCAGGTGAGGGGTTTTCAGGAAAAGCCTTATCCGGAAAATGCGGAAAAATTGGTGGCTGCCGGTAATTGTTTATGGAATGGCGGAGTTTTTATTTGGCAATTGAAAAATTTACTTTTTGAAATGGAAAATTTTCTACCCGAACTGTATAAGGGACTTCAATGTTTTTCCCCTTTTATCGGTACACTCCAGGAAATGAGCCAATTAACCAGGATATATTCTACTTTGTCTGCCATTTCTTTTGATTATGGAATTTTGGAAAAGACATCCAATCTGATTGTTATTCCTTCGGAATATGGCTGGGACGATTTGGGCTGCTGGACTATATTGGAAAGAATACTACCGTCCGACGAATCTGGAAATGTTAGCCAGGGAGAATTTTTGGGGGTGGATACCCATGGATGTATCATCCATAGTCCCCATAAGCCCGTAACGACGATAGGAGTGTCGGACTTGATTGTTGTGGAAACTGAAGATGTTTTGCTGGTTTGCGCGAAGAATCAAGCTCAGAATGTAAAAAAACTGCTCCAAAAACTCCGGGAGCGTGGCCGGCTGGATTTGCTATAAGCTGTTATGGATTAAAAAGTCTACCAGCTTAAAGGATAATTAAGTTATTGGGAGGGAAGAAACAGGAAGGATTTGAGTTAGCCGGAGTTTTTTACAATACAGATTTGACCGTGATTCATCATAGTTCTCTGCCGTTGAAACAGAAATTTGGTGATTTGATCTTGAATGTTTGGGTCGATTTGTAGAAAACTAAGACCAATTCCATGAAAGTTTTCGTTTTTAATCGTTCGCATAATTTTAGCAACGAATAATGAGGGTGAGCTATTCCCGGGCAATACCATTTGACAGGTCATGCTGGTCCCGGTATCCAGATTCAACTTTGGATCGATTACGGCAAAGAGGCCGTTGATAGAAAGGTTTACCACCGTTCCTCGATATTTTCCTTTTTTACCGAAAAATTGAAATGGAAAATTGACTTCACAACGGAAAAAATGTCGCCCGACTGCTATTTTTAAATCTTCCGGCTTATTGACAATAATCAAAGGCGGTTCCTTTTCCGCACCGATGAATTGGGTCGTAAAGACATAATCACATGAGTTGTTGTCACTTCGGCATATTAGAGTAACGCTGGCACCCGGCTGCAAATTTTTTAACAGTTTATCATTTTCGGGTATTAAAACTTCCATTCGCTCTCCTTCGGAATTCCAAATGGAAGTACGATAGATTATCTTTTGGCCGTTTTCATTCAAGATTTCCACTTGGACATTCTTTCCGGGTTGGATCAGGCTTTGTGCAATCAAATTTAAGTTCATCAAAGGTTTCACCCCCAAAGCAAAATTCTCTTTTCTGTAATTTAGCTGATTTTATGGTGAAAAATATTGAAATCTTTTTTCTTTAAAATTTGCATATAGAAATCGTTTATCATTTTTATTCGTTAGGGTGTAGAATTAAATTCAAAGCTCCGTTATTAATCAATCTGAATAACTTTTGAACGTAACTGAGTATGAATTACGGGGAGTTAGGGATACTACTATTAATTCAGATTGGTCAATAGGGGGAAAATTGGTGACAGACTTGGAAGACGATTCAATAAGACGTGATTTTTCGGTTCCCATTGCTTCAAAAGCCCAATCACCCGGCGGATCAGAGACAGGAAGTCCAAGCGAACAGCCGCTTGAACAACCAGCGCGCCAAAACCCTAGAAAACAAAGATTATTGTTAAGTAATCTTAAATCACTAGGACAGTTGAATACGCCTACATCGGGTGAAAGCAATATTCATACAATGATTATTGTTGGCCAAATCGAAGGCCACATCATTCTCCCTGGGAAAAATAAGACAACAAAATACGAACATATTATACCACAACTTGTTGCAATAGAACAAAATCCGAATATTAAAGGTTTATTAATAATTCTGAACACGGTTGGGGGAGACGTCGAGGCAGGATTGGCAATTGCCGAGATGATCGAGAGCCTTTCAAAACCATCCGTTTCATTGGTTCTGGGAGGTGGACACTCCATTGGCGTTCCGATCGCAGTGGCTACGGATTATAGTTTTATTGCTGAAACAGCTACCATGACGATTCATCCTTTACGGTTAAATGGTTTATTGATTGGTGTTCCGCAGACATTCGAATATCTCGATAAAATGCAAGACAGGATTATCAAATTTGTTGCCAGTCATTCCGAAGTGCCGGAAGAGAAATTTAAAGAATTAATGTTCAGAACCGGCGATTTAGTTCGCGATATCGGCTCTGTACTCATCGGAAAGGAAGCAGTTCATTGTGGCCTTATTAATGAACTGGGTGGGATTAATCAAGCTCTAAAAAAGCTGGATGAGTTAATTGAACTTAATGCTGAAAGCAGGAAACGAGGCCTTCAATAATGTTTTATACCATCGTACCGCTGGAGTACATTTTTGAGGAGGATGAATCGGAAGAGACTGAATCCAAAAAGCAAAAAAAGGAAGATATCGAGATTAAACGGGAAGGGGGCGTAAGCTTGATGGTAGAATCTTCACCGTTTGGGCAATATAAGATAACCCGGTTGATTAGCACCAATCCCAATGACTATTTAAAACCCCAATGGCAACCTGGAACCATCATCACCGGATAATTGATAATGATCAGAGTTTAAAACGAAAGGAGACAGCTTGTCCCAAAGAGCGGCCAGCGGCTTTTAGGAGTTTTAGTTTCTTAAGGGATACTTCGCCGGTGGTACGTTGATGGTAATACACCGGGTTTTGAAAAATACGGAATTTTTCTAAAGCGGCGTATCCCGAAATGATTACATTAGGAGCGAAAGTATCTGGCGGTAGTTTAAAAAACAGGTTCCTAAATTTGTTACTACGCATCAGCCTGTAAGGTGTATTAGTATCCAGAATTCCGGAGTGATAAAAAAACCGGACGACAAGTTTTGATCCCCAGGTGATGATTTTTCTTGAAAGCGGATTATGCCGCCCCACCCGGATACCCAATAAAAAGTCGTAATCAAAGCGTTTAAGCCACAACTTATCAAAGTCAGCAACTTCCAATTCATCGTCGGAATCGACTTGAAATAACCATTCAGCCTCGCAATTTTCGCGATACCCTTGTAAAATAGTAGGTCCATGCCCGCTATTGTTTTTTTGATGAACGATAATCCTTGGATAACGGGCCGCTGCTTTATTGAGTATTGAAGAGGTTTTATCTTTAGAGCCGTCATTATATGCATGGATTTCAAAGTCAATTTGGAGTTCGCATAACTTGGCGTGCCATTTTTCCAATACGGCGGTGATGGCTTTTTCTTCATTATAAATTGGCATAATTACCACCAGTTCTTTGATTTTCATTTTTGGCACCCCCTGATTTTAGTTTGGTAAATATCAAGCGCGTTTTCTATCGTGCGGTCCATATCCAGGTAACGATAACTTCCCAGGCGGCCTCCAAATATAACTTGCCGTTGTTCACGGCTGGCCTCCGCATATTGCTGATAAATTTTTTGATTGGCCGGAGTGTTTACGGGATAGAAAGGTTCATCTTGAGTTGTATAAGCTTTAGGATATTCTATGGAAATAATCGTCTGGCTCGGGCTTGTGGGCCGATCCGGTGTTAAGTGTTTAAATTCATGGATTCGCGTATAAGGTACGTTGGATTCGGCGTAGTTCATAACAGCGATTCCCTGAAAATCAGGTGCGTTTATTGTTTTTTGTTCGAACGAGAGAGAGCGCCATTCCAGATGCCCGTAGCGATAGTCAAAGTAACGATCGATAGGTCCGCTGTAGATTATTTGACAATCTTTTGGGATTAAATCTTGAATGGTAAAAAAATCGGTGTTTAAATAAACTTCAATATTTGGATGATGCAACATGGATTTGATGACTTGTCCGAAGCCCTCTACAGGAATTCCTTGCCAAGGGTCGTTAAAATATTGGTCCAGATAAGTATACCGAACGGGGATACGATTGATAATTTCCGCAGGTAGAGTGTTTGGGTCTTTTCCCCATTGTTTGAGGCTATAGCCTCGAATCAGGGCTTCGTATAAATCCCGGCCAATCTGAGAAATTGCCTTTTGTTCCAAGTTGACAGGATGTTCGTAATTCTCATTGTCCCGCTTTTCTTCCAGAAAAGCAGCCACTTCATCAGGTTTAAGATTCAATTGATAAAAAGTATTGATTGTATTAAGATTAATTGGCATTGGATATGTTTTGTTTTGAAATACCGTTAGTACCCGGTGCCGGTAATTGTTAAAATTACAAAAATTACCAACATAACGCCAAACTCGTTCGCTCGAAGTATGAAAAATATGAGATCCGTAAAGGTGACATTCAATACCAGTCTCCGGATTGGGGAAAGTAAAGCTATTGCCTCCGACGTGATCGCGTTTTTCGATTACGGCTACACGCTGGCCTAGGTCTTGGGCGATTCGCTCGGCGATGGTCGCTCCAAAAAACCCCGAACCTACCACGAGATATGAAATATGATTTAAGTCCACCGTTGTGATCTTCTTTCTTAAAGTAATCATTGCATTCCATAAATTAACATTAACATATTTGTAAGAATAAAGGCAAGTTACAAAATGGATAATTTTGGATAATAAATGCCGTTTATTTGTAAAATTTCTATAAATTGGCGTGATTCTTTTTGGATAGCTCACGAATAAGCCCGGCTGCATCTTTTGGAATGTCGACAACCTTAAAGAATGATGAAGGAATTCCTTAAAAATCCCAGAATAATAAAATGCTACAATGTTTTATTATTGGAGGGAAAACGTATTGCCGTTATTTGAAGGGATATTAATCCTGATTGGAGCTTTAGGGTTATTTTTATATGCAATCGGCCGCTTCGGGGATGGAGTCCAAAAAATGGCCGGAGAGAAAATTCGGGAAATTCTAGAAAAGCAAGGCCGAAGTCCTGCTTCGAATATATTTACCGGAGTGGGAATGGCTGCCGCTCTTCAAAGCAATTTTTTAACCTTTGGATTGATTTCCGGGTTAATGAATGCCGGATTGTTGGGATTATTGCCTGCGTTATGGATTATGTTGGGTGTTAATTTGGGGATGACGATTAATGCTCAATTAATGTCAATTAATTTGGGCGTAACCATTTATGGAATGTTATTCTTAGGTTATTGGCTTTATTTTTATGGCCGAAAAAGGAATTGGCACTATTTGGGTCAGGCAATTTTTAGTTTGGCTTTGATGTACTTGGGATTTGAAATCTTCCATCAAGCCTTTGCATATTTACTGACCATTCATAGTTCTTTTCTGTTTATGACCCAGATATTTTTAAAGCCTTGGCTTGGATTTCTACTGGGGTTGAGTTTGGCCGCCTTGTTGCGGAGCAGCAATACTGTGGTAGCATTAATTCAAGGATTTATCGGAATTGAAATTGCTTTATTTCAACCGTCTTTTTTAAGTGGTGCAGTGGCGATTGTTATCGGGGCAAATGTAGGCGCTTCAGTTATTAATATGATAACCGGTTTGGATCGCCTGCCAATCGTCCGCAAGGCTAATTGGCTTCATTTCGCCTTTAATATGACAACCGCCTTGATTTGGCTCTTGTTTTTGCCTATTGCATTTAAATTTTTATGCTGGATGAATCAGAATATTTGTGGTGCTTTTCAATGGGTTGAAACTTCAGTATTTCAATGGCGGGCTGTGCCCAATTTTATCGACAGCCGTTGGTTTAATGTTTGGCAACTCGCCATGGCCCACACCTTATTTAATATGTCTGTTATTCTGATATGGTTTCCATTTACCCTTTTGGCATCGAAATTTAAGTTTTTGAACCATCCTGCGGAAAAGGCTAAAATCAGTTCGGGTGGCAGCACTTATTTGGATCGGCGGGCTTTACAAAGTCCGGCTTTGGCCTTGATATTAGCTTCACATGAAGTCAATCAAATGGCTGCACTCACCCAGGAGATGTTAAAGTCGGCCAGGATGGCTTTTTTAAAAGGACAAGTTCATCTTCTCGACAGTATTTACCGGAATGAGGCCATTGTGGATGATTTGCAGGAGCAGATTACCTTTTACCTTTCGGCGCTTTTATCGCAAAATTCTCTTACGGAAGCTCAATCCCATCGCTTGGCCGGTCTGTTGCATATTGTCAGCGATATTGAGAGGGTGGGGGATCATGCCAACAGTATTGCAACGATAGCGGAGAAAAAGAATCAGGAACAACTGCCTTTTTCGGAAATTGCCATCAATGAAATTGAGCTTTTTTATGGGAAAACTATGGATTTATATAACAAAGCCTGTCAAGCATTACGGGAGAATAATCTGGAAGTGGCAAAACAGATTGAAAACCGAGAGAGTAATATTGATAAATTAGAGGAAGAATTACGTCAGAATCATATTCACCGTTTAAATCAAGGTAAATGTTGGCCCGGTTCAGGAGTCGCCTATGTTGAAATGCTGAGCAATTTACAACGTATTTCGGCGCATTCCGCCAATATTGCGATGATTGTGATCGAAGAAGGTGAGGAATAATGGCTGGCACGAAAGATGTGGAAGAACAGTCTACCGAACAAGAGAATGACGACCGTTTTGCCGAGCAACGTACCGAGATTCTGGGTGTCTTACTGCTGGGGCTGTCTTTATTATCTTTAACCGCCATTTATTTTAATGGCGCGGGATTTGTCGGTGAAATTTTAAAAAGAGGTTTGTTTTATGTTTTCGGGCATAGCGGTGCGATTATTCCCGTTGTTTTTGTGGCCATTGTCGGATGGATGTTACTTGTTTGGCGCAGGGGTGTGCGCTTTGGCAAGCATTTTGTTACTTTAATACTCTTATTCTTGTGGGCTTTACTGATATTGCATTTTTTCAGCGGGGTGGTTATTTCTTCTACCGGTTGGGAGGATGCAACCCAAGGAGGCGGAATTGTCGGCCATTTTTTTGCCTTAAAACTGTTGCAGCTTTTCGGTAAATTCGGGACTGGGATTTTCATGTCGATTTGGCTGATAATCCTGGCAATACTAGCCCTGGATCGACCGTTGATTGTGTTTTTAGCAGGCCTGGGAAACCGTCGGATACGGCCGATGCCTTTGGAACGGGAAATTCCAAACAAGGAAGAGTCAACGGGTCTAAGACAGCCGCAAGTGGACCCGGTGGTCAATCCCTTTAAAAATAACCCACCACCCATAGAAAGTAAGACTTATCCCAATAAGAAAGAGGAGGCCGAGGTAGTTCCCTTTCCGCCAAAGCAGCCCCGTTCCAGCGTAGTCATGGCCACATTGCAGAATATATTGAAAGAGAAAGAGAAAGCCAAGAATGAAAAAAAGGGGATTTTAAAATCCGATTCTCCCCAAGATTTACCTGCACAGCCACAAATTAGACCTTCTCAGAAAGCCGGTGAGTATCAACTCCCCGATATTAACTTGGTAGGCCCTTCTGGAGCCGCCCGACAAAAAAAAATTGTTAAATCAGCCGATCAATCACTCATGTTGGAGCAGACCCTGGCTAACTTTGGGATTCAAGTCAAAGTGCTGGAAGCCCATCATGGCCCAGTCGTTACTCGTTATGACCTTCAACCGGCCCCCGGCGTTAAAGTGAGCCGGATTGTGAATTTAGCCGATGACTTGGCTTTAGCTTTGGCAGCAAAAGGCTTACGCCTTGAAGCTCCGATTCCTGGGAAAGCGGCTATCGGTGTTGAAGTCCCTAATCAAGAAGCTCAAATTGTCACTTTCAGAGATGTATTGGATTCAAAAACTTTTTGGAATACCAGCCGACTGAGTGTAGGCCTGGGAACAGATATTGCCGGGGAAACTGTATTGGCTGATCTGAGCAAAATGCCTCATTTATTGGTGGCCGGGGCTACCGGATCCGGAAAGAGCGTTTGTATTAACACGCTAATCATGAGTATTCTTTATAAAGCCTACCCCAATGAGGTTAAATTCATCATGATTGACCCTAAGATGGTCGAATTATCAATGTATAATGGCATTCCTCACTTAATGGCTCCCGTAGTAACAGAAGCCAAAAAGGCGGCGGGTACTTTAAAGGTTGTCGTCAATGAAATGGAACGTCGTTATAAGTTGTTTGCCGAAGCAAGAGTCAGGGATTTGGATAAATATAACTCTCAAGCTAAGGAAGGAGAAACGCTTCCTTATATCGTAGTGATCATTGACGAGCTTGCCGATTTGATGATGCTCGCCCCGGTGGAAGTCGAAGATTGTATTTGCCGTTTGGCTCAAATGGCCAGGGCAACAGGAATCCATTTGGTTGTGGCAACTCAGCGTCCTTCGGTGGACGTCATTACCGGTTTAATCAAAGCGAATATTTCTTCCAGGATTGCTTTTGCGGTTTCGTCACAGATCGATTCCAGAACGATTTTGGATAGTGTCGGAGCCGAACGTTTACTTGGCAGGGGAGACATGCTGTTTTCGCCAATTGGTTCCATGAAACCCCGGCGGGTGCAGGGGGCTTTGGTTACTGAAAAAGAAATTGAAGCCGTTATTGAACATTGGAAGAATCAAGGCGGCCCCAAATATCAAGAACATTTTTTAAATATCCCCGATAAAAAAGAAGTTGTCGTAGAGACCGAAGACGAGCTGCTTTGGGATGCAGTCCGGGTTGTTATTGATTACGGATCTGCATCGGCATCGGTTCTTCAAAGACGTTTGAAGATCGGGTATACCAGAGCCGCAAGGCTTGTTGACTTAATGGAAGCCAAAAGAATGATTGGCCCCTATGAAGGAAGCAAACCTCGAGAGGTTTACATCACTGCCAGGCAATTGGAAGAAATGAAAAAACACCAACAAGAACAGTAATTTTCATTTTTCCGGAAGGAACTCCAATGAATTACTAGAATATATTAAGGGTTGACAAAAAACGGTAATCAACTATAATTTTAATTTTTTCTAAATCTGAACATTGCTTATAGGGTGAAGTTTTAACTTTTTGATGGAATCCTCATCCTTTAATAGTAAAAAAGACCATCATTGTTCAAAATATAGAAAAGTTTACAATTTAATAACTCAAAATCGGGGGTGAACTTTTTGAAGGAGATCGGTGACTACCTTCATCGGGTTCGAGAAGAAAAGAGTATTTCTTTAAAAGAAATTCAGGAAGCGACCAAAATCAGTATGCGATACTTGGAAGCAATTGATCGTGGCGATTTGGAAGGAATTCCTGGCGAAGTTTACCGTAAAGGTTTTTTGGTGAATTTTGCAAATGCAATTGGCTTAGATGGGCAAGAGGTTTTGCAAAAATATTATCAGATGAAGAATGCTGCCGAATTAGAGAAGCAGCAACAACAGCAGCAGCAACAGTCCATACCGCAACACCAGTATCGTCAGGAGCCAACCCCGGTAGTTGTTCGGGAAAAAACGGTGAACTCCTCGGAGCTTCAGGATGACGATCAATTAAAAGGGCTTTATTTGGGAATCGTGGTAGCGTTAATTGGAATCTTAATTGTAGCCAGCTTTTTTCTATTCCCCTATCGTCAAAATAATCAAGACGATGGTGCTGTTACGAAAGAAGAGACTTCCGCAACTGACACAATGGAGGCACCAAAATCGATTGCGCCGATTACTGTTAATGTCACTTTTAAGGAACGGGTTTGGGTACAGGTAAAAAGCGATGGCGAATACCTATATGGGGCTGAAGGAATGAGTTTTGATTCTTCGGAACCTCAACAGGTTTGGACTGCACAGCGGGAAATGATTATCCGAATGGGAAATCCTGCTGGTCTCATAATTAGCCTGAATGGTAAGGATCTTGGCCAGCTCGGTGAAAAGGGCAAGACCAAGTCGATAAAGTTAACTCCGCAAGGTGTAGAAGCGCTCTGAGCGCTTTTTTTTTCTCAAAGTGGGTGATCCATCCGACGAAAACGAAGTCACATATTCTGGGCTGTCTCCAAAGAAAATTTGTGCCCACGGGCACGCCTGATAAAGCGCCCGCACGCAAGAAATACAATTTATTGGAATGAATGCACCCAAGTAAAGCAATATATTGTATTTGTGATTAATTTCGATTTGTTTTTTAGACAGCCTCAAGTGTGCGCTTCGATCTAGAATCTGGGTTGAATGTATTTTCTAGATAGAAGGAGCAAAACCGTGGATTTGAAAGCACATTTGTTTGAAACGGAAAAATTTCAATTATCGAAATGGGCGATACATTCACTGGAAACCAAAGGGCGGAAATATCCAGAACCTGAATGTCCATTGCGTCTGGATTTCCAGCGGGACCGGGATCGCATTATCCATTCGAAGGCTTTTCGTCGTCTTAAACACAAAACACAAGTTTTTATTGCTCCAGAAGGAGATCATTATCGTACCCGTTTGACACATGCTTTGGAAGTAGCGCAGATTTCCAGGACTATCGCCAGA
The DNA here is from genome assembly GCA_023401925.1 of Bacillota bacterium. Classification (GTDB taxonomy): domain Bacteria; phylum Bacillota; class UBA4882; order UBA8346; family UBA8346; genus UBA8346. The sequence continues at coordinate 140,476 of JAEXDA010000037.1, forward strand.
TTATTGCGATTGAATGAAGATTTAACTGAAGCGATTGCTTTGGGCCATGATTTAGGGCATACTCCTTTTGGCCATGCCGGGGAAGATGCGTTAAACCGGCTTTCGCCTGAAGGGTTCCGTCACAATCAGCAAAGTTTACGAGTGGTTGATTGGCTGGAGGATACTGGAAGAGATTATCCGGGATTGAATCTTACCCTGGAAGTACGTGATGGGATTGTCAATCATACTGGACCGGATTTGCCATGGAGTGCAGAAGGAAGGGTAGTCCGTTTTGCTGATCGAATTGCCTACGTGAATCATGATTTGGATGATGCAGTTCGCGGAGGTGTTCTTCAAATATCGGATTTACCTGATTTCATAACCAAAACCCTTGGAGTGACGGCTTCAAAAAGGCTAACGGTTTTAATCCGCGATATTGTGGAGAATAGTTATGATACCAGAGATATCGCTTTTTCTCCTGAAATTCATAGCGTTTTTGATCAGTTGCGGTTTTTTCTATTTGAGAAGGTATATATTGGCTCAATAGCGAAAGTGGAGGAAGCAAAAGTCTATCAAATGCTCCACTGCTTATATGAATATTTTGAGGAACATCCCTTTGAGATTCCCGGGCATATCCCGAAGTTTTCAGGAGAGGATCTCCATTTGGCAATTATTGATTATATTGCTGGAATGACTGACCATTTTGCTACAGAAACTTTTATAGGAAAATTCGTTCCGCAAAGTTGGCGCTCAAGATAGGATGGTTAGCGATTTGGAAAAACGAATAAGGTTGTTCAATTTGATTCGAGGAGCGAGAGAATTCTAGAAAGTCGCCTGGCGGAAAGTTGGTAAGAAAGATGGAGCGATTAAAGCAGGAATTATTTGAACAAATTAAAGAACATAATGATATTGTAGCGGTGATCTCGGAATATGTTAGTTTGAGAAAATCCGGTCGGTCACTGGTTGGTTTATGTCCTTTTCATGGGGAAAAAACTCCTTCCTTTAATGTTAACCAGGAAAAACAATTATTTTATTGTTTTGGATGCGGTGTCGGCGGTAATGTTTTTAATTTCATGATGAAGTTAGAGAATATTGATTTTATTGCTGCCGCCAAAGTATTGGCGGAACGCGCCGGGATACCGTGGCCGGATTATCATCCGGATTCTACCGAAGACCTTCATCGGGAAAGTTTATTTAAAATCAATAAATTGGCTGCTGCGTTTTTTAATCAGTATTTATTAAAGGTTGAGTCGGCAAAACAAGCCAGAAAATATTTACAGGACCGGGGGATCGCTCCAGAAAGCTGGCAGCGGTTTCATTTGGGATACGCTCCGGCGCTGTGGCATAGTTTAACGGATATTCTGCGAAAGAAAGGGGTAAGCCTAGAGGATGCCGAAAAACTGGGCTTGCTTAGTTTGGGAGAAAATGGTTATTATGATCGTTTTCGGGATCGTTTAATATTTCCCATCACTGATTTACGAGGAAATGTTGTTGGCTTTGGAGGGCGGGTTTTTGATAACAGTCATCCCAAGTATTTGAATTCGCCGGAAACTGAAATTTTCCATAAGGGGCGTTTTCTTTTCGGACTGACCCTTGCCAAAGAAACCATTCGAAAAAAAAACCAAGCGATCATCGTTGAGGGTTACTTGGACGTGATTCAGGCGCACCAAGCCGGTTTTACTCAAACAGTGGCCTCGCTGGGTACCGCGTTAACCAAGGAACAAGCCCGGATGATTAAGAAATATACTTCGGAAGTTATATTAGCCTATGATGGAGATGCTGCCGGACGTAAAGCGACAGAACGTGGAATGGCGATTCTTCAGGAGGCAGGGTTAAAAATTAAAATATTAGATTTACCCGCAGAGGATGACCCGGATTCCTTTATTAAAAAAAATGGTGCGGATGCTTTTAATACTTTACTTAATAACGCTCTGGATATCACTGATTTCACACTAAAACAGGTTTTACAACAATATAATATTAGTACGCCGGGGGGGAAAGTTCAGGCTCAGCAAGCAATGTTGCCACAAATCGCATTGATTGACAACCGGCTCACCCAAGAATATTATTTGCGGCAATTAGCTCGTGAACTTGGAATTTCAGAAGTCTCTATTTTTGCGGATTTTGACGACTGGGTGAAAAAAAACAGGAAAAAATCTCCGGTTCTGGATAGAGAACGGATTAATAGTTATACTAAAGAAACAGGTGAAAAAATCGGGCCATCTATGGGCATGATAAACCTAGATGAGCTTTCCCCTCTAAAACGGGCTGTTTTTGAGACAGAAAAGGAACTTTTGCAATTTGCTTTGCAGGAATATGATAACTTAAAGCGAATTAAAGAAGAATTGAAGGCAGAAGAGTTCAGCTTCGAGATTTGGCGGGATTTATTAATGGAAATCGAGCGAGTAGGAGCTTTGGATAAAGACTCTCGGATTGTTTTGGCTGAGATTCAAGGTTCGTTTCAGGAAGTTGCGGCTTCATTAATCGCTGAACAAGAGGTCAAAGAGTCCCAAGCTGATCTGGGAGGTAATATTCAGCGTTTGAAAATGCTGCACCTTCAGGAACATGTTCAAAGTTTAACTGAACAACTTACCTCAGGAAAGGATGAAAACGGGAAGACCTTGTCTGAGGCTAACCTAAAAATGAAAGCTAAAGAATTTACCGAGATCAAAAGAAAGTTACAAAAGGATTTCCCCCAATTTTCAGCGGAAATCTAATGGATGGGGCGGGTTTAAACAATTTTAAAGACTAATTATCGATATGATTCATGGAAGTATGAAGCTCCTACCCCCGGAAGGATGGTAATTTAAAGTTGACTAAAGAAAAGGCCTTGCCAAATATCGAAGGAATTAAGGAACTGATTGCAAAGGGCAAGAGAAAAGGGATTATTTCCTATCGTGAGATTATGGATTCTCTTGAGCAAATTGATCTATCGACTGAACAAATTGATGAAATATATGAGGCCTTTGCCAGTAATGGTATTGAAATAATGCCGGATACCAGTGAGAGTGGAGAACAAGCTGAGGATCAAGAACCCTTCCAAGCAGAAACTGAAGAAGTAGAACTTGATCTGACGATTCCAGAAGGGATTGCCCTTGATGATCCGGTTCGGATGTATTTGAAGGAAATTGGTCGTGTACCTTTGCTTTCGGCTACAGACGAAATTGATTTGGCCCGCAGAGTCGAAGAAGGCGACGAATCGGCAAAACGGAGGCTTGCTGAGGCAAACCTGCGGTTGGTGGTTAGCATCGCTAAACGTTATGTAGGCCGTGGCATGCTTTTCCTCGATTTGATCCAGGAAGGAAACTTGGGACTGATCAAGGCCGTTGAAAAGTTTGATTATCGCAAAGGATATAAATTCAGTACTTATGCAACCTGGTGGATTCGTCAGGCAATTACCCGTGCAATTGCAGATCAGGCCAGAACCATCCGGATACCGGTACATATGGTCGAGACCATCAATAAATTAATCCGGGTTTCCCGGCAGTTATTGCAAAGTCTGGGGCGTGAACCTTCCGCTGAGGAAATCGCGGTTGAAATGGAAATGAGTCCGGATCGGGTTCGGGAAATTATGAAAATCGCCCAGGAACCTGTTTCTCTCGAAACCCCTATCGGAGAAGAGGAAGATAGTCATTTAGGCGATTTTATTGAAGATCAGGATGCTCCGGCTCCAGCCGAAGCTGCATCGTTTCGTTTATTAAAGGAACAGTTGGAAGAGGTTTTAAATACTTTAACACCCCGGGAAGAAAAAGTTTTACGTTTGCGTTTTGGTTTGGATGATGGCCGGGCCCGAACTTTGGAAGAAGTCGGACAGATTTTTAACGTGACCCGCGAGCGGATTCGTCAAATCGAAGCCAAAGCATTGCGCAAATTACGGCATCCAAGCCGCAGCAAGAAATTGAAAGATTTCTTGGATTGATGAAATGATTCTTCTTGATGTTTTGAGCGATTCATTGTATAATATTTTATGTCACTTTTGGGCCCATAGCTCAGCGGTGGAGCAGTCGGCTCATAACCGATCGGTCCTTGGTTCGAATCCAAGTGGGCCCACCAATAGAAGAAATGGTAAGTGGGGGAACCCCACTTTTTTTGTTTCTCGATGCGAAATGTTTTATGGAAAGCAGGATTTTGGTTTTTTCATCCATAATATACATATATTCAAATCAGAATCAAATGGGCAGGAGGAGCTGTATGCCGCAATTACAGCACGTCATGGAGGCGCTTAATCGGCTCGCGCCTTGGGATTTGGCGGAAAGTTGGGATAATGTCGGTCTACAAATTGGCCGCTTTGACCAGCCGGTTTCCAGAGTTATGGTTGCCCTGGATCTGAATGAACAAGTCATTCAGGAGGGACTCCATTGTCGAGTCGATGGTTTTGTGGTTCATCATCCTTTACTTTTTAAACCTCTTTCGAAAGTTAATCTGGATACTCCTATCGGGCGATGTTTGGAAGAATTGATAAAACATCGATTTTTTTTAATTGCTGCCCACACCAATGTGGATATAGCGGCGGGCGGCTTAAATCAATTTTTGGCGGACAGCTTCGAACTTACCGATACCAAGCTCCTGGATTCCAGTACCAATCCATCCACACAAAGGTTATATAAAATAGTCGTTTTTGCACCGCAAGAATATATCACAGCCATCAGAAATGCGATGGTTAAGGCTGGTGCCGGGGTTATCGGCAACTATTCGGATTGTTCATTCGAAGTCGGGGGCAGCGGTACTTTCCGACCGTGTAACGAGGCTACACCTTTTATTGGTAAACCGGGAGAGGTAAGCCGGGTTGAGGAAACCCGTTTGGAAATGCTGGTCTCTGAAGCAAATCTAGCGAAGGTTTCGGCGGCGGTTCATGATAACCATCCTTACGAAGAACCGGTGATTGACGTTTATCCGGTTCAGAGTCCGGTAAAACACGGCATGGGGCGGATCGGCAGGTTAAAGGAGCCGTTGAAACTTTATGACTTCGCTTTGCTCGCCAAAAAGAAACTATCCGCCAGGGATATTCGAATTACAGGCGGGCGGGATAAAATGATTCATACTTTAGCAATTTGTTCGGGCAGCGGCGGCAGTTTGTTGAATAAGGTTTTGAAAAGCAAAGTTGATGCCTTTTTGACGGGTGAATTGGGTTATCATGATTTTTTATTGGCCAAGGATAGTGGTTTGGCAGTTCTTGCGGCCGGACATTGGGCTACCGAGCATGGGTTTGTGGAGTTGATGGTTCGTTATTTCGATGATTATTTCGGAAATATTCCGGGATGTGAGTTTATCCCCAGCACTACCCTGCAAGATGAACCGTTTATTACTTTATAAATAGGAGCTTAAATGGCTAATCTACCAATTTTATATCGAATCCAGGAGCTTGACAGCAAAGTTCTGGCTTTGAAAAAAAGTTTGGCTCAGGCGGCGAGTAATCAAAATTTGGCGGCTTTACGGACACTCCATCAACAAAGTGAAAAGGCGCTGGCCGCCGTCAATGATCATCGCCGCCAGAATACCATCTCCCAACATAAGTTGGAACTGGAGTTAAAAACCTGCCAGGACCTTCTCCAACATGAAGAGGATAAGTTATATAACGGCACCGTGGTAAGTTCGCGGAGTCTGGAGCAAGTACAGCAGAAAGCCCAGGAATATCGTAGCCAGCAAGGAAAACTTGAAGACCAGATATTAGAGCTGTTGGAAAAGGATGAAAAACAAAATGCCGAGCAGGAAGAATTCTGTAAAAGGCTTGCTTCGTGTGAACAGGAAATCGCGGAAATTGAAAGGGAAATGAAACAACAATCGTCAGAAGTCGCTTTACAGCTGAGCGAGATGGAGATGGAACTTGATGAATTAAGACCCCAAATTCCTCCCCCTTGGCTGGAACGTTATCAAAAAATAGCCAAAGCCCATTCCGGGATCGGTATCACCAAGATCAAAACCGATAGTTGCGGGGCTTGCCATGTTGGTTTATCCGATTCGTTGCTGCGCAAAGCGAAGCAAGGCGAAGATACATTGATTTTCTGTGAAAATTGCGGAAGGATTTTATATTACTCTTAAGTTCAGCCACGAATGTTCTCAAAACAGATTGATTGGAAAGCGGATGAGGTAGAATAAAAAACCGAAACATTGATAATAAATGCAATTAAGTAATATAATACGGCTAGTGCACCAGTTTAGTAGTGCGCAATGGCACTAAGGAGCGGAAGTGCCTTTGAATTTAAATTTTGACTTGGATCAACCGATTTATCTACAGATTATTGACGAAATCAAACGAGCGATTGTCCGGGGAGAACTTGCCCCCGGTGCGAAGATTCCTTCACAGCGGGAATTAGCACAGCAAATTAAGGTCAATCCGAATACTGTGCAAAAAGCTTATCAAGAGATGGAGCGGATTCGCCTTGTTGAGACTCTAAGGGGACAAGGAACATTCATTTGTAACGAACCTGAATTACTGGAGAGTATTCGAACGGATATGGCGAAGGAAGCTCTGGAAATCTTTATCAACAATGTAAAATCTTTAGGATTTGGTCCCGAAGATATCAGGGAAATGGTGGAAAGCGCCTTGAAAATGGGAAATAGAGCACAAAGGTGATGTTCTGGAAAGGAAGGCCAGGATGGCAAAGAGTTTTCCTGTTGTTGAAATTGAAAATTTATCGAAAAAATATTGTCATTCTTCGATCATCAACGGAATTAATTTGGTAATCAAGCAGGGCGTCATTTTAGGACTTTTGGGTCCGAACGGCAGCGGTAAATCAACGCTGCTAAAGATGATTGCCGGCCTCTCACGACCGACGTCGGGGACCATTCTGATTGAAGGGGAAAAACTTTCGTCGGCGACCAGAGCCCAGATAGCTTTTTTACCGGAACATAATCACCTCTATGAATGGATGACCGTTTCCGAAATCATCCGTTTTGTGGCCTCATTTTATCAAGATTGGCAGGAGCAACGCGCTATCGAATTACTCCAAATCTTTAAGCTCAATCCCGGCGAAAAAGTGGGCCGCCTTTCCAAAGGATACACCGCCAAATTGAAATTATTATTGGCTTTATCCCGGAATGTTCCCCTCACCTTGTTGGATGAACCCTTGTCCGGAGTTGATCCCCAGTCGCGCTCGGTAATTATCGAGACGATTTTGGGTGAATACCGCACGGAAAAACAGACGCTGGTGATCACAACCCATGAGATAGATGAAACCGAGGCCATCTTCGATGAGGTGGCTTTCATCAAAGAAGGGCGGATCGCTTTATATGATTCTGCTGAAAATTTGCGTTTGATCTATAACTCATCCATTGGGCGGCTTTGGGAGAAGGTGTTTTCATCATGAGTTTTTGGCAGTTATGGAGGAAAGAGCTGAACGGTTTAATTTGGAAATCTGCTTTTTTGGGGGCACTTTTGATTGTATTGGCGGATTTGGTTTTTAACAGGCGTCAAAATGTGTTATGGTTTCCGGATGATATTCATAAGCTGGATTCGGTCCATAAGTGGGAAACGCCATTTGGCATACCTGGAACACCGCTTATTGTGCTGACCTTATGGGGGATTGGGATGGCCTTTTATACACTTCACTACGAATGGACCAATAAGACCATTTACCTTTTAAAATCTTTACCGGTCAAAGGGTATAAGGTTTTGGGCGCCAAAATCGCCGGAATTGTTACCGGAGTGTTGACGATGGTTCCTTTATCAATAGGAATTTATTTATTTACCTGGCACGAAAAATTGGCCCAATTTAAGCTAGCGGTGTTAACGGCATGGTCCTTCGGATTTACAGTCGTTCTCATTCTGTTAATTATCATCTTTTACCTCGGCATGATTGGGCAGTTAGCTTTTTTAGCAGGTAAATTAGTGAACCGGTTCCGGTTTGTAGTTTCCGTGATAACTTTTTATCTTACTTTGACGCTTCTCGACATGTTGACGAAATATAATCCTTTATTGCGGCTGATTCCGAACTTGGTGATCCATTCCGGTGCAGTGCATTTCAAAGTCGACACCTGGGCTTTCCTGGGCTGGTTCTTGGCCGGAATGGCTCTTTTTTTTATTAACTGTTGGATATATGAGCGAAAGATCGAACTATAACCCGCCATCGGGAGATGTGAAGAAGGTTCCAATTATGAATTTTCGGCAATTGTGGAAAAAAGAAATGAAAGGATTCATCTGGGGTTCCACGTTTTTCATGGCGCTTTTGTTACTCTTTATGGAATTGGGGCGGCGGGATGCATTTGTATGGTTTCCGCCGGGGGGCGCGAAATGGGATTCGCCATTCGGAATACCGATGGGTCCATTTTTTTGGATCAGTTTATGGGGGAGCGGGATGGCCTTTTATGGCCTCTATTACGAATGGAGCAGTAAGACCATTTATCTTTTAAAATCTTTGCCGGTAAGGGGATATAAAGTCTTGGGCGCCAAAATCGTCGGAATTGTCAGCGGAGTGCTGGCGCTTATTCCGATAGCGGCTGGCGCTTATCTATTCAGCTGGCATGAAAAGCTGGCTCAATTCAGGATACCGGCGCTGACTATCTGGTATTTCGGGTTTACAGTAGTTCTAATTTTGTTGACCGTAATCTTTTTTTTGGTTGTAATTAGCCAGTTTGCTTTTTTAGTGGGTAAACTGGTTAACCGGTTCCGGTTCGCAATCTCGGGGATAGTTTTTTATCTTAGTATAAAGTTTCTTTATAAGTTGTTGATGAAAAGTAAACCTTTATTAATACAATGGATTCCAGCCCTGGAGATTCATTCCGGTGCGGCGCGTTTCGATACTTGCACTTGGTTTTTCCTGCCGCTGCTCCTAACCGGGGCAGTGCTCTTTTTCATTAATAGCTGGATATATGAGCGAAGAATCGAATTATGATCGCTAAGAGGCACAATGCTTGGGAGTTAAACCTAAAAGTCTCCTCTCTCGGGGGAGGCTTTTTTTTTGCAATGCTTTAAGTTCAATAAAAAAACAATCAGATTAATAAAATCTCTTGACATAAAATGGGTGAACAATTATACTAACTCTAGTGAACTACTACAATAGTTCACTAGAGCAAAAGTAACAAAATAATATTGAAGTTATTGGCGGATAACCGCTGAATTGGAAAGTTATGAATGATAATTTAATTTTGCAGCGCTAGTAAATTTTTAAAGGAGTGATTGATGATGAAGAAATTAATGATTATAGCTGTCTTAGTGGGCTTACTGGTTTTCGCAGTAGCTACCAGCGCTTTTGCAGAAAGTTCTGGCACTTATTATCTCGGTTATGCGGATAATGATATGGATACAGGTTCTCATGGAATTATCGGTATGGAAATCAACTCAAGCGACTCACTCCTACATAGGGTTGGCGTTGATTTTTTTAATTCTACAGCCAAAGGCAATAACGGCGCAGATGGTAAGCTTGATGGGTATAAGCTCAAAATGGGTTTTGATATCATTTCAAATGACAATTTTGAACTTTATGGGATATTTTCATACCTTAACTTACGCGGAGATTCCAAAACCGGTAATGCAGAATATGAGCCATTAATGGTCGGTATTGAGGCAAAATTGAATCTTAATGAAAGAATGTACATTGATGGCAGTGTGGATTGTGCCGTCGGCGAAAAGGAATACAAAAGAACTGGCGTTGGAGATGTGGATGCCGATTATATGGCGGCTAAAGTGAAATTTAATTATCTCTTTACCGAAAAATTCGGAGTAAATGTAGGTTATTCTTGGGATAAACTGGATGTATCGGGTAAAAAGACCAACACCAAAGGCTTAACTTCTGCAATGGTTTTTCGGTTCTAAGTTTGGAAGTATTTTGAAAAAGTTGGCAAAACATGATTTGTAACATACTAGCGCTGCATTTTTTATTTCACTTTTGTGAGGAGATTGCCTTTGAAATTGATTGAGATGACTTGGATGAAAAAATTTCAACAGTTTTTTCGTTAGAAATGGTTTTATTGATTATCATATCCGATTCTACTTGATGAACCTGGACAGAAAATGGCACTTTATCTACATTTATGAGATATCTTATTAAAATAATGAAAGAAGAAAACAATGACAAATAGGAGAGCTGCTAATTATTTCCCGCCGGATGAAAAAGCGCCGCTGGTTGCAGAATGTTTACGGAGGGTACAATTCGATGAGGCGGATTCTTTAAAGATAGTTTGGCATGGATGCTATATCAAATATTTTGAACAAGGACGAAATGAATGGGGCCGTAAATTTGGATTCAACTACCTTGATATGGTGAAAAATGGTTTTGCGATGATGATGGTTCAGGTTCACGTCGATTATTTTTATCCGCTTCAATACGATGAATTAATTCGCAGGCTGGATCGAGCAAAGATGGGTAGAGATGAAGATGCTGTTTATATTCGAATCGAATTGGATATTTAAATTGATGAAGAAATTTTAATACCCCGGGTAATCTATAGTAAATTAATTTAAAGCAAGAAAGGGATGAGTTCTTTGAAACGTTTCGCAATTTTGATGATGGGTTTATTAGTTTTTACGCTGGGAAACGCCGGTCTTGGACTGGCGGAAAATGAAGGCTATAAGCTTCCTGCTGTGACCGGACCCTATGGGATAGGTACATTGGTTTTGCCGATGGTCGATGAGCGACGCCCCGGCGATTATGCCGACGGGAGCCATACGCCGGGCCGGGAGATGATGACGCAGATCTGGTATCCGGCGGACCAGGGAGCGGATGGACCAAAAAGTATCTTCGTAGATGAACTCACCGCTAATTATGAAGCGAAAACAAGCACCAGCCTTAAGAACTTTCTTCTTTCAGTAAAGACTCATGCGGTGGTTGGCGCTAAAGTTGCGGCCGGCCGGGAACAATTCCCGCTCCTCATCTTCTCACCGGGGTTGGGGATGTATTACTCCGCTTATCAAACTATTTTAGAGGATTTGGCATCTTGTGGATACATCGTGATTGGGGTGAACTCTCCCAATATTGCTGGAATTACCGCTTTTCCGGATGGACATTCGTATCTCAAAACCGATTTCAGTCGTTTTCATTCGGAGGAGGAAGCGCTAAAATACCTTGGCGAGCAACTCCGGGTAGTAGCGGATGACTTAAAGTTTGTTATCAATCGATTAAGTATGCTTAGTCGCAATATGAATTTTCCACTGGCCGGACGAATCAACTTTTTCCGTGTCGGCTGTTTCGGGCATTCGTTTGGCGGCGCGGTTGCGCTCCAGGCATGCATTGATAGTCCATGGATAGCTGCAGCAACAAACCTTGACGGTACACTTTATGGAGATGATTATAAAAGGATGATTTACAAACCGGTCATGTTTGTCGGGAGCGGCCCAGACACCACCTGGGATATCTGCTGGAATAATCTTAGGGGAGGCAGCTATTTGATTCAGGTGGAAGGGAGCGATCATCGCAGCTTTTCTGATACATATTTGATAGTCGAAGCTTGTTATAATTATGACATCACTCCCTTTGAGCCGAAACGAGTGATTCAGATTACTCGCGATTGTGTAAAGACCTTTTTTAACTGTCATCTAAAATATGCCGCTCCCGACCGGATGAATGAGTTGGCTGGGAAATATGAGGAGATTAAGCTTGAGGCAAGGGAATATTGACAATGGGTAAACTTTTCTTAATACATTCGAAGATAGCCAGGGATCGTCCCATAAAGGCGAGGTATTCGAAGCGGTGAAGAAGTTCATGCTTTAATTGGTTCCGGGTTGTACCTGAGATGAACAAGGATGTCCGTGGTATTCAAAAGGGTTAAAGGGTTAGTCGGTGATGAATAAGTTTGACATAATGATGTTAATGTGTTAAACTATATGAGCTTAATAACTGTCTCGGGTGACCGCGGGCCTTTGGTCCGAGGAAAGTCCGAGCTCCATAGGGCAGGATGCTGGATAACGTCCAGGGGGGGTGACCCCACGGAAAGTGCCGCAGAAAAGGAAACGGCATCTTCGGCTGCGCCGAAGCTGTTAGAGTTTAAACTTCGTTTAAATTCTACGCTTTTGGAAGTAAATAAGGGGTTATGCTCTTATTTAAATAAACCGAGGGTACTAGAGCTGAAAAGGTGCGGTAAGAGCGCACCAGTAGTCAAGGAATTGGCTAGCTTGGCAAACCCCATCCGGAGCAAGACCAAATAGGGGAGAGATAAAACGGCCCGTTTTTCTCCCGGGTTGGTCGCTAGAGGCGTCGGGCAACCGGCGTCGTAGATAAATGGTTACCGTGTATTCATTCTTGAATGAATATTCACAGAACTCGGCTTATAGAGGCAGTTATATCTGAAAGACCCGTTATTTTTTGAATAGCGGGTTTTTTGTTTTCAAAGATGGAGAGTTGATAAAAAAATGGTATAATAAAAGCTGTGCCAATTTCAGGGAATGGACATGGCGCGGAATTTTATTTTCGGAGGAACGTCCGTGGAACAAATTATTGATATTGATGTTCCGCTATACCGTAAGATCGCAATTGATATAGCAGGAAGAATATCCAAGGGTGAATATAAGGAAGGCGATCGCATATCCGGCCGTTCAACTTTGGCCGGGGAGTATAATGTCTCGCCGGAAACGATCAGGCGGGCGGTATTTTTGCTTGAAGACATGAAAGTGGTTATCTCCAGCCAGGGGAGCGGCATTTTTATTCATTCAAAACAGAACGCCTATGTTTTCATTCAACGGTTTCAAAATAAAGAATCCATTAGTTCACTGAAGGCAGACGTTAAAAAGCTGCTGATTCAAAAACAACACCTTGAGATGGAAATCCAAACGATTTTAGATAAAATAATCGATTTCGCCGATCGGCTGAAAAATACCGATCCGATTTCACCGTTGGAAATCGAGATTGACCCTGAATCCCATCTGATTGGTAAAACCGTTACCGACACTAAATTCTGGCAAAATACCGGCGCCACTATCGTTGGCATTCGGAGAAAGGGAACCTTAATTCTTTCCCCCGGACCCTATATCGGTTTTGAAAAGGGCGATTCCATCTTGGTTGTCGGTGAAATGAGCATTTTAGAAAGAATCAAACATTTTATGAAAGAAACCAAGGAAATGGAGCACCAGCCCAATTAAAAAAGACTGCTATAAAATCAGTTCAATCCTGGTTTTATAGCGGCCTCTTTTTGAAAATAAAATCCTGTCTAGTGCCTAGTTAAGCTATGAATGCAGGTCAAACGGAAAGAACTAAGACAGGATTAACATGATTTCATGGATTTACGGGATTTTATTTTTAGTTCCCATGACTATCTATTTCCCGCAGCCTAATTTATCCCTGTTTTCTAATCCTGTGAATCCAGTTAATCCGTCTCTGTGAACTTTGTTTTAGGCTAATTATATATCTTCAAATATCTTTGGACAGCCGATTCTTTTAATTCTCAACCAATCCCTTTTGGACTAGAAAATCACGAGCCACATCCTTAATGGCTTTTTTCTCGCATTCCACTTGATAATTCATTTGTTGCATTTCGGTATCATCGATTTTACCGGCCAGCAGGTTGAGAACTTCCTTCAACTCCGGATGCTTTTTAAGTGTCTGCTCACGGATAATCGGCGCCGCATAATAGGGAGGGAAGAAGTTCTTATCGTCCTCCAGGACCTTTAATTGATAGCGGATCAATTGGCCGTCGGTGGAAAAGGCGTCGGTGACATCAATTTTGCCTTCGGCGATGGCCTGGTATTTTAAGGCCACATCCATTTTCAGCGGATCACCCTTGAAGTGAATTCCGTAAGCCTGAATCATTCCGTCAAAGCCATCCTGGCGGTCAAAAAACTCATGTTCCGCTCCAAACTTCAAATTGGAAGATAAGGTAGCCAATTGGCTTACTTTGGTAATGTTGTTTTTATCCGCAAAGCTTTCTTTGACTGCTACGGCATAAGTATTATTTAAACCGAGGGGATTTAACCAATGGATCTTAAAGCGCTCGGCAAATTCTTTTTTAACAATGTCATAAACACGGTCCGGATCGTTTATGACATCCATTTTTAAATGGGCGGTCAGACCTGTTCCGGTGTACTCCGGATAAATGTCCAAATCTCCTTTTTTGAGGGCCTCGAAACAAACCATGGTACCGCCGAGATTTTCTTTATATGATACTTTTAAATCGGTTTTGGCCTGAATCAGCTGGGTGAAAATTTCCCCCAAGACCATGTTCTCGGTAAAATTTTTGGAACCGATGGCGATTTTGTCCGATGATTGGCCGCAACCGGCTAAAATTCCCACACTTACCAATAATAATAAAGAGAAAAGTACCAACCACAATTTTTGTTTCATCAACATCCTCCTCTAATTCTTTTTTTGGACTGGATTAATTTGTTTTCGGCATATTTCAACAGCAAATCGCTACCGATGGCAAGAATGCACAGAGGGATGGCCCCGGAAATGATCATGGAAACATTGGCCATTTGTACACCCCTGTAAACAAAGTAACCTAATCCGCCTGAACCGATTAATACTCCGATAGTGGCGATACCAAGGGCGGTCACCAGGGCAACCCGGATTCCGGAAAGGATGATCGGCAAAGCCAGCGGAAGTTTCACTTTTACAAGCAGCTGGATTTTGGTCATGCCCATTCCGGTTCCGGCTTCCAGTAGACCTTGATTGACGCTTGACAATCCGATATGGGTATTGCGAACGATCGGCAAAAGTGAGTACAGAAACAAGGCCACAATTACGGTAGTATCGCCAAGCCCGAAAAACATCATCAAAATAGCCAGTAACGCCAAGGACGGTACGGTTTGAATGATGTCGGTCAGCGACATGACAATTCCAGCAAGAGTCTTATGCCTGGTAATTGCGATCCCGGTGATAATGCCGATGATTATGGCGAGGAAGACGCCGCTAAAAGTGATTTGTAAATGTTGATAGGTTGAGATTAGAATTTCCGTCAAATCGCATCCTCCTTTTTTAAAGCTTACGTAATCCTTTGGGAGTCACGGCTTTTTGTAATCCGCCGATCAGGAATCCGGCGATGATTGCCAAAAGACAAGCAGGCAATGCGCCGGTAAGAATCATATGATAGTTATAGGTTTGTAGGCCGGTAAAAATCAGATCTCCCAATCCGCCGGCCCCAATCAAAGCCGCCACTGTAGCCCAGCTGATAATATAGACGGTGGATATTCTGATTCCGGCGATGATCACCGGCAACGCCAGCGGCAATTCTATCCTCAAGAGTACTTGGAGCGCACTCATCCCCATGCCTTTGGCGGCCTCGATATAATGCCGGTCGATTTCCTGAATTCCCACATAGGTGTTTTGTAAAATCGGCAAAATAGAGTAAAGAATCAACACAGTCAATCCGGTTTTCGCGCCAATTCCCAGCAGCGGCATTGCCAGTCCGAAAAAAACCAGGCTGGGTATGGTTTGAATGATGCCGGCTGTGGTCATCACGGGCCCTGCAATCTTTTTTTTCCGGTTTAAAAAAATACCCAGCGGAACAGCAATCATGGCGCCTATCAGTACCGCGACCAGGGAAATAAAAATATGTTGGCAGATGGCATTGACAATGAGTTGC
Source organism: Bacillota bacterium (assembly GCA_023401925.1). Taxonomy (GTDB): domain Bacteria; phylum Bacillota; class UBA4882; order UBA8346; family UBA8346; genus UBA8346. The sequence goes on from JAEXDA010000037.1 coordinate 155,902, forward strand.
TTTTTTTGAAGCGTAAATGTAACAATGTCAAGAAGCATGTTCGTTTCCTTTCCATACCACTTCCGCCAAAGCTTTAACCATACTGGTCTTGGTGACGATTCCCCGTACGTGGTTGTCGTCATCAACGGCTACGATTAATTCGAAGTTTTGGTGAATCAGATCATCAAATACGGATTTAGCATTGGCAGTGATTTTGGCGGTTGGGACATGGGAATCGACCAAATCGCAAATGCTCCGGCCACTTTTACCATGAACGCGTATCTTTTCAATGGTCAGGATTCCTTCCAGCTTATTTTCCTGGTCCACAACGATCAGAGTGTCGACGGCTTTTTGACGCATCAGGGAAATGCTTTCGGCAATGCCTTTATCATGGGAGACTGTGACCGGATTAGCCTTCATTACGTCTTCCACGGTTTCTACATCCAAACCGTTATGAAAACGGTGTTTGCCGATAAATTCCGCCACAAAATCATTGGCCGGATTGGTAAGTAACTCTTCCGGGGAAGCGGCCTGCACAATATTTCCATCTTTCATCAGCACGATAAAATCAGCCATTTTTAAGGCTTCATCCATGTCATGGGTTACGAAGACCACTGTTTTGTGAAGCCTTTTTTGGATTTTTCTCAATTCGTCCTGCAAGGTTTCCCGGGTGATTGGATCGAGGGCCCCGAATGGTTCATCCATCAGGATAATCGGCGGTTCAACGGCTAGAGCCCTTAAAACACCGATCCGTTGTTGTTGTCCGCCGCTGAGCTCCGAGGGATAACGGTTCATATATTGATCGGCATCCATATCGACCAATTGCAGCAATTCCCGAATGCGGTTTCTCCGCTTCTCCTTGGGCCATTTCAAGAGCTTCGGGACGACTTCGATATTTTGCGCAATCGTCATATTGGGAAACAAACCGATCTGTTGAATCACATAACCGATTTGGCGCCGTAGTAAAACCGGATTGACCCGGGTAATGTCGGTATCATCGATGAAAATTGAACCGGAGCTGGGTTCGATCAGCCGGTTAATCATTTTGAGAGTGGTTGTTTTGCCGCAACCGCTAGGGCCGATAAATACCACGAACTTTCCTTTCTCAATTTCCAAATTTAAATTGTGAACCACGGGTGTCTTATTGTAAATTTTGGTGATGTTTTGGAGTTTGATCATGTAGCTTACCTCCTCAATGGATTCCGGATTTCTGTGGTTAATGTCATGTTGAGGTTGGTTTTATGAGCCTTTCGGGGGAAATTGAAAATATATATAATGGAAGTATATCCGGTGTTTTTATCATAACAGCCGTAAAAAAAATTGTCAACCTCATTATCGATTTGAAGTTGTCAGTATACATTTTTTAACATTTTATATCCTTTTTAGGTTGGAAAAGGGCGATCCGGTGATAAGAGAAATATTCAGGATGAAGTCTGCTATGGGTTGGATGAATAAGCACAAGTTAAGCTGGTTCAATTGGTCCTTCTCAAACAAGAACGAATCAAGCGCCGCCTTCTTATCGGGTACAGGAATAAGTGGCCCGTGGAGCGATAGTGAACTCTCCGTTTCGGGAAAATGGATCAAGAAAAAGATAATGGAACCGTAACAGGTTCAGGTAATATTGACCAGCAGGAAATTTGTTTTTTTACGGGAAACCTCAAGAAAGAGTGAAAGGGGAGCAATTTGTTCTTGGGGGACTTATGCGAATTCATAAAAAAATTAGCCTATTATTAATTTTCATTCTGGGTGTATTGCTATTTCAGTCCGTCAGTTTCGCCAATTCCACGGTGGAATCCTGGGCGCTCAGATTGGAAAGAGAGATTGGGCGCAGCAATTATCAAAGTGTGACCATGGAAAAAGCCGTGGTTCGTTTGCCTAAAAGCCAAGAACAGAATATTCAGAGGGTGTTCCGGCGTTTGGTGAACAATTGTAAGCGGGACCAGGAATTGGATTTTACCCTGACGGTGGTCCGGGATGATACCCCCAATGCTTTTGCTCTGCCTGCGGGGTATGTATGTATCAACACGGGTCTGTTGTCAATGGTCAAAAATGACGGTGAACTGGCGGGAGTTTTAGGCCACGAGATGGCGCACATCGAATGCAATCACGCGATGAAGGCTATTTATCGCGCCGTCGGCTTTTCGGTGGCTTTCACCCTTATTTTTAATCAACAGCGTGATAAGAGAAATACACAGGAAGTAGCAGGAATGGCCGGGATTTCCCTGAGATTATCCCAGCTGGGATATAGCCGCCAGGCTGAATTGGAAGCGGATCGCCGGGGGGTAGAAATTATGGAAAAAGCAGGGTATAATAAACAGGATATCGTAAATTTCTGGCAGCGTTTCCAAAGCCAAAAAGGAGACTCGTCAAAATTTTTACCTTTTCTGTCAACCCATCCCACGATCGATAACCGGATCGAGCAGATAAAAAAATTACCTTAAATTTTTTCTAATAACGAATCGCCAGTGACGCCAAGGAGATTTCTCATTGATTACCAGTTGTACCAATAATTTAATTAAAAATGTCAGCAGTTTACACCATAAAAAGGGCCGGTTGGAGCAGAAACTATATTTAGCCGAGGGAATTCACCTGGTGCAAGAGGCTTTAAAATCAGGGATAATGCTGCGGAATTTTTTTTGGTCGGCAAAGCTTATCAATTCAGTTGAGGGTGTCCAACTTTTAGAAGCATTGAAAGGTCAATACGAGGGTTATGAAGTTTCGGAAACGGTTTTTTCAAAAATTAGCGAAACAGATAATCCTCAGGGGATCATAGCCCTTTTGGAGCTCCCGGAAGAACGGCATGATTTGGACTTATCTTCCATAAACCTGGGAATCGTTATCGACAATCTTCAAGATCCGGGGAATGTGGGAACAATCATCAGGACAGCCTGGGCCGGTGCTTTGGATGGAATTTTAATGACCCCGCGCTCTGCCGATCCTTATCAGGGGAAAGTGGTGCGTTCAAGCCAGGGTGGTATTTTTCATTTGAGGATTGATAGGGGCTTAACGCCGGAAAACATTTTCAGAGAGGCCGAAAAACGCCATATTCAGATCATTGCCGGTGATGCCAAGGCAGATCAAGTTTACTTCGAGCGGGATTTGACCTCCTCAACTTTAATACTGGTGGGAAACGAAGGCCGAGGATTGCAGGAAGAATGGGAAAAATTTTCAATTCAAAAAGTGAAAATTCCTCAGCCTGGAAGCGCGGAATCCTTAAATGTAGCGGTTTGCGCCGGAATTTTAATTTATGAAGCCATCCGGCAACGCAGTATGAAAGGGACTTGTAAAAGTTAAATGGCTCTGATATAATATTTTTAGGCTTTGCGGTGACCGTTTTCACGACAACAGTCAGTGAAAAAGGGGATGATATTGAAGTGACATTGTCTGCAGATTTTTTTTGGAAAGTCTTTGAGACGACAGGTTCAATCACCGCCTATCTGATTTATCGGGAGATTGTAAGAACCAGTCTAGTGTGAATACTTTATGCGCAAAGAGCGCCAAAATTTCATATGAAAAAGTGATGATAGAGAAAAGTACCGCATCCGGGATGGACACAGGGAGAAAGGGCTCGCGTTAGCGTTGATTGAAAACCTTTCCCAATCCGGTGTTAGTAATGCGCAAGCAGCGCATTAAGGGAAGTTCTCTCTTGAACTGCAGGCTGAACGTGCAACGTTGTTCCTTGGAACTTTGCTTGCGAATAGTAGGCTGAGACGGTGCTCCACCGTTATCGGGAGGAAGTATCGGATGATGTCCCGTACTTGTTACTTACATTTTTTGGGTGGTTTAACGAAACTAACCTTTCGTCCCGATGGGGATGAAAGGTTTTTTTATTTTTCTTTGCTGTTAATTTTTTCTGTAAACGCCAGGATTCTATAAACAAGGAAGAACTTAATTATAATTTGATGGTTTCCAGGAGGCCGATAGTATGAAGGAACAGTTGGAAAAGTTAAATCAGGAAGCTTTGAATGAAATCAATGCTTCGAATGACAGTTCCCAGTTAAATGAGATCCGTGTCAAATATCTGGGGAAAAAAGGCTCTCTGACCTCGATATTGAGGGGAATGGGTTCTCTCTCCCCGGAAGAAAGGCCGGTCATTGGAGAGCTGGTGAATCAAGTCCGGGAAAGAATCGAAACCTTATTGGAGCAGCGGGGCCGGGTTTTGGCCGACCAGGAACAACAGCAAAGATTAGCCAGTGAGAAACTGGATATTTTTCTGCCGGGCCGCAAATCCCCGGTAGGTCACGGCCATCCTCTCCAATTGGTATTGGAGGAGATTGAAGAGATTTTTATGGGCCTTGGTTTTACCATCGCCGAAGGGCCGGAAATCGAGACCGACTACTACAATTTTGAAGCGCTCAATCTGCCGCCGGATCATCCGGCCCGGGATATGCAGGATTCCCTTTATATCACCCAGGATGTGTTGTTGCGGACTCAGACTTCTCCGGTCCAGGTGCGGACGATGGAGAAGTTCTGTCCCAATCCCATCCGGATCATCGCTCCGGGACGGGTATACCGCAGGGACGCTTTGGATGCAACCCATTCCCCCATGTTCAATCAGGTGGAAGGATTGCTGGTTGATAAAGGAGTAACTTTCGGGGATTTAAAAGGGGTTTTGACAGTCTTTGCCAAGAGACTTTTTGGCGAGGAACGCCAGATCCGGCTTCGACCCAGCTTTTTCCCATTCACTGAACCCAGCGCGGAAGTGGATGTGTCCTGCGGGTGCGGCGGAAAAGGCTGCCGGGTATGTAAAGGCACCGGTTGGTTAGAAATTCTCGGCTCCGGTTCGGTCCATCCCAAGGTTTTAAGAATGTCCGGCTATGACCCGTCAAAAGTGTCCGGTTTTGCCTTTGGGATGGGAGTGGAACGGATTGCAATGCTGAAATATGACATCAAAGATATCCGGGTTTTTTATGAAAATGACAGTCGTTTTTTGAGCCAGTTTTGACCAGGATTAGTCAGGATTAAACGGATTACCAGAATTAGTCAGGATTAAACGGATTTTTAGGATGAGTAGGATTAACTCGGTGGTAGATTCGCAGAGGTATCAGATTGAATGGGATGAGTTAGATTGCCGGGTAATCAAGAATTGGATTGGCAGGAATTACAGGATTCAATCGATTCGTTTTTACTGGAGGTAAGAGGATGAGGGTTTCATTTGAATGGCTTTCCAAACTGTTGGATATTGATATTACCGTTCAGCAACTGGCTGAAAGGATGACCATGTCCGGAATTGCGGTCGAGGAAATTGAGGATCAGGCTGAAAAGTACCGGGGAATCGTTACTGCCAGGGTATTAAGCCTTGAAAAACACCAGCAGGCCGATAATCTTTTGATCGTCAAAGTCGATGCCGGCAACTTAGGCGCCAAGCAGGTTATTACAGCGGCCAAGAATCTTGCGGCGGGGGATGTCGTCCCGATCGCCTTGCCGGGATCGATCCTGCCGGACGGGAAGAACATCGATGAAGTGAACTTTAAAGGGGTCCAATCCCAGGGAATGTTATGCTCCGGCGCCGAACTGGGGCTTGAAAAGGAATCAACGGGGATCTGGGTGTTTTCCGATGCGGACGTCAAGCCTGGTCTTGAGGTTGCCGAAGTATTGGGAGAAACCGACCGGGTTTTGGTGTTGGAACTTACCGCCAACCGCCCCGATTGCCTGGGGATGATCGGGGTGGCCAGAGAAGTTGCGGCGATCCTTAATAAAAAGTTTAAGGAACAACCCATTACTCTGAAAGAAGCGGGCAAGCCTGCCGCGGAGCAGGCAAAAGTGGAGATTATCGATGGAGACCTTTGCCCACGGTATGCGGCGCGGGTTGTCAATCATGTAAAAATCGCCCCCTCGCCCCAGTGGATGCAACGTCGCTTGAAAGCATCCGGGGTCCGCCCCATCAATAATATCGTTGATATTACCAACTATGTGATGCTGGAATACAATCAGCCGCTTCACGCTTTTGATTTGGACCATATTGCCGACCATCATATCAGGGTGCGCCGGGCCGCTGCAGCCGAGAAATTGGTGACCCTGGATAATATTGAAAGGGTGCTTTCTCCGGAAAATTTGCTGATAGCCGATACCCAAAGCGGTTTGTGCGTTGCCGGGGTGATGGGCGGTTGCACCAGTGAGATTACGGAGAAAACCCAAAATATGCTTCTGGAGGCGGCCTATTTCAACCCGTCCAGTATCCGGAAAACCGGGAAACAGCTTGGGATGAAAACGGAAGCCCAGATTCGTTTCGAACGGGGAATTGATCCCGGCGGCGTTGTCAAAGCCCTAAACCGGGCCGTTCAATTGATGGAAGAACTGGGCGCCGGAGAGGTGGCCAAAGGCTATTTGGACCAATATCCGAAAGTCGTTGCCCCGGTTGTCATCCATACCAGCGCTTCCCATATCAACGGCTGGCTGGGGACGAATATTCCGGCTTCGCAAATTAAAGATTACCTGGAAAGGGTGACCTTTGAGGTGAAGCCCGAGGGCCACGACAATTTGGAGGTCACAGTTCCTACCTACCGGCAGGATGTCTCCTGTATGGCCGATCTGGCCGAGGAAGTTGCCCGTTTGTATGGCTATAACAATATTGCAGCCACCATTCCTCAAAGCACTCAGATCGGAACCTTGACCGCATTTCAAAAGATGCAGCAAGATTGCAGAAAATTGCTTCAAGGAATTGGGATCTCCGAAGTGATGACCTACAGCTTGTATGCCTCCTCCACTGCAAAGCGGATTGGCTTCGATTCCGGGGATTCATTGGCCAAAACCATCGATTTGATGTCCCCTCTCAGTGAAGACCAGGCCGTTATGCGTACCAATCTGGTACATCATCTTTTGGAGGTGCTGGCTTTTAACACCAAACGCCGCCAGCCCGACATCTCCGTTTATGAAATCGCCCGGGTTTATTGGCCTAAATATAACGGGACGCTTCCGGAGGAACCGCTTCATCTGGGCGTGGCGCTGATGGGCCGGCAACGGGAGGCCGGTTGGAACCAAAGCCGCGTTGAAGTGGATTTCTACGATGTCAAAGGGATTGTGGAATTGATTTTTGAAAAGTTCCGCTTCCCGGAAATGACTTTAAAACCGTCCGTTCAGCCTTTTTTCCATCCCGGACGCTCGGCGGATGTTTATGTGAACGGGAAAATGGTTGGTTTCTTCGGCCAAATTCATCCGAGCATCGGAACGCTTTATGAACTGAATAAAAATGCTTTTCTTCTTGAGCTGGACTTTACGATCCTGGATGGACTCCGCAACACCGGCATTATCGCATTTAAGCCGCTGCCCAAGTTCCCGGCGGTTCAGAGGGATCTGGCTTTGGTGGTGTCCACCCAAGTTACCGCTCAGGAAATCATGGCCAAAATCCAGGAAATCGTCGGCGAACTGGCGGAAAAGGTGGATCTATTTGATGTATATCAAGGCGATCAGGTCCCCAAAGGAATGCGCAGTATGGCTTTTAGCATCACCTACCGTTCCAGGGAGCGGACGCTGAACGATAATGAAGTTAACGATCTGCAACAAAAGTTATTGGCAACACTTCATCAGGAATATGAGGCCAAGGTAAGAGAATAGCATTTGATATCGAAAACCGGGGGGTGAGTCGAAGTTCGAAGTCGGCTCCCCTTTTTTTATGGATAAATTTGTTTGGCTGGAGGGTTGTCTATGAGTTGTTTTTTTGGAGCTTTTGCTGAATCAATTTTATAACCATTTTTATTTTATGTCTCCCTATCCGTTAACAACTTACGCGATGGTTGAGTACCTTGACGCAACGACTAAGTACCTTCACGCGACGGTTGTGTACCTTGACGCAACGACTAAGTACCTTCACGCGAAGGTTGAGTACCTTGAAGCAACGACTAAGTACCTTAACGCGACGGATGAGTACCTTGACGCAAAGACTAAGTAC
>JAEXDA010000041.1 GCA_023401925.1 Bacillota bacterium
AGTGAACGCCTATTTGACCTAACTTGCGCCTTTTTTAAAGGCGAGCTCTTCCCCAACGATGTTGTTCAAAGTAGTTGTTTCAGTGGAAGAGTAACCGCGAACTTAAGTTCGAAGCCGCTGACCTCTAAAAGATTTTTGGCCTCGAAGGCATCGGTTACTCTCCCACTGAGCATTCTTCCTTGAATTTACAGCATTGGGGGAGAGCAAGAGAGAGGTCAAAGACCAACTTTCCGGCTTGCATTTTGTTGTTGATAAAATTTTTCCAGAATATGTATCCACAGCCTGATGACATTGCCCTTGCCCTTCCCCTCTGAAGGGAATAAATATAGCTGATTCAAGTGGAAGGGTAACCTTAACCGCTATAGTCAAAAGCATTTAGACTGCATAGGATTGGGTTACTCTCCCACTTCAGGGGGAGAGCGAGAGAGAGGTATAAACCAACAATCAGCCCAGATAGATCTGATTTTTTTATGGATTTACGGGATTTTTTAAAACCCCTATGGATCATCTATTTTATGGCAACTTCACTTACCAGGTTTTAATCCCGTGAATTCTCCTTGATTACCCTCTTTGCAACAACACCGCGCTGATGATAATCAAACCCTTGACAGCGCCCACCAAAAATGGAGGAACACCCAAAAGCGTCATCATGTTGTTAATAATCCCCAACGTTAAAGTACCGCAGAACGTGCCGATGATCTTGCCCTTACCCCCGGACATGCTGGTTCCGCCGACAACCGCAGCGGCTATGGCATCCATCTCATAAGAAGATCCCGATGAAGCGGAATTGATGCTTCCAAGCCTTGATGATTCCACAATCGCAGCCAGAGCTACCAAAGAACCACCCAATCCGTAAATCATGATCTTAACCCGGTCTACATTGATACCCGAAAGCATAGTGGCCTTTTCATTGCTGCCCACCGCATAAACGTGCCGTCCGGTAGTAGTTTTGGTGGCAAAAAGATAGATACCGACGCTAATTAAAATCCAATACAGGATGGGCATCGGCAAGATCCCGAATAAATACGAATTGGATATGGCCACAAACGGTTCCTGAATCTTGAAATCAATCATAATACCGCCGCCGTTTAAAAAATATTGCGAGACCGAGCGGTATATGCTCATCATACCCAAAGTCACGATAAAAGCCGGCAGTCTGAATTTGGCTACCATCGAGCCGGTTAGAGCGCCCAGTGCGATACCTGCCAAAAGTCCTACCAATAGTCCCAATAAAATATTACCGGTTGCATTGGTAACCGCCAAAATGGCCACACCCACAATCACCATCAGTGAACCGACCGACAAATCGATTCCTCCGGTGATAATAATCAATGTCATTCCTAGCGCAATAATACCGATAATCGAATTGTTGCGCAAAATGTTGATGATGTTGTTATAGGAGAGAAAAACATGACCCTTTAAAATCACTGATACGATAAATATCAGAAAAAAGGTTACAATTGCGCTGTTATTTCCGGCAAATCTTTTAAGATCAAACCTTTTGGCGGCTGCCATCTGCGTCAACTCCTCATCAATATTTGACCACTTTCAAACGCTATCTAAGCTACATTGCCGCCTGTAGCGACAATCATGATTTTTTCCGCATCCGCTTCGGTCCGTTGAAACTCCTTCCGGATTTCCCCGTGATACATCACATAAATTCGATCACAAAGTTTCAAAACTTCCTGAGCCTCGCTGGAGAGAACGATTACACTCATACCCTGCTGGGCCAGTTTCATGATAATATGATAAATCTCCAGTTTAGCGCCGATATCCACGCCCTGGGTCGGATTATCCAATACAATGACCTCCGGGTTGGCCGCCAGCCAGCGCGACAGAATCACTTTTTGTTGGTTACCTCCGGACAAACTGGTAATCAAATCATCCACACAACCGACCTTTATATTTAAGTCGCTGACAAAGCGATTGGTTAATTCCTGTTCCTTCTTTGGATCAATAAACAAAAGCCGCTTTAATTTATTAATTATCGATATCGACGTATTTTGCTGCACCGACATATCCCGGATAATGCCATTTTCCTTCCGGTTACGCGGGACATAACCGATACCGCAGTTACACGCTTTGGTTGTAGTATGCAAAATGGTGTGCACACCATTGATATAAATTTCTCCGCTATAACCTTTGTTGCATCCAAATATCGTTTGAAACAACTCGCTGCGTCCATCACCGAGCAAACCCGTAAAACCCACAATTTCACCCTTGCCCACTTTAAAATTGATGTCATGAAATTCTTTTTCAAATGATAAATTCTTCACTTCCAAAATGGTTTGACCCGCTTTTCGCGGACAATATAATTCGTCATCCGATAAATCCTTGCCCACCATATGCTTGGCCAGTAAATTCTCATTGATTTGCTGGTCAACTTTGCCGGAGATGACATTATTTCCGTCACGCATCACGGTGAAACTATCACAGATGGTTACAACTTCTTTCAATTTATGGGAAATGAATACGATACTGACCCCGTGTTCCCTTAAGGAGGTCATAATGGTAAAGACACTCTGGATCTCCACCTCGGTTAGGGCTGTGGTCGGTTCATCCATAATTAAAATTCTGGCATTGCGCAAAAGCGCCCGGGCGATCTCCACAATCTGCTTATAGGAAGCGTCGAGTTCACTGACCAAAGTTTTCGGATCCAGCTCCACTCCCATTTTCTCCAAGACTTCCCGGGATTTTTGGCACATTTGGGGAACGTCAAGAAAAACGCCTTTTTTGAGTTCATTACCCAGAAACAAATTTTCATAAACCGCTAAATCATTAACCAGGGTCAACTCTTGATGGATAAAGGCGATTCCTTTTTCCTGAGCCTCGGCGGGAGAGCAAACCGTTATCGGCATTCCGTTTAAAACAATCTCGCCTGACTCTGCCGGGAATACTCCACCGAGAATATTCATCAAGGTACTTTTTCCGGTCCCGTTCTCCCCGAGCAGGGCGTGAATTTCCGAGTGCTTGAGTTGAAAATTGACGCCATGAAGAACTTCGTTAGAGCCGAAGGATTTATAGATCGATTTCATTTCTAAAATATACTCTGACATATCAGCACCCCGTTCTTAAAAGAGACTGTCCCCAAAGAATTGAAATGCAAGATATACAATAGATAACCCTTTCAAAAAGGAACGATATATTGTATATCTTTTTATTTACCATTACTTTAAGAACAGCCTCATACCATCAATCCTAAAGATTTTAAACTTTCAGTCGGAGCAGAGACTCAGTATGGCGAACCCTTGTCCAAAAATTTGGTGTAATTGTCTTTGTTGACAATGCTCGGCTCGATAATGGTATTCTTTTTGACTGATTTGCCTTTGTTAAGGTCATAAGCAGCCTGGATGGCATCTTTAATCATGGCAGGGCTATAGGTAGCGGTAAATAAGTCAATACCCGTGTTGCCGCCCATGGTTTTAAAATAGGTTTGGGTTCCGCCACCACCGGAGATAACTTTGATATCTTTGCGGTTTGCATCTTTAATGGCTTGTAAAATACCGACCGAAGGCTCGTCATCGATGGAGAATACGGCGTCAAGTTTCGGATATGCAACCAACATATCGGTTGCCATTTTCAAACCATCTTCCATGGAAAAACCACTGGATGTAACATCCACTAATTTTAAGCCGGGGAATTTTTTGGCAACCGTCTGTTTAAAGCCTTGAACACGTTCGGTGCTCACGGAACCAACGCTCGGGCAGTTCATAACGGCAACAGTTCCTTTACCGCCTAACTTTTTACCGATATATTCAGCGGAGGCGACTCCAAGACCGGCGTTGTCGCCTGCAATGTATGCGGTATAGTCTCCGGAAACTTTACGGTCAAAAAGTACCAGTTTGATATTATTTTTAAGAATCTTGTCCGCGGCAACCGACACTTCGTTGTTATGCGGCAGAAGCACGATGGCTGAACATTTCAAAGCGATCATTTCTTCGATTTGGTTGGCTTGTTCATTGACATTGGCCGAAGTAACCAGTTTGTAACCGCTACCTTCTTTCAATTTCAATTGATCCGCCTTTTGTTTTGAAAAATAAGATACCGCAGCTAACCAGCCATGGTCGGCCGAGGGAATGACGATTCCGATCGGTCCCGGAGTGGTTGCGGCAAAACTGGTGAAAGTCAGAGCAAACAACAATGCTGCAATGAACAGAAATGCTACTTTTTTCATTCAAAAAGCCCCCCATTTATTTTATTTTGGATTCCTGCTTGACTCATTTCCAATCGGTAAAGGTTATTGAAACTCCCATCACCCCTTTCAATGGTCAGCACCGATTCTCAGGTATGAGCAATTGTCAGTCTGCCCTTTTCTTTTCGGGTTTGTACCAAAATATCGGTATAGTACTTATTATATGTGCAACAGCCGACCTTACTTTGTTGAATGAGAAGCTCCAAGCAATTATCACAAACTGTGCAATATTTAATGTCCTTTTCATTTCCTTCCCTTAATTTCTTGGGGAGGAGCGGGTCGGCAAAAGATTGCCTTCCGAGGGCGATCATATCGGTCACGCTATCCTCAATACATTTTGCACCGAAGTGTAGCAAAGAACTCTCTTCTTCGCTGACTGCGCAAAGGCCGTTCTTGCCATTGCGGAACAGGGAAAAGTTAGAGCCGATGATAACCGTTTCCGGCTTGACATTGTCTTTGAAAATCTTTGAAAAAGTTTGATGCAAATAGGCAAAATAAGGGACATGCTTGTCAACCTGGGTCAAGCTAATCGTGATGGAAGGGCTTCCGGCGGATTGAATGAAATATTGCGCGCCGCGCTCTTCGAGCCCTTTTAAAAGAGCAATCGGTTCGCTGAGATCGATAACCGGTGAATTCGGTCCGGCAGTTCCAAATCCTCCAGGGAAGCCTTCCCATGCGGATATCTTAGAACCAATCAGAAAATTCTTATCATTGACTGCGCGGGAAATTCTTTCATACAAATCGAATGCGAACCGGCTGCGATTTTCCCAGGAGCCGCCGTATTTCCATTTCCGGTCATTGTAGGGTCTGAGAACCTGGGAACCGAAATAACCGTGGCAAAGCTTCATATCAATACCATCTGCTCCGGCATCATGCGCAATTTGCGCAGCCAACACAAAACCATCGATAATCTTGTCGACTTCTTCCTCGGTTAATAAATCTCCGCCATAACCATGAAGCGGTTTTACCGTAACCCTTCTTGAGAAAGAAGGATTACTTAATTCGCCGGAGTGAGTTAATTGAAAAATGAATAAAGATTTAGGATTGGCAGCTTTGACCCGTTTGACAAACCGGGTGAGCGGTTCCTTGTTAGGCGCCATGATCGTTAACTGATTGTCCCGGGAACGGCTCTCGCGGGTGATCGAAATTGCTTCCAGACTGACCAGCCCGGCTTCGCCACGGAATAATTCCTCATATCTCTGAGTGGTTGATTCTGAAGGGTTACCGGTCTCATCCTCATCGTTACACTCCATCGCCTGGATAAAGAAACGGTTGGGGGACACGCGCTGGCCGATTTTAATCGGGCTTAACAAAGTATCTTTGTAGCTCATTTCCACACTCTCCTATTTCCAAGATTATTATTGGTTGATTTTGACTCTGTTCTGAATTTCCGGGGAAACAAAAATCTTAATGATTTCTTTATTGGTTTTCAGCTCATGCAAAGCGTTCTCAAGTTCTTCCAGCGGAATAACTTCAGAGAACAAAGGGGTTGGATCAATCCGTTTATACGATAGAAGATTGATGACCTCGGCCCAGTTATTCCCGATACCGGCGCAACTGCCGCGAAGTTTTTTCTCACCCAACACAAATTCATACGGTTCAAATTGAGCCATTCTCCCTTGGGGCACCACTCCAAAAGCTTCTACAACCCCGCCCCGTCGGACCATCTTGAAGGCCTGCTCATAGGTAGCCGGTGTACCGACAGCTTCCAATACAAAGTCCGCACCCACACCACCGGTTAACTTTTTGACTTCCGCAACAACATCTTCAACTTCATTAATATTGATAAAATAGTCGGCGACTCCCATTCTTTTGGCCAATTCTAACCGGGAATTGCTGTCGCCGGTGATAATAATCGGAGCGGCCCCGCGCAACTTGGCCATTGCCGCATGTAATATGCCGAGCCCGCATCCAATAACCACCACACTGGATGATATCGTACAGTTCATACTTTTGGCGCCTTGCAAAACCGCGGTCATCGGCTCAATAAAAGCCGCGGAATAATCATCAACCCCTGCCGGGATAACATAACAGTTCTTCCAAGGAGCCTTGACATATTCCGCAAAGGCCCCGTTGGTATGAATACCAAGCTGGGTAAAGTTTTCACAAAGCAGAAAGTCTCCTCTGCGGCAAAAATAACAAGTCCCACAGGTAAGGCAAATATCGGCCGAAACCCGATCGCCCACTTTAATTCCTTTGGCATTCTTACCCACTTGTTCCACTACGCCCCAAAATTCATGCCCGGAAATGAGCGGGAGATGTTCCGCAGCATACAAACCGGCATAAATCTTCAAATCCGTACCGCAAATACCGCACATCTTAACCTTGATCAGCACTTCATCATCATTGATTTCCGGAACCGGCACTTGTTGAAGGGTCATTTTACCGGGTGCTTCCACTACTTGAGCGCGCATCATTTTTCCCATTTTTCACAACTCCTTACTATAGAATGATATCGTCGGAATTTACCGAGCGTTTTTGGGTTTTCCCGATTGGAATTCGTTAAACAACTTATCGGTTCTCCCCTCATACGGGGCTTTAATCAACAACGGTTTTAAAAATTCAGCCGTTTTTTCAATACCATCCATACGGCTCATGGTAACATCTTCATGTTCATAGCTAAGGACTCCGTGATAACCGACCATCGATAATTCGGTAATTACTTTTTTCCAGGCAACACTGCCCCAGCCGGGAATTCTAAACCGGAAAGTACGGTCAAGCCTTTGCCAGTCGCCATGCATCAAAATGCCGCCCATTGCGATATTGTGTTCTACAATTTCTCCGTCTTTGGCATGAACGTGGAAAATCCGATCGCCCAACCGGTCAATAAAATTTTCTACCTTTAATCCGAGATAAATGATATTCGCGGGATCCAAATTAAAACCGAGGCACGGATGGTTATTCACCAGTTCCAACGCTTTTTCGGCTGAATAAATATCGTAAACAAAACTGTTGGGGTGAGGTTCTATAGCAAATTTAACTCCATATTCTTTGAACTTGTCTAAAATCGGAATGAATCTTTCGGCAAAATCAGCTTCATACTCCGACCAACCTTGTCCATAGGGAAATGGGAAAAAGCGGCCCCAGTTTTCAACTCCAGGAAAACCAACCACCACAGGCACTTCTAATGCATTGGCTGCTTGGGCGGTTTTGAGTAGTCCCTTCGTCCCGAAAGCGATCTTTTCTTCCTTGGTCCCTTTAAAGATAAAATCAGTCTCCACCCCGCTAGGCCCCATAATCAGAAAAGACTCGGGATGATTACTTAAAGCTGCGATTTGTAAGCCATATCCTTCTACCATCTTTTTAAGTGCTGCCCCATTGTTGCCTTTGATAACCTCATCCGGTTCAAGTTGGCCATTTCCGGCATAGGCTGGAATTTCCAGCATTTCATAGCCGTACTTTGCGACAAGTTCAGCAACCTCATTCAGCGGCTTTTCAGTAAAATTCGCAGTAAAAAAACCTAACTTCATTACTAAACACCTCCTTAAAAGATAAGACACCGTAAAAACAAAAAATCAAATCCCCAAATGTGAGTTTCATAAAACCAATCGTAATAAACGGGCATAAACAAAAATTTGAAACTCACATTTCTATTCACAGCGTCATTGTATCACCGTTTTTGTGAGTTTGCAATAGAAAAATGAGGATTTTCTACAAAAATATAATTTACAACACATTCGGTAAAAAATTATGATATTCGACAATTCAATTGCAGCGCAACAATTATTCCGCTTCCATCTAAAATATTACAGATTGACTTTATGCCCGTTTAATGTTAATATACGGGCATAAACACAGAAGCGGGTAAAAATGCGGTCACCCTGCCCCACCACATTGAAAAAGGAGTTTGCTTGGAATGATTAACACCTTAACTTTGAATCCGGCTATCGATAGAGTCCTGTATCTCGACAAATTGGAAAAAAACGTAACCAACCGGATCAATCTCGCTACAAATGTTATCGGCGGAAAAGGCACCCATGTGTCTATTAATCTGAAGCTTTTGGGTCTTAATAGCCGGACGTTTGGGATTGGATATGGTAAAACCGGAAGTTGGATTATTCAGACTTTGGAAGAATACGGACTCGATGTCGAGTTTGTCTATCGTGAGCAGGATAATAGCCGAACAAATTACCTGTTTGTAGAACAAAACAACGATTGTACGATCGTCGCCGAAAAAGGGGCTCCTCTTTCCGAAAATGATTTGGCGGAAATCGTTGCCTTATTGGAAACCAAAATCACTCCCCAAGATTACTTCGTGCTCTCCGGCGATGCCTCCAATTACAGTGACCCTTATGTCTATAACGATATTATTGCCAAATTAAAAGATAAGCATTTGAAAATTTTCCTCGACACCAGTGGAAAAACATTGTTGAAATGCATTGAAACCGCTCCTTTTCTCATTAAACCCAACTTGGATGAATTATCTTTACTGTGCGGAAAGAGCATCAGATCAGATGATAATGCTGTTATTTCCGCCCTCCACTCTTTGGATCATTATGGAGTGGAAATTATAGCGGTTTCACTAGGAAAAGACGGTTCGATCGTCAAATCGCCTCAGGGAATCTTTAAAGCAACCCCACCCAAGGTCAGTGTCCGCAACACCATTGGTTGTGGCGACAGTTACCTTGCCGGGATGATTTTCGCTCTTCATGCCGGGCAGCCCATGGAGGAAGTTATTCGCCTAGCCACTGCAATTTCTGCTGCCACAGCGGAATCAACGCTATCCGTGGGATTTGATGAGGTCCGCGCCAATCAATTAATGAATCAATGCGAAGTCAAAAAAATCGCCTGATAAGATTCTTAAATATCGCTTTTAACGATGAAATTCGCCGTATTCGACGGTAATTTAAAAAAAGGAGCAATTCAAATGAGTGAGTTATCTTTCATGGAAATGCGTCAAGAAATGGTCAAAGTAGCTAAAATGATGTGGGATCGCCGGCTAACCAACGCTGCCGGAGGGAACTTCGCCGTTAAGGTAGCTCCCGACCGAATGCTGATTACTCCCTCCTTGATGTCTGATCGCCGGCATTGTGACCTGAATGTGGATGACATGTTGCTGGTCGATTTTGATCTTAATATCTTAGAAGGAATCGGAAAACTCTCTCGGGAAAGTTTGATGCACAAACTGATTCTCAAAAATTTCGACAATATCGGATGCACCATTCACGCTCACCCCATGTACTGCATGGTATATGTCGTTCAAAGCAAACCGATTCCAAATATTTCCGAAGCCACCATGGGCCGGGGCGAAGTGGGTTGCATCCCCTATACCAAGGCTTATACTCCCGAGTTATCTGAAAATGTTTACAAATACTTCGAAGAACACCGGCCGATCGCTGCGAAGAAACCCATTGGATGCATTCTCCCCCTGCACGGAGTGGTTGTATCGGGAAATGATATTTTTTCCGCATACAGTATGTTGGAACGCATCGAATGCGACGCCATGTGCGGCATCTTTAAAAATAACATTGAATAATACTATCTTAGTTAAAGGACTGATGGTATGTTTGGGTTGGAAAGAAAAGCAGAAATCGTTTCGCTGCTTGAGCGGACGGGAAAAATCGAAGTCGATACTCTTTCAAAGAGATTTGGCGCCTGTAAAGAAACGATTCGCCGCGATTTACGCGAATTGGAAAAAGAGGGTTTTTTAAAACGCACCCACGGCGGTGCTATGCTTAATGTTACCACTCCCAAACCCCAATTGGAACTACCGGTGTCCGTGCGAGAAATTCAACACTACGAAGAAAAAATGATCATCTGCAAAATGGCGGCGACAATGATAGCCGATGGGGATGCTATTTTCGTGGATAATAGCTCTACGACCATTTATCTGGTCCGCTATATTCCGAAAAACATCCATGTATGTATCATCACCAACTCTTTAAAAGTTCTCTTGGAGGCCGTTCAAGTCCAAAACCCCAATTTAGAATTTATTTGTTTGGGGGGAATTTTTAAAATGAACAATATGTCTTTTTCCGGGACCATTCCGCAAAAGATCGCCCAGGAATATTACCCCAGCAAAGCTTTTTTATCCTGCGCCAGCATCAATGAACAACACATGCTCACCGATTCCAGCGCCGCCGAAGTGGATACCAAACGTTTAATGATCGAGCGGTCGCAAAGGGTGATAATTCTTGCCGACTATACCAAGTTTACCAATATGGGACAAATTTTCTTAGCGGATTTTTCAGCGGTCGATTCTATTATCACGAACAAGAAGACCAATGTATTCTCTCTCGACTATCTGAAAAAATATCAAGTAGAATTGTTAGTCAGCGAATAAAAGGAGAAATTCTATGAATTATATCGCGTTTGATCTAGGCGGCAGTGGCGGTAAACTCTTTTTAGGCCGTTACGACGGAGAACGTCTTGCTCTTCTTGATGTACATCGCTTTGAGAACAATCCCATCTCAATTCATAACGGCTTGTATTGGGACATCTTCAATATTTACAAACAATTAAATACCGGAGTCAAAAAAGCCGCCGAGCTCGCTGAAGGACCCATTATTTCGATGGGCCTGGATACCTTCTCCAATGATTTTGCCTTTATTGATAAAAACGGTGAGGTTCTTACACCACTGCGCTGTTATCGGGATATCCGGACCGAAAAATATAAAAATGCGGTTTACGCCAAAATGTCTCCTGACATGTTGTATACTCAGTCCGGCAATCAAATCGCTCCCTTTAATACATTGATGCAACTGGCTGCAATGCAGGAATCCGGACAGGGTTATATCCTGGAAAAGGCTTACAAGATGCTTTTTACACCCGATTTGCTGATTCATTTTTTGACAGGCGTTGCGGCTAGTGAGTATACCATTGCATCCGTCAGCCAGATGTTTGATTATAACCAAAATACCTGGAACGAGGAGATAATCAAAACATTCAATATTCCCCGGCAAATCCTTGGTGATATCGTAAAACCGGGAACCGTTCTCGGAGAAACCCAAAGCACTTACAATAAGGAACTCAACCTATCCGGTTTTAAACTGGTTTCTGTCTGTGAGCATGATACGGCATCCGCATTTCTTGCTTCCATCTCCAAAGGAGATAAAGCCATCATCAGCAGCGGGACCTGGTCGCTGGTGGGTACGGAGGTTAAACAACCCATCATCAACGCAATGGGATATAAGTACAATATTGCCAATGAAGGCGGTGTCGAGGGCAGGCATCGTCTGATACGCAATGTTATGGGACTTTGGATTATTCAAGAATTGCGAAATTATTATAATAACCATGGAGCGCAGTACAGCTTTGAGGATATGGAAATGGCGGCCTCTCAGGCAAAGCCCTTTGCCTACCGTATCGACCCGGATGATTTGATTTTCTTTTCTCCCGAGGAAATGCCCCTTAAAATCAGCCAAAAATGTTTGGAGATTGACGGCAAAGCGCCGCAAACCATGGGTGAAACAGTTCGTTGCGCCGCCGAAAGTCTGGCCTTTAAATACCGCTGGGCGATAGAAAAAATCGAACAGTTGGTTGGAAAGCAGCTGCCAATGATCAATCTTATCGGCGGCGGCTCCAAGGACAAGTTAATCTGCCAATTTACGGCGAATGCCTGCAATAAACCGGTTTTGGCGGGATTATCCAATGCTACTGCCCTTGGGAATATAGTAGTACAGCTAATGGCCGACAAGCAAATCGCATCCATTGAGCAAGGCCAAGAGCTTATTCAACGTTCTTTTCTCTTTTCCCAATATCAGCCTTGCGACGCAGAGCTTTGGAATGAGAAATATGGCGAATTTAAAGCTGTATTTCATCTTGATTAGCGTTTTCTGAAAAAAGGAGCAGTTTATGAATAAAATCTCCCCTTCGGTCATGTGTATCAACCCGCTGGATTTGAAAAACCAGTTAGAGGCTCTTAGCCTGGCGGGAGTTGATCAATATCACATCGATGTGATGGATGGCCACTTTGTACCGAACTTCAGTTTGAACCGGACTATCATCGAAGCTATCAAAAAAAATTTCAATCCTTTGATTGATATCCACTTAATGATTGATAACCCGGATCTTTATATAGAGGAGTTTGCAGAGGCAGGGGGAGATATCATCATTCCCCATATTGAAACATTGGCCCATCCTATCCGTACGTTGAAAATCATCAAAAAATACGGCAAATGCGCCGGGATCGCCCTAAACCCGGCAACCGACATTAACAATATCCCTTATTTGCTTGATTATTTAGACATTGTATGCATCATGACTGTAGAACCGGGATTCGCGGGTCAGCAAATGATTCCCAGTGTTATACCCAAAGTGGCACGGCTGAGGAAAATGATCCAACAGTATGACAAACAGATTGACATTATGGTCGACGGACAAATCAACTTAACGAACGCTTCCATTCTGGTCGAAGCCGGAGCCAATGTACTGGTGCTCGGATCTTCCGGGCTTTTCAATCATCCGCTTACCGATTTCCCGGAAGTTGTCTCGTTATTCCGCCACCTTGGAGAGGATTTCGATGGCCATAGAAAGAATGTGATCAACCAATGAAAAGCGATTTGCACTGTCACAGTGAATGTTCCGATGGAAGTTTAAGTGTTGGGGATATTTTATATTATGCCAAAAAAATCGGATTGGATTATATTGCCCTTACTGATCACGATACGCTTTATGGCTCTAAAATTGCACTTTCTCTCCAAAGCCGGTTCGGGATCGGAGTGATTCCGGGCGTGGAAATTTCAACCCGCGATTACCAACGCAACCGCCCTGTCCATATGATATGCTATTTCCCGAAGGATATGGATAAATTGCAATCCTTTTTGAACCAAACGCTAACCTCAAGGGCCTCCACTAAACTGCAGATGATTGAGAAAATAATGTCCATCTATCCGGTGACCTTAGAGCATATTCAACGCTATAGTAAAAAAAGCCAGTCAATTTATGAGTGCCATATTATGCAAGCCTTGGCTGACTTGGGGTATACCAATGTGGCAATCGGTCCATTCATGAAACAGCTCATTTCCAGTAAGGGTAGTTGCTATGTGCCGAATTTTTATCCCGATATTCATGAAGCCCTGGGGGTCATAAAGCAGGTTGGCGGAATCGCAGTCATGGCCCATCCGGGCCAGTTCGATTCCTTAGAATTACTGGAAGAGCTTGCTGCCGCTCAAACGCTTCAAGGAGTGGAATTGAACCACCCGCGTAATAACGAAGAAACCCGTAAAAAAATTGAAACCATCGCTTTAAAATACGATCTGATCACAACCGGCGGCACCGACTTTCATGGCGAATATGCCGAAAAACCATATCCTTTAGGTTCTTTTACTTCTCCGGATCAAGCTGTGATTTCCCTGCTGGAAATTTCAAAGAAACAAATTTAGAAAAGCAACCCCGGAAACTCTCATTTACAGCCATTTTTCGATATATTCCAGTGCATCCTTCCGCATGGCCATCGTTTCATAATGTCCGGAGTCGTAAATTTTTAACTTCCAGCAACCCTCCCGGGATCCTTCCTGTTGATATACTTTGATAAGTTCATCATCAATCCGGCCCAGGCCTTCAAAAGGAGTTAGTTTATCATAACGTCCGGCCAGGGAAAAGTGGCATCTGGGAGCAATAAGACTATTGATCCCGGCAGTGGTAAAGTGTTTGAAAAGCGATGGCACATAATAGTAAATTCCGTGGTGATCCAGTCCGCGGCTATCAATCAAAGCCTGATAATCGGTCATGCCGCACATATCAACGCAAACTTTGATCCTTTCATCCAGAGCAGCCAGCCACCATGACATGGTGGCGCCCATGGATAGACCGATAGTAGCGATGCGCGTACCATCAATTTCCGGGCGGGATAATAAATAATCCACCGCCTTGATGGAGTCATAAACCATCATCCCCCACATAACCCGGCCCCTCCAGAGCATTTCCTTGAAGATCTCGCTTTCGGTGCGGCCGCGCCGTTCTCCAAATCCCCAGGCATCGATAGCCAACACCCCATAACCTTTACCCGTCAACTCACTGGCAAAGTCCGGCTGCTGCAGGTACGTATTGCCTTTTATCAGTTCATCTTTTCCCAATTGGTAATTACCGCCGTGGGAATGATTGAAAAGGATCACCGGCACCTTGCCCCGGGTGTTTTTCGGCTTTGCAAAGTAAGCGGGAACCCCTTCCAGACCATTGAGATCTAAAAGTAATTTTTCAAGAAAGTAAGTTTCCTGTTCCACCTGGCCGATCTTAACCCAAGAAATATCCCGCCGGATTGGAGGTAAATCACCCAGTAATTCGGATAATTTTTGGCGCAGTTCCTCTTTTTGGCTTTTCACGAGTCCGTAAGCCTCCTCAAAAAGATATTCTCAAAGATTCAGCTCTCGCTATAAACTCTTTCAATCGTACCAATCCTTTTCAGCCGTTCCAAAAATTTCTCGATTTTACCGAATTCGCCTCTAACCTCATATTCATAAAGCCAGCTCGATCCGTTTTTAAAACTCTCAACCAACCGCACATCCAGTAAGCATTCATCGGCATTCCGGATGGCCCTTTGGGGATCAATCGAAGTCGTCACCGACTTTGTAAAGACCAATTGCTTATCCATAACCCACTGCCTTTCTTTGGGGAGACTTCCCCGATGCCAAATTTTATCGGATATCATCTCATTGATCACCCTTTAGTTTACATCATTATCGGTCAATTTGCCATCGGTCTAAATTGCAATCTCTTTCCATTTTCCGGTCCGGAACCGGAAGTAAATCAGAACGGCACGGATCAATTGGTCTATCAAAGCCGCCAGCCATGCTCCACCCAATCCCCAATGAAATACCAGAACAAATAAAGCCGCCAGTGATACTCTGGCCACAATCATTCCAATTAAAGAAGATACCAGGGGCCAAAGGGTGTCCCCTGCGCCCCGGAGACAACCCGAAATAATCGATAAATAATTTTGGGGAAATGTAATGAAAGTGGCAATTTTAAGAACGAAGGCCGTTTGAACCAACACCCCTGTGTCCAACGTATAAATCCGGGCAATTTGATAACCTGCCAAAAAGAAAAATATACCAATGGATAAAGAAATGATGAGTCCCAGGCGGTTAATTTGACAGCAGTAATCTTCGGCAAGTCTACAATTGTTGGCTCCAAGACTCCGCCCTGCAAATGAACTGGCCGCGATGGATAATCCGTTGACTATGTTCGACACAAACTGAGTGGTGTTAAGACATACTTGATGCGCGGCCAAGGCTGTAGTCCCAAGATCAGCAACAATTTTCGTATATAGCAAAAAACCCACTCGAAAAGCAAACTGTTCTCCGGCAGCGGAAATCCCAATCCGCATGACTCTCTGAATCATCTTCCAATCGATTCGAAAGCTGTCATGAACCGAAATCCCGACCGGAAGTTTACTCCGAAACAAGGCAAATACCGACATCAAACAGGCCGTGAGTTTTGCGAGGGTCGTAGCTATGGCCGCTCCTACCAGTCCCATGGCAGGGATAAACCAAAATCCGTAAATCCAGACAACACCGGCCACCACATTGACAATATTGGCGAAAATATTATAATACATCGGAATTTTTGATTCCCCAGCCCCCCTGAATATCGAGGTTATCGCAGTTGGAATCGATTGAAAAAGCATTCCAACCGCCATGTACTTCATATACATCGTGGCGTAATCCACAGTATCCGGCTGAGCACCCAGGAAAACAACAATGTTCCGGGCCCAAACCACACCGATTATGGCTAAAACAGTTCCCAGGATTACCGCCATGATAACTGTCTGAATTACCACCCCTTTGGCATCCCGATGATTCCGGGCTCCGATAAACCTGGAAATCAAAGCGGTAGCGCCGATATTAAAAGATTGAAATACCGCCAAACCTATCAAAACCGGCTGATTGGCGAGACCTACCGCTCCAAGAGCATAGGCTCCCAGATGTCCAACCAGAGACAGATTGACGATGGAGATCAGAGACATTAACATCAATTCGGCAATAATAGGGCCGGAAAAAATCAGGATTGATTTCCTGATTTCCCCTTTGGATAGTGCATAACCTGACTCGAACTCTAATTTTTTTTGGTTCATCCCGGTTCCTCGTTAGTTGTTTGAAATGTAATGTAAACAAATTCAACGCGCTATTGAATCGTTTCAAATCTATTATAATAACTTTTTAAGCTAATATCTGTATATTTTTTATTGTATCAGCTTGATTCTTCTTATATTTTATTTGATTCTATGGTACAATAATGTGGGGTGAGGCAATGGCTTGGCTCAATGAGCAAAATCCCTTTTATATCGACCGGCGTAGAGTCACTCATTACCACGACGGCCATGTTCATGACTGTTTTGAGCTGCTCTATTTGTCATCCGGGCAACGATTTTTCTTCATCAATGACCGTACATTTAAAGTCAAGGAAGGCGACCTGATTTTAATCCATCCCAATATCCTTCATAAAGCAACCAGCAATGAGGCTCTAAATTGCGAAGGTCTCCTTCTTTATTTTCTTGAAAAACAGTTATCTCCCGGCCAGCCTATCCGGGAGATCTTAAAACCTTTATTTCAAAATGAAACCATCGCCTTCAGCTTGTCATTGGGCGCCCGCGCTTTCGTGGACGAATTATTCTCTAAAATGTTGGGAGAATACCGGACCATGAATAACGAATATTTGTTGGCAATGCAAGCTTATGTTTTGGAACTGCTCATTTTTCTTTCCAGGAATAGCAAGCAGTCCCCATCAGCCTCTTTCGAACATCCCAGTCCGATTCATGAAAAAGTATCCGATATCGCCGGTTATATTAACCAACATTATGCCGAAGCACTCTCTCTTAATTTTTTGGCAGGCCATTTTTATATTAGCCCCAATTACTTGTGTAAAGTATTTAAAGAAGTTACTGATTTTACTTTAATTGAATACATAAATAACGTCCGGGTCAAGGAAGCGAAAAGGCTTTTGCTGGAATCCAGGGAAAAAGTGGTTGATATTGCGGAAAAAGTTGGTTTTGGAAGTATAACCAACTTCGGCAGGGTATTTAAGGAAGTAACGGGGCATCCGCCGTTATATTACAGGAAACTTGGAAAATAAGCAGCGAGAGAAATCCCGCTCTTGACAATCCCTCCCCCATTGGATAAACTTATAAAAGTTAGAGGGGAGTAGCATTCGTAGCTGTCTCAAAAACAATCAGCAATCATTGAGATATACTATTTATCGTGTTACCAGGTGAAACAACCATCGATAAATGATATCTCTGTGATATTTGTTCTTTTTAGACGGCTTCGTCAGATAAAGTCAACATACCGGTATTAAAAACCTGGCTTTATCTCCTGCGCAACACATGTGCGTCCGAGTTGTGAGACCTTTAACATAATCCAAACATGGGTTGGATTATGTTAAGGGTTTTTTTGTTTTCCAGGCAACCTGTAAGCGGCGGTAATCAATAATACGCAACGGAGGAATTATTCATGAACGCTTTTTGGCTCTCGTTTGCCATGATATTTTTGGCCGAACTCGGGGATAAGACTCAACTGGTAGCCCTGACCTTAGCAACATGTTATAATGCCCGGGTGGTTATATGGGGCATTTTTTGGTCGACCTTGACCATTCATATCTTTTCGGCCGGTATCGGCTGGCTGATCGGCGGCCACCTCCCGACAAGTTGGATTCTATTTACAGCCGGACTTGCTTTTATCGGTTTTGGATTTTGGACGCTGCGTGGCGACTCCTTGGATGATGATGATGAACAATCCTGCGACACCAAGAAAAAGAAAGGGGTATTCTGGATGGTTTTCATCACTTTCTTTTTGGCCGAGCTTGGCGATAAAACAATGCTCAGTACCGTTACCTTGGCTGCTACGAGTCCCTTTTTACCGGTTTGGCTTGGTTCAACTATCGGGATGGTTTTTTCCGACGGAATGGCAATCGTGGTTGGCAAAGTACTAGGCGCCAAACTTCCGGAACGACTGATTAAAATCGGGGCTTCAATTATTTTCTTCGGTTTTGGAATTTTCAGCATGGTGGATGGAGGGCGTAAGCTGCCCCTTTATGCATGGGCTGGAGTAATAGTCATTATTTTGGCGCTGTTTTTCATTTTCTTCCGAAAGAAATTACTCTTAACGCCCATGCAAAACAAAAATACCGCCGAGGCAAAAAAAGAGGCCGCCGTGACCAAAACGCGCTAAGTTATTATGTTAAAAACAACCTGTCTTCTTTTGGTTAATCCGGAATGAGCGAGAGTCAACACCACGCTGGATAGCTAAGATACCGTCCAAATGATCGTATTCATGCTGAATCAGCTCGGACAAATCATTTTCCGCCTCCCAGCATCGGTCCTGCCATTCCAAATCTTTATAGATCATCTTAAGCTTTCGAAACCGTTTGACCCTCACTTCCAATCCGGGGAAACTCATGCAATCATCCCACATCTCAAACTGTTGGTCCCCCAATTCCAATCTGGGATTGATCAGGCAGTAGGATTGACCATCAAGATTCATATAAATCATCCGCAAAAATTCCCCGATTTGAGGGGCGGCAATGGCTCTCCCAAAACCGTACTTGGCTCTGAAATCAAGCAACGTGTCTTGGAGATCTCCGGCTACTTCAGTGATCTTCGCAAGTTCTCCTTGGCCGGCTTCCCGTGAAACGTTGTAAAGAGAAGGATTACCCAAAAGTAAGATTTCCCGTTTGGACATATTTTTCACTCCTTGGTTCAATTTTCTCTTGGCCGATTTAAAAAGTAAATTCAAAAAAAAATCATTAATTCCTTCCTGATCATCCTCTTCATTCCGCATCGAAGAAAAACCATAGTTTATCCTGTTTTCACATAAGTCACAGGCCAAACATATGTATATCATAAAAGTCCTCTGAAAAAGGAGTTTATTTATCAATGAAACACTCTTCAACACTTGCGCGTGGAAGTGTGAACATTTTATTGTTGGCAATTCTAAATACCATCCTGGTTTTCAATCTGGCTGTTGCTGAAAATCCCCTGCCGGAAATTAAAATTGCCGGACAATTCGGTCTGGTCTATGCGCCGCTGATGATTGCCGATAAACTGCATATTTTTGAAAAAAACGGCTTAAAACCGATATGGAAGGAATATGGTTCCGGAGCAGCTGTTCGTGAGGCTCTAATCTCCGGTGAAGCCGATGTTGGTTTTATGGGAATACCGCCTTTTTTAATCGGCTGGGAAAAAGGTTGTCCCTGGAAGGTTTCCATGGGTTTTGTGGTGGTCCCGGTGGGACTGGTTACCAACAATCCGCAAATCAAAAGTTTAAAAGACTTTAAGCCCGACGATAAAATCGCCGTCCCGTCTCCAGGGAGTGTGCAGCATATCCTGCTTGCAATGGCCGCTGAAAAAGAGTTAGGATCCCCAAATGCTCTTGATACCAATATTATGGCAATGCCGCACCCCGATGCCCTAGCCGCCTTGATCTCCAAAAAAGGACTGACAGCCCATTTTACTACTCCGCCCTATTTGTTTGAAGAATTGAGCCAACCCGGTTTTCATTTGGTAATCAGTGGTAAATCGGTTTTTGGCCGTCCTTTCAGTTTCAATGTAGGAGTAGCCTCCAAAAAATTCCATGATCAAAAGCCTCTGCAATATCTGGCCTTTGTGAAAGCAATCCATTATTCCTTTTCATGGTTGAATGGCAACATGGAAGCTACCGCCAATCTATTAGCGCCCGAATTTAAGTTAACGTCCCAAAAGACCCTACAGTACCTGAAATGGCCTGGGATGGATTATACCACTAAACCTTATGGCTTAATGGAGTTCGCTTATTTCATGAAAAAGGCTGGTTTTCTTAAAAAAATCCCCCAGGATCCAGCGGAAATCATTTGGGAAAATGTAAAACTATGAATTACAGTCAGCCAGGCAAACGGGGCGAATCACAATTGAAACAGTATTTTAAGGAATCATTATGCTTAAACTGAAAACCTTCAATTCCAAAACCTCCCGCCAGATAATTTTCATTATCATGGTAATGATTGGCTGGGAGTCATTATCTCGGATTGGCCACCTCCCGGCCTTACTGTTCCCTTCATTAAGCAGTGTTTTAAGAGAGCTAATGGTCCAAACCGTCAATGGGGAATTAATCCATCGGACCTGCTTTTCTCTATATCTGATCGGTATGGGCCTGGGGCTCGCAATCGCATTGGCACTCATTTTGACAATACTGGCGGCGTGTATCCCTATCGTCTCCGAATGGGTGCAAGTTTTAATGGCGGTTCTCCATCCCCTGCCGGGAATCGCCATTTTACCCATAGTAATTCTTTGGTTAGGCACCGGTCCACAGTCAATTATTGCGGTCATCGTCATGTCCGCTGTTTGGCCCCTGGTGGCGAACTTACATACCGGCCTTAAAACGATTCCCGTTACCCAGATCGAAGTCGGAAAAAATTTGGGACTTGGAGGAATCCGGCTGGTATGGTCCATTCTATTACCGGGCGCTTTTCCGCATATCTTAAGCGGTCTAAGAGTTGGTTGGGCTCGTGCCTGGCAAGCCGCGGTAGCGGCGGAAATGGTCTTCGGAGCTAGCGGAGGCGAAGGCGGACTGGGATGGTTCATTTATAAAGAACGGTTTTTTATGGAAATTGCCGCTGTATTCGCAGGCATGATCGTGATTGTCATGATCGGGCTTATCGTAGAGCGATTGTTTTTTGAGGTTATTGAAATAAAAACCGTTCGACGCTGGGGTATGTCCACACATTGAGAAGAAAAATGTTTTCGGGGGAAAAAGAAAATGAAAGATGAATTAATCATTCAAAACCTCTCGAAAGTCTTTCAAGTTGAGCACCACGAAATACGGGCCTTCGAGGCCGTGGATTTTTCCGTTCCAAACGGACAATTTATTTGCATTGTCGGGCCCTCCGGCTGTGGTAAATCTACGCTTTTACGGTGTATTGCCGGTCTGGAAACACCTTCGGAAGGCGAAATAACCTGCGAAGGAGAATTCATCACAAAACCAAGCAAAGACCGAATGGTAGTATTTCAAAGTTTTGAGCAATTATTTCCCTGGTTGACTGTTCTTAAGAATATAACTTACGCACTGCAAGTCACGAAAGGGAAAACCACTACAAAATCGGATGAAGCAACGTTCAAAAAGAAAGAAACCGTAGCCCGTGAATATTTGCATTTAGTCGGCCTCGACGGATATGAGGATTTATTTCCTCATCAACTATCAGGGGGGATGAAACAAAGGGTTGCTATTGCAAGAGCACTGGCAGTCAAACCCCGGATACTCCTAATGGATGAACCCTTCGGTAGCTTGGATGCTTTTAACCGCAATATTTTACAGGAGGAATTATTAAGAATCTGGCAGGAGACAAAAACCACCATTCTTTTTGTAACACATAGCATCGAGGAATCTGTCATCCTCAGCGACCAAGTCATCGTATTTACAAGCAATCCGGGAAAGGTTAAAGCCGTTATTGTTAACGGTTTAGAAAGGCCTCGTTCTCCTGAAAAGCCGGAATTTATGGAACTTTGGAAAAGGCTCAATGTATTGCTAGGCCTGCACTCAAAAACAATAGCCGAAACCAGCATCCGTCGCCGGACAATTTTTGATGAAACAGAAATGATTCAACCTATTTTGCAATAATTGATATCTATTTGTAATCTTTGATTTCATTCAGCGCCATTTAGCCAATATATGTGAACTTCATGTTAGAATAAGTAACTCTCCGGTATTCCCCTCCTCCAGATTCTATGATAAAATATCATTTAAAGTACGAACAATTAACCAAAGGATGATAATCCATGAAATGGCACTTTCCACAACCAACTAGAATATATGCACATATGACCATTACTAAACTGGTAATCGTAGGATTCTCAACGATCCTGGCGCTCCTTACCATGATTAACATTATCGTCTTATTTGGAATTCAAGGCATTGTTCACAGTTATGAAACCATTGTCAAGAATGAGACCATCCGCAGCAACGAAAATGAACTGATAAGAATTTTCGATAATTTCCATTATATTTCGCAATTCGCAGCCGATGATATTCAACAAACCCACTCCTTATCCATTGATAACGGGGTAACTTTAATGAGTACCATGCTGGATGTGGATGTCCATACCAAGGAAATCATGGAGTACTTGAAGAAAAACAATGTCCAGGGTAATAAAATTCTGCTGAACCGCTTAAATAAAAATCTAAAGTTCATCCGCTTATATAAATCATCCAATGACATTACAAGTATGGAAGTACTCAATGACATCAAAAACGGAGTCACCTCCGTTCAGGCCATTATCAGTAACGATTTATTTCCACTGGTCAATGATACTGTGGACAATTCAACCGAGCAGGCTAAGAACAGAACCACCGTCTCGATTTGGATCATTATCGGCTCAAACTTACTGGTATTCGGATTGATCATACTCCTCGTTACTACCATCCGTCGAATTGTAACCGGGCATCGGCAACCCATTATCGAAACTGCCATACTTTCGGCGAACGGTGCCCAAGATGTATCCAAATACACTTTAGCCAACAAAAAAGCCATCAGTCAAGTAAAAGATGTTTTTTCGGAAATGAGCCGGGCTTTTGAAAATATAACCGAAAGTACCCAGGATTCCACTGCCGGTATTCAAAAAATTACCGATTCTACGGAAAAAGCGGCTGAATCTCTTAAAACCCTATCAGACCAGGCTTCGCGAATTTACGAACATTTAAACAAAAACCAAACCGAAATTCAGGGAAGCGAAACTCATTTAATACACCTTCGCGATAAAATTAATGAGTCAACCGACCGGATTCAGACCAATGCGGAAACCGCTGCCGAACTGCATAACAAGTTTGTTGCCCTTACCAATCAAGTCGAAGGTATTGATGATATTTTAAAAACGATTGATGACATTAAAGAACAAACCACAATGTTGTCATTAAATGCCGGAATCGAAGCAGCCCGAGCTGGAGAACACGGGAGGGGTTTTGAGATTGTCGCCAAAAAAATTCGCCACCTTTCGGAACAATCCGGCCAGTCCACGTCGGAAATCCACGGTATCATCGAAGAAATCCATCAAGCGGTGGTCGAGGTCGAATCCGCTATGGCGGAAGTTATCGAGGGTGTAAGAAATTCAGTAGAAGAGATCGCTGGAGTCAGCGAAGAATTTAACGATTTGCGGGAATCCCACCAAAAAGTTTTATCGGGAATTGAGGCTTTGATGCAACAGGCCAATAGTCAGTGGAGAGCAACAAAAAATATCGAGGAGGCTTCCGAAAAAATCACCGCTGAAGTGCAACAAATTTCAGCATTATCGGAAGAAGTGTCCGCTTCCATGGAGGAATTATCCGCCGAGGCCGAGAACGCTCTCGAACAGCTGGAATTGGTGGATGGCAATGTTCAACGCACTTCTGAAATTGCGGTGAACCAAGAATTACTAGCCAAACAAGTGAACGAACAGGTATCCTCGTTGTGATTACAGGGATTCAACCCTGCTTGCCTAAAAATATCTTTTAACACTTGAATTCTTAAGGGATCCAAAAAATAATTTAGAATCAATCGAAAGAATATTGCTTTATGATGTGAATTGATTCAATATATTGTGTTTCCTCATGGTGCGTGTGTCCCGCACCATGAATATCTCTTTAGGATTAACCTCCAAGTCCAAGTTCGGCCGTCCCCGGCGATATTTTGACGGACACCCATTTATCTCTTGATTACCCCGCTCGTGATAAAAAATGATAAAAGACTACTTTACAACTTCCAATTTGAGCTTTCGACTTCGCCCAAATACTCCAGCGCTTTGTTTGATTACAATCGTCCCTGCAATAAAATCATGAAGCGTTTGGTTCTTTTTGAAGAAAAGCATCATCCAAAATCCGCCAAATAATATTAAGGTTGAAGGAATTTTGCTCCAATACCGGACATTTGCTTGTCCGAAAGTAATCCTCTGGTAATGAACATCCAAGACTGCCAGGCCCATGATTTTCTTTCCGAAAGTTGCCTGAAATTTTGAACTTTCAAGCCAGGTAAAATAAAACCAGTTGAGTCCGAAGGAAAATACGACCCCAAATCCTATAGCAAAAGAGCCGATGATATGAAAATCCACTTCGCGTCCACTAATAAAAGACATCAGCAAAATCATGCCGCTGATAAGGGAAGCCAGTAGTCCCTCGCCCCCTACCAAAATACATAGATCAAAAACCATAGCCGCGGTACGCTGTATAAATCCCCCATAGCCAACTTGCGGTGATTCAACCATTACCAACTTTGGCTTAACTTCTGAAGGCTTTTTAGGGTTCATAATGTCTTCCAAAAAACCGCAATAGTTACAGGATACCTGGTCTTCTGCCAGCTCAGCTCCACATCTTAAACAATGCAATTGATTCCTCTCCTTATCATGATGTCGATGAATTTCTCTGTATTTATCATCGGAACCAATTGAAATTCAATTTAACCAGTTAATTTCCAAAAGACCAGGTAAAATATGTATTTTGGGTTAGGGCATCCCCAAAATCACGGTTTTTCAATCCAGGATCAATTCAAAAATTTATTCTCTCCAGGATTGTCAAAGGACGATCCTTTCTCAAATTTAGGAAAACCTCTTTACCATAATAAAAAAACTTGTCAAATTTAAGACAAGTTTTCATCTCCGAAAAAATCTGTAAATTTCAATTAAATGGTAAATTCACTTCAATATTCTTGGAAATGAATTTCCAGGCGAGTTACTTTTTCAGCATCTTAATGGTACCATAAAAAGAGGCGGCAATTAGGCAAATCAAGCCAAAAAACAAGAACCTAAAAATAAATTCTTTCATAGGCCCACTCCTTGTTGCAATCAATTGACAACCAAGTATGAGTAAAATCATGTTCTCGTGAATGTCTATTTGAAGATCCATTCCCGGTAAAGCTACCGCAAATTCCGGGATATTCTTTTTTAAAAAAGGGGCTGTCCTAAGTAAATTTATCAAGAACGATAAACAAT
Organism: Bacillota bacterium; assembly: GCA_023401925.1. Taxonomy (GTDB): domain Bacteria; phylum Bacillota; class UBA4882; order UBA8346; family UBA8346; genus UBA8346. The sequence goes on from JAEXDA010000041.1 coordinate 25,053, forward strand.
ATAGTAATTCGTTAACCCATGATGAAATATATTGCTTACCTTACTGATTATAAAATACTTTTAGACAGCCTTAGGTGAGGGGTAAAACATCTTGCAAACTGCTGAACTTCATTTATTATTATATCAAGCTTTAGCGCATATAAAAGGCCTGATTTACTAGGACTAAAATGCTAAAAACCAAAAAAAGTCCTATTTTTATAGGACTTTTTGTTTTTATACCGATATTATTTTCTTGATCTTCTCAACTGCTTCTTTGGTATTGCTAACTTCCAATTTTTTCAGCAAATTCGTAATATGATTTTTTACAGTATTCTCAGTTGTGAATATCAATTTTGCAATTTGAGAACGGTTTAGATCCTCTTCTAAATATTTTAATACTTCCTTCTCTCTCGTTGTTAATTGGAAATCTTCCAACACATCATCTTTCTTTTTTTCAATTAAAAGCTTTTCATAATTCTCTACCATTTTAGTCATTACTTCTGCCGTAGACCATCTTTTTAATACTTCCCTGATGGTTTCAGGCAATTTTTTGAAATTCTCTTTGACTACAAAATCTTTGGCCCCCGATAAAAGGGCCTTTTCTACATGAACCGGATTTTCCGAACTTGTCGTAACAATGATTTTCGCATCCGATATGGTTTTAATTTCCTGAATCCATACTAAACCTTCCGGTTCCACTCCGGAAAAATATAAATCAAGAATAACAATATCCGGTTTTAATAATTTTAGTAAGGCAAGACCATCTGTATGGTTTTTGGCCGAACCCACCACTATCATATCATCTTCGCAATCAAGCAAAAGGGTTATATACTTAATCCACGCCGTTGAATCATCTATAATTAATACTTTTGTCTTATCCTGCTCCATCGTAACCTTTCTCTGCCTTATCAAAATCTATAGAACCATTATGTTTTTAAAATTTCAGATTCTGATAAGTTTCATTTTTACCTCACTTTCTGGATACATTTTTCCGGTTTTATTTTTTAGGTTTATTAATTAATCAAAAAAATTCTTTCATCAATAAATAATTAATTGTTTAAAGAACTCTCCAATCGATAGATTTCATAATTTCTTGAAATTAAATCAAAACCCTTTGTCGAATTTTACTATTTTTTACATCGTTCTTCTTACCGCAGTACTGTTGCGAATAATAATTTTTTACCAATGAAAGAAAACTCTCGATGTCGATTTTTCTAACTTTTTGACGAATGATAATGACTCCCTTTCGGACAACCCCACATCGAAAAGGGGACTAAATTATTCATATACCGTAATTTTTTTGGTTTCACTACAGAGCAACCTTTTTTCTTTCCCCTTTATCCAGGTGTAAAGTTCAACGGGGTTACCCCATAACTCCGCCAAATGTTTCAGGGTCTCTCCAGCATAAGTCAACTCCAAATCACGGTCATCGTATTCGTGTTCTAAGATTAAAGTCCGATCTTTAAAGTTAAGTTCTTTCGCTTTAATCACCGGTATTGAGCCAGTGCCTACACTTGCACAAAGAGTGTCCCGGATGTGCTCCCAACCGTTTTTATCTGCGACTTCAGTCACGATAACTTTATCCTCACTGGCGTAATATTCAAACAAATGAAGCTCCTCGCACAATTCCCGTGTCAGATAACGCCGAATAAACGAACGGTCATTTTCAATTTCCCGGGCCTCAAATATTTTAGCTAAGCTGAAACGCCTTTCCAGGTCCTTGAATATTGTAAATCCCAAATGGTAGGGATTGAGTCCGCGTTCATGAGGTCGAATCACTTGATGATGACGTTTCAAAAATTCCAAATGCAAATCAGGAGGTAAGCTCAAACTTTGGAGGAGCCGAAAATGCCAAAAACTGGCCCATCCTTCATTCATGATTTTGGTCTCAATCTGCGGTAAAAAATACTCGCTTTCATTGTGGACGATCCGTAAGATATCCCTTTCCCATTCTTCCATCCTACCATATTCAACGATGAACCAGAGAAGGTCTTCTTCCGGCTCTAAAGGAATTTTATTCAAATTGGGCGGAGCAAGCTCCGGAGTCTGACCGAAAGCGTCCCTTTGCATTTTCTGTTGATAATCACTGGATAGGCGTTTTTTCTGTTCCTCTACGCTCAGCCTGCGCCTTCCGAGCACCCGGTTAATCTGAAAACGCAAAGCATGGGCAGCATCCAAAATACGTTCAACCCTAAGATACCCAATACTGGGGTCTTGCAAATACTCCCGAATCCGATTCCCATGATTCTTGAAATTTTCAATGGTTAACTCGGCCCGGGTCGTTCGAAAAAGCCGGTTATTTTTAAAAAAATCATTGTGCCCGTAAACATGGGCAATCGTCAATATCTGTAATAACAGGGAGTTATCCCGCATCAAGTATGCCAGGCATGGATCGGAATTAATCACCATCTCATAAGGAAGACCGCTTAAATTAAAGCGGTAAAAAGTATTGAGTCTGTCAAACGCCTTCCCGTAGCTCCAATGCGGATAATGGCAAGGCATACCAATATAAGCTTCATAACCCAACATTTCCTCATAAGAACAAATCTCGAATTCCTGCCCATAACAATTCAGACCGGCTTCTTTTGCGGCTTTTTCGATCTGTTCATTCCACTTTTCGAGTTCCGAGATAGTAAATTCACCCATGGTTTCTCCTAACTTTTCGCAGCGCTCTGGAGCTTTACCGTTTTGCCAGATCATCGTTTTATTGTTCTTCACTGGCCAACATATCCCGTAGAGCCGGCCAAATATCTTCCCGTCCTTCAATTGAAACCAACGAAAAATTAGCGGCATGAATCTGTTCTTGATATAACTTCTTCATCGTGCTATAACCGGTCATGATTTCTCCATATCCAAACAAATTACACACTTCGCATAATTTCTGAGCCAAGGCAACCGCTTTAGCGTTATCTTCATCCCAATTATCGCCATCACTACAGTGAAACGCGTAGATGTTCCACTGGGATGGCGGATAACGTTCCTCAATAACCTGCAAAGCTTTCTCATAACCACTGCTGATATAAGTACCGCCAGATTCCCCTTTATGGAAAAAATCGTCTTCGGTCACTTCCGCAGCCTGTGTTGTATGGGCAATAAACGCCAATTCAACCTGGTAGTACTTGAGCCGGATGAATTGATACAAAAGGAAGTAAAAACTGCGTGCCAAATATTTTTTTGTCTGATCCATCGAGCCTGAAGTATCCATAATGCATATGACAACCGCATTCGACTCCGGAGTTCGTTCTTCCCTTATTCTATGATACCGGAGGTCCTCTTCCCGGAAAGGGAATCGTTCCTTCTCATTCGGAAGTTCCGGACTCAATTCGCTTTCTTCCTCATTTCGTTTAGTCCCTTGATGGCGCTTGATTTTTTCAATCACCGCCTTTTTTTTGGCGAGCCGCGGCGGTATTCCCTTATGTTGATATCCACTCCATTTCTGCCTGGTGATAGTTTCAATTTCGGCCAGATTTTTACGTTCCATAAACGGCAGGTTTAAATCATCAAATAAGTAACTGATAATCTCTTCCAGAGTTATTTCAGTTTCGTAAATGTCTTCACCGGGCTCACTACCAGGACCCTGTCCGCCTGTTCCCCCCTTATCGGGGGTTCCCTGACGGTACACATCGCCCCGTTCTTCCTCTCCCGTACCGCTGCCAACTCCCGGTTGGTTTTTACCATAAATAAACTGATATTCTTTAAGGCTTTTGATGGGTATTTTAATTTTCTTTTGACCGCTCTGGCCAATAATGCTCTCTTCAGCAATAATTTGGCCGATGTTTTTTTTGATCGATTGTTCAACCAATTGACGATGTCTGCGACGATCTTCGCTCGCCCGCCCCGAGTCTCCGGAAGATTCCCGAAAAACAGCCATCATAAAACACCTTCCTTCCAGTCATGTTATTTGTTATTCGTTACTAGTCACTGGTGATTCGTTTGCTGTTCCAAGCTTTCGGTTCTCACCTGAGTTTTGGGTTGGGCTTCCAAAGCATGGCTGCCATTCAACTAATAAACACTTAATAACTGTCCTTCCCCTCGAATAACATATAACCAATATACTAATAACTGGTTTGAACTGTTTTTAATCTTTCCACAAATTATTGGCCGCGTATTTCAGAACCACATTGCAGCAATGATCACAATATCCGTTCTTGTTCATTTCCGCTACCATTGCATTATACTTCTCGTTTTGTTCCTTATCTCTAACTTTGGACTGGGTAATCACCCTCGACAACTCTCTCACTGAAGCAGTCAACTTCTTTTCTATAGCCGCCTTAAGTGGCTCATAGCTGTTATAATCAAGAGCTCCTCCATTTCGAAGCACAAAAAACATATACGCCGTTACATCCTGTCTGAAACCCTTGGCAGCGGTTCCTGTAATACCAATTTGCTCCTCAATGGATTGTAGAAATTTCTCATCCGGTTCAAGTTCTTCCCCGGTATTTTTGTCCTTGAGCTTGGTCCGATTGGCATAGGCCTCGGCATGATCAAGATAATTGTTGAATAAATCCTGAGCTTGCTCACGATAACCGTGGATAAAAGCTTTGGTAACTTCTAATTCCAAGATTTTATGATACTCTTTGCGTAAAATGTTTTGTAAAAAACCTAGATAACGCTTACGGTCGTCCTCCGACAATGATAGTTCCTTGACCGATTTAATCATCGTGTCTAAAACCGAAAGCGGATTGATACAATCATTCTCCGATTCCGATAGGGCAATATCCAGGCTTTTCATTATAAAACGGGTCGAAATGCCGCTCATACCTTCCTTAATCGTTGCCTCCTCGCGGAGTTCAACAATATCCACTTTCTTCGTGCTACCCTGTTCCAGGATTTCTTCTCCATTATAGATTTTGAGCTTGGTCAGGGCATCAACCTTGGCCGATGGCGAGAGCCGGGTAAGAATCGCAAACATCGAGGCAATTTCGATTGTATGAGGCGCGATATGTGCTTTGAAATTGCTTTGGCGCAGAATTTTCTGATAAATCTTGATCTCTTCCCCAAGTTCCAAACAATACGGAACTTCAATCTTGACAATCCGGTCCAAAATAGCTTCATTGGTATGGTCGGACTTAAATTTATTCCATTCCGCCTCATTGGAGTGGGCTAAAATAACCCCGTCAAAATAAATCATGGCTCCTTTGCCGGGAGAGGGAATCGATTTTTCCTGAGTCGCAGTAATCATGGTGTGCAAATATTCAATCTCATTTTTGAATACTTCGATGAATTCAACCAGGCCACGGTTCCCCACATTAAATGCACCGTTTAAGGCAAGAACACGCGGATCATCTTCGGAAAAGAGATCCATTTTCGAAATATCAACGGAGCCGATTAGCACAGAGGTATCTTGATTATTCGGATCAACAGGCGGTACGACACCGATGCCTTTACGGGAGCGAATCGAAAACTCCCCGGTTTCAACAGGCATTTTTTCATACTCGCCATTATATTCGTTCTTCAAGCGGTACCGGCAGATCGGACAAAGATCACCCTCAATATCGACTTTCAATAGCTGGGCGAAATCAGCTCGCAGATGTTTGGGAATTAAATGCAAAGGTTCTTCCCGCATCGGGCAACCTTTAATTGCATAAATCGGTGGCGCTGATTCCAAGGACCGCTTTAATTGTTCCATAATAGAGGATTTTCCTGCACCGACTGGTCCCTCAAGATACAGAACTTGACGGGATTCCTCACCCCTCATGGAGGCTGCATGAAAAAAACGGACAATTTTCATTAACGTTCGATCAATCCCATAAAAGTCATCAAAGAATTGGTACTTTTTAAGGATATCATTCCCGTAGATCCTACGCAATTTGGGATTTTCCTCGGTTTTAATCACTTCGACACCGGGAGCTGTAATTAACTGGTAAAGCCGTTGGTGTGCTAATTGCACGATTTCGGGATTTTCCTTCACCTTTTCCAGATAATCCAAAAAAGTCCCTTCGTAATGGTGATGGGTCCGTTCCGAACGATCTTTCTTTATTAATTCGGCTATCTCATTAGGTTCCATATCCATCCCTCCGCTCTTAGCTAAAGAATTCAATCCACTCTGAATTTAACACAAATCCGGCAATCAGCCTTTAAAATGATAACTTGCCGGATTAAGGTCTTAAAAGCCGCTCGAACCGGCTTCCGCTTTCTGGTAGAACACTCGTGCATTCAAATGGCTAAGAAAGGCTCTACTTAAGGAAAACACCTCTTGAATTTTGGTGCCTTTGGTTGAGACAATTTAATCGCTCACAGGATTACCGACGAAATCGGACTGTCTGTGCCGGAATCAATCGTAACTTCAGAATGATTTCATACAAATCGTGTTACTATATTTTATTATCAAAAACCCAGTTTGACGCCTACCCATTTTGTGGTTTCTTCGCAAAAAAGGCACATCCCATAGGTACTCCTAATAAAATAACTCAATTTTATCGATTTAGTAAATTTTTGCTCCGACCAAGTTTTGATAAAGGGATTTTGAAATTTATTGGACCGATTCATAAACAAGGAATAAAAAATAGTACATCAGTATTCGTTAAGCAGGGTTTACCAGAACCAAGCAGAATTATAAAAATAAACTCTCAAAAAGGTGCGGAGGTTTAGAATATGTACAAACTGGTATTATTAAGGCATGGTGAGAGTATTTGGAATCAAGAAAACCGTTTCACGGGATGGACCGATGTAGACCTTTCCGAAAAAGGGCGTCTTGAAGCCCAGGCGGCAGGGAAAACATTAAAAAATGAAGGTTACACTTTTGATATAGCTTTTACGTCCGTCTTACAGCGGGCGATCAAAACTTTATGGATGGTACTGGAAGAAACCGAACAAACCTGGATCCCCGAGATAAAATCCTGGCATTTAAACGAACGGCATTACGGTGCGTTACAGGGATTGAATAAAGCGGAAACCATCAAAAAGTACGGTGAAGAACAAGTTCACATCTGGCGGCGGAGTTTCGACATTCTACCCCCTGCCCTATCGCCCGATGATCCACGATATCCTGGGAACGAGGCGAAGTATCATCATTTAACCCAAGAGGAATTACCCCTGACTGAAAGTTTAAAGGATACGATAAGCCGTTTTCTCCCCTATTGGCACCGGGAAATCGCTCCCCGAATCCAATCCGGACAAAACGTATTGATTACCGCTCATGGAAATACATTGCGGGCGCTGGTTAAACATCTTGATGCCATTCCCGAAGCAGAAATTGCTCAACTGAATATTCCCACCGGAATTCCTCTTGTTTATGAGCTTGATGAAACGTTAAAGCCTCTTAAACATTATTATTTAGGTAATCAGGACATTATTCACAAGGCCATTCAAAGTGTGGTCAAACAGGGAAAGGCCTGAGGCTAAGGTCCCAATGGGTTGTGTTGATTTGATCCTCCGCTGCTGAAAATCGGCCAACCCTCCATCTATCTTGGGGCTGTCTAAAAAGCAATTCAAAATTAATAAGAAATACAATATATAGCTTCATCGAATGGTTTGACTTCAATATATTGTATTTCTTTATCGTTAAAATTTACTTTTGGGACAGCCCCACGAACTGTGAATCTGTAAGTGTTGTTGGGCTAACGAATCCTAGTTTCTCCGGCCTGGCCTAAAACCTTTTGGAACAGCAGTTTTGCGGCTCATATCCCACAAAAAAGCTTTAACAGGGCATACACGAAGCGCTTTCGTGAGGCTGTCTAAAAAGCAATTCAAAATCAATAAGAAATACAATATATAGCTTCATCGAATGGTTTGACTTCAATATATTGTATTTCTTTATCGTTAAAATTTACTTTTGGGACAGCCCCAGCAAGATGGAGGGTTGGCCTAAAAAGCACCACCGGCTAAAGCCGGTGGTGCTTTAAGTTCTCCCCTCGGAAACGATTGAAACGCCGAATTTCAAAACGTCCTCCGGCTTTATTTCGTGCACAAATGACAAGCAACCCAGTGCCGGGGCTGTGCTTCGATAAACTCCGGCATTTGACGGCTACAAATATCCATCGCCTCCGGACAACGGGTATGAAATCTGCACCCTTGCGGGGGATTAATTGGGCTCGGGACGTCACCGGTCAAGATAATCCGCTCTTTTCTAGCTTTCGGATCCGGGATCGGAATCGCCGAAAGTAGAGCTCTCGTATAAGGATGCAAGGGTCTGGCATAGAGCTCACCCCCCTCGGCAAGTTCTACCAATTTGCCAAGATACATCACGCCCACCCGGTCACTGACATGCTTCACCACATTCAGGCCATGGGCGATAAAAAGATACGTCAGCCCGAACTCGGCCTGTAAGTCTTTGAGCAGATTTAAGACCTGGGACTGGATGGAAACATCCAAAGCCGAAACCGGTTCATCACAAACCACTAATTTCGGGCGAGTTGCCAATGCCCTTGCAATACCGATACGTTGACGTTGTCCTCCGCTAAATTCATGAGGATAACGGCGGGCATAATTGGGATCTAGGCCAACCAATCCCAGCAATTCCTGGACTTTATCCCGACACTCTTTCCCCTTGGCCAAACGGTGCCGTATCAACGGCTCACCTACGATCTGTTCCACTGTCATCCGGGGATTCAATGAAGAATATGGATCCTGGAAGATAATCTGCATCTGGCGCCGCATTTGCCGTAAATTTTTGGGGGAAAGCGCCGATAACTTTTGGCCGTCAAAAACAATCTCCCCGGAGGTCGGTTCTAACAAATGCAATATCAAACGGCCGATGGTGGTCTTCCCGCAACCGCTCTCGCCTACCAAACCCAGGGTTTCTCCTTCGCCAATCGTGAAACTGACGTCATCCACTGCTTGGACATTGGTTAATACCCTGCCGAATAAGGTCCGATTCACCGGAAAATATTTGCGTATATGTTCAACCTTGACTAAATCCGCCATCTAGCCGTTCACTCCTTCCGTGGTATGGCGCCAGCAACAAACACGGCGTCCATTTCCCAAATCCAGCAAAACGGGACGTTCTCTCCGACAACGCGAACCCGCCTCCGGACAGCGCGGATGGAATGAACAGCCCGATGGCAGTTTGGCCAAATCCGGAACTGAACCTTCGATCACATAAAGCTGGCCGTGATCCCCGTCCATTTTCGGAATAGATCGCAACAGTCCAATCGTGTAGGGGTGCAATGGTTCAGCAAATAAATCTTCAACCATCGCCTCTTCCATCAACTGGCCGGCATACATCACCATGACCCGATGAGCCATCTCCGCAACGACTGCCAAGTCGTGGGTAATCAATAGGATCGCCATTCCAAAATCATTCCGCATCTTGCGCATTAAATCAAGGATTTGGGCCTGAATGGTTACATCCAAGGCCGTAGTGGGCTCGTCCGCAATTAATAAATCGGGACGGCAAGAGAGGGCCATGGCAATCATCACCCGCTGCCGCATCCCGCCTGAGAGTTGATGGGGAAAGTCATGAGCCCTTTTCTCCGGGGAAGGTATCCCGATGGTTCGTAAAAGTTCCACTGCCCGTTCCCAAGCTTCTTGCTTTTTTAAACCTTGGTGCAGGATAATTGTTTCCGCAATTTGATCTCCAATCCGGTGGACCGGATTGAGCGAACTCATCGGTTCCTGAAAGATCATGGAGATTTTATTGCCGCGAATCTCGCGCATCTTTTTTTCAGTTAACTCCAGTAAGTTTTCACCATGGAAAGAGATCCGGCCACCAACAATTTTCCCGGGAGGATTGGGTATCAATCTCATAATCGACAGTGAAGTCACCGACTTGCCGCTCCCGGACTCGCCTACGATCGCTACCGTTTCTTTTTCCTGTACCGAAAAACTGATATCATCAACGGCGCGGACAATGTTGCCTTCGCTGATAAATTGGGTTTGCAAATTCTCAATTTTAATAAGTTCCGCCATTTTGCAGTCTCCTATTGCTTAAGTCTAGGGTCAAGCGCATCCCGTAGTCCGTCACCCAGCAAGTTAAATGCTAACACCGTAACCGTAATCGCAATGCCGGGGAAAGTAACGATATGCGGCGCAGAAAAAATCGCCGATCTTCCGCTCCCTAACATCGCTCCCCATTCCGCTTCCGGAGGCTGCACTCCCAAACCCAGAAAACCCAGGAAGGCTGCTTCCAAAATAGCGGCGGAAATACCCAAAGTCGCCCTTACAATAATCGGTGCCATGACGTTGGGTAAAACATGATAACTGATGATTTGCAGGTCATGATCGCCGATGGCCCTAGCTGCTTGCACATAGTCATTTTCACGCACCGAGAGGACCGATCCCCTTACAATCCGGGCATACTCCGGTATGGCGACGATCCCGATGGCGATGATAGCATTGTCCAAGCCACGTCCCAGCGCCATCATAAAGGCCATTGCCAGTAATAAAGGAGGAAATGCCAGCATGATATCCATCAGCCGCATGATCATATTGTCGATCCATCCCCCGTAATAACCGGCAAAAGCTCCCAGGATAATTCCGATAAACAACGAAAGAGCTACCGCTTCCATACCCACCCGGAGCGATATCTGGGCACCATAAATGATGCGGCTCAGGATATCCCGGCCTAATTCATCCGTACCCAGCCAATGGGAAAAGCTCGGAGGCTTCAGACTAATTGGTAAATTGCTCTCCTGGTAATTATAAGGGGCAATCCATGGCGCAAAAACGGCTACGATGATCAAGAGCGCCAGAATGATCAAACCTGCCATCGCCGCGTGATTCCGGCGAAATTGTTTCCAAAATTCGAGCCAGGGGGATTTTTTTTCTGTTGTTCCGATTTCAACATCAAGTTCAACCGCCATCAAAGTTCTCCTCATCTATGAATTGAAATTGAACCGTAAAAGATTCATGATTCCGTTTCAGGAGTGGTCCCGGAAATCCCGGAATCCGCAGCAATATTATGAATAATGAATCCGGGGGTCCAGATAGGCATAGAGCAAATCCACCAGAAGGTTGACGATAACGAAGATCGCGGCTACCAGGATCACGCTGCCCTGGACTATCGGAAAATCCGAAGCCAGAATGGCATTGGTGGTCAGACTGCCGATCCCCGGCCATGAGAAGACCGTTTCCGTAAGAACTGCCCCGCCCAACAAAAATCCGAATTGGAGACCGATTACCGTAACGATGGGGATCAGGGCATTCTTCAAGGCATGGTGATATACCACCGTCTTCTCATCAAGACCTTTGGCATGCGCGGTGCGGATATAATCCTGTTTGACAACCTCCAGCATAGTGGAACGGGTCATCCGAGCGATGATCGCCATCGAATAAGCTGCTAATGCAATGCCGGGCAATATAAGGTGGCGCAAGGCGCTCCAAAAGGCATCCCAATTCCCCGTGAGAAGGCTGTCCACCAAATACAGACGGGTGATAGTCGTTGGTTCCATTCCAATATCGATTCTCCCGGCAACCGGCAACCAGTGCAGGTTTACCGAGAAGATAATTATCAAAATTAAGCCAAGCCAAAAAATGGGCATGGATACTCCAAGCAGGGCGCCGATCATACTCACATAATCAAAGAAAGAATAGCGTTTTACGGCCGAGATGACTCCGATCAAAATCCCGACCACAGAAGCAATTGCCAGACTAAACAGGGCCAATTCGATGGTGGCCGGAAATTGGGAAAATAAATCCTGGACCACCGGTCGTTTGGTCATCAACGAACGCCCCAAATCCCCATGCAACAATTGCCATAAGAAACGTCCAAATTGCACATAAATCGGATCGTTAAGCCCCATCTCCTGCCGGAGGGCTTCAATCTGAGCTTTGGTGGCATGCTCTCCCAGCATCAAAGCAGCCGGGTCCCCTGTAAAAACATGCATAATGATGAAAACGAACAGGCTTACTCCGAGTAAGACCGGGATAAGCATGAGTAACCGTTTGATAATATATTTAAACATGAACGTACTCCTTGCCTGTGCTGTTGTCCGCCGCTTCCAATCCGGCGTGATGATTGGATTAAAACCATTCGGTCAAAACTCTTGATTTAACAAAGGCAAGGAAAGGCGCTCTAAGAACGCTTCCCTTGCCGGGTTTAAGCTCAATTTATTTGGTTACGCCATTGACCCAGGATACCCCGGTAGGATGCGGATAAAAATTCTTAACTGTAGGCTTGGTAGCAGCCAGATCCACGGCATGACTGATAAATACCCAGGGAGCTTCATCAATCAGGATCTTTTGCAGGTCTTGATAAATCTTGACCCGGGCCTTGGGATCGGAAGTCTTGGTCCCTCGTTCCAGTAAGGCGTCAACCTTCGGGTTGGAATACTTGGCCGAATTCAAGGTGGAATCGATCTCATGGGAACTGAGCAGCGACAAGAAATTATCGGCATCACCGTTATCACCGACCCAACCATAGAAACCGGCATCGCCTTCTACGCCTTTGTATAACACATCTTTATATTCCTTCCAAGGATAAACCTTGATATTGGTCTTTACTCCTATTTTTAACAGCTCAGCCTGTACTGCTTCGGCCAATTTAACGCCATTTACCGTATTGTACGGTCTAGGATTGGAGTAAGTTATGAAATTGAAGGTGAAATTGGTGTATCCGGCCTCGGCCAAGAGTTTTTTGGCCTCTTCCGGATTGTATCCGACCGGCTTGAGTTTGGGATCATAACCGGGAATAAAACTGGGTAACGGACCATTGGCTACTTTGGCATATCCTTGATATAAGTAGTTTACGATTTGTTCGCGGTTGATAGCCATAGAAATCGCGCGGCGCACCCGGACATCATTGAAGGGTTTACGGTTGCACATAAAGCACATATAGTTGATATTCATCCCCGGGTTTTTGATAACGTGCATGCCTTTAGCTTCCAGGGTTTTCACATCATTTGGATCGACACCGTCAATAATATCGGCGGCGCCGGTAATCAATTGGCTGGCTCTTACGGAATTTTCTTTGGTGGTCACGTAAACAACTTTATCGACTTTGGCTTTTTGACCCCAGTAGTTATTATTCTTCACCAGGACAATCTGTTGATCCTTATCCCATTTTTGGAAGATAAAAGCGCCTGTCCCGATGGGATGTTGCGAGAAATCATCCTCCCCATATTTCTTCACCGCGGTCGGGCTGACAATAGGAGCCGCCAAACTCATGGCCAAATTGGCTAAAAACGGTGCATAAGGTTGTTTTAATGTAAAACGAACGGTATAATCATCGACAACCTCAACTTTTTTAACCGGTCCAAAAGTGAAAGAGGCATAGGGCATACTGTCTTTGACCAGCGGAGGTATTTGGCGGTCAACGCTAAATTTGACTGCAGCGGCGTTGAACGGCGTACCATCATGGAATTTGACGCCCTTTCTCAAGTTGAAAGTCCATGCTAAACCATCAGTGGATTTTGTCCAAGAAGTGGCCAAACCCGGTTCAATCTCGGTGCCTCCTTGTTTGTAGCGAACCAAAGTATCATAAATATTTACGATGATCTTAGCCGATTCGCCATCATCAACATAGGCCGGATCTAGACCCCGGGGATCGGAACCCTTGGCATAAACCAAAATCTTGGGTGCTGCGGCATAGGAAAAACTAATCGCCGCAATGACAACTAACAAACATGTGGCAAGTAAAAAAAACTTACGCAAAATGAATCTTTCCTCCTCTCGCACGCATATGCGCGCACTTTCTTTTTTATTTGAATGCCATCTCATACAGCGAAAAAATTTCGGCTCGACTCTGCAAGAAATTTCCAAAGGGCATAAGAAGAGTGATAATAATACTTATTTGTCAAAATGGAAATTCGTCTTCGATTCAAAAAGAGCCCGCCAATTAATCCAACCGCATCAAACGACATTGGACACATAATTAACACACAAATTCCCAAAAGAAAAAACCGTTTCAGCAAATGATACACCTGAGATACGGCTGTGAATTTACTTAATCGAAAAGTTAGTTTTCTAACAAAGGACAACTTTCAATATATTGATTTCTATTCGAATCCATCAACCAATACCATATTAAGCACTGTTTAAAATATACCATTTCAGTCTATTGATGTCAATCAACTTGATGTCAATCAACTTGATGTTATTCGACTAATATCTTGAGAACCAATGTTAACTTGATGTCATTCGACCCAGTATTAAGTAAGTTATTTCTTTCCTTTTGATATTTTTATAGGGTGGATTGCAAATAATTCTTTCAACCCAGTATCAAAAATATTTTTTTTGGCAAAATTAAAATGAGGGGTGATTGCAATGGACGTTACAAAAATTTGGAATAATCAAAGACGAGAGCTTAACATTACAGCAAAAGATCTCAATGAATCGGATGACCCTCTCGACAATATTCTATTGGATGTAATGTTTGATGAATATTACAAACGTATCCAAAAACAAAAATCATCAAAACAGAACGAGTAAATCCTTATTTCAAATGATCTTGATTGCTACAAGTGCTTGTATGAAATTGTTAAACCGGAGGTATTCATTTTGAAACCGTCATTAACCAAAACCAATAAACTTCCCCGATTGATAAATAATAGTCAGCTCCTTTTCCCCGACGACTATGGAGAAAATCGTCATGAAAGCGAACTGATATTGATAATTTTGAACGAACGTTTACAAAAAAAGGGATTTATCTCCGGTAGTCCAATAAATCGCATCAATTAATTTTAAAAAAAATTTCCCTCCTAAAACACAATCATAGAAATTTTTAATCTTGAGAAGTTAATCTCCTTATAAAAGCCACCCGAGGCAAACCAGCTTCTTCTTCCGGCAATAGCCATAAGCCCTTTTTGATTGGATTCGGCTCCCTTTTCTCCTTCCAATCTCCATCGAGAATTTCCAAGTTCCAACGTAAATGGGTATATACATGAGTCATATTCCCAAGAAATTGGAATGGTATTATCGCGCCCAGATACTCAAGGGCCCATTTTTCCGCCAAAGTTAGCGCATCCTCGTTTGGCCCGGCAACTATGGTTGGATATTCCCAAAATCCTGCCATTAATCCATCTTTGGGTCTCTGAAATAAAAGACGCTTCTGATTCCAGGTAATTCGAAGAACAACCCGGCGTTCTACCGGTATCTCCCGTGAAGTTTTTTTCACGGGGAAACGCTCGGGATTGGCTCCAAAAGCCTTACAGAATCGGGATAAAGGGCACTTTTGGCAATGAGGCGCTCGCGGCAAACAAATAAGCGCTCCTATTTCCATTAAGGCCTGCGTGAAATCCCCAGCTTGTCCCGGGGGAAATTGCCCGCACACCCATCTTGTAATCTCGCGTTTGGAGTTTGGAGTTGCTGCATCTTCTTCCCAAGCCAGCATTCGGGTTACTACCCGAATTACATTTCCATCAACGGCCGGAACGGGAAGATTAAACGCAATGCTGGCTATGGAACCGGCCATATAAGTCCCAATACCGGGTAACGATCCTAATTCTTTGGGATCGGCCGGTAAAACACTATTCAATTCATTGACAACCACTGCCGCTCCTTTATGAAGCAATTTCGCGCGACGATAATAGCCCAATCCCTCCCATGTTTTCAAAACCTCATCTTCTGAGGCAGCAGCTAATGCCTCGACTGTAGGAAAGCGGTTTAGAAATTTCTGGTAATAAGGTATTACCGTTTCAACCCTGGTTTGTTGCAACATAACCTCGGAAACCCAAATTTTATAAGGATCTCTCGTTTGACGCCAAGGCAATTTGCGGGCATTTTGATGATACCAAGATAACAGATGCGTGGTAATTTCAGGTTGTCCAATATGGGATAATGTATCGATATCCTGTTTATGAGTTCTCATGAATACACCCTATCACATCATTTAACTCGAAACAATAAAAACCAAGGTTTTTTTAATGAAATGTTGATTAGAATTGTAAATATTTCCCTTTAAAAAGGAAAATATTTACTTCTATTTTAAAAAAACAATAGTTCCCTCGACATTTTTAAAAGAACATAGCCTAAACAATTAAAATGGAAAATATTCATCAATATTTACCAAATTTATTTTTATTGGCAGGAATATCCAAGAATTTGTCGTAATAACGTAATAATCAATACATTAATTTAAATTTATCGGCAATGGCGACTAAAATCTTTAGTCGTTGGGGTATATTTTTGCTTCATTTTACTAAAGGGGGCTTTCAATCGTGTCTGCAAGGAAATTTTACCGGTTTTTGAATAAAAACTTAAATTATAGCCTCCTGATTGTTCCAAACTCTTCATCTACTAAAGTGAAGAGTTGTTATATTCCTTATTCTTTAGCTTTGCTGATTATTGGTTTCATCATTTTCAACCTCTATATTTTCTTTGGATACTCAACCCAGATATGGCAAATCGCCGTTTTTAAAAAGGATGTTGCCGCCAAAAAACAACTCATTGTAAAATTAACCGCTGAAAGGCGACGAGTCCGACCAATTCTCGCCAAAAACGAATTCATCAACAAAGAATTGTCCAGGATCGAAGAAATTCAAACCCGTTTGGATGATACATTAACCCGAGTCCGCGAGAAAAAGGGACGATCCATTTTTGTAACCAGCCGCGGCTTTTTTGTACGTACCCAACCATACTCCTTAAATTCACTTCCTGTAATGAACGTTCCCAACACTTCTTTAGATCAACTCCGGCACAATCTGGAACAATTGGAGCAATATATGGAAGTGGAAAAAAATGCTCAGAAGCAAATTCTGGGCGAGTTACAATCCTACGAATACCGTCTTGATCATATGCCCTCAATTTGGCCGGTGAGTTCGACGATTATTTGCTCTTTCGGAATGCGTTTACATCCTATTTATCATCGTTATATCCGTCACGAAGGTCTTGACATAAGAGCTTCCTATGGCACACCGATCAAAGCCACCGCTGATGGAGTCGTCACGTATTCCGGATGGCAAAACGGATACGGCTACCTTGTGAAACTCAGTCACGGAAACGGTTATGAAACATGCTACGGACATAATTCCCGCCTTTTAGTGAATGTTGGACAAAATGTGAAGAAAGGGCAGAAAATCGCCTTGGCCGGAGCCACCGGAGAAGCAACAGGTCCCCATTGCCATTATGAAGTCCGTGACCACGGCACTCCGATTAATCCCGTACCTTTCCTGCAAATACAATAATTACTGCTTTTTGGGGATGAATTTTAGATTCAACATTTCTTTGACGGGTGTTTCCTTATCAATCAAGCCATACTGGTGGATAGACTTCTGTGAATCCGCCCAACCTTTCGGATCCGACATCCCTAATCCGTATTGTTTGGTGTATTCATTCTCCCATAATTCCATTGAACTTTCCAAAATTCTCTCTTGTAAACCTTGGCTGTCCTTACTGATATCCGGAACATATTTTAGACAAATCGCATAAGCTTCGGATGGATGTTCCAAAGAGTACTTCATCCCCTTGAGGGTGGCTCTTACCATTGCCTGAACGATTTTAGGATTGGTGGCTAGGGTTCCCTTACCGGTAATCAAGCCATGTCCCACCAGGGGGAAATAATGCCAGGAATCAATTTGATTGATGGAATAACCTTGCGCGATTAAATTCAAAGGCTCATTATTGGCAAATCCCACAATGGCATCTACTTTTCCCGAAGTTAAAGACGATATTTGCGTATAGCCCACATCAATTAACTGAACATCCTTTTCCGAAATTCCCGCTTTATTGAGGATCGCTTTCACCGCCAAGAGACTGGTGCCATATAAAGGCAATCCTATTTTTTTCCCCTTTAAATCCTTGGGAGTCTTAATCCCTGAATTTGATAAAGCGATAATGGCGGGAGGAAATTTAGCATAGAGCGTCGCCAGATAAACCACAGGTATATCATGAGAACGGGCAGTGATCACTTGATCGCCCCCGGCAATGGCAAAATCAATTTTACCGCTGGCCACCAGTGGTAAAGCATCAATATCCATCCGATAATCAAAGTTCACATCGAGGCCTTCCGATTTAAAAAAACCTTTATCCGCCGCAACATACCAGGGAGCAAACTGAACATTCGGAATGTAGGTCATCGCAATTGTCGCCTTTTTATAAGGCCCAGCTGCAAAGGCTCCGAAAGTTGTCGTAAAACCCAAAACCGTCACCAAAATGACCATCAAACCGATACTTAACCAAAAACCCTTCTTCATCTTGGATAACCTCCAATAGTTTCATTTTATCCTTGCGTCCAAAGCCCGTCTTATCCTTATACCCGATAAAGAATGTTTCCCGTCGCCTATTGGCGCTGCCATGGTATGAGTCCGTACTCAAGCCAAACGATAAGCAAGTAAAATCCAATTCCTAAAAAAGCCAGGATAATCAATGCTACAAAAATCAAAGGAGTGTCAAAACTTCCCCGGGCGGCGTTCACCAAGTAACCCAAGCCCTTTCCGGCGCCGGCGAATTCACCCACTACCGCTCCAATTACCGAAAGGGTAATGCCAAGTCTTAAACCGCCGAAAATCACCGGCAGGGCTGATGGGAGTTCGAGCTTTGCAAACACTTGGGTGCGTTTGGCTCCCATCATCGCCATTAACTCCGCTAACCGGGGATCCGTACTTCGAAATCCCATGATGCCGTTGGTAAGTATCGGAAAAAAAGATACCAAGGCGGCGATTAATACTTTGGAAGTAAGCCCGAATCCAAACCAAATTACCAGTAAAGGAGCCAAGGCCACGATGGGGATTGCCTGAAGCCCGACAATATAAGGGGCAAGACACCTCTCAAAAAAGGGATGGTGTGCTAAAAAGTAACTTAAAGGCAAAGCAAGCAACACTCCGGCTAAAAAGCCCATCATAGCTTCGTAAAAAGTGGTCACCCCATGTTGCAATAATAACCCATTCTTCGTATATTCCATCATCCGGTCCCATACTTTTTCAGGACCGGGTAAAATGAAAGCAGGGTAAATTTTAGCCAGAAGATGCCAGATACCTATAAAGATTAAAAATCCTAAAGGAATCAACAGGTACTCATAGTATTTCCAAAAAAAAGACTGTATTGTAAGCTTCATTTAGGAAACCTCCGTTTCCGAACCCAGGGCCAGTAAATCCTGGACTTCGCTCACCTGTTTTCCAAACTCCGGATTACCGATGATCTTCAAACGGCGTGGATACTCCAACCCAATGGCAACCTCGCCAAGGATCCGGCCCGGCTTTTCCCCCATTACCACAACCCGCCCCGATAAAAAAACCGCTTCAAAAATATTGTGGGTTACCAGCAAAATAGTCGCCCCAGTCCGCGATTGCAGATTTAGTAATTCCAAATGCAGCCCGGTCCGGGTAATATCATCCAAGGCCGCAAAAGGTTCATCCAACATCAATATTTGGGTATCGCCCACCAAAGCCCGTGCCAAAGCCGCCCGTTGCCTCATTCCGCCCGAGAGATGATGCGGATATTTATGGCCTGAATCGCTTAAATTGGCCAATTCCAAGGCTTTGTTAACTTTCTCCGCTATCAGGAGCTTATTTTTTTCTCCTTGAATTTCCAGCGGAAGTCCAACATTGGCTGCTACGGTCCGCCAGGGAAAAAGTAAAGAATCTTGAGGAACAAACCCAAGTCCCGGCCATCCCGGAGTTACTTTTTCTCCAAAGACTCTAACCTCACCGCGGGTTGGCGCAAGAACCCCGGCGATCAACCGTAATAAAGTTGATTTACCGCAACCGCTGGGTCCGACCAAGCTGACAATTTCTCCCTGATGGATGGAGAGATTGATTCCTAAAAGTTCAGGCTGATTCCCCTTGATAAAAGCCAGTGTAACATCGTCCAACTGAATGATTTGATTGTTCATGAATATCATCACCTACTAAAAATAAAAATCCCTGAACAAATTAAATTTATTCAGGGACAGGAAATACACCTTTCCTTCTTTCATCCGGACTCTACCGTCGGTTCTGGAATCTCACCAGATCTGCTTTTTAAAAGCGCGTGGACTTGAGAATAAAAGTTTTCGTCAAAAAACTATTTCTCTTACCACCGGTCGGGAATTGATTAAAGGTTTACGTTAGTAAAACTTATCGCACCCTGCCCTGAAGGATTCATATTCAATTACTTATATTGTAAGCTGGATTTGGAGATTTGTAAATTAAAAACTTGTAAAATTAAGCCATAATTCCTTCCCTACCTCCGTTTGAGTTTTCATTCGCTTTAGTGTTTTACGATTCCGTTTCGATAAATTGGCCGGTTGTCCCGGAGCATCCGCAAAATAACTTTGCCGATCCACAACAATATTTCTCCCATCCGTAATGTTATTTTGCTAATCACCAAAATGTTTGCTCCGATCAACAAAAACGTTTTGCTGATCCGCAAAATCATCTCGCCCATCTGTAATATTGCCTTGCCGATCTACAAAATGGTTTCTCCCATTCACAATATTGTTTTTGCTGGTCTGCAAAATCATTTCTACCCTTTTTTATGTTTTTCCTAGAAATATGAATTTCTTACGGAATTGCCTTTTTGGTATAGAACCGCAAAAAGGGCCCGGATTCCCATTCCATCTTCCGCTTCTAAATTTTGGCACATCCGGTAAATGAATTCACTGAAATTCAATTCCATAACAGGAATATTTTATTTACTGCCGAATATGTAATCTGTTTGTATGAAATTGGGAGGCGTAATTTATGAATACCAATACACCATCCGGCAATTTGGCTGAACTCACCAAAGCTCTGCAAAATTTGGAGCCGGTCGAACTTTCCTTTCATGATATGAAGGCCATCAAAATTCTATTAAATTCGCCTGACGGCAATAGCCATCAGGCGTTCATTGTACGCAAACAGGATGATAAAGGAGCTACCCGCTTTTTTTTCACAGGTATGAATAAGATCGTGGTCTTTGACCGTGCTCCGGAAATTTGGGAAAAGGAATTAAAGAATTGGGATTGGAGTTTCGTGGAAGTCAAGATGAAAAAATAACCCAATACCGCTTTTACTTGGGCAGGCTTGCACTGTTCCTCACTTTGATGAACATTTCACCTTAGCCGTTTCTAGCAGCTAAGGTTTCTGATTTCCATGGTCCGCAACGTCTTTAGCAAATAAATATTTTTTATGCATCAATTATCTCTAAGGAGGATCTTTCCCCAGATGAGCCTGGATAGCGTTAAACGCCAATTTGCCGAAGAAAAACTGGAGTTCAAAGTGATTGAACTGGAAACCAGCAGCGCCACAGTTGAATTGGCGGCAAAAGCTTTGGATGTTGAGCCTGGGCGGATTGCCAAAACCATGGTCTTTCGTTTAAAAGAGCGGGATATCTTAGTCTTGGCCAAAGGTGATGCCCGGATTGACAATCACAAATATAAGGAACACTTCAAAGAAAAAGCGAAAATGATTGGAGCAGAGGAAGTTTTGGAGGTTACCGGCCATCCGGTCGGCGGCGTCTGCCCTTTTGGATTAAAAAGGCCTCTTCCAATCTACCTTGACCAATCCTTGAAACAATTCGATTATGTTTTCCCTGCCGGAGGATCGCCCAACTCAGCGGTAAAAATCGATCTCGATTCCTTGCAACAAGTGACACGCGGGGAATGGGTGGATGTTTGTAAAGATCCTGAAGATTGAACCCTCTATTCCTTCAACTAAGATGAATCGGGTTACAAATTCTTCAATCAACCTACTTCACATCGGTGGATCCTGGAAACTTTTGCATTACCCTTGCCCGTAAACGCTCAATTAGAGTATAAACAACCGGAACTACCACCAAAGTCATTGCCATGGAGCAGGCTAAACCGCCAATTAAAGCCCATCCCATACTGTTCTTAAATTCCGCGCTCGGCGCTTTTGATAGCGCCAAGGGGAGCATCCCGAAAATCATGGTTAAGGTAGTCATTAAAATAGGCCGTAAACGTTCGCGTCCTGCCTGCATCAAGGCCTCATGAATGGAAAGGCCTTCCTCCCGTCCCTTGTTGGTAAAATCCACCAGCAAAATGGCGTTCTTGCTTACCAGACCGATCTGCATGATAATCCCCATAATCGAGAAAACCGCTAAAGAATTTTTGGTCAAGGCCAGAGCGAGCAAGGCCCCGATAATCGCCAAGGGTACTGAAAATAGCACGGCAAAAGGGTAAACGAACGAGTTGTACAGCGCCGCCATAATCAAATATACAAACACCACCGCCGCCAGCAAAGCCAGGCTCAAACTAAAAAAAGTATTAGCCTGGTTTTGAAGGGCACCGACAAACATCGTATTCACGCCGACTGGAAATTTCTCTTTCGCCAGCGCCCCTTTGATATCATTCCCGATATCGCCGCTGGTCCGGCCGACTGCCTGCGCATTGACGGTGACCGAATATCTGCGGTTCCGGCGTTGAAGTTCCGAAGGTCCGACAGAAGAAACGATCTTTGCAAACTGGTTTAAAGGTACCAATTGACCGCTCTTATTGGCAACAGTAAGATTACCAACTTGCCAAGTATGGCTCCGGTCAGCCTGGTCCAGCATGACGTTGATATCATATTGGGCTTCGTCCCGGTCTAAAAATCGGGAATCGGTATTTCCGGTTAAAGCCAATTGTAAGGTCTGACCCACCGTTGACATGCTTAGGCCCATACTGGCCATTTTATCGCGATCAACTTGAACACTGCGTTCGGGTTGAGGAGGATTGAGCGACGAACGGACACTGGACGTACCGGGGATTCCGGCTATTCGTTTCATTACCTGGTCGGCACTTTGGGATACATCCTCCCAATTCTGCCCGGTAATGGCTACCTGAATGGGAGCCTGGCCGCCGCTGCCCGGTATCACGCTGGGTTGGGAGACAAAAACTTTAACTCCGGGCATATGACCAACCATTCCCCGAAGCATTCGCCCAATTTCGCCCGCGCTGCGGCTCCGTTTATTCTTGGGAACCAGAATCACGGTCATCGACGCCTGATAACCGTTGGCCGATCCCCCGTAGCCTCCGGAACCGATATTGGAATAAACCGTCCGGACTTCGGGTATCCGTCTGATAGCCTGTTCAATGTATTGAACCCTGACATCGGTTTGCTCAATTTTAGCCCCTGTATCCAGTATCACCGAAACCGAGAGCTGACTCTGGTCGGCCTGAGGCATAAATTCCGAGCCAATAAAATTAAAAGTGACTAAGGACAAAGCTGCTATAAACAATAATCCCGCAATCAACAGAACCTTGCCGGGATGTTCAAGGCTAAGCCTCAACACTTTCAGGTAGTCATTGGTCAAACCGGCATAGATCTTTTCAAACCAGGCGCCAAACCGGGCCATCAGAGTCCCCTTGGTCAATTGCTCAAGTTTACTGAAACGGGAAGCTAACAAGGGAGTAACCGTAAAAGAAACGAATAAACTGGTTAAGGTTGAAATAACAATGACGACGGAAAACTGCTTCATCATTCCGCCGACGATTCCGGAAACCAGGGTCAAAGGCAAATAAACCACCACATCCACCAAAGTGATGGAAAGTGCGGTAAAACCGATTTCATTCCGGCCCTGTAAAGCCGCAGTCCGTCTATCCTCCCCCTGCTCCAAATGGCGGTAAATATTCTCCAAAACCACAATGGCATCGTCCACCAAAATACCGATAACCAGGGATAATGCCAACAATGTGATGATATTCAGTGAAAACCCGCAAGCCCACATGCCGATGAATGTTACCACCAGCGAAGTGGGAATCGCCACCATCACGATAAGGGAATTCCGGATACTATGCAAAAAAAGCAGCATCACACCGGCAACCAACAAAATGGCAAGTAACAGATCTTCTTTGACGGCATTGGCCGAATCGGTGATAAAACCGGAATTATCATAGATGACTGTGGCTTTTAAACCCGCACTCTGGTATTGGCGTTCCAGCTTTATGAGTTCGTCCCGTACTAACCTGCTCACATCGACGGTATTTGCGTCAGATTGTTTCAGTACATTGACCGCAATGGTATTTTTACCGTTAATTCTGGTGATTTGGGTGATATCCTTTTTTCCGTCTTGAATATCGGCAACATTGGAAAGCCGGATATTGCCGCCGTTTACCGACTGGCCGACCACTAGATTTTTGAGTTCATCCAGGGATTTAAACCGCCCGGCCATTCGAACCACATATTGACCGTCATCATCTTTGATGGTTCCAGCGGGATACTCCAGATTTGCGTCTCGAATAGCCTGTAACACCTGAAGGGAAGACACCCCATAGGATTCCATTCTGTGGCTGTCCAAGTTGACTTTAATCTCCCGCTGCCGGCCCCCAATAATATTGACTTCACCAACTCCGGCCATTGTCGAAATTCCAGGCTCAATAAAATCATTCACCAATTGATAAAACTGGGTATCCGGTAAATTGCAAGTGAATCCGACGGACATAATCGGCCGGTCATTGGGATCTACTTTGGACAATGCAGGGGTTTGAGCTCCATTGGGAAGTCTGCGGATAACCGAATTGACTTTACGTTGGGCATCCTGTAAAGAAAAGTCAACATTCGCGCCGGGAGTCAGTTGGATCATGACTCTGGACCTACCCTCTTGCGAGTTCGAAGAAATCGAATCAACCTTGTCCAAACCGCAAACCGCATCCTCAATCTGCTTGGTAACCGAAATTTCAACTTCGCTTGCGGAAGCGCCGGGATAACTTGTGCTGACACTGATCATCGGTATGGACAAACCGGGAAGTAAATCATATTTTAATTGGTAATAACCAAAAATTCCCAATAAAGTTAAAGCGGTAAAAAGTACAATGATGATAATGGGGCGTTTAATGGCTAGCTCAGTAATGGTCAAAGGTATTCCCCCTTCGATTGAGAGTAAGGCTGCCTGAAAACAATCGGAAAAGTAATCATTCCTGGTTACGTTGGCGTGAGCCTTTTTGACGGGCCCCTTGTCCGTCCGGTTGAGAGCCGCCTCGAGGGGAACCTTGACCGAAAATATCGTTTTGAATGGCAACAGCGGAGTTATCTTTCAGATCCTCCTGACCGCTAACGATAACCCGTTCTCCAGCGGTGATTCCTTGCAAGACGGTTATATGAGTGCCTATTTCCGAACCGATCCGAATATTGCGCAACTTTGCTTTTCCGTCCTCGACGATAAAAATTTGCGGGTTTTCGGTACTCCCAACCATAGCATTCCGGGGGATGGCTAAAGCGGTTTGATTCCCCAATTGGATGGTAATTTGTCCGAACATTCCCGACTTAAGGGGGTATTCCCTGTTATTGGGTATCATAATTTTCACGGGATAAGTATGGGCTGCGTCACCCTTAACGCTGATACTGGCGATCTTGCCGTGAAATTTGAGTCCGGGGTAGATTCCCGTTTCAATTTCGGCTTGATCCCCGACCTTCAGCCGGAAAACGTCTTGTTCTGCTACATTTAAAACTACTTTAAGCTTAGAGATATCGACGACATTGGCTACTGTCATTCCGGGACTGAGCATCGTCCCTACATCAACCGGAATGGATGTTACAATACCGGAGATAGGAGAAGTAATGGAGGAGTTGATATATTCACGCCGGGAAGAAACAAACTGGGCCTGGGCCGTTTTAAAGGTCTGGCGGGCCGATTCCAAATCAATATCCGATATCAGTCCTTGCTTATGGAGATCATTGGAACGTTCCCAATCTTTTTGGGCTCTTTGATAATTATTTTGCGCCGCAAGGAAATTGGCTTCAGGAACTTGATTTTCCACCTTAATCATCGTGGAACCGGCTTTAACATAAGAGCCTTCTTGGACCAGGACTGCCGTGGCTTTGCCTTGAAGTTCCGAAACAATATTGATATCGCTATTGGCCGTAATCAATCCCGTCTGAATCAATTGGTTATTCAAGTTCTGCTGTGAGGCCGTTGCCACTGCGACCGGAGTCCCCCTGCTCCCGTTATTCCTGGCTTCCTGTTTCATTTCCGCCCGGTTTTTAAAGAGGGTGAAAAGAATCAGGAATATCCCTCCAAAGACAACGATAAAGAAGAAAACTTTTTTCATCCCTATCCCCTTTCCGATCCGGCTTTAATCTGCTTTTCCGATATCAAACGTAAAACGAACCAAAAAATCGCTCCGGGAATCAAAATACAACAAATAAAGCTTCATTATATCAAAATCTCGCTCTTATAATGAAACCCAAAAGATAATCCTTTTCGGATTATCCTTTTCTCATTTTATATTATATTATATTTCTGTTTCTGGTGTTTTCGTGTATCTTTTTTGTGATCAATTTATGGAGAAGTTATGGAGGCTTGTGTTTGCGGCGGCTATTGGTGTGATAAGCCTTTGGAATTTCGGTATTTGTATTAATAGGTTCCTGTAAAAGCCGTCTGCTGAGCCATTGCTGACGTTCCCACTTCTCCCCAGGTATCGAGCATCCATTCATGATCGGTTTTAATAAAACGGTTGATACCGCAATTTTTAAGTGAAAACCGTATTTTCTGACCCAGCGGAATCCCTAACGAATGCCGCAACAAATACTCCAAAACGAAACCATGAGTTATAACCAAAATGCTTTCACCCGGATGTTTTTGGGCTATCTCCTCGAAACAAGCCACACTTCGGGCATAAGCCTGAGCTGCGCTTTCTCCTCCCGGGATGATATAATCCGGATCCCGTTTGATATATTGAGCACATGCTTCGGGATTGGCAGCCCGGAACTGCTCGATGGTCAAGCCCGCTAAATCTCCCAAGTTTCTTTCCCGGAGCCGCCGATCACAAGTAGGAGCCAGTTTCACCGCAGGGGCAATGATTTGAGCTGTCTGCACAGCCCGCCCCAAATCGCTGCTGTAAAATCTATCAAAAAAATTTTTTCGCAGCAGCTCCGCTACGTGTTGTGCCTGTTCCACACCTCTGTCAGTCAGCGGGCTGTCTAAGATTCCTTGATGAAGCCCTTGAAGATTCCATTCGGTCTCTCCATGGCGAACCACTGTAAATGATGTCCGAACCATTGCCATATGTTTACCTCGTGATGAATATCGGATCAAAAGCTACTACAATCATAGCACAAAAAATCAAATATCGACTATCTTTTCTCTTGGCCTTGGTCTACGGTTTGGAGTGCCAACCCCTACCGGGCAACAAAAAAGGTCGAGTGTTACCGCACTCGGCCTTGAGCGATCGAAAATATACTTCTCTTTACATAGCGCCTCTTCTCTTTTTTAGCTGATAATTATAGTGAAGAGTTGCACCATAAAACCAAATAAATGCTAAAATAAACCGCCAAATAGGACTCCAATTAACATATGTCAGTAAGCCTAATTCATGAAATACCATATCTAAAGCCGCACTGGCAATTGAAAAAATAATTAAATAAACAGGATAAACATACCACCCTGGATCTTCCGGGATATAGTATAAAAATAAAATAACAGCAAAAATCCAGGCAAGATCCAACCATTGAACTGAAGTTAAGAATCCGAATGGCTGTATATGCTCCCATCTAAATAAGTTTAGATTATTACCTAAAAACGATGCCAGAATACTAAAAACATAACCCCAAAGTAAACCAATCCAAAAAAAACTCTTAAATTTTTCTCGCGGAACAAATACGATTGCTAAAAACATCATAAATAAAGAAAAGGCCGGATAATACAATTCAATCGGTAGTTTAAACATCGGTTATTAATTTCTCCTTAAGCACATTTAGTTTAAACTTATTCCTGAATATTTATTCAATACTCAATCTCTTAAATAATAACGGGTAACAAAAAGTCGAGTACTTGGCCTTGATCGGATTCTATTCACCTCTCCTACTCTATATCCGATAAAAAAACAAAAAATGTTACTATATCCAATCACATATTATAGGTTTAATCCATAGGATATCATAGTTGTAATCATCCAATTATTTGTATCCACCTTATACCCTTATATCAAATTAGGGGGTGATAAACCAAATGAACGAAAATGATGAGTACGCTCAAGATATAGATAATAGCATCTATACTGAACAGGCAGGTTGTATCTGGACTCCGCAAGGGCGTGTATGCCGTGATCCCAGAAGAAATATCCGATGTTTTTACCCGCGTTGGGGAGGACGCCCTCAATGTAGACCTATGTTTGGTCCTGGACCCGGTCCTGGGCCATGGAGACCCTGGTAAGACAATAAAAGGTGAAGCATGATTATACTATTGCTTCACCTTTTTTATATCCACATTTCTGCTTCCGGGCATATTTATTGATTAGTTCATGATGGGATTTTAATGGAGTTTTCTTCTCTAAACCCTTCTTTCGTTTAAGTATCTTAATTGGTTTTGCCTTTCTACCTGCATTATCCCTTGATAATTCAATTGAATCTCCTTTGTTTACAAATATCCGTTGGTTGTATAAACAAATATTCATTTACCATAACTACATTTTATGGATTTGAACATAAACTATATTGATTAATCCAATCTTCAAACTATGCAAAGGAGGTATAACAATGGGCTTTGCAGGTGCTGGATTTGGCGGCGGTTGGTTTATCTGGATTATTATTATTATCATTATATTTTGCTGTTTCTGTGGCGGCGGTTTCATTTAAATAGAGCTCGTTACACGGGTAAAATAACATTGTCATATTCATAGTAAAAAATAATAGCGAAAGCCTTACTCGAGAAGTGGTGCGGATTGGGCCTTTATGGTCTCCCCCGCAGATACCAGTAAGGCTTTTATTCATTTTGGGGCATTAAAAAAGCCGTCCCAATTCGGAACGGCTTTTGCTGCGGACCCCATCCGGTTTTTTATGACGTCACCCACTTGCGTAATTTCGGCGTCTTGACAAATCGCTAAAACCTCAATGAATAAGAATTGATATATCGCCATCTTATCGTAGAAAAGCGATTTCGGGGGAAAGACAAAGATCCTCCCATTAATCCGTCACTTTTTTAGATTTTGTCCAGATATAATACGCGGGCATGCCGGTGGCCACGACTATCAGGGCTGCGATAATGCTTCCCAGGGTGGACCACATCAAGGTGGAAACCACCAGAATCAAACTGGATAATATGGATATGATAGCGGTTGCTTTCCATAAAGGCGCTTTCCAAAGGGGATTGTAATCCGCTTTCTTGCGGTGAACAAAAATCGAGCAGAATACTAAAGTATTCTTTAACAACAAAGCCACCGTAAAATATCCCAATAAACCGGAAATGCTCGAAACGAATACCATCAATATGGCGAGGCAGCATTGGGCCATAATCGAAAAATACGGTGTTTGATATTTGGGATGAATCTTCCCAAAGCTACGGAAAAACAGTCCATCTTTGGCCATCGCATATTCTTGCCGCGGCTGGAATAAAATCACCGAAGAAGTGGCTCCCAGGACCACAATGATTCCCGCGATCGCAATAAACTTGCTGGCAAAATCGGCTATCACCGGCAACTGCGCTCCGGCATCCGCTAAAGGCGCTGTGGAATTACACAGCAAGTTAAAAGGCAGTACCCCTGTGACCACTGTGGTTAGGAACACATAAATCATGATAATCAGAATCACTGAACCAATCAATGCTCTCGGCATGGTTTTTTTGGGGTCTTTAATTTCACCGGTCATGGCGCAGCAGGAACTCATGCCATCATAAGACCAGGTCGTCGCGGAAATTCCCGCCAACAAAGCGGCTATACCCACCGGAGCGCCTTGTACCGCCGGTAAAAACAGAAGCTCTTTCTTAATACAAAAGAGCCCATAACCGATCATGACCACAAACGGAATAATTTTTATCAATGTTAAAATAGCATTTGATTTGCTGCCACTTTCCACGGAACGGACGTGCAGGCCCATAAAAAACAAAATAATGGCGACAGCAGCGAACTTAATGGCAATACCACTCATTGGCAACAGAAAAGCAAGATATTGCGCGGTCGCCAAGGCAACCACGGCAATTCCGGCGGGATCGTTGGCCCAGAAAGTCGCCCATCCGGCTAAAAAGGAAAGCTTCTTCCAACCGGCATGTTTGATATAGGTATAATGCCCCCCATCTTCCGGATAGGCCGTTGCCAGTTCGGCATAAATTAAATTTTGGGGGATGATAATCAACCCTCCGATCAAAAACGCTAAAACCGTAAACAATGCCGATCCGGATGCTTTAGCCACCTCATTGATGGATGAAAAAATGCCGGCGCCGATCGTCGTTCCGACGGAAATTCCAATGGTGGCCCAAAGCCCCAGCTTCCGTTTTAATTCATGGGTATCATTCATCATCATTATGATCTCCCTTCGCTTTGAAAAATTATTATTCCATAAACCGGTTCTATACTAAATCGATCGCTATCGTCTTGGCATCAATCTCCTTTCTATTGGTTTTAAGTATAATCGCAGCTTTTCCCTTCTTTGCGGTAGCCCTGGTTTTTACCCAGAACGCAACGGTCCCCCCCAGTGCCGGCAATAAACACGGGCCGATTAGCTCGATATCCCCTTGGGTTTCAACCATCACCACGCCCTTGTGAAAATACAGCCTGTTTTTGTTTTCGTCGACGAAAGTACCTACCACCCGAGTTTCGTCAACGCAATGGTTATCAAGCCGCGCATCATCCACTTCAACTAGGAAGTCATCCAGTCTTGGATTATTGGAATAAATACGTCTGGCGGATTCCACTCCGTTGATATATCCTACAATCGTCGCACCTTGCCAGCGGTTCTGCCAAAACTCTCCGTTTTCAGTGACTTCAATCGGCGGATGGTTCAGGTGCGCTAATTTCTGACTGGGATAATATCGTCTGGTAATATCCGTGGAAAGCGTAACCTCGATATATTCACAGTTTGTAAGCACAAAAAACGGCACCGGTTCCGTCCTTTCGCCTCGTCCAACCATGGAACAAGGTTCAAGAATGATTTCTTCCGAAGGTTCCTTTTGGCTTTTATAAAAATAGGCCGCCCATTTGGGAACCCGGAACATATCAAACACGCCGTGGGAACATATTTTTTCCATTGAGTTGTGATCATTATGGGTATTGTAGTCGAACATACACCATCCGATAGCCCCTAGATATCTATCATCCACCAGGACTTTGTTCAATACCTCGGCATGATACAAGGCGAACTTCTCCTGCCGTTCTTCCGGATCATCCGGTTTCGTGGGAAGTAACGCGCCTACATGTTCACTAAGGAGATAAGGAACCGGCTGGGGGGTTTGGGTGACTTTTTCAGGTTCCTGTAACATGAACCGGCCGTTTTCTTCCGGCGAATAGTCGTTGTAGCTATAAATATCTTCCAGCAGGTTGCTGCCCATCTGCCACCGGACTCCGCTGGTTGGCCGATACGGATCCAATTCCTTGCTTCTCCGGCTGGTCATGGTATATAATTCATCGTCATCGGCGCTTTCATTAAGGCGTGTGCCCCAGATCACAATACTGGGATGATTGTAATGAGCGGTGATCATGTTATCCAAGTCATTCATCACCACTTCTTTAAACTCTTTTCCGCCGATATGCCCCCATCCCGGAATCTCTTCAAAAACAAGCAATCCAAGTTCATCGCAGCGGTCTAAAAAATAACGCGACTGCATATAATGGGAGCATCTGACCGTATTGGTTCCCAGATCTTTCAAAATTTCGGCATCTTTTTGCTGAGCCCGCTTTCCCATGGCATATCCGGCATACGGATATGACTGGTGCCGATTAAGGCCGATCAATTTTGTTTTTTTGCCGTTGAGATAGAAACCTTCCGCCGTTACTTCCAATGCCCGAAAACCCGTTCGAATGCTGCTTGCATCAATAAGTCCCTCTTCTTTCCATAGGCTAACTCCAATATCATAGAGTACCGGTGAACCCGGTTCCCATAGACAAACCTCCGGAATTTCCTGCTTGTTTAAGCGAATGCGGCCAGGCCCGCCAGGGATTTCCACCGGTTGATGGTATTGAAAATGGAACGGGTCCCCGGCATCAATTGTTACTTCTATTTTCCCTGTAAATGCCGTTCCGTGGTTATTCAATACTATTTCCGGATATACGGTGGGTGTTTGAATGTTCAAGTCATATCTGAAAAGAACTTGGCTGATATAGGCCGCTTCCTGAATAAAGAGGGTAACATCGCGATAGATTCCCCCATATATCAAATAATCAACGGTAGCGCCATTAGGCGGAATATCGGCCCGTTCATTGGAATCCACAACCAACAGAATTTTATTGGCGCCCTGATGCGCCAAGTCGCTAATATCAAAAAGCTCGCTGGAGTAGGCACCTTTATGACGTCCCGCTAGCTGTTCATTGACATATAGCTCGTAGCTTGCGGATACCCCTTCAAAAAACAATAAAATTCGCTTGTCGGTTATCTCCGGAAGATCCAAAAAACGGACGTAGGTAGACAGTCCGCAGGTCATCGCCTGATCAAAACAATCATAGGGAATTTCCCTCACCGTATGGGGAAGATTGACATTTTCAAAATCATCATAATTCTTTGCCGTTACATACTCTTGCGCAAATGAAGGCTTGAATTTCCAATTCAGATTTATGGGTATCCCATTTTTCATTTTTACTTCTCCCCTGCTTAATTTTTAAACCGCTCGCTGCTAGCTGTACTATAGCAAAAAGATTTTTATCGTTCAAAAAGTGATTTTCAACGTAGCGTCCAATTCAAAGCAAATAGTAATATTTTTAGATGTTTTTCTATGCGGGCATGGTATGAAGATAAAAATAGTAATATGTATTGCAAATTAAATTTTTGTTACCAATGAATAGATCCAAATATTTTACTGGATCCGATTTGCAAAACCGTTTACAGACAAACTTTTCTTCGATGACCTTTCATAAAAAGCCAAATAAATTACTATAGTCCGGTGTAAAAGCATCCCAGTAGCATTTTTCAAAATGATATTTTATAATGGTGATATCGTAACCATTATGAAATATATCTATTAACAACATGATAGCCATGAGGATGATTTATCCCTTCCGCAATCAGGCCAGTTTTCCTAGTGCCTTTTCATAGCTTTATCAGGTTAGACGAATCCCCCGTAGGAATCTCTGACTCTTTAATGCCATTGAGCCTGGGCAAGCTAATTTTTAATCTTTAGTGATCACGAATCCACTGGTTTCTTATATGAGCCATTCAAGATGCCGGTTTCCACCGCCATACTCTTTGGATTTCTGGCATGAGATGGCGTTTAGTAAACACCTATTATTTTATAATCAGGGGAGATGAAACACGGTGGTTTCTTATAAGGTGAACGTCGATGAAACAAAAATGACGGATATTCTGAATTTGCTTTCAAAAGCCGTAGGATATCCGCTATTGTTTTATGGCTTTGAATCCAAGCAATGGATATGCGCATCGAAGCGAAACCGTCCTTTTTGTCACATTTTAGAACGGAACCCACTCACCAACAAATACTGCTGCATATGTGACGACAAGGCCCACGAGCGCTGTACAAAAACAGAGAATCCTTTCGCCTATTATTGTCACGCAGGATTACTGGAAATCGTCTGTCCGGTATATTTTGAAAAAATTTATGTAGGGTTCCTGGTAATCGGACAATTCCGGACCCGGGAACGCTCTTTTGATAAGGGCTATATCCAACAATTGGCTTTTGCGTGTGGAATGGAGTCTCATATCTTAATTCAGAAATACCGTTCCCATTCGATTTTAAGCGTGGATGCGGTGGAAGGTTTAAAGTTATTAGAGTTGCTGTGCGTTAAACACATGGTCGATGCGGGGGTTTTTTCCCTGAATGAACACGAAATGATTAAAAAAATAGAATCCTACATCCAAGAAAATATCCGCCACTCTCTGACCTTAGATGAAATTGCGGAGCATGTGTATTTAAATTCCTCCTATCTCAGCTTTATCTATAAAAATATTACCGGGAAAAACGTATCCACTTATATTCAGCAGCAAAAGATCAGTACGGCTTGCTTTTTAATCCGGACCACCGATATGCCGTTTATTGAGGTTGCCAAAGCGACCGGCTTCCATGATGCTAATTATTTTACGAAGGTATTTAAGAAAGAAAAATCCTTGACACCCAGTCAATATAAGCGGAAATGGAAATCCGGCGAACTGCTTGTAGAGAACTGGAATGAAAACCCATCCACGGCTTGGAAGACCCCAAACGAGATGGCGGCCTTATAAAGCCGCATCGACCCGTCCCCTCGTTTGCCGATGTGGAATGTGATATCTTTCGGAAGTCAAAGAAAGGGTAACCCCGGCAGGGTCGAGGTCCGGCGCAATACCCTTGCGAACTCGTTTCATGTCCCCGCCGCTTCAAACCACAGTCAAGCAAGCGGGGCCCACTTTGAAGCCCTGAGTCAGCAGATTGGGCCCTCACTTCCCCGCAGATCCGTACAATCCCTATTAGAGCATACGGCTCTTCATATTATCTCACGGATTTCATTCAAGAACCGGTTATCGTCCGGTGATTGGTTTGTGAAAGGGTGTCTCTACGATCATTTGATAAAAGGGACTATATAGGGAGGTAGTGTTTGGCAAGATGGGGTAGAAAATCAACAAAAAAGGCCCCTAATCATCTTAGGAACCTGCCGTATCAAAATTGGCGCGCCTGGTAGGAATCGAACCTACGGCCAACGGATTAGAAGTCCGTTGCTCTATCCCCTGAGCTACAGGCGCATAATGCTAAATCCTGCTCAATGTGCTTAAATATTATACCATAACCCGACTTCAATAACAATTACTATTTCTCTGTCCGGTATTCAGTTCAACTCATATTGAGTTAGTTCACTGATTAACGGTTTTCCGTTAATCGTCAACTCGTCTTTTACATAGCCCACATTCTTGACATACCATGTTTTATCCGAATAGACAGTACCATTAAAACCGGTGCCGGAACATTGCACTAAAAGCGCATTGAAGGTTCCTGCAGGGACGGTCACTTTTTCCATTCCCACTACTTTTACGGTTTCCTTCATCTTATGATCGTCGGACTCCCAATCCCAAGTGGTTCCAACATCCATGTTACGCTTCAGCACCGGCCACAAGGGATGATATTCGTTAAGCCCCCAGGAAGCCATTTCCGAAGATTTAAACAAGCCTTGAGGATTGAGTTCATAATATACAAAAACTTCCGGTTCGCCGCTTGGGTTATAAACAATAAGCTTGGGCTTGCCATTCTCAGGTGCATCCACCTTTACCTTTTGGCTAAGTACTTTAGAGCTCCCAGGCATTGATAATTTATAAACCCAGTAATTGCCGGGTTTCATCGGAAAATAGGCTGCAGCGTCTCCCAAATCGTCCCCAAAAACGATTCCACCCAACACGCAAACGATAATTGCCAAGGAAATTAAAAAAGCGATCTTCGGAATTTTCATGGTAAATTCTCCTTTGAGCATGGCTTATTATATTACGATGATTCAATCCGCTATTCATCGTCAAACGATCATCCACGATAAGCCGGTCCCTGATTGGAAAAATTTAGAATTCTGAACCCGTAAGTTAATAAAAAAGCTTCCCGCTAAACTAGGAAGCTAAAATTTCATATTGGAGCGGGAAACGGGGCTCGAACCCGCCACATTCAGCTTGGAAGGCTGACGCTCTACCAACTGAGCTACTCCCGCATCGGCAAAGACTATTCTACCATACCGACCGGCTCCCGTCAAGAAAATATATCTGTTAATTATCTCCAAATGAATTTTTTACCAAATCCCTCTCCGAATAAACCTTCACACCGATACTACGTAGCAAAGCCGTGGTGACCCCGTCTCCTTTTCTTAAGGTGCCGCTAAAAGTTCCGTCATATATCTGGCCCACGCCGCAAGAAGGGCTTTTAGCCTTTAAAACCACAAAATCCGGATGGTGCTTCCAAACCAGTTTGGCTGTGGCCCCGGCGCCCCTTAAAAATTCTTCCGTTAAGTCCCTTCCAGCCTCATTGACGACCTTAGCGATTCCATCCAAAACTCCGGCGCCATCACCGTTTTGTATCTCTGCGGGAGGACGAGGGCTTTCCAATCCGCCTGCGGCTTCCGGGCAGAAAGAAATACATTGATAGCCCGCCAATATCGAGCGCAACTCCGATACTTCCCGGCTTGTCCCATCAAAACGGCAGGGGATGCCGAGCAAACACCCGCTGACCAAAACAACTTTTTTACGACCATCCATGACAAAAACCACCCGCTTTAATTTAAAGAAGTTGCGGATCGAAAAATCGCATCAATTTTCTCTATTATCAGTGTTTCAAACCCCAATGTCAACCTGATAACGAGATGTCTCTAAGGTTAATTCTGAGGCAGGCGTGGGTATGATGAAGAAATACAATATATTGGAATCCTTGCAATGGATAAAGTCATATATCGTATTTCTTATTGATTTTATACTGTTTTTTCAACCCAATTCTTTATAAATACTTCTTCCTTTCTTCGATAACATTTTTTACTTTGAACGGTTCGGATATCCCTCCTAAAACGATTTTGGATGCAGCAAAATCAGGAATGGAAATCATTAAATCTCCGATACCGATTAACTTGCCAACCCACGACTGTTTTACCGCCATTTCGGCAATCCATGATAAACTCACATCCAAAAGCTTATGCTGATATTTGTCAAAGATCATGAGCTTACGGCCGGTTATTTTATAATAATTTCCCATAGGAATTTTATACCAGCTTTGCGTTCCCTCCCAAATTACATTATCTCCATCGAATCTATGACCATAGTCTTCACTCAGCTCGGGTTCAGGAAACTCTGGTTCAGAAATCAGTTCCTTGATAACAGGATCCTCGGTAACTTCCTCTTTTTCATCCGCTGGAACTTCCGCCTTCACTGATTCGACCGGAATTTGCTCTCCGGATTCTTCTCCGCTTTCAAGGGTTGGTTGTGTCTCCGGCTCCCGGGGCGACTCCCCCTGGTCAACAACCGATTCTGTCTTTTCTTGATCAACAATTTGCGATAGTATATGTTCTTCCAGAAATGTATTTTTAAGACCCGTTTCATCCGGAGATTTCACTCCCATACCGTTCCCGGTTGCCCGGTATTCTTTCAGTCTTCCTTTAACCGGGCCCTCTTTCTTAAAACTATGGGGTGGTGTTTCATATTTGAAGTGTACTCCATCGACTGCCATTTCAACCTTTTGGGGCTTGATAATTCCTTTACCCAATTGACTTTCACAATCAAAACCGCCCGGCTCCGCCTTACCAGGCTCCGGACTCATTTCATCATTGAGCATTCCATCCTGCTTTTGATTAGAATGATTGGGTAAACTTGGGTTTTCTTTCCCATTGTTAAACTCAATGTTTCCCTCCGGATTATTTTGGGAAGGATTATTGATCAAATCCGTAGCGACTGGTGCTTTAGCGCCAATATCCGATACAAGCCCATAATCGGGTTTGCGGTTTTGGGAAACATGATTTCCGCAAGACGGGCAAATATTGGTCTCACTCGTATAATAGACGCCGCAATCGGAGCAATATGCCATGAAAATCACCTCTCGGGGAGTTCTTATTCCATTTATATGAAAAGTCGGCTATTTTATTCCAGTAAAGGCTTACAATCACACTAAAGTTGCCTAGCTGAAATATGTTATAATAAAAAAAACTTTTTTGAGGGTAAACATGAAAAAATTATGGGCATCCTTACGTCAAAACCGCCGGTTTCGTCTGACCGTTTTGACTTTGCTGGTTTGTTTTTTTACCCTTTCCTTCATTCAATTGTTTTCTACAACGGCTTTTACCGTTAACTCGCTATCTTTTAAATTACAAAATAAATTTTCCATTCAGGGCGGCACCA
This sequence comes from Bacillota bacterium, assembly GCA_023401925.1. GTDB lineage: Bacteria > Bacillota > UBA4882 > UBA8346 > UBA8346 > UBA8346. The sequence goes on from JAEXDA010000041.1 coordinate 62,438, forward strand.
TGATTGAAGTTCCTCCCATCGGCCGTTTATTTTTCCAGTCCCACAGAACTCCCTGGCAGTTTATTATTACTCTGGATGAAGTTGATTTCTCCGGCTTGGCAAAACAGTTGAATTCACTGCCGTCAAAACAGCAGTGGTTACCTTTACTACAACATCAAGTGAAATCCACGATGATGACTTTCTTCCTAACCGTTGTATTTTACGGTTTACTTGGAGGAACCCTTATATTATTGGTGTTTAGAGTTAAGCCCTTATCCAAACTCTTTCTTTACGGGGTTCTCTGTTCCGCGGCCACGATCATTATCTTGATTGGGATGACCATCATCTCCTATCAGCCCAAAGAGATTGAACATCCAAAATATCAGGGGGTCCTGTCCGCCGCTCCCTGGGCCATGAATTTAGTAACCATGAGCTTGGATAATATTGAAGTGATCGGAAACAATCTGAAAAAAATTTCCCAGGGGCTGCCGGTTTTATTCAAACAAGCCGAAGACATGAAAAATATGGGGGACATGCAATCGGATATTAAAGTTTTGCACGTCAGCGACATTCATAATAACCCGGCGGCCTTCGACTTCATCAATGAGTTGGTTTCAAACTTCAAAATCCAATTCATTATCGATACCGGCGACTTAACCGATTACGGAACCGCCCTTGAGGCTAACATTATCGAAAGAATTCCCGGGCTAAAAGTACCCTATGTATTTATACCCGGCAACCATGAATCGCCCTTGATTATCAAACGTCTTGTTCATACCAAGAACGTTATCGTTGTGGTAAAAAAAGATCTGCGTGTCTACGGACTCACCATAGCGGGTGCCGCAGACCCGGCTGCCAAAATTTACAATTCGGATGTAGCTCCGCCCGAACAATATCTGGAAACCGCAAAAGCTTTCAAGGAACGAATCATTCATAGTGATAAACTGCCTGATATTATTGCAGTCCACAACCGCAATCTCGCCGAGGATTTGATTGGATCCGTTCCGGTCATCCTCCATGGCCATAACCATCAATACAAACTCTCGGTGGAGAAAAAGACCGTTATTGATAATGCAGGGACAACCGGTTCCGCAGGCATAAGAGGTTTTGTCGATAAAGCCGTGCCTTATAGCGCCTCAATCTTATATTGGAAAAAAGGGCCCCGGAATAAAATGGTCCTCCATGCCGTGGATTCCATTAAGATTAACGGCGGCGAGGGGACTTTAACGGTCGATCGCCGTACTTTTTAACTTGAATCCGCCAAGTAACCCCAAAACCGTTGTTATATATAAACTTGCCGGATCGAGGTTTAAATCACCTTCCGGGATACTCAGGAGTACAGCCCCGCCAAGCAAGGGGAATGAAGCGGCAGGATTTTTACAATGGTCTATTGAATTTACATTTTGTGGAGTATTATTTTCCGGAATCGGTTTTGGAAGGAAGGAATTGCATGAGAATTCGATTGTCGATTGCACTTTCGGTTTTATGGGTATTGGTTCTCCCCCTTGCTGCGCAGGCTGAAGATCTCAATTCAAATTTGTTAAACGCAGTCTCCAAGAACAAGGCTTCCTTGGTTCGAAACTTGATAAATAAAGGCGCGGATATCAATACCCTGGGGGACAATCAATGGACTCCGTTGATAATCGCCTCCGACAAGGGTTTTACATCCGTTGTTAAAATATTGCTGGATAAGGGCGCCGATCCGAACTTACAGGACAATTATGATTCCACCGCCCTCATTCACGCTGTAAAAAATAAACATCTCCCCATTGTCGAGTTGATTCTCAAAAATCCCCAAGCCGATTTCAACCTTCGTACCACGGAAGGTTATACGGCTCTAATGTATGCCATCAAAGTCAATCATCAAAGGATCATTCAGTTTCTCATCAATAAAGGGGCAAATCTCTCTCTTAGTTCCATTTGGGCCGCGAAGAAAGGCGACATCGCTTTACTGACCGGTTTGGTTAAAAACTATCAAGCCAACATTAATGAAAAGGACGCTCAAGGCTGGACCCCCATATTATGGGCTGCTAAAAACGGTTATCCGGATACCGTCAAATTTTTAGTGGATAACGGCGGGCAAGTAGACTATACCGCAAAGGACGGAACGACCCCGCTAATCGCCGCGGCTGCCAGCGGAAATAAAGAAACCGTTCAAATTCTACTCAAAAAAGCCACCAATCTTGAGGCTGCTGATAGTAACGGTTGGAATGCATTGTTATGGGAGTCCGCTCAAGGCCATACCTTGAACGTTTCCCTGATGATCTCCAAAGGGATGAACGTAGACGGCAAGGATCGGAAAGGTTATACACCACTGATGGCGGCAGCCGCAGAAAACCATCCTGAAACAGCCAAATTTTTACTCAGTCATAAGGCTTCCGTTAATATGGCGGACTCCAACCAGTGGCCGGCTCTTTTTTGGGCCGTTTCCAAAGGCAGTACCGATACTGCCAAATTGTTAATGGAAAACGAGGCCAATCTTAATGGAACGGATATTCACCGCCGAACCCCATTAATGCTGGCTGCCGGTCAAGGTAACCTTGAGATAGCCCGGAGTTTGATTTTTTATGGGGCCACCCTTAATGCAAGCGACGAAAACGGGTGGACAGCTTTACATTTTGCCGTCGCCCAAGACCATCAAGACCTCCTGCAACTGCTGTTATCCAAAGGCGCAGATGCGGCTATCCGCAACAAAGACGGGGATACGCCGTTGTTAATGGCGGCCAAAAACGGCCAATCGACTCAATTTAAGGCCTTTATCGCGGGGGGAGTCAATCCGAACTCCGTCTTCATCGAGGCCATCCGTAAAAAAGATTTATCCACATTCAATATCTTGCTCAATCAAGGCGCCGATCCCAACAGCAAAGATTCAACTGGTACGCCCGCTTTAATACTGGCTGTTAAATACAATCAGAGCCAAATGGTCCGGGCATTGCTCCAAAAGGGAGCGGCTGTCGATGCCAGGGATCGTGACGGTGATACCGCTCTGATTTTGGCTTCCATGTATGGTTATGGGGATTTGGTGTCTATTTTGATAACTTCGGGCGCGAATGGGAATATCCAGGGCCGGGGTGGTTGGACCGCCCTGATGTGGGCGATTCAAACGGGGGCGGTTGATATCATCCAACAATTAATGGATGCTCATCCCGATGTAAACTTGAAGACGGCTCAATCAGGATGGACCGCCCTGATGATAGCCGCCAAATGCGGTCAAATGAAAGGTTTAAAGTTGCTGGTGGAAAACCATTCACCCATCCATACCCAGGATAAGGATGGAGATAATGCATTAATCATCGCTATTCTTTATCGAAAGGCCGATGCGGTTCAATATCTAATGGATAAGGGCGCCGAAGTAAATTCCACGCGGCAAGACGGTTCCACAGCCGTCATGGTGGCCAGTTTCGAAGGCGAGGTTTCCATGGTAAAAATGCTTCTCAGCAAAGGACCGGATTTGTCGCTCCGCAATCGCAGCGGCTGCACAGCTTTAAATGCCGCCAGCCGCTACCCGGAGATTACGAGAATGCTTAAAAATGCCGGAGCCAAAGAATAAGCGTTCAAACGACAGAAGCGTCTTTGCTCCTTTTGGCCATTCTTTCCCGGTCACTCTTGTCGAGGATCTTTTTACGCAACCGGATCGAACCCGGAGTGACCTCGACCAATTCGTCATCCTCAATATATTCCATGGCTTGTTCCAAGGTAAAACTTCGCGGCGGAGTCAGGCGGATGGTTTCATCCGAAGTACTGGCCCGCATATTGGTAAGATGCTTTTTCTTACAAACATTGACATCCAGATCCCCTTCACGGGAATTTTCCCCGACAATCATGCCGGCGTAAATCTTATCGATCGGGCTGATGAACAATGAACCCCGTTCCTCAACATTATGAATCCCATAGGTGGTCGCTTCGCCGGATTCAAAAGCCGTTAATACTCCGCGGCTTCTGGTGGCGATTTCGCCTTTCCAGGGTCCATATTTGTCAAAGATATGGTTCATGATGCCTTCGCCCTTGGTGGCAGTTAAAAATTCCGAACGAAAACCAATCAAACCCCGGGCCGGAATTAAGAATTCCAGTTTCACATTTTTTTCGCCAGCCGGTTGCATATTCATCATCTCGGCCCGCCGTTTGCCCAAATTCTCAATGACGCTTCCGGAAAATTCTTCCGGGAGATTGATAAAAAGGCGCTCGTAAGGTTCACACAATTCTCCGTTAATCCGCTTTAAAATCGGCCGCGGTTTGGATATTTGCAACTCATAACCTTCCCGGCGCATGGTTTCAATCAAAATGCCCAAATGTAACTCACCCCGTCCGGACACTTCATAGGAATCCGGCGAGTCGGTTTCCGACACCCGCAGACTAACATTGGTCTCCGCCTCTTTGAACAGGCGTTCCCGGATATGGCGGGAGGTAACAAATTTACCCTCTTTACCGGCAAAGGGACTGTCATTGACAATAAAATTCATGGTCAAGGTCGGTTCATCAACGGTCAACAGCGGTAACGGAGAGGGATTTTCGGGATCGGTAACGGTTTCGCCGATATTGACTTTACCGAGTCCAGCCACGGCAACAATGTCGCCTGCCGATGCCTTATCGACTTCTTTTCGTTTTAAGCCGTCCCAAACCCATAGTTTACCGATTTTGATGGTTTCCAGTTTTCCGTCTTGCTTCGAAAGGCCCACCAATTGACCTGCATTCAAGCTGCCGTTTTGAATCCGGCCAATTCCGACCCGACCCACATAATCATCGTAATCCAGGGTATTGATTTGCAGTTGCAATACGGCATTCTCATCCCCCGAAGGCGCCGGAACTTCTTTTTCAATCATCTCGAAGACCGGTTTCATGTCCGTACCCGGTTGTTGCCAGTCTAAAGTAGCCTTACCGGTGCGGGCCGAAGCATAGATAACCGGAAACTCCAGCTGCCAGTCCTCCGCTTCCAACTCCACAAACAGGTCGAAAACCTCATTTAACACTTCATCCGGCCGTGCATCCGGACGGTCGATTTTATTGACCACCACAATGATCCGCAGCCCCACTTCCAATGCTTTTCTGAGCACGAATTTGGTTTGGGCCATCGGTCCCTCAAAGGCATCCACCAATAACAAGGCCCCGTCCACCATTCGCAATACCCGTTCCACTTCCCCACCGAAATCGGCGTGGCCCGGGGTATCCACAATATTAATCTTCAGATCACCGTAATTCACGGCGGTATTTTTCGATAGAATCGTAATCCCGCGTTCTCGTTCCAAATCGTTACTGTCCATAACCCGTTCCACAACCCGTTCATTATCCCTGAAAATCCCGGATTGTCTCAGTAAACAGTCGACCAAGGTCGTTTTGCCATGGTCAACGTGGGCAATAATTGCAATATTTCGAATATTTTCCTTCATCGAAGCTATTCGTAACCTCACTTTATTCTCATTATTCAACAATTATTTATTAAACCACGATTTAGGGAGGATTGCAATTACAAATCCTTAAATTTTTATGGTTTTTCTTCCGGGTTTTTAAACAACCTGCGATTCGGGGCCCATCAAGTTTTGAAAAAATAGGGATTCATCCCGTGCGAGAGCCTTTTTTCATTTCATCCATATTATCGGATGTAAAACTAAAGGTGTTATGTATTAAATATCGAATTTATTACATAATGTACAATAAATCAAAAAGGAGCAAAAGTCGTGAGAAAAATATTTTTACTGCTATTCATATTGTTCGTGGTTTTTACCGCTTTCATGCATATTCCGGTAAAGGCAGCCGGGGAAGAGCCTTTATTCTTACTTGGCCAAAATGAAAAAGCCGAGATTCAATTGGCTACCGGTCATGTTTTCACGTTAAAAATCGGAAGAAATCCCATCCAGCTTCTCACAGGAAACCACGGTCAAAAACTGATTTTATGTGGCGGCCAGGAAGAAAAATCAGGAGAAATCAAGCAAGGCGCCTCTTTGCTGTTGGTTGCCGGTGATTTTCAATCCTGTGAAAAACAGATTCAATGTGATTCCGCATTGGTTGCATTTGAAGTCAATAAAGATTCATCCGTTATATGGCTTGCCACCCAAGGCGGGATGATCAATAAAGAAGTCATAAAGCCCAAAATTTACCGGGTGGATTTAAACTCATTTTCCGCTACCGAAACTGTTTTGGATACCCTTCCTTGCCAGATTGCTCTTTCCGGGGATGACAAACGCTTAGCCGTTGCCTGCCTCGGCGATAAGGACAATCCTTCATCGGTTTTGAGCGTATGGGATGCCGATACTTCCCAGCAGGTTGCTTCCTTTGAAATAGCGGCTAACCCTGGTGTTCTTAGTTTTAACAATGAAAATAATCACATCATGGTCGCCGGCTACGGATATCAAGAGCCGGAAAGCACAAGCACTGGTGTGGTTACCGGTTTTAAAATCCCCTCAAAATACTTCAAGCAGTTAAAGAAACCGACTCCCTCCGGAGTAAATATCATCAATTTAGCCACTCTCGACAACAGATTATTTGATCTGGGCAGGATCGCAAAAGACTTTATTCAGGGCCAAAGCGGGATCATCTATAGTATTGCAAAAGATGAAAACCAAAGCATTGTTAGGGCCACCAACTGGTCAGGACTCCTGTGGGAAAGAAAATATGACTCCCTACCAAAGTATGTTCAGGAATGGCCCGATAAGAACCAAGTATTTATCATTTGCGGTAAGGAAATCAGTATTATCGGCAACGATGATGGGAATACATTGAAGGAACTTACTGCCGAGAACGATATTCTACCGTTCCTTTTTCTGGACGGTTCCCCCTACGCCTATTCCTACAATATGAGCAAACTCAGACTCAATACGATGGACCTTAATCATTCCGAATTGGGGAAAACATTCAAAGCAGGAAGCGCCGGGCTTAAAATCCTTAAAGTAACGACCATGGTACTATCGGTGGTTGCTTATACCGACAGTTTGCAGCCTCGTTATGTCAATGGGGTCCAGATGCCGACCCGTGTTACACCCATTTATTGGCCCTATGCCCCGAAAGGTAATATTGTGCCTTGCCCGGAGCAGAAAAAACTCTATATGTTAAATTCTTTTCTCGCTGAAATTTACACATATGATATTCAAAAAGAAGTCGTAACCAAAAAATTCAGCTATCTCGGGGATAATTCGTTATATCTGCAAATGACTCCCCATGGCAAATACGTGGTTTTAGTGACCGGCGGCGACTGGAAGTTAATCAACACCGTGACGGATAAGGCTGATCTTACTTTTAGTGTCGGTGGTGGGATCCATTTGGTTTTTCAGGAAGTTGCCGCTCCAACCCCATATTTCAGCCCGGATGGCAATAAAATGTATATTCCCAAGGGTTCCCAAATCCTCGTGATCGACCTTTTGAATGGAAAAAAACTCAAATCGCTTCCAACCAAGATAAAGGATGCCACGTTATTCTGGTAGGATTAAATTGAAAAGGGCATTACTCAACGCTTTAAGATTGCGGCCGGTTACTTTGTAACGGGCCGCTTTGATGCGCGTTGAAAGAAGGCCAGCCTTTTCAGTCACTTAAAAAGACCATTACCATTAATATTTTGGATTTCGATTATATCCATATCGAGCAATACCATTCGGTTTTTCACTTATGGGAAAACGCTCACAAAGGCTGTAAATTAACGGATATCCTGGAGATTCATTTCCTGGAATTGCCGAAGTTCCGAAAAGCAAGACCCGATCTAAGTAAACCCTTAGATCGCTGGCTGATTTTCATTGAAGATTCACCGAAGGAGGTAGCGCGCGTAAACGCGCGATCAAATGGCAATCAATAACGATCCTGCCATCGCCAAAACCGAGGAATTGTTAGAACGTCTAGGTAGCCTGGATGAAGTAAAACGATACTATGAAGCCCGGGAAATGGCGATTCATGATGAAATAACACGCATTACCGGGGCCAGGGCAGAAGGAATCATGGAAGGCAAACTGGAAGCTGCCCGCAAAATGCTTGCCAAACAGATGCCGGAAGAGCTAATCATCGAGATTACGGGGATTTCACTGGAAGAGTTAAGAAAGCTTAACGGTGAAGAGAAGAATTGAAGGTTGAGCTTCCTGTTTTAGACGGTCTATGCCCTCACCCCATCTGCTCATTCGAAGAAGCGGCCCTCTCCCGTTTTGCCGCTATTCATTACCCACATCGTTGGAAAATAAATACACTATATTAATAAATATCGCGAAACTAAATATGTTTGTAGCCGATTTCGTCCACCGCGGGGTAAACCCCACGGCTAAGTAGCAAAAAGCGTTTTAAAGCCCGGATTTACCGGGCTCCGTGACGCTTCGAAGCAATATGAGTGGCAAAGATTAGCTGATCCCCGGAGGGGATTTAGAAAGTTTTTAATTGCCTAGCCGTGTGGGCGTGTTCGATGAACACGAAATACCTGCGGCGGATTGACTTGAATTTCCTGGAAACGTTGTAGGTAATGAATAGCGTTTTGCCGGGCGAGGGATTTTTGATTGCCTCTTTTTCGCTGCCTTGATCCTTCTCACGCGCAATAGCGGGGGAGACAGCCTTCTTCGGATAGTCGCCCGTTATCACATGATCCAACATTTTTAACTTTTTATCAGCCCTTTTCTCATTTCCCTTTCTTTATATCCATCACTTCCAGCATCATCAACACGGCGAGCTTAAAACCATATCCAAAGGATGCGCAAGCTTCCATCACGCTTTCATTGCAATCCAAATCCAAAAGCTCTTCCACCGCTTGATAATCTTCAGCCGGCAGTCTGGTTTCCAATATTTCCATGAGGTCGGATTTTTTCTCGTTTACGGAGTGGAATTCCGGATCTTGGGGGACGATTTGTTCCAAGGGGTATAGGCGGCCGAGATATAATTCTTCCAGAAAGGATTTCATGGGACATGCCTTCTTTCTATCTATTTTATTTTTCATTGGATATGTGTGTAATGATAGTCGAATTTAGGGTCGATGGGAGGCTGTTCCTACCTCCCACACCCACCAGAACCAAAGGGTCGGGGCGGTGCCCGCGCGAATGTATACATTCGCGATTGAATCTGCCGCTCGGAACCTACGGCTTCCGAACCTCCCTTTATTCATCCAGGGTTTTTGAATGTCGCCGCCATCCATGGCATTCTGACTGGCTACTTAGCTTAGTCTTCCGATGGCGACCGCCGTTTTCATCCTGAAAGAGGCGGCGTGGGCAGCGCCTTCCTCCTTGAAGGCTTATATCTTTTGCAGGTGATTACGGTCTGTATCATTGCTTATTCAAAGTTACTACTTTAACTTCAAAGTTACAGCTTCACCCATTTTCCCGTTACCATTTTACCTTTTCATTTTATAGAAATCCCTTTTCCTTCAAACTCACATAACTCCGCTCTCCCGTTATCACATGGTCCAGCAGTTCGATACACATAATTCTTCCGGCTTGCCTCGGGCTCACCACTCGGATGGTTGTGGAACGCGATGATCGATTGGCAGCGCATGCTAGCATGCGCTTCATCATAGCAGCCATAAAAACTTCACGGGGTTTAATATAGAGTTGATCTAGGGAGCCGGTGCCGTGATATGAATGCCGATGATTTTATTTCTGGAATTAAGTGATATGATGCCAAACTTCTCTACCGGTGGGGGTTAGCTTGAGGGTATCGATATTGATTGAAGTGAAGGACATGATTTTCATCCTCTTCATATAATTACTTAATACATAAATAAAATATATTACTACAATAATAAGTATAATACTCATACGATGAGTAGTCAATTAATTTTACTACATTTAGGAGTAAAACATTTGTTTTAACTAATTCTAGTAGTATATTGATATTAGGTGGTGATATTTTGTTACTTGGAGAGCGGTTAAAACAATTAAGGGAAGAAACAGGATTGACCCAGCAGCAATTGGCCAGCATGGTAAACCTCTCGCAACAAACCATTGGACATTATGAGGTAAACCGTTCCGAACCAAGCGTGAAAACGATAGAGTTGTTTGCAAAGATTTTCAATACTTCTACGGATTATTTATTAGGTTTATCAGACATTAAACATCAAAATGATATTCAAAACAAACTTGACTTATCTTCGTTGAATTTGCCAAAAGAAGCTATTAAAGAAATAGAAAATTTTACAGAATTCATGAGACAAAAATATAAGGATAAATAAGACTTTGAGTAAGGCCCTACGATAAATTTTATGTGCTTCGTATCATCTTCTTTCTGAATACTCTTTTTCACGGATATTATCCAATATTTTTTGCATCCGTAAAGCATAAGCCATCCATTTCAAACACTACCTTTCGTTATGAGTTCCTGTGCTACAATAATTTTCCCAAGCTCTCATGTAAGGGAACGCCGACTTCTTACAACCCTGCTTTCAAAGTTAAAAAGTTTCAATCCACGCTCCTGTACAAGAAGCGACATTAAGAGATTTATTTAACAAATATAAAAAGACTGTTTCAATCCACACTCCTGTAAAAGGAGGGACAATGAAAACGCCGGAAGAGATGTTGGAGTCAGCGGTTTCAATCCACGCTCCTGTACAAGGAGCGACAAAGTTTCCAAAGTATATACCAGCAAAAAGCAATGTTTCAATCCACGCTCCTGTACAAGGAGCGACTTGAAGGATTCAAAATTTTTCGCATGCTGGATCGTGTTTCAATCCACGCTCCTGTACAAGGAGCGACGATCCGCGCTTAAAAGGAAAAATCGCCTATGATGTTTCAATCCACGCTCCTGTACAAGGAGCGACCATAGATTTGGGCGAATTATCAAAGCCAAGAAGTTTCAATCCACGCTCCTGTACAAGGAGCGACGGTCTTTCGTGGTTAACCCGGAGCTGACGGATCCGTTTCAATCCACGCTCCTGTACAAGGAGCGACTTAATTGTTTAATTCTTTCCCCAACTGTCATTTGTTTCAATCCACGCTCCTGTGCAAGGAGCGACCGAAGCGTCATTAAGCCAGGTTTATATGGATAGGTTTCAATCCACGCCCCTGTGCAAGGAGCGACTATCAGATTTGGCCTTTTCGGTTAAATTATCCTGTTTCAATCCACGCCCCTGTGCAAGGAGCGACGAAATGCTTGTTGATACATATTTTCGGGTTAAAGTTTCAATCCACGCCCCTGTGCAAGGAGCGACGAAAAACATCCGTTGATAAAAAATGTTGGTGTAGTGTTTCAATCCACGCCCCTGTGCAAGGAGCGACGTTAAAAACAATCGCAGCCATCGAAGAGGCGGAGTTTCAATCCACGCCCCTGTGCAAGGAGCGACTAAGTGCGCTGTTTGTGGCAGTACCGATATAAAAGTTTCAATCCACGCCCCTGTGCAAGGAGCGACAAAAGGTGCAATGGGTTTTTTTAATTCAATAATTGTTTCAATCCACGCCCCTGTGCAAGGAGCGACGGTATCAGGCGGTTGTCAACATGACTTAATAATGGTTTCAATCCACGCCCCTGTGCAAGGAGCGACTTTCTTCGTTTTCGACTTTCATATCCGCCACCCAGTTTCAATCCACGCCCCTGTGCAAGGAGCGACCGTATTACCTTTAGATCCACTATCTTTAATGGGTATTTCGTACTTTTCCGCGAACCTCCTTTTTTATTACAAATATTTCCTGTTAAAATTACTTAAAAACACAAACCCACCTGTTACACATAGATCGCGAACCCACCGGGGAAATCATGTTCACTTGGGGTTCGCGCTAAAGACCATCGTCTAATTGCAAGGTTAATTCTCCTCCATCATAAATATAAGATTTTTTCTCCCAATTTACAATAAACCCTTGATAATAAACTACATCTTCTTCGCCCTTCCTCCCAGCTTGAAACATTTCCCCCCGGCACTGCAACTGATGGCAACCAAGTCCTAAAACCTGTCCGGAGGGGATGAGGGCGATGAGGGCTTAAAAATAAAAAGCCCCATGGGATGATCCCCATGGAGAAACTGCGCATCTTAATGAAATAAACCACAGGGGAAGACTCTGGACCCTCCGTGTCCT
>JAEXDA010000048.1 GCA_023401925.1 Bacillota bacterium
GTAATTAGCTTAACAGTTTCTATCTTAAATGCGCGATCAAACTTTCTTCTTTCGTTCATTTTTTTACCTCCCGATTTGTTTTATTATACCAGCCTTTCTTGCTGTCTTTCAAATCGGGGGTAGTGCAATTGGTAACCATTTTCTCAACCTCCTCCGGTATACTCACCGACTTAAATGCCGATGTCCAAAGATTTGGATACGGAAGTCGTACAACTCAAACGGGTAAAATAATAATATAACAACGGTATTCCCTCCAACATTTCAAGGGTCTTAATTTTACCTTTTCGCTTTTCAATTTTATCTTTACGATATGGCGCTGAGGGAGCGATTCACTTCTCAACTTTTCAATCCCGAAGAAATTCCAGACAACCCAAATCAATCCGCATTTCCAATGAGTCAAAAAGGATCTCTTGAGGTAAGACCTCATCTCGCGTTTCCAAAATCTCATCTCCCACAGATGAAATCCTTTCTCCCGTTCCCAAAGGTCTGATTTTAAAGATACTATTTCCATCGATACGATAATCGATATCCAATTCTTTCCTGATATGAACGGGTGGCCGCCTTTTATCAAGAAATGTTTGAGGTTGTTTTGCGATTTGTTTGATTTCAAATTCCAAAAAAGGCATAGATCATCCCAAACAGTTTCCATTGCCCGGATTTTTCCTTCAATTGACATATGTTCTAATGCCGAAGTTATTTCCATCAACCCGACCTCAACTTTCGCAAAGAAAAAAGTCGTTGAAAATAATGAACACCTAAGCATAAAGTAAAATAAGAAAATAGATTGACAAATAGCCTAAAACCATTACCCAAGCCCTAAAAAACGCTTTGCGTTTTTTTAAGGGTATTCGCCCGACTCCCAGGTTTTGACGGTTGAGCTTCGAAGTTTGAAATACCGATTGGCCCTCAATTTGAGCCAGTTCCCTTTAAGGGAAAGAGTCGCCTTTAGGCCCTGAATTCATCGAAATTTTTTAGAGACGTAAAATTTCAAATATGTAAACACAGGTATTGGTATGGCACTAGACCTAACGCTTTCCAGGGTTTTCCGGCAAATTCGAACGGTGAAAGTTGAGTTTCTAAATTATCTATTGAATGATTAAGTTTCTCATTGACAAACAAAAAAACTTGCCCGGGGTCCCGGACAAGCCTTATCCACAAAATAATCTCTCGCCAAGGCGTCGCACCAAAAAGTGACGGAGATCTTTGGTTCTATTTTAATTTCTTTCTTACCCACGCCGGGTTTCGCCGGCAATCAAGAACGGCATAAACTAATATCAAATCTTCCTCAATACGGTAATAAACCGCAAAAGGAAACCTCTTCGACAATAAGCGGTGATATTTTTCGAAAAATAAGGGATGAATACCGGCATAGATTATTAAGGAATCAATATCAGAGAAAAGCGTATCTAAAAAATATACGCCCAACCCCTCCGCCTGTTTTTCATAGAAGCGAAAACCCTCAATCAAATCCTGGTTTGCAGAATTTAAAATCTGAATTCTCATAACGCTTTATTTCGAATATAGTCTTTTGCCTGATTCCAGTCGATGAATTGATCGGTACCGTTTTGAACCTGTTCTTCCCTATCCGCTAAAACATCCTTATGCCAGGAAGGTGATGAAATGCTATCCGCTTTTTTGCAAAGATCATCCCAAATGGTTTCCATCGCCCGGATTTTTTCTTCGATTGACATATGTTCTAATGCCGAAGTTATTTCCATCAACCCGACCTCAACTTTCTAAATTATCTATTGATATTATACCATAGATTAAGTTTCTAATTGACAAACCAAAAACTTGCCCGGAGGTCCCGGACAAGTCTTATCCACAAAATAATCTCCCGCCAAGGCGCGAGGCGCAGAGAAAAGCTAATGATTGGTCAATATAGATGAAATAAATTTTTGAATACTAGAGGATGAACGCAAACCCAAGTGAAAAGAACTTAAACAGGATTAACATGATTTCATGGATTTACAGGATTTTTTTAAAACCCTATGAATTATCTGTTTTTTTGCAGCCCATTTTTACCAGGTTTTAATCCTGTAAATCCTGTGAATCCGGTAAATCCTGTCTCCGTTAACTTTTTTAGACCCGACTTTTTCTAAAAAAATTTAATGCAATATATATACGTAAAATCGCTGGCGGCTATCTTCCATATTCCTATTCATGAATCTTCTCCCCTGACCAGCTCTTCTTTTCCGGTTAACACTTCCAGCATCACCAGTGCGCCAAGTTTGAAGCCGTATCCAAAAGAAGCGGAGGATTCCATGGCGCATGAGTCATAGCGCAAATCCAGCAGCGTTTCCAGCTCCGTGTAATCATCACTGGAGAGTTTCTTTTTCCATTTCTCCTTGAGGCCGGATATTTTTTGGTTCAACGGACGGTATTCGGGATTTCGGGGAACGATCAATTCCTCGGGAAATATCCGCCCATTATAGAGTTCTTCCAATATCGTTTTCATTATTCCGCCTTCTTTTGATTCATTTTGAATCCTTGATTGTTCATTCTTAAACTCATGAAAAAACCCAAACTCATCATAACATAACAGTTTATTGAATATTGGATTTTAGCGAGAATATCACTAAGAGAATTTTGCAATGAAGTGTAAAAAAAATAACTAAAATTAATCCTGTTCCCGTTCCTACATTTGGGCCTAAGTTCATGGCTTTCTAAGACAGAATTGCAAGATTTTCAGGGTTTCATATGAAAGTTTTAAAAAAACGTTCGAAACTTTGACGTTTAAAAACGTATACGCTTAACTTTTCACTCTCCAAAAGTATATATAATGGAGATATGTTGTATAAAAATATAAGAGTAATAATATAAAAACGTATTTCAGAATGAAATTTGAGATGTCCGAGTCCGTTCTAAATTCTATAATCTAATTCCGCTTAATCTCTTTAGAACATGATATTTAAAGATTTTACTTTGGGTTTTATTCTTAGTAATTGAATATTATCGGTTTTGATGCGCTTTTTATCGCCCATGAACTCTTCATCTTTGAGAGTTCCGCTGCCTTCATCAAAAAACATATCTATTTTTCCTTTATATTTTTTTTCAATTTCCCCACCATTCCATGAACTAACCCATCCGCCGTATTCCCAACCAAAACCAGCAATAATGAAATCTTTTTTATTGATCTTAATCATTTCTTCTAACGAAGTTCCCACTGTATTACCTTCTAACATTTTCCATCTAGTCCCTTGTTTATATATCGTGATTATCCATGGTCTCTGGTTCTTCCAACGAATGTGGATTTCGTTTAGGGAATTAGGAAAAATATAGCTTACTGTTTCTTCAGGGGTTCCCATTTCTTCACTAGCACTTATCTTTACTGTTTTAACATTGTTTTTTCCAAACATATTTATTAAGTCTTTTTCATTAGTGTCTTTGGTTATTGGTCCTACTCTTTCCCCTGGAATACATATCCAATCGTTTGATACAGCTAAAGCACAGGGTTGCCCGAAAATCATAAGAATAAAAATTACTAGGATTATCAATGCTTTTTTTGAAATCAAGTTTATCCCTCGTTTCTCTGAATTTTATTACCTTTTCTATATATATAAACATAAATTAAAAGCTTTCATTTTATTGGAATAGAATCCGGTGGATTAAGATATACAATTTTACCTTCATTTATTAATTTTACCGGATCAATTAATTGACCATATTTTCTTGCTGTTACATGAACATGAACTGCCATATTTTCGATGGTTGCAGTTGTATTATCCATTTTCGCAATAACTTGTCCTTGGGCTACTTTAATATTTTTTATAACATAAATTTGGTCAAGATGGCAATAACTTATCACAATACCGTAAGCATAAAGAATTTTAACGTATTTGCCTGATGCATTAGTAACTGTATCATGGACCTCTATAACTACTCCTTTTTTACCAATTGATACAACATCGTATTTTGTACCTCGTGGAATAGGAGCATAATCTGCACCAGTATGCCACAATGAGCCACCACCAGGTACATCAGTTCTCGGACCTGCTGGCGACGAAATATAAGTCTCTTCTTTAACAGGATTAATCCAATCAGGTTCATTGTTTTCAGTAGATACACCCGTTTTAATTGGCGAATTCTGACTATCATCAAACCAATTGCTAAAAAGTTCATCATTTAACTCATGTAGGTAATCCCAGAAAAACTTACCCGCATCAAATGGATCCTCATCACCTATAGGGTATTGACCGTTATTTTGGTCCATAGTGCCAGTATTACTTTCTTCTTTAGACTCTGCTGATTTTGTTTCCTCTTTGACACTTGCTTTCTCCTCCTCCAAAGCTTGCCCCAGCATTGCAAGTTTAGCATCTTTTTCGGCCTGTTGGACTTTCTGATAATTATCTATCGCTACAAATAAGCTAAACAGCGAAGCAGCGGCACTCAAATTCTTGTCTCCGGTTAACAAAGCCATTGCATTGATTGTGGCGCTAGCTAAGCCAGCACCCCTTTGCCACCCCATCGCAACATGCCCCGTCGGGTCCGTCGTATTTACCGGATTGTTAAAACAATAGCTGTAGAGATTCGGATCATCCGCCACCGAATCCTCGGTAGTAAACCTTCCCACCTCTGGATCATACCACCGGGCATTGTAATAATACAGCTCTACATCCTGATCCCAGTCCTTCCCGGTAAACCCGCTGTCATCCTCGTCAACGTTCCGTTCCGTTTCATCATAAATATCGGTATTGATCCGTTCGCCGAAAGGCGCGAAATCCCTGTTATTTCCTTCATTGGAAAATTGATTATGGTTGTTAAATAAGTTTCAAGCCTTTTTGTGATTGAAATCTTATCCAAGTTACCACTATTTACTATCTTTTTTAATCCTGTTCATCCTATAAATCTTGTTAATCTGGTCTATGTTCTTTTATTGGGGCTAAAATTCACGATTTTTTCATCCGGGATTGACAAGAACCGCAATTGGATAGAATATTCCGGACCATAATTTTTAATAACTTGGGACAGCCCCCTTTTCAAGACATAAAAAAACGCCCTTTGAAATCCTGTGGCGTCTATACGGCAATTCTTTAATCCAGTTCATCCTTTGAAATTTGTAAATCTGATCTCATACCCTACTATCACGACTATCAAATTTTTCTAAAAAAGTGTATCGATTTTGTCTCAATAGCTTTAAAGCCTTCAAATCAACCAACAAATTAATAAGAGGGTATTTCTGTAAATTTTAAACTACTTTTAGCCAAATCGGTCAATTTTATCCCCAAAAACAGCAAGATTCATCTTCGTCAACAATTTTGAAAAATTGCTCAACAGTATCCACTTCCGGCTTCATTTCATAACCATGCCATTTTATGTCGGCTCTTTGCCAATAAATTTTCCAGATATTATTCTTCTTACTATAGGTCCCTTTGGCAACCGGTTTTTCAAGCTTTTTTTCGGGATTTCCAAATAAAGATCTAATTTCAAAGATAATGATACTGTTTCCATCGATACGATAACCTAAATCGAATTCTTTCCGGATTGAAATGGCTGGCCTCCGTTTTTCAAGAAAATCCCGGGCGTGTTTTTCGATTTGTTTGATTTCAAATTCCGAAAAAGCCATTGCTGCATTTAACTCCTTTGATGTTAGGTTTTAATCATCATCTTACTGTAGGAAGTTCACCGCTAATTTGATATACTTCATACACTGGTAATGGCAACTGAACCATTACCGGATCTTTCTTTTTATCCAACCATTTAAACAGTTCAATCATATTTTGTTCCGCGATTGCCGTACAACCCGCCGTCCCTGAATTCTGGTTTCGCCAAATATGTAAAAAAATCATGCTCCCCGCACCAGGTTGATTTTCTGGATTATACTCGATAACGATCAGCCATTTATATAAGCCATCGATGCGTTTCATTTTCTCAAATGAATGCCAATCTCCTTTAACCGTAGCGGCATCGATTATTTGGTTGTAATAAACTGAAGCTGGATCATCAATTCCCTCTGTAGTGTCCGTAATTTGCTCATATTCAAAATCATTGTCTACCGGCAACCGTGGGGCATACCCCATCCATTTGCCAAGTCGAAACACTCCCACTGGCGATTTTAAGTCTCCCTCTTGTTTCCTCCCATGATTATCAATGAATGTTGGAACGTGTGCCCGATTCCCCAGGTTAAGCCTTTTTTTCCGATAACTGCGGGAAAGCTGTTTATTACACTCCATTGTCCGGAGACCTTCTCACAAAGATGCATTTGGGCTTGAAAATCCGACCACTGATTCGCGAGCACCAAAATTAACTGCACCGAGTCATGGGGAATGCCCAATAATTCCGGAACATTTGCGGCTCCAAAACTTATACTCTTCAATCCACTGTTAAGTATGAAAAACAATAATGTCAAAAAAAGCAGCCCATTTTTCTTCATCTTATTCTTATCGTAAATCAAGGTTTTTGGTGTTTGGCAAACCACTCGGGCCATTCCGGTTGCGCCCGCAGAAATACCAGGTCTTCATCTTTTTGGATATGGGCGAAATTTTTGTAGCCGTTATTCATTGCCAACCCCAAATAGGCAAAAGCTACGATAGACCTTTTCATTCTACTGTATGTACAAGCAATATTATAGTAAACTAAATACTTTTTATCGTAATTTAGCTCTATCGCCAGTTGATAAGCTTTGACCGAGTCTTCCAACCGAGGAATATTGGAAAGACTGTTCCCGTAACGGTAATAAATCTCCGCCGATGCGAAATGTTTTAAAGCCGCTTCATATTTTTCAATCGCCAAACCATCTTTCTTGGCTTTGTAATAGGTGTATCCTTCCTCGGAAAGTACATTTGCCAGTGAAATCTGCTCCTGCCGATCTTGGGGGGACAGTTCTTTACCGCCCGGAAATTTATTAAAATACTTGGCATAAGCGGATGTTAACGGATTATCGGCTTCTACCGGCAATATGGTGAGCGTTTTTTCAATCATTTTTTGATGATCAAGATATATTTCAAAAGTCCATTTTCCAGGTTTATCAATATTGGTATTGAGAACATGCCAGGACCAGGTATAATGGCCGGTGCCTTGCGGTTTAAATACCATTGAAGGCGATTCGATAATATCGTGATCGCCGTCATAAATTTTGCATTTGTAATCGTAAATCTTAAGCGGTTTTAAATTAAACCATTCGATATAAATATAAACCCGGTCTTCATTTAAAAAAATTTCATTTACATCATTAAGCGGATCATAATCTTTGTTTAGCTCCGTCGTAAATATACAGCGATAAGCAGGTGTTTCATCTTGGACATTCTCATCGGCATAACAACTGCTTAAGGAGAAAAATAAGAGCAAAAGAACACCCAGTAAAAATCGCAGGAAAAAACTTTTTTTCATTTAAATTCACCTCGGAAAGTTATGGAACCAACAGTTTTACAATGTAAATCTTAATCCCTTATAAAAAAACTTACTTGGCTTTTCATCCATTTTTTTAAAAATGATTTCCACCATTACTATTCTTTCTCTTTGACAATTTCATCCAAATTCATTTTAATGATCTCTTCGTCAAAATGCAATGAGGTGATTTATTTTTCTAAAAGAATAAATGATTTTCCGGTAATTTCGTGTAGTCTGTCCATATGTGGATCTGTATTCTCCTTTTTTCCAGCCTTTTTATTATACTTTTTTTGGAGTTTACACACCATATGGCAAACGCGGTCAATCAATGAATTCATTCCGTCACAGTTTTGACCATTAACCAAATAAAAAAGACCGCCAAGTCCAAGCCTGGGATCTTTTCTTTCGGTTGTAACTATCAATACCCGTCCTACTTCCCGCTCACACAGAACTTTTCCGCCAGCCTGACCGGATTATAGGATAATTTGGCTTTCCGGAGTCCTTCCAGTCCCATATCTTCTTCCCTATTGATAAACTCATACCCGCTCCAACAGTTGGCGGCAAATTGCTGGTTAATGGCGGGAAACATCCCGTCAAACTCGGTGTTGGCCTTTTCGATGTGAATCACCGCCGTATTGGCGTTTAATTCTTCACCCACGGCCAAGGCGGATATTTTACCGTCAACCTTGATGACCCCGCCAATGACTTTCAAGGCTTCAAAATTGGACAGCACCAAAGCCATGGCTTCATTTTCCTCGGATGATTCCTCGTCCGCTTTGGAAGTCAGATTGAACCAGTCGGCCTGTAAATGAAGACACTCCGCAGCGATCCCGGGGTCTATCGGCGAATATTCCCACTGGTACTTCCGTAAAAATTGGTTTAAATGATTGCGCTTGCCATGAAATTTCCGCCCCGCCAGGTTAATCAGTTCACTGGAACTGTATAAATAATCGGCCGTGTTCCGATCCTCTTCCATCCGAAGATCAGGATCCGCCTTGCCCATGCCCTCTGCCAAAACTTTCGGAACGCGCCGCATCAAAAAGGGGAATTTTTCGTCCCTGGCCCATGCTTTCATAAAATGAACGGCTTCATTCAATCTTTCCGGATTGCGCCAATCGCCGATGGGGGGTAGAAAAAAATGAATCCATTTAGGCGGTTTGCACCATAAAAACCAATAGTCCAAACTTGGATGATAAAAAACATGAAGGCCATAACTTTTTTGCCACATAAACAAATTCGTAAACGTTAAGTCGGAGATTTCGGGTTGCAACTCATGCAGCATCCGGTCAATCACCGGCTTATCTTCCATCCTTAGCTCTCGAAATGTTTCCATACCTTACACCCATTCTTCAATTAGTGAAAACCCAATTCCCAATAGCTTATCCCAGTTTCAAGGCCCCATTTAGCTTAACCCAATTTAAATGACAGCTTTCCCCCTCTTAAAACTTTAATTCTAGGCGCAAACCTGCAAACCTCCTAAAATTCCCTTTTGTTATTTAAAATTCATGGTTTACTGGAACTACCAGATTAACATTATTGTATGCCGGATACAATAGAAGCAACAAAATGGAGGTTCGTTCATGGCGGAGCCGGAAAAATTCACTTTAATCCTTTTCAGCGGCGATTTTGATAAGGCAATGGCCGCTCTAACCCTTGCCAACGGGGCTGCCGGGGAGGGAATGGAAGTAACCATCTTTTTTACCTTTTGGGGCATTAACCTATTACGCCGAAGTGTAATCCAGCGGAAACTGTTTCTGGAGAACCTGTTTAAAAAAATGATGCCTGTCGGTGTCGATAGGATTGGCCTTTCCAAAATGAATTTTCTGGGACTGGGCCCCTGGATGATGAAAAAGTTAATCCGTCAAAAACAGGGGCAGACAGCGGCGGATCTTTTTAATATGGCCATGAAAAGGAACGTCCGGTTTATTGCCTGTGAAGCGTCCTTGCAATTGCTGGGCATTTCCAGGGAAGAACTCATCGCTTACAATCACCTGGAAATTGCCGGAGTGGACATTTTTCTAAAAAACGCCCTCCGGTCGAAAGTCGCCATGTTCATTTAAATTCCGTTGAAGGCGCATTTGTTTTAAAAAATTTCATAAAGAAAAAGCTCCAAATTCATGGAAGCTTTTTCTTTGACATATTTGCCAAAACACCATCAATCCGCCGTTTGGTGGGGCCGCGCAACCGGTTTTGGACAATCAGTCTACGGGCTCAAACGAGTCTTTGCCAACTCCGCAGTCGGGACATACCCAGCTATCCGGAAGATCCTCAAATGAAGTTCCGGCTTTAATGCCATTTTCCGGGTCACCCACCGCCGGGTCATAAATATAACCACAAATCGTACATTGCCATTTCATTCCACACAACCTCCTTCGATTCTGAAATAGTATAACCAACGGCATTCAAAAAGTTAAAAAATAATTGTTAACCTAGTTGAATTTTAATATAGAAAATATTGTTTGTCAAGCGTTCCCTATGCAAAAAGTTAAATTACAGAAAAGCCACCGGTCAGGCCCGATGGCTTTTCTGTAATTATTATAAAATTATAGTCTCAAATCTTTATTTAAAATCCGCACATAACTCCTAAAGTCAAACCACTCATCTTATTCGTTAGATTATAATTATAATCATAATAAGAATCAGAAAATTTACCTTTCACTGTATATAAACGATATCCCGCCGTCAGGGCAACATTATCAGCGACCAAACAACCTACTTTTAGGTTTAAATTGGATAAATCAGCAGAATCGAAGTCACCCCATGAACCATTCATTGAAAACGCATAGGAACCTTGAAAAAACATTTGATCAGAAAAAGCATAACTCAAATCAGCCCCTAACATGACTCCAGTGCACGCATCATTTCCGTAAGCTTTTCCGTCAAAATTCATAAAACCCGCAACAATATCAACTTTACTATTTTCTCCATCCAGTATACGATACCCAAATTTCAAGTTTATCATTGTAAAATCAAAATTACCGTTATCGGCTTTAATGGTACCATTGATTCCTAAGTCACCACCAAGTTTAAATCTATTGATTACTGTGTCAAAACCAAGAAAAAAGCATGTTGTGTCGAAATCATATTCCGATGTGTCATAACCGGTTTCTTCAGTACGTTGGTTCGTATTTCCTCCTATCCACGTATCAAAATAAACCTTTGTCTTCGCATCATCATCCGCCCAAACCATCATTGCAAACCCTAAAACCAAAATAAAAGTCAAAACTAATACCAGACCCATTTTTTTCATTTTGCATCAATCCTCCTTATATCTTTTTTGGAAGCACTATATAAAATTTTATCATTTACGTACTATTTTGTATATTTATTTTTCACCATTAATTTATGCATATCAACATATTTTAAAAAATATGGAATCATATATTTTTAATGCTCCGTTCGCCCAACTTGATTTATAAGCAAATACGGAAGGAATTAACAACTTTTGCTCGAAATAATCAGGGTAATTTGAGAAATTCCCGTGGGATTTATTTTCTTTTATCTGGAGGTTTTTGGTTATTCATGAAAAAACCGTATTTGCTTTTGCTGACTTTATTATGTTCTTCAATGATAATTCATTTCCAAATCAATCCGGCTTATGGGGCGGGTGAAGAAGGCGTTACCATTGAAATGGAAGGGCAAAGTCCTATTTTAAACGGCGACAAACTTCAAGCCGAGAAAATGGCGCTGCTCGATGCATCCCGCAAAGCTGTGGAACAGGTAATCGGCACGATGGTGTCCAGCCAAACCGATGTCAAGGACTTTCAATTCATCCAGGATACCATCAAAACCCGGGCCAACGGCTATGTATCCCGCCAGGAGATTTTGAACAGCTGGGAAGATAAGGGTTATTACAAGGTTTGGGCGAGATTAACGGTCAAAAAAGCCGATTTGCAGCAAAGTGTGGAGGCACTTCAATTAACTCTATTGAAAGCCGGAAAACCGCGGCTGATGATTTTGGTTCCCAACTCCGATGCGGCTTCAAAACTTATGGAAAGTTTGAAAGATGCCGGGTTTCCTGTCGTTGATCCGCAGCGCGCCTCGGAGTTTCAAAGAGCCGGGAGCGGGACAAAAGTTTTTACCGAAGACCCGAAGGAAATTTCCAAACTTGCCGCAAGTTCAAAGGCAGAAATACTGATCATCGGCGAGATTCGAAAAGAGCCCATAGGAGAAACCCAGGGCATTCATGCCGAGCGGGCTTATTTAACTATCCGGGCCCTCCGCGCCGATAGCGGCGCCGCTCTCCTTTCCCAAACCTTTAACGCCCGCGGCGTTGATCTCAGTGTTGACATCGCCTTTCAAAAAGCTCTAAACGATGCCGCCGATCAGGCAGCCGGTTTTCTAAAAGAGCAACTTCCCAAACAATTCATTGACAGTCAGCGAACCATCCAAATCATGGTAAATACCATCGGCTATTCGGATTTGCAACAGTTGCAACGCCGTCTGAAAGCCATTCCCAACATCGATAACGTATTTTTGCGCAGCTTTAACAACGGCAGCGCTGCGCTGGATGTGGAGACTGGATTGTTAACGGACCAACTGGCCGATTTCATTTCCGGCTGGAAAGAATTGCATTTGGATATTACCAGCATTTCAGGGAGTAAAATTATCCTTCAACACAAATAAAACCATATTTATGAAGGGGGAATGAACGGCCAACATAATTCCTACCCGATAATGAAATCATTATTTTTCGATAAAATGGAGGTAACCACTCATGAAAACACGGATATTAACTTTAGGTTTAGCAGCTATTTTATCCTTTACCGGAGTTGCGGTTTTTGGATATCCCGGCATGTTGGAAGAGAATGTAGCGAGTAACAGGGGCCAAATCAGCTGGGAAAAAGGGTTGATTACGGTTATGGGCCGGGGAGCCGCCAAACAAGGCGCTAATCCCGCTGTGGCCCCAATCCTGGCCGAAAGAGCCGCTATCGCCGTCGCCCAACGGAATGCGTTGGAAGTTGTAGAAGGCGTCCGGGTTCGTTCCAACACCTTTGTCAAAGATATGGAACTCGAAAATGATATGATCCGCACCGAGGTTGAAGGAATGCTTAAAGGCGCTCAATTGGGCTCATCGACATACTCCTCGGGCGTCTGCACCGTGACCTTATTGGTTCCAGTCGGTACCCTAACCTCATTGATTCTGGATCAAATGAAACAGAGTTCTTCATTGTCTCCACTGGCTAATCCCCCGGCGATTGCACCGGATATTGCTCCGGGTGATTCGGCCGCCAGCGATGCTCCCGACTACACCGGCTTAATCATCGACGCCCGCAATTATAGCGTGAAAGGGGCCCTGGCTCCCCAGGTTTTCGAGGCCGGCACCAATCTGTTAATTTATGGCCCCTACATGGTTAGAGTCGATAAATCCATGGTGATCTATTCCCGTTCCATCGATAGAGTGAAAGAAGATAATGTCGACCGGCTGGGCAACAATCCGCTCGTTGTCAAAGCAGTCGGGGCCGTTAAAGTAAAGGGCGAGGCCACCGACGTCATCATCAGCAGCGATGATTCCAAGACCTTCCGCCAATCGAAAAACCGGGAGGAAATTTGCGCCAACGCCGCGGTGGCTATTATTATCAACTGATTTTCCAATGGATAAGGAGGTTCCCCGATGAAGTATCTTACATCATTAAAAACCGGATTGCTGCTGTTCATAGCCGTTTCACTCTTGTTGACTTCCGCCCCTGTTTTTGCATCCAAGGGCAAAGCCCAACAATTTTATGAGCAAGCCAAAACATACGCCGAGGAAGGCCGTTGGGATCTGGCAGCCGACGCCTACAGTCAAGCCGCCAAAGAATATCCGAAATATAAAGATGTTCAGCAAAAATTGGCCGGCGCCAAAGTTCAAGCATGTACCATGTTAGTTCAAATGGGTGATGAATCCAAGTCCAAAGAGAAGTATGAAGAGGCTTTAGCCTTATATAAAAAAGCTCTCTTCTACAGTCCCACTTCGGTAGAAGCCAAATCCCAGTTGGACAAACTCTCCCAAGATATGGTAGCCCGGTATTATAACCTGGGGCGGACATATGAAAGCCAGAACCAGCTGGAATCGGCCTTGGATGCCTATGGAAAAGCTTATACATACAATCCAAACTATCAGGACTTGAACGACCGTTATACAAGAGTTAAAGTCCAATTGCAAGGCAATATTCCGCTACGGGCCGTATTGTTTTTCATAAACCGCAGTACCCAACTGGGGATAGAGACACCGCTCATTCAGGCTTTACAATCGGAATTAGTGGTGAAATCTGCTTCCGGAAAATTTGCAATGGTCGACTATAAAAAAGTGCAACAAGTTATCAATGAACAAGCCAAAGGCCTTAGCGATACTCTCAATGACAGCCTGGCAATGGATCTCGGGCGCATCCTCGGAGCAGGCCAAGTGGTGGTCGGCGAAATCGTTTCGGAGGGAAGCAAATCCAATAAATTTAAAATCACCGCCCGGGTCTTGAAAGTTCCCGGTGGAGAAGTCATTAAGGAAATTAAAATTTCCGAGAGTTTCAACGGTAAGGAAATGGAAGACTTTCAAAATCAAATTCCCGAACTCGCCAAAGATCTTGCCGAAAAGATCACCAAAGAAGGTTGGTTCTAGTTTTATTTGCAATGGAGGTATATCGCGGTGAAGCAAAAAGGTTTAATGTTCTTCCTTCTACTCATGATACTTATCAGCTTTACAGCGCCAACCTATAGCGCCGGACAGCTCTATAAAATCGCAGTATTGCCGTTTGACGACCGATCCATCCGGAATCGTTGGTGGGGGAATCAATTTGATGTCGGTCAAGAAGTTTCCAGTGAATTGGTGACTGCGCTGATGAACACCAATCAATTCCGGTTAATCGAACGTGAAGAAGTCAACCGCGTTTTGTCGGAACAGAAGTTGTCCGCAGTCAATGTAGACTCCAATACCGCTATTGAGTTCGGCAAAATGTTGGGTGTGAAATTTCTGGTTATGGGACATGTGACCGAATTCACAATGGATGATCAAGGCAGCGCTTTCGTTGATCCCCGAAGCCGACTCGGCCTTGCTTTTAAGACAAAGACCGCCCGGGTGGCTATTGACGCCAGGATGGTCGAAACAACAACAGCCGAAATTTTTTGGGGAGTTACCGGGTTTGGTGAAAAAAAGCGGACCAATCTGGGAATCGCCAGTGGCGGCGGCGCCATGATGCTGGGCGGAAATTTTGCCAAGACCGATCTGGGCCTGGCTTTACGCGACGCCGTCAATTCGGTGGCCGTTCAATTTGCTCAGAAAGCTTATGAGTCTGGCGCCGATAAACCTATCGAAGGCCTCATCGCATATACTTCGTCATCCACCATCATCATTAATGTCGGTGGCGATCATGGCGTTGAACCGGGTATGACCTTCATTGTGAAAGGCAATATCCAAACCATACGCGATCCGAAAACAAAAGAAGTCATTGCCGAGCTTAGTGATGATGTAGCCGTATTGACCGTGGTCGAAGTCAAAGAAAAGGCTTCCATCTGCCGGATTGAATCTCAAACTGGTGAAATCGCCGTTAATGCAAAAGTAGCATCAAAGTTGGAGCCTAAACCATCTCCCACCCCAACTCCAACACCCTCACCGAAAACCAAAAACAAGGATAAATCAAATCGCGACGGCAATGCCTCCGATTGGCTGTAAATTCGCCAGATTTAAAAATCCCTAAAACCATCAATCCTGTCGATAAATTCATTGATTTTCCGGCAGGATTGACTCTCACTCCTTTTACCCGGGATAATGATTACCCTATCGAATAACTCCTGCAAACAATGTCTTCCAAGATTATCAAAACAATTCATTGGGTATACTGAGTCAATATACTTAACGCATTCAGAGGTCATTATGGTAGTGATCCCTTGGTATACTGAGAAGATAGTTCTTCCTCTCCCTGATACCGCTCATTTGAGCCGCTTAGAACCTTTTTATCCTCCATCGATCCCGATTGAAGAAATACCATCCTTGATCCAAAACCATTTAAACACCTTCCGGACGGAACTCAAAAAAGCCAAAAAAATCGTCTTAATCCTGGAAGATCCTTCCCGGGTGAGTCGAACCGGAATTATTGTCAATACCATCTGTCAAACGGTTCAAGAATTTCGCGGCAGCCTTTGGGGGGTTGAAATTATCATTGCTTCGGGAGCTCATTTTCACGCCCGGCAGGCCGATTTATTAGAAAAGATCGGCTCCTCCCATTGGCCGGTGTCGATTCACGACTGTCTTCAGAACAACCAACTCATCGGAACCAGCCAGTCCGGAATTCCACTCCTTTTTAACCAAAAAGTCGTCCAGGCCGATTTTAGAATGACCATCTCTACGATGAACATCCACCCTTTAGCTGGACTATCAGGCGGCGCAAAAATATTACTGCCGGGAGTGGCCGGTTTGAAAACAATCAAAGCTCTTCACGGCCTTCCTGGGGGAACACCCGGAACAGAGAATTCACCCATGCGAAATTTAATCAATGAAATCCTGGGCATGCTGCCTATTTCCCATAGCTGGCACTTGCTTTCCAATCCGGAAGGGGAAATTTATAAAATCGTCGGTGGAGATATGCTGGATTCTTTTCATCAAGCGGCAACGGAACTCTTAAAAATCGTCACTGTCTGTAAACCTGAACAGTTGGCGGATTTTTTAATTTTAGGATGCCGGCCTTTCAATCAAAACTTAATCGGCACTTTCAAATCTTTCCACCCAATACCCAAACTGCTTAAGCCGGGCGGCAGCGTTCTTCTTTTTAACGAAGCCCCGCAAGGAATTGGGTTTCATCATTGGCGCACGCAAGCCCAAGTCATTGCCGGGCAGAAAAAAGAATACCAAAAACGCTTGGAAGATTTTCACGTCGGGATATTTTCCCCCGGGACTTCCTATGAAGAATTTGCAAGCCTTTTTCCGGGAACATTCCATTTATTAAAAACCCAATCCGATCTTGTTATCTTTTTCAATGAGCCAAATACTTATCCAAAAGTTACAACTTCATCCCGGTTTCTCGTCATCCCTTATGCTCCCGTGACATTGGTTTCGGATTAAAAAAAACTATTATAGTTTGAATAAAAAAGCAACCGCTTCATTCAATTCAAAAGCCGGGTTGTAACACCCGGCTTAAGACATCCATTATAACGTTTGCCCATACATATATTCTTCGAGATAACGATTTTTAACCTGAAATTCCTCCAGCTGATATTTAACGATATCACCAATTGAAACAATACCGATAATTCCGTCTTTCGTAACAATCGGCACATGCCGGATCCTGTTTTGCGTCATAATTCCCATGATATAATCAATATCATCTTCTGGGATTGCGATAATAATATTCGTACTCATTAATTGGGACACTTTTTTCGATTTCAAGGTATCAAAATCGGAATAAGCCGCACGCATAATATCCCGTTCGGAGATGATTCCCACCAGCTTCTTTTCGGCATCGATTACCACCAAGGAACCGATTTGATCTTCGATTAATTTGCCCATGGCTGAAAAAACAGGTTCATCCGGAGTAATGGTAATCACACTCTTGCCTTTATCCTTCAGTAAGTCCGCAACCTTCATTTGGTATCCCTCCCTTATCCAATAAATACCCGGCAAATCCTTTCCACTGCTTGTTTTATGAAAACACGCGTTAAACGGATGCTGTCGGGTATCTTTTTTATAATAATAATATTGGCCAGATTTCTAAAAATACCTTTTGGGTTTGGATAAGTTCATTTTTTCACAAATGATCTTCGTTTTAGAGGGATTCCCGTTTTGAAATTTCTGCCGTTAAGCATTCATAAATATCATTTTGCAAATAAAAATAGACCCGGGTAATTACAAATTTAGGGTGTTTGGAATGGGCCATCAGGTATTCCAGCAACTGTTTATGGTGACATAGATTGGGGTAAAGATAATCTTCGATTCCGGTAGCCAGGCGTAACCAGCCAAAATTGGAATAATCGTCCACTGTAACCACTTTGGAGTGCATCGTGTACCCGATGGCAAATTTAACGGTTAATTCCTCGGGCAACAATTTGGTACGCAATGTCAAAAAGCCGTAATAATCACGGTACAATTTGACGGGATTCGGACCGCGATGATTTACTTTCGGAAGGTTTGGTTTTGTAATCAGCCCGGCATATTTCTGGTCATCTTTCGAGCCAATCAATACAAACCCTTGCAAAACCGGTTCTGAAAACTGGTACCAATCTTTGGGTTTTAAAAAATGGTCCGTGAGTTTAAGAATAGATTCAGACATTCGTTTCTCCTGCTCGAAAACATTTTACAAAATGTTCGCTGCCGTGAAAAACTGCCGGTGGTTCTTGACAACGGCAAATATCCACCACGATGGGGCAGCGCGCCGCAAAACAGCAACCATTACTAAAATCCGCCGTATTGTCGATCTCTCCGGTTAAAATGATTCTTTTTCTGGAATAATCCGGGTTTGGAACCGGTATCGCCGATAATAATGCTGAAGTATAGGGGTGCAAAGGCTTTTCAAATAATTCAGCCCCAGGCGATAGCTCCACAATTTGTCCAAGATACATCACTGCGACCCGATGGGAGATATGCTTGACCACAGCCAGGTCGTGAGCGATGAAAAGATAAGCCATTTGGAGTTCATTCCGCAATTCAATCAATAAATTAATGATTTGAGCCTGGATTGACACATCAAGCGCTGAAACCGGTTCGTCGCAAACCAGCAATACCGGGCTTAAAGAGATCGCCCGGGCAATGGCGATCCGCTGCCTTTGCCCTCCGGAAAACTCATGGGGATACCGGTAAAGAAATTGTGAAGATAACCCAACCCGTTCCAGGAGTGAAACGACTCTTTCCTTTTTTTCTTCCAGACTATTTACAAGGCCATGTTCAGCCAGCCCTTCTCCGACAAGGTCCAGCACTACGCGGCGAGGATTCAAGGAGGAATACGGATCCTGAAAAATAATCTGCATCCGGGTGCGGCATTTCAGTAATTCCCGCTTTGCCATTCCTACCAGTTCGGCTCCTTCAAAAACGACCGAACCCCCGGTTGGCTTAATCAATTGGAGAATGCTTCGCCCGACCGTTGTTTTTCCGCAACCGGATTCTCCAACCAGGCCTAATGTTTCTCCGGGACGGATTTCAAAACTCACCCGGTCAACCGCCCGGACCCACTTAGTAACCCTCCCCATCAAGCCGGAACGGACAGGATAATATTTTTTTAAATTGGAGATTTGCAATATGCTGTTCATAGGAACACCACCAAGTAATTAGAAGTCAGAATAAAATCAAAGTCTTAACCATTTGTTTCTTTCAATACTCAATTCCAATCTATCTTTTCATAATTTCTTTTTCCGGGAATTATTGCATTTGAATAGGCTTCTAAGAGTTTACTTCCCTCTCTATTCCCACACCCAACACGCCACCGCATGTCCATCCTTTTTAGCAATTAACTTCGGTGTCTCTTTGCTACAAACATCCCTCGCTTTTTCGCAGCGGGGCGCAAAATAGCATCCCCGCGGCAAAGAAAAAGGATCGGGAACCATTCCCGGTATCGCATAAAGCTCTCCGGTATGATGCGGGCTTGGAATCGACCGTAACAGTCCTTCCGTATAGGGATGCATCGGATTGTTGAATATTTCCCGCATCGAAGCGATTTCCACTATTTTTCCGGCATACATCACCGCCACTCTTTGGGCGATTTCGGCCACAATACCCAAATTATGAGTAATCATCAATAATGACATTTGATTTTCCGCTTGCAATTGCTGCAGCAATTCCAAAATCTGAGCTTGAATGGTTACATCCAAAGCCGTGGTCGGTTCATCCGCAATTAATAATTGGGGTCTACAAATCAGAGCCATTGCGATCATGGCCCGCTGCCGCATGCCGCCGGAAAGTTCATGAGGATATGCCTCATATTGCCGGGAAGGACTGGAGATTCCAACCTTTGCCAAAGCCTGAATCACACGTTCTTTAACATCTTTCTTGTTGACCGGATGATGATGAATCAGGAGCGACTCGCTGATTTGGGTGCCGATTTTCTGTACCGGATTAAAACTGGTCAAGGGTTCCTGAAAGATAATGCCGATTTCCTGACCCCGCAACCGAATTAAATCAGGTAAGGGCATTTTCAATAAATCGCGGCTTTTCCAAAGGAGTTTATCCGCTGTAATATTCCCGGGCGGGGAAGGAATGAGTTTCAAGATGGAAAGCGCAGTCACCGATTTACCGCAACCTGATTCCCCGACAAGGCCCAACGTTTCACCTTGCCCAAGATTAAAAGAAACCCCATCGACTGCTTTTATCAAACCTGCGCCGGTGGCGAAACGAATATTGAGATTTTGTATTTCTAAAATCGGCTGCTCCATCCTGCTTCCATAACCCCCAAGACCATCATCGCATTTTGTTATAAACAACTATAAAACCAAAAGGAACCCATTCTATCAATCCCAATCCAATCACTAATGACCAGTAATCATTAACGAATACCCGCCTTTTCCTACTCCATTTTACTATATTCCCGGGGATCGAAAGCCTCCCGGATCCCCTCTCCGACGAAAGCAATCAATAATAAAACGCTAAACAATGCAAGGGCCGGATAAAGAGAAAGCCAATACGAAGAAAGATTACCCATTCCCTGATGCATAAGTTCCCCCCAACTGGGAGTGGGGGCCGGCAAGCCAAATCCCAAATAATCAAGGGCCGATAGGGAGAAAATCGCACCAATCAAGTCAAAAGGCAAAAAAGTGATAATCGGTGTCAGAGCATTCGGTAGAATGTGCCGGAACATAATCTTCCCGTCTTTAACCCCTAAAGCCCTGGCGGCCTCGACAAATTGGGCCTCTCTCAATTTTAAAAACTCGGAGCGGATGAAAAAGGAAATCCCAATCCAATCAAAGAGAGCAAATATAACTAATAAAGTTACAAAACTGGTTCCCAGGGAGCTGCCAATGATAATCACAATATATAAAAAAGGTAAAGCCGATATGATCTCAATCAATCTCTGCATGGTTAAGTCGAAAAAGCCGCCGATATATCCCTGCAGGGCGCCCATCATGACTCCCAAGACCATGCTGACGAAAGTAATCAACAAGGCAAAACTAAAACTTATCCGGTAACCGTACAATAACCGGGTTAAAATATCCCGGCCCCGGTCATCTGTACCAAGCCAGTTCTTCATCGTGGGAGGCGTAGGAGGATTACCGGGTAATTCCAATAAAGCTTCATTAGGACCATAAGGAATCGGAGGAAAAAGCATAAAATCCCCCCGATCCTTGTTGAAATTTTTACTTTTCTGAAGCTCTTTATAATTGGGGATATCGGTTGCGCCCAATCCAAAATGACTACCGTCATAAAAACTGACTACCGGAAAAAATAATTCCCCTTGGTATCCGACGATGAGCGGCTGATCATTGGCGATAAAATTAGCGCCCAAAGATAAAATATAGGTGAGCAGCAATATCCAAAATGAAACAAAGGCCCGTTTCATCCGCTTAAATTTTTTAAAGCGCCGTAAGGTAATGGGAGAAATTCGCAAGCTAAGACCACCTACTTAAATTTTATTCGTGGATCCACCATCACCAAACAAAAGTCAGAAATAATCCGCCCCAGTAAAACCAATAAACTAGATATCACAATCAGTCCCAAAGCCACCGGGTAATCACGGTTTACAATGGATTCATAGCCGAGCAGACCCATGCCGTCGATGGTGAAAATCGTTTCAATCAGCATTGACCCGGAAAGAATCACCCCGATAATCATCCCGATATTGGTGGCAATCGGAATCAAAGCGTTTCTGAGACCATGCCGAAAAACCGCTTGTTGATAGGTAAGCCCTTTGGCAAGAGCGGTCCGGATATAATCCTGATTCAGCTGTTCCATCAAGGAATTTTTCATCAGCAAGGTCAACGTGGCAAAACCGCCGATGGTGTAACAAAGAATCGGTAAAACCATATGGTGAGTATAGTCGAAAATCTTGGCCATCAGCGATAAGTCTTCAAAGTTATCGGAAACCATCCCGCTGATGGGAAAAAGGTTCCAGAAACTGCCGCCGCCGAAAAGCACAATCAAGACCACAGCCAATACAAAGGAAGGTATGGAATAGCCCAGAAATATCAACACACTGCTCCAATGGTCGAAAGGTTGATCGTGGACCAAGGCTTTTTTAATCCCCAAAGGAATACAAACCAAATAGGTGAAAAACATTCCAACCAGCCCAAAAGTGAGTGATACCGGAAAACGGCTGACAATGACTTCGAGGACCGGCTTTTCGTAAGCATAAGAGGTGCCAAGATCTAGCCGGATCAATTTACCCAACCAGTTAAAATAACGTACTAAAACCGGCTTGTCAAAACCGTAATATTTTTTGATATTTTCGATTTCATAATGAGTCATTCCAGCCCGGCTGTTACTAATTCCGGCTGAAGCCCCTCTTTGTGAGGCTATTTTCATCTTTTGAATAGCCTGTTCTACCGGACCTCCGGGAACCATTTGCATCACAATAAAACAAGCGATGGTGATCCCGAGAAGCGTAGGGATGATTAACAATAATCGTTTGATAAAATAAGCCCGCATGATTGCTCCGTTATTTGGTTATGGCTTGATCATAATAAACTTCGGCCGGTACCCCGGGTAGAGCCTGGTTCTTTTTCAATGCTTCTTGATATCGCTTGACTTTCTGCGGATCGAACCACCAGTATCTGACGATTCCGGTGGAATATTTAGGGAACACCGTTTTTGGCATTCCAAAGACATTTTTGTATAAAACCCAGACACTATCGTTAGTCCAGAATAAAATATAAGGCATATCCCGGTAAAGAATCCGGTCAATCTTTTTGGTGATTTCATTGCGCTGGTTGACATTGAAAATGGGAGCCATCGAATCGATTAAGTGATCCACTTCCGGATTTTTATAACCGCAGAGATTGCTGCCGCCAACTTCATCAGCATGTTTCGAATGCCATAATTGCTCCTCTCCTTCACTAAACAACTGGTCATCCCAAAAGATTGAAACCGTATCAAACTTGTATTCATCCATCCGCTTAATCATCGTCGCCCAAGAGACCAATTCTAGATTAACTTTTACGCCAACTTTCCTGCAGTCTAGAGCAAACTGAGTGTAATATTTCTCATAATCCTCCAGCGGATAGGTGAGCGTAAACTCCAGCCGTTCTCCCTGTGAGTTCAGCAAATAACCTTCCTTGTCCAAACGGGTATATCCGGCTTCCATGAGTAACTTTTTAGCCAGTGCCGGGTCATAATTGATCATCGGATTAGCTTGCTTGGGACCATAAAGAGTCGGAAAATACGAAGTCATCGGCTTTAATTGGTTATATTCCAGTTTTTCGATGATAGTTTTCCGATCCAACAAATGATTCAGCGCCTGACGAACCCGCAGGTCCTTAAAGATAGGCCTGCGCATATTCAACGCCAATCCTCCGAAAAGACGGGGAGTATAGTTATAAATTTTTTGTTTGATGATCCAGTTCTTCTGAAAACGCTCCGAATTGGTATCCGTAGCCCAGCGTTTACCGGTGCTCACCGAAAAAGTATCGAAATCACCCTTTTTAAAAGATTCAAAAGCTACATTTTCATTCCGGATAA
This sequence comes from Bacillota bacterium, assembly GCA_023401925.1. Lineage (GTDB taxonomy): Bacteria > Bacillota > UBA4882 > UBA8346 > UBA8346 > UBA8346. Next base: position 22,892 of record JAEXDA010000048.1, read on the forward strand.
CCTTATATTTGACCCGGTCGAAATTGTACATGCCTCGGCGGCTCAGCAACTGGTCGGCCCAGTAATTTTTCCTGCGGGTCAGTACGAAATAACGGCCTTCCTTAACTTCGCTTAATACATATGGGCCACTACCGGCTGGTAGACTCATATTAAAAGCCTTATTAAAATCCTTTCCACCAAATAAATGTTCAGGCAATGGTGCGAACTCCGCTACTACAACAAAATTATGATAATGAACTGTTTTGGCCGAAAACTCAATGGTATATTTATCGATTACCTTTGGACGGTTAAAACGGCTTAAAGACATCCGTTGTACTGAGGTGAGATTTTTGGGGTTCATAATCACATCGTACGTAAAGAGAATGTCCTCCGTGGTAATCGGCTTACCGTCAGCCCATTTAGCTCTAGGATCAATTTTAACGGTAAATAGTTTCTTATCCGTGGAAACCATGACGGATTTGGCGATGAGTGGTTCAAATTCCAAGGTGTTGTAGTTTAAACTCATCAGGTTATCATAAACCAATTCAAATACGGCTGCCGTATCTGCAGCGTTGTTGACATAATAATTAAAGGATTTAGGAAAATCGGATATTTTCAAATTGAGCTCCCCGCCCCGAATTGCATGGGGATCCCCTACCGGGACATTCGGTAATTGAATTGCATATCCAGTTAAAGCGAACCCACCAACAATTGCCACTATTAAAATTATAACGACAGCACGAGTAAAAGGTTTCATCTATCCTACCTCCCGGTTTCCAATCATTCTTGGTCCGTTATTTCGACGTAACTTTTAAAAACCCTGTAAATAAATTGCTGGCAAAAGAATTTCCCATGTCCTTGGTATACATTATTCACATTGGCTATCATAAACTAAAAAAACGCTTCTGACAAAATTAATGAACTATCAACAGTTGTTTCGGTTAAATGATTCCGCCATTCCATCAAAGGAATATTATTGATGAAAAATATGTTTGTGCAGTCTGTGGTTGTGTCCATAATGGGAACGAAGCGCCGGATAAGTGTCCTCAATGTGGAGCATCCCCTGAGAAGTTTACGGAGAAAACCGATGCCGGGATGCAGTCGCTGATGACCATAAGATCGGAGTCATTGATCCGGAAGTGCTGAAGGCTTAAAAGCTAATTTTATGGGCGAATGTACCGAGGTTGGCATTTACCTTGCCATAAGGCCGTCAAGCCGATCGCAAAGGTACCCGGAGGTAGCTAAACCTATACGCGAATCGCTTTCGATGAAGCCGAGTTCGACGCTTGTCAGAGGAAGAAAGACATGGAGCAGCCTTTAAGGAGCTATTGGAAGGTATTTTAAATAAAAAAGCTGTTCAACGGAACATTAGTTCAATAAAAATTCATTTCCCGTTTAAATGAACGGGGCTGTCTCAATTTACTTCTCGACAGCCCCTTCTTGATTTTATTTGGATTTGAGTCTTAAACGAAGTAGGTGTTTTGTTTCTACATCTGCTGAAGTGAGTTTCATATATAAATTTGTTAACTCATACTCAACCTGCCATCCGCTAGCGAATGGATAAATTGCTTGAAGGCCATATTGATTGTATTCTTTGGTGAAGATTATAGGATCAGTTTTATCAATGCCGTATTCAAGGCTGATTTGAGCTCCTTTTACACCACCAAGGTTGGTGAATAAAATACCAAAAATGGTTTCCGGATCTGGATCGGAATTTGTATACTCCACATCATGACCGTAAACGTAAAATTTCACACTGTCAAAAGCCTGATACCATAAGTCCCAAGCAGTACCGGTCTCTACACCGCTAGTTGTATTACAATCATAGCCGTGAAGTTCCAATCCAACTTTTTGAGTCTTGAATCCCAACTTCAGATCATAAGCCCCATCCCGTACTTTACTGTCAGAACTTCCGTCAATCACATAGTTAGCGCCAGTATAGAATACAGACCCGAGTGGGACATCAATAGCAAGACTGCTCTGAGACCTTGGGAAAATATTATTCCCTGAGGCTTTCACCAAGACTCGGCTAGGAGTAATTTTCCAATCCCAGTTACCTATCCGAATATTTCCCCAACTTTTTTGCCAGTTAATCCAATATTCGTCTGCATAAAAATCCAATTGCGAATTAAGGTTATAATTTTGTTCGGTTGTCGGCTTTCCGGTAGTTTGCGTCCTTAACTGCATATGTCCGCTATACTTTGGATTTGTATCAGGTGCATAATCGACAATAATACGAAAATCAGCATTATCATATGCTTCAGCTTGACTTCCGTTAGCAGCTTGATTTTTATCATTTCCGCTTATATTTATGTATTCATACCGGAAATCAGTATTTACCGTTACTGCCGCTGAAGAAATACTGGCGATTGAAAGAATTAAAACGATCGAAATCATTAGTACAACTAGTTTCTTCAAATGAATTTCCTCCCTCTAATTAAAAAATTTCAAAAGACACCCTACGATACCGAAAATACGTTTACCCAAATATTGCGAATAACCACCTCCTTACAAATCAATTACCAGAGCTTGTGTCTTCGTGTTACCACAACTCCAAGCAACCCTAAAATGTAATATTACAAAAAACAGCGATGTAACCGCTTACAAACTGAAAAGTAATTATTTCAAATTAAATCTCGATTTCAGCCATTTTTATTAAAATATCCGAATAATATCTTCTGATATTCAATCCATAATAAAATGATAGAAAAAAGAACTTTGCCAAATTTAATATATCAGCGCAATATTTCTGCAGAAACGAAAACCGTATCCATCGCAACAACATATTGATCACGGTTTCATTATACAAAACCCTCTTCAAAAAAACCGCGCAGTTCTTGTCATTATATCGCTATTCTATGTATATTTTGACCAAGCCCGTTACCCGGTTCTTGGCTATTCGTTATTAGTCATTGGTTACCGGTAATTGGCCGGGTCTTGATTATGGATGATTTACTGTTCATTACAAACTATTCAACTTCAAATTTCGGTTTGATTAGCTTTCATCGGGGGTATAAAACAAAAAGGGGCTGATGCAAAATGAACAATAAAATTTTGCAGTTGCTTTGTAAAAAGCAAAAAGGATAGAACAAATAGCAGAAGAAACTGGGTATAGTTCAAAATAGACCAGAATTTCAGACTATTCTCCCCTCTCCATGAATAGTCTTTTCGAAATAGCTTCGTTTGGAGAGGGGAACGGGGGTGAGGTCAGTTTTTTAGGCAGCTTAATCACATTCAAGCTAACATAAATTTAAAGGCTGTTGCAAACTTACTTTTAGTTTTGCAACAGCCCCATTGATTTATTCAAACTGCCGGGTAACTACTTATTTCCTGGTATTCAACTCTTTCAACATCTGAGCGCCGTTAATGCTCTTGAAGTAAGCTTCATATTCTTTGAAACCGTCTTCAACCGATACATTACCGATAATCATTTTCAAAGCCAGTTCCTGGCGTTTTTTGATCAGCGAGGGACCGATATTGTCATATATGGCTGATGCGCCTGCCGGAATAACATACTTAGGTCCGGTGTATTTGCTTATTTCTTTAACGACCATCTTATTGTAACTTCCGGTCAATTCCGAGTTGGCGAATTTTCCTTCAAATTTCATATCATCAAAATCAACGAATTGTTTTAATAAATCGCTTTGATCCTCCCTCATCCCGGCGCTTAGAGCAGCTGGAGTCGCTTTGATGATCCCATTTTCCACCACATAATGTTTCCCGGGAAGTCCAAAACGGTAGGCCTTAATGCCATCCGCGGTACCAACCATCCAGGCGATTAGATTCACGGCAGCTTGGGGATTTTTAGATTTCGGACTCACTGCGAAAGCATCTTGTGTACCTTCATTTAAGGTTCCACCATGACCCTTCGCCCCTCTCAAACCGAAAATAGGCATTAAATCCGGTTTGGCATTCGGATCCAGCCTGCCAATTTCGCTGTAATAATAGAAGAAACGGTTATCATAATCAAAATTGGCTGCAGCTCTCCCGGAAATTAAATTATTGCGCAGGGTAGTGTTATCGCAAGTAGGAAATTCCCTGTCGAGAATACCGTCTCTATACAAACGGTTAACATACTTCAGACACTCCCGCATTTCCGGACTGTTAAAATTATCGACGTATTTGCCCTTTTTATCTTTACTAATCTCATCATAGGTGCCGAATGCATTATAAAAGAAGGGCAGGTTATCCAAAAATTTTGAAAAAGAAAACGGAATACCATCTTTGATCTTCTTCATCTCAGTGTAAAACTCTTCCGTTGTCGGCGTACTAGAAAGTTTCACGCCATATTTATCGCTGATATCCTTGCGAAGCCAGATTATTTTTTCCGATTCTTTGGCCCGCGGCACTGCAAAAATTTTGCCATTGGACTTCATATAATCAAAATACTTAACCGGAATCTGTTTGTATAATTTTGACCTCTTAACATACCTATCGATATCCGCAGCATAGCCTTTGACGGCATATCCGGGCACATTGGCCATAGCCTTAGTGACCTGGTAGACATCGGGAAAATCGCCCGAAGCCAATAGTACAGGCAGCTTATCCGCATAACTGTTCAACGGAATATAAATCATTTTAATAACAATATTATTTTGTTTCTCCATATACTTTTTAACTTCTTCCTGCAATGCAGGATCAGCAGCCATGCCCCATGTAGGTAGACACACGGTAAGAGTAACCGGACTCTTTGCTGAAAAACCGACGACACTTGCAAAACAAAAAACCAACATGCAAGCTAAAACCAATGATATAGTCTTTCTAACTTTCACCATCGTTCAATCCTCCCTATATTTTCAAAATCCGGACCAACAATTTTTCAAGCCATCCATCATCTCCTTTCCAAAGCGGTTAACTAATTTATCCCTTGATTGAACCCAGCATAATCCCGGAAATGAAATACCGTTGGATAAAGGGATAGAAAATGAGAACCGGCAACATGGCGAGAACCATAACAGCCATTTTAAAGTTGGAATAAACCCGGTTAGTTCCACTCTGAACGGAAGAACTATCGAAGATCAACTGCCGCAAAAGAACCTGGATCGTATTTTTAGCGCTGTCATTAATGAACATTACCACGTTTAGGTACTGGTTCCAATAAAATACCACATAAAAAAGGGTAAGCGCGGCAATGATCGGAATCGATACCGGGATAACGATTCTAAACAAAATTCCAAGTTCAGAACAACCATCTAGCCGGGCCGACTCGATCAAACCTTCAGGAATTGAAATCAGGTAATTTTTCATTAAAATCAAGTTATACGTTTGGATTAAGACCGGGATAAACAAAGAAGCATAAGAATCGATGAGTCCTAAATTTCTGACCACAATATAAAAAGGAATCACTCCGGCGTTAAAAACCATGGTCACAAAAATAAAACCCATGAAAAATTTGCGTCCAATCAGATCTTTTTGAGCCAACGCATAGCCGGTAAACAGGGTCAACAACATGGACAAAACAGTACCCACCACCGCTACCATCAGCGAGTTGTAAAAACCCTTCATATAACCGCTTTGAAAAACAGTTATGTAACAGCTCAAGCTGAATGATTTCGGAAACATAACAAAATTACCCTGGATAACCTGGGCATCCGGGGCCACCGAAGTTGCTAAAGCCATCCATAAAGGGAAAAGCACCGCCAATGCCATAAAAAAACAAATTGCATAATTGAATATTAAAAATACTTTCCGGCTCATGCTCATTCGATATACCATTTTCCACACCTCATCTCTTCCCTCATAAAATGCTTTCTTTTAAAAACTTTTTACTTAAACTGTTAGTGCCGAGAACCAGCAACAAACTCACCAGTGAAGTAAACAAACCAATGGTGGCGGCGTATCCGATATTGCCGTTTTGAAGTCCTTCGGTAAAGGAGTAAGTATTCAAAACATCCGATACTTCATATACGGCCGGTCCGTACATAACCAAAACCTGTTCAAAAAGTCTCAAAATATTGGCTACTTGCAGTAACAGCACGACTGCAATCGTACTCCGGAGGCAAGGCAGGGTGATATGCCATAACCGTCCCCAATACCCAGCGCCGTCAACCGAAGCCGCATCATATAATTCAAGGTCGACCGTTGACAAGGTTGCAATATAAATAACCGTCCCATAACCGACATCTTTCCAAATATGGGATGTCGTCAGGATTGCCCGGAACCATTTAGGAGAAACCATGAAGTAAATCGGTTCACCGCCTAAAGCCTTAATAATTTCATTAACAACTCCCGAACCGGGTGAAAGAATCATTACAAAAAGACTACCGACCACCGCCCAGGAAAAAAAGTGCGGAATGTATACGATGAATTGAATTCCCCGCTTAAGTTTGGCACTACGAAACTCATTGATCAATAAAGATAGGATAATCGGCAACGGGAAATAAAATATCAAATAATAAGCACTGATAATCATCGTATTTTTTAAAGCCCGCCAAAAATCCGGCGACAGAAATAACCGCTTAAAATTATCAATCCCAATAAATGATACATTCGCACTAAGACCCGCATTGGTAAAAGCCAAGTAAGAGCCGATCATCGGCAAATAGCTAAAAATAACATACCAGAGGACGCCCGGTAGCAATAATAGCAGCACCCACTTTTGCTGATTAAACCGGGCCCGGAATTTAGACTGGGGTTGGAGTTTAGGGGTGCCCACTTCCACTGAATTCATCAACACGATCACTCCCTTGTATAGTAAAAACAAAAATATTTCAGTATTACGAATGATTCATAAACCAAATCATTCGTATTCGTAAACCTATTTACCGCAAAGCTTTTGCTTTATTTCATCCACGTCCTAGAGCATTTCCCGTTCAACACTTGCCATCACAAAGGGAGTCAACCCTTTTAAATCATTGGTGGCGATTTTTTCACCAACATAATATTGATAAGAACCATCCCGGTATGGCTTTCCGCCCAAGCCCGCAACACTGCAAATATTTCCCAAGCCGACACCGTCCTGGACGTCAATCTTCACAAAATGTTGAATCATCCCGTTAAAAGCCTTTTCAGCCGTAGCAACAAAATCTTTCTCAAGGTAATTCATGCGCGCCCCTTTAAACATGGCATAAGTAAACATAGCCGAAGCCGATGCTTCTAAATAATTACCTTCCCGGTTTCCCTGATCCAAAACCTGGTGCCACAAACCGGTCGTTTCATCTTGAACCTCGGAAACAGCAACCATAACTCTTCGAAATATCCCAATCACTTCACCCCGTTTGGGATGATCGAGGGGCAAATAATCCAAAATATCGACGATTGCCATTGTGAACCAACCCATGGCGCGGCCCCAAAAGTGAGGAGAACAACCGCTTACAGGATTTGCCCATTTTTGGGTTTTAGTTTCGTCCCAGGCATGATATAACAGTCCCGAAATCGGATCCCGGGTATGTTTTTCCATGAGCAGAATTTGGTTCGTTATTTCATCGAAAAGCGCCGGCTCATGAAAGACCTGACCATATTCGGCTAAAAACGGAGAAGCCATCCACAGTCCATCCAGCCACATTTGATAGGGATATATTTTTTTGTGCCAAAAGCCGCCGTCACTGGTTCGGGGGTGGCTTTTCATCTGCAGACGCAAAAGATGAAGCGCTTTCAAATATTTTTCCTCCCCGATTTGGCGGTGCAGAAAAAAAAGAACTCTGCCGGTGTTGATTTGATCCAAATTATATTCCTCAAGAGTGTAACCTTTTATCGTGCCATCCGGCTGAATCATTGGATCCATGCTCTTCTTAATAAAATCCAGGTATTGATCGGTCTCCGTTTTTAACCAGACCCGTTCCATCGCTTTTAAAATACATCCTGTTTCATAATGCCAGACTTGAAACGGCTCACAAGTTCGAATAACCGTATCGGTTGTTCGGACTGACCAATCAGGGGTGCTCACAGGGCAACACTTCCTTGTCTAGAAAATTAATATGATATCCCAAACCAATTTCGCGAACTTATGGAAATAGTACAGGAAATATATCCTTTTTAAAAATGGAAAGCTTGACTTTGGGCGCCATCCGTTAATTTGATTTGCCCTTTCTGAATGAAACGGCTGTTACCGATGATCTCAATTCGTTGCGTCTGTTTGCCGCCCAGTTCTAGGAAAGTTTCCATTCCTTTTTCAATCTTGCAACCATGAATCAAGGCTCCGGTTACCTGATCCAAGCGTATCACGGGCTGAGCTTTATCCATAGGTTCCGCCGTGCATCTTGACAGTTCCAGGTTCTCAGTTTTTTGAAACAAAAAAGCCGGTCCCTTGTTTCCTGCAATATGGACATTGTTGATATAAATGTTTTTCGTATTACAGCAAAACATACCTTCCTGCTTCATGGGGTTCAGACGACTCATCATCGCAGGAATTCCTAGGGTTGCGTTTTCCGCCATCGTCATGAACACATTATCAAAAGAGATTTCCGATATCGGCATCTCCGGTAAACCATATATAAAACCGGCGGAGGCATTCACTGCGGTTGCGGTAATATTACTGAAATGGATCCTCCGGTAAACGGGAGTCGTTTCGCCAACCGGGTGAGGTTCCTTATCCCAAACCTCCCTTTCGGCGCCTCCCTTTCCACATTGATAAAACATGTAAAGGGCAAAGGGACAAATCACATTTTTCATGATCAGATTGTCGGCCCTGATGTCTTCGACAACTCCACCCCGGCCCCGTCTCGACTTAATCCGAATTCCACGATCCGTGCCTTCAAAAACGCAATTACTAATCACAACATTGCGAATATCGCCGCTCATTTCACTGCCAATGACTACCCCACCATGACCATGAATCATTGTACAATTGGATATCGTTATATTTTCGCAGGGTACCTTGTTGAGAATCTTTTCCGATCCGGATTTAAGCGTGATACAATCATCACCTACATCGAGGTGACAATTGGATATATGCACATTTTGGCATGATTCGGGATTAATTCCATCCGTATTGGGAGAGTCTGGTGGATTCTTAATCATCACTTGATGAATGGTTATATCCTGACAACGAATAGGATTTAATGTCCAACTGGGCGAATTTACAAAAGAAACGCCTTCGATTTTGATATGGCAACAATCCTCAAAACTTAATAACCGGGGTCTTGGATATTCAAGCTTTTTAGCACGGAAAAGTCGCCACCAATACTCACCTTGACCATCAAATACTCCTTGCCCGGATATAACGATATTTTTCAAACCGGAGCCAAAGATCTGCGGGCAATATACCTGACGTTCGACCCCTTCCCATCTGGAATCAATAACGGGGTAATCTTCTTTATTGGAACTAAAGAGAACGCGAGCTCCTGTATCAAGATGTAACGATACATTACTTTTCAGATGGATCGGTCCGGTTAAAAACATTCCGCTTGGAATATATACTGTTCCACCTCCCGCCGCCGCACAGGCATTAATAACCTTGTTGAACGAATCCGTGCATAACTTGGAACCATCCGGAACTGCGCCAAAATCGACAACGTTAAACATGGTAGTTAGTATCATGACGTTTCACTTTCTTTATTTTTCCTTCACTACCATGTTACTAAAATGCAACATATAAATCTGTGCATTTCTTGCCGTATTTTAAAAAACCTTAACATGTTTTGCTAATTTATTTTACCTTCGTTGTCCCGGGCGTAATTGAATCTTTCTTTAGTACATGGTCAGCTCTATTATATTACAATTTTCGTAAACCTCCCCTGTGAATGGATAGCAATTAATTCCTGATAAATTGGATACTATCTTGATGAATTTTATGTTAGAATATTTTTATGGGGACGGAACTGAAAGATATTTATAATGATTTTCAAAACGACACCAATATTTTTTATCTTTGCTATAAAAATGCGATTGGGCATTATACTATGCCCTCCAATCATTTCCATGATCGTTTTGAAATCTTTTATTTATTGACGGGTGAAAGATATTATTTTATTAAAGACCGCACTTTTTTTATTAAAAAGGGCGATTTGGTATTAATCAATAATTACGATTTACATAAAACCATCGATACGGGCGTTCCAAATCATGAACGAATCCTCATCAAATTCAGCAAAGAATTTATCAGCACGCCTGATAGTCATGTCGACGAAATTATGAAATCCCTTTTTAGCTTCAATTTAATTCACTTCTCCATTAAGGCTCAGTCGATGGCGGAAGACATTCTGCAAAAAATGTTTCAAGAAGTGGATGCCAAAAAAACCGGTTTTGAAATTTCACTGCAGTCTTTACTCATGCAACTGCTGGTTTTTTCCGTCCGTTACGTGGAAGACAATCCAACCCATATTCCGGAACACCCAACTCCCATTCACCAAAAAGTATCTGAAATTGTCCAATACATTAATCAACATTATGCAGAACAAATTTCCCTTTCTTCCATATCTAAACTGTTTTTTGTAAGCCCTTATTATCTGAGCCGGGCTTTTAACAAAGTCACCGGTTTCACCTTCGTTGAATATTTAAATAATGTCCGGATCAAGGAAGCCCAAAAATTGTTAAGGGAAACCCGTTTGAGTGCTTCATCCATTTCCGAAAAAGTAGGTTTTGGCAGTATCGCCCATTTTGGCAGGGTATTCAAGTCAATTACCAGTCAATCTCCATTACATTACAGGAAAATTAGCCGGTTATAAATGATCAAGAAAAGCTGACTCATAAGTTCTGAGCCAGCTTCTTGGTTACCGGATACCCTTTTTTTGCCGGATCAACGCTGGATACGGGCTGATCCTCCCTCTGCAAAAGCCTTCACTTGTCCAAGGGTAGCCATGGTAGTGTCCCCCGGATATGTCGTCAGCAAAGCGCCGTGTGCCCAACCCAGTTTAACGGCTTCTTCCGGGCCCAGATCACTGAGGATTCCGTAAAACAAACCGGAGGCAAATCCATCGCCACCACCGACCCTGTCGTAAACATCCAATTCACAGGTGGGTGCTTGGTAACACTTTCCGTCAACCCAGGCGACCGCCCCCCAACGATGCCGGTTCGTCGAGTGGACTTCCCTCAAAGTAGTTGCTACCACTTTCACTTGGGGATATTTTTCAATGACTTTATCGATCATCCCAAAGAATATATCGGGATCCAATTTGGATTTGGCAGCAACTTCCGGACCTTTGATCCCCAATCCTTTTTGTAGATCTTCTTCATTACCGACCAACACGTCGACCTGCTCGATAATGCGCTGTAAGACCGCAAGGGCCCGTTCTTGCCCACCCCAGATATTCCAGAGTTTTTCCCGGTAATTGAGGTCGAATGAAACAACGGCGCCTGCCGCCTTAGCCGCTTTCATCGCTTCAATGATGACTTCCCCGGTAGTTTCCGACAAGGCGGCGAAAATGCCTCCGCTATGAAACCAGCGGATTCCTCCCTTGAAAATAACATTCCAATCAAAATCGCCCGGTTTCAACAAAGCGGCCGCTTCGTTGGCCCGGTTATAGAACACCACCGGAGCTCGCATTCCTTGACCCCTATCGCTATAAACCGTCGCCATATTGGGGCCGTTGACTCCATTGTTTTTGAAATGCTTATAAAAGGATTTCACACCCATAGCCCGCACTCTTTCAGCGATTAAATCCCCGATGGGATAATCAGCCATCGCAGTTACGATGGCGGTATTCAACCGGAAACAATCCGCCAGATTCGCTGCACAGTTAAATTCGCCCCCGCTGACATGGATTTGGCATTGATTCGCTTTTCGGAAAGGAATTATCCCGGGATCCAACCGGTGAACGAGAGCTCCGAGGGAAACAAAATCCAAGGCACCTTCTTTGGAAACATTGAAACCATAATTCATTGTTTAACCTCCATTTCAATCCATAAATTTACTATCAACATTTGCATGATAAAACAACCGACATGATGTAAAACCCCGAACGACTCATGAACACTTATCCTGACCTTCGCTCTGAAAGCGGTTGCGAGCGGCCCAAAGGCCCAAAGCCGGATTACTGATAAAGTAAATCTCTTCCCCATCGGCTAATATGTTATAACCATCGGTTAAAAGAGCGGGATCGTATTTCTGTAGAGCCTCCGCCAATGGTTGATAGTGAAAATTGACTTGTTCCACCTCGCTTTTACTTAGCTGTGCCGTGGCATAGGTTATGGTAAACCGTCCTTCGGATGAGCCGTGAATTAAATGAGCGGCTGCCGATAAATTATCGGCTAAGTCGGGATGCTCGGCAACAAGCTCCAAAACCCGCTTGCTCCCAACGTATCCGTATTTGCGGATAAGCCCGTCAATGGCTTGGTCTTCACCGAAATGTTTCACGCCCGGCGCCAATATCAGCAGCTCTCCCCCATCGGCTATCGCCATCCGTGTCCGGTAAATGGATTTGTTCCCAAGCCAGGTGCTTTTAAATTCATCCGGTGAGAGATACACCACTACTTTTGTCAAAGGTTTGTCGAGCAAGTTTACATTACATTCCTGGCTTAAAAGAGCAGCCTTTTCAAAAAGCTGTTTGGAGCGGCCGATAAACAGGCCTCTTAATTTGGTTTCCTCTTTGAAAGTAGTGGTGACCGTTAAAATGTATTGCAAAGGAATGTCCTGTAAAAAATGTTCCTCTGCATAATTAAATACCTTTCGCACCGGCGTATCGGCCCGCCCCATCATCCGCTCCATACCGTAAGCCGCCCCCAGGAAGTGTGATTTATTAATCATATCAGGGCCACCGCAGCCAACGAAGACATTTTTATTGAAATTAGCCATCCCCACCACTTCATGGGGAACCACCTGCCCGATGGAAATGATTTGGTCATAACCGTGATCCAATAGACGCCGGTTCACCATTACGTCGATCGGGTACTGCACCAGCCCACCGGAAACCTTGGCGACAAATTCAGACGGCACCTCGCCAACCTTTACGGTTTCTCTGCGCCAGTCATGTTCGATAAAACAGGCGGCCGGTATTTCCTTCCCGAACATTTTGGCCTTTTCTTCTTCACTCATGGGAACATGGGTTCCCAGCGCCGGCATAATGTCCACCAGGGTTCCTGCATGATTTAGGATCCCGTATAGCAGGGTGACAATTAATCCGGCTTTTGAGTGATAGCGCGTAAAATCAGGCGGCAATAAAAGAACTTTTTGGGGCCATGACGGTAAATCCGCAAGCCACGTACGCAACTGCATCTCTAAATTTTCCACGGTGATGCTCTCGTTTTGGAGATATAGTTCCGGCATTCCAATTCACCTCTCCTTTGATCATCCAACTCAATATATTTAAACCGTATAGGTTGTGGCGGCAGTATTACCCCCCCTGCCGGTCCAGTTGGTATGGAAAAACTTGCCCCGCGGTTGGTCTATTCGCTCATAAGTATGGGCGCCGAAGTAATCCCGCTGGGCCTGAAGAAGGTTTGCCGGAAGCTTTTCACAACGGTATCCGTCAAAATAGCACAGGGCCGATGCAAAAGCCGGAACAGGAATACCGTTTGTCAGAGCGGCCGCGCATACCCTGCGCCATCCGCCTTCAGCGGCTGTGATATTTTCTTTAAAGTATGGATCCAGCAGCAAGTTGGTAAGATTAAGATTTTTATCGAAAGCCTCTTTGATTTTACCAAGGAAGACCGAGCGAATGATGCATCCGCCTCTCCACATCAAGGCTATCCCGCCATAATTCAGCTTCCAGCCATAATTTTCCGCTGCTGCCCGCATTAAGGTGTAACCCTGAGCATAAGAAACGATCTTGGAAGCAAACAAAGCCTGACGGATATCTTCAATAAAGGCTTCCCGATCCCCTTGAAACTCAGGTTTCGGCCCGATAAGTATTTTCGAGGCCGCCACCCGTTCCTCCTTGATAGCCGATAGACAGCGGGCAAAGACGGATTCACCAATTAAGGTTAGGGGAACTCCCTCTTCCAACGCTGCAATACCGGTCCATTTACCGGTTCCCTTTTGCCCTGCGGTATCCAAAATTTTATCGACCAACGGTTGGCCATCCTCATCCTGTACGGCTAAAATATCCCGGGTAATCTCGATCAAATAGCTATCCAGCACCCCCTGGTTCCATCCACTGAATACTTGGTGCATTTCCAGGGCAGTCATTCCCAGCAAATCCCGCATTAACTGGTAGGCTTCACAAATCAGCTGCATGTCCCCATACTCAATGCCATTGTGAACCATTTTCACAAAATGGCCGGCACCACCCTCGCCTACCCAATCACAACACGGACTGCCATCTTCAACTTTAGCGGCGATAGCCTGCAAAATAGGTTTTACTTCAGGCCAAGCCGCGTTCGATCCTCCCGGCATAATGCTTGGGCCCCGCAATGCCCCTTCTTCGCCGCCGGATACTCCGGTCCCAATATATAAAAATCCTTTGCTTTCCACATACCCTGTACGCCGAATGGTATCGGGAAAATGAGAGTTGCCCCCATCGATCATGATATCCCCGGGTTCCAATAAGGGAATCAATTGTTCAATCAAATCGTCCACCGGCTTGCCGGCCTTGACCATCATCATAATTTTGCGGGGCTTTTTTAAGTTCGCAATCAACTCCGGCAGAGAATGCGCTCCAATTATATTTTTGCCGCTGGCACGTCCCTGAGTAAAGGCATCCACTCGCTCCGTGGTACGATTATATACTGCAACCGTAAAGCCTTTACTTTCCATGTTCATGACCAAATTTTCGCCCATGACAGCCAATCCGATTAAGCCAATATCTGCTTTGCTCATATCCTAAATCACCCTCCTAAAATAGAAATAATCCATCCATATTTCCGGCGAATCCAAATTGCGTTTTTGATCGCCAATGCTTTATACTCCGCTAAAAGCGGAAAATCCACCGTCAACCGGTACAACGACGCCGGTTACAAATGAAGATGCTCCCGATATCAACCATATCAGAGTACCGGTTAAATCCTCCGGTTCCCCGAACTTGCCCATTGGTGTATGCGCGATGATCGTTTTGCCACGGGCCGTTAATTCTCCGGTTTTTTCATCGGTCAACAGGAAACGATTTTGATCGGTCAGGAAAAATCCCGGCGCGATTGCGTTCACCCGGATATGAACCGGAGCCAAATGCATGGACAACCATTGGGTGAAATTGGAGACTGCCGCCTTGGCTGCGGAATAAGCGGGGATTTTTGTCAAAGGCCGAAAAGCATTCATCGAAGAAATATTAATGATGACTCCGCCGCCTTGTTCCGCCATGGTATGGCCAAAAACTTGGATGGGCAGTAAAGTTCCTAAGAAATTTAAATTAAAAACATATTGAACTCCATCGGCCTCCAAATCAAAAAAACTTTTTTCCTTGCCGCCGTTCCCTTTCAAATCAGCCGGAAATAACTGTTCTTTCCAGGTGGTCGCTTTGGGATTGTTGCCGCCGGCCCCATTGATCAAAATATCCACTTGGCCAAATTCTTTCAAAACTCCGTCCCTGGCTGCTTCGATCGATGCTTTATCTAAAACATCGACTTTGTATCCTGCCGCTTTTCCACCGGCATGATTAATCTTGGCCGCTAATTCTTGGGCCTTTTTCTCACTAAAATCAAGGATTGCTATTTTTACTCCCTCTTGGGCCAGTTTCTCCGACATGCTGCCGCACAAAACTCCGGCCCCTCCTGTTATCACCGCTACTTTTCCAGATATATCAAATATCGATGCCAATTGAATCATCTCCTGATTTTTGATTCCTGCCCATTGTGCTTTCCCTGGGGATTAGAGTCGGGGTTAAGACAACTTTTTGTGATACTTGTGTCCCTTGTAAAACCTCGAATAGGACTTGAACTGCGCTGCTGGCCATGGCCTCAGCCATACTGTCGATGGATGTCAAAGAAGGAGCCGCAGCCTCGGCAAGCAACGAATTATTGTAACCAATGACCGCCACATCCTCCGGAACCTTGAGGCCGAGCTCATTCAAGGCTTGTATGACGCCGACTGCGGTAACATCCTCGCCGGTAATAACAGCATCCAATGGATGTCCAGCAGCCTTAATTTGATGAATTCCGCTCCGGCCGCCTTCTAAACTTCGGGTAACCTCAATAACTTTTCCGGGAACTCCCTGGGATGCAGTCTCATCTTTAAACCCCTGCAATTTCGCAAGGCCGCTAAAACTTTTGACATCAATCAAGTACCATAAAGCTCTTTTCCCCTTTTCCACCACATGCCTGACTCCTTCCCGAACTCCATGAACATCATCACAGAGAACGGAATAAATATTTCCACCCGCTAAAAAACTATTGACCATTACAACCGGAACTTTGTTGCTGGCAGCCAGGATGTGCTTATTTCCGCTTCGCTCTTTGAAAACCGAACCTACCAAAACAAGGCCGTCAACCTGATTTTCCAGCATTACACGCAGGTATCTTTCTTTTTCACCAAGCTCACCGCCGGTGTTGGACAGGAGAACATTATAACCAAGCTCGGTAAATTTTCTTTCAATAGTATAAGTAACTTGGGCAAAATAACTATCCCGAATATCGACTGTTAAAACTCCAATGGTTTTCATGGAGTTAATGGCTAAACCCCGGGCAACCGCATTGGCAATGAAATTGTTCTCCGCCAAAATTTTTTGAACTTTTTCCCTGGTATCTGGCTTCACTTTTTCAGGTTCGTTGAGTACCCTGGAAACAGTAGCGATCGATACTCTCGCCAATTCAGCAATATCACTCATTCTCATTTTAGGACCACCTTAGAATTTTAAAAGAATTATATCACCGCCATCTTTTCTTTACAACGGCGCCGGATCTTTGGAGTCTACCGTGCAAAGGTTCTCAACTGCCACCGGTTAAAAGCCGGTAGTGGAGACAATCAAAAGCTTACGATCTTTCGCTCCCAGTCACTTAAAAACTATTGAATGCTTCTCCCAATACCTCCCTTTTAGTTTTTTCCTACCCATTTTATAATATCAACAATTAATCATTATCTTTAAAAGGGTAGATTGCCTCTACAGAATTTTGGCAATCATAGCACAAATTTGTTTTTAAGGGACAATTACTATCCTGCCTCATCTCATCATGGTAAAATGAAAACGAAAATGGATAAGGTTTCTAAAAAAATAATTTATTGAAGTAGGGGAGGGTGTATACATTGGAAGAATGGCAGGAAGTATGCAAAGTCTTAAGAAACGAATCCGACTTGGAGAAGATCCGGGAATTTTTAGCCAAAAGCTTTGAGAAATATCAAATCTATGCCGATTCATTAATCTCAGAAGCCGGATCTTTTTTCTGCCTGGCCCTTGTCAACGACCAAAAACAATTGGTCATTTTTAGAGAAAGTACCCTTTACTTAAAATTCAGCGGGAATGAAGTTTCATGGAATGACGGGGGGGAAAAAGTGAAAATCTGTCCTTTGGATCATGAAAATTGCCGGATTCTCAGGCAAATATTCCCTTTCACAAGCCCAAAGTCCCATCAGGGATCTGCCATTACAATCGGGCTCGGCGACCGTTTGGGTTTAGCTTCACCCGGGCATTTACGCTTAATCAAGGAGTTAAACATCTTCCCGGTTCTAGCTCAACAATCCATCCGGGAGCTGAATCTAACCGGCCGAACTTATGAGGATGTGCTGGACGCCGCTTCAGTGGCTGTGTTTCAAGAAGGTTATACCGCAGGGTTCGGGGCCGACGGCGATCATTTAAAAACCCTTCCCGAAGTTCAAATGGCTCTGGATAAGGGCTTTACCATGATCACGCTGGATTGTTCCGAACATATCCATAACCAGGTAACGGCTCTACCTACCGAGGAGATCGAGAAACAATACGCTGAGCTTCCCGTGCATCAACGTCAGCCATTGGAAGGAAAGTACCTTAACCGAGATATCGAACTCAAGGACGGCACAATCATTCATTTTTCCAAGCCGGAACTCCAAAAGATCATCCTGACCTATCTGGAGGCAGTGACTTATACCATTGATATTTATCAAAATGTCATCAAAAAAAGCGGCCGCCTCATTGATTTCGAAATGTCCATCGATGAAACACTCACCTCGACCACTCCGGAATCTCATTACTTTGTGGCCTCCGAGTTAATTGAGGGCGGAGTGTCCATCACGAGCCTGGCTCCGCGTTTTTACGGAGAATTTCAAAAAGGCGTTGACTACCGTGGAGACATCCCAACCTTCACCGCCGAATTTGCAATCCATGTTACAATCGCAAATCATTTCGGCTACAAAATCAGCATTCATTCCGGAAGTGACAAATTCAGCGTTTTCCCTGTTATCGGCGAGCTGACCGGAGGCCGTTACCATCTCAAAACAGCCGGCACCAATTGGCTTGAAGCGGTTAGAATTATAACAGCCAAAGCTCCAGCCTTGTACCGGGAAATGCACCAGTTTGCATTGGCCCATCTGGATGAAGCCAAACGCTATTATCACATCAGCGCCAACCCATCCGATATTCCTGATCTATCAAAACTAAGCGATCATGAGTTACCCGGCTTAATGGAACAGGATGATGCCAGACAAACGCTTCATATTACTTATGGACTGATTTTACAAGCTAAAAATCATGATGGAACCTATCTCTTTAAAGATCGGATTTACCAAGTGCTGAGCCAGTATGAACCCGATTATTACAAGGCCTTAGAAAAGCATATTGGAAAACACTTGGAGCTCTTGGGTATTCCTGTTTACCATTGAGAAGGCGTATCGATGGATTTCCTTCAAAGTCGAATCCACGAAAAAACGAGGCTGTTGCAAAAGTGATTAAAATCAATGAGAAATACAATATATACCATAAATAATGGGGTAAAGCTTCACATATCTTGTATTTCTCTATCGATAAATCTTATTTTGCAACAGACCCATTTCTATTTCCACGGATAAATGCCTTGTTTGGTATTGACTGGGTGTAATTCCACAGGTTTTCTTGAATACTCTGGCAAAGTAATTGGGATCTTTATATCCAACCTGGTAACAGACATCTTTGATGGTATAATGGGGATTTGCCAAAAACTCCTTGGCCTTCCGTATCCGGACTGCCGTTAAATAATTAACAAAATTTTCTCCCGCCGATTTTTTAAACAATTTACTCAGATAAAAGGGGCTGATTTGAATTCTTTCCGCCGTATCTTCCAAAGAAATATTCCGCTGATAATTGCGTTCCAAATAATCGATTGCCAGAGACAAAAGGGCCTTCGCCCGGGATGTTCTTCCTTCACTATTTTCATCGTAAGACTGCAAATGAGAATCGTTAGGAAAGGCTTGCTGGATATTGGCGTTTTTCATGGCCCGATAAACGCCGGCTTTCATTTTTTCGAATGACACGGGTTTATCAATATATTCATCTGCACCGATTGACAAGGCGGCACGGGTATAACTAAAATTAGGAAACGCCGAAATGACGATTAACCTGCACTCCGGCAAACAATTTCGAATTTGCGCCGCGTCTTTTAAAATTCCGAGCCGAGGACGGTCAATATCTAAAAAAACAAAATCCGGCCGGTAGCAAATGACTTTCTCGGTTATATTTTTTTCAGTCACTGTTTTTAAAACCCGAAAGAGGCCCCCAAAGTTTTCCTTCACCCAATTGTCGAGAGCATCGCACCCAACCGGCTTATCTGCAGCAATCAATAATGTAAACATTGGATACCACCTCTGCTCTATTATTTCACCTACACACTTCCTAAATCAATTTTCTTCAATATGTAATCGCTTACATTTCTTGTTTTCAATAACCTTCCCTTAGGGGCATAACCAGATTATCATCACGAATCGGATCCAAAACTATTCTATTGGCCATTACCGTAAATAGTCCAAAAAATATTCAGCCAAGTTTCAAACGATTCCACACCCGGTATGGTTTTTTGTAAGCGTTTACATTGATTGTATCATTTTCGTTAAAATATTTCAACCGCTATTTCGTAGCTTCCATTTAGTCCAGGGTCGGTATATTCACTTGGAAAAGTAAATTTACTCAACCGGAATACGGGTTTTTAAAATCAATTCGCAAAAATAAAAAACCTTCCGTCCTCGCAAAAAGACGAAAGGCCAAGGTTTAAAACTCGATCCGGAAACCAAATTCCCAATCAGGTTTGCTACAACATCCGGCAATTTCTAGCTCAAAACGACCTGAGTTTTTGCCGGAATCCCGTTAAAACAACCGTAATCTCAAGTAATTTTCCCGAACGAAATCAAATTTGCCAATCTGCTCTAACGCCCGGTTCATATCAAATTCAGAAGCCTCGTGAGTTAAAATCACAATCGGAACATAGTTTTCCTTACCATGGGTCTCAAGCTGCACCACCGAGGAAATGGAAATGCCGTTGTCGCCTAAGACGCCCGATATTTTTGAAAAAATGCCGGGGACATCCTTCGTATAAAGTCTCAGGTAAAAACGATTGTGGATTTTCTCAATCGGTAAAGTTTTCACCGTATGATCGGGATTAATAGTCCGGTTACAGAACTGTTCACCTTCTTTTAACAATAAATCCCGGGACAAGTCGACAATATCCCCCACAATTGCGCTGGCAGTCGGTCGTTCCCCCGCTCCCGGTCCGTAGAACATAGTGTTCCCAACGAAATCCCCCTTGACAAAGATCGCATTCAATTCGAAATTGACAGCCGCCAATAAATGACTGTTGGGAATCAAGGTTGGATGAACCCGTAGGTCTAATCCATCGGGCAACGCCCGGTAGGTGGCTAATAATTTAATCGTATAGCCGAATTGTTTGGCAAAGTTGATATCCAGCTTGGTGATATGGGTGATCCCTTCCACATATAAATCGCTGAAATTGACAAAAGCCGTTGAAGCGATAGAAGCCAGAATGGCTAATTTATGCGCTGCATCCCCTCCGCCCACATCCAAGGTTGGATCCGCTTCCGCAAAACCTTTGGCTTGAGCTTCTTTCAAAGCCTCCCCAAACTCCAGTTCTTCCTGATGCATACGGGTCAAGATGAAATTGGAAGTACCGTTTAAAATACCATAAATGCTCTCGATTTTATTGGCGACCAATCCTTCCCGCAGTCCTTTGATGATCGGAATTCCTCCGCCCACACTAGCTTCGAATAGCAAATCCACACCGTTTTCAGCCGCAATTTTAAACAATTCCCGGCCCTTGGTAGCAATCAAAGCTTTGTTTGCCGTAACGACATGTTTGCGGTTTCTTAAGGCTTTACTGATAAAGGTAAAGGCCGGTTCATAGCCGCCCATGGTTTCAACAACAATGTCGATCTCCGGATCCTCCAGGATATCATCAGCATTGGAAGTGCAACGGACTCCCTGGAGATTTAAATCTCTTTCCCTATCCCAATTCAGTTCTGCAATGGCCTTCAAGTTAAAATTAAGGGTAGCCCTGGTTTTTAAAAGAGCTTGCTGTTCAGTCAATACGCGTGCCACGCCGGTTCCTACCGTGCCTAATCCCAAGATTCCGATATTCACATGATGATCTTGCATTACAAACCACTCCTCTTTATAGTTATTCACATTTGGTGTTGGAAATAAGCTTCATATCTTTGATGGTTACGAATTGGCCATGGTGACAATTGGCCGAAAGAAATAAAAAAACCTTTCATCCTGTTAAAAGGACGAAAGGTTCGATGATGCCCATGGTAATCCTGCATCAATCCATATTACTTCCGCGGTCCCACCTTTTTTGGTAAAAAACCCGACTTAAGAACGGATAACGGCCGCACCGGGCTGCCATACTTTGATTCCGGCAACCACTCCAGGGTGGTATCATGATGCTCTTTATTAAGGAAGGCTTTCAGCCGCCGACCTTCCATCTCTTCTAATGAAGCAAAATAACATATCCCTGTCATCGTTTTCTAATATATATTAAATTTAATGATACCATGAATTCCAAAAACATGCAAATCATTTTTCATATTATATTTTATAGCGGACTGTATAGGAGATGACTGTCTCCCCTCCCGCCGGAACACTCACGGTGAACTCGGCCTTTCCGGCATCGGTTTTGACATAATCATGGCTATTGTTGATAATCTTCCATTCATTCCAACTGCCGAAGGTTTCAATATCCGTAACCAGAATTGCGGTTTCTTTATGATTGCGGAGAGTAATCTTGTAACTTTCCTCACGAATATTTTTAGCCGGTTCTTTGACACCGGTATTGATACGCTCTCCCACAACATCAAAGGCATTTCCCAAATTGACCCGGACCTTTTCATCTTTAGGGGTATGATCGATCCGGTCTTCGCCGATAAATTGCAAAGAGCCGTCCCCATCCAACTGTTGTACCCGGATCCGACCTTTCGGTAATGGGATTCCCAAATTGGAGGCTGAATTATTTTTAAATTCCAGCATGACCTGGACTTTTTTAGGGTTCAAGACGCCGTTATAAACGAAAAGTTTTTTCACCGGGATCGAATTGGCGGATAATAGCTCCACCTGTTTGATTTGATTGTTTCGCAGAGTGGTTGTACGGTTAAGAGTATATAAATGGTACTCCGAGAACGACTCTTCCTTGAAACCGTCTTCGGACATTGCCCTTAAAACCGGCTTAGCCATTCTCACCTCCCCGGCTTCATCCGATCCTACCCTGTGCAAGTCACCGGCAACCAGCTTGAGCCGGGCGTTATTGAAATCCGCGCCGCTTTGATTGTCCAAAGTAACCCAACCGGCCAAATCCACTTTATCGTTAGCCGGATTGACAATTGCTACGTAATCGGCTCTCCAAGACATTCCTCCTGTAAGATAAGTAACCTTGACAGGGTAGGTACCCGTTCTGCCGGCATTCTGAACCATCCAGACCAGAGTGGGTTTTAGGACGAGACCGCTGGGCAGTTCGGGAAATATGATGGATTTAACCTGGGATGCCTTAACGATCCGGATTTCACCGCCTTTTGGGGCACTCGCTAAAATAAGATCGTCACCGGTACTTAGTAAGTAACCCTCAAAGCTTTCTCCTTGATTGCCGATAATTTTGATCTTTTCGCCTAAAAATTTTTGAAGCAACCGGGCGTCACTGACTACATCATACTCATAATTTTGTTCCAAGACCCTTATCCCATCATGATCCGCCTTGAAACTGACCGAGGTCGGATCGATCCGTTCCGGGACATCGGTAAAGCTCACCGATCCCAGTCCGCCCGATATGTCTAAAGCGCGGCTTTCCTTGATTAATGCCAAATCCTCATTGTAAACCGTTATTTCCATCCCGGAATTATTTTTGGTTCCAGTCTGATTGGGAGATTGGGCAAACCCGAAAGTTGCCAAAACAATTATCAAAGTGAACCCCAATAATATCTTCGAATAGATTTTCCCCATTCCGTTTACCTCCTTTTACCATTTTTTCCTTCCGGCCCATTGTAGGGATTATCCTATCAATACCTGACGGCTGTGAGAAAAGGTATTCCGCGACGGCCTAGGTTATTCCTTCCGGAGAACTTTGGATTATTCCCCGATTATTTTTACCAGCACTCTTTTAGGACGTTTTCCGTCGAATTCTCCATAGAAAATTTGCTCCCATGGTCCAAAGTCCAACCGTCCTTCGGTCACCGCCACTACAACCTCCCTGCCCATGACTTGCCTCTTTAAATGGGCATCGCCATTGTCTTCACCGGTGCGGTTGTGCATGTATTGGGATATGGGACTATGGGGAGCTAATTTTTCCAACCAATTTTGATAGTCGCTCCAAAGCCCGGATTCATGATCGTTAATAAAGACACTGGCCGTAATATGCATGGCATTGACCAGACAGAGTCCTTCCTTGATTCCGCTTTCCTGTAATACATTATCGACATCCTGGGTAATATTCACAAATTCCACTCTTTCCTTGATATTAAACCATAACTCTTTCCGGAATGATTTCACTTTAATCCCCCTTATATTTGCTATTTATTCACCAAATGGTATAATAATAATTAAAAAATCCGAGGTGGAACAATGGCCTTTCATAACAAACAATTTACGATCAAAGATAGCAAAGACCTTAAAATTGCCCGTTTTTTCGTATCATACCCCAATAAACCGGAGATGTCAAAAAGCTACCAACTCTTAACTTCACTGAAACAACAGCGCAACCTTTTTATAGAATTCGACAGCGCCTTCACGAATTTACCGACTCCGACCGAAATCCAAAAAGCCGCTTTAAGCTTGTTAACCAGTCTGCAGGAAATGGGAATCCGCTTTCTCCATCAAACTTCCGAAGCCAAGGATACCCGGGGATTGCTCGGAATCCTGAATCTGAATAAAACATACACAGCTTACCACATATTCGCGTGCATTCCCGATTCAATATGGAAGAATCCTTCATTTCAGACAATTATTCCCCGCTATGGAGTAAGATATTATCTTTGTAAAGACGGCACTCCCAGCGATGAGGGAAAAATGTTGGAAGAATTGTTGATGGGACGTATACCTGAGGAGAAGATGCTGGAATGGTTTGATTTTGTTATTTACGATTGCATGGATTTTGGGCAAATGGGAATCAAGACCAATTTTTCAAAAGAAGAGTTACAAATGGAATTCCCGAAATAGTATCTGTTCGGTTTCGCCATTTTACTTATGTTTCCCTTCAAGCCGCTGTTCAATCAATTTGGTTGCTTGATACACATGGGTTTTGATTGTTTGGGATAAAGCCTGTGAAATTGATTTTTGGAGTTTCAAAGGTTCGTTGGAGGATACCTCAATATGGATGATTAAATTCTTTTCCGGCAAAGTTTGGGTTTCAGCGGCTGAAAAATATTTGGCCGACTCCGCCTTGGTGATTAATTTACAAACGATATTAATTTTTAAGCTATCCTCCTGAAAAGAGACGTCAACCCCTAAATCACCGATTTCCACTTGAGTTGCTTCATTATTGAGGTAGTTGTCGCTCCAAGCAAAAACCAATTGGGAAAACTCCTGTAAAGAACTAATAGGGTACAGATAATAACCATGCACCCCCATGGTTACGATATCGGCCGGGGTCAAATATCCCGATATTCTTTTTAAAGTACTTTCCAATACATTAACAAACTGCCCGTAATTCAAACAAGCACTCATCGAAAAAATAAATTTTTTGGCACGGAACAAGCGAATCTCCCAATCCTCAAGAGGATTAGGCTTTTGGGGTTTAACCACAAACTCATCTTTATCTTCACTGGATTTGGCCAAATGCCATTCATCCGGCTTGACAAGTTCATCAAAGTTGTCAAAGGATTCTATGTACGAACATTTGACTTCTGAAAACATACTCAGTTTTGATAGATTCAAAGGCGTTTGTCCCTTCCCGGATCGAAACTTTTCTTCCTTTTGCCTATAATTTTCCTATAAAATAAATTCCTTGTTCATAACAATTTTCCTGCTAAAATAAGAATAAACTTATATCCATCAATCGGTTAAATTTATCTATGACTTTAATAAATTTCAGAAATTTAAAACCTGGCATAAGCCAGGTTTTTCAATGTTTTCTTTTCATATATATTCCATATTTCAATAAGGATAGAACTTTACCGGCCTTCCAAAAATGAACCATCCTATTGCCATTCAACCGTAGCAGGCGGTTTACTGGTAACGTCATAAAGCACCAAATCAATTTGGGGCACTTGAAGTTCGATTTCCCTGACCAATTCGGCCATCCAATCCCTGGTAATCTCTCCACCGATAAAGGCCGGCCGTCCAGTCATAAAGTCATTGGTGATAATGGTGCGGATCGCCACCGAATATTTTTTGGTGACCCCCATGGGAAGCAGCACCGCAAATACCTGGCTTATTGGTTTCCGGTTGAGTTTTTTAACGACAATATCATCAACCTCACGAAGGAGATCGACATTTTCATGATTGATATACATCGGATAGGTCTGGATCGGTCCGGACAATTTCTTTTGATTCAAACAATAGGCAACCCGGTTAATGAAATCCACTTGATTGGGAAGGACTTTCCCCATATGATAAAGCTGATCCCAATCAAAATCCATGCCCCGCCCCGAAGCAACCGCCAAGTACCGGTAGCTGCGGCAATCTCCTTGAACCCCGACGGTTTTGATGGGAACCACTTGTCCGTCAT
Source organism: Bacillota bacterium (assembly GCA_023401925.1). Taxonomy (GTDB): domain Bacteria; phylum Bacillota; class UBA4882; order UBA8346; family UBA8346; genus UBA8346. The sequence goes on from JAEXDA010000048.1 coordinate 48,716, forward strand.
TCCCGGAGCCGATTTGGTTCATCAGGTGATTAAAATTAGCGGTCTGTTCGGCGGTTACAATATTGGTTCCGTCGTTGCACATGATACGGACAGCCAAACCGGGGCCGGGGAAGGGTTGCCGTGAAGCGATGCTTTCGTCAATTCCAAGGCTCCTGGCAACCTGCCGCACTTCATCTTTATGCCAGTCCCAATTGGTCTCAACCACCAGGCCTTTTTCCCTGGCTTTCCGGACGATATCCACATCGTTATGATGGGTTTTAATCTTATGGGCGTGACTGCTTACATCGGGATTGCCGCTTTCGATCAAATCCGGCCGGAGAGTGCCCTGAGCCCAAAATGTTTTATCGAAGTCCAAATGCAGGCTTTCCGCAGTCTTTCGAACGACCTGAATAAAAACTTCCCCGATTAAGTTCCGTTTAACTTCAGGATCAACCAGCGTTGTCAGGGGGCCGATTTTTTGACCGTTCACTTCAATCACGCTGTTGAAAAAGGTGGCTTCGGCATTTTCGCGAATCAAATTTTTAATTCCCAACGCCTTCAGGTTCTCACAAACCAAATCGCTTTCCTTTTTCCTCATTAAGCCGTGATCAATATGAATGGCATAGACATTATCAGGGTTTAAGGCTTTGACCAGCAATGCTGCACTTACGGCCGAGTCAACCCCCCCGCTAACCAGGACCAGTATTTTTTGGTCCCCCACTTTTTCCTTGATCTTGGCGATTGCCGTATCGATACGGTCCTCCAAACGATAGTTACCGGAAAGGCCGCAAATATCCTTCAGGAAGTTCTCCATGATATCTTTGCCGTTGACCGTCAGATCAACTTCCGGATGGAACTGCACACCGTAAATCTTCCGTTTGGGATCATAGATAGCCGCGTAAACATCTCCCGATTCCGCAGCTACTTGAAAGCCCTTGGCAAGCTCCACCACGGAATCGCCGTGACTCATCAGTACCTGTTGTTTGCAATCAAGACCTGCAAATAATGGGCAATCCCGCTTAATGTCGATAACCGTTTCTCCGTATTCCGTGGTATGCCCCGGCACCACTTTGCCGCCGAAATGCTGATTAATAAGCTGCATACCGTAACAAATCCCCAAGATAGGAATATTCAGTTCCAGTATCTTCGGATCATAGCGGAGGGCTTGCTCACTCCAAACACTGGCGGGTCCCCCGGAAAGGATGATACCTTGAAAATCCCGTAACTTTTCCGCAGGCGTATTGATGGAAAAAATTTCGGATTTTACCGACATTTCGCGGACTTTTCTATCAATCACCTTGGTATATTGGCCGCCACAGTCTAAAATGGCGATGGATTCCACTTGCAAAGCATCTATTGGCACATCATTTTCTTCCACAACGGTCACCTCAAATATTGATTTGTTTCATTATAACAGATTGGGGAGGGTAAAAAAACAATATTTGAGAGGATTTTTATAAAATTTAACTCAAAACCCCCATCGCCGGCAGGTTAGATCTATCCTCAAAACTAAATTTTGAAGTAACTTGGTAAAAACGGGGTAAAATACAAATTATTGTTGCCAGGTAGTAAAATAGTGTTATACTTGAATGAGTGAGAAAACTCTTCTTTTTGCTTTCTTTATGAAATTACCAAAATAATGATCCATCAGAATTTAGGGAGAACGTCAATCATGATCAATTCCCCAACCCAATCACTTCAAATGAATATTCCTTTCTCGCCTCCGGATATCACCGATATGGAAATCAACGAAGTCATCGATACCTTAAAATCCGGATGGATTACGACCGGCCCGAAAACAAAAGAGTTTGAGAAAAAAATCGCTGAATACACCCATACCTCCAAGGCTGCTTGTTTAAATTCGGCAACTGCCGCCATGGAGCTTACTTTACGCCTGCTCGGCGTGGGCGAGGGCGATGAAGTGATTACCTCAGCCTACACCTATTCGGCCTCGGCCAGTGTGATTCATCATGTGGGAGCCAAGATCGTTCTCGTCGACACCGCGAAAAATTCTTATCAAATGGATTATGATCAATTGGAACGGGCCATCACCTCAAAAACAAAAGCCGTCATCCCGGTGGATATTGCCGGAGTGATGTGCGATTATGACCGCTTATTTGAAATCGTCGCCGCCAGAACAGACCTATTCCGTCCGGTCAATCCATTGCAAACCGCTATCGGCAGGGTTGCCATCGTGGCCGATGGGGCTCATTCTTTTGGATCGACTTATCAAGGAAGACCCAGCGGAGAAGTTGGCGACTTTACCTGTTTCTCCTTTCACGCCGTGAAGAATCTGACCACGGCTGAAGGCGGCGCCATTACCTGGCGGGATATCCCGGGAATCAATAATGAAGAGCTTTATCATGAACTGATGCTTCTATCCTTACATGGCCAGTCAAAAGACGCTCTGGCCAAGACCAAAATGGGCGCCTGGGAATATGATATCGTCTATCCGGCCTATAAATGCAATATGACCGACATCATGGCCGCCTTAGGATTGGGACAGTTGCGGAGATACGCGAACCTCTTAAAAAGGAGAAAGCAGATTATCGAAATGTATGACCAAGCGCTGAACCATTGCAAGGTGGATATTTTAAAACACTTTAGCGCTAATAGCTCATCCAACGGGCACCTTTATCTGGTTCGGCTCGTGGGCAGGGATGAAACTTACCGTAATACCGTGATCCGAAAGATGGCTGAAAGAGGAATCGCCACCAACGTTCACTACAAACCCCTGCCGATGCATACAGCCTACCAGAAACTTGGGTTCGATATCCGAAGCTATCCGCATTCTTTTGAACAATATCGAAATGAAATTACTTTACCCCTTCACACTTTGCTTGATGACCGGCAAGTCGAATATGTGGCCGATGCGTTAAAGGACATATTGGGGGCTTGATTCAAAAACCAATCATTCCTCCCCAAAAGGCTTGATAAACCGGTAACCGTTTACTTGATATCCGACTTTGATTGCCCATAAACACGGGTTTAAACCTCTCTCTTGCTCTCCCCCAATGATGAAAAGCTCAAAGTGGCATATTCAGTGGGAGAGTAACCGATACCTTTGGTAGCAGTATCCTTCTCCATGGACAGTGATAACTCATTCAAACAGGCTGTTATTGTTTAATTGACATCTCCAAGATAAACAGGTTTTGATATATTCCGTTTTATTTTAGCAGCTAACTCTTTAGGATATAACCGGATATCGCATAGATTGATTATAGGAATCCATTCAACTCCCACTTGATTTGTATCGGGAATTTTCCCGTTACGGATGGTTTCATCCTCTGATAACAACGAACACCCAAAATAAAACTCCACCTGATGCAGATTGGTATCCCACTTTGCGAATTCGTGATTTTTGCTAATATATTCGCGTATAAATACAAGTTCTCCAACCGCAATTTTGCAACCCACTTCTTCTATACATTCTCTTACTACGGTTTCATGCAATTCTTCTCTGAATTCCTGCCCCCCGCCGGGAAATAAATAAAAAAATCCCGCATCATCAATATTTTTAGTTAATAAAACTCTATTATCTTTAATAATAATGGCCTTTGCCGAATTCCGAATGTAATTCATTTACACTCCTTATCCCATTCAAATCTGTTTCATTGCCTGCACGGCGGTAATCGCCGCCATGTCGACGATATCTTGAACATTGCACCCTCTCGACAGGTCATTGACCGGTTTGGCCAATCCTTGAAGAATGGGTCCCACCGCCGTGGCCCCTCCCAATCTTTCAACCAGTTTATATCCGATATTGCCCGACTGAAGATCCGGGAAAATCAATACATTGGCCCTTCCTGCCACAGTACTGCCGGGGGCCTTCAGACGGGCGACTTCCTCTATTAAAGCGGCGTCAACTTGAAATTCCCCGTCGATTTCCAGGGAAGGATGGGAATCTTTAGCGATTTTAACCGCTTCCACAACCTTATCGACCATTTCATGTCTGGCGCTTCCTTGGGTGGAAAAGGAAAGAAAACTGACAACCGGACTGAAATTGGTCAGGGATTTGGCTGTATAGGCGGCCTGGACTGCTATTTCCGCAAGCGTCGAAGCATCCGGATTGACATTGACGGCGCAGTCCGCAAACACAAAGAGTCCGTGATGGCCCAGATTACACCCGGGAACAAACATTAAAAACGCTCCGGAGACGATTTTAAACATTTTGGCCGTTTTTATGATTTGCAGGGCCGGCCGCAACACATCGCCGGTGGTGCTGAGGGATCCGGCGACCATCCCGTCAGACTGGCCGGAATATACCATCATGGTTCCGAAATATAAAGGGTTAATGAGGAGTTGCTCCGCTTCCGGTAATGTCATTCCCTTATCTTTTCGCAAATGATACAAAGTTTCCACAAATAAAGCCCGCTGTGGGTAATCCTGGGGTGAAAGGATCCCGATATCGGAAAGGTTGACTCCCAAATTGGCAGCCTTTTCCTTCACTTGCTTTTCATCCCCGACCAAAGTGATTTTGGCAATCTTCTGGTCCATAATTTCCCGGGCCGCTTTCAAAACTCTAGGGTCGCTGCTTTCCGGCAGTAAAATATGTTTCCCGGCCGAAACTGCCTTTTCCTTAATGGTTGATAAAAAGTCCATCCAGATTCCTCCTTGTTTAATATCAATTCATCTCCAATAGGAGAGCGTTTTCTCTCGCACAAATAATGTTTTCTATTTTTAAGGGAGCTTTTTCCTTCTCGAAAAAATTTTTTAACCAACAAAAAACATTTTCGAACCAAAACGATTCATCGGATGACAGAATAAATTATTTCCGTCACAGAATAAATCCTTTGGACGACAGAAAGAATTATTTCCGTCACAGAATGAATCCCTCGAACGACAGAAAGAATTATTTCCGTCACAGAATGAATCCTTTGGATGACAGAAAGAATTATTTCCGTCACAGAATGAATCCCTTGGACGACAAAAAGAATTATTTCCGTAACAGAATAAATCCCTTGGATGACAGAAATCATTATTTCAACGATTCCAAACACTCTTCCAGAATTTCGATGGTCTTTTCATCAGCATTCAAACCCACTTTGGCTCCTATCGGCAAAACAGTATTGGCGCAATTACGGCCGAAATCATTGACCTTAAGTATGGGCAAACCATATTTGGCAGTAACCCTTTCCACCACATCCGCCATCTGAACGGTTCTTTTTTCACCCGCTTCATTGCAAATATGCCCGATAACAATTCCTTTCACTTTATGAAAAACACCCAGTTGTTCCAATTGCATACAATGGCAAAAGCATAGCTCCGGGAAAAGAGGTCTGAACCCCAATGTCACCGTTGGGAATAGCCTTCGATACTCCTCCATTACCTTCCCTTCGTCAACCGCCCCACCGCTTCCAAATCAGGCAGAGCCGGTATGGCGCCTTTCTTGGTCGTTGTTAAAGCGCCCACAGCATTGGCAAAGGTGACGATCTTTTGAAACTCATTCTGGCTCAGATTGTGAATTTCCCCCAGGGTTAACCCGCTCAAATGATATAAAATCCCGCCCAAAAAGGCGTCCCCCGCTCCGGTCGTATCAACGACCTGAACTTGAAAGGTCGGTATATGGCCTGCGCCCCCCGGATAACGGTAATAACATCCTTCCGCTCCCAGGGTAACCAAAATGACCGGAACACCCATTTCATCCAGAATGGCCGATCCCTTCTCCAAATCCGCCGTACCGGTCAACAGCTCCAATTCGGTTTCGGAAACTTTGAGGATATCGGCATATTCCAGACCGCTTTTCATGATGGAAACGGCCTGTGGTTCACTGGACCATAAAGGGGGACGGTAATTGGGATCGTAAGAAATCTTAATCCCGTTTTCCTTGGCAAACTTCAGCGCCGCCAGAGTGGCGCTCCGCGAAGGCTCGCCAGTCATTGAAATGGAGCCGAAATGAAAAACTTTAGCCTCTTTGATAAGATCATAATCAATATCACCCGGGCCTAGCATCATATCGGCTCCGGGATTACGATAAAAACTAAAGGAACGATCGCCACCCGGCGTTAAATGCACAAAGGCCAACGTTGTATGGACAGTTTGGGAAAATTTCAACCCCCGGATGTCGATGCCATTGTTCTGGAGCACATCCTTTAAAAAAAGCCCAAACTGATCTTTCCCGACCATTCCGATAAAAGCGCTCTTTTTGTTAAGCTTGGCCATGGCAGCCAGAACATTGGCCGGTGCTCCACCGGGGTTTTGCTCCAATACCGGGCTCCCGGATGGCGATAAACCGCATGGTGTAAAATCAATCAGTAATTCTCCCAAAGCCACTCCATCCAACATGTCTCACCCGCTCCTCCAGCTTATTTCCACAGCTTTATTGTATTATAACATAAATTGTTTCATCCCATGATCCCGATCCATCGCCATGGCACTCAAAAATTATGGATGCGTCATGTTCATCAGGAAAAAAATGTCTACACGGTTTCAAAACAACTCCCTGCTTTGAATGAAGGAACCCCATGTAAACATTTTCAGGTTAATTTTTATTTTTACCACTATGTTTTTTCAAGGAATCGATGTAAACCGCCAATAAAATGACTGCGCCTTTGACAATCAATTGCCAGAATGAGGAGACCCCGAGGATATTCAGGCCGTTATTTAAGACTCCGATAACCAATACACCGATAATCGTTCCTCCAATGGTACCAACTCCGCCGGTAAAGCTGGTTCCACCCAGGACAACCGCTGCAATGGCATCGAACTCAAAGCCATTCCCGATTGTTGGTTGTCCGGAGTACATCCGGCCACATAAAACGATACCCGTAACCGCACTCAAAAAGCCGATGATTGTATATACCGCTATTTCAACCTTGGCGATATTGATACCGGAGAATCTGGCGGCTTCCCTGTTGCCTCCCACCGCATAGATATGGCGGCCAAGTTTGGTCCGGTACAATAAGATCATCGCGCCGATATAGAGTATAACCGTATAAATCACCGGTAAAGGGACGGCCCCCAAATAACCGCTGCCCACCTTGTTAAAAATCGGGTCCAGCGTGCGGATGGGAAGCCCACCGGTATATACGTACACCAAACCTCTTGTCATCGTCAATACGGCCATGGTCACTAAAAATTGGGGGATTCCGGTTTTGGTAATCACCAAGCCGTTAAAAAACCCAATCATCATTCCAATCAACAACCCCAAAGCGATGGCTACCCATGCCGGAAGTCCGTTTAAGGCGATAAATCCCGCTGCCATCGTCCCGGCAATAGCCACCACCGCTCCCACCGAGAGATCGATCCCGCCGGTCAAAATTACCAAAGTCATGCCCAGAGCGATGTCGGCGTTGGTGGATACTTGGCGCAAGACATTGAGGATATTGTTAACGGTCAAAAATACCGGCGATAAAAAGGTCAAAATGATACATATAATGGTGAGAGCCGCTAAAATTCCAGCGTTTCTTTTTATAAAATTCCCGGTTGCGGTAAAAATCGGATGCTGGGTAAAAATACTCTCATGACTTACAGTTTTAGCTTGCATTCTGAATTCCCCCTGTTGCATAATGCATGATTTTTTCCTGATCCAACTGATCGCGGCCAAGAACGCCATTAATCCTGCCGCTATTCATCACCAATACTTTATCGCTCATATTAATAATCTCCGGCAGCTCGGAAGAAATCATGATAACTCCGACTCCTTGCTCAGCCAGCATATTGATAATCGAGTACAGTTCGGCCTTGGCCCCGACATCGACGCCCCGGGTGGGTTCATCGAGTATCAAAACCTTCGGCATCGTGGCGAGCCACTTGGCGATAACCACCTTTTGCTGATTACCGCCGCTTAAATGAACGGTGAGATGACCATGGGAAGGGGTTTTAATTGAAAGCTTTTGAATATAATTTTCCACCACTTCCTTCTCCAATTGGTGATTGGTACGAATACCCCTGATAAACTGTTTCAAAATCGCCAGCGTCATATTGTAGGATACACCTCCCAGCAATATCAGGCCTTGACCTTTGCGATCTTCCGGTACTAAGGCAAGCCCATACTTCATAGCGTCGATAGGGGAATGAATGTCGGCTTTTTCTCCCGCCACCCAAATTTCCCCCTCACTTACGGGATCAATTCCAAAAATCGCCCTGGCCAGTTCAGTCCGCCCGGCTCCGACCAAACCGGAAATACCCAAGATCTCTCCTTTTTTCAAAGAAAAGCTGATGTTATGTAAAACATTGCCGCGGCAGAGGTTCCGGACTTCCAATATGGTTTCACCCAAGGCGTGGAAAGTCCGGCTGTAAAGGTCCTTCAATTCCCGGCCCACCATCATCCCAATCAGCTCTTCCCGTGTCGTCCGGGAAGTTTCCCTGGTGCCGATATATTTGCCATCCCGCAAGACAGTAACCCGATCCGCAACCCGGAAGAGTTCTTCCAGGCGATGGGAAATATAAATCACAGCGATATTTTTCCGTTTTAAGTTTTCAATGGTTTGAAATAGCGTTTCCACTTCCTTCAAAGTCAGGGAAGCGGTGGGCTCATCCATCACAATGATATGGGCATCGATGGACAATGCCTTGGCAATCTCCACCATTTGTTGTTGGGCTACACTCAGATTGGATACCCAATCCGTTGCTCGAACCGCCAGCCCCAGTGAATCAAGTAAACTTTGCGCCGCCTGGTTTTGGGCTGAAAAATTCACAAATCCGGATGGATTGACCTTTTCTTTGCCAAGAAAGATATTGTCGGCCACCGTCATATTGGGAGCAAGGCACAACTCTTGATGAATCACGCTAATGCCAAGAGCCTGCGCCTTTTGAACATCGCCAATTTTGACTTTTTGGTTTTCGATCATGATCTGGCCGCTGTCGGCGGTGTAAATTCCAGCCAAAATCTTAATCAGGGTTGACTTCCCGGCCCCATTTTCACCCAAAAGGGCATGGACCTCGCCATATTTCACTTCCAAATTGGCTCCCTGCAGGGCATAAACTCCGGGGAATTTTTTATGGATATTTTCCATGGTTAAAATATTTTGGGTCATTTTAACCCTCCATTTAGCAAGTCTTTAAGATCAGCTTTGCCCGGTTTCCCGGGCAAAAGCTCACTCAATATTCACTTTTTACACTCATTCGAATTGATCGACTTTATGCTTACCGATATTGGAGCTATCAATCAACTCAACCGGTACTTTAATATCCTTGGGGACTTTTCCGCCATTTAAGATTTTATAAGCGGCTTCGGCGCCCATTGAACCGATTTTGGAAGGGAACTGGGAAGCCGTAGCCGTCAACTTACCGCCTTCCTTAATCATCTTTTTGGCATCGGGAGAACCGTCCACCCCGTAAACCAGAACACCCTTTAAACGGTTCGCGCTTTCTAAAGCGGCGACCGCGCCCATAGCAGTGGGATCATTGAGGGCCATCACCACATCGATTTTGGGTTGAGCCTGGATAATATCATCCATCACTTGCATCGCTTTATCCAGCTCACCATTGGAAGATTGTTCGGCAACCACTTTCAGACCGGGATATTTTTTGATAGAGGATTTAAATCCTTCCGTCCGGTCAATCGCCGATTTGGCGGTCGGATGGGCTAAAACGACAATATTGGCTTTGGTTCCGATTCTTTTCATCATGTCTTGGGCACATAATATACCGGCGTTCCAATTATCGGAGGCCACGGTAGTCGCGACTAAATTTACATCATACACAGGGGCATCGACAATAATAACCGGAATATTGGCCTTCTTTGCCGTTTCCAAGGCCGGCTTGATGCCTTTCCAGTCTAAGGCGGCTACAAAGATTGCATCAACCTTTTGAGAAACAAAATCTTCGATTCCCGATATTTGACGGCTTAAATCTTGCTGGGGATCAAAAGAAATCAATTTATCGCCTTTACTCTCGACAACTTTTTTAATACCGTTATTCAAAGCCACAAAGAAGGGATTATTGAGGTTATGAAAAGTGGCTCCAAAAACTCTCCGTTTTGGAGCTCCATATACTGTAAGACAAGTAAACGCCATAACGAACGCTAGAAAAGCTACCATTAGTTTCTTATTCAATGTTCATTACCCTCCACTTCAGATTTAGCGAGAAATTTGATCAGGTCTTCAACCGGCCGGTTTGATTCCCCTTACTCTTTCATTATATTGAATTCACCGAGAATCTCACCTCGGAATTGTCAATTCCCTCCGATGCTTTTTGTCATGATTCAATAAGATATTTGTCAATAAATCGCAGTGAAAAGAATCATTAAAATGATGTGACATTTATCATCAAAAAAAAAGAACTTGCGGATCATTGATCATTGCCGTAAAGATTTGTTGATATCAATATCAAGCCTTTGTAAAGCACTGTCGATATCGATATCCTCATTGATTAACCGATAAATTTCCTTATCAGCCATCCCCATTGCCTCCTCATATTTTTGAAACCTTGGTGCAACTGTGGATTGCTCAATGACTTGACTCAATATTTTTTTATCCACTGAAATTTCCTTGTCCGGAGTGTATCGGGAAAGTTCCACATCGGCTTCCTTGGATTCCGTCACTTCGCGAAGGACAGGTACGCCATAAGAATACTTGAAAATATTCATTTGCATTTTCCGATCATACGTTAAAAATTTCAGAAACTCCCAGGCCTGCCGGGGATGTTTGGTTCGTGAACTCATCCCAATCAAAAAGCTGTACAATTCGGAAGCATTATTGCCCTGGGGCCCCCGGGGGAGTTTAATGCATTCCCATTCAAATTGGGCATAACGTACCAGCCGGTAAGGGTAGTATTTATAAGCGCGGTAAGCCGAAAAGGGGAAAGGCCGGAAGGCCACTCTGCCGTTGTCAAAATCATCCGCAACCGGCTTGGTGTTGGAATTCAGACGGCTTAATTTTTTGATAAATTGGATTGCCTCGATGACACCGGGCTTTTGGAATGCGGCATGTTCTCCCCGGAGATCAAATAATTGTTGACCGTCAGTATAGACAGCATGTTGCCAATCAAATCCCACCGTACCAAACTGATCGGTTTTACCGTCCCCGTCAACATCCCGGGTCACTTTCCGGCAGATTTGATAAAAATCATTCCATGTCCAATCCCCTTTGGGAACCGTAATTCCTTCCCTGGCAAGGAGGGTTTTATTGGCGAACATCAATATCGGCACAACTTCACGAGGTAAAGCATATTGCGAACCGGAAAGTTGTCCGGATTTGATGGCCTTTTCATACATTTTGGAAGGATCAAATGTGGAATCGTCTTGCATGAAACTATCCAGGTTTTTTAAGACTCCGATGGACGCAAAGGTATTGAAGTCACTTTCCAAAACGCAAAATACATCCGGCTCATTCCCTTTGACGATTTTTTCGGCAAGCCATTCCGAATAGTCCCCTTTCGGGGTTCCGGTTAAGTATTTTATTTTAATGTCCGGATGAATGGCCTCAAATTTCGCAATCGCTTCATCGGTGATCCGATAACTTTGCCAATTGGGGATGTCCCAGTTGCTACCTGCAAAATCCCCGACCACAAGAACCACCGGAGCGGTGATAAACTTATAAGTAAACCATACCGTTGTTCCCATCATCAGGATGAGTGCGCCACCCAAGAAGAGAAGTTTAGATTTTTTCAATTTTGTCACCCAAATGGTCCATATTTTTAAGAGTTAATCCGGCCTGAACAGCATAGATTGCAATTTGGGTTCGATCGCGAAGCGAAAGTTTGCTTAAAATACAACTGATATAATTTCTGACGGTACCCTCACTCAGCTTTAATTTATCGGTAATTTCTTTATTGGACAATCCAATCCCAATCATCTGGATAATTTTCCGTTCGTTCAGATTTAATTCTTGCAAAGCGTTTTCTGCCACTTTGATCCGGTAGTCGGCGTGGGCCATCTGGGAAAACAAGCGTACGACTTTGCTGGCGATATTGGGATTAATTAAAGCGCCGCCTTTAAATACGGTTTTGATCGCCTCAATCAATTCACTTAACGATATGCCTTTCAACAAATAGCCGCTTGCCCCATTCTTAAGAGCGTTAAAAACATATTCATCATCATCGAAAGTTGTTAAAACAATGATCTTGATTTGGGGAAATTTCCCTTTGATGATTTCGATGCATTGGACTCCATCCAGGTCCGGCATTCGAATATCCATCAATATAACATCCGGGAGAATCTTGAATGCCAAATCCACTGTTTCACGGCCGTTAGCGGCAGTTCCCACAATCTCGAAATCAGACTTGCCGCTCAACATGATCTCCAGACTCTGCCGGATCAATTCCTGATCTTCTGCAATCATTATCCTGATCACCCTATCGTCCTCCTTCTGGTTGGTATATACGCATATATTCTGAAGCCGCCTTCTTCTCTCATACCGAACTCAACTGAACCGGCCAACATGGCTACCCGTTCTTTGATATGTTTTAAGCCGAAACCTTCGGCTATTTTGGCACAGCCTTTCCCGTTATCCACGATCTCCAAAAGAAGGCTGGGGTTTTCAAAATTCAGTTTGATATAAATGTCCTTTGCGTGACCATGCCTTACCGCATTGGTAATCCCTTCCTGGACTACCCGATAAATCGTTTCTTCCTCATCGGCATTTAATTTAAATTCTTCACCCTGAATATCGAGAATTACTTTGGTATTGGTGCAATCATTGATATCCTCAGAGAGTTTACGAATCGCCGGTATCAATGAAAATCGTTCCAGGGTATCCGGGCGCAGCTCACTTACAGAACGGCGCACATCCAGAAGGCCTTTTTTTGCCAAGTCGCTAATTTTCCCAATTTGAACTTTGGTCTTTTCCAAATCCCGGTCAATCAAGTCAAGACACGCCTCAAGTCCGGTCGCGATACCGGTGAGGTTGTGACCGATCGTATCATGTATCTCACGCGCCAACCGGTTCCGCTCGCGCGTCTTAGCCATTTCCTCCGATTTCTTCGAGTAATCTTCCAATTGGATATTAACAACTTTTAACTCTTCCGCCGCACGGTAGAGTTTACCGTATAACTCTTTAATCTTGGTATTTTCATCAATCTGACTCTGAATGGCGAAAATCATAAAAGCGATAAAAATCATTTCATTCAATGAAAATAGCAGGTTCCGGATGCCGAAAATGTACAAACGCTGGCTGGAAGTATAATATTGGATATAATCATTAATCGAGAACAAGTTCATTTTAATAGATAGGATATCATAATCAAACAAGATGTAAACCAATATCGCTCCCAACAAAAAAAGGTATTTTCGCCGGATCCCGTCGATATAAACGATAATGTTGACGATTGCCAGGAATAAAATACCCTTGTAACTCATATTCAAAAAATACATAATTGCAATCACAAGGATCAAATCGGAAACGCTGAATAAATAAAACAGGAATTGTTGCTCCTTATCCAAATGCCCGCGAATCATCACACTTACAAAAAAAACCAATAAAAGCATCAGGGAAAAAATAGGCACCTGCCAGGGAATCGTTGGTACATATTTTATTTTTTCCAAAAAACCTCTGGCCATTCCATTCCAGCAGATCAGATCGATGGTTTTATAGATCACGACGGAAAGAAACGCGATGATGACCAAATTAACCAAAAACAAGGCATTCCGGGTTATTATCATATTCCGTTGACTTGACATGATGGCATCTTCCTATCGTAGGCTATTGGTTATCAAAACAATCAATAAAGGTATCGTTTATCATTAAAATTCGGAAAACAATTGGTTACATTATGGATCGAAGGGTCCCTCATTTATTTTAACAGTTGAAAAAAAAAGATCAATATCATAAAAAAGCCTGTTACTCATTCTATCAACCTCCGTTTCAAGAAAAGCAACCATGCTTTGGATAATACGAAATCGTACCTCCTGTCGTTATCTTTTAAATTCCCGGTGGAAATTCTTTTTTTTAGAAATCCGCCGGATTCAGAGAACAAAATGAAATAATTGGAAAAATAAAGAAATTAATCATTATTATTCTTTCCATTCAAAAATTGCCCAATATTCATCCTAAGGTAAATTTTACCTTTTTGAATATCTAAACTATAATTGATTGAATCAGCGAATGATCTTCCTATAAAACAAAATGTAAAGGAGAGTGAATTTGAATGGTGTTTTTAAAAAAGAATTGTAAAATATTATTACTGGCTGTAATTTTATTAGGTTCGTTGGTGATAATGGCCGGTCCGGCTATTGTGAATGCAGCAGATAGGGGGGCATGGGCACCGAATGTTTCCTATGCGGTTGGGGATGTCGTTACCTATTATGGGGTGACTTATCAATGCATCCAGGCCCATACTTCCCTGACGGGTTGGGAACCGTCCAATGTACCGGCCTTGTGGCAAGCTATAACCCAACCCCCCACAACAACTCCGACTCCAACGCCGACACCAGGCGAAAATCCGCTGCCACCCACACCCGGTGAATCCATCACCACCGGTACGGTCACTTTTCATTTGCTGTTGGGCGTTGGCTCATCTCAGGATCAAATCGTTTTGGACGGCGACCGTTATACCGATCTGATCATGACCAATTTGATAGCCGGCGTCATGGAAGGCCACCTGATCCGGGAATATTATCCGGGAATTCAGTTCAACAAGGATTATCTCTACGGTTCGATTATGGGGCAATTGTTGCAGGAAAACCTGGAAACCCAATGCTACAAATCGGATCAAAATCTAATTGATCCGGCTTTGGAACAACAGGCCGTTATGGGAGTGGGTCAGGGAGGTCCTTACCAGATCAACAATTATGCGGTCGACATGGTTACAGGATCCACTGCGCCGGGCGGTTATTCACTGATTAATTTTGTCACCCTCCAAAAAAATATCGGTTATACGATGAATACTGCTTCGACTCAGTATAGCAAAGCCACACCGTCTTCTTTTAACAATAAATATTACAGCCCCATGCTGACTGCATATTTCCATTATCTTGACTTTGTGGCGCTAAAGATCATCGGCAAGGGAGAGTGGGGATGGCAGACTCCATGGCAGCCTGATTATGATAACGCTTTGCTTCAATTTAAATCTTTGCCCGGTAATTTTCTGGATGTTATTCTAAATGTGGCTTATAATCAAGGCTTCTACGGTGGCCTGGTTTCCAGTTACAGCAAATTGGGCGCAACGGCGACGGCATCGACCATTGCTACCGTGCGAAGCTATAGCTCGGTGTGGGGCAAAACCAGCACCTATGAACAATATCCATATCAAATAAAGTATTATCTGGATCAGATGTATGGCAATCCGATTCCAACCATCAATGCAACAACTTTCACCACGCCATCCAATCATATCGGCTTCCAAATGACGACACTGGCAAGTGTATTTACCAATGTATACCGGACCCTGGCATATGTCAACCATTCCAATCAATATGATTTTATTGCAGCCGAACAAGCTGAGAGGGCATTTAGCTCCGCCTTGTCGCAAGAGGGTCTCTCCGAAGGGGCGGTGCTCGATTTATGTAATGCTGCGGAACGGGCAAAGATTTTCAGCGTTTTGGAAAATGCCATCGCTAACCTGGAAACCAGCCTAGGCATAAAGTTCAATGCCACAACCACTTCCCAACTATAAAGCCAAAGCTTACGTTAGGAAGCTATCCGTGGTTAACCCGGGGCATTTTAAAAGGAATCGTATTTTAATATTTGATTATAAAGTTAATTCAGCAGATTATTTGGATATAGTTCTATCAGCTATCTATTGATTTAAAATCAAAAGGATATCTCGCGCAGAGGCGCGGAGGCGCAGAGAAATGAGAAGCGCTTGGAGATTATGTTTTCTGGCCTAGGCGTATCCCTACTCACAAGTTGGCACCGGATCTCACGAATTACCAAAAAATATCTTGCAAAGCGCATCTCGCACTCTGCGTCTTGGCGCCTCTGCGGGAGAATAAATAGGCGGCTTGAGTTGATACTAAGCTGATTTATCTTTATAATCATGTTTTAATAACGGGACTGTTGCAAAATATTTTAATGAATGAGATATACGATATATCACACCAATGAGTATGCAAAAGTGTTATCTTGGATATCGCTATCCATAAATTTTCTTTTGCAACAGCCCCTTTTTTCTTTCCCCTTATTTGCCATGCTCGAAATCCTTCTTGGCAACAAACGCCTTGATAAGCTCCAAAACGATTTTTTGATCCTCGGCGCTCATGCGCTCAACTTCCATAAAGGCGCTGAGTAATTCCTCATTTTGGGCCAACAACGTTAACGGTGCTTTTTCGCTATCCGATACCAGATATTCAACGGGTAGTTCAAAAAAATCCGCCAGTTTTCGATAGGCCTCCATCGACGGTCTTACCCCGGATTCGATTTTCGCGACGTAACGATCGGAAAAACCAAGTTTTTCGCTAAGCTCATTTTGGGTAAGGTTTCTTTCCTTTCGTAATTTTTTAAGTTTGGTTCCCAAAACATTTTTCGGCATCAGAAATCCTCAATAATTATTTGTATAAAATTTTTATACATTCGTTGACAATTAGTATAAAATTGTAGTATAATTTTCCTGTAAATTACAAATTCATTGTTGTCGTCTTATACTTAAAAAATTAAAAACAGCTATCCATTACCGGCTAAAAGAATAAATAAAGCAGGCCCAAACGCATTCCATTTGCGACCCTGGTTTTTTATTGCCTAAAATTACACTTATTACCATTATATCATTTATTATGGGAAAGTAAAAAGGAACATGTCAAAAAATCTTACTCTGGAACAAAAAATAGCCGCAGCCCGCAGCAAGCTCCAGAAAGCTTACGACGCCCGCGGCTACACCGACTCCACCGTTCTGGAAGCCAGTGTTGAACTGGATGAGCTACTCAACATCTTTCAAAAAAGGATGCTGAAAAAGACCTTTCCGGGGTTTAAAACAGAAACTTCCAAGATAAAAAAATAATGGTAAAACGCTTTTGCAATAGAAGGGAAGGCTCAATTCCCAACCGCAATATTTTGCCATTGTCCATATTCCAAATAAACAATGGTCTTATTCCCGATTTCAGCTCCGCAAAACTTTTTTACGATATAAAGAGCGAGATCGATTCCAGCCGAACTCCCCGCTGAAGTCATGACTTTACCATAAGAAACAAATCTATTCTGACGATTGATAGTGGTTTGCGGTGCAATCTCTTGCAATTCATCAATATCTTCATGATGCGTGATCGACTCTAAATCATCCAAAAGTCCAATCTTTCCCAAGATAAGGGCTCCGGAACAAACCGAAGCGGTTACTTGTGACTGCTCATAATTCCGGCGTATCCATTGCAAAATTTGAAGTTCATTCATTTCAACTTTTGCGCCTTCACCGCCTGGAATGATTAAAATATCAACGGACGGGTGATTTTCAAAACTATAGTCGGGAACAATCTTCAGTCCATCGACTGTTTGAATCTCTTTGCCATCACGGCTGATTGTAAAGGTATTAAAGAACTGCTTATCATTTAATTTGGAAGTGACGGTAAATACTTCATACGGTCCGGCAAAATCCAGTAATCCAACGCCATTAAACACTAAAATACCGACATTTAACATCATTTTCTTGTTTTCTTTTCTTCGTTATTTTGCCTACGGATTGATAAATCACCATCCGGTCTGTCCAACTTTAGTTTCACCCAAGATCCTTAAGATTTAAGAATTATATCTCTTTTCAATTTTTCAGTCAAAGACGATTCGGTTAATAAATTAAAAAAAAAGGATGAACTGTCTAACTGTGTTCGAGCCATATAAAATTCATCATCGGCGCTATTTCTTCAAACAACTCTCCATTTTGTAAAGTCAGAAACCTCTTTTCCATATCACCCGTACATTGTCCTTATCCACCCTTTAACAACTCCTTTTTGAAGACCCTTAAAAACAGCTATTGTCCCGTGGAGGAGGGTTGTGATATTCCACCGCTTCTTCGATAAGACACTTTTCATCCCTTCCAATGTCTGAATTTTACTAATATATGACAATTTTATCAATGCCGATATCTTAAGTCATTAGCGCTAATATTCCAAATTTATTTTCCAAAACTTACCGCCATGCCGGTACGTGGCAAAGTCAAAAAATCAATCAAACTTTAATTTACAAGAATTTAGATTATTGTTAAAAACTTACAATCAAATGGTATAATCATCTTAGGTAGCCACCTGCGAGTACGATAAAGGAGGGAAAGTATTTTGAATAAAGGAACAAGGGAAAAACTGATTGTTTTTGCAGCATGTTTATTGTTGGGTATTTTCATGGTAACTGGTTTCATTCAGCCAAATCAACAGACGATCATCGCAGCCAATAACTATTCCGTGGACTACAGCCAGTCCGATTGGGGGTCCGGAGCCACCGTCAATGTGATCATCACCAATCATGATTCGGCTGCCGTTGAGGGCTGGACTTTGGAGTGGACATTCTCCGGCAACCAACGGATCACAGACATCTGGAACGCCAGTTATACCCAAAACGGAACTTCCGTAACAGCCGCCAATCTATCCTACAACTCCGCAATAGCGGCAAAGGGCGGAACGGTGAGTTTCGGTTTTACCCTTACCTATAGCGGAACGAATGCCAAACCAACCGGCTTTATCTTGAACGGTAATACGACTCCAACGCCGACACCCACGCCCATCGCCGATTCCAAAGTCTTGTACCTCGGGCGTTTTGACACCGGCGATGCGAGCGGTCCTAAGTTCGCCTGGAGCGCCACCACTATCAAAGCGAATTTTCAAGGAACAGGCATTCGCGTCAATTTAAAATCCGGTGGTGACAATTGGTTTCATCTGGTTATTGATAACGAAGTCAAAACTCCCCTCAATATTACGTCCAGCACCCCCATGCCCATCGCCTTGGCTGCGGGGCTTGCTCCGGGAACCCATACCCTTGAACTCACCAGAAGGACGGAAGCCTGGGTTGGAGAAGTCCAGTTTCTGGGCTTTACCGTAACCGATGGCGCTTTGCTGGAGCCGCCGGCCGCTTCGGCGCGACGTATCGAATTCATCGGTGACTCCATTACCTGCGGATACGGGAATGAAGGGACCAGTCAATATCAAAGCTTTACCACAAAAAATGAAAATGCTTATCTGGCTTATGGTTCGGTGGCCGCCCGGACCCTGAAAGCGGACCAAATTACACTCGCCTGGTCGGGCAAAGGCGTGATTCGCAATTATGGCGGAGATACCACAGATCTGATGCCCCAACTTTATCTCCGGATATTGCCCTACAACTCCACTCTGCTATGGGATCCCAGCCGGTGGGTTCCCCAAGTGGTGGTAATCAATCTGGGCACCAACGACTTCAGCACCGGCGCGCCTGATAAAACCGGCTTCGTCATCGCTTATGCAAATCTCGTAAAACAAATCCGGAACCAATATCCCAATGCCCATATTTACTGCGCCTTAGGCCCGATGTTAAACGGCGATAATCTCATCCATGGGCGGGACTTCATCACTACGGCGGTCAATCAATTTCAATCCGCGGGAGATGCCAAAGTCCATTTCATTGAATTTCCAATGCAGGACGGAACCCTCGGTTACGGCGAGGACTGGCACCCTTCCGTTGCCACCCACGCCCGGATGGCCGGTCAACTTGTCCAACAGATCAAAACCGATCTGGGATGGTAAAGGCATTTTAAAAATAAAAACCGTAATCAGGTCCAGTTTCGTTCCGAAGGGACCGGGGATTACGGTTTTTGTTTTTTATGATTATAAAGATAAATCAGCAAATAATAGAAACGTTGCCGAAATGAGCGAGTGCGGCGTGATGAGCGGCGTATAGCGTCGTCAGTTGGTCGCTCCAGTCCTCAGCGTACATTGAGTACGCTTCCGGTCTTCACTTCCCGCCTTCCTAGCTCTGCTTGCTCCTGACGCCGCAAGTATATTCGACGAAGTTGGCTCTCTCATTTCGGCAAATTTTATCCCGGCGCACCGCTGTGAAAGCGCCGGATGACATACTCTTTTGGCTAAAGTAAGCCACTTTAGATTTACCAGAACGATTTTGGTATCTCTTTGTAAATTTGTATCGACTCTAAAATAATGCTGGTTACCCGAGTTTCGGCGCTATACCCAGATGCGCCGAGATGGACCTTGCCGGTTTGGTTGGGTCAACTTCCTTGAATAAACCTGCGGCGTCAAAAGCAAGCAGTGCTAGGAACGATTGAACGAGAACCGGAGGTGTACTGGATGTACACCGAGGATCGGAGTGATTGAGTAACGACGTAATGCGCAGCTTTTCACACCGCACCCAACCAAACCGGCAATTCTCTCATCCTATCGCTCTTCTTTTCTTTATATCTTCTTCCTGAGTCACCTTTATAATCAGATTGTTTGATTTCACTGTTTTAGAAAGTATGCTTTTTAAAAAAGTTCATCAGGAATTCAAAGCTTTTTTAAACTCCTTGGTGAGCAGCGGCAAGATTTCCAGCACATCTCCCACGATTCCGAAAGTTGCCACTTTGAAAATCGGCGCATCGGGGTTTTTATTGATGGCGATAATGATGTCCGATGACGACATTCCGGCCAAATGCTGAATCGCGCCATGGATACCGCAGGCGAAATAAATCTTCGGCCCGACGGTTTTACCGGTTTGCCCGACTTGATGCGCATAGGGCATCCATCCGGCGTCCACCGAGGCGCGGGAAGCGCCGACCGCTCCACCTAAAACGTTCGCCAGCTCTTTTACATACTCAAAATTTTTGGGATCACCCAGTCCCCGGCCACCGGAGACGATGATGTTGGCTTCCTCCAGATTTACCGAGGAACCGACTTCGTTAACCACTTCCAACACTTTGGCCCGAATGTTCCAGGCAGTCGTAGAAAGATCAACTTTGGCGATATCTCC
Source organism: Bacillota bacterium (assembly GCA_023401925.1). Taxonomy (GTDB): domain Bacteria; phylum Bacillota; class UBA4882; order UBA8346; family UBA8346; genus UBA8346. The sequence goes on from JAEXDA010000048.1 coordinate 69,421, forward strand.
GCTCCGGCTTCCATCTTCGGCCAGGGGTTTAAATACCTTCGGACGCACGGTCGCCATCTGCGGACGGTGATTGGGGCATAGAATGGTCGCCATTAAATTGCCGCCGAAAGCAGGTCGGGTTTGTAAGAGGTTCTTTTCCGCGACATCGACGGCCAGCGCGGTACAGTCAGCGGTAAGTCCGGTTCCCAAACGGGCTGCCACTTTCGGGCCTAAGGAGCGGCCGATCGCCGTGGCGCCGATTAAAACGATATTCGGGTTTTCCTTCTTGATCAAATCGCTTAACGCTTGCGTATAGGAATCTTCCAAGAAATATTCCAATTCGGGAGCATCGGCCACAAATACTTTATCGGCGCCAAAAGCTACCAAACGTTTTGCTTCCGCTTCAATTTTGCTTCCAAGCAAGACTGCAACCAGAGGTTCGCCCAGTTCATCCGCAAGTTTGCGGCCTTCTCCCAATAACTCAAAGGCCACATTGGAAAGTTTACCCCCGCGTTGTTCCGCGAAAACCCATACCCCCTTATAAAGGGACTTATCGATCGTTATTTTAACATCCCGGGTTATTTCAATGGCTTTGAACTTACAGGTTTTAACACAAGTCCCGCACATTGTACAACCATCTTTAATAACAGCTTTATTATCAATAATTTCAATGACTCCAAAAGGGCAGCTGGGTATGCATAATTTACAGCCACGACATTTATCGTTTAAAACCTTAATCGCCATGATGGTCCTCCTTATTCATTTCAATCGGGTACATTGATGGAAAGGGATCGTCCGCGCCTGTGCGCAGATCCTTCGCCTTTATTGCACGATTTTCCGGCAAACAATCGCATCGACCAAGGCTTTAACCTGTTCATCAGGGGTTCCCTCAAAGATCTCGCCTTGACATTTCATTTCCGGCACGAAGATGGTTTTAACCCAGGTCGGTGAACCGTTTAATCCGGACTTTTCCGGTTCAGCCCCGATATCGGCAGCGGTCCAAGATGGAATCACTACTTTTTTAGCCCGCATCATACCTTTTAAAGAAGGCATCCGGGGCTCATTAATTTCTTTGACAACTGTAATCAATGCCGGCAGGGGCAGCTGAACCCGTTCGAAACCATCTTCGTTCATGCGCTCCACGGTCATTTCCTTCTCACTGATTTCATTGACTTTCTTGACATATGTGATATGAGGAATGCCCAATTTCTCGGCGATTTCCGGTCCAACTTGAGCCGTATCGCCGTCAATGGCCTGTTTCCCGCAAAGGATCAGTTGGACATCGCCAATCTTTTCGATTCCCTTGCTAAGCGCATAAGAAGTAGCCAAAGTATCGGAACCGGCAAAAGCCCGATCCGATAATAAAACCGCATCATCAACGCCCATACCGATTGTTTCCCGGAGTTGTTCGGCAGCCTGGGGCGGACCCATTGAAATCACCGTAACTGTGCCGCCCAGTTTTTCTTTAATACGCAACGCTTCTTCAATGGCATATAAATCGAACGGGTTTAAAATACTCTTGACGCCTTCGCGGATCAAGGTATTCGTCTCCGGATTGATTTTTACTTCCGTAGATTCGGGAACTTGTTTCACGCAAACTACGATCTTCACCAAATATCTCCTCCTATAATAATATACTTAAAAAAAGGGCTGTCCCAAAAGTACATTGGCGCGTGCCTTCTCACACAAAGTACATGGAGGGGAGAGCGCATGCACAATAAAGAAATACAATATCCAACATTCAAAATCCATGAAGTTATATTGTATTTCTTATTGATTGTAAAATACTTTTAGACAGCCTCGGAATGGATTATTTTTTACCTGCCAATTCTTTAATCAGTTCAAGGGCAATGATGTTTCGTTGAATTTGGTTGGTTCCTTCATAGATTTGGGTGATTTTGGCATCGCGGACCATTTTTTCAACCGGATATTCTTTCATATAACCATAGCCGCCGAATACCTGTAGCGCATCCACGGTTACTTTCATGGCTACATCGGAAGCGAAAACTTTCGCCATGGAGGATTCCTTGGAAAAATTCTTAGCGCCGCCGTCGATCATCTTTGCTGTAGCGTATACCAAGGCTCTAGCCGCCTCAACTTGAATTGCCATATCCGCCAGCATATGCTGAATCGCTTGGAATGATGAAATAGGTTGTCCGAATTGAACCCGCTCATGAGCATATTTAACGGCGGCATCCAACGCTCCCTGGGCAACGCCGATAGCTTGAGCGCCGATACCGGGACGGGTACGGTCAAAAGTTCTCATTGCGGCAACAAAACCAACGCCTTCTTTGCCACCCAGCAAATTTTCCTTGGGGACCCGGCAATTATCAAAGATCAATTCACGGGTTGCCGAAGCCCGGATACCCATTTTATTTTCCTTCTTACCAAAAGAAAAACCAGGAGTGCCCTTTTCTACGATAAAACAGCTAATCCCGCGGGGGCCCTTATTTTTATTGGTTACTGCCATGACGGTATAAATTTCGGCTTCTCCGCCATTGGTAATCCATTGTTTGGTCCCATTAATCACATATTCATCACCATCTAAAACAGCAGTGGTTTCCATACCGGCAACATCACTACCGGCATTGGCTTCGGTTAAACCGTAAGCGGCTAATTTTCTACCGGAAGCAATTTCGGTAAGATATTTCTTCTTCTGTTCTTCCGAGCCCAAAACCAAGATAGGCATGCAACCCAGGCCGGAAGCCGCATAACTCACCGCCACACCACTGCAAGCCCGGGAGAGCTCCTCAACCACTAAACATTGTTCCAGAACTCCGCCACCCATTCCGCCATATTCTTCAGGTAGATACACACCAAAAAGGTCTGCATCGGCAAGTATCTTCATTATCTCCCAGGGAAATTCGCCGCTCTCATCAAACTCCAACGCTCTGGGAGCTACTTTTTCATCGGCAATCCGCCGGGCCAAATCTTTAATCATTTGTTGTTCTTCTGTCAAAAAATAATCCAAAATATTGCCCTCCTTGAAAATGTAAAATTTTGGAACTTCACGTTTACCAAATTTCTTCTAAAGTCTAACATAAGCAAATCAGCCTTGTCAAGAAGGCTTCATCCATTAAGCGTGTTTGATTTATCAAAGGCGGTTGATGAATCAAACACGCTTAATTTAACCGAGTCAACCTTTATCTCATCCCGGATACTCCTTTGATAATATCATGGAGATGAATAATACCAATAGGAATTCTATCTTCATCAATGACCGGCAAAACGGTAATATTCTTTTGTTCCATGACATGCATGGCTTCGGCGGCCATTTTATCTTTGGTAATGGTACGGGGGTTTTGGATCATAACTTCCTTAATCGTCAAAGTCAACGGGTTTTCATATTTTTCCAAAATACGCCGCAAATCACCATCCGTAACAATCCCCGCCAAAATTCCTTGGTCATTGACCACAACCGCTGCGCCGTGATTGCCATGAGCGGCCATGGTAATTACAGCATCACGAATGGTTTTATCTTGATGAATCAAAGGATTCTTATCACCGGTATACATCAATTTTTCAACCGTTAATAACAATTTCCGTCCCAAAGCCCCGCCGGGATGATACAAGGCGAAGTTTTCCGCTGTAAAGTGCCTGGCTCCCAAAAGAGTCACCGCCAGCGCATCCCCAATCGCCAAATGAACAGTGGTGCTGGCTGTCGGGGCCAGTCCCAAGGAACAAGCTTCTCTTTCAACTTTGATTTCCAATATGATATCGCTATTTTGGGCAAGGACCGAGTTTCTTGAACCGGTCATCGCGATGATGGGCGCTCCAATAATTTTGAGCGTCGGTAAAATCGCTAAAATCTCATTATTTTCACCACTTGCCGAAATAGCGATGATCACATCCCGGGGTGTCACCATACCTAAGTCCCCGTGAATCGCCTCCGCCGGATGTAGAAAAAAGGATGGCGTACCGGTACTGGCAAAGGTAGCCGATATTTTACGGCCGATATGGCCGGATTTTCCCATTCCGGTGACAACTACCCGTCCGTCGCAATTCAGAATCATTTCCACAGCCCGGACAAATTCTTCCCCTAAAGTTTCGATCTGGGCCAAAATGGTTTCAGCCTCAATTTTCAATACTTCTCTTGCCTGTTGCAGATAAGTATGTTTTTCAGTGGCCAGCATATTTATTGGATCTCCCCTTTGGATGAAGTTTGACGTTGATGCCCGGAATCGGAGTATAAATCCATGGCTTCAGTCCATCGATGCTCGTACTTTAAAAACAATTCAATGATCTCTCTTACCGCGCCGGCTCCGCCGACTGCCTTGGTAACATAATCGGCGCGCTCTTTAATGTCAGTGCAACCGTTGCTCACGGTAAAGGTAACGGCTGCTTTTTGAAACGGCCCCCAATCATTAAGATCATCACCGATATACATAACCTGATCCCACCCTAAATCGAGCTTGGTGAGTAATTCTTCAATGGCCTCAACTTTATGAGTGATCCCCTGCATTAAATGAGGAATATGGAGCTCCTTGGCTCTTTGGGCTACAATATCCGAACTGCGGCCGGTAACCCAAGCCACTTCATAGCCTAATTTCACCAAAACATTCAAGCCCAGGCCGTCACGGGCGCTGAACATTTTGGCCTCAAAACCGCCCGTTCCGATAATGATACTGCCGTCGGTCAATACTCCATCAACATCCATTGCAATCAAGCGAATTTGCCCCGGAGCTATCTTCTCAAATTTCATCTTGCACAACCTTGTGGATTTGCACCAATGTTTGTAATAACGTTTTGAGTTTAGAAAGTTCCAACATATTGGGGCCATCGGACTTTCCATGATCCGGATCGTCATGAACTTCCAGGAATAAACCGTCCACTCCGGTGGCGACGGCTGCCCGGCAGAGATAAGGAACATAGCGACGGTTCCCTCCCGAGGACTTCCCTAACCCGCCTGGTTCCTGAACGCTGTGGGTTCCGTCAAAAATCACCGGAACGCCGAAGGAACGCATCATCGGCAATGATCGCATATCGACTACCAGTTGATGATAGCCGAAAGAAACGCCCCGTTCGGTGAGGAGAATCTGACGGTTGCCAACGGATACGACCTTTTCAATCGCATTCCGCATATCTTCGGGAGCGCTAAATTGTCCTTTTTTGATGTTAATGATCTTTCCGGTCCGGGCGGCTTCCATCACCAAATCGGTTTGCCGGGATAAAAACGCCGGGATCTGGATAATATCAAGCACTTCCGCCGCGGGGACTATTTGGCTTATGTCATGCACATCCGATAATACCGGCAAGCCGAATTCTTCCCTGACCTCCCTCAAGATCGCAAGACCATCTTTTAAACCCGGCCCCCTGAATGAATCCCCGGCCGTCCGGTTTGCTTTATCAAACGAAGCTTTAAAAACAAACTTCACACCCACTTCACCGGTAATCTTTTTCAACTCCCTGGCCATCATCATTACATGCTCACGAGATTCGATAACGCAGGGTCCGGCGATGAGCAATAGTTCTTTTCCCAAAAGGTCCTGTAATTGATAATCCACTCAAAAACCTCCTTTATCTTCAAAGCTTTTCGCTTTCACGCTCAATTTTCAAATCAGGCGCAGTCGTTCAATGAAACCGGAGTAACATATCCGCTTTAATCGGACCGCCTTTTAGCTCCATCCTTCACCCTTTGAATAACCCGTTCATCGGCTACTTGACACTCCAAACTTAAAATATAACAGGTCACTCCTGATTTTTCGAAGAAATCAGTCCATGATTCCAGCTTCACTCCGTCTTTGGCGGTGATAATTAATTCTGTAAAACCATTTGCCGCCAAACCTTTAATCAAATCGGTAATCTCAGTTTCCTCCCAGCGGTAATGGTCGGGATAAGCCTTAAAGTATCCCACCTCTGCGCCCATGTTTTCTAAAGAAGCCAAAAATTGCCGGGGATTACCGATTCCGGTAATTGCGCTCACCTTACGTCCTCTTAAAAAATCCGCCGCCGGAATGACGGCATGTCCATCATCCCCTCGCGCAAAAACGGTGAATGGAATCAATTCCGACGTTTCTTCCTTGATGGCCGTGACCGCAGCCCGGGGTTGAATCGACAAGAGTTCGCCGATTAACTGATTCTTTTGTTCCTCCCCCACCTTGGCGCTTCGGGTTAACAAAATAATGCCGGCTCTTTTTAAACCGGATAGCGGTTCCCGCAAAAAACCCCTTGGTAATAAATGTCTGTTGCCAAAAGGTTTGGAGGCGTCGATTAAAACGATATCTAAATCCCGGAATAAACTCCAATGTTGAAATCCATCATCTAAAATAAATAAATCCGTCGCCGGATCTTGTTCTAAAATTTTCAACGCATTCCGGTAACGTTCCCGTCCTACCCCAATCAATGTGCCCGGCAACAATTTGGCCAATAAAAAGGGTTCATCCCCTGTCTGGGCAGCTGATAAAATTCCCAGATCCCGATGGGAGAAAATCAAGCCTTCCTTTTCGGAACCTCCTCGATAGCCCCTGGTCAGGATGGCCGGGTGAAAACCGGCATCTTTCATCAGTTTTACCAGCCAGATAACGGTAGGTGTTTTGCCGGTGCCCCCGGCAGTGATATTGCCGACACTCAAAACCGGAACCGGCAACTTATGACGGCGAATCATCCGGAACTGCAGCCTGGAAAGAAACCAGTAGATAAACTCAAGCCCCGAAAGAAAGATGCGGACCAATCCGGCTGCCAACCCTGATTCTTCCCCTTCAATCACCCGTAATAAATAAACCTGCAACGCAGAATGATTCATCTTACTTCACCCCGTATAAGCTTGTCAATAAGTTCAATCGTATGCTTAACAGCGCCCACGTTGGCAAGCACCGCCTTTTTCGACCTGGTTGCCCTTTGCTCATACAATTCTCGCTCCTCAACAAGTTTTAAAATGGTCGATGTCATATCAGCCGCATTCCGGACAGTAAAACCGGCGCCAACCTCTTCTAAAAGAGCTTTACTTTCCAGGGAATTATCCATGAAAGGTCCGTAAATAACCAACTTTTCCTGTACAGCGGCCTCGAGGAGATTAGGCCCGGCAGCGCCCTTCATCTTGACCAAACTACCGCCGATTAAAACCACATCAGAGGCAGCGTAAGCAAGGCCAAGTTCTTCAAAAGTATCCCATAATAAAATCCTACAACTTTGAGGTTCCTTATTTGCACTTGAGGGAACAATCTTTCCGGCGGATCTCCGAATATACGGCAGACCTTCTTTTTCCAATAGTTCCGCCACACCATCGCCGCCATTGGGGTGAGATGAGGCCATAATTAAATAAGCCGGTTCCTTCCGGAGCAGATTTAGGTAGGCCTCGATTACCAGGGCTTCTTCACCGGGGTGGGTGTTGGCTGCGGTAAAAAGTAAATTTTCTTTTTGAAAATGATATTGCCGGCGGAAAGCATCCAACTGTTCCCCCTTAAATGCCGGGTATTCCTGATCAAACTTGGCATTGCCCGTTACCATGATGCGCTCCAGCGGAGCCCCGAGTTCACCGATGCAGTTGGCGTCATGGACCGATTGCATGGCAAAAAGGTCGAATTGTTCAAAAATTATTTTCGTAAACCCTTTGACCTTTGAATAGTTTTGATAAGACCGGCTGCCGATCCGCCCGTTAACTACAGCGACCTTGCTCCCGGACTTTTTGGAATAAAAAATGGCATTGGGCCAAATTGCAGTTTCCACCATTACAAATAAAACCGGTCGCAAATTCATGATAAAATGCTTCATTACAAAAGGAATTTCCAAAGGGAAAAAAGTAACCAAGGCCAGCTCGCCCAGTTTTTCCTTGGCAATCTGCTGGCCTTTGAATGTCGTGGTGGTTAAAACAATTTGAAAATTAGGATAGGCCTCTTTAATTTCTTTGATAATCCTCTCGGCAACCAAAGTCGCTTCAACCGAAACCGCCTGAATCCAGACAACTTCTTTATCTTTCAGTCGCGCTTTTTGTGGCCTTGAAAATCCCCGAAAATAAGGTAATACCGGCCTCCGAAGCGCCAGATTCCGAATGACAAAAAAGGGCACCGCCAGCAAAAGAATGGGACAAGCGATAATATTGTAGATTAAGTATACTACTTCCCGCTTTGCCACTGTTTTAATACCTCTTCCGCTTTTCGGTTGGTTTCGTGCAGGGCATCCTGTAAACGTTTTTTCTCGTTCTCCATATTTTCCTCAGTCAACTTCGCGGTTACTTTCAGAGGTGTTCCAAAATAAACTACACATCGGGTAAAAGGTTTGGGAACCACAAATTTATCCCAACTTTTTTCGGAAATCCATTTGCGGGCATAAACTAAGGCTACAGGAATTAACGGCGCACCTGTTTTCTGCGCCAAGTAAATACTGCCCGGTTCGATGTGATAAATCGGACCCTGAGCATCCGGCGTGATAACCGTACCCGCCCCTTGGCGCAATACCTTCATAAGTTCCACCAACCCATGGACTCCGCCCTTTCGACTGGAACCTCTGATAATTTTCCAACCCATTTTACGCATGATGGAACTGGATACTTCTCCGTCCCGGTGCATACTGGAGAGTATATAATATCCACAACCTCGTAAAATATAAAAGCCTATGAGTTGTTGACCGTGCCAGGCATTAACGATAAAGCCTTCCTTGCCATGGTAATAATCAAGCTGTTCCCGCCCGATTACCCGGAAACGCAAGGAATGTCCGAGTAGCCAAATTAAAAAAGTTGCAATATTAATCTGTAATCGAAAAAATAAACTTTGTTTCTCCTTTAATTTCATTGAGGATCCCTTCGTTAGTTATTATCATTGAATGAACGGCCAAAACCCAAAACAAAAAATAATCTAGCCTTGAACCAAGTCTAGAATTTTTCCCACAGCCAATCTATAACCCTACAATTCAAACAACATCAAGGATAAAACAAGCCATACCTCATTATAATTACTAGATTTATAAATGTTTTGTCAACTTTATTATTTATTTTACCATATTCATTTTACATTGTTAAGCCCGATTATCCGAATAAACCTTGGAAATGTGTAGCACTCCCTATATTTCTACCCCATTAAAGAAATACCTTTCATTCATAAAATGAAAAGATTTGTAAACCCCTTACCAATAGTTTTTCATTTTGATGGCGTTATCTTGAAACTTTACCGCTAACCCAGCGTTTATCATGATAATTAACTCATGGTTTTATCAAATTTAACTTTGCTTGGTATACTTTTTCTTCTATAATTATTTATGGTATTCGTAAACGAATAAGTGCCTACCATAAGAAAGAGGGATTTGATATGTCTTGTATTCATTGCGGCGCTCAAACAAAGCCCGGAGAAGATATTTGTGACAATTGCCGGCACCAGCCGGAAGTCACGGTATTATCCCCCGGCGAACGGGAAAATTTTCAAGGATTAACGATTGAACAGGCTCAAACCAGTAAAGACTATTACCATTCCGATACGGATGAATCCAATCCCCGTCCCCATGTGTTTGTGCGGCAATTCAGTTTTGGCTCGGGAAAAGGAAGTCTTTTGCTGAAGCTTTTATTGGGCGCCGTTTTTCTGGTCGTAATCGTTCTGGCTTTACCGGTAGCCTTGATTTTTTTGGCATTTTTCATCATCAACTGGTTATTCCTTCGTTCTTCACGATAGCTCGATTCACGAAATTACTTTTAAGACAGCTCCTTTCCTGCCACAATTGATTTGGAGGTTACCGATGATTTCCTTAATGGAAAAATTACCCACCAAAAAAATCATTTTTATGATGGTCTTGTTATTTATCCCCTTATTCCTGTTTTATCTGGGAACCCCTAGTTTATGGGATGAAGATGAAAGCGTCTATACGGAAATTTCCCGGCAGATGATTTTACGCCATGATCCGGTGGGGACCTATTTTAACTATACCCCCCGCTATGACAAACCCCCCCTTAACTTTTGGATTACTGCGGCTTTCTATAAAGGATTCGGCATGAATGAATTCACCTCCCGGATCCCTTCCACCATTTTCGCTTTTCTATGCCTGATATTAGCCTATTTATTCGGCAAAAAGCTCTTTAATAAAAAAACCGGCATCATTGCAGCTTTAATGCTGGGTACCGGTTTCCTGTTTTTTATTGAATCGCAGATGGCTCTGATTGACACGACTTTGACTTTTCTGATCGGGCTGACGCTCTATTTTTTCTATCAAAGCATGGTTGAAAACAAACCCCTTTTTTTGGTGTTAATGGGTATTCCTCTCGGCCTCAGTATTCTGGCCAAAGGGCCGGTGGCCTTAGTGATTACGGGCGCCACCGGTCTTGCCTTTTGGTCCTTTCTAACCCTTCAAAAAAAGACTTCCGGACGTTCGCTGTGGAATTGGTATTTGCTCGGCGGTTTCGCCATCGCCGCGGCCATCTGTCTGCCCTGGTACCTATCCATGGGATTTCGCTATGGAATGGACTTTATCCAAAGCCATTTCGGTTATCACATGTTCAAACGTTTCACCCAGCCCATTGAGAAACATGGGGGTGGATGGTACTACCATTTCTATTACATCGTTTTATTGTTCATCGGCTTTATGCCTTGGAGCGCCTTTATTCCCGGTTCTTTAAAGCTTGCCGTGAAGCGTTGGTCGGAGACGGCTATTTTTTTCATCTTATCCTGGGCCGTGATTACTTTCGCCTTCTTTACCATTGCCCAAACCAAACTACCCGGCTATACCCTCCCTTTGTTTCTACCGGTGGCCCTGTTGATGGCCCATTGGTGGGAACGGCTTTTATCAGGTTCCGGACTTCAGGCCAATCCTTGGTGGGGAATTATCATTGAACTGTTGATCGTTTTGGGTGTGGTTAGCCTGATTGCCACCCATCGCAGCGCCTTACCCCAGGGTTATCAAAACTCAATCTGGGTGCTGTTCCTATTACCGCTAAGTTTAATCATTGGAGTCTTTTTAATCTGGTTTTGGCGAAAAACCAATAACGGCTATGAACCCTTTTTTAACGTCACATTTTTTGGATATTACCTTTTATGGGCTTTATTCATTCTTTTGTTGGTCCCCATCGTTGAAAACGGTAAACCGGTGAAATATCTGGCGGCCGAACTAAGGCCCTACCTTACCCGGCAGGATCGAGTGATTGATGCCATCGACGGCAGTTTTTCAACTCCCTTTTATACCCGGCACCGAATCCTTTTTGTCAGACAGGATTCCAAGTTGATGTTCTATTTTCAACCTCAGAAAGGAGGACGGGGGCGGGTATTTGCATTTGTAAAAGAAACATCCCTCCAATACTTGAACCAACACCATATTCCCTATTACCAATTCTCCCATTTCGGTTCGGGGTATTTAATTACCAATCAACCGGTAGAAAAGGGCCCATAACTCGTATTTTCAGTTTTAGATGTCCTCTGGGAACCTTTGCTCCCTAGCTAAATGGATCAAATCCATCCGCTGATTTTCAGTAAGAACCATCTGGGGTGAATTCTGATCCGTTGTATCCCGGTTTTCCACGATGAGGACCATGGCGTCTTTGCTTAATGTATGGGTGTGCCAGGTATCCTTTTTAATATTATAAATTGTAAGGGGTTCCATTTTTTGAGTCTTAATTTGAGTGATTTCTTCTTCACCTTCACCAATGTACAAAAGACACTGCCCTCGTAATAAAACAAAAACCTCATCGCTTTCCAGGTGTTTCTGCATCCTGGCGATATTCTGCGGCAACAATTCATCAATGAAATTTAAAACCGCCACCCGCCAGGATTCATAATCAATCACCGGGCGATATCCTGCCCCGGTATATTGAAGAATTTCCAATAAATGATGATCCATCATTCGTTTCCCTCCCTGTCATATTCTGGGTCCCAATTCCACTTGGATATGATGGAAGTCGGCGTGTTGTCTTTTTATGAAATCTCCGTCGAGCAGATAAGCTGTTTCTCCTTTCTCTGTCGGGAGTGATGGAACTTCTATTCCGTTCAACAAGACTTTGGTCATTCGATATTCGCCAAACTGCCAATGCTTCGGATTATGATACTCAATCTCCAGTCGTTTCGCTTGAAAACAGGTGACCACTTTACAAATGCCCGAACTGTCAAACTGTTCCGGCAACAACTTGGGCTGAAGTTTCAAGTTCCCCCATTCTCCCTTGACCCCATAGACTTCACAAAGCATTGTCAATAAGAACCAACTGGCGGAACCGGTCAAATAATGATACATCCCTCTGCCCCTGCTATTGAAATATTCGGGGAGCCCCGGATAAATCCGGCTTTTTTCAAAATTACGGCTCAAATCGTAAAGAGACTGCAATACCTTAAACCCCTCTTTGACAAGGCCTTGCCTATATAAGGCATTGGCATACATGGTCGCCATATGGCTGAAAACAGCGCCATTTTCCTTGTGGCCGAATGCGAAACTAAAAGCTCTTCCCAAATTGAGCTGGATACCGCCAAAATCGGTATTCAACCGGTAACCGCCCAAATCCGGATCCCATAAATAATGATCCACGCTTTTGACGATTTCCTCCATTTGATTCTTGGTGGCAATCCCGCCCATGATGGTAAAAACCTGACCGGTCAGAGTCATCCGGACCCCGGCGGGGTGGTCCCCCTCCACTCTCTGGCCATCATTGTTATAATAGCCGTTAAACCATTGAAATCCCGCCTGATCGCGGATCCATTCCTTTTGCCGGATGTGACTTTTCATCCACTCGGCTTTCCGTTGCAGATCATCAGCGATTTGAATGAGATCGACGGCTTCCTTTCGGCCCGAGATGACGGAACCGCACTTATCAAAGAAGGTATTCAACAATTGACGCTTCGCTGCGGCCAAGTGGTAATCGATGGGTTGATTCAGGGAATCCAGCAGCATTATCATTTCCTGAGCCAGTTCCGCTTGTCTGACGCCCAATTTTTCCGGCAAGATTCGCAGCAGCTCGCCGAAGCCTTCCAAACAATAGCAATATAAGGCGCTAAAGGCCACGCTTTCTCCTTTTTCGGCCGCCATATCCAAGGCGTCGTTCCAATCGGCGCCTTCCAGCCTGATATGGTTGTGCTCACCCACGTTAAAGAATTGCGTGACCAATTCCAATAAAAGATGCTCCAGGATGGTTCCCTGATAAATTTCACCGTTTTGGCCCCGCAGATCGTTGCCCTGCTCCGGGATCCACGATTGATCCAAGACGGTAGCCCGTCTTAATTGACGGTCCTTAAAATACCTTTGCGTAAGAAGCAAAAATTCAAAATCACCACTTTGATTGAGATACAGCTCGGTGGTGAGAAAAGGCCAAACGCCGTGATCCATCCAGGTACGGCAGATATTGTTGCGGTCAGCGATAAATTCGCCGGGCCTGGCGCCGATGATTGTGGCATTACTGCCGTCAATGCGGACCCCGGCGAAATTATTCCACAGGATCTCTTTGACTTCTAAAGGGTCATTCACCAGCAACGCCAGGCAATCCTGCCAAAGATCCCTCCACCCCCGGCCGCCCCGGCCATAATCATGATGGGGGAGAAACGAACAGCCGCAAATTCTCCGTAATACCGGCTGTAAATTAACCCATTTCAGCCAGTGATTAAAACCACGATCCCCGGTCATAAAAGCCAGTCCGGCCAGGCGGGTTTCCCAATCCATCCGGTTTTGGGTCCATAATTTTTCAAAAGTCGCATCATTACAAAGTTGGGCCAATTCTTCCATGGCCGCCCGGGAATCCTTAATCCCCAAAGCCACAATATAAGACTTGCTCTCCGCCGGATCCAAAACCACCTCTGAAAACCGCAAAGCGCCGATGGCTTCATAACCTTCCAGCCTTTCCCCGGCTGGGGTTGAGGCTTTAAGCTGGTTGACAACCGCTTCCGGCCATTCCAAATTACCGCCCTCGCCGATGAAATCCTCCACGATGGGGAAAAAGCCCGCCGGCGGCCTGCCATCGCCATCAGCAGCCAGCACCCCGTAGGTGAGATGGTTCTCCCGGTGGCCCCGTTCATCAAAACAAAAGGTAGGTTGAACCACGATACCAAAAGGCATCGTAAAAATCCGGTGCAACAAAGAAGTTACATGGCGATGATCCCGCAGGTTGTCGGCGGAACGGCCATAAAGCGGGACTGCCGCCGTGGGAGAGATCCTCAGGGGCCCTTCCGAAAGATTGGTCAACCTGACTCGCATCAATTCGACGGTGTCGGCTCCGGTTGGCACGAAACTGGTGATTTCAGAAGCAATTCCCAAAGCGGGATTTTCCCGGTAAATTTTTTGCCACAGAAACCCCCCCTCCATTTTAACTTGATCTCCCTTGGGTCCGTCACTTTCGGCAATTTGACGGGCCGAATTTCCCGTGGCCGACCAGACTCCCTTGCCTTCGACATAAACCCAGAAATTACGGGCCGCCCGTGAATTATGCAAATCCTCGGCAGAAACCGGCGCTAACAAAAAACTGTTTTGACCCAGCTTGGCATCGCCATGCAATACCGGCGTCACCGCAGAAATCATTCCGGCTTCGTTAACCAGTGGAAAATAAAGGTAGCTAGTTTGTTCAGGATGGTCTAAAAGAAATTCCGCTTTCTCATTGATAAAATTCCAAACGGATGGTTTTTTCATCTTGGATGGATTTTCATCCCCTTTCTCCTCTTCTGTTTGACAACTTACCCTTTCAAGGCGCCGGTCGTCAGACTGTTTTGAACCTGCCGGCTCATTAAAGTGTAAATCAGAAGTGTCGGCAGGGTACCCACCACCAAACCGGCCCCGATGGGGCCCCAATTGGTGACGAAACGGCCGACCATCGACATAATCCCTACGGTCAAGGTTTTATATTGTTCGTTATTGATAAATACCACCGCAAACATCAGTTCATTCCAGGTCGACAAGTAGGTGAAAATTGAAACTGTGGCGATAGCCGGCTTAATCAACGGTAAAATAATGCTGGCAAAGGCGCGGTAAATGGTGCATCCATCCAGACAGGCCGATTCTTCCAACTCCCGCGGAATGGTTTCCAGAAAACCGGCAAAAACAAAGATCGCCATCGGTAAAGCAAAAGCCACATAAGGAATGATCAGGGCCAGGTAACTGTTGAGCAAATGAAGATCCCGCAAGATCAGAAATAACGGCAAAAGGGCCGAATGGATCGGGATCATCAAACCCAGTAGAAAAGTCACCAATACCACCTTACTCAGCTTCCAGCGCATCCGGGTGATGGCATAAGCGGCCATTGCCGCCAGGATTCCTGAAATGAGAATAGTGATAAATGTCACGATGACACTGTTGAAAAAATATAATCCCACATTGCCCTGGGTGATAGCTTGGGTATAATTGCCCCACAGCCAAAAGCGGGGAAACCCTAAAATATTGGCGCCAAAGATTTCATCATTATTTTTTAATGAAAAGAACACCAACCATATGAGAGGGTAAATTTGAATCACCGTAAAGAGTCCTAAAATCAAAGTCAACAGGAAGCCGCTTCTTTCCTTCGTTTCTCCCTGCGAAGCCTTTTTCGGATTGAATATTTTTCTTTCAACCGCCATCTTCATGTACCTTCGCTTCCTAATATTCTACTTGTTCCGCTTTGAAAAACTTTTGAATTCCAATGGTCAACACCAAGCAAGCGGCGATAATCAATACCGATACGGCGCTGCCATAGCCATACATGTATTTGCGGAAGATGGAATTAAACATCAAAGTACTAGGCATCTCCGTGGCATGGACGGGCCCGCCGTTGGTTAAAATGTAAATTAAATCGAAGGATTTCAAGGAACCGATGATGGCAAAGGTAACACACACTTTGATCATTGGCATAATCAGGGGAATGGTTACCCGGAAGGCTGACGATAGGGAAGAAGCTCCGTCAATTTTGGCGGCTTCGTATATTTCCTTGGGGACCGATTTAGCGGCTGCATAAAGTAGTAACATATGATAACCGATATATTGCCACAGCGAGGCCACAAACACTGACCCCAGAGCGGTATCCATACTTCCCAGCCATTGCCGGGTCATCTCCTTCAAGCCCACCGCAGCTAAAAAAGTGTTTAACAAACCGTAATTCGGATGATAAATTTTCAGCCATAACTGGCCGATGGCCACCGTGGAGATAATCACCGGAAAAAAATATACGGTGCGGTAAAAATTCTCCCCTTTAATGCCCCGGGCCAACACCAATGCGAAAAACAAGGATAGCGGCAATTGCACAAACACCGAAAGACCGGCTAAAAGAAAAGAATTGACCACGGACTTTGGGAAGCCGTCGTTGTTTACATTTTGAAACAAATCCCAATAATTTTGCAATCCGATATAGATGCCCTTGCCGATCCCGTCCCATTTCAATATACTGTAATAAGCCGAGATGAAGATCGGCAATAATACGATGGCGGCGAATATGATAAAAGCCGGCAAAACAAAGATACAGATGGCCTTTTTGTCTCCCAAAACTTTATCCAAGAAATCATCTCCTATAAGTAGTGGTTAAGGAAGTCTCCTTAACCACTACGTAGTAAGCTGTAAACTTAAATTAGCTGTTTCATTTACTTTGAAGGGGAAGGCCAGGGTCAATGTCATCGCCAAAACCGGAAAACCATGGTTTGTCAATATCTCCACCCAGTCGTGAACGGACTGGGCTGGGTATATCAAAAAACGTTCTAAAGGCCCTCCGGGCCTGAGTGAAAGCTTCGAAGCACAACCCAGCCCGGCCTTTTGCCGGGATTCAGAATGATTTTTATAACCTAGCCCAGAACTTTAGGTCTGGGTGGACAGAATGACCATCAATGATTTTAGGTATTTCCTTTTTATTCTAGCTTGATGACATTAGAGGCTAGCCGCATTTAGTGCTCGCTGCCAGCCACAAAGTGAAGGCTAAATCCCCACTTATTTCTTCTCATTCAATCTTTGCATTTCGCTGGCAAATTTTTCAGGTGTAACTTGGCCGGCGAAAATTTCCTGGACCAGGTTCAAGTGGGTATCCGCATCGGCGCCGCTTAGGAAAGTATCCCAGGCCAGCACAAAACCGGTGGATGTCTTGACCAACTTGGAAATCTGAACGGTTAAAGCCGGAAGTTTGGACTCATCGGCTTTTACTTTCCAGGCCGGCAATAATGCGCCCAGTTGATAACCAATCGTAGCCTGTTGTTCGGCGACGAATTTGGCTAACAGGGCGGCTTCTTTCGGATATTTGGTATCGGCGCTGACTGCGAAAGCATCGACTGCGCCGCCCAGGAAGCCATTAGCTTCCCCTTTGCCGCCGGTAAGTGCCGGGAAGTTTTTGACGACAATTTTTCCGACCACGGCCGGAGCCTCTTTTTCATTCAAGGAACCTCCAACCCAGCTGCCATTGTAGTACATCGCCGCTCTCCCCATCCGGAAATTGGCTTCGGATTCATCCCGGGTAATCCCCAGACATCCGCTGTCAAAAGCCCCCGCTTTCACCATCTGTTCCAAAAGGGCGGCGGACTGCACGAAGGCTGGTTGATTGAAACTGGCCTTTTTGGCCAAAGCATCATTGCATAATTTGGAACCGGCGGTGCGGATCGCTAAGATATTTTGATAGAACATTCCCGGCCAGCGGTCTTTTTCTCCCACTTCAACCGGGGTAATTCCTTTGGCCTTGAATACTTTGACCGCGGCGATCATTTGGTCGAAAGTTTCGGGAATCTTCACATTATATTTGGTAAAAAGCTCCTGATTGCAGAAAAGGACCCCGGCCCATACCGAGAAAGGCATTGAATATACTTTCCCATTATAGGTCTGATTTTGTAAAGCGCCCCCTACTAAGCGATTCCTGGTGCCGTCTTTTAAATAAGGGGTTAAATCCAGCAGTTTGCCGGCATCGACAAAAGGTTGGGTAAAGCCGCCGCCCCAGGTGAAGAAGACATCGGGCGCTTCATTGGCAGCGATGGCGGTTTTAATTTTGGTCTTATAGGTCTCATTTTCTACGGCGTCAACTTCCACTTTAATGTTGGGATAAGCCTTGTTGAATTTGGCAAGTACCTGGTCGATGGCAACTTTGTTGGCTTCAGCGGGAGTGGTCCATAAGTGCCAAAACTTTAGGGTAACTTTGGGGGCAGCATTTACGGATAGGCTCATCGTAACCAGCGTCACCAAAAGCAACCCAATAACCGACAATCTAACTTTTTTCATTTTACTCCTCCTCATTTTGGATGGCTCTCCGGCCATCTTTTTCACGAAGGCTCTCTGTGAGGTGAAACAAGCCAGTAAGTTTATTAAGCCCTTATTAAAGATAATTGAAATTTTCAAAGAGTACAAGGCAACTATTTTACTAAATTAGTCACTATTTTTACATTTACTGCGGTGGAGCCGGGAAAAGATGATGGAACACTGGGGAAGTTACTTCTACTGGGGCGAAGCCGCCAAGATCAAAAAACCTGAAACCGCCGGTCTTGGTCCGATTGCGGCGCAAAGTTCGTTGGTAATTATCTGAGTTAACTCTTCAGGCAGTTGTTTCATGAGTTGTTGCGGTTCATGAATCGAGTAAAGGTCATTGGAAAAATGTTGTATCCATGTTGCCTAAAACACTGTCTGAACCAGGATTTCACAGATTTTCCAGATTGGACGGATTTTTGTTGCTGCTAGGTATTTTGTTCTTAAAAGCGTTACACCTGAGCTTATTGTTTATTGCTTAAGATGAATACAGAAATAGAATCTTTAATCTATGTAATCCGCGCCTTTGAAAAAGGCGATCAATCCTGACTAATCCTGGTTCAATCCCCTATTTATCCGGCACTTACCAGTAGGCATTCATACCATTCAACCCCAATTAATCGTGTACATCCAAATTAATCTGACATCTTTGAAAAAGCCAGCCGATTCATCCTGACTAATCCTGGTTCAATCCCGCATTTATCTCGACCTCCGGTATTATATATTTGCGCCTTTCCGGAGAGTCATTTTTATTCTCCCGAGAATGATTTTTATTCTCCGGAGGATCTCCCTCACTCTCCGGAGAGTGATTTTCATTCTCCCGAGGATCTCCCTCACTCTCCGGAGAGTGATTTTCATTCTCCCGAGGATGATTCATTTCTTTTATAATCATATACCGACACTCCGGTATATTTTTTAAAACAAATCCCGAAATAGTGAGGATCGGTGATTCCGACCGCCTCCGCCACCTGGTATGCTTTTAAATCGGTATTTTTTATCAGTTGGATCGCCTTTTTCATGCGGATATCGGTCAGATACTCCACGAACGTCCGGTGGACTTCCTGACGGAAAACCCTGCTTAAATAACTGGGATTCATATAAAAGCTTTGGGCCACCTTTCCCAAAGAAAGCTCCGGGTCCCGGTAGTGTTCGTTTAAATAATGCCGGATATCCTGAATGATTTTACTGGTTTTGTTATTCTTACAGGCATTGGATTGCAAAGCGTTACAAGCTTCCTGATAAGCAAGGCGCATATTCTCCAGTCCCTGATGAGGCTGGCCTTCTCCGATACAAACATAAATCCCACCGGGCAACCGGCTCAATGGTGGTTCTTGGGTCCCCTCCCGGCAACCACCGGCTTCCTCGGGATTCTCCCGGTATACCAGCACCGTTCTTTGGTGATCATCCAAAAAAACCGTCACCCGGCTCTCGCCGGCAAACTGTTCACGGATGAGCTCATAACACTCGATTTGGAATGCGCGCTTTCCCTCGAAAGTCAAATCTTGGTCCGCCGAGGGCTCCACCACCCCGACCCGAAAAGAGGCCGTCAGGTCGTCGGGAATATTATAATCCCGGAGTCTTTTCTCAAGTTCACCGGCTTCAAAATCCCGCACCAACAGTTCTTGAAAGAATTTTTCTTTTAATAAGGGCAAACTTTCCCGGAACTTCTCTTTCAAGAGGCAATATTCAGCGAACTGTGTTTTTTCCTCTTCCATGAGAGACTTGATTTTCAGCGCTACTTTGGTGATTTCATCATCATTGATCGGTTTCAAAATGTAATCGGCCACTCCCGCCTTGATACTGCGCCGGGCGTATTCAAAATCTTCATATCCGGTGACGATCACCACTTTGGTCCGGGGATAGCGGGCCACAATTACTTCAGCCAGCTCGATTCCATCCATTGAAGGCATGCAAATATCGGTAAAGACAATATCCGGCGTTAGTTTGGCGATTAACTCCAAAGCCTGTGGAGCCGATGCCGCCTCCCCCACAATTTGCATGCCCAGGTCCGTCCAATTCACGCACTTTCGCAACAAATCCCGAACTAAGGGCTCATCATCGACGATCAGCACTTTCAAAAACCCATGGTTCATTCGAAAGCTCCTTCCAGGGGTATGTTGATGGTAATGACGGTTCCTTTGCCCAACGCAGTGGAAATCTCGAAAATATCTTCAAACCCGTAAAATATCCGCAGCCTTTCGATGGTTCCTCGTAAGCCGAAACTGAGACTTTCAAGCACGGGCCTGTCCCTTCGGGACAAGGGCGTGCCATTCCCGGACCTACCGGTATCCTTTCCGGAGCTGTCCATGATTTGCTGTAAACGTTCGCAGGTCATCCCCACCCCGTCATCGGCCACGGACAACTTTAAAAAGCCCTTTTCCAATTTGGCGCCAACCGTAATCCGGCCCGGTTTCCCCAGGGGCTTGATTCCGTGATAGAGGGCATTTTCCACCAGCGGTTGCAATACCAGCTTCAAAACTTGATACGGCAGCGCTTCTTGCTGGATATCGTAGAGCGCCGCAAAAATGTCTCCGTAACGGACTTGCTGAATGATTAAATAATTTTTGACGATCTCGATCTCCTCGGCCACTGTTATGATTTGCCTGCCTTTGCTAAGGCTGATCCGGTAATAACTGCCCAGAGCCTTCATCACGGTATACACATCCCGGCTCCTGCCGGATAAGGCCAGAGAACTGATGGCATCAAAGGTATTGTAAAGAAAATGCGGTTTGATTTGGGCCTGCAACACTTCCAGCTCGGTTTGACGGATAATTTTTTGTTCCTCAACCGTCCGCTCAAGCAGGCTTTGAATCTCCTGAATCATGACGTTATAGCCATCTTTAAGCTTACCAATCTCATCCTGGCCGGTTTCAAAATGCACCATTTCAAAATGGCCGTTTTTGACATCCTGCATCGATTGTAGCAATTTATGGATGGGGGTGGCAATCAACCTGGAAATCAGCATCGAACCGAAGAAAATCAATAAACTGTTCAAGCCGATCATGATGAATATCACCAGGCCAAAAGCTCTTATTTCCCGGGAAAGCTCATCAAAAGGGATCATGCTGATAATCCGCCAGCCGTATTTGTTAACGAAACTCGCTATCAAATAAAGCTTACCGTCGTATTTCCGGGTGATGGCATGATAGCCTTTTAAGGTTGCTCCATGAATGTGCTTGATGTCCAAATCTTTGATTTCGTTAACTTTGACGATATCCTGATCACGCTCGTCTTTCAGGATGATACTGGATAAATATTGATTATCAACGCCGGTCAAGGAGCGCACCAATAATTTGCTGGATAGATTGACAATTAATATTCCGAGCGGCTTTTGGGTATCCAAATCATTGACGACCCGGATCAACGAAATATACCGGTCATTGGATAAATTATTACTAAAAACATCACCGGCATTGGCTTTCAGCAAATAGCCGCCTTTGCGCTGAAATATCTCCTGATACCAGGGAATTTCCCGGATATACCGGTACTTAAAGGTCTTTACCGTTAATTGGTCGGCTCCGTAACGGTTTCCCTGATTGTCAAAGAGATAAACCGCTGAAACCAAGGGGGAAGACTCCATCAAATTAATGAAATAACGATTGACATTGCGCTGCAGACTCAAGGTAGGATTTCGTAAACAACCCTGGACTCTCGCATCCGCAAGAACGGTCTTGGATAAATTGTTGGTATTTTCAATTAAAGTATCCACATTGGCATTGATGGAGCCCAGCATTTGAAAAGATACATTGCTGATTTTACGGGACATATATTTTGAATTAATGCGATAATAACATACGCCACTGATAGCGATGGAGATGGTTAACAGAATCAGATAATACAAAGCAATCTTGGTGCTGATCTTCGTATCTTTCAATAGTTTCCCGACGAATTGGATTTTCATTTTTTCGACTCCAGTCCGGCTAACATACTGAGCCTTTATGCGATGGGATAAAACGCTCATATCCTTCCGGCTAAAAAACAATCCATTATGCTTCATCGATTTTTTATGCTGATCTTTCAAAAACCTCCACCAAAAAAGGGGGTATTTTAGCCGGTCGATTTCCCTTGGCTATATTTACGCAAAGCATGGTAATATCGGCCTCCGCCACCAGGACCTCTTTTGTTTCCGCCATTTTGGATATCTCGTAACCCAGCAGCAGCTTAATTTTATCGATTTCCTTAATCCATACCTTGACGGTTAACGAATCCTCGAAAAGAGCCGGCGCTTTATAGGTTATATTGACATGGATCGGCATAAAACTGATGCCGTCTTCTTCGATCATCCGGGTCAAAGGTTTGTAAATCGCGCTAATCCATTCTACCCGCGCCATTTCCAACCATTCCAAATGTTTCGCGTAATAGGCTACCCCCGTGACGTCGGTATCGGCCAAATAAACTTTTTTTGAGATCGCAAATTTTTGGGGTTCCATATTCTTCTCCTTATCAATAAAAAAGATATACCATAATACGGATCAATTCTGCCGTATCCAGTATATCTTTCAAAGCGGAAGAAATCAAGAAAACATCCGCCTGCCAACTCAATCATCTGATGAAGGAAAACCTGCTTTCCGAAAAGGAGCAGGTTTTTGGTCTACAACGTGGATTGAGACTTATTGACTGGCCGCTATTTTACGGGGGAGTTTCGCATAATACTCAATGATTTCCCGGCGTCGGATGATTCCGATAAAAATATCCCCGTCATCAACAACCGGAATAAAGTTTTGAGTTATGGCCAGGGATAACAAATCTTCAATTTCCGCGCTAATCCGCACGGCATTATTGATAACCCTTCTGGGTACTTCGGAAAGCAAAATTCTTTCGGTACCGCCAAAAGTGAGTCCCGGAGTATTCTTCATCTTCCAGAGCAAGTCGCCTTCGGTAATGGTCCCGGCATATTCGCCTTTTTCAGAAAGCAACGGTACGGCCGTATAACGGTGATATTCCATTTTCTCCAAAGCCTGCCGCATCGTGCAATTCACCGGTAAACACACCACTTCTTTTTTGGGGATTAAGAAAAAAGCAATATTCATTCAGTTATCTCCTTCAGTTATCTCCTCCAAAGACATCTAACGAAACTCTCTAAAAAAAGTTGCGCCGCAGTATAGTATTTTATGCCCCGACCTTGAGAAATTCCCTTCGCAAATTCGGGTTCCGGTTGTCTTTGATGAGCCGTTACGCTTGAATGGATTCTCCCTGAACGATCTCACGAAGCTGTTGGTGCACCTTACCATTGGAAGCGAAAAAGCCGGTATCCTTGTGGGTAAGGGTTTCCCCCTGCAAATTGGTAATCATGCCGCCAGCCTCCATCACGATACAAGCCCCGGCTGCAAAGTCCCAGGGATGATCATCGAATTCCACAATGCCATCGCGCACTCCTTCAGCCAAATAGGTTAATTGCCGGACCGAAGTTCCAAACATCCGAAGGCTGAATGTATGCATCGCTATCTCCTGTAAAATTTGAACTTCCCGAACAGGGGCTTTTTTAATGCCGGAATCGAACGAGACCATGCACTCCACTAAATTTTGGCAATCGGACACCTTTATTTTCCGGCCGTTTTTATAAGCCCCATTCCCATATTCGGCGACATACAATTCTTCTGAAACGGGGAGGTAAATCACTCCCGCCACAAAACGGCTTTGATGCGCCACACCGATGGATACGCCGAACATATTGATACCGCGGATAAAATTATGTGTACCATCCAAAGGATCGATGATCCAAATATACTCGCTATCGCTATCGGGTCCATTCCGACCGCCCTCTTCACCGATGAAACCGTGGCCCGGATACTTGCCCTTTATTTTCGAGACAATCAACCGCTCCGCTTCTTTATCGACATTGGTCACCAGACTCTGATCAACTTTTCTTTCAATTCGAAGCCCGCTATTGCCAAAGTTAGCTTTTAACAGCGCTCCTGCTTCCAAAGCCGCTTGTACGGTAATCAGTTCACTCATTCAATCTCACTCCCGGTCATTATGATAAACGTGATATCTTTAGGTACATAATTTACTTACTCTTCCCGGCGGCTTGCTGGTTTAAAAAGGTTTCTACCGGCTTGGTTACCATATAATAGCGGTTGGAGTAATCCCAAAGGGTAAATCCGGGAGAGTTTGTCGCCAAATTGCCCTGGATTTGACGTAACAAATAATCCGTGTAAACGGGCGGCGTCATATTGAGTTCTTTGCCGAGCCTGAAAGCCTGGATATAAGGACGGACCACACTTTTCCCCCCCGTTATCGCGTAGGCCCGGTTGGTTCCGTCAAGATAAATCCGGCGGGCCCGTTCCAGGTAATCGAATTCCGGCAAAAATTTACTTGGAAAATGCGATGGATAAAACATGGGACAAATGACATCCACATAATCACTGATGGCTTCCAAATTTTGACCATTTAAGCTGATCGAACGGCACCAACAGCTAAAACCGTAAAGGTCGGTGCTGATCGGAATTGTAATTTTCTGACGGACAAAAACCAGAAATGACTCCAGCGCATCGGCTTTTTCCGCTCCTTCCGGACGATACCGGAAAGCTATCCTTGAAATTTCGCCGTCCGTTGGAAACCGGATGTAATCAAACTGAATCTCATCAATCCCCAGGGACTGCAGTTCCTCGGCAATGGCCCGGTTATATTCCCAGACGCCTTCGCTATAGGGATCGACCCAGTATTCCTTGGTATTCCAAGGCTTATTGATTGCTTTATCCCATAATGCATATTTGAAATTCTGATACTCAAAAAGCTTCGGATCCTGAAAAGTCACAATTCTGCCAATTACATAAATTCCATTTTGCTTCGCTTTGCGCAGCAATTCATCCATTTTAATACCATTGCGGCGCACCGCCATCATCTGCCGCGGTTGGACCAGCTTGCTATCATAGGTGAGCATGCCGAAATCATCTTTGCAATCTACCACCAATGAATTGAGACCGCTGCGCTTTAAAAACTGAATTTTTTGATCCAGGCTGCTTCCATAAGCTTTATCGGAACGGAGGTAAATTCCGTAACGACCTGCGGCTACACGCAGGCGGGCCTTCTTGGCGGGATCCATCTCAAGAGGAAGACGCTTTAAGGGGTTATCAAATACTAAGTCGCTCTCTGCAACGATTGGGGTCCTGATTGGCTTGAAATCCGTTGGAGCGTTTGGGAGGGCGACATTTTGAATCGCTTCACTTTTCCCATCCGGGGCATCCTTTTGGCTGGGCGTGATCTCATCGCTTGCTGTTGCAAATGGATCCATTACTTTTAGATTATTTATTTTTTCAGCGCTCCGGCGATCTTTACTCATCCGGTAAACGGTCTGTCCAAAACCGCAACGAAACAAGATGCGTTCCGGGTCGTCTTTAGGGTAGGCCAGGGCCGAAATTTCATCCCAATAATCAGCGCCCTGATAAAAAAATTTGAGTTCCCTCGAAATATTACTCCAGCTTTGACCCAGGTCACGGGTTTCAAAAATTCCTGCAAAAGAAGTCCCAAGGAGTATGGTCTTTTGATCAACCGGTGATAAAGCCACCGCCGTCAGATACGCGCCTTCGGGAATAGGACGTTTACGGGCGACAAGCTCCCAGGTTTTTCCATAATTTTCGGATAGATAAATTTGGCTGGCTGTAAGGACTGCCACTCTTGCAGAATTTAGCGGATCAACTCCCAGGGCCACCAGATGGCGGACTTGTTCTTCATGGTAAGGATAAATTCTTTTTTTGGGTAAACCGTTGTTCCTGGGACTCCAGCTCTTCCCGGCATCGCTTGAAAAAAGAAAACCCGTTTTGCGTGAAAGGCCATAAGCAATGTTGGTATCGGCCTGCAAGAATGTTTCCGGCTGAAACATGCTCTCCTCAACACCATTGTCTTTTTGATTGTTTATCGCATCCCTATTGATTGGAGAGGCGTTTTCACTCCGGTCATTTTCTCCCAGTATGGCACCTCCGGTTGATGAAACAATCATTGCAATAAAAAAAGCCATCATCAGCCATTTATGTTTTTGCAAAAGTCTTCCTCCTTTATGATAGCCTGATACCATAGCTTCTCAATATGAAATAAGGCCGTCGCAAGAGATTTCGGATATCTATGATTGCAATCTACATGCGTTAGACTTCTAACGATGCTATTCCAATCGTAAACTTTACTTCTCTTTGACAGCCTTGTACCAGTTCCTGTTTCTTTTCTCCAACTTCGGATAATCTGTCAATCCATCAACGGTTTTTCCCTCAACAAACCAAAACCTTAGGGCATATTATAACAATCCCTTATCTTCCGTTCCAGAGTTTGCCGGTCTTGACTGGTATACCCTTCGGTACTGGGCATGTGTCGTAAATACAGGGAAACGGCCCCGTCGTAAGGATTGCGATCCCAATATTGTTCATTGGACACCCCGACATCATGAATGAAACATTGTCCATCCGGTGAAGTATAGATAATTACATAAACAGCCGCCCGATTGACCGGTACGATGGTCGTTTCCACGCTAAAGGGGCCGTCAAAT
This sequence comes from Bacillota bacterium, assembly GCA_023401925.1. GTDB lineage: Bacteria > Bacillota > UBA4882 > UBA8346 > UBA8346 > UBA8346. Next base: position 95,927 of record JAEXDA010000048.1, read on the forward strand.
TTGTAACCGCAGATATTCATACTCATTTTTATACCCTCCCGCAATGCTGGATCGAAATTAACTTCTATAGCACTCTATCGGCATTTTTTCAATTTTTGTTTTGTTTTTCGATTTTATTTCTTATTTTTCCTGCTTGTTTTGATAAAATATTCCATATGTTCCTCCGGGAGATTTCCTAGTCCCCGGCAAAAGGGTAATTTCAAACTTTTTTTACTTTTATTAATCGTAAGAACTGACCAAATATTGATTTTGTTTTCTCAAATGTGATACAATCATATTATCAGGAGGAGATCATGGAATTTTTGAATGTCTTTCTATGGTGGTTTTATATTCTCGTGATTGGTTTTATTTTTTTACCGGTAACCGTTAAAATTTTTGTCGGATTTTATGATCAAGGGTATCTATTTTCCAAAACCCTCGGGATTGCAGTATCCGCTTATTTATTATGGCTGTTTTCCTCTTTAAAGGTCATTCCCTTTTTCCGTATATCCATTTTCGGAATCTTGCTATTAATTTTGGGAGTGATCCTTTGGACCCTTGGCATCCCGACATGGAAATCCTTTTGCAAGTCCAAACAGTTCATGAAGATATTGGCAGCGGAAGAATTGCTCTTTCTGGCCGCAATGATTGGATGGTCTTTCATCCGGGGTCTGCAGCCCGAAATTTTTGGCCTGGAAAAATTCATGGATTTCGGATTTGTAAATTCGATTCTACGAACTGTTTATATGCCGCCAAAGGATATCTGGTTTGCCGGAGACCCCATCAATTACTACTATTTCGGACATTTTATCTGCGCCTTCCTTACCAAATTAAGCGGGATAGATCCGGCAGTGACCTATAACCTGATGATTGCAACCTTGTTTGCGTTTTGTCTGGTTTTAAGTTTTTCCATCACTTCCAATCTGATTTATGTCGGTTGTGGGCGGAAATGGTGGAAGACTGTGTCCGGGGGAATTCTTTCATCATTGCTGCTTTCCTTGGGTAGTAACCTTCATCCCTTTATTTATGGGGTTGGATTGCCTTGGCTTAAAAATCACGGCTTATATCATGGCGCACTCAAAGCTTATTACTATCCGGATTCAACCCGTTTTATCGGATATGATCCTCCGACCCACGACAAGACCATTCATGAATTCCCTTCCTATTCATTTGTCGTTGCCGACCTTCATGCTCATGTATCCGATATCCCTTTTGTTTTAACAATTCTGGCCCTTTTAATGGCTTTGGTTTTCCGCTTGACAATCAAGAGGGAAAATCGAAATGAGACCCCCTTGGAAAGCACATGCCGCTTTTCCTTGAAAGCCCCTATTCAAAAGAGGATTTCCGAGATATTGACATCATGCAGGGGCTTTTGTCAGAATTATTTAGGGTGGGAAGTGATTTTCATCGGTTTTTTCCTGGCTTTCTTTCAAATGACCAACTTTTGGGATTTACCGATTTATTTGGTGATTTCGATGGTTGTTATTTTATATGTCAATATGGTACGCTTTCAATTTAAGGCACCCTTTGGAAAATACACGGCCATCCAGAGCTTTTTATTATTATTCCTGCTGAAAATCCTAACCTTTCCCTTTAGGATTCAAAATACCACCCAGGGAATCGGCCTGACTACCTCCCATAGTCCTCTCTATCAATTATTGGTGCTCTGGGGCTACCAATTACTATTCGTGCTGGCTTTTTTACTGTTTTTATATTCCCAATACAAGGATGATCAGAAAAAGCTCCCGAAGAAAGCGGAAACATCATCATTTGACTGGCGAAATTTTTTAGGCCGCCTGAGTTCCGCCGATGCTTTCTGCCTGATTGTCATTCTGGCGGCAGCGGGTTTAATCCTCGTGCCGGAATGGGTATATGTAAAAGACATTTACAGTGGCGATTTTAAAAGGGCCAACACCATGTTTAAACTGACTTTTCAGACCTTTATAATGTTTGCCTTGGCAATAGGGTATATTTATTTTCGAATCTCCGCCAAGCCAAAATCATTTTTCCGCCAGGCGCTCCTGAAGCTTCCATTATTGGTGTTGATAAGCCTACCCCTGATCTACCCATACTTCAGCGTGATCCAAGGCTATTACGGAAAACCGGAAATAAAACGTTATGTCGGACTGGATGGCGTCCAATTTCTAAAACAACGCGATTATAATGACTATCAAGGAATCCTGTGGCTAAAACAACATGTGGAAGGCCAGCCGACTATTTTGGAAGCCAATGGCGACAGTTACAGCGATTACGGGCGAGTTTCAATGGCAACCGGACTCCCGACGATTCTGGGCTGGTATGTTCATGAATGGTTATGGCGGGGAACCCCCGACGGTGCAAATCAACGGGTGATGGAAGTGAGTACCGTATACGAATCCGATAATCTCATGATGACCCGTGATATTTTAGAAAAATATAAAATCCAATACATCATTGTTGGAGAGCTGGAACGGAGAAAATTTATTCATCTTAATCTGGGGAAACTGATGAGTCTGGGGAAAGTGGTTTACCAATCTCCTACCACCAGTATTATCAAGATCACTCATTAAATCCCTCCAAAGTAATCCGCCGAATTTCCTTATGGGAAAGATTTGCCAGTCCCATCTTTTCCACGGTCCGTCCATCATTCCAGTAATCACAACCGCTCATGACCCCCGCCAAGTGAATAAGATGCTTGATGGCGGGAGTGTCCACTCCCAACAAATCTCCCAGTGACGAAATAGGAACCAGACTCATGGGTACATCTTCCCAGAGATAACGGTGATCCATCGTGAGTGGGGCATAAATGCCTTTATAACCGATATTGTTTTTGATTGCATCATATAAGGTTTTTCCATGAGCATCATACGCAATATAAAGCCACTCCCTGGCGGTCATGGTTTTAAAACCCAAAGCAGCCCCAACTGCAACCCTTTCTTGATCAAGCCTTTCCAAGATTGTTGCTATGGACTTGGTAATCCCTTCAAAGTAAAACTGAAAGTCTCCGCGAGTCGACTCGATCCGGGCCGCATTTAACACCATCAACGCCGGATGAAATATCGCTCCGATGTTGTCCAATCCGGTTTTGACCGCATTATCTCCGGGGACAAATTGAGGAAACGCCCCATGAACAACCTTGAGCAGTTCCACAGTTTGATAACCCGGAAGCGCCGCTATGGGTACGGAATTTTTAACATTGAAAATTTTCACCTGTGCCGGATTAGTATTACGGCAAGCGTACAAAAGAGTTTGGGCTTCGGCGATCATGATTTTTTTCTTTACGCCACGTTCCTTAAGGACTTGGAGAAACTCAAAAACTCCACCGGTACGCCCCGGGTTTAAAATTATCAATTGCTTGTCTTGTAAATAGGGGGCCACCTGGGTCGCCATATAACGGTGGGCATTGGCCGGAACCACAATCATGATCACATCGGCGTCGTTTACGACCTCTGCCATCTCGGAAGATGCCATTTGTACTTTTCCAAACCCCTCAATTTTCCCAACTAACTCAATTCCGCCCGCTACTCGAATGGGTTCAAGACGGGATGCGCTACGGTTGAACATCTTTACAGGATACCCCATCAGGCCCAAATGTCCGGCCATTGCCATTCCACCATGCCCGGCGCCTAAAACCGCAAACCGTAACTGGCTCATCCAGCTTCCTCCTTTGACCGAACTATTCGGTAGTGATCTTAGGGTTAAGGCTAAAAAACATCGGAAAATCAAGCTCCTGATTTAGCAGTCCACTTCATCCATTCACTGAGCCGAGGCAAACTGCAAGAACCGGCTTTTATGAGGGTCTCTCGGAGAGAAGGTCCTATTCTATGAGTGAACAAGTCAAGTAGCGAGGGTGTTCATCTAAAAAACAATTTAAAACGTTGATTGCGCAACTTATTCAAGGAGGAAGCCTTCCAATCAAAGGAAGAATTTCATAAAGGGGCAAAAAGATGCAAGTTGCAGGTCTATCTTAGGTTATATAGATTATGAGCTGTCACCGATGATCATTCCGCCGAATTCCATTTAAACACTATTCTTGATAACTTTGGTAAATCCTTTCGGTCCCAGATAAAATTTCTAGGATGTAACGCCGAATTTGGGGGACAGAAGCTCAATTTTCATCGTGAAGCATCAAAAAGTTCTTTCACCGGAAAATAAAGACTCAAACTCTACCAAAGGAGAGGGAGCGGAGAATTGTTGACGCGTGGTTTTGGTTCGAAGGGGTCTTCATCCAAAAAAAAAGATGCCTTCCATTAAAAAAGGCATCCGTAAATTTTTAATAGTACGGATAATAAGGATCGTAAGGATAAGGATAGGGTTCATAATAAGGTCTCCTATATCCATACGGGTAACGTCCATAAGGTCTTCCGTAATAAGGACGACGCCCATATCCTCCCCGACCATCGCGTCCTGGCCCCGGTCTGCCTCCAGGCCGCTGTGAAGTATAAACCGGCAAATTGATAACCTGCCCGGCATATAATTGATTGGGATCAAGATTGGCATTAACGGCCATGATATCTTCCAGGGAAACATTCAATTCGTCCGCCAAATCCCAAAGAGTGTCCTCCGGCTGGATGACATATTCATACCCAGAGTTCATCGACATATATTTCACCTCGTCATACTTATTGGCTAAGGTTTTTAGCAATATATCTTATGTACTAAGGTGAAAGTAGGCATTATACGAAAAGCATAATTTCAGATAACATTATTCACCGGCTCTCCCCATTATTTCGATGACCATGGACCGGTGGTAATTTAGTAAAATGTTCTCTAAATAACTACTCATGGATTGTGAACGTTTCACTTAAGTAGAGCGTATCTTCCCCATTTCTGATTGCCATTCATTTACGATACGCTCTACTAGTCCTTGCAGGAAAGCTGGACTTCACAAATGCCGTCATGATTGAATGTCACATCCATCACTTCTACACACCCGACAGTGTGGGGAAGGTTATCCCATCTAATAAAGTTGATCTTTTCGATATCAGGCGAAACCAGCACCGAGTTGATAATGGTTATCATGATAACCTGATTTTTACTATCCGTATATTTAACGACCACCTTGTCCTCAATCAAAGTTAAATCATCGGTCTTAGTATTGCTGAAAATTTCGAAACTTCCGATTCGCCCGCTGCTTGAAACGTCAATCACCGGAATCAGCTTATTTCCCACTCTTTCATTGCTGGAACGCGTTATGAAGCCTTTTTTCATTTGAACGATATTTCTCAAGGCATCACAAAAAGCAGCCACAAAAGCCTTCTGTCTATCAATCACGTTTCCTAAGTCGGCCCCGTGGCCCACAATACATATTTCATCACTGGTTTCTTTGAGATTCCCTGAATTGACAGGGCTTGTTTTGGCCAAGTCCGGTCCTTTGATCGGGATTTGCTGGTCCGGAAAAACCGTATAACCCAAACTGCCCGATAAAATAAAAATAACCCCTAAAATAAGTAAAATCGCTATTTTTTTCATTTTTTCCCCGTATGAACCCGATTGCCATTCTGTAATAATAAATTAGCGTTGGCCGTTTCTGTACAACCGTCGTTTTTGTTTTAAAAGAATCTTTGACTTAGTTTCGAGTAACACTTGATGAATCCTGCATCAGTTACTAAATATTTTCCATGAAAGACTTTGAACGATGATGGAAGATTTTGAAAAAACCCGAATCCACCTTCAGGAAAATCAAGACCTGCGGATTGCAGTGAAGGAGGGATCGTCCCTTTATTGGCGGCCAATTGATTTCGGTTAACCTGAAATACCCTTTCGCTGATAATACTGAACCCGCTGTATACATTCTTAAGTACCTGAACAAATTCGCCCGGAGTGACATTCATATCAGGAAATAAGTTTTTTGGGTCCCATCCTATTAAAAAATCAGCTTTTCGCTGATTTTTCATGATACGATCATACTATTGTTTTTTCGGGCACCCGAAACCCTGTCATTTCCCGTCAATGATTTGCTCCACAAACCTTGGTAATTGAAAAGCACCGAAATGAAGTCCCGGAGTATAGTACTTCGTTTCCAAAGCGGGGAATTGTTCGGGTTTTACTTCCAGCGGGTCGTATTTTTTACTCGCCAAAGTAAAACTCCATAAACCCGATGGATAGGTAGGAATGCTGGCTGTGTAAAGCCTCTCGATTGGAAATACCCCTTGAAGATTTCCGTGGATCATTTGAATCACATCCTGGTTCACAAAGGGAGACTCACTCTGAGCCACCATAATACCGTCTGCCGTTAACGCCTGGTGGACATGCTGGTAGAATTCGCGGCTAAAAAGGCCGACAGCCGGTCCAATCGGTTCCGTGGAATCAATAATAATCACATCGTATTGATTTTTATGCTCCCGAACATGGGCAACCCCATCGCCAATTGCCAACTTTACCCTGGCATCGGTTAATGCTCCGGCGATGCCCGGCAGGTATTGCCGGCTAACCTCGACCACCCGGTTGTCGATTTCAGCCAAAACCGCTTCTACCACAGTTACATGTTTCAATATTTCTCGAATAACTCCGCCATCGCCGCCTCCGACCACCAAAACTTTTTTCGGGTTGGGATGGGTATTTAATGCAACATGACTAATCATTTCATGATATACGAATTCATCGGCCTCCGTGGTCATAACCATCCCATCCAGCACCAGCATTTTTCCGAATTGAAGGGTATCGATGACTGCCATATCCTGATATTCGGTTTGTTCCGTATGCAAAGTCCGGTTTATTTTACAGGAAAAGCCCAGATTCGGAGTTTGCTTCTCAGTATACCAAAGTTCCATTAAAATCTCCTCATTCAAATATTTTCTACCGGAATCATTACCTAAAGTTCTCTTTCAACCGGCTGTAAATGAGTATAACAAATTATTGGCCAAAAATAAATACTACTTGGCAAGGTCCTGATCCATAACGGGGATTACCAAATACTGAAGGAAAAGCGAATCCGCCGTTTTGTACCGGATAAAAATCAAACGTTGCTGATCACCCGGAAGGGTCCGCCAGGTTAACGGTTTCTCGCCCTGCCAATTGGACCAAATGGACTGATCATTACTGGCTCCCCATTGAAGGTTAGGCGTTAAGGATTGAATCTGAATCCAGCGATTTTCGCTTGATTCCATGACTCCTTTTTGAAAGAAATTCACTTCAAAAGCAACCGGCACCACTTGCCTCAATTTATTATTGAATGCATCATCCTGGAGAATCGTAGTGTTATCGGCATTATCCTTGGCTACAATCTGACAATAAACTCCATCCTGCGGTGATAGGTTTCCGGTAAAAATCCCGTTGGAATCTGCCGTTGTCAGGATGGTTTGCCATTTCCCCTCTTTTGTAAAAATCCGCAGCCAACAGGTTACAGCTTCATTGGCGGACCATTGAAGCCTGAAAGATCGATCCTCCCCACCCTCAGTCTCGCCCTTGTAAAGCATCAAGGTAGGAGCGGTGGTATCCAATTGAATATCCAGATAATCTTCCTGAATATGGCCTTCATTATCTTTCAAGCGGCCGGTGATCCTTTTGGGTCCGTCTCCCGGAGAGAGCGCATAATCAATTACCGGCATGAAAGGTTGCCATTCCGTTGGGGAACCCGCTTCGCCCAAGGAAACCCATACGGGGTCATTCAAGCCGGGGTTATCGGCAAGGTAGGCATCGGCAGTCCCTTCGCCCGCTACGGTCAGATGAACGGCTATGCGCCGGTAACGGGTCACCCCGGTAGGAGTACTCATGGAAAATTGAAGCGGACCGGCCAATTTCACCGCGGGCATCACCGATGGGGAAATTTTGGATAAACTTAGGATGCAATTAATGTCTCCCCAAAGACCAATCTCGTTTTGCCAGCGTATCCGGATTGGATTTTGAGTGTCCCGGAAAATGGAGCGGGGAATCTGATGCCGATTAGCCATTTGCTCTCCCATAAAAATCCGGTGACCGGGATTAAGCTCCTCTATAACCAATTGCACCGGGAAGGGAAATACCATTTCTGCTTGATCTTCTCGAATAAGCGGCGATATCCGTGAAACATCCGGTAGCGCCGGCCATTCTAGGTAAGAAGCCTGTCCGGATAAGCCGGGGCCGCAAGGAACGACCCAAGCCTTTTTTAAGGAGCGTCCGATATCAATCGGGCCTCCCCACCAAGGATACCATTTCCAATCGCTTCCGCTTTCACTAATCCAAACACCCACCAGATCTTTCATTTTACCCTGTACCAGGATAACTAACTTCTCCTTCTGAAACCCCAGGATCGTCCCTTCCGTTTTCGTATTGAAAACCTTGCCGGCCTGTGCTCTATCCTTAGCGGCTTCAGTGGATCGCCCCATTTTTTCAAGGGTTTCAGCTCGCTTGATCAGCAACGGTCCAAAGCCGGGATTAACGGCCAACCCTTGATCACATAAGTCTAAAGCCCCTTTGAAATTCTTTTTCAACAGCTGGACCGAAGCTGCGCCCAGAAAACCGATTAATGAACGGTGATCGTGATGAATCGCATCCAAATACTGTTTATAAGCCAACTGCCACTGGCCTTGCTGCAATAAAATACGGCCTTGATTGATTTCAAAGGCGGCATCCAAGTCCGGATCGTGAAATTCTTTGGTGGCATTGGCCAAACTGATGTGAGTATCGGGATCCAGCCAACGAATATTACTCTCCCACAATTTATAGTCGCTATTAGCATTTTTTCCCGTATTCCAGTTACTTAAAGCAGCTTTAGGGTTTCCTGCCAAATAAGCTCCCCAACCCATCAGTTCCCGAAACAGGGTTGCCGCTATCGGCTTTTGAAGATAGTTTGGGCTGACCAGTGACGAGGCGTTCCGGGTTTCTCCCAAAGCCAGGTAGGCCTTAAAAAGATCTTTATCGCGGGTAACCTGCCAAGGGGTCGGCAACGGGGTGGCCCGGAGTAAATAACCGAATGCCAAAGTGAACTTCCCTGTTTGTAGGGAAGCAGCTCCCTTCCGCAAGCAAATTGCAGGGGTACTGTTTCCCGATAAAATCGGGGTAACCTTCTCTGGCTGCCACTCGTTAAGATAATAGTCTGCCAATGCCAATTTTACCGCTTCCATTTGCGGTGCGTATTCAAATGCCTGCTGGTAATACCATAACGCTGTCTGTTTCTGGCGGCAGTAATCGTGATAATTTCCGGCAAAAACTAAGGCTAGAGGGTCGTGAGGGGTTAATTCCAAGAGCTGAAAAACACAAATCCGAAACCTCTCAAGTTCTTTTTTGGAAACCAACGGCAATTTTCCTTGCAATTCATTACGGCGTTTGGTAGTTTCCGTCCACAACAGGGAACGTTCTTCAAAATAAGCCGCCAAGCCGGATGCCTTGAAAAGGCTTTGACCTTGCTCATATTGAGTTTCAAAATCATCGGAAGCGGCTGTGATATCCAAAGCGGTACGCAAAGGAGTTCCCGATACAATCGGTACTCCCCAAATGGTCAACATTCCAAAAAAAAGCAGCAACCAAACGATAAATTTTTGATTCATCCAGTCATCGCCTTACCGACAAACTTAATTTTTAGGGCGTTTCGTGCAAAATATTCATCAAATCCTCCGCTTTCGCTTCCCGGGGGTTTGCTTTCGTAGAACCGGAACTCAAACTCTCCTCGATAATCGCCGGAAAATCGGCTTCCGTAATTCCCAAATCCGTAATATGTTCAAAGATCCCCAATTTGCGTTCCAGGGTCATGATAAATTTCATACCGGCGGCAGCCGCATCAATTGCGTCTCCGGCGATAATTTTCAGGCCGAGGGCTTTGGCAATTTCACCGTATTTTTCATAGCTCACGGATAAATTAAAACGCATCACCGGAACCAAAAGCACTGCGCAAACCAAACCGTGCGGTTTACCGCCTCTTACGCCAATAGAATGCGCCATCCCGTGCACGGCCCCTAAACGAGCGACACTTAAGGCAATGCCAGCCATCAAGCTTCCCATTGCCATTTCCGAACGGGCTTGCAAATCCTGACTGTCTTGATGGACTTTGTAAATGTTTGCGGCTATCCTTTCAATTGCCGAATATGCATATACATCGGTTAATGGCGTTGCCCCCTTGGAAGTATAAGCTTCGATCGCTTGTACCAAAGCGTCCATCCCGGAATGAATCGTCACCGATGAAGGTAAGCTCAAAGTTAATTCCGGATCGACAATCGTCAGATTTGCGGCCAATAAGGGATCACGGATTGACTTCTTCACCTCTGTTTGATGATCCGTAAGTACCGCATTCAAAGTAACCTCTGCTCCGGACCCGGCTGTGGTGGGAATCGTTACTAGAGGCACACCGGGTTGCAATAATCGTCCGCCCTCAAAATAATATTTCACATTCCGATCCGTCCGGATAAGGCCGGCAATGACTTTCGCAGAATCCATGGCGCTGCCGCCGCCAATCCCAACTACCCAATCGATATCGGAATCCTTGGCAATCTGCAGTCCTTTTTCTACCGTTTCCAGCGATGGTTCCGGCTCCACTTCATAAAAAGGGATGATTTGAAATCCAGAACCCCGGAGTAAAGTTTCGACTTTTTGGATGATTCCATTTTTCATTAAAGCCTGTTTACCGGTTACCACCATGACTTTAGGCCCGAAATACATACCTTCAACGGGCAATTCCCGTATCGACTGGCTACCGAAGATGATTCTCGTTTTAAGTTGAAAGGTCTGTAGCTGAGACATGAAGCATCCTCCCTTATTACACTGACTTTACTCAATTCGCCGTTTTATATTTATCTCCTCTGGCTTTTCCAAGAGTTTTTCAAAATTTAATGGATTTTCCCTCTATTTACCATTCTCAAATAATATACGCCTGAAATCGAATCCATACTACAATGAGAGGGTTGAATTCAGACAGCAGCGGATCGGGGCAAAATTAAAGCTACCAGCTAAATAGCTAATAGCACAGATTATCTCTCAATCAAAATTAATATCGCAGACATCGATGGGGATAACAGGTAACCTTATTTGCTAAATTTTCAACTCTAGCCAAGCTTTTTCTACCAGGGTCCCAATATTCCGGTAAACTTCGGCATGGTCATTTTTCACCCGCCAATGTCCCAAATATTCCAAGTTACCTTCAGGCCCCAAAATCGGTGAAAACGTTAAGTTGACCAAATTCCATCCTATCGTGGAACCGGTTAATAATAACCTCTCCAGGACTTCCAAATGGACTATCTTATCGCGGACAACCCCTTTTTTGCCAACCTTACCTTTTCCAGCTTCAAATTGGGGCTTAATTAAAGTAATTAAATCGCCTTCCGCCGTGATAAGCTCCAAAAATTTAGGAAGTACCAACGCTAAAGAAATAAATGAAAGATCGGCTGTAATCACGCTTGGATTTTCCCCAAGATGTTCCCTATCAAAATAACGGATATTTTCCCGTTCGAAGACCGTAACTCTTTTATCCTGACGTAGTTTCCAGGCTATTTGACCGTAGCCGACATCAATAGCATAAACATGAGCGGCACCGAACTGTAAAAGGCAATCGGTAAACCCGCCGGTCGAAGCTCCAGCATCCAGACATATCCTGCCATCCACCTTCAGGTCAAAACTTTGGAGGGCTTTTTCCAGCTTTTTACCGCCCCGGCTGACATAGGTCTCTACACCAAGACGATTCACTTCCAGCGGCTCGCTCACCATTTGACTGGCCTTTTCAATCCTTTTGCCGTTGACAATTACTTCTCCGGCCATTATCGAACGCTGTGCCTGCTCACGGCTTTGATAATAACCGTTCTCCACTAACCAAGAATCCACGCGTTGTTTCATGATTTTCCAAATCCAAAACTCATCACTTTTGTATAAGGTTCAAACATCATCTCATAAATATCCATTGCCTGGCGATCCGTAAGTCCAGCCAGATAATCCCCGATCAAAACGGCTTTGATATTTTCTCCAATGTCCCCAGTGGCACGGGTTTTCCCCGACTTTTGCCAGACCGAGGACGGTAAAAGCTTGGGGTTATCCCAAAAACGGGTAAATAATTTTTCTAAAATGAACTTACCTTTTTCCGCCATCATCAAGACCATTGGATTTTTATAAACCTGATCAAACAGGAAAGAATTTAGCAGTTCCAGATCCCGTTGTCTTTCAGGGGAGAGCCCAATCGCCGGTTGGGGTAAACTTTTTAAATCCTCTACGGAGCGAGGGTTAAACAGATCTAAATTTTGGCTTGATGAAAGGATACAATCCTCGTTAAAATGATAGATTAGATGGCGAATAAGGCGGTAATGCCTCATCTGGGCGGAAAAAACTCCGGAAACGCGCGCGCGCTCCTTCTCTTCCGAGGTAATATCCGACTCAATCCGCTCAATAAGGGGTATTTCCAAACTGATAACATCCTCCCAGCTAACCAAACCAACCTTCAGAGCGTCATCCAAATCATGAGCGGCAAAAGCAAGCGCATCGGAGATATTAACAATCTGCGCCTCAATGCTTGGTTGAAGATTCACTTGAAACTCCGGCGGTACCCGTGGATTATCATATTGGGTCAAATGACGGGCCAGGCCCTCCCTGGTTTCATAAGTCAAATTCAATCCCGGGAAAGCCGGGTAACGTTCCTCCAAGGAATCGACAACCCGCAAACTATGTAAATTATGATCAAAACCGCCGTACTCTTTTAATAATGAACTAAGAATCTCTTCCCCGGCATGTCCAAAAGGAGTATGCCCCAGATCGTGGGCGAGGGAAATGGCCTCCACTAAATCTTCATTGGCTCCCAAAACCCGCGCAAAAGTACGAGCATGCTGCATGACTTCCAATGTATGGGTTAAACGGGTACGATAGGATTCGCCCTCATGCACCAAAAACACCTGGGTTTTAAATTGCAGGTTTTTAAAAGCCGTTGTGTACATAATTCGATCCCGATCCCGTTGAAAACAGGTCCGGTACCTATCCTCATCTTCAGCAAAACGACGACCCTTAGTTTGCCCCGCTTTTGATGCAAAAGGGGCTAAAATGATTTCTTCGTTTTCCTCCATTTTTTGACGGAGCAGATTCGCCATGCATTCTCACCGCCTCCGCGCGAGCGCGCATTCATTGATACCTTACTCAAAGGAACAGATTACTCATCCAGCAGAAGTAATCACTTACTCAGTGTGAGCGCTTACTTGATGCAGCACTTACGGTGTAAGTACTTACTTGGTATGTTCTCCTTCACAGTCGCAATCGCCCTCACAGTGGCAACCACAATCGCATTCGCAGTCTCCAGCCGCTTCTTCAATGGCCTCGATTTCGTCGAAAACCTCTTCCCGGGTTAAAACGCCTTTCCGTTCCAGCACATTGATAATGGCTTGGATGGCATACATCTGGCTCATCACCAATTCTTCAATGGAAATTGATTCGTTGTCTTCTTGTTCACTCATATTCTCCAACTCCTTATCATTTGTTCAATCCATCATCACTCTAATGATTTTTCGAGAGCCCTTGCCAGTTGGTCTGGACAGGAAGTGTCTTTATCTTCGCAGTGGATTCCCTTGAGCCGCCGGATGACCTCTTTCACCGGCATGCCTTCCACCAAACGACAAAGGCCTTTGGCATTTCCATCACAGCCATCCTCGAATCTTACCTGAATCAAAACACCGTTTTCAACCTGGAGAAAAATCCGGCTCGAACATACTCCCCTGGTTTCGTAGATAATTTCCTGCATCTTGCCGCCTCCAAAGGTTGAATCAAATCTGCAGACAAAGACCATTCTCTTCCACAAAGTGAGACCCATCTATTTTATCATAGTATGGGTTCAAAATTCAAAACATTATATCTTCAGATCGACTTTATTTTTTTCCTGAATCTGGGGCCGGATATGTCCGATGACCAGTCCCATACCGAGGATGATGAATACCAACAATGTTGCAACGTTGATCATTGGGATAAAACTAATCACCAACTGTAAAATTCCGGCCAGAACAATCATTAGACTGGGATGAAGCCGGGAACGAAACAATACCCTGCCAAGCCATAAATTGACGGGTACCCCAAAAAACAACAGTAAAATGCAATAAATTAATCCCAGAAGGATTGCCAGCGGAATACCGACCATGGTAATCACTAAAATAAGAATGGCAATGGGCAAACCGATTAAGGTCAATATACCTATAAACATACTGCGACGAAAATTGTTGCGTGACGGCTCCGTAATTGACCATAGGGTTCCGGGAAAGAGACGGAATAATATTAATGATGCCAGAAGGCTGCCAATAAACCAAACGATCGAAAAAATTGTCATCAGTCCGGAAGCCGGTCCATGGGTTACTACGGGTTGATGGCTCAAATAGCGGCCACTCAAAGATACGCCCTTTGTTTTTGAAGGATTACTATTGATCCCGGAATAATCGTCCACATTACCATCAATGGCAAGTGGGGCCCGCCAAATTACAGGAGCTCCCTGCGTTTTAAGAGGACCATTAATCCGGCCACTGATTTGAATCAATGGCATTGCTGTGACATCAACCGGTCCATTCACGGTACCCTGCATGGCGACTTTGGAAAATATGCCGAGTAAACCCTGACCAATCAAAGAATTTGTGCCGGTGTTAAAACTGGCGGCTGCGGTGGTAATCGTCCCATGAACCTTACCGTTCACGTTCATTTCACTGGCAAGGACGCGGACATGGCCCATCACTTCTCCGCCAACTATTAGTCTGTCCCAGACGACTCCAATAATGCTGCCGTCGATCCTGCCGTTAACCACAACTTGTCCCGACCAAACGATCAAATCGCCCTTTACTTCACCGTTAATTTCGAGGCGATCTCCTCTAAACAAAAGGTCACCCGTAATGATTTGACCTTTTTCTATCGTCTGTTCCCCGCTGATCATTTGCCAAGGGAGAGCCATACAAGGCGCTGCTACAAACAATAACAAAGCGCAAAATAACATCATCATATAAATTTTCTTCATTCTAATCACCATTCTCATCGAAGTTTCAAAACCTGGTTGTAGAAATCCATATTCATTCTACAGATTGACCTGAATAATGTCACGGTCCATCCGGTCCATACACTCTCTTATCTTTGAGGCAAAAGTGGGATCCTGACCGGCACAGGCCGCTTTAATCTGCCGCAATATATCGATGCCGCGTCGGAAAGCTTGCACGATATCACCTTCCTGAATGGCGCTATCCTTGATTAGTTCGGCAAAAGCTGCACCCTGACTCCAGCGATAGGCTAAATTGGAAAGACTGGGATGAAACACGGCATCCCGTTCATCAACACCGTATCGGTAAACCAAATTCCGAATCATTGTTTTAATAGGCTTCTGATCAAATGGAATAACCTTGGGATAAAATTCGCCCTTTCGTGGTTCATAATCGATGGCCACGATTAAAGCATTGAGTTGATCGGGATCCAGTTCATGGAATAACCCGCTAAAGTATAATTCAGTGATCAGTAATTCCTGGGTATAGATTTGGGATGCAAATTCGCCCCTTGGCAGTAAGACCCCATCTTTCATATAATCCAGATCCTCTAAAATTTCGGTTTTCAAATGCAGGTCCTCATAAAACCGTCCGGTAATGACGATCTTTGCGGTACGTTCCTGCAAGGACAAAACTCTTTGATTGAGTTCATGCCAGGCTTGAATCTGTTCTTCACAATTTCTTCTTTGCTGAGGACTACAATCACGGGGCAGCACCTGGTCCAAATGTTCGCGCAAGTCGTGAATCTCATTGGCAATCGACGTTCGGGCCCTGCCTTTTATAAATTTATAACGGCGCTGTTGCTTCTTAAGCTTCTGGCGTAATTTAATATAAACCAGCGGGCACTGTTCATTTTCCCGATCACTGCAGAGATTGGCATTTAAATTATCCAATTTTTCGGTATGATTGGCCAACAATTGTTCGGATTTTCGCTTGTCGTTTCTTGCCTGAAAGGTAGCAAAATTTTGATTCAAAATAACCTTGATGGTATCCTGGTCATGATTGCGGTTTAAATTTAAAACTGAGTTATACGATAAATTGAATTGACTTTTTAATTCCTCGATTTCGTTCTGGTTTGTGCTAGGGAATTCTTCTGCCCGGAGATTCTTTAGATCGCATAAAATATATACGAAACCCTGAGAATCGATACCGCGACGTCCTGCCCGCCCTGCCATTTGAAAATATTCCAGGTTGGTCATGGGCCGAAAGGTGACTCCGTCAAATTTAGAAGGACTGTCAAAACAAACTGTACGAACCGGATAATTAATTCCTACGGCGAATGTCTCCGTAGCATACATCACCCGAATCAGTCCCAGTCCGAAAAGGGTTTCCACAATTTCCTTGACACCCGGCAAAAGTCCAGCATGATGATAACCGATTCCTTTGGTTAGTAACGCCTTTGCCTGGAGGGCGGTCTTCATATTGGCGATCCCGTATTCGGCAATAAAACGGTCACAAATCTCCTCCGCCCGGCTAGATTCGGATTCAGTCAGGAAATTTTTATGGTAACTGAGTTCTTGGGCTTTCAGTTCGCACATCTTACGGCTGAATACAAAATATAAACAAGGTAATCCTTTATTTTTGTTCACATACTTAATCAAATCAAGATGGGTGGTCTCCCATTCACGGCGATCATTAAAAAAAGGATAGGGCTGGTCCTCTACTTGACGCCTATAATTGATCACTGTTTTCAGATCCGTTGCCCCTACATGTTTCTCGTAAATAAAATGCTCCAGGGGGACTGCCCGATCTTTTTTTAAAATCACAGAAACGTGATGTTCCTTAATTTCACTGATCCAAGCCGCCAATTCATATACATTGGGAATCGTGGCGGATAATCCCAATAAACGCATTTCCTTGGGCATAAAAATAATGGATTCTTCCCAAACCGTACCTCGCTCTTCGTCGGATAAATAATGAATTTCATCAAAAATAATATGGGAAATGCCCTCAAGACGCTTTAAATCCTGATGAAGGATATTCCGAAAAATCTCGGTTGTCATCAGGCAAATCTCAGCTTCCGAATTGATAACTACATCGCCGGTAACAATGCCAACCCGCTCGGCGCCATACAATACCTTGAACTCTTTGAATTTCTGATTGGAAAGGGCTTTAATCGGCGCGGTATAAATAATCCGGTCGCCCTTGGCAATCGCCTGATCAATTAAATAATCGGCAATGAGGGTCTTTCCAACCCCGGTAGGAGCCGAGACCAAAACCGAATTGCCCTTCATCAGCTCCATCACGGCCTGTTGCTGAAAATCGTCTAAACGATAATCCCGATAATATTCGGGAATTGCTTCCGAAAACGCCATACAATTTCCTCTTCTCTCGATTACTGGTTAGGAACAGGTTTTTAGGAAGAAACAAGTTTTAACTATATATATTATCACGCATTCAATCAATTTCACACCTTTATACTCCTGTCACGGGCAATCCCTAAAATAAGCCTGCCCAGCATTTTCTCTATTGATTCGGTATCCTAAAATAATTATCCTGCAACAATAAAAGAGGCTATCAAAAAAGCACTTTAAAATCAATAGAATATATAATATATAGTCTCATAGATTATACTAAACTATATCTCATATATCTTGTCGATAAGAATACTTTTTGGACGGCCCCATTCCCAATCGAATTTTCTCAACCGTTGTCGGCTTTCATTTCCATTTGAAATTTGCCCTTATTCAAGGGACAATATCCCCTTTCACCGGGGGACATTCGAACTCTTATTAAAAAATTCACTCATTTTATCCCTAAAATCTTTTGGACAACTTTCCCCATTTCTTCTTTGGCACATCCTTCCGAATGGCGAATATTTTTTTGGACCAACTCTGCTAAACTCCTTGGGATTTTAAATCCCGCCAAGGATTCAAGTTTTTCTAACAATGCAAACTCATTGATGCCGTCCACTTCTTCACCAAGAGCCTTTAAGACACTGGCATTGAATTTGAAAGGGCTTGCTGTAGAAGCAATAAGAACCGGTGTATTATCACCGCTATCCCTAAGATATTGCTCATGAACCTCTACTCCTACGGCAGTATGCGGATCAATAATCATATTTTTCTCTTGGAAAACCTTGCGAATCTGGGCCATCGTTTGTGTTTCCGATGCATATCCGCCGAAAAATCCCCCCCAAATTTTTTCGGCAGTGGAACCATTTACTTGATAACGGCCGCTGGTCTTCAGTTGGTTCATCCAATCTTTCATCAGCACGCTATCACCGTCCGAAAAATAATATAGCAATCGTTCCAGATTGCTGGAAATCAGAATATCCATCGATGGCGATATCGTGGTAAAAAACTGCCGATTTCGATCATAGCAGCCGGTTTTTATGAAGTCCGTCAACACATTATTGGAATTGGAAGCGCAAATTAATTTATGGATTGGTAACCCCATTTTTCCAGCGATGTGTGCAGCCAAAATATTTCCAAAGTTACCGGTTGGAACAGCAATGTTTACCTTATCCCCCATCTGAATTGCCTTTTTGCCGCATAGCGCATTATACCCGTAAAAATAATACACTATCTGTGGCGCCAGACGGCCCCAATTGATAGAGTTAGCGGAGGAAAAAGCCAAATTTTTTTGTGAGAGTTTCCCGGCTAAAAGCGTATCACCAAATATTTGTTTCACTCCACTTTGCGCATCATCAAAATTTCCTTGCACCGACACTACATGAGTGTTATTCCCTTCCTGGGTTACCATCTGCAAACGTTGAATTTCGCTGACACCTTGCTCCGGAAAAAAAACAATGATCCGCGTCCCCGGTACGTCTTTAAAACCTTCCAAAGCAGCTTTACCGGTATCACCCGATGTTGCAACCAATATTACTATCTCTTTTCGCTCACTTGAAAGTTCACTTGCCTTGGTCATTAAATGGGGAAGCAACTGCAACGCTATGTCCTTGAATGCACAGGTCGGCCCATGCCAAAGATCTAATAAATATCTTTGGCCACCAAGGGTTCGAATCGGAGTTACTTCAGGATGGTCAAACTTTTCCGGACAGCGGTAAGCTTCTTGTACCATTTTTTGAAGTTTACTGGGAGGATAATCACTTAAAAATCGACTCAAAATCAAGGTTGCTAAGTCCTGGTAATTATAATTCACCATGGATTGCATTTCTATCGGTGTAAAGCGGGGTATGGATTCCGGAGTAAACAGTCCGCCATCCCCGGCAATTCCCAAACGAATCGCTTCCGATGCCTTGATCGATTCTCCATTACCCCGTGTGCTAATATAATTCATTTTGTCTCATCACCTAATCCTTTAGTCTCATTCAATGAATTCGGCAATTCTGGCTCATTATCCTACCACAACTTTATTGTTTATCCTAGTGCTTTTTGGCCATTGATATAGATACCTAAAAGCCGCCTTTCATCAGCGGCTTTTAGGTATCTATGATCACTTCCCGGAAGGGATACCAGTTTCTTTCGATTCTGATTCACTGTCGTTTGAGGAGAAAACGGCCTCAGAATTGGGATCACTTGTTTCAGTGTCCGAAGGTTCTAGCCTTGCAAGATCGAACTCTCCGGTCGCTTCGGTAATAGCCAACTGTAAACTAAAAGGCAATAAATTCATCCTGAGTTGCTTGATTTTTTTATTGAGTCCCATTGAATCAAAAAACTCACTAAACTTTTCACCTTCGTTCTTGTGAAAAGCTCCATCCCCTGCGAGATTAATAAAAAACAAATCCTTACCGTAGTTATTGAAACAACCGTTTGAATCGGCATCTAAAATCATAAATTTGTACAATTTCTCCGTATTTTCCACCACAACCCTGGTTTCTCCCTCAAGGAAACTGGCGTTAAAGGCTGCTACATTTACATAATGCTCACGCTTTTTAGATTTAGCCTCGGTTGAAATAAAGAAATACAAGTTTCTTTCATAATCTTTGACGGCTCCCTTATAGGATATGCGAATGGGTATTGGAATCAATGTAAAGGCCCTCATTACATTGTAACCGGATTCTCTCTGCTGGGATGTTTGAAAACTCTTCACTGCCTCTTTTTTACTGATTTTATTATCTAAATTCTGATCAATATATAAACTATCCCAATAGCCCATGGCATTTTGAATAACCAAAAACCAAATTTTCTTATCATGATTGCCCAAACGAAAACTACCAAATTTCACGTTGGAGAGTTGTTCATATTCAATTCCATCAACCTTCAAAAACTCGGGTTTTGAGTCGGTTAGTTCAGCGATATTCCCCAAAATCGGTATTTCCCCCGAACCAAGGTCGAAAATAGTTAATGTTTTAAGCTTCAGCGAATAAATTCCTTCCACGGAAGCAGGTAATTTCTGGGTACAACCTCCGATGAAAAGCATGGATCCGATCATCACAAATATGAAAAATTTACCCATTTTGATCTCCCCATTTATTAATTTTCGACGCTAGTCCCTTCTCCATCAGAGAGCCGTTGATATCCTTCGAGCAGCTCTTGGAAGATTTGACATGAATAATGCAAACTGGCCTCATTTTTATGACGAATTCGGATCCCCTGCGTTACAAAAAAATCAGCGGAATTATTTTTGCAAACCTCTTCGATTTCCACTTCAATGACGGCCAGGTTTCTATCCGCCTCCATAGTTTCTTTTACAAGCTTTGCCTTACCTTTCAAACTTACTGCAATATCGCCTTCTTCAAGTAAAGCCAGAGCCACATCTCTTATCTGGTTTATATTTTGTAATGTTTGATGAAATTTTGATATTGCGATATAAAGATGTTTATTGTCTTGAACGGTAATGTAATGAAATGGAGCAGTATGCGGCCTACAGTCCGCATCAATGGAGGCAATGATAACCGTGCTAATCCGCTTTTTAAACAAATCGATCAACGTTTCATTTAGCTCTGTTCCCAGTGAGAGTGCCAATTTCTCCACCCCTTCAATCCAAAATTCGTATTAACCTTCAACCAAACCCAGCTCCCCTAAGGATTCCCCAAAATGAAAATTGGACCTAATCATCCAAATCGATAACCATTAAGTTTCAATTTTCATTTTGTGTTCAAGCGAAAGTCCGTCAGACTGGCTTTTGTGGAAAAAGCATAAAAAATATGCAAAGCCCAGAAAACTCCTTAGAAAGGCAATGTCTATTTTTCATAATAAACTATGGAGGGAGGAAAAAAATTAGAACCCAAAGAGAAAAGGCTAATCAACCTGAGGTTTTACAATTGGCGATAATCAAATTTTGCCGCCAATTCCTTCTTTGATAAGGTAAGAATGAACCAATTCCTCTAAAATCTGATCTCTTTCCAGCCTTTTAATTAATACCCGGGCATTACGGTGGCTCGTAATATAAGCAGGATCCCCGGATAAAAGATATCCTACAATTTGATCCAAAGGATCATAGCCTTTTTCTTGCAAAGCAAGACAGACCTCTCTTAATACTAGGGCAACTTCCGACAGATTTTCATCGGTAGCTGAAAAACGTCTAGTCACTTCGGTTGATTCCGTCATACATTCCACCTCTTTAGGAAAGTATACCCAAAAATAGTAAAATTACTAACCGCTAGGTTTAACTTTGAATCTCATCCTTGCGCAAAGCCAGATTGATATCAACGTTTCCGAAGGGAGTTTGGATCGGGATTGCCAGTGCAGTATGAATATGTTTCAGGAAATCCGGTATCACGCCACCCATAATAAACAAGGGGGGAGTTATATTGCAATGATACCCCACCAATGATAAATTTGTACTGGCCGTACCCACAATAATGTTCTTTAACTCGCAAATTGCGCTCTCACCCATTTTGTCAATTTCTTTTACCTCAGTCATTAACATTTGGGAAATAATGCCAGTGGCTGTCTTTTCATCCATACCACAAATAACTTGGCCCTGTAAATCACCAAGTACGCCCACCAAAACACAAACCGGATATTTTTGGAGCGGTTCATCGACAAAAAACGGTTTACCGGCTCCAACATGTGGACTTAACATTGTTTCAATAACTGTATAAGCAGCTTTTACAAACGAATCAATATGATCAAACGACAGTGATATTACCCCCTTTAAGTGGTGTCTCAACTACTCAGTGTTAGCCCATTCTGCTTGAATCGCCAACTTTCATTGACCTATCAAGCTCACAAGCTTTCGGTATAGTTGAGTCTTATAAATTTTTTAACCTTTCAATAGCGGCCTCAGGATCAGGATCGTGATAAATCAATGTTCCGGCAACAATGACATCGACCCCCGCAGTAATTAAAGTTTTTGCATTATCCCAAGTCACTCCGCCATCCACTTCTATTTTACAACCATACCCAGAGCTATCAATCATTTTCCTTAGAGATTTTATTTTGGGAATCACTTCCGGGATCAATTTTTGACCGCCAAAACCTGGATTTACCATCATCAATAATACCAAATCGAGAAAAGGTAAAAGATATTCTAAACAATCCAGCGGCGTGGCTGGATTAAAAACCAAGCCGGCCTGACAACCATATTCTTTAATTTGTTGTATTAACCGGTGCAAATGATTACTAGCTTCGGCATGAACGATAATCCGGTTACTACCCTCTTTCGCGTAAAGAGGAACAAAGAATTCAGGATTTTCCACCATTAAATGAGATTCAATCGGTAAATTGGTTATTTTTCGTATTGTTGAAACAAACATCGGCCCAAAAGTCATATTGGGAACAAAATGACCGTCCATAATATCCAAATGGAGCCAGTCCGCTTTGCTGATCTTTTCTACAGATTCCTCAAGATTTGCGAGATTCGAATTTAAAATGGATGGTGCTAACTCAATCATCAGGCATGCTCCTAACGGTAACGATTATCCCATTGTTTCTTGATTTCCTGAAGTAATTCGATATAAAGCTGATAACGTCGTTCTAAAATATGCCCTATCCCAACAGCCTGCTTAACTTGACAACCGGGTTCATTCAAATGAATGCAGGTATTGAACTTACATTTCCCTTGATATTCCCGGAAATCCGGAAAATGCTCCGCCAATTCCTCGGGTCTTATCTCCTTTAAGTCAATCTGTGAAAAGCCCGGTGTATCAGCAATATAACTAGTCTGATTCATCCTGAGCAACTGAACTTCCCGGGTCGTATGTTTTCCACGGCTGATTTTTTCACTAAGAGTACCGGTTTTCAGCATGAATCCAGGAGCCACCATGTTGACCAAAGCAGTCTTACCCACTCCCGAAGGGCCGGCGAAAACGGTAATTTTCCCCTGAAGAGCCTTACTCAAAGTCCGCTTCCCCAAATGTGTAAGAACGCTGGTACAAATTACCTGATAACCAAAACTACGGTAAGTCTCAGCCAAATCCTTCATCTTAACTTTACTTACCAAATCGGATTTATTAAAAACAACCAAATGCGAGATTCCGCTGGCCGATGCCAAAACCAAAAACTTAGCAATCAGGACATCACTAGGATTCGGGTCCTGGTGGGCGAAAACCAATACAACACAATTGATATTGGCAACATAAGGGCGCTTCAAGACGGACTCGCGTGGTAATATTTCGGTGATAACGCCCTTATCCTTGGAAATATACTCCACTTTATCCCCTACGAGTAAACTATCGAAAGTTAATTTTAATTTACCCCGTATCGAACACTCAATTGGCTGCCCGCCTTCTACAGGTTCCACATAATAGAAACCGGCAATAGCCCGTACCACTCTTCCAATTGCCACACCAACTGCCCTCACTTTTATAGATTATTCCACACGGAAGATGAATATTTTCCGTTATTTTATGCTCACCAATCAATGGGGCGGTCCCGAACTAACAATAAAGTTCATTGCAGTTCCTAATGGAACTTTATCATAAGGCACCGGTCTTTGATCGACAACTACCCCTTCGGAATAAATATTGCTGGTCGTAGCTGTCGCCTGATTGTATACCAGCCCAAGGGAGCCCAACTCAGCTCGAACCTCCGATAAAGGACGTCCGATAAAATTAGGAATCTGGACCATATTTCCTGCGGTTGAATTAATAGTAACCGATACGCTTGCACCCCATTCAATCGTAGTATTTTCGGCGGGAAATTGGCGAACAACGGTTCCTTCAGGGCTTCCTTGAACCGAAGCGCTTAGAATATCACCGATTTTAAGGCCGGCCTCTTCTAAAGCCAATTGAGCTTCTACCTGTGTCTTTCCAATTAAATCTGGAACCCGGACCAATTGCGTTCCCCGACTGAGTACCACTTCAACCTGGCTTTGAATTCGTTTTTCTGTCCCCGGCGCCGGTTTTTGAGAAATAATCGTCCCCAATGGATAATTCGAACTAAAAAGCCGATTCACCACTTTAAGTTCTAATTTAACTTGAGAAAGTTCTGTCCTGGCTTTATTAACATCTTGTCCAATCAAATTAGGAACAGGAACCACCGCTCTTGGAGGGACAAAGATATCGAAAAAATACAGAAAAACAAAAAATAAAACAAATAACCCGCCTATCCCCAGCACAAACCAAAGTAACCAACTGGGATGTTCTTTAGGATGATTATTTTCAGGTACCGTTCGATGCCATACTTGAGTTGGCAAATCAACCTCATTAAACAGGCTTGATTCCCGAGTGTTGATCGAATTAACCTGGACAATATCTTTAATAATTGCCAAAGCCGAAGGGTAACGCTTTTCGATCTCGCTAGCCATTGCTTTATCGAGAATTAACGAGATAGGCTGGGGAATATCCGTTCGAATTTTCTCAGCAGGTAAATAATTATCCTGAATATGTTTTAAAGCAATCGAAACCGTGGTATCACCTTGAAAAGGTACAACCCCGGTAAGCATTTCATAAAGAACACATCCAAGTGAATATAAATCGGATTGGGGGCCGACAATCCCACCCTTGGCTTGCTCGGGTGAGGAATACTGGATCGATCCCACAACCACTCCGGTTTGAGTAAAAGAACTGGCACTAATGGCTCTGGCAATACCAAAATCAGTAACTTTGACCTGACCGTCCGGAGTTATCAAAATATTATGAGGTTTTATATCACGATGTACAATATTGCGCTGATGAGCATGATGAAGGGCTGCTCCTATCTGCTTTGTGATATCAAGAGCCCGCTCAAAGGATAAAGGAGCTTCGCTCCGAATAATGTTTTTTAAATTATCACCGGGAATATATTCCATTACGATGTAGTCTACTCCATCTTCCTGTCCTACATCATAAATACCGACAATATTTGGATGGGATAAACTGGCTGCCGCCCTAGCCTCACGCCGAAAACGTTCAACAAATTCAACGTCACTGGCATATTGAGGGCGCAAAATCTTAATTGCTACTGTACGGCATAATAAAGAACACTCTGCTTTATATACTAAAGCCATACCACCCTCGCCGATCAATTCCTGCAGGTGGTAGCGGTTACCCAATATTTTGCCGGTCACTTTTTCACCTCAATTCATGCCCATACCCCGATGTTACGAATCCACGAAAAAAATATGTTTCAACGTGAAAATAACAGTCTCATCAAGCTATTTACGTTTATGATTACAATATTTAAAATAAAATTCGCCATTTATATAACAAATCCTGCTATATTTATACTTCGATAACAATTACCGAAATATTATCGGTTCCACCATCCTTATTAGCCTGTTCAACCAGCTGATCTGCGATGATTTGGGGCGCTTTTCCCGACATTAAAATTTCTTTAATTTTTCTTTCATCAACAATGCCAGTAAGGCCGTCACTACATAATAAAAACTTATCGCCTGAATGAGTTGAAAAGGAATTAACTTCAAATTCCAAATGACCTTCCGTACCAAGAGCCCTGGTTAAAACGTTTCTTTGCGGATGAATCTTGGCTTCTTCTTCAGTAATACTGCCATTTTTAATTAACTCAGCCACAAAAGAATGATCATTCGTTAATTGAACAAGATTCCCTTCGGTCAATTGATATATTCTACTGTCACCCAAATGAGAAACAAAAGCCTGAGCCGTTTTCAGCAATAAAATAGCGATCGTTGTGCCCATACCTAAAAAATTTTCATTTTTAGCCATTTCTTCCAAAATGGCGGAATTTGCGCTTAAAACCGCCCTCCGAAGGCTTGCCACCGGATCAGCGTCCATTTCAACAGCCAAAACAGTTTCTACTGCAATAGCACTAGCAACTTCCCCGGCTTGATGACCACCCATTCCATCGGCGATTACAAATAAAGTGTCCCGATACCCAAAGGTATCTTCATTTTGTTCTCTAACTTTCCCTTTATCAGTTTTAGCGCCAACTTCCATAGCCTCACTCCCAATCTTTGTCCTTCAAAGTCCAGGTCAATCTTTTTCCAAGTTAACCTTAATCAGCGTTTCCCCGATTTTAATGAGATCTCCGGAAGATAGTGTCCTTTTTTTAATGACAACCGTCCCATTTACCCGGGTTCCATTGGTACTCCCCAAATCTTCCAAAATTAACCGTAGGCCTTTGCGATGAATGATTGCATGAAAGCGCGACGCTTTAGGATCTCTCAGTAATATGGAGTTTTCAGGATGTCGCCCCACTCGAATTTCTTGTGTAACGGCAATATATTCCCGTCCTTGATCGATACCCGAGAGTACTCTGAAAATCCAGCGTGGCTCCTTAGCTAAAGGGCTTTCCCGTCTCAAGATTTTTGTTGTTTCCTGCTCATCCATATTTCCAACGAAAGAGTTCAACGTATTTTTTACTGCGCGCCAGGCCAAAGTATGTTCATGAATCCCGTTTTTGATAAATAATCCTTTCCGCCAGTTTTTGTTTACTTTTGTTGCCTGAAATATTTTATCGATCCAGCTCATTTTCACTCCAACCTTTTCCCTGCAGTTGACCGCAGGCTGCCGCCAGATTGGTTCCTCTTTCTTTGCGAATTGTCACTTCAATGTTGGCTTTCGTTAATTCGGAAACAAAATTATGAATTTGAGCTTGCTTAGATCGTCGTAAACCGCTTTTAGCAATAGGGTTCAATGGTATTAAATTTACATGACACAGCGTTCCAGATAAAATTTGAATCAACTTTTGGACATCCTGCGGACGATCATTGACGCCATCAATCATTGTATATTCATAGGTCACCCGTCTACCCGTAAGTTCAATATATTGGCGAATGGCGATCATTAATTGATCCAAAGGGTATTGTCCGGCTACAGGCATTAATTGTTTTCTCAACTCATCACTGGCCGCATGAAGAGAAATGGCCAAATTAACTTGAAGAGGCTCTCTTGCCAGCCTGATAATGCCTGGAATAATCCCACAGGTTGAGATGGTAATATGCCGGGCTCCAATACCCATCCCCTTGGGATCATTGATGATTCTAATCGCTTTTAAGGTCGCATCATAATTGATAAAAGGTTCACCCTGTCCCATCACCACGATATTATTAATCTTTTTCCCGCTAAGACGAGTCATAAAAAGGGCTTGATCGATAATTTCAGCTGGTGTCAGATTGCGAATCAAACCATTTTTCCCAGTGGCACAAAAGCTGCAGTTCATGCCACAGCCGACCTGGGTGGAAATACAAACAGTTTGGCGATTACTTTCAGGTATCAAAACACTTTCAATCGTGTTGCCGTCTTCAAGTTCAAAAAGATACTTAATTGTACCATCTTCATCTACGAATTGGTCTTTTAGCTTTAATGAATGAATCAAAATTTGCTGATCATAAAAAAAGGAACGCAGATTTTTGGGTAGATCGGTCATTTCCTCCCAATCCCATACTTGCTTTTGGTACATCCATGCGTACACTTGTTCTGCCCGGTATTTCGGTAAATCTAATGAAGTAAAAAAGTCTTGGACTTCCTGTAAATATAAACCTTTAATATTCAAATTTTTTAACTGCCTCTCCAGGATAAAAATCAAAGCATTATAATTAGCCTGAACAAAAATAATTGCAACTCTATCTGACCAAGATAATAATGAGAAAGATATACAATATATATAGAATTCAGGTTTCCAAGATGCAGTTATATACTGTATATCTTAATGATATTGTAAAGGCTTTATCCCATTCCTTATTATGGACTCTTTAAAGTATCTCTTTACCCTGCTTTCTCTTCTAAACGTAATTTATCGGCAATTTTAGCAATAAATGAAGCCGAAGTTGGAAAACGATTTTTTTGATTTTCAAATCCAAAGAAATCTTCCATAAAGTCGGTATTGCCTCTTTCCCAACCGATTTCTATCGTATGCCGGATAGCCGATTCCACTCCGCTGGCGGTTGATTGATATTTTTCGGCAATCCTGGGATAAAGATTCTTGGTGATGTTCCCTAAAACTTCTACCTCTTTGGTGGCAATAATAATTGCATCCCTTAAGTAAGCATATCCACGAAAATGGGCCGGTATTCCCATTTCATGAAATAATTTGCTAACCTCAAGCTCCAATTCATTGGTGGATTTTTCGCGCCGAACCGGCACTGTATAAGTGCCATGTTCATCCTGTACCCGGCCTACCCGAATGGAATTGTTCTTAATCACCGTAAATTGACGGATTCTTTCGAATAAATTGTTGGCATCAAAAGGCTTTACCATATAATAAGTAGCACCAAGACCTGTCAGCCTCTGAATCATTGCCTCTTGCTCAAATGCAGTAAGTACAATGACAATCGGCCTTTCGGGAAAATCACTCAGTCTCTCCAAGACCCCGATACCATCTAAATAAGGCATCGTGATGTCGAGTATCAGTACCTCGGGTTTAGTATTTTCCACCACTTTTAGAGCTTCAAGCCCGTCATAAGCCACACCTGCTAATTCCATATCATCCTGAAAATCTATCAGTTCAGCTAAAGTATTGCATAATTCATGATTATTATCTGCGATAACAATCTTTACCTTTGGCATGTTACCCCCTCCTTCAGAAAAAAGTGCTTTAATGATTTCGACGGGAGAACGGCAATTCCTCTTCTGTAAACTAGACGCTCAATTCTGGAAATCATGATAAAGTAGCAGTTAGAAAGGATAAATTTTTTTTATATCAATTTGTTATTTCCCAACATTATCCAACCATTTTTTGACAATTCCTTTGATACCGAGTTCCTTTTACCTCCATTAAGATGATATCTTTCCAGTCTTTTTCGGTTCTGTGCAAAAGGCCGACAGGCCGAAATCCATTTTTAAGATAACAATTGATCGCTCGTTGGTTAAAATCATAAACCCTCAAATAAACCCGGGAAAAGTTCTTTGCCTGAAAAATATAATTCAAAACCAAACTTACAGCCTCGCTTCCAAGTCCCCGGCCCCAAAATTCCTTCTCGCCGATTCGAATCCGCAGTTCGGTTTCTCGTTTACTCCAGCAAATATGGTCCAATTCCATGTCCCCGATTAAACAACCATCTAGAGTTTCAATCGCAAAAATTTGATAATGGCGATCCGGAACATTTTCAAGATACCATCGTTCTAAATGAAAAAGATTATCAGGTAGTGTACAATCGACAAAATTCTGCAGTTCTTCGTCAATATTCCATCCAACCATTTTCGATAAGTCGCTTTTTTGCAGTGGGCGTAGCCGGATGTTTTTTCCGATAAGTTCCATGATATCCCTCCTGAATAATTTCAGTACAGTTTTGGTTTGAAGAAAGCGGCAACATTTGCTGAAATATCGGGGTTATTACGGAACTATTTTTCTGGTTCTATGTCCTTTTTCCTTTAAGCAATTATAGCCAAGTCATTCCCTTTAATGGAAAGTTGTCAAAACCCATTCTTTAGATTACATAATCTAGAACCCTTTTTTATGTACCAAGTCAACTTTCCATGAGTCTCCGTATTCTTCGAATCGAGGTGGTAACGCCCGTATCATCCACATCAAGAATAACCCCGTTGAATTCAATCGGCCCACTGGCAACTTCAAAACGGGCTGGCAAATGAGTTACAAATTTTTTAACCACTATCTCCGGGTCAATTCCAAGTACCGAATTGAAAGGTCCCGTCATCCCTACATCGGTGATATAACCGGTTCCTTTCGGAAATATTCGTTCATCTGCAGTCGTGATATGAGTATGGGTGCCAAGAACTGCTGTCGCTTCCCCATCCGTATACCATCCAAGGGCCATTTTCTCCGAGGTTGCCTCAGCATGAAAGTCGATAATAATAATATTGGTCTTCTTCTTAATTTCCGCTATACACTCATGAGCTGTTTGAAAAGGACAGGCGAGAGGATCCAAAAATACCTGTCCCAGGATATTAACAACACCCACCCGCACACCTTTCGGGGTTTCCGCAATATAATAACCTTCTCCGGGAGTTCCACCCGGATAATTAGCCGGCCTGATAAGCCGCCTTTCACGTTCCAAAACCTGATAAATCTCTTTATTATCCCACGTATGGTTGCCCATGGTAATTACGTCGACTCCGGCGGTAAGAAGCTCTTGACAGACCTCCCGGTTAATCCCAAATCCTCCGGCAGAATTTTCGCCATTGGCAATAACGAGATCAATATTTTCCGTACGAATTAGCTCCGGCAAATATGTTTTCACCGCTCTGCGGCCGGGTCGGCCCACGATATCCCCAATAAAAAGTATTTTAACCAAAATTACCTCCTGCTTTGATTGGTTGAATTTTTCAATCAAAAGGTCGAAAAACCAAATCGAGAATATAACCAAGCTTTAAGAAAATCAGGACCATTGAAATAATCAATGGTCCTAGAAATTGAATCTACCCTATACTATTTGTGCAAATTCGCCCGATTAAATACCAATACCCGTCCTTCTTCCCGAAAACCAATCAGCCGTTTTTCCTGCCGCGAGTCTTTTAAATCCTCCAGCATATGTTCAATCATTTCTTCTTGAAGGACTGTATCCTCCTCTTGCAGAGAGTCTTCTTGGTCCAGCATTAAATAATCTTCGAAGAATTGGTGAATCACACCTGTAATAAGCGCTATTTCCTCTTGAGAAAGGGTCTCGATATCGCGGACAATTTCTAAAAATGTCAAATTGTCATATCCGGTATGATTAATTTCGATAATACCAGATTCTCTTTCTTGCAGCATAGTTAGATTATTTAGACTCAATAACAGCTGTTCTCTAAAGGGCTTAAGCTCTTCATCCGTTAATGATTTAACCAGCACAAACGAAAACTGCAATGTTTTTTGTTCCGGATCAAAACGAACCGATCCGATCTCAGGATATCGCACAAGTAAAAATGCGATCAAACTCATCGAGTTAGAGAAGGATTCTCCCTCTTTCCAGAAGATGCCTTTCATGATTCCTCCCCCTTCCAGAAGAGACAAAACTTTTATTGTTATTATTATAGTAAACTCTTCATCCGGCGTGCTAAGGAATTGTCATAATATGCACGTCAGTTGGACTATTTGGCATACTCAACTGCCCGAGTTTCCCGAATAACCGTTACTTTAATCTGACCTGGGTATTCAAGCTCTTCTTCAATCCGTTTGACAATTTCCCTGGCAATTCTAACTGAATTAACATCATCAACCCGATCGGGTTTTACCATGATTCGGATTTCACGTCCAGCCTGGATTGCATAGGCTTTTTCTACCCCTTCAAAAGAATCAGCGATGGACTCCAACTTTTCAAGCCGCTTAATATAAGTTTCCAAAGTCTCACGTCTGGCACCGGGTCTCGCCGCAGAAACCGCATCACAAGCCTGAACCAAGACCGCTTCTACAGTATTGGCCTCAATATCTCCATGATGGGCTGCAATTGCATTAACTACCGCAAAACTTTCGCGGTACTTTTTGGCTAAGTCAGCTCCTATGGAAACATGCGGTCCTTCAATTTCATGGTTGACGGCCTTTCCAATATCATGCAGCAAGCCTGCTCTTTTGGCCAGAGTAATATCGGCGCCAAGCTCTCCCGCCATCAGTCCGCAAAGGTGAGCCACTTCAATGGAATGCTGTAAGACATTTTGCCCATAGCTGGTGCGATATTTTAACCTGCCTAATAATTTAATGATTTCCGGATGAATGCCGTGAATTCCAGTCTCAAAAGTAGCTCTCTCGCCTTCTTCTTTAATAATGGATTCCACTTCTTTTTGAGATTTTTCAACCATTTCTTCAATCCGGGCAGGGTGAATCCGACCGTCAACAATCAATTTCTCCAGAGCAAGTCTTGCAACTTCCCGCCGGATCGGATCAAATCCGGATAAAATAACCGCCTCCGGTGTATCATCAATAATCAAATCGATTCCCGTTAATGTCTCGAGCGCTCTAATATTGCGGCCTTCCCGTCCAATGATCCTGCCTTTCATTTCATCATTGGGTAAAGCAACTACCGAAACAGTGGCTTCCGTAACATGATCAGCCGCACACCGCTGAATTGCCAACGAAATAATCTCACGAGCCTTACGATCGGATTCTTCTTTCGCTTTGTTTTCAAGTTCACGAATTTTAAGTCCAATCTCTTGCTGCATTTCTTCTTCAACATCTTTTAATAAGAGTGCCTTGGCTTCTTCACTGCTAAGTCCCGATATTCTTTCCAATTCATGACGGTGCCTTTGATGGGTTTCTTGCAGTTCGTTCCTCAATTTTTCAACTTCGCCTTCTTTTTTGGCGAGCGCCTCTTCCTTTTTCTCAATGATTTCTGATTTGCGATCTAATGATTCTTCTTTTTGTACTAAACGTTTCTCTAATCTTTGAATATCAGCACGGCGTTCACGGTTTTCCCGTTCCAGCTCGTTTTTTACTTTTAATGCCTCTTCTTTGGCTTCCAATAAGGCTTCCCGCTTGATGGACTCAACTTCTTTTTTGGCATCTTCCATCAGTTTACGGGCATTTTCTTTAGCAGATTGCAGTTTTATCATACCATATAAAACTGACCCCAAATAGCCTAATACCAAACCGATTATTAAGGCAATGACTATTCCAACCATACTTCACCTCCTAATATTTTATATCCTAATTTTCTTACTAAATGACTTCATGATCAACAGAAGTCCCGTTTAATCAAAAATTGAGAATAAAAGGAAAAAAGAATACAAAACAAGCCGAGTAAGAACTCGGCTTTTGTTCTGTCCTCCGCAGTTTATTGTAAACTTTTTTAAATACGGTGTCAAGTAGGATCTATGCTAGGAAGACACTGGCGGACGGTATTTTCCGAAAAGCCATTTCTTACCAAATAAACATTGACTTTTATTTTAGATTTCCCGGGAGTTGCTTTTTTTCTTATTAATGCCGTCGCAATCTCAAGTTCATTCTCTTCAGGGTAATATACCTCCATGAGCTCATGAATCATTTCCTTACTTACTCCATGGCTTTGCAAATCAAAAAATACAAAGGCGCGGCTTTTCAATCTGGCTTTGAGCTGATGGATTCTGGATTCTCCAAATTTTCGATCATCCACATAATTCCATTTCTTTACATGAGAAAGGCTTTCCTGTATTGCTGCTTCAGTAAAGCCGGCATCCTTTAATTTTTGAATTAATTGCCGTTCACTGCAAGCGTGATGAGCCAAATAACTTAAAGCCGCTTCCAAGGAATTGTTCAGAGGCTTCAACGGTTACTTTCCTTTCGCAGTTTCCTTCGAAGCCGCGGTTTCTTTGGAAGTTTCTTTGGAAGTCTCTTTGGAACTTGATTTCGCAGCCACCTCATCTTTTATCAATCCTACACCTATACGAACTCTTTTCTCGATTTCACTTAACAAGTTGGGATCCTTCTTTAAAAAATCCCGGGCATTCTCACGTCCTTGGCCGATCCTGTTTTCACCATAAGAAAACCAAGCACCGCTTTTGTTGATAATATTGAGATCGACCGCCATGTCTAATATACAACCGGCTTTTGAAATTCCTTCGCCGTATAAGATATCAAACTCTCCTTCTTTGAAAGGTGGAGCCACTTTGTTTTTTACAACTTTGGCTTTGGTCCGGCTGCCGATAATATCCGTTCCTTGTTTAAGGGTTTCAACTTTTCGAATCTCAAGCCGCACCGAAGAATAAAATTTAAGCGCCCGGCCACCCGGAGTAGTTTCAGGGTTGCCAAACATAACCCCGACTTTTTCACGAATTTGGTTGATAAAAATAGTCACCGTATTGGATTTGCTAATGACAGCGGTTAATTTACGTAAAGCTTGCGACATCAGGCGGGCTTGTAAGCCGACATGGGCATCACCCATCTCTCCCTCAATCTCAGCCTGAGGGGTTAGCGCAGCCACGGAGTCAATAATAATTAAATCAACAGCACCACTACGAATTAAAGCCTCGCATATCTCCAACGCCTGTTCACCGGTATCCGGCTGGGAAATTAATAAGTTATCAATGTCCACTCCCAGTTTCTTCGCATACACCGGATCCAATGCATGTTCGGCGTCTATAAACGCAGCGATTCCCCCCGCACGTTGAGCCTCAGCCGCCATGTGCAATGCTACCGTGGTTTTACCGGAAGACTCGGGTCCATAAATCTCAACAATTCTTCCCCGGGGGATTCCTCCGACTCCCAAAGCCAAATCCAACGAAAGCGCACCGGTGGGTATCGTTTCAATACTAAGTTTATCAGCAGATTCTCCTAATTTCATAATCGAACCTTTGCCAAATTGTTTCTCAATTTGTAATAAAGCAACTTCCAAGGCTTTTTCTTTATCGGCCATTCCAGTTCTCCTCACTTTGCCAAACGTTTGTTCTGTATCAGTATATCAAAGAGTTGAGTTTCTGTCAATTTTTAGTTAAAAAATGACGGGAACTCAAAGCTGTTTTTCAAATTGAAATTCTTCAACCCTTTTATAAACAGCTCCGCTGGGATATAAATTACTTTCAATTAGTGAAAAACTGCAAACCGGCATTGCCGTTTCAAAACTGATTTTTGGTAAAGACAACTCCGCCGGCATTCCAAAAGAATGAAACGGTGATGAAGGATTTCCTCTGGGATAATCCTCCTGCTTAGCCCTGGCGATCGTTACATGAGGCTGAAAAGGTTGATCTCTTTTTCCAAAACCTCGTTCCAGGCAATTACTTTCCACAAGATCCGCCAATTGTATTAATTCTTGCCCGCCCTTTTCGGCTCCGATCCATATAATACGCGGAGTCCCCCTTTTTGGAAAAAAGCCTATATTTCCAAGACGCAATAGAAAAGGACGACTTTGGGTTGCGGCCATCTTCAAAGCCATACTCAGCTCATTTAATCTGCCTTTCGGCAATTCTCCCAGAAATTTCAGGGTGAAATGCAAGTTTTGACGTTTGGTCCATTTCCAGCCCAAAATCTCTTCCCTGGAACGTTCCATATAGTTCATCACCGCATCCTGAATCTCTTCTGAAAGCCATACTCCAACAAATAAACGCATCGTTTCATAGGGTTGACCGGCGGCTGTTGGCCAATCCCTATCAGCCAACAACCCGATAGGGAAGGAACAGTGTCAACCTCTCCTTTACTTTCAACTTTCCATGTTCTTAAAAATGGTCGTACATTCGAAAAACGATATCTCCTGCGCAAACACGGGAAAAAATATTTTGGACAGCCTCGGCGCCCCGCAGGAGTTTTTCAGGCCCCTTTCAGGCACTGCCACAATAAAGTCAGCGCAGCTTGGGCCGATGCCTCTTTATTGCCCAGCCGGTCCGATTTAAAGAGTCGTTTTTCCACCTTCGCCATTCCTGGCAAATCCACCGCAAAATATACCAAACCAACCGGCTTTTCCGGACTGCCGCCATCGGGTCCCGCAATACCCGTGACCGCCACACCCGCATCCGCTCCGGTAAGCTTACGGATACCGGCAGCCATGGCTCCTGCTGTTTCAGCGCTCACTGCCCCAAATGTCGCAAGCATTTCTTCAGGGACCTCTAAAAGATTCATTTTAAGCTCATTGCTGTAGCTATTGACTCCGCCCAGGAAATAAGCGGAACTTCCCGGTATATTGGTGATCCGGTGCGAAATTAGGCCCCCGGTACAAGATTCTGCAGTCGCCAGTTTCCATCCTTTAGCCTTCAATGTTTGGCCAATAACCGTTTCCAAATTATCATGATTATATCCATAAATGTAGGAACCAAGGCGTTTTTGTATCAAAGCGGTTACTTTGTGAATTAATCTCCAATTTTCGGCCTCATCAAGTCCCTTGGCGGTAACCCGCAATGTAACCTCGCCGGTTCCGGCATAAGGGGCGATGGTAGGATTGGTTTGACTGTGAATGAGATCAATGACTTCTTCTTCCATGGCCGACTCACCGATTCCAACCATTTTGATAAATCGGGATGAGAGAATCGGACTGTTTTCATTGGAAAGCCATTGCATGATTTGAGGTTTAACAGCAGCTTCCCAAACCCCTTTCAATTCACGGGGCACACCCGGTAAGGCTACTAAATAATGGTTGTCCTTGGACACCAACATACAAGGAGCCGTACCCAGATGATTGAGAATGACTTGTCCGGATTTTGGGAACATTGCTTGACGGCGGTTACTATCAACCAGCGGTCTTTGAGTATGCTGAAAGTGTTTTTGAATTTGGTCCCAGGCTTCTTCGTTAAACTCTAAGTCTTCATGGAGTAATCCGGCTACCGCTTCCCGGGTTAGATCGTCCTGCGTGGGTCCGAGTCCTCCGGACAAAATCAAAAAATCCGCCCTTTTCCATGCCAGTTCAAGTGCAGCGATAATCCGTTCCAGATTATCTCCCACCGTCGTCTTGTGGTATAAATTAATACCAAGAAGGGCCAATTCATTCGCTAAAAATTGGGCATTGGTATCCACTATTTGCCCTAATAGCAGCTCCGTACCGATACAAATAATTTCTGCTTGCAAATCCTCACCCGCCTGATATTGATCAATATTATCTCCAGCCAAAAAGCTTTGATTATTTCCGATCATCGTCATTACTTCTCGAAAATCCTTTCAATTCCTTTTCCTCCCTCAAGATCTAATCCAATTCGCTAAATTTAGTGATTTGGTTCGTAAAATAAGCGAGTATGCCATGAAAAACCGCTTCTGCAATCCGGTCACGGTAATTCGAGTCATTTAAACGTTCAGCCTCGGCAGGATTTGATAAAAAACCAATTTCAATCATCACACCGGGCATTCTGGTATCATTGATCACCCGAAAATCTCCGGCCTTTGGACGCCGTCTATTGGGACCCAATTCCTTGACCAGAGAGTACTGAATCGCATAAGCCAACTTTTTGGAAAGTAGGTTCCTGGGATTAAAGAAGGTTTGCGCCCCGTAATAAATCCTTTGGGGGAAACTGTTGGCATGAATCGATAGAAAAATGTCAGCTCCGCTCCTATTGGCAACCTGCGTACGGTAACATAAATCCCGCAGCTTTTTGGAGGAGGAGCCCATGTTCTCATCAAAGAAATCCCGGTCTTCCTGACGCGTCATGACACAATAAACCCCAACCCGTGAAAGATATTTTTTAAGCCGTAGCGCCACATCCAGATTAATATTCTTTTCTGCTACCCCGGTATTTGATTTGGCACCGGGATCACCGCCGCCATGGCCGGCATCGATGACCACTTTTTTACCGGAGACCAATGAAGACATTGGTAAATTAGTCCATATCGCCGGTTCCCGGAGCATCCAGATTCCCAGCCCTAAAACCAAAGCAATCATGAAAACATATATACTTTTTGCGCGAAGCGTTACCACAATAAGTTGTTTTTGAAACATATCCCACCCTCCCTGCATTTTCCTAATGACCAAGATATTCATGGGAGAGTAAAACTAGAATGAAATCCGGACAAAGTAAGTAGTGATGCTGACCAGAGGATTTTTTAAATTGCATTGACATCATCACCGTTATTTGTTATTATATTTTTGTTTGTTAAAGAGTGGGGAGCGTGAAAAAATCCCGTCCCAATTGAATAATCTCCTGATCTAACATATATCCCGAGGCGAGAACAGCCGGTATTGGACCGGATGCATCATCGGGTAAAGGGAAATCAGGGTGCTTATGGGTCAAAATGGTTCTTCCTGACCAGAAGATTTTAACGAAGGAGAGGTTGAGGGGAATGTCGACTTTTGATACTGTAGGTGCTCACGTTCTGGCGGATTTCTGGGGATGCCAGTTCGAAAAGCTCGATGATGCCGAACTGTTAATGGACAGTTTGAGACAAGCCGCTTGCAAAGCCAAGATGACGATTCTTGGCGAGGAGTCTTACAAATTTCATCCCCAGGGTTTTACGGGCTTACTTCTCTTGTCCGAAAGCCATATTTCAATTCATACTTATCCGGAGCGCGGGTACGCAGCTATCGATGTTTACACATGTGGTGGCGGTATGACTCAACGGGCTATTGAATTTTTAAAAGAAGTCCTTCAGCCCACCAGTATCCACGAAATGCATGTCCGGCGCGGGCGTCCTGATGCATCTTTTAAAGTAAACGCATCGTAAAAATTAAAACTGGCCATTCTTTATAGGAATTCGCCAGTTTTTTCCCATTACCGTGCATCTCGTTGAGCTACAGTTTTTTGATGTTAAACTCCAAGCCGGAGCTAGGCTTGAGCACACCCGGCTTGGTTTTTTTCCCTTTTTAAGCCTACCTCAATAGCAGGATCTCCGGTATCCTTTCAGCCTTTGATCGCCCCTTCAATCATTCCACGAATTACCAGTTTATTAAACCGGGAGTAAATCAAAATCATCGGCAGGCTGACCAAGATCATCGCCGCAGCTTGAGCTGGGTAGTTGGTGGAATACTGGGTCCCAATCGTCGCCAAACCCACCGGCAAAGTATAATTTTCCGTGTTTTGAAGCATAATCAGGGGAAAAAGAAAACCGTTCCAAGCTCCCAAAAAAGTAAAAATCCCTACTGTAGCGGCTGCCGGTTTAGCCATCGGCATCATCACCTTCACAAAAACACCTATCTCGCTGGCACCGTCGATCCGGGCCGCTTCAGCCAAAGAATCCGGAATATTCATAAAAAAGCCGCGGAAAATATACATGGCTAAGGGAATTCCAAAGGCAACGCCGGGACCTATAACCGATACGGGACTATTGATGATTCCCAGTTGACGTGAAAAAATGAATACCGGCATTAAAACCATATGAACCGGCACCATTAACGCGCCCAGGATAATAAAGGCCAAAAGCCGGATAAACCGGGATGAAAACTTGGCAACGACATACCCCGCCATGGCCCCGATGATTAAAACAGCCACCAAGGTGGCAATGGCGATTATTCCGGAATTAACGGCCCAATTCCAGAAATACTGCGCAGTAAGAACATTTTTATAATTTTCAAACCGCAACGCCTGGGGCCAAAGCATTTTATAATATTCATTCAGGTCTTGAAATGAAATATAAACCAAATAAAACAATGGGACAAGGACGACCAAGCTTAATAACACTAAATATAGTTTGGAAAAAACGTTGGCATTTTTGCATTGAGAATTTCTTTGGCCGTCCCTCGGTGCTCTCTCAAACTTCATGGGT
Source organism: Bacillota bacterium (assembly GCA_023401925.1). GTDB lineage: Bacteria > Bacillota > UBA4882 > UBA8346 > UBA8346 > UBA8346. The sequence goes on from JAEXDA010000048.1 coordinate 134,976, forward strand.
CCGACCTCCTTTGATGTTTTCGCGTTGCCAGAAGTTTTGAATCATTGTGGCAAGAAGAGCGCAAGCCAAGATCACTACGGCTATCGCCCCGCCATAGCCAAACTCCCGGGCTTGAAAAGCCCTATTATACATGTAAGTGGCCAATACATCGGTGCGGTGAAACGGACCGCCTCCGGTAATAATCCAGATTAAATCGAAAAATTGGAAGGAGCCGATTAAACTGATAATCAGTGAGACCCGTAACACTTCCGACAGCATCGGGATAATGACCTGCCCCACTAATATTCTGCCCTTGGCTCCGTCAATTAAAGCGGCTTCCAGGATTTCGGAAGGCAATGAATTTAATCCCGCCGAATGAATCAGACAGTGGTATCCACAATATACCCACACCGTCACTACTAAAATGGCGGCGATGGCAGTTTTGGGATCGGTCAGCCAGACATGGGCCAATCCCCCAAGATGAGCAGCCCTCAAAAAAGTGTTGACCACCCCGGATTGATAATCATAAATGAACCGCCACAACAAACCAATCATAACCATAGTCAAAATACAGGGGATATAAAAAATAACCTTCGATATTTCGCCCCATTTACTTTTAACCTTATAAACGATATAGGCTGTAAAAAATGATAACGGAAGCTGAATGAATAGGGATGCAACGATTATCAACAGGTTGTTTTGGAGTGAGTTATAAAAATAGGTGTCCTTAAACAAGCGTTTATAATTGTCCAATCCGACCCAGGTCATTTCTTTGGATATACCGTTCCAAGAATGCAATGAAAAATTGAAAGTCGATACAATGGGCCAGTATGCATAAATTAATATCAATATCAAAGCAGGGCCGATAAATAAACCGATAAATAACTTACGCCGCCAGAAACCGGCTAATTTTTTTCCGGCTGTTGTCCGATTTGTCATAGCGCCTCCTCCTTCAGTATAAAATGACGGCGTTTTTTTCATTAAGAAGAGTGGTCGTATTCCGACCACTCCCCTTCATAAGAAACTAACGCACATTAAAATCACTTGCGGGCTTGTTCCATAGCGGTTGCCACTTCTTTGGGTGTTTTGGCGCCCGCCAATATTTCCTGCAAACCTTGAAGTAAAGCTTGGGTCATTGGCGCAGACAAATCTTGATCCCACCATAAAGTTAATGAAGAAGCGTCCGCCAATACGCCGGCTATTTTTTTCATTTGAGGAAGAGCTGTTTGGTCCATATAAGGGGTGGCTACGGCCGCCAGAGCACTGGCTTTCTTAAAACGTTCCGCCGCGTTTTCCTTACTGGACATGAATTTTAAAAATTTGACAGCTGCTTCCGGATTCTTACAGGCTTTATTAATTGAAAAACCGTCGGCGGCACCCAAAATCGCTTTCGGATCACCTTTACCGCCCTCAACCGTCGGATAGGTAAAGCAATCCCATTTATCAAGGTCAGTTTTATTTTCACCCGTAATTGTTATAAAAAGCCAATTCCCCATCGCCATCATAGCCGCTTTATCCTGCATCATCAATTGAGAAGCATCACCATAAGTAAGGTTTAAAGCATCCGGAGGAAAATACCCTTTTTTGACAAGGGTATCCAGCATGCCAAAAGATTTGACAAAGCCCGGAGCGTCAAAACGGGCCTTTCCGGCTTTAGCCGCCTGATATAACTGGAATCCGGCTGTCCGGTCAGCCATATACATGAAAGCATGGAGAATCGTCCAGGAATCTTTACCGCCGACAGCAAACGGAATAACACCATGACTTTTCAATTTTTCGCAGACCGTCAACATTTCCGACCAGGTCTTGGGTGGTTTAAGACCGTATTGTTGAAACATTTTCTTGTTATACCAAACGGTATTAACAGTCGGGAAAAACGGAATGCCATAAATCCTTCCATTATAAGTATGGTTGGAAAATAATGCTTTGGATAAACCCCAGTAATCTTTGCCCAGTGACTTGGTTAAGTCATAAAGCAATCCTTCACGGGAATATATGGCTTGCGTTTCACCGCCCCAATTGAAAAAGACATCAGGACCGGCGCCGCCGAGCATAGCGACTTGTAGTTTGGTTTTGTAAGCTTCATTTTCAGTATAGTTATATTCGATTTTAATATTGGGATTGGCTTTTTCAAAGGCCTTAATCTCGTTGGCCAGACACATGCCGACCGCATCGGTCTCATTAGGCCGTTGGATAGTCCAAAAATTAATCTTTACCGGCTCTGCAGCCCCTATGGCGGTTACTCCGGCCAGTAGAATCAATAAAAATAAAACTGCCCCAAATCGCACAGATTTTTTCATTCCGAATATCTCCTCCCTACTGATTTTCAATGAAGAGAATGCATTATTCCGGAACGTCATCTCTTAATTTATTGTAACAAAAAGATTAATATTCGAATAGTGATAAAACATTGTCCTGATATGCCAAATTATTGACCTTTATAGTAAGCTTTCAAAGCGGCTTTTTAACGTATACGGCTTCAATCGCAGCCGCAGTCTGTTCAGGACTGCACCGTCCGCTTAATATATCCTGCAAACTTTGGAGCAGGCTTTGGGTAACCGGTTCGGGAAGATCCTGGTCCCACCATTGGGTCAGTGAAGAAGCGTGAGCAAGCAATTCGGCGATTCGCCTGATTTGCGGACGGTCATTTTGACCCATATAGGGGGTTACCAAAGTCACAAGCTTACCGGTCATCCGATAACTATCAATTAGGCTTTCCCGGCTGCAAAGGAATCTGAGAAATTTAAGCGCAATCTTGGAATGATTGGATCTCTTGATTGAAAATCCGGCAACCGCTCCGACAATACTCCGGAAGGAACCTTTTCCGTCCTTTAACACGGGGAACGGAAAAAAATCCCATTTATCGTAATCCTGGCGCATTTGCAATGTGAGTTGCTGATACTCCCAGTCACCCATGAACATCATCAAAGCTTTATCTTGAATCATCAGTTGGGTGGCTTCCAAATAATTTAACGATAAGACCTCGGCCGGTAAATAATTTCTTTTGGCGAGATCATGCAGAAGTTGAAAACACCTGATAAAATCGGGGTGGGTGAAACGGATTTGGCCGGCTTTCGCCGCCGGATAAAGTCCGTTTCCCGCCAGGCGATCCACCAGGTACATATAAGGGTAAAGAATCGTCCAGGGTTCTTGCCCGCCCATGGCTATCGGAATATATCCTTTGGCTTTGATCTTATCGCAAAGGATCATAAATTGATCCCAGTTTTGTGGCGCCTTCCAGCCGTTCTTTACAAAAATCTCTTTATTGTACCAAACAACTTCAGCCGAAGGAAAAAGAGGAACACCGTATATTCTCCCCTTGTAACTGTGCATGGCAAACATACCCGGGGACAATCCCCATTTATCCTTTCCAAAGTCCGCGGTGAGATCGTATAACAATCCCTCCCTGGAGAACATTGACTGGCTCTCACCTCCCCAATTAAACAGAATATCCGGGCCTTCGCCTCCAAACATCGCCACTTTCAATTTGATTTTGTAAGACTGATTTTCCCAAAAGCTGTGCTTTACAACCATGTCGGGGTTTACCGCTTGAAATTTTTTGATCTCGGATTCCATCCAATCTCCGGTTAAATCTAACCCTGGCTGATTGATTGTCCAAATCGTGATCCCTGTGCCTTCCTGCCGGGCAGTGGCAGGAAGGGTTGCCACCAAAAATAAAAGAACCGCGAATCCAATTTTAATAATGGATTTACTCCGGATCAATTGAAAAGTCATACGATTCCTCCATCAAAGTGATTCATGATTCCAATTCTTCAGTTTTCGAATTTCTAATTTTTTCCGCCATTGGTTGTTGGGGTATCCGCCGATAGTCGGCAGGAGTTAAACCGGTATTTTCATGAAAAATCCTACTAAAATAGCGACTGTTCCAAAAACCCACTTTGGGAGCTATTTCATAAATATAATCATTGGTAAAACGCAATAATTCCTTAGCGCGCTCAATTCTTAGGCGCTGTAAGTAATCACTAAAATGTTCTCCGGTATGTTCCGGAAAAGCCCGGCTGAGATAGCTTTTACTAACCCCGGCGTAACTTGCCACCTCTTCCAGAGAAAGATCCCGGGTAAAATTGGATTGGATAAAGATTAGCGCCTTTCGGAGTGTTAAAGATGTTTGAGGATACATACTCTCTTTAGCGGATTGCAGGTAACGGGCAAGCATTTTTTCAATCCGCATTTGCCAATCATGAATGGACTCAGCCTGTTCCAAGATTTCAGGAAAGTCCGTTTCCCGGCCGCCAATCTCTTCCCAACGCACCTGATGCTCAAAGGAAACAAGCCGTAAAATATTAACCAAATCAAGCATCATCCACCGCGCTTCTTCGGGCTCAAGGCTTTTGGGGATAATCCCTGTAAAAAGGTTGTTCAAGAAATCCGTACCTGTTCCAACTTGAAGTTCCCGAAGTATCTGTTCCCAGTTGGCAAGCAACTTGGAAATTTCAGGGGGCGCCGCCCGGCGTAGTCTTAATAAATCATCTGTTTTGATGTAACATCCTTCCATGTGATAAAGGCGCAACAAGTTGACAGACCGCACTTCCCGGAAATTACCGGGTAAATCGGAAAACAGGCATAATTTTGCAGAAGCGCTGGTTGTTCTTTTTTCCATACCGTTCAATGCCAACCCGCGAGCTATTTCCTGTAATTTATCGTTCTCTTGCGGTACTGGGGGCGTTCCGCCGGCATAACAGGCTACAACGATAAAATCACCCCGTTTAAAATCAATCATTTTCCAGGACCAGGACCAATTCCAGATTTCCCGGACTTCGGTTTCAAGCCTCAGACGCTGTTCTTGTTGATGGTCTCCTCGACCGCCGGAATATTGTGAAACATGGATATCGATTAACCCGAACCACATAGGGTCGAGAACGATTCCTAATTGACGGGCCCGGATTGTTATCTCGCCCTCATCAGAGGCTCGGGTGAAGACATCGCGCCAGAATGATTCCACTGCCAATGAATGGTAAAGCGATATGTTTCCGGCCAATTCTTCTTGTTTATGCCAAGCTAAATAACGTTGATCCAACATTCCGCCGATCCGTTCCAAAAAAGTTCCGGCTGTTTCCAAGGTCGCTTCGGCTTTGATTAAATAATCGGCCGCTCCCAAACGGAGAGCTTCCCGGACATAGGGAAAGTCGTTATAAGCGCTTACAACAGCCACCAAAAGTTGGGGATAATGTTGCCCCAGCCAAGAAATGAAGGCTAAGCCGTCCATTTCAGGCATCCGGATATCCGTAATCACCAAATCCGGCTTAACTTGATCCATTAGCCGGATTGCCGCCTGAGCGCTTTCGGTTTCTGCAACCAACTCAAATTGATACTGATTCCAGGGAAACAAAGCAATTAGTTCCGCCCGGACAAATTCTTCATCATCGACCAGGATCACCCGCCACATGATGCCGCTCCTTCATCAAATATCCTAACGCCGCTGTTACCGCTCTTTAAACTAAAAGCCCTAAAAGCCGGAGATTTTCATTCCAATGAATTCCAAAACTGGTTTGCCTTTGCCGGTCCGTTTCAATACAATTGAAACGGAATTCGCAGCAAAACCGTGGTCCCTTGATCCGGAAAACTATTCAGAGTGATTCCGTAACCCTGTCCAAAACTAAGTTTTAATCGTTCATCGACATTGCGGATTCCAACGCCCGACCGGTTCCGATCCCGTTTCCAAACCCCGCTCAATTGTTCCTGGGACATCCCTTGTCCGTTGTCGGAAACGGAAATGATAATATCCTGATTATCCCTGACCGCCGCAACATCGACACCTCCCCTGCGGGACTTTAAACCGTGCTGCAGGCAGTTCTCCACAATCGGTTGCAATATCAAACGGATAGTCCGGCATTTCCGCAATTCTTCCGGCAAATTCAGATGTAAAAAATAACAATCCGGATAACGGATATTCATCAAATATAAATAATGGTGAATGTGCTCAAATTCATCGGCCAAAGAAACAAAATCGCCATTTTTGCCTATGCTCAGATAAAGAAGGCGCTTTAAAGAACGTAACGCTTCGGCTACTTCTTCGGGAGGGCGTTTGAGGGTCATCCCGGCCATTGCCGCCAGAGTATTAAAAAGAAAATGCGGGGAAATTTGCGCTTGAAGCGCCTTAATCATCGTTGTTTTCCGCGCGCTCTCTTCAGCTACCAAACGTTTCGTCAACATATCCACCTCGTATAACATCCGGTTGAAAGCGCGCCCTAATATTTGAATCTCAAGCGGACCGCCTTCGGGAGCCCGGACTGAAAATTGACCTTCCTCCACCGAACTCATGGCGTTCCGAAGTTTGTTCACCGGTTGGGTGACAAAAAAAGAGAACAAGGTGGCCGAAATAATTGCGATGACTGTACAAATGAAACCAATCATAAACAGACTTTGGTAAATCTGCTCTAGCCCCGCATAAAGGCGCTGAGTAGGAGCAGCTATATATAACTGCCAGGAAGTCCAAGGGACGGGCGTGGCAATCATTAAATAACTTACCCCACAAAACTTATCTTCAAGCGTTTGGATATCACGAAGCTGTGCCGACAACCGCTTATGCGCTCTGTCAAGTATCCCGCCCGACGGATTAATCCACGGAAAAATCACTTGTTTATCCGGACCGTAAACCACGGCATCGCTTTGAAAACGGCTTAGGGAATTTTCCAGTAATGAAATATTGGTCATAATGGATTCTACGATCCGGTAGTCCATATGCAGAACAATCCAACCGCTTTGCGGCTGTCCGGGCAGGCTGATAATCCGCGCCGTTAATTCCAACAGCCGGCCGGATTTCATCATATTACTGTTGTGATAATTGGGGAGATGCCTCAAACGCCACACTTTGACTTTCACCGAAGTATCAGGGATTACTTTTTCGGGTAATGGTTGCGGATCATAAGTTGATACAATATTCCCGGCGGTATCGATTACGATTAACTCCGCACCCGGCAACAAGGAAGATTTATATTGAACCAGCAGCGTATGAAGAGCGGCTTGGGCGGAATCACGAACCTTCTTAGGGGGTAATTTTAAATCTTGCAATAACGGGGCGAGTCTCCGGTCCAGGATCAAAGAATCTACGGTTGTTTCGGCGTTATCAATTACACTTCCCAGCCGATAAGCAGCTTGAGTCAACATTTTACCGCCGAACCGGGCCGTATGACTTTTGATCACCTGCTGGGCAATTTTTACGGAAGCAATTCCAATTGCTGAAATTGCACTCATAACAAGTAAAATCAAAAAAAATGACAATTGCCCGCGTAGTGTGCCCGGAAACAAGCAGCGAAATTTTATCACGACTCTCCCAAGAGTTGATTAAATTTGCTCATTTTAGAGAAACAATTCCATTCAACCAAAGATATTCCTGTTATGGAATATATTATACAGCTTAATCCCGTCGACATAAAGATTTTGTTAGGTAAACATTAAACCGTGTCCCAAACAACATTCTACAGATAAAAAAAGCACCCCAAAGGGGCGCCTTTTAAACCGTAAATTTATAAATCGTCACCTGGTGATAGGATTCACCCGGATTGAGGACTGTCGTCGGAAAGCCCTGCTGGTTCGGGGAGTCCGGGTAATGCTGAGTCTCAAGGCAAAAACCACCATATTGCTCATAATAATGCCCACTTTTACCCTTTAAGGTTCCATCCAGTCCATTCCCGGTGTATAATTGCACTCCCGGTTGAGTGGTATATACTTCCATACTCCGGCCGCTTTTGGGTTCATGAACCTTAGCCGCCAGCGTTAATCCAATCCGCTCCTTGATTAAAACAAAATTGTCATCAAACCCTCCGTTATTCTCAGCAAAGCCTGTCCCAAGCGATTTGGATTGGGTAAAATCTAATGCTGTCCCTTTCACCGCCCGCAGTTCACCGGTGGGGATAAGTTCTTTATCGGTAACGGTAAAGTGGTCCGCTTCAATCTGCAATTGGTGATCCTGGACGCTTCCGGAACCCTCTCCGGCCAGATTGAAATAGCTATGCTGGGTCAGGTTGACAATGGTTGGTTTGTCGGTTTGGGCTTCATAAGTTATTTTCAATTCGTTTTGGTCCGTCAAAAGATAAGTTACGGTCACCGGGAGATTGCCAGGGTAACCTTCCTCACCGTCTTTCGAATGATAATTCAGCTTGAGAGCGACTCCCTCATCGTTTTGGACCGGTACCGCTTCCCAGACGACTCTGTCAAAGCCGACATTCCCGCCATGCAGATGGTTCTTGCCGTCATTATGAGCTAATTCATATTCCTTGCCGCTTAAGGTAAATTTAGCGCCGCCAATCCGGTTGCCATAGCGTCCTACCAAAGCCCCAAAAAAAGGATGCTTCCCTTCATATTCCGGTAAAGTATTGAATCCTAAAACCACATCGCCCAGTTTGCCATTTTTATCCGGGGTCACGATGGAGGTGATGATTCCACCGTAATTGGTGATCTTAACGGTCATATTCTGATTATTTTTTAGTGTAAATAAAAAAACTTCTTCCCCATGATGGGTTCCAAACGGTTCTTTTTGAATATCCATTTCCTATCCTCCGGTATGTTAGACATCTTCCCCCACCATATTATTGTAAAATCCCAAAATTATCAAGAGTTCTAGAAATTTTTCCCTAAATAAGCCTCTTTTACCTGCTCAAGTCCTTGCAGTTCCCGGGAAGCGCCGCTGAAAACGACCCGGCCGTTTTCAATCAAATAACCCCTGTGAGCCGCTTTCAAAGCCAAATGGGCATTTTGCTCAATCAGCAGGATGGTTGTACCTTCCCGGTTTAAAGCCCGGATGACTTCAAAGATTTCCTGAATCACAAGGGGTGCGAGGCCCAGAGAGGGTTCATCCAGCAGCAATAGCTTCGGTTTGGCCATCAACGCTTTCCCGATTGCCACCATTTGCTGCTGCCCCCCTGAAAGGGTTGACACGGTTTGTTTTAACCGGGATTTTAAAATCGGAAACCATTCGAAAATTTTGTCCAAATCTGTTTGAATTTGAGGTTTTTTCGTCTTACGATACCGCAGGTAAGCCCCGAGTGACAAATTTTCTAGCACCGTTAAAGGACCAAAAAGGCCCCGGTCCTCGGGGACTAATGAAATACCTAGTTTCACAACAGCTTCGGGGCTCAATTTATCGATAGGCTGCTCCTCAAAACGGATCAAACCGGTTTTATTTTTTAAAAGTCCGGCGATGCATGAAAGAATCGTGGTTTTGCCGGCCCCATTGGCGCCGATGAGCGTTACAATCTCGCCTTTTTTTATTTCCAGGGAAATCTCCTTTAATGCCTGAGCCTGCCCATAAAAGGCGTTTAGATTATTGATTTGCAGCATACCCATTCTCCCCTCCCAGGTAAGCCGCTATGACCTTCCGGTCTTGGCGAATACTCTCCGGTGTTCCTTCGGCAATTTTTATCCCGAATTCCAAGACCGCTATCTCCTCACAAACCTTCATCACCAAACCCATATCATGTTCCACCAGCAAGACCGTAATTCCGCGATCCCTGATTTCCCTGATTAAAGTGATCAGTCCGGCTCTTTCCGGAGCCGAAAGTCCCGCTGCCGGTTCATCCAACAATAAAAAATCCGGTTTGGTTATCAAAGCTCTGGCGATCTCCAACAAACGTTGTTGCCCAAAAGGGAGTGCTGCCGCATTCAAGTCAAATTGGGATGAAAGGCCGACGAAATCAAGAATTGCCATCGCTTCCTTCCTGATTTTTTCCTCTTCGGAAACGGTTTGCGGCAGATTCAATATTACCGACAGCAGGCCGCTTTTGGACTCAGAAAAACCGCCCACCAAAACATTTTCCAATACCGTAAGATTGGGGAAAAGTTTAACATTTTGGAAGGTCCGGGTCAGTCCCAGAGCTGCGATCCGGTAAGCGGGTAAGTGAATAATCGATTTTCCGCGATAAATAATATCCCCTGAACTCACCTTCGTAAAACCGCTCATCACGTTGAAAAGAGTGGTTTTCCCGGCCCCGTTGGGTCCGATTAATCCCTTGATTTGATTTTTCTCCACCCGTAAGCTTACTTGACTGAGGGCGTTAATACCGCCGAAGTGTTTACTTACCTTCTCGACTTGTAATAAGGGGCGTTCCGTCATTGCCATTCCCCCTGTTTTTCAGTGATTTTCTTATGAAATATCCGGCGTACCCATGGAGTGCGTGTTATCGAGATCATTCCATCCGGCATAAAAATAATGATCATCATTAATATCAGACCATAAATTAAAATGTCAAAATCTTTAAACACCCTTAAAACTTCCGGGATCAATGTCAAAATTACGGTCCCCAAAACCGGGCCCCAAAGGGATCCCATCCCGCCGACCACAACCATTGTCACCAGCAAAATCGAAAAATTGAAGCCAAAAGGTTCCGGATTGATATAGTTGATGGCAAAAGCGTAAAATGATCCTGCCAGGCCGGCTAAACCGGCACTGATCATCAGAACCCTCAATTTAAGGCGGGCCGTATTGATTCCGAGGGACTCGGCAGCCGTTTCGTTGGTGTGGATCGCTAAAAACGCCCTGCCGATTTTACCGGAAATTAAATGGATCATCATCCATTGAATCACAACCACGAAACCCCAGACTAAAAAATAAAGCTGAAAATCACCGCTAAACCGGAACCCGCCAAGGGCCAATTTGGGAATGCCGCTGATTCCCTGAGGGCCGCCGGTTAATACCGTTAACTCCGACATCAAAATTTGAACAATAAAACCAAAGCCCAGGGTGGCCATGGCCAAATAATGTCCTTTTAACTTCAAAGTCGGTTTGCCGATAATCCATGCGCCCAGTATGGTGATGGCAACGGCCGCAATTAAGGCCAACCATGGATTCCATCCGAATTGAACCGTAAGAATAGCCGCCGTATAACTGCCGATGCCGAAAAAAGCCGCATGACCCAGGGAAATTTGACCGGCATAACCGATCAATAAATTAAGTCCCAGGGTAATCAAAGCATAAATCCCCATGATCACTGCTATATTTAAAAAATAACGGTTGGGTAACACCCAGGGCAATATCCAAGCAACCAAGGCCATAACCCAAAGGGGAGCATATTTTTTATTCATGGTCCTTTCCCCCGAATATTCCGGATGGCTTTACAACCAGAATAATAATTAATAAACAAAAAGTAATGGCGTTTTTATACTGGGAAGATATGAATCCGGCGCCCAACGCCTCGATGATTCCCAGTAAAAGCCCGCCGCAAACCGTACCGACAAAAGAATTCAAACCGCCGATAATGGCGACTACGAACCCTTTCAGTCCCAGCATGACTCCAACATCGTAGCTGGTTAGATTGGTCGGAGCGATCACAATACCGGCGATGCTTCCCAAAGCGGCGCTGAGCCCAAAAGATAATTTAATCATCCATTCGGGCTTTATACCGCAGAGGGAAGCACCGATTTTATTGACGCTGCTGGCCCGCATCGCCTGTCCGATTAGAGTGAGCTTGAAAAAGAGATGCAACAAAACCATGAGCACAATCGCGATACCCACAACCACCAGGGAATGGGGAATAACAACAGCGCCGCCGATGATCAGCGGAGGACCGGTCAAGAAAAGGGGCAGGGAAAATGTACCCTTGCCCCAAAGTAACATGGCAATTCCCCGGATTAAAATGGATGCCCCGATGGTAACCATGATCATCGCAAAGGAAGAAGCTCTTTTTAAAGGATGAATCGCCAGGTGATGGAAAAGCACCCCGAAGATGGTCGTCAGCAAAATAGCCGCCAGGATGGCCAGGGGTAAGGGAACACCCGCGGCATAAAGAGCGACCGTGATCATCCCGCCCAGCATCACAAATTCTCCCTGGGCGAAATTAATAATTTCGCTGGAATTATAAACCACCATAAAACCCAGGGCAATCAGCGCGTATACACTGCCCTGCGTAATTCCGCTAAACAAAAATTGTAAGAAAACTGGCCAACTATACATGGTGTACCTACTTTTTCAATAATATCCACTTGCCGGCTTTGATCTTCAACATAGCACAGGCATCACTGGTAAGTCCGTCATGATCCTTGGGGGAAAAATTAAAGACTCCGGCGATTCCGGCAAAATTTTTCGTCTTTTCGATCTCGTCCCGCAGTTTGCTGCGGTCATCCCCCACCTTACCCAGGGCATTGATGACAATATAAAGGGCATCCCAGGCATGACCGCCGTACTGGTCGGCGGGGATCTTGTATTGCCGTTGGTAGCTGTTTGAATAATCCAGAAGTACTTTGCGTTGAGGATCGGAACCCGGCAATTGGGTGGCGATAGTCAATTTTTCAGCCGGCAATATGATTCCGTCGGCTGCGGCGCCAGCCTGATCCAAAAAGGTCTGATTGGCCATTCCGTGGCTCATAAAAAGCGGAATGGTGATTCCCAGTTGTTGGTGGTTTTTGGCAACCTGGGCCGGACCCGGGTTGGTTCCCCAGCAAACGATGGCTTTGGCTCCGGTGGTCCTGATTTTGGTTAATTGTACCGTCATGTCCGTGTCCGTGCTGGCAAAAGCCTCTTGGGAAACAATGGTAATTTTGTATTTGGACGCCAGTTCCTTCAATTGATCGCGGCCGCTGGTGCCATAAGCGTTGGAGTCATAAATGACAGCGATCTTGTCCAGCTTTTGCCCGGATAAATAACTCAACATTTTATCAGCAATGATGCTATCGGTAATCGCAACCCGGAATACCCATTTTTTCACGGGGTTGGTAATCATCAGACCGGCTGCCATCGATATTTGAGTGACTCCGCTCCCTTCCGCAATGGGCGCTACCGCTAATGACGGGCCGGTGCCGCTACCTCCGATTAAGGCGCAGACATTATTCTGGTTGATTAATTTATTGGCAGCCTTGACTGCATTGGTGTTATCGGAACCATCGTCCTCTATGAGCACCTTTAAAGGATGACCATGAATGCCACCCTGTTTATTCACCTTGGCTTCGATCATTTTCAAAGTATCCCGCTCCGGCGTACCCAATGTCGAATTGGGACCGGTGACCGATACGAATGCGCCTACCACATAGGGTTTGGCTCCCTCTTTACCGGCAAAAGCAACACTGACAAACAGCAACACTGCCATGAATGGTAAAACCCATGTCAATCTTTTTTTCATTGCTGATCCTCCTATCAATTTTTTTCGGTAGGTAGGCATAAAAAAACCCAAACATAGCCATGTCAGGGTAAGAGTTTACGATATGTCCCCCAGGCTACCATGCTACTTATGTTCACTGCGCTATCCCTACCATGCTACCGTGTTACCCCATTTCTTTTCGACGTCCGGACCAAATTTCCTTCTCTGCCGGATTTATCTTTACGCACTTAAAATAGACGAACGCCATCAAATCATGAGAATGATAGAGGAATATAAAAGTATACCACCGTTCCTAAATGCAGTTTACTGCGGATATGAATCGCCGCGCTATTACCGTAGGTCAGGATCAACCGTTTATTGGTATTATAAAGTCCGATGTTGGAACTAGTATCCTCTTCTATGTCATGAATGAGATTTTGACGAATATTCCGGAGCCGTTCGCTCTCAATTCCCAGTCCGTTATCCATGATGCTGATCTTTAAAGCCGTTGGGAGCTGGCGAATTTTTACTTTAATAATGCTTCGGCCCTCTTTTTCTTTAATTCCGTGATAAATGCAATTTTCCAATAACGGTTGAAAGATGAGCCGGATGATCGCTAATGTTTTAACCCTCTCGTCATACTCCCAAATAATGTCGAATTTATTGCTGTAACGAATTTTTTGAATCAAGATGTAACATCGGGCATTGTCGATTTCATCGGCCATGGTCACCATACGCCGGGGCGACTCCAGGGAATAGTGAAGAATATCGGATAAATCTTCCAGCATTTTGGTAGCTTCATTGGGCTTTGGATTATATTGAAAAATTTTCCACTTGATCGTCTCCAAGGTATTAAAGAGAAAGTGCGGATTGATCTGGGATTGCAACGCCAAAAGCTCCATAAACTGCAACCGGTACTTTCTTTCCGATAATTGGATCTTCAAATAATTTTGCTCGATAAAGGTTTTTAAAATATTATGGGTGATATAACTGTATTCATCGTTGATGGATGGTAAATCAGGCAGCGGATGTCCGTTTTTGGCGGAATCGATAATGGAAACGATATCTTGGACCTGGCTATAATTTCTTTTGGTCAAATAATAGGTAAAGGCCAAGCCCAGGATGAATGAAATGAATAACAAAATGAGCGTTAGATTTTGCAATTCCGCCGGGACCTTATAAAGTTCCCGAAGGGGAACGATTGAAATGTAATGCAGACCGTATTTTTCCGAGTAAATCTGGGAAACGGCGTAAGGGATCCCGGCGAATTTCAAAACCGATGAATGATTGCCTTTGTCGATGGATTGAGTCAGCCATCGTTTCTGAGGGGCAGCTAATTTCTTGCTACTGTAAATGATCTGATGGGTCTCGTCGGCAATAAAAAATGTCTGCTTTGGCTGGATATCCGCATTCTGGAAAAAATGCCGCAAATAGCCGGCATGGATATTTAAGACAATCACTCCGATATTTTTCTTATGTCCCCCGGTAGAATAGAGCTTGCGGTAAACTGTCCAGACTTTGGTGGCGTCGGAGACGAAGGTGTATTGGCGGATATCGCGGACCTCAGACCAAAAATTCGGCTTTTGAAGTTGATGATCCAGATAGCTTTGATACCATGTTTTATCAAAAAAATGATCGAGATCGGTCAATCCGGCAATTGTAGTCAGCAGTTTACCCTGATGGTTGTCAAAATAAATATAGATCGAGTGAATATACGGGCGGGCATTGGCGGGCGCATCGATAAAATTGCTGATGGTAACCAGGGAACGATACTCTTCATAACTGGTTTGGGGTTCGGGATTATCAAATATTTTTTTCAGCGTGACGACAATTTCAGGATTGGTGCCGAAGTTGAGGTTAAGCGAATCGAGTTCATCGAAAATCAATTCGATGTTCCTCTTGGTCTGCTGCAAAGTTTGAAAATTATTCCGGTTGATATCTTCCTGAATATAACGCCGGGTGAGGACGATCGCGAAAGTACCCAGAATCAGCAGCGGGATCAGCTGGGGAACCAAAAATAGCAGCAAATTTTTCTTAAAGGTGTCGGATTTCTTTACCATGGAGTACTCTCCCTCCTTTAAACCACCCTTGCGACAAATTGTGTCAAAAGAGCATTCCTCCCTAGATAAAGTTACTTACGAAGAATTGCGAAATTCTTTGGGAGTTTTCCCAAAATATTTTTTAAAGGTCCGGGTAAAGTTTTTGGGGTTGCTATAGCCTACCAGTTCACTGATTTCATAAGTCTTGTAAGAGATATCATTCAGGAGTTGCGCTGCTTTTTCCATCCTGACCGCTATCAGATAATCGGAGAAATTTTCTTTGGTTTTGTCTTTAAAAAATTTGCTGAGATAAAAAGGATTCATATGGACTAAATTGGCTGCTTCTTCAAGGGTGGCGTTTTGGAAATTTTCCTGTAAGTAACCCTTGATCGTCATGATGATTTTATCGTTATAATTTGAGCCCTGAGCCGGTTTATGGATGAAGGTCTCGTTTTGATTTGTTTCCTTGTCCAATTCCATTTTAATTTTGGAGAAGACCTTAATCAATTCATCGTACTTGGTGGGTTTGACAATATAATCCTTCACCCCGTATTCAAGGGCCTGCCTTGCGTAATCAAACTCCCGGTATCCGCTTAACAGTAATATTTTAACTTCCGAATTGCAGAGTTTTAATTCTCTGGCCAGTTCCAACCCATTCATAAACGGCATTTTAATATCACAAAGCAATACATCCACTTTATTTTGGCGAATAAACTCCAATGCCTGCAACCCATTTTCAAATTGGGAAGCAACCTCAAACCCCAGTTGTTCCCAGGGAAAATAGTTGCATAAACCATCGCGAATTTCCGCCTCATCATCGACAATGACCAGTTTATACATGGAGAACTCCTTCTTAAGAAAATCTGCGCTCCATTAATTGATGGTTGGATCTTTACATATTTAAACCATAACCCCTGGGATTCCTGCTTATGGGATTTTTGAAAATAAAGGAATAATGAAATGATACCTTTTATCAAAAAAAGAGGGTATCGTTTTTAAAGGAGTTAACAAATGATACTTTATCACAAACCGGGTATCTTAATTTTTTATTAAAACTTGTTACAATTATATTAATGAAACCGAATGATCACCCTGTTCCAAGTAAAAAACATCTTGGAACGAACCAATATCTTGGATTTGGACATTCGGACAAAAAAAGAGGAGGGAACTTTCTTGAAACGTTTAGGTAAACTCTGTTTTTTGCTTGGTATGGTTTTGGTTGTATTGTTCAATTGCTTGGCCTTTGCAGAGTCTCAAACCACCCTGCGGTTTATGTGGTGGGGCGGTGAAACCAGGCATAAAGCGACCATGGATGCTATCGCTTTATACATGAAGAAAAATCCCAATATTAAAATCATCGGGGAATACGGTGGCTTTGATGGTTACCAGCAAAAGCTGCTCACCCAATTGGTGGGAGGAACAGGCGCCGATATCGTTCAAATTGACCAGCCCTGGGTCGCCCAGTTAATGTCGCAGGATGATTTATTTGTTAATCTTTACACTGCCAAAGGGCTTCAATTATCGGGATTCGACAAGAATTTTCTCAAGAACCAGTGTGAATGGGAAGGCAAACTGGTAGGATTGCCGACCGGGTTGAATGGCTTAATTTACGCCACCAATACCACTTTTATGGCTAAATATCATATCTCCCTGAAAACCCAATGGAATTGGGACAATTTGCTGGAAACCGGAACCAAAGTTCATCAGCAAAATAAAAATGACTATTTGATGGATATGGACCTTACCCAGGTCGAACAAATGATCATGATGTATGTCAAACAACACTCTGGGGCAAAGCAATGGGTGAATTCCGACTATACCCCGGGTTTTGACAGAAAATCCCTGGGCCAAGCCTTCGGTTATTATCAAAAATTGTTGCAAAGCGGTACGCTGGTGCCTTTAAAAGATTCGATTTTATTTAATTTAAAACCGGAGCAAAATCCAAAATGGCCTGCCGGACAAATCGGTATGAATTCCACTTTCGACTCCACGCTACCCCAATTTTATCTTGGCGGGAAACTCAAAATCGATGTCATGTTACCGCCGGTGATGAAGGGTGCCAAGAGTACCGGAATCACGATGCGCCCCTCTCAAATGCTGGCGGTTAACAAAAAATCATCTCACGTGAAAGAAGCTGCCAAATTTTTAAGCTGGTTCTTCAATAATTCCCAAGCGCTGGTTGCATTAAAAACCGAACGGGGTATTCCGGCAACCACTGCAGGCTTGAAGGTTTTGGAAAAGCAAAACCTGCTTGATGCCAATATGGCCAAAGGAGTCAATTTAGCCCTTAAAAATGCCGGAATACCGGAAAATCCTCTTACCGGAAATGAAGAATTAAATACTACTTTCCAGGAGTACATTCAGAAAGTGGGCTTCGGTGTTCTCACCCCGGATGATGCTGCCGAGCGGATGCTGAAAGATTATCAATCAAAATTAGCGGAATTAAAGGCCCAAAAGTAAATACTAAATCCTAAAACCCAAACCGGGAAATCCAGGAAAGAGGCTGTCCCAAAAGGAAAAGTTACTTTTTTGGCAGCCTCTTCTTTTAGAACTTCCTGGGAAATGGAGGAAACAATGTCTACAATGGCTCCAGGAAGTAAACTAAAAAAAACCAGCCACAATTATATCGGCTTGTTATATATTGCTCCCTGGCTGATTGGTTTTTTAACCTTGCAGCTTTATCCCTTCCTTAGTTCGCTTTATTACTCTTTTACCGATCTGAATTTATTTAGGACGCCCCATGTCATCGGATTCCAAAATTATATTCAAATGTTTACCGCCAATCAGGATTTTTGGCAATCCTTCAAAGTGACTCTGCTCTATGTATTAGCTGCCGTACCGGCTAAAATTATCTTTTCTTTAATCGTGGCGATGATTATGAATCAAAAATTACGGGGAATCAATTTCTTTCGGACCATCTACTATCTCCCGTCGATCTTGGGGGGCAGCGTTGCCTTGGCCATCCTTTGGAAATTGTTATTTATGCAACAGGGCGTAATCAACCATTACCTCGGGTTTCTAGGCATTCCCGCCTATAATTGGCTGGGTGATCCGAATATGGCTTTATCCACCATCAGTTTGTTGCAGTTATGGCAATTTGGTTCGGCAATGGTGCTATTTCTGGCGGCTCTGAAACAAATCCCCGGGGAATTGTATGAAGCCGGTAAAGTCGACGGCGCCTCGCGGATCCGGATGTTTTTCCATATCACACTGCCCCAGTTGACCCCGATTATATTATTCAATCTGGTTATGCAAACGGTCAACGCGTTTCAAGAATTCACCGCCGCTTTTGTAATCACCAACGGCGGTCCCATGAAGGCAACTTATTTATATGGTTACATGATTTGGCAATACGGTTTTAGCTTTATGAAAATGGGATACACTGCGGCTTTATCCTGGGTTCTGTTTATCGTGGTGATGATTTTTACCATGATTATTTTCCGTTCTTCCTCACTATGGGTCCATTACGAAGATGCAGGTGATTTTTGATGAAAAATATGATGAAAAACACTGTCACCTATCTATTAATCAGTTTTCTGGGATTACTGATGATTTACCCGTTATTATGGCTGATCAGCGGTTCATTCAAAACCAATGATGAAATTTTCACCGTGTTCTCGCTGATTCCATCGCATGTGAGCTTAAAGCCTTACATTGACGGATGGATAGGAATCGGACAACAGACTTATAGCGAATTTTTTCTCAATACGCTGCAAATGGTCTTGCCTTCCCTATTTTTCAATTTACTGGCCAGTTTTTTAGTGGCTTACGGCTTTTCCCGTTTCCGCTTCCCTTTGAAAAAAGTCTTTTTTGCTTTGATGATTTCCACCTTAATGCTGCCAAAAACGGTGATTATCATTCCCCGATACATGCTTTTTAAAAATCTCGGCTGGTTAGACAGTTATCTGCCGTTTTATATCCCGGCTTTACTGGCCACGCAATCATTTTTCATTTTTATGCTGATTCAATTCATGCGGGGACTTCCGCGCGAACTGGATGAATCGGCCGTAATCGACGGATGCAACTCATTTCAGATCCTTTTCCGTATTTTGCTGCCCCTATCGAAGCCGGCGCTCTTTTCCGCGGCCATATTCGATTTTATCTGGCAATGGAATGATTTTTTCAATCCCTTAATCTATATCAGCAGTGTTGCCAAATATCCGCTGGCACTGGGATTGCGGATTGATCTTGATGTGGGAGCCGCCGTTAATTGGGGTCAGGTTATGGCAATGTCGGTTGTTACGATGATTCCGCCGATTTTAATCTTCTTCTTTGCCCAGAAATACTTTGTCGAAGGCATCGCGACCACAGGGTTAAAGGGATAATCATTTTATACAAGCGAGGAAAAAACGATGAAATATGCTGATCAAAAAGTAACGGATATCCAAATCGCATACATTGGCGGGGGATCCAGGTTATGGGCCTGGAAATTGATGTCCGACTTAGCCTTGGAAGAAAAATTGGCCGGAACGGTCAAACTTTATGATATTGATTTCGACGCCGCCGTTGAAAATGAGAATTTCGGCAATCTGTTGTCAAAGCGGCCAAAAGCGCTGGGTAAGTGGCATTACCAGGCTGTCAAAACATTGAAGGAAGCATTAACCGGAGCCGATTTTGTAATCATTTCGATTCAGCCCGGTACTTTTCAAGAAATGGCTTCCGATGTGCATCTCCCTGAAAAATACGGAATTTATCAGTCTGTCGGGGATACCTGCGGCCCCGGAGGCCTGGTCAGAGCGCTCAGGACCATTCCCGTCTATGCCCAGTTCGCCGAAAACATCCGGGAATATGCCCCAAAAGCCTGGGTAATCAACTATACCAACCCCATGACCCTTTGCACCCGGACGTTATATGAAGTTTTTCCGGAAATCAAGGCCTTTGGTTGCTGTCATGAGGTCTTCGGCACCCAGGAATTACTGGCTGCTATGATGCAAGATATGCTCAATATCAGTGTTGGGCGGGATGAAATTAAGACAAACGTATTGGGAATTAATCATTTTACTTGGATTAACCAGGCCTATTGCCGGGGGATTGATTTGTTTCCATTATACCGGGAATTTGCCGCCAAATATTATGAAACCGGCTTCCGTATTCCGGGTGAGGAAGAATGGAACGCTTCGCCCTTCCGTTTCGCCCACCGGATCAAATTTGACCTTTTCAGACGGTATGGGGTGATTGCCGCCGCCGGAGACCGCCATTTGGCCGAATTTCTCCCGCCTTGGTATCTAAAAGATCCCCAGACCGTAAAGGATTGGAAATTCAATTTAACCACTGTGGATTTCCGCATCGCCAGGCAGGAAGGGTTTGACGCCCAACGGCGCCGGATCATCTCCGGAGCGGAAGAGTTTCCATTGGAACCCTCCGGCGAGGAAGGGGTTAAGCAGATTAAAGCCCTGGTGGGATTGGGAGAGATGGTCACCAATCTCAACTTCCCCAATCACGGCCAGCTGAAAGGGATTCCTGAAGGAGCCGTCGTGGAAACCAATGCGTATCTCAGCGACAATTCGATTCAACCGGTGCTGGCCGGTGAGTTGCCTGCCGACATCCAAAGCCTGGTCACCCGGCAGGTATACAATCAAGCGACCATTCTCAAAGCAGGGCTGAAAAAGGACCCGGATCTGGCCTTCCATGCCTTTATCAACGATCCGCTGGTCAATCTCCCTCTGCCTGATGCCCAAAAACTTTTTCAGGAAATGCTTCAAAACACCCGGCAATATCTTCCCGGTTGGAAGTTTTAAAGAGTTTGCATCCCATGAAGTATATTGGGATGGAAAGAAAGAATGAAAACGAATTTTTTAACCGGCAGCGAGGCTGTCTAAAAAGCAATTCAAAATCAACAAGAATACAATATGTATCGCGCGCGACTTCATTGAATAGTTTGATTTCAATATATTGTATTTCTTTATGATACGTGCGCTTGCGCACGAATTTACTTTTAAGAAAGCCCCAACTGCCGGTTTTAATGAGACGTGCAACCCTGATTCACCGTTTACGAATGGTTATTCATTGTTATCGAAAACAATTTAACGGTTTTTAAGGCTGTCCCAGGCATCCACAATGCCCTTTTTAACAGTCTTGGCTGCCTTTTTGGTTTCGGTTCCCACTTTCCTGGCGCCGCCGGCCACTCCATGTCCCACCGTTCCGGCGGTTTTCTTGGTTTCACTCTTTACTTCCCTGGCGCCACGAACGACTTCATGGCCTACCTTTCCGGCCGTCCGCTTGGTGGTGCCTTTGGCGCCCCGAAAGAAATCCACAATTCCTTCTTTCATTGAAATAAAAATTTCCCTGGGACTCTGGTTAGCGGTTCCTAAAAAAACGGCTGGTTTTTTTGGGGAAGCGGAGGCATTGGCAACGCCGGCCAACGGGACCAGCAAAAAAACTCCCAGCAAAGCAACAAACAAAATGGATAACTTATGTCTCATAGTGATCTTCCTCCGGCTTACTTTCTTGCTTTTATTATACAGACGGATATTGAAATTGTACATATTGAAAAAACATTTACCGGAGGTCCTTTAGCCGATTCAAAGTTCCAAGGCTCAAAACGGAGCCGTTTTACAACGATCGATCTTGAAAATAGCCTTACGGACATTTGCATATATTGAAATTTGAAACATAGCATTGAATATGGAACTTTCTAATTATCTGAGCACGGTTTTTTCAGGAATCGTCACCGGAGTCACACTGTTGTTGGTTTCCCAAAGAATAGACACCATTCAAGAAAATAAACGGTGCCGGTCTCTCATGGCCTTTCTACGCTTGGAAATCATGAACAACTACCGGTTACTCAACGAATGGACTCCTGCTTCCAAACACCTCCCCAAACTGGAAGACGATGTATGGAAAAAAGTGAATACCGAAATCATCAATAAACTGCCGTTTGTTCTCACAAACCATTTGATTGTGCATTACTATTTCATACGAAACTCCGCTGATTTACTGCCGGCCAGTCTGCCAAAAGAACTGGAACGCCAAAAAAACCGCATGAAATTTTTAATCAAAAGGCTGCAGAAATTTTCAAAAGAAGCGGCTCAAAATATCGCCGGAAATTAGTTTTGTGATATCACCGGACCCAAAATGCACCACTTGATGCCGGAGTTAAAAACGACCACATCATTGGTGGCGTTTTCGATACTACCGGTGATTTTTTCTTTCAATAAAGACCCTTGAAGCCGGATTTTAAAACGCCAGATTCCGTCTTCATCATAACAAAAACTTAATAAACTCCCGTCCGAGAAGGCAATATACAGGCACTCACACGGTGAATCAACCGGCAAGAGTTTCCCCGGAGTGAACTCGTCATTCAAATCGCCTTCCACATAAATAATATCATCCGAGCAGCCCGATAAGATCAAACCTGAAGGGACATATTCTTTCATCTGCACTCTGCCCATGTCGTACCTCCATCTCTTTAAGCATTCCATCTTGGTTTAGCGGAGGATTGTTACACTGCGCCCCATTGTTCACGTATATCGGATACGATCTCTTCTCCATGGAATACTGCATCTCGCGATACTACAGTTTATGTGACATTTTAAAAACCTGTGTTGACCCCATAGGCATTGAGGGCGGTAGGCAATACTAAGGAAAGCGCCCGGTTAAACTTATGAGCAAATTGATAGACGCCCAAAAGATTGCTATAATATATGAAATTATGGCTCGGTGATGAAACCCGTGGTTTTCCACTTTCCCGGTTAAGCCGTCCAAACATTGTGAGGGATGGGTCACGAAGAAATGGTTGGCAATGGTTATTGTTTTGAACGTAATATTGGTGATGGCCGGCAGTTGCTGCGCTCTGACCAAAAACGGTTCAGCGAAACCGCACCCTTTGACTGCCCAGGCGCAGCCGGAGAATTATGTCTTTTTCAATTTAAACCGCGCGGGAATAAAAAAAGCGGAATTTTACGGTTCCAAGCAATTTAAGGGGGCTCAAATCAAGTATACCTGGAAAAGCTTGGAACAATCGAGGGATGTCTATGATTTTTCCGCCATCGAAGAGGATTTGAACTTCTTAGCGGCTAAAGGGAAAAAGTTTTTTATTCAAATCCAGGATGTTTCCTTCGATCCGAACATCATCAACGTTCCGGATTACATCGTAAAAGATCCACAGTTTCACGGGGGCGCCAATTTACAGTATGAATTCACCGGTGACAAAGATGGTAACGCCAAAAAAGCCGGTTGGGTTGCAAGACGCTGGGACCCTGCCGTAGCCACCCGTTTTCATAAGCTTCTCAATGAGCTGGGACGGCATTTTGATCAGCGGATTGCGGGGATAACTTTACCGGAAACGTCTGTCGATTTCGGTTCCACCGGGAAATATTATCCAACCGGTTTTTCGACGGAAAAATACCGTCAGGCCATTATCGGCAATATGAAAATGGCCCGTTTGGCTTTCAGAAAGTCGGTGATTATTCAATATGCCAATTTTATGCCCGGCGAGTGGCTGCCCTGGGATGACAAGGGATATCTCGCATCCGTCTTCGAATATGCCAAAACCATTCATATCGGGATCGGCGGGCCGGACATCATTCCTTACCGGAAAAGCCAAATGAACCACAACTATCATTTTGCCCCTAAATATCAGGGGTCATTAACCCTGGGATATGCGGTCCAGGAAGGAAATTATGACCAACTCAACGCCAAAACCGGCCGGCGGGTCTCAGTTCCGGAAATATATGATTTTGCGGCAAATTATCTAAAAGCCGATTATATATTCTGGTATCCGCAGGAACCCTATTTTTGGCGGGATCTCAAACCGTTTCTCCGCCGCATTCATTAATCAGCGCCTCACTGTAGATTAGCTCTTCTGGGAATGAATTTCATGGGACAGGTCTTCTTTCTACCCCTATCCTCTCCCAAATTCGAGTCTATTTGAGGGGCTTTTGATTATTGCCTAAAACACCGTCTGAACCAGGATTAAACGGATTTACCTGATGAAACGGATTTTAAAATCAGTGCCGGTAGATGCTTTCGATTTTAATTTAAAGTGAATCAGTTATTATACTTTTATTTTATCTACTCCTTGTCCAATCAAGGCCACCCAATACCCGTCGCACATATTATGTGCGCACAAGATACCGTCCATCAACGCTGCGCTGTAAATCAACTCGTCGTGAGCGGCAGATCCGCGCAACCAGATGTCGTCGTATTCCTCCAGCATTGCTTTGTCTTCCAGCGGTTGCTTTTAAACCTATGGCATTATTTTTCTCCACCCATTCTTCGACGCTGTTTTATACTATTTAAACCGGCAGGCTTTACTTGACTGGTTTCACAAGTAGCATCCCTACTCTATTTAAATGAAATACCGGTTTTTTGGGAAATAGTTTTGGCTAAACTTAAAAAATCTTTATAGCATTCTTTCACAGCTTCGGTGTGAGCTCCTATGGCGCCATCGGCGGGTTTCAAGAAAAAAATGGGTTTTCGGACTTCCATCGCCATTGGAATCAAACTTCGATAATGTTTTAACATGGAAAGTTTATACGGATCTTCATCAACTTTTGGAAGAGATTCTAAACCTTCTAAACCGAGTATTGACTGACGATAAATCAAAGGAATTCGATCCATCCAACGTAAATACGATTTTACAGGACGTTCTTCCTTTATTCCATGCTGCATTACCACATATCCTGCGGGTTCCATCAGGCCTTTGGGTAATTCCAAATCTTCTTGACAGGGCACTTTTCCTAGTAGCTCATTCCAAATCAACCGCCACTCTCTAAGTGCCGGTCCCAGATTTTTCAAACCTTGCAATGAGAATAAATCCGCGGCTAGTGGTATGACTATCCATTCCGAAGCAATTATGGCGGCGCGGTTAATCGCTCCAAGATTCGGACCAACATCAATAAGAACAACCTGCGCTCCAGTTTTATCGGCCCCATATAAAATCAACCGGTAAAATGCCGTCATGATCCGGAATGCAGCTTCATCACGATTCTGACATTTAGGCCAGCTTTCTGAAAGTTTGTCCTCAAATCTGGAAAGAGAGAGATCTCCGGGAATCAGGCCTAATTTATCCGTAATTCGTTCGATATGAGGCTGCGAAACATCACCTTTACCCCGATCAATCGGACGAATTGCACCATATATAGTTTCCAGGTGTTCACTATCCGGCCATAAATCCACTAATCGCTCTTCATCCAAAAACATTGCGGTTAAATTGGCCTGTGGGTCTAAATCTACCGCCAATGTAGATATTCCGCGATCCGCAAACATCCACGCCAGGTGGTAAACTAAAGATGTTTTTCCAACTCCGCCTTTGTTGTTAAAAAAGGCAATCGTCTTCATTGTTCACGCCTCCGAAGAATCACTAACACGCTTCCGGCATCAAAACTAAATTCCGCCGGAGGACTTTCATTATCACGTAATAACTTTTGAGTTTTTTGAATTCCGTATCCATAACGATTAACGTAACCTAGGGATTTTAACGCTTCTGCAATTACAGGGTTCCGGTAACTATTATTTCGGGTGAAATTTTCCGGAGTAACCTCTCCATATAAACCCCCCGGACTGTGGATCTCAATCCGGTCTAGAAACCAATAAAATCTGATGGGTGTATTCGATTGGTAGTCCCTGTGCATTACCGCATTCATTAGTATTTCCCGGACCGCCACTTCCGGATAATCTGAGACTGTCTTTTCTTTTAAGGCCGATACAGGAATTAACTTAGTTGTAATACCCGTTTTAACACGTGTATCCAATTCACGCAATACCGTTAAAAGGTCTCCGGAAATCTCCGCTTGATCAAAGAGTGGATCGGTTAAATTCATTCCGTCAATTTTTAAATATTGAATATAAGAGCCCGGAAGATAGTATCTTGGGTTTTTCCCAAATAAGATAATTCCTGCAAATGTCGGACAATGGAGCTTAGGATTGAAAAAACGGAGTGATGATAACTGTTCCTCAATTGTCCGGTGATTTTCCTCAATAATCTCCGGAGCTATTGCTTCCCGGCGATATGAATCAAAAATCCCTAATGCTAAATCTTTGAGCTCTGAATCCCGGCAAGGGCTTGCATCGAAACTTCGAGCGTTGGAGATTCGTTTTTCCGATAGAATTCTCTCTTCTTGTTCGCTGGCGATTGCTTTTCTGGGGCCTATTCGAACATGAACCTGCCCTTTGTATCGTACCGGCGGAAGATCTGAAGGTTGGACTTCCACCACTGCAACATCGCCCTCGGGCAAACTAAACTTAACTACGGCAAGAACGGGTATCGGCAGAATATTCCCAGCCGAACGCAAGTCACCCAAGTTCTGTAAAAGCTGATCCGAGACATGCAAGCCGCTTAATGTCCCATCATCCTTTACTCCTATCAGCAAATACCCCGGAAGTTGATGTTGCGGCAAGTCATTGGCAAAAGCGCAAATTGCTTTGGAAAATTTATCCGTGTCACTTGTTGAAGTAGTTCTTTCAACTCTATCGCTTTCCATGTCCGATATGAGTTGGGCAAGTTCTTCTATGGACAGCATAAAAGAATCCCCCTTTCAAATCAAAATTCACATTATAATTTTCCACATGAAGTTATTATTCCCTCTTCCAGCCTTTTATGTTATTTTATTTAAAGCGATTGAACACTTATTTTCATATGCTGATTTAAAAATATTACGCAGAATTGTATGTACAAGTTTCATTTTCAACCTCCACCCTTCACAGTTCAAGTTTTTATTTTATCTACTCACCCATTGCCACCCAACCCGTCGCACATATTATGCGCGCACAATATCTCATCCGTCAGCGCCGAGCCTAAAACCATATTCAAAGGAAGCGTAAGTATCCATCACGCCTGAGTCGCAACACAATTCCATAAGCTCTTCCAGTGCTTGATAATCTTCCGCCGGGAGTTTGGCTTGCAACGTTTGTTTGATGCCGGATATTTTTTGGTTTAAGGGTCGGTATTCGGGGTCATGGGGAACGATCCGTTCGAAGGGGAAGATATGGCCGTAAAATAATTCTTCCAGAATGGATTTCATGAGACAGGCCTTCTTTCTACCCCTACCCTCTCCCAAATTCCAGTCTATTTCAGGGGCTTTTTATTATTGCCTAAAACACCGTCTGAACCAGGATTTAACGGATTTAACCGATGGAACGGATTTTAAAATCAGTGCCGGTAGATACTTTTCGATGTTAATTTAAAGTGAATCAGTTATTATACTTTTATTTTATCTACTCCTTGTCCAATCAAGGCCACCCAATATCCAATCAAGATACCGTCCATCAACGCTGCGCTGTAGATCAGCTCGTCGTGAGCGGCAGATCTGCGCAAACCAGACGTCGTCGCACTCCTCCAGCAATGCTTTGTCTTCCAGCGGCAATTTGGCAGTGGCCAGCTCCAGTAACTGATTTGGGCGCTCGCCTAAGTTTTTGTATTCGGGGTCGGCTTCAGCCTCGTCAGTAATTTGGTCCAGCCGGTCGAGGATAAATTTTTTGATGCCGAGATCTTTGTCGGTGAGCATGGGGTAATACCTCCTAAAACTAAAGTCTTAATTGTATTTGGGATTAAATGAATGCCGGTTCTTATGGTCCACGGATTTCACCGGCTGAGTAACTGGTATGCTGTTTATATCCCCAATATTAATCTTTAGCAGTAGTAGCAGGGGGTCTGGGAGATGTGAATAATTGTGGAAAAGTGGACAAAGGAAAAACCCATTACTTGGCAAATTGTCTTAGCACA
>JAEXDA010000054.1 GCA_023401925.1 Bacillota bacterium
GTATATCAGGTTGACATACCGTCGAGTACCGATTCTAACTGCTGAATAATTTTATAAATCAATTTTTTAAATCTAACCTTGAATGGGGCTTGACAGACACTTCCATATCAGAGCGAGTGAGAGGTCTGCGCCCCAATTTCTAGGCATTCATTTTAAGTAGTATTTTAATAATTGAACGTTACGCCTTTTCTATTTCCGGAAAAGGCGTTTTCCTAGAGGTTTTGTTGTTTTGAATAAGGAGTGAAACAATGGCTAGGTATGCTTTGGACCGTTTGATTTCCGCCTTGACCACATTATTGTTAATCATTACGATTACGTTTATTTTAATGCATGCGATTCCGGGGGGACCTTTTGATCAGGAAAAGGCGGTCTCGGCGCAGATTACCCAAAATATCAAGGAACATTACCATTTAAACGACCCCCTTTGGCGGCAATATGTTGATTATTTGAAGAAAATCATCCATTTCGATTTGGGTCCCTCTTACAAGTATCCGGACTCTTCGGTGAATGATCTGATCCGGGCGGGATTTCCGGTTTCTGCGGCCATCGGGCTATTGGCGGTTTTGGTGGCGGTGGCCTTAGGGATTCCAGCCGGTATCCTGGCGGCTTTGCGGCATTCCAAATGGCAGGATAATCTGGTCATGCTGGTGGCGATCGTGGGTGTTTCGATACCGAGTTTTATTGGGGCTACGCTTTTGCAATATCTTTTCGCCTATAAGTGGCAACTGTTTCCGGCGGCGCTTTGGGGGACGCCGGCCCATTTGGTACTGCCGGTCCTGGCCCTATCTGCTCTCCCTCTGGCATTTTTCGCGCGGTTGATTCGTTCCAGCATGCTGGAAGTGTTATCCCAGGATTATATCCGGACCGCCCGTTCCAAGGGACTCAGCGAGGCAACGGTGGTATTGCGGCATGTGCTGAAAAATACTTTGATTCCGTTCATTACGGTTCTGGGGCCGATGCTGGCTAACCTTTTGACGGGCACCTTTGTGATTGAAAGAATTTTCGCCATCCCGGGTCTCGGTAACTACTTTGTCAACAGTATTTATAACCGTGACTATTTCGTAATCCTGGGCCTGACGGTCTTTTACGCCGGCATATTGCTGCTGCTCAATCTGGCGGTTGATATCGTCTATGCCATGATCGATCCCCGGATCAAACTGGCGTCCAAGGAGGAATGAGAACATGGATGACTCTCGCGCATTTGAACCGATAGTACGGCAAGATCCATTGGATTTTGTACCAGAGGGATCCGAGAGGCCGGAGACCAGTTACTGGAAAGATGCCTGGCGTCGTTTAAAACAAAATAAGGGAGCGGTTATTTCGCTTTTTGTGATTTGGTTTATCTTCCTGGCTGCTATTTTGGGACCCTTTGTGTCTCCGTATTCTTACACCAAACAGGATTTAATTTTTCAAAATACCCCTCCTACGGTAGAACATTGGTTTGGAACGGACAATGTGGGCCGGGACTTACTGGTGCGTTGCCTTTATGGAACCCGGATTTCATTAATTGTGGGAATTTTTGCCACCATGATCAGCCTAACCATCGGGGTATTATTTGGCGGTTTTTCGGGGCTGGTCGGCGGGAAAGTCGACAATGTCATGATGCGGATTGTCGATATCTTCTATGCAATTCCCTTACTGTTATGGGTTATTTTATTGATGGTGGTTTTAAAACCCGGTCTGCAAAATATCCTGATTGCGATTGGAATCACCTATTGGCTCAGTATGGCCCGGATAGTGCGGGCCGAGGTTTTGAGCCTTAAAGAACAAGACTATGTTTTAGCGGCCAAAGCCATTGGGGCCGGGCGGATGCGGATTATTCTGCGGCATCTGATACCCAATACGATTGGACCGATATTGGTGACTGCTACTTTCAATATTCCGCAAGCGATTTTTACTGAGGCCTTTCTTAGCTTCATCGGACTCGGGATCGGAGCTCCCATGGCTTCTTTGGGAATGTTGGCCTCGGATGCCATCAGTGGCTTACGTTCCTTTCCTTATCAGCTCTTTTTTCCAGCTTGCATGATTTGTATCATTATGTTGGCCTTTAATTTCCTGGGGGACGGTCTAAGGGACGCTTTGGATCCGCGGATGCGGAAGTGAGGGGTGGTACGATGAATCGTTTACTGGATGTGAAAAATTTACGGACTTCATTTTATACTTATGCCGGGGAAGTGAAAGCTGTCGATGACGTCAGTTTTCAGCTCCATAGCGGTGAAGCCTTGGCAGTGGTGGGCGAATCCGGCTGCGGGAAAAGTGTAACCGCTTTGTCAATTATGGGTCTATTGCAAGAACCCGGTAAAATTGTGGATGGCCGGATCGAGCTGAACGGCAGGGACCTAACCAAGCTGTCCCCCAGAGAAATGTGCGCGATTCGCGGCAATGAGATCGGGATGATCTTTCAGGACCCGTTGACCTCCTTGAATCCGGTCCTTTCCATTGAACAACAAATGATTGAGAGCTTGATGCTCCATAAGAAATTATCCAAGAAACAGGCAATCATCCGGGGGATTGAACTGCTGAAAATGGTGGGAATTCCTGGGGCTGAAGAGCGATTTTGCCAATATCCCCATCAATTTTCCGGCGGGATGCGCCAACGGGTGATGATTGCCATGGCGATGGCCTGTGAACCCAAAATTTTAATCGCCGATGAACCCACTACGGCGCTTGATGTAACGATCCAAGCGCAAATCCTGGAGCTCATGAAAGGCTTAAAGGATACTTTAAAGACGGCGATTATTCTCATAACCCATGATTTAGGGGTAGTGGCCGGACTTTGTCAAAACGTGATCGTGATGTACGCCGGAAAAATTGCGGAACGGGGCAACGTGGAAGAACTTTATTATCGGCCCAAGCACCCCTATACCTGGGGATTGCTGGGAGCGGTTCCCCGTTTGGATATTGAAGAAAATCAGAAAAGAAAACTGACCCCGATTTGGGGCAAACCGCCGGACCTGTTGGTTCCGCCGCCGGGGTGCCGTTTCGCGCCCCGTTGCAAGTATGCCATGAATATTTGCGAAAAGGAAATCCCGCCGGATTTTGAAGCCGCTTCCGTCAATGGTTCCGCCACACATCGGGCCGCTTGCTGGCTGCTTGATCCGCGAGCGGAGAAAGTCGAACATTCCATGGAAAGGAGTGCTTCCCTATGAATGTTCCCGGGCAAA
Organism: Bacillota bacterium; assembly: GCA_023401925.1. GTDB lineage: Bacteria > Bacillota > UBA4882 > UBA8346 > UBA8346 > UBA8346. Next base: position 3,165 of record JAEXDA010000054.1, read on the forward strand.
GTTTTCAACCTTTACTGGAAGTCAAGCATTTGCAAAAAACCTTTACCATTTCCAAAGGCCCTTTTACCAGAGGAAAATCAATCCTGAAGGCCGTTGATGATGTCAGCTTCGCGATTCTTAAAGGAGAGACTTTAGGACTGGTTGGAGAATCCGGCTGCGGCAAGACCACCATCGGACGGACCTTGATCCGGCTCTATGAAGCCAGTGGAGGAGAAGTGATTTTTGGGGGGCAGAATATTCTGCAGCTCTCGGATGAAGAAATGCTCCCCTACAGGCGCAGGATGCAGATGATTTTTCAAGACCCGTATTCATCCTTAAATCCCCGGATGACTGTGGCGGAAATCATAAAGGAACCGCTTACGATTCACGGAATTGCTTCCGGAAAGGCGGCACTGAGCCGGGTGCATGAGTTGTTGCAACTGGTGGGCCTCAGCAAAGAACAGGCCTCCCGTTTTCCCCATGAATTTTCCGGAGGACAGCGCCAGCGGATCGGGATTGCCAGGGCGCTGGCTGTAGAACCGGAGTTTATGATTTGTGATGAACCTATTTCTGCTTTGGATGTCTCGATTCAGGCCCAGATCATCAACTTGCTTGAAAAATTGCAATCGGAAATGAATCTGACCTATCTGTTTATTGCTCATGATATTTCCATGGTCCGGCATACCAGTAAGCGGATTGCAGTAATGTATCTGGGAAAATTGGTTGAACTTGCGGGAGCCGGCGAATTGGCCAAAAATCCCTTGCATCCTTATACCCAGGCTCTATTATCTGCCGTGCCGATAGCGGATCCACGATTGGAGGCGTCCCGGCGCCGCATTGTTCTTGAAGGCGATGTACCAAGTCCGGTCGATCCTCCGCCCGGTTGCCGTTTCAAAACCCGCTGCCGGATGGCCAGGCCCTGTTGCGGCGAGAGGACCCCTGAATTAAGGGAAGTTGCTCCCGGGCACCGAGTTGCTTGTTTTGCCGTTGAGTAAGCGCTATATTTGTAAAAAGATTAATTTGACCGATACGAATCAAATCCCCGGATTCCAGATTTCAAACGGAAGTGGAATCTGGAATCCGGGGATTTGTTGATCAAGGCATTTTAAACTGAGGAGAGAGAACCTGTTGCCCGGGTCGGAGGCCGATGCGGCAAGTTCAAAAAAATGGAACTTCGAATCAAGATGCCTATTTGACCTAACTCGCGCCTTTCTGGAAAGGTGAGCTCTTCCCTAAAGACGATCATTGAGCACCTCAAATTTGGCTTCCATTTGTTTGGTATGGTTATCTAATTTCTTCTCGACATGCTGCAGCATGTCCAAGATATCTTTTTGGCCTTCGGCGATTGCCCGGTTGAGATCGTCCCTCGTAACCATATTTTCTTGAATTTGAACCAGCTTACCGGTGATGGTTTCGTGAACTCGATTGAGTTCATCTTTGGTAGCCATGCTATGAACAACAGAACTTATTTTTCTTCCACGGAAGTAAGTCTTTGATTAATGACGTTTACTTTCTGGGCAACTAACTCTAACAATTCCCGGTCAGTCATTCGACTTCCTCCCAACGTTTTACTTTCTTCTTCACGGATATATTTAACGGCTTTCGGTGAAGATGCATCAAAGGGTTCGGAATGATGAATGTCAATTCAATTTTAGTTTACCACGATTAACTTAATAGCTCAATATACTGTTGGATGAGGAATGAAGATATATTTAAAACTATGCGCAGTTCAACCCCTCATCCTTTTTTGGGGGTTTATTTTGAAACAACATCTTCGCTTTCAGCCCCGGCTGTTGATAACCCCATATTCTTCAAACCCCAAAAATGCATCATTTTTAAAATCGGCAGTAATGTCCGGCCTTTATCCGTTATCCAGTATTCAACTTTGGGCGGTATCTGGCGGTACTCTTCCCTATGAATCAGGTTATCCAATTCCAACTCTTTAAGCTGCTGACTCAACATTTTATGGGAAATGTTCGCCAGCTTTTTTTTAATTTCTCCATATCGTTTAATGCCGTCCGTGGCGAGGTACCACAGAATGACCGGCTTCCATTTACCATCGAGGACTTTTTGGGTGAATTCAACCGGACAAGAATATTTGCCTGTGGTTAGAATCATTTTAAATTACTCTCCTAAGCGTTAATTCACCAATGAGTTAACTCACCAGTGAGTTAGTAAGTTACTAAAAAGTGCATACTATTTTTATTGATAATATTCGCTATAATTCAGTATATAAAAGCATTGGGAAATTTGCAATAAGCTATATAACAATCAGCTTTACCCCCAATATGCAGAGGAGGATGAAAAGATGCATTACCGGAAATTTGGCAGGCTGGATTGGAAAACATCGGTTTTAGGTTTTGGTTGCATGCGCTTGCCGACCATGGACAACAATCCGATGAGCGGCAACATCAATGAGGAAGAAGCCAAGCGGATGATTCGCTATGGGATTGACCAGGGAATTAATTACATAGACACCGCTTATCCTTATCACAATGGCCAGAGTGAAGTCGTTGTCGGAAAAGTATTACAGGACGGCTACAGGGAAAAGGTAAAACTGGCTACGAAGTCTCCAACTTGGCTAATCAATCAGGCGTCGGATTTCGATAAGTACCTGAATGAACAGTTAACCAAGTTACAAACGGATCATATTGATTTTTACCTGCTGCACGCCTTGGATAAAGAAAGATGGGAACAGGTTATTCAAAAGCACAATATCTTGGAACGTGCCGAAGCGGCACTTCGTGACGGCCGAATTCGTCATCTGGGTTTTTCTTTTCATGATCAATATCAGTCGTTTCCAATGATTATCGATGGCTATGACCATTGGGATTTTTGTCAGATCCAATATAATTATATGGATACCGCCAACCAAGCCGGAACCAAGGGACTTCATGATGCTGCCTCCAAAGGGCTGGCGGTAGTCATTATGGAACCCCTGTTGGGCGGAAAATTAGCCAACCCCCCAAAGCTCATCCGGGACATCTTCGAACAATCCGGCGCCAAGTCATCACCGGCGGATTATGCGTTACAATGGGTTTGGAATCAGCCTGAGGTTACGCTACTTTTAAGTGGCATGAGTTCCATGGAACAAGTGAAGGAAAACATTGATTCAGCCAATCGCTCCGGTATTAATTCTTTGAATAGCCAAGAATTGCAATTGATTGAAGAGGTGCGGAAAAAGTATCAAGAAAGAACCGCCATCCCCTGCACCGGATGCAGTTATTGTCTGCCGTGTCCCAATGGGGTCAATATTCCACGGGTATTTAGCCTTTATAATGAGGGCTTTGTCCATGAAGACCTGCAAACGACCCGGGCTGTGTATAGCCGGTTTTTGGACGAAAAAGAACGGGCCGGGGTTTGCGTTCAATGCCGGATTTGTGAGGAGAAGTGTCCTCAAAAAATTCCTATTAGTGAATGGATGCCCAAAGCCCATGCAGTATTGGGGGAAAAGTAATCTTATAATCAATAAACAAAGGAGTGTTGTTGATGCCTGTTATTACAGTCCAGTTGGCTCACCAATCGAAGGAAAAGAAAAAAGAGATTATTGAAAGGCTGACTAAAACCATGGTGGAAGTGACCAATGTTCCCGCCCAGGCCTTTACGGTGATTATTGACGAGCATGATCCGGACAATATCGGGGTAGGTGGAGTACCGTTGTCGGAACGCCACTCGTAAAAATAATCCATTAACTCTGGCATCCTTTTAGTAGCCTGAGTTGATGGATCCTGAAAGAGGTGTTGGCATGAAAATTTCCGGCAATACCATTTTAATCACCGGAGGGGCGACCGGAATCGGCTTGGCCATGGCTGAGATTTTCCTGGAAAAAGGTAATGAAATCATTATCTGCGGGCGGCGCGAAGCCAAACTGGTTGAAGCCCAGAAAAAACATCCGGAATTCCACATTGTAACAAGTGATGTCAGTACTGAAGCAAACTGCCGCGCGTTGGTGGAGTGGGTTACAGCTCATTTTCCAAACTTGAATGTTTTAGTGAATAATGCCGGGATCCAAAGAGATATTGATTTTACTCAGGGCATTGATGAATATTTGGCCGGAGCAAATGAACTCAAAATTAATTTGGTAGCCCCGATTATTTTATCCGGTTTGATGGTTCCTTACTTGAAGGGGAAAGGAGAAGCATCTATTATCAATGTCTCCTCGGGTCTGGGTTTTGTGCCTGCAGCCAAAATGCCGGTATATAGTGCCAGTAAAGCCGGTTTACACGCTTTTTCCATGGCGTTGCGGCGGCAATTGGCTCATGAAGGAATTAAAGTTTTTGAAGTGATTCCGCCGGCGGTGGATACGGACTTGAACGCCGAGGGGCGGGCCAAACGGGGTGGTTTCCGGGTTGACTTGCAACCTCAAGAATTTGTGGCTGCAGTACTCAAAGGGTTGGAGAATGATCAAGCAGAGATCGGTTACGGTATGAGCGAAGGATATATTCGTGCCTCTAGAGCCGAATTGGATCAAAGTTTTGAACGGATGAACAGCCGGTGGTAATGTGAAGTGAAAAGGCAAAAGAGAAATGGGTAAAATTTAAAATGATCCGGAATGGTTCGTTGTTTTTTTGGAAATGACGAATCATTACCATAGAGGTTTTAACTTTTAGTTAAATTGAATTGGAGAAAGGGTGATCCAAAATGAATGAAACTATGAAAACGATTTTAAACCGCAGAAGTATCCGGGCTTATCAACCGGAACAAATTAAAGAGCTGGAATTACAAGCCATACTGGAGGCAGGGCGTTTTGCTCCCAGTGGGATGAATTCCCAGCCTTGGCATTTTAGTGTCATTCAACAAAAGGAGTTGTTGGAAAAAATCAATGCTACGGTGAAAGAAGGACTTTTAAAATCAGGGAATCCCCAATTTGCGGAACGGGCCAAAAACGAAAATTTCAGTATTTTTTATCATGCTCCCACCCTGATTATTGTTTCCGCTGATCCCAAAGTAGCAACACCGCAGTATGACTCGGCTATTGCCATGGGCTATATGTTTCTGGCTGCCGCATCTTTGGGAGTGGGTTCTTGCTGGATCAATGCCATCTCAATGATTTTTAATGCAGAATCCGGCAAGGCGATGGCAAAATCTTTGGCGATTCCCGACGGATATATCATTCATAGTGCCGGGGCATTCGGTTACCCGGCCGGAGAAATTCCAGCCCCGCCTCAAAGAAAAGAAGGCACGGTTTCGTTAATTCAATAAGTGTTGTGTTGTGTGAAAGGAGAAGGAAATCCACTTTTCCAATACGATATTTAAGGGTACGACGAGAGGTGAATGTTTTACTCATCATAACCGGTATGACAAGAAGGGTTTGGCGCAAGCAGAATCTACTTGCTCAAGTAAAATTTTTTGATTGAGAAGGAAGATCGCTTTTGCCATTGGAAAAGATTTTAAAGGAATCTTGAAGGAGTTTGCCCACCCCAATGAAGAAAAACTGAAACGCTGCGGTTCATCAACCGGGCGTTTTTTGTTCTCAGGCTGTTTTACAGGCATTCCAAAAGATTTCCGAAAAGCCCGATAGGATTTTGCGGCGATTCGCCTAATTATAAATGGAACAAGCTTAAAAGCGGGGTGTCTTCAATTCGCAGCATTCGCACAAAGCTGTTTCTGAGCCTGGCCGTTATTTTTGCGCTGGCGATGGGGCTTATTTCTTTCGGATGGTATGTGAAATCAACCCAAATCAACATGAAATCCGTTAAAACTTATACTCATGAATTAATCAAGGAAGCCAATGATAACTTTGAATTGACTTTGAAAGATGTTGATTATTTAAGCACCGTGATTTCATTAAATAAATCCAATGTGGTTGAGGTCCTTTCCACCCGGGCCAATTCATTCAATTATGAGCAACTGTTAATCGACCGGAAACTCGATGATTTCATTGCCAGCTTATATGGTTATAAATATTATATTTCAAGCATTTTGATTGTGGGGGCCAACGGGAAAAAATATTCTCAAGGGACAACCCTTTCCGCCGATGAAGTGGTGCATCAGCCATGGTATCGGCGGTTGTCCACCTCAAGCACCAGCCGTATTTTTATTAAAACCCACTCCACCCGGAGCGCTAGTAAAGCTGGAGAATTTCCTAATCAAAATGTGATCACGGTTGCCAGAGGCATCTTTGACGATAACAAATATTTGGGAGTCGTGCTGATTGATTTCCGCTATGACATCATCCAAAAGATTTTTAGCACCAAAATACCTCATGAAAGTGCCCTTTTTGTAATCGATCAAAACGGCGATTTTGTATATCATCCGGAAAACCGGTTTTTGGGCTGGAATATCCGAAAGACCTTTTATAACAAGCTTTTGCCCAGGATTAAAAATCCCGAAGGCAGTTTTAGTACCTGGCTGGAAGGGAATGAAACCTTCGTGGTCTATTACAAGTCCGATTACACCCATTGGACGACGATTGGAGTCATTTCCCAAAAGAGTATGATGAAAGAGTTTGCAAAGGCCACCAATGTGACTCTTTATATTTCTTTGCTGGCGTTATTTTTGTTGATGCTCGCCGCCAATATCATTGCGCTTACGATTACCCGCAATATTTTCAGGTTACGGGATGCCATGAAGAATGTCGGCCGAGGGAATTTCGATACCAAAGTGGAAATCCGAACCGGGGATGAAATTGAGGAACTAAGCCGGGGATTCAATAACATGGTGGGTGAAATCCATCAACTGCTGCAGGATGTTGAAAATAATGAGCGCCAGAAACGGCTGGCGGAATTAAAAGCTTATCAGGCTCAGATTAACCCCCATTTTCTTTCGAATACCCTCAATACCGTCCGATGGCTCGCGCAAAGCCAAAAAGCCGTCAATATCGAATCCTTGGTAACATCATTGATTGAATTACTTCAAGTCAGCATGGCTGGAGCCGATTTCATCACTATCGGACAGGAATTGGAGTATTTGAAAGATTATCTGAATATTCAGGAATACCGTTATTGTGATAAATTTAGGGTTCAATACGAAATCGAACCCCTTATTTTGGAGATGTTGACTCCGAAGTTTATTTTGCAACCAATCGTCGAAAATGCTTTGATTCATGGGATTGATCCTTTGGAACATCAAGGTTTGATTGCCATTAAAGGTTATCAGGACGGTCAAAATATAATAATCACGGTGCGGGATAATGGAATCGGCATTTCTCAAGAAAAGCTGGCAAGCATTTTCCGGCAGGATCAGAATAAGGATAGACAGCGTTTCAGTAGTATCGGAATTTACAATGTCAATGAACGGTTGAAGATGTATTTCGGGGAGGATTATGGGCTGAAAATAGAAAGTATCCCGGGAGTATTTACCACGGTTACCATTGCATTGCCGGTTAGGGAAAGCGCCCATGTAGGATGTGATGCTGGTGTATAAAGTGATGCTGGTGGATGATGACGCTTTCGCACGTACAAGTCTAAAGGGAATAATAAATTGGGAAAAACACGGCTACATCATTTGTGCAGAGGCATCCAACGGGTCCAACGCCGTTGAAATGATCCAAAGAACTGCTCCCGATATTGTCATTACGGATATCAGCATGCCGGTAATGGACGGTATCGGCCTTATCGAGTACCTGGTCGAAAATCATCCCGCAGTGATCGTGATTGCTCTCAGTGGATACGACGACTTTGATTATGTTCGTCAAAGTCTAAAATTAGGCGCTATCGATTACCTGTTAAAACACCGCGTGAATGAAACGGAGTTATTGAACATACTCCAAGCAGCCTGTAAAAGGATTCAAAAAGAGAGTCAGGCGCTGACGCGGGAGAAAAATGTAGCTCAGCAGTTGCAACTTGGGAAGGAGGCTTTGAAACGGGAGTTTTTGCAACAATTAACCACCGGAAGCCTGAAGGAACCGGAAAATATTGAATTCCAAATGAACCGTTTGGAAATTGAGCTGACCCCGGAATCCCTTACGGTGATGATTATTGAAATGGATGACTTTTCCCAACTGCAATCGAAGTATACTCTGACCGAGCTGGATACGGTTATAAAATCATTTCTGGATCTGGCTTTGGAAATATTGAAGGACTATGGAAAATCTTTGGTTTTTCAAATAAACGGCGGCCGGTTTGTGGTGATTTTTTCTTTTGGAAATTGCCAAAGTCAAGCCTATTCCCAAACTCAGATCAATGACTGTATCGAGCGGATCCGCAATAGTATCGCCAGGTATCTCAATTTTACCGCCTCTTTGAGTGTCGGACGGACGGCTCATAGTTTCAAAACAATCGCGCAGAGTTACCATGAGGCGGAACAGTTTTTAAAAAATAAATTCTATGAGGGGAAGGATCATGTATACCGGGACAGCGGCTTTGAGCCTTCCGGGCAGAGTGCCTTCAGTATTGATGTGGCGTTGGAGAAAAAGCTGCTTATGGAATTAAAATCTTTTAATATCTCTGGGGTAAGTATTCTCATTGAGGGAATCTTCAGCGATATCGCCGCCCAAAAAATCAATTACCAATCCACGCAAATGATTTGTATCGAATTACTGAATTTAGTCACCCGGGTGGCGCGGGAATACAATCTTGAGAAATTGGTTTATTCCGGTCCTGAGTCTCCTTATCTCCAATTATCCAAATTGGAGACGCTGGATGATTTAAAACAGATGATTTTAGGGCTTTACGGTAAATTAGGCCATCTTCTTGAGAAAACGGGGAGGAGGGATCGCTATTCGGAATACACCGAAAAAGCGGTCCATTACATCTACAATCACTATCCAGAAGATATTTCACTGGATGATGCCGCAAGTTTCGCCGGGGTCAGCGGTTCTTACTTGAGCAGGGTGTTTAAAGAAGATTCCGGCAAAGGTTTTGTGGAGTTCCTAAATTGGGTCCGGGTGGAGCGCGCCAAATTAATGATTGAAAATCAGTCCGGGAAACTCAAATTTATTGTAAAAGAAGTGGGGTTTAACAATTACAACTATTTCTTTAAAGTATTTAAGGATCAAGTTGGACTGACGCCCCTTGATTATGAACGGAATTGTAAAAAAGAAGTAAACAAAAAAATGGAGTGATTCAAAAAAATATTGAGTCCTCCAGTTTTTTTTACCCGCTATAATAGATTATAGAGGGTTTCATGAAACCGTAATTTAAGATGAAAATAAGGGGGAAAGTTAATGAAAGCAGTAAAAATGCTGGGGGTTTTATTGATTGGCGTTTTGGTTCTTTCTTGTACTTTTGGATATGCAGCCAAAACCGAAACCGTCACTTTCTGGACCTGGGTTCCCACGGATATTCAGTATAAATCGATTGAAACGGCATTTAATAAAAAGTATCCCGATATCAAAATTGAATTTTGGCGCGGCGAATTGCCTGACTTTCAAAAGAAACTCCAGGTGGCGATGGCGGCCGGTGAAGGTCCCGATGTCATGGGCATGCAAGTCGGCGGAATGCTTAATCAATATGCCAATTTCCTGATGCCGGTCAAGCCCGTGGCCGACGCGAAATGGGGTAAGGATTGGGAGAATAAATTATCGAGCGTGGCCTTTACAGAAACCAAAACCAAGGATGGAAAGTTAGTCGCTTTGCCGATGAACTTTACGGCTCAGGAATTTGTGCTTTACAATAAAGGGATTTTTGAGGAATGCGGTATTAAAGAAGTACCCACTACCTATGAGCAGTGGAAAAAGGATTGTGACATCATCCGGGCTAAAGGATATATTCCTGTTGCTATGGGCGCTAAAGATATTTGGCATGATGTGGATGTCTTTGTAGCGCTTAGCAATCAGTTTGCACCGGGTAAAGTTTACCAGGCGGAAGCCGGTAAGGTGAAATGGACCGACAAAGTTTTTGTCGATACCATGAAAGCTTGGAAGCGTATGTTTGATGACAAGATCATTCAAGAAGGCGCTTTGGGCATTTCGACTTACCCGGATGCCCGTGACCAGTACTATTATGCCGGAAAATCAGCAATGTTTATGACGGGGTCTTGGCATGTAGGGTATGCCCTCCCGGGTGGTGAAAAACAAGGGACCAAGATTGAGAAACAAGCCACCGGATGCTTTATTCTGCCTCAGATCGGTCCTCATGCGTCCAAAGCAGTCGCCAGTGTTGACACGGCCATTGCCATGAATAAGGCAACCAAACATAAAGATGCGGCTTGGAAGCTCTTCAGCTTTATGACCATGGACGAAGGGCAACAAATCATGGCCGACTGGATCCAAGGCAGCCCTTCCAAAAAAGGAATTGAAATCAATTCGCTGGACCAGTTCAAATTCCAATCCGAGAAAGATGCCGTTAAGTATGTTAACGAAAAAATCAGTAATGCGGTAGGTAAAAGGCTGCTCAGTTATCCCGAATTAACCAATGCGCTGGGTGTCGCCTTACAAGATGTGGCGGCCGGAAAACCGATTGACAGGGCCCTTCAAGAAGTACAAGCAATTTCCCAAAAAATAAAGCGTTGACGTACCCCTCCTTTTTAATCTGTTCCCGGCAAAAATGCCGGGAACAGTCGATTTCACAGGACGAAAGTTGGTGGCAACTTGTTAAGCAGGCATTATACCAAAGGATTCACCCCATATTTGTATATTGCACCTTTAGTGATTTGTTCGGGGATTTTTCTCTATTATAGTATTGGATTTACCATTCACACCAGTTTTCAAGAGTGGAACGGGATCGATTCGGTAATGAATTTTGTGGGGCTCCAAAATTATCGCGACCTTTTCACTGACCGCGTTCTTTATATCTCACTATGGAATAATTTGATATTCTTATTTTGTACGGTAGGCCTTCAAGCAGGTTTAGGCTTATTGATTGCAATTTTACTCCGCTCCAAACCGTTATTGGTGAATTTGTTTAAAAGCGTATTTTTCATGCCGGTGGTAATGGCGCCGGTAATTATTGCGGCTATCTTCCGGATCATCATGGATTTTAATGTAGGAAGCCTCAATACGATGTTGAGATTTTTAAAATTAGACTTCTTGGCAGTAGCCTGGCTGGGTGATCCCCGTTTTGCACTGCTTTCCATAATCATCGTTAACATTTTCGAGTGGATGGGTTTTAGCATGCTGATTTATTATTCGGGTTTATTAGCCATTCCCAACGATATTTATGAATCCGCCAAGATCGACGGTTCCGGGTTTTGGAATACGCTTTTTAAGATTACCATACCCATGCTGAAAGGAACCACATCGACCTTGTTTGTACTGGGAATTGTCGGCTCTCTAAAAACTTTTGACATTGTGGTCATGCTGACCGGGGGTGGTCCGGGGCGTTCTACGGAGTTTTTAACCACGTTTTTATATAAGCGCTCCATTGAAGAGTTTAATGGGGGATCCGCGGCAGCCATTGGGGTGGTTATTTTAGCATTGGCCCTCTTGATGTCGATTATTCAAATCCGTTACTACGAAAAAACTCAAAAAGAGATAGAGTAGGTGTTGTGGCATGTTCTCCAATGTAAACAAAGCCGGTAAAACTGCTGTTTTTACTGTTTTAGCGTTATTAACGGTAATCTGGGCTTATCCGATCCTTCATGCTATCCTGGAATCTTTTAAAATCAATGGCATCAAAAATTATCTGATAGTCATCAATCATCCTGCAGTCCATTATTTTCGGGTGTTATTCAATAGCCTGTTTATTGCCGTATGTACCTCGGGAATTGTTACGGCTTTTGCTTCGCTGGCGGCTTATGCCTTTTCTAAAATGGAGTTCCGGGGGCAGAGAGTTCTTTACTATTCACTGTTGGCTTGCTTGGCGATTCCGGCGGCGGCTGTTATGACTCCGATGTTTTTCACGATGAAAGTGATTGGACTGATGAATACCTATGGGGCCATTATTTTGCCGTTGGTTGCTTTCAACGCTCCGTTTATGCTCCTGGTACTGAAAAATTATTTTGATACCGTACCCAATTCCCTGCTGGAAGCGGCACAGATCGACGGTAGTTCAAGTTTTCGGACTTTCCGGACGATCATGATGCCCCTCGGAGTTCCGGCTATCGTGAATGTTTCTGTATTGACTTTCATTTATGCCTGGAACGACTTTTTGATTCCATTACTCTTTGTCCGGAAGGAAAGTCTGTATACCGTTACTTTGGCTACTTCCTATTTTACTTCGACCCGGGGCCAAACGCCGGAGATGGTGGCAGAGTTATATGCGGCATTGATCTTAATGACGATACCATCCATTTTAATCTACTTGTTTAGTCAGAAATACCTTCAAGAGGGACTTACTGCCGGAGCTATCAAAAATTAAAGAGGTTTGCCAAAATGATTATTCAAGGTCAATTACCTGTTTCTTACGATGAAAAGCTTTTTGATAAAAACAGTTTGTTCCAATCGGATAAATTTCAGTTTGATTTATTATCCATCCGTCTGCACAACCGGGACGGCAGTACTCAAATAGTCCCCTTATTTCAAAATCAAAAACAGCCGATGGTGTTTCGAGGCAGGTACAAAACTCCTGATTACGGCGGTGTGATTGATTTGCACATGAAGCCACACCCGGAACCAAAGGCGGGTATTAAATGCCTTCGGGGAATTCTGGAAATTAAACATCACGATGGCAATTTTTCAGGAAATATTGAAGTGTTGTTTCTTGTTTCGGGAGTTCATCCGCAAATGCGGAAACAATGGTTGATTCCCACTTTTAATTATAATGGCAATCCTTACGGCAAAGGGAAATATCCTCATCCTCAGCTTGATAAGGCCTTGGGAGTCAGGGCGGACCGCATGGCCCAACCTTATATTTTTTATCAGGATGATGGTTGCAGTTTTGCGGTAGGATTATATGGCGATGGGCCTATTGAAGGAGCGGTTGAAGAGCTTCCGGCCTCGTTAAATTGGGAGAAGTCATCGGGGAACCAATCGGTTGTTTTGAGCTTCATATACCCGTTTTGGGAGTACGGACATGGTTCTTCCGAATCCGAAGCGGTTTATTTTAAAAAAAATGAATTTAAAGAGGCCGAACGGGGGATTTTGGAGTGGTCGGGTCCGACCCGGCTTAGGATGCCGTTTCATGTTTGGTTTGGCGGGTCCGGCGATACTCGTGCCTATGCCTCAATCTCTTGGCACGTCTGGAATGAAGCGGAAGAACAAAGGTTGAAACAACAAAGGCCCCTTCAAGTTGAGCTGGAAGATCGAATCCGGTTTTTGAACACAGCTTACTACGATTCCAAGTTAGGACCCGGACATTATCGCTGTAATATGGCTTATGATTATGCCTCAATCGGTTTTATCTGGCGTTCTTTAGAAGCAGCTTATTTGGATTGGTGGCTGCAAAATTGGAGCCAGCCTGGGAAACCGGATAACGGCTCAAATTCGGATACTAATCGGGGATACAGGTCGATTCTACATTGGGCTCAATATGGAATCGTCGATGGTATGATTATGACTTGTTATCAAGGTGAAAATTATTGTATCCGCCGGGAATACGGCGAGCAGGCCTTATCGACCAGGGTTATGGCCGAAGCTGTTCAGGCGTTTGTCCGGTGTTATTCTCTTTCGGAAGCCATCGGCAAGTCCGAATCTTTATTTCGGCAGGTAGCCGAAAAGCAATTGGATTGGCTGCTTCGGCACCGTTTAAGTAATGGAGCGTTTGCCCGGTATTATTTCTCCGATGGCGCTCCGGCAAGCCCGGCGATAGTAGCTACCGGGACTGTGATTACGGTCTTGGCTGAAGCCGCTAGAATCTTTGACCGCCCCGACTATGAGCAAGCTGCTGTTTGCGCTTATGAGGCATACCGGAAGGAAATTATTGAAAAAGAGGCTTTTTACGGGGGAACTTTAGATGCCGATACCGAGGATAAAGAAGCGGCATATTTTGGACTTGAGGCTGCGATTTCCTTATTTCGGATTAACGGAGACCCGAAATATTTAAATGACGCCAAGCAAATTGCCGATTACGTTCTGACATATACCTGGGCCTATCGGATAAAGACCTTTCCGAAGGACTCCATGGCCCAAGTTCATCAAGTGGATACCAGGGGAGCCACTTCCGTATCCCCGGAGAATCAGCATTTTGACCCCTATAACAATGCGGCACTGGTTTTAACCGGACTTTTCAGCGGAGAATCTCAATATACCGAATTGGGTCTGGCGATGCTTTATTTTGCGCTGGACGGTCGTTGGTCGATCCCACAGGGGGGGAATTGCGGCCGGAAGCAGCCGGAACAACTTCTGAATACCAATTGGTTTTACAACGTGGAATCTGTTGTCAAACGGGGCGATTACCGGGATATCAGCGAAGAGTGGGCTTGGCCCCAAGTCGTTCCATGCTTGGAATATCTTTCAATAGGAGGCGCTTGTCTGGATTTAAGGACCGGGCGGGGAATCGGTATTGATGGCTGCAAAATTACAACACTGGAGTTTTCTCATGACCGTACTGTCGTCTTATTACAGGAGACCCTGGGATGTTCCCATTCGATTTTATTGAAATTATTCAATTATTCCAAACGAACCTTCATCGTTACGAACGACATTACAAGCCGGGAAATACCATGGAGCCGGATTGAACCGGGAATTCGCATCGATTTAATGAAGAATCAAGAAATAAGGATTATTATCCAATAGTAGGACTAGAAATTCGGGCATATACGTTTGGAACGTTTCAAAGGAAAGAAACGTTTAATTTTTTTGGTTAATTTTTATCATTTTGGAAGGTAAATTAAAAAAATATGTTGTATATAAATAATACATAAAATATTGGTTTTACCTGGAAAGCGGCAACGAAATCATGAGTGATTTTTTGTTAATTGGGTATTTTGAAAAACCAAAGAATTATTTGGTTTAAACCCAACCAATTTTCACATGATGAGTTCGTTGTTTTTAAATTGATATTTTCAAGTTTTCACTTTGAAGAAATGGTGATTGTAAAAATGTCTCAAACATCAAAAAAACAAAATTATGTCCAAAAAATCGGAAATACCAAAGTCACTTCCATCACCAGCCGGATTATTATCATTTTCACCATATCGCTGCTGGTGGCCTGTTTTACCTCGAATTATATTAATCTCACTCTCAACCGGGCTCAGCAGATTAAAATGATGAAAGAGCTTTTGGTCAATGATTTAAAGGAGATTTACGATTTCTCCAATTCCCAATATGATATCTATGAGTATTCCAACGAGGACCCGGCCGCCTATCGTTCCTCGGTAGCCGCCATTGAGACCCGGGGCCTTCGCCAGTTTAAGAATAAGAAAAAGAAGTCCATCACCATTGGCATTAAAATTGAAGATTTAAGACGCTCCCCCATAATCTTTCAAGCCTCGAAAATTCCTAAAGCACATTATTTTACGGACCATAAAGCGCTGCAAAAAATCGTGACCAATACTCGTCAGGGTATTTCCGATGGCACCTTAAGTTTCAAGTTTCATGGGGAAGAGTACTATGGAGTCTATAAGCGGATACCTAAATGGGATGCTTTTTTAATTCGGGCTGAGGAGATGAACGAGTTTTATCACGATTCATGGCTCATTTTCCGGGATATATCCCTGTTTATTGCCTTGATAACCCTGATTTGCACCCTGATTGGCATTTATTTTATCCGCCATATCACCCGTTTTATTGGAATCATCACCGACTCCATCATGACCATGATTCAAGGCCAACAATTGGGGGTGATATCCCTTGAAGGGGCCACCAATGACAATATTACTTTTATGGGGATGGCTTTCAATTCTTTATCGAGTAGTATCAACAATTTGTTAACCGTCTTCAGGAGGTTTGTCAATAAAGATGTCGCCACGCAGGCCTACCGTGAGAAAATCGTCCTCCTAAAAGGGGAACAAAAAGAATTGACTGTGCTTTTTTCCGATATTAAAAGTTTTACAATGATGACTGAAACCTTAGGAACCGATATTATTAATATTTTAAATCTCCATTATCAAAGGGCCATTCGGGCAATCTTTCAATACGACGGCATTATTGGCTCAATTATCGGTGATGCGGTTTTGGCCGTATTCGGGGTTCAAGTTGAAGAAAAACATGAAGCGGTTAATAAGTCATATCAAGCCGTTTTAGCAGGATATGAAATTCAGAAAGTAGCCAAAACATTACGGGACGAAATGCAGCTTCGTTATGAAGAAATCGTCCGGGTTCAAGGAAAGTTAACTCCGCAGGATGAGCGGATATACCGGGCTGTTTTGGTTGAGGTAGGGGTGGGTATTGATGGTGGGAATGTGTTTTATGGAAATATCGGTTCTTACGAACGGATGACCAATACCGTAATCGGGGATAATGTTAACGCCGCTTCGAGATTAGAGGGATTAACCCGTTTTTATAAGGTCCCGGTAATTTGTTCGGAGTATATCAAAAGAGATATTGAACAAAACCAGCCGGATCACGGCTTTTATTTCTTAGAAATCGATACTGTACAGGTTAAGGGGAAGTCGGTCGGCCAAAAAATTTACTGGCCGATACCGCTAATAAGCTTAAATGATGAGATGAACGTGGATTTACAAAGGTTTGAACAGGCCCGCGAATTTTATTATCAGGGGTCATGGGAAGAAGCTCATCGACTTTTCGGCCAAACCCATCTGCCGGTCACAGAGGAATTTATAAAAAGGACAGGAAGCGGAAGAGCCCCTGAGAATTGGAGCGGGATATGGAACCTGGAAACAAAATAACCGAAGAATTCAGTAAAAACCATTTTTTGAAAAATTCGTTGGTTGAATCTGAACAACCCCAAGTATATTCCCTAGAGGAAGAATTCTCCAAGACTAAGAACAACCGGGACATCAAACCATATTTCATATTTTTTGGCTTTATTTTGGTGTTAATTGGTGCTACAGTCTACACCACGCATTACCTGGAAGTCAAATCGAAGCAAGTCAGTATTGATATTTCCGATTTTGAAGATTTGCGTCTAAAAGAAACTTTGAGTGCAGCCAAGGAAAAGGAAGAGGAACTTCACAAAAAAAGCGCCGAACTTGATACAAAGGCCAAGGAAATTGCGGTTAAAAATAAGGAACTCGATAGTAAAAAGGGAGAAATACGCAATTTGCGAAATTCTTTTGACCAGGAAGTTCAAAAGATTAAGGAACAAGTTCAAGAACAGGCAGATCTCGAAAAGAGCGATAAGAAATCCCTGCAACGGCTGCAAACCAAAGGTCAAAAACAAATTGATCAGCTCACAAAAGCTTATGAGAACAAATTAGCTCAAAAACAGCTGGAAATTCTTCGATTGCAGGAACAAATCCGGAGCGGTGAAAGCAAAGTCGCAGAACTCAAAAGTTATCAATATGGTTTAAGCGTTTACCTGAAAGACAAAAAGGCTCTCGGGTGTATCCTTGATCCCCGGCAGCGTAAAAACATGACCAGCTTTTTTGTAAGGGATCCCAAAATAGCGGAAGAAACTTTGGTTAACGTGTATCATGGCGACGATGAGTACCTTGGTCAGCTTAAATTAATTCCGGAAGGAACCGGAGTACGGGTGGAACTGGTTGAGACCATAAAGAGCGTTAAACCGTTTGATTGGTTTAAACTTCCTTGAGACACTGGCAAACAAAGAAATGCCCTTCTTTTCCGGAAGGGCATTTCTTTGTTGGATTTAGCGTCGTCTTCTTTTGGAAAGGGGTTTTCCCAGAATTTCCGCCCAGATGATTCCCTGCAGGAAATTATCCCGGTTCAGTGTGAAAAAACCAAGGGGTTTTAAGGTTTTATCAGCAACGGAACACGATTTGGAAGGGCTATTTTCCCCGGTAGGTTTTGCTTTTTCCATTGGCAGATGATGCAAAGCAACACGCGGTTCCAATGGCCCGTCTGCAAGCGGGTCGATATTGGCATCGTTTTTCGGCGTTACCGAGGGGTCGTCTTTAACTGGCTCGTCCGTTTCCCAAGGATCTCTCATTTCTTTTCACTTCCAGGGACGTCCGGTTTTTCTGAATTGGAGATGGTATTTCTCATCTGGGTATCGGATATGAGGTTTTGCATGTTATAGTAATCCATGACTCCCATTTTTCCTTCTCTTAAAGCAGTAGCCATGGCTTTTGGCACTTCGGACTCGGCTTCTACAACTTTAGCCTGCATTTCCACGACTACGGCTTTCATTTCCTGCTCTTTGGCAACAGCCATCGCCCGGCGTTCTTCCGCTTTGGCCTGAGCAATATTCTTATCGGCCTCTGCTTTTAATGTAAGAAGTTGGGCGCCAATATTACGGCCTACATCAACATCAGCGATATCGATGGATAAAATCTCAAAAGCGGTACCGGCATCAAGACCTTTACTAAGCACGGTTTTTGATATCCGGTCGGGATTTTCAAGCACTTCATAGTAAGAGGGCGAAGAACCCACTGTGGTAACGATGCCTTCGCCTACCCGGGCCAGAACGGTGGCTTCACCGGCGCCGCCGATTAAGCGATCGATGTTAGCCCTTACCGTCACTCTGGCTTTGGTAATCAGTTCGATACCATCCTTGGCAACCGCAGAGACATTGGGAGTTTCGATAACTTTAGGGTTGACGCTCATTTTAACGGCTTCCAAAACATCGCGCCCGGCAAGGTCGATAGCAGCCGCCCGTTCAAATTTTAAATTCATATCGGCACGATGAGCGGCAATCAAAGCATTCACTACTTTATCAACGTTGCCGCCAGCCAGAAAATGGGCTTCAAGTTGGTTGGCATTCACATCCAGGCCTGCCTTTACGGCTTTTACGAGGGGCAATACGATTTGACCGGGGATAACCCGGCGCAGCCGCATTCCGACTAAATTGAATATTCCCAGCTGTACTCCGGCGGCCCGGGCGGAAATCCATAAACCGAGCGGGAAAAAGCTGAAAAAAATCGACAACACAATGATGATGGCAAAGATCAGGAAAATCGGTCCCAAAAGTTCCATTTTTAATATACCTCCTATGATTTTTTATTCCGAAGTACGGACGATCACCCGGCTCCCTTCAACTTTTATCACACGGATTTTGGACTTTTCCGGGATAAAATCCCCTTCGGTGACCACGTCAATGATAGTTCCATCAAAGTCGGCTTTTCCGGAGGGACGTAAAACTGTTAGCGCGGTACCTTCTTTTTCCAAAAGCTCACTTTGATCAGCAACTGCCACATATCCGGATTCTTTAACGGACTTTTGCTGAAGAATGAGCTTTTTGGATAGATAACCGCTTTTGGCTGAATTGAAAACGAACGAGAGAGCGAGTCCGATGAGTCCGAGGATAATTAAGGTCAAAGCCAATACCTCTGACCAGGTGCGGGCCGAGAGAAATACGCCTAAAAAAAGCAAAGCAATACCGGTAATACCGGGAACTCCAAAGCCCGGATGGATCATCTCGACCAATAACAAGAGGATGCCTAGGATAAAACAAGTTGCAGCAAATGGTGAGATTTGAGCGGCAAAACTAAAGAAATCCATGGGCTTGCACCACCTTAAGAGATTTTTTTGAACATGATCTCTTAAAAATCAAGACCATTCCTACCAGAGTTTTCGGGAAAAAACTTCGAAATCCTTTTTATTCTTTAGAAGAAACCGAATCGTTTTGATACGGTTGTCAGTTCTGGAATAATGAACCTGCAACTGATGAAATAAAAGGCCGTTTAGCTGATGAAGAGTAATCTTTTATGGAAAAATTCCAAGTCGTAAGCTACAAAAACGATTTCTAGGAAGGATCGAATAAATGATTAAAATCGGCCGCATTTTTTCAAAAGGGACCTGGAGTTTAATCAGTGAATACTTAAACTCTGATAACAAATGGCAAGCTCGGGGACTGCTCGCCTTAATTATTGCCCTCAATTTGGGTGATGTATACATTTTAGTATTATTAAATGCCTGGAATAACACTTTTTATAACGCTTTGCAAAAATATAACCAAAGTGTTTTTCTGCACGCTTTGGGTTATTTTTCGATCTTGGCCGGGCTCTATATTGTGATTTCAGTATACGAACAGTATTTCCAGCAAGTACTGGAGATTCGCTGGCGCCGGTGGATGACGGATCATTATATAGGCCAATGGCTTTGGAAGCAAAATTACTACCGGTTGCAACTGGTGGGCAATCCGACTGATAATCCCGATCAGCGTATCAGTGACGATATCCGGATGTTTGTCTCTTCAACTTTAAATCTGGTGCTTGGATGTTTAAAAGCCATTGTGACCCTGAGTTCGTTTATTTTCATTCTATGGAAACTTTCCGGGTCTTTACCAATCTCCTGGGGAGGAAATGTCTGGAGTGTACCGGGATATATGGTATGGACAGCTCTGGGCTATGCCATTATCGGCACTTGGTTGACATCTAAAATTGGCCGGCCGTTGGTTCAAATTAACTTTGAACAGCAACGTTATGAAGCAGACTTTCGCTTTAGCCTGGTCCGGTTACGCGAAAACTCAGAAAGCATAGCCTTTTATCATGGGGAAAACAATGAAAAACACATCTTTCAAGAGCGTTTTCTCAAAGTGTTTACGAATTTCCACACTTTAATGAAGCGGCAAAAGAAATTAACCTGGCTGACTTCAGGATATTCTCAGATGGCGATAATATTCCCCTTTTTAGTAGCTGCCCCGCGCTATTTCAGCCACCAGATTCAACTGGGGGGATTAATTCAAATCGCATCTGCATTTGGCAGGGTCCAAGACTCCCTATCCTATTTTGTGAACAGTTATTCATCCATCGCCGAATGGCAAGCTATCCGCGACCGCTTGGTTGACTTTAAAAACCATCTCCGGGAGACAGAGCGTATTTCGGAAAAAGCCATCATCAACAAGGGATATAATAGCAATTCGGAATTCTCGGTTTCCGGTATGACCATTTTGAGACCGGATGGGGAAACCTTGATCGAGCAATTGGAATTTGAGGTAGGCCGCGGTGAAAATCTTTTAATTAGCGGACCTTCCGGTTCCGGTAAAAGTACTTTGATAAGGACTCTTGCAGGCCTTTGGCCATTTGCCAAGGGAAAAT
Source organism: Bacillota bacterium (assembly GCA_023401925.1). GTDB lineage: Bacteria > Bacillota > UBA4882 > UBA8346 > UBA8346 > UBA8346. The sequence goes on from JAEXDA010000054.1 coordinate 23,964, forward strand.
TGAATCGGCCTGAAAATGAGGGAATTTTGTTTTTACCTCAAAAGCCATATTTACCATTGGGTACTTTGCGGGATGTTTTATTATACCCTCAAAGGATAGGTGTTATATCGGATAAAATGCTGATCGAATTAATGAACGTCTGTAAATTGAATGAATTAATCCCGAGACTGGATGAAGTGGAGAATTGGTCGCTAATCCTTTCCTTGGGTGAACAACAACGCATTGCGTTTATAAGGGCATTGTTGCAGAGCCCGAAGTGGCTTTTTCTTGATGAGGCAACATCGGCTTTGGATGAACCGACAGAGGGTCTCCTATACCAACTGGTCAGCGATAGGTTAAAAAATACTACGGTGATCAGCGTGGGGCATCGTCAAACGCTCAATCGGTATCATCAAAACAGATTGCTGATATTGGGCATGGGGAAATGGAATTATGAAAAATCTAATCATAATGGTTTATTTTTAAATCTAAGCCTTCTCGGGATGAAGTATTGAAACGAATATGCTGAGTACCAGGATTCCGAAAATGACTGCTATGGACAAGCCGATTGAAATTTCAAATTTGAAAAAGAGTACAGCCAGTTTGACGCCGGTGAATATGAGAATAAAGGCAACCCCGTATTTGACATACCGGAAGGCGCTATGCAATTTTTCCAAAACAAAATAAAGGCTCCGGAGGCCTAAAATAGCAAAAATATTTGAAGTGTATACAATAAAAGGATTGGTGGTAATGGAGAATATCGCCGGGATGGAGTCAATCGCAAACAAAATGTCGGAAAATTCGATAATGATTAGGATTGCCAAAAGTGGAGTGGCATAAAGGATACGATTTTTACGGATGAAAAATTTTTCATCTTCCAAGGTTGCCGAAACCGGAATCATTTTTCCGAGCATCCGGAAGACCGGATGATTACCCTGAAACTCCGAGACTTTTTCCTTCCCAAAAAACATTTTGAAACCGCTAAAGATTAATAATAAACCGAATATGTAAAGTACCCAGTGGAAACGGTTGACAACGGCTACCCCAAGTACAATGAAGATCAACCGTAAGATGATGGCGCCGATAATCCCGTAGTTGAGAACTCGTCTTTGGTAAAGCGCCGGAATATTAAAGCTGCTGAATACGAGTAAAAAAACGAAAAGGTTGTCCAAACTCAGGCTTTGTTCAATGATGTAACCGCCCAGGAATTGTAAAGCGTATTCCTGCGCTGGCCAAACATAGTCTTTTAAGTGAAAAAATGCTGCAATTTGTTTAGCCGGCCAGAAATAAATCCCCAAGTCAAAAAGGAGGGCCAAACCAGCCCAGAAAGCAACCCATTTTAAAGCCCGTTTAATTGGCATTGTCTGTTTCATCCTTCTTTTATATAAATTTGGATTAAATAAACATAATAACCAAAGGTATAGTCACTAACGATAAGGCGGTGGTTATGAAAACCAGCCGTGAGGCCAGTAAACTGTTTCCATGATATTTTTCGGCAAAAATAGCCGTCATCGTGGCTGCCGGCATGGCTACAGACGTAACGGTGATTTTCAGTAAATCTTCCCGAACTCCCAGATAGTGTAGTAAAATTGCCACAAAGAACGGCATAATGAACAGTCGAAAAACAGCGCCGTAGTAGATAGACCAACCGGTTAATAATTCTTTTAACTTCAGTTCTGTCAGCATCGAACCAATGATAATCATGGATAAGGGTGTAGTCATGGATCCAATCATATCAAGGGTTTTGAACAATGGAACCGGAAGCGGAACGGAAAGCAGAAAAATAAGGAAACCGATGAATACTGCGATAATGGCTGGATTGGTCAATACTTTCCGGACTCGAACCCCTTCTTTTCCAGTAAAGATCCATACTCCCAGTGACCAAACTAAAATATTAAAGACCACTACATAAATTGAACCATAAAAAACCCCCATCGGACCAAACAAACTGCCTAAAACCGGCAATCCCATAAAACCGGTGTTTGAAAAAATTATGGCAAATTGTAGGACTTTCCGATCAGACTGAGGGCTTTTCAACGAAATTAGAAAGGCAACCAAAGCTGATAACCCATGAGCTACTACCGCGGCCGCAAAAAGCGTGATGGCATTGTGCAAAATTTCCGTAGAAAACTTTAGATGAAATGAAGAAACAATCATGCACGGAACGGTGATATTAAGCAAAATCTCGGTGATACCGGCATCAAGTTCGGGATTTAACAAATCTTTTTTTCGGGCGATGAAGCCTACCAGCATCAATAAAAATAAGATAGAAACTTGTTCGATAAGAACATTTTGCATAATTTATGTTTCCTAATGTCGTTGGCTTCTTGGCCTATTGAAGAGCAGGCTGATGAAAGTCCACTTGCCCGTGGGAATTGGCTATTTTCTGTTGTAAATAATAAGAAAAATAGCCTTTATACTTTTCTTGGAGACTTTGAAGTTTCCAATCATCAGAAGTAATGGCTTTCCAGCAATTTTTAGCGCCACAGTGACATTCCATCCTGTCAAATAAATCTTCCGAAAGGGTCATACAGTAGTCAAAAGTAATTTCTTGGTTGGCTTCCATATCTCTCAAGGCAATTAAATCAATCTGACCTCTAATTCCCAAATTGGGATCACAGGAATGATTGATATAATCACCATTACTAAATTCTTTATGGATTCTGGAACCGATAAATTGATGATCGTCAACCTGTAATACCATACATTTGGCTGCCCCGGCTAAATTTTTGACGATGTCCGTGTTCATCACGAATCCATCGAAAACAGCGATGAGTTCTCCCTTTTGTATTTTTCTACGGGCGAATGTACCGTAATTGGAGATATCGCTTTTGCGAGTCTCCGCTTTGGAGCTCAGATAATTAAAACTTATTTTTCTAACGGCCTCCGATTACATTTTTAAAGTAATTATCCGCCCCTGCCAGCCTGGACAAGAAGTAAAAATTTGGCCCAGGGTGTGCGGCGCCCATCGTAGCGGACCGGAAAACGGTCGAAAAATCCCCTAAAAGATTATCAAGAATTAGTATAGCACATTTTTTTGCATAAGGATTAGAATTTGCATTATGAAAAGATAATTTCACAAAACCCAATGGATTATCTACATGTTTACGACCGGATTTCATATCGGTTGGGGGGGCAAAATTCTTTACTTCAATTTCAATTTGGTTTATAATAAAATAGGTATAATTTATAATTAGGTTTTAATAAAAATGTGAAGTCAGCAAAATCGTCCAACGAAGGGCGATTTTATTTTAATCAAAATATTTAAGAATGGAGGGGTTCACGATGAAATTTGCCATGAATCATAACAATTTCAATGTGTTGGATCTTCAAAAGAGTATGACTTTTTACAAAGAGGCCCTTGGTCTAAAGGAGATCCGGAGAAGAGAGGCTTCCGACGGAAGTTTTATCCTGGTATTTTTAGGTGACGGTCAGAGCGGGCACCAACTGGAATTAACTTGGTTACGGGAACGCAAAGAACCTTATAATCTAGGCGACAACGAGATTCATCTAGCCTTTAAAGTTGATGATTTTCAAGCCGCCCGCCAACTTCATCAACGGATGGGATGTATTTGTTATGAAAATAAGGATATGGGGATTTATTTTATTGAAGATCCCGATGGTTACTGGCTGGAAATAATCCCTTAGTTGGAACTCGGACATAACCCTGTTGGGAGTTTTAATAAGGAGATAAAATGATGGGTTTTAGGCGACTCGAAATCAAAGAAGGCATGAAGACCGGTCTGCCGATTTTTTTGGGATATTCTCCAATGGCGATGGCGTTTGGTCTGATGGCGAAGGCTGGCGGTATAGGTTTTATACCGACAATTGCTTTTTCAGTGTTGGTTTTTGCCGGCGCCAGCCAATTTATGGCGTTGGGTTTATTGAATGCCGGAGCCGCAGTGGGGGAAATCATCATCGCTGCTTTTTTACTGAACTTTCGTCATTTGCTGATGAGCGCTTCCCTGGCTACCCATTTAAAAGAAGAAAAAAAAGCCCAGTTAGCGGTTGTCGCTTTTGGAGTAACGGACGAGACTTTTTCAGTGGCATCGACTTTACCGAAGAAACCTGGGTTAAAGTTTTTAATAGGGTTGGAGGGTATTTCCTACAGTGGATGGGTGGGAGGAACGATTGCCGGGTTTCTTGTCGGGTCTTCTTTGCCCGCTTTTCTCCAGGCGAGTTTGGGAATCACTTTGTATGCAATGTTCGCTGCGATTTTGGTTCCTCAGTTTAAACGCTCCTGGGGCATAGTTTTCCTTGCGTTCGGCTCCGGATTCCTTCATATTCTAATCCTTGCGCTTAAAATTATGCCTCCCGGTTGGAGCATCATTACTGCAATGGTATGCGCAGCAATTCTGGGGGCCGTGTTGATAAAAGATGAGGATACTATCTAAGGCGTTGTTCTCGGATTTTCGGTCCATTCATCCATAAGGAAGATGAGTTGGTCTCCGCCCGGTAAAGAAGGTTACTCGAATTCATGGAGGATTATGATGAAAATATGGTTGATAATTTTTGGGATGATGGCCGTTACTTACATCCCCAGGCTAATTCCTCTAATTACTTTGGCAGATCGACCCTTACCCCCTTTTTTGAAGCGTTTTTTGCAATTCATTCCTTATACTGCATTAGGCGCATTAATTATTCCAGGAGTTGTAGATGCTACACCCGGTAAACCTTTGGCCGCTTTGGCCGGTTTGGGAACCGCCGCTTTCTGCGCTTGGCTGAAGGGCGGAGTGATTTTGTCGATCCTGGCATCAATCCTGGTAACATTGATCATGCTATGCTATTATCCGGGATGAACAATTCCAAGGGTTCTTTTTATTTTAGGATTTTTATTTGAAAAGCCTTTTTGGGGTACCCTATCTTTACTATCCGCTTCCAACCATTGAACGGAAAATGAAAGATGGGGCACTATTTTGGAACATTGGGTTTTCTTAGATGAGCGCAAAGAGGATGGCAATCCCATCCGGTATGCTAAAAACCTGCTGAATATGAAAATGTACCGCTTTGAACCGTTGGTTACCAAATTTACGGCTGGCGAAGCCGGAAAGTTTCGGGCGGGAATACAAGCGCGTAATAAAGTTCTAGAATGCCTTAAAACAAGTAATTTAGGAATTTTAAGCGTCTGTGGACCTGATTTTTTTGGTGGTAAGTTTTGGCTCGGGTGGCAATCGCGGAATGGAGAAAGTTTTTTCCGTTCTTTTGAAAATCAGTCTCCTTTGGGTTTAGCACACACGATAACTGGACTCTATCCATTGATTCAAGCTTACCGGAGTTTCAACAGGGCCGGCTTCATTGTTGGAAGGCCTGATTGGCGCCGGTTATATTGGGATGCAAACGGCATTTATATGGTTGATCCTCTCTATTTGCCCTATCTGACTGAACCCTTCGTCAAGCTTCCACAGGGCCTCGAAAATTGCCGGCCTCCGGAAACATATGGCGAATCGGAGCTAAATGAATCGGTTGATTTGTTTTATTTAGGATTAATTATTTATCTGGCTTTGACGAATAGACTCCCTTTTGAAATGATGCATGGGTGGCCTACGAAAGCTTTATTCAAGGGTGACATTATTTCTCCAGTTATTTTTCAACCCTCTCTTCATCCGTTCCTGGCGGAACAGATTAAAATTCTATTATACCCCAATCCCGAAAAACGGGGTACCATCCAACAATTTGAAGCCTTTTGGCACCACATGCTGGAAGAAAAAAGTTTTTTGGCTCCAGCTACGGCAAAGGTATTCATAAAGAAAGAACAGAAAAAATTTCAAAGAAAGATTCGTTGGCAAAAGATACGGTATCCGATGTGGGGAACAACAGCCGGATTGATTTTCTTGGTTCTTTTCATATTTCTTATCAGTTCCAAAACGAATGGGAAGAATGATCAAGAAATTTCCCCGATTATCGCAGTCCAAAAACTATATCAGGTAGAAGCGGCTCCTCCGCGAGCCGGGATGAATATACAGGCCCATTCTTCTATGATGTATGATTATGAGAAGGAGCGCAAGCAAAGACTAGAAGTCGCTACGGAACTTTTGATGCGGCCTTTGGCCGAAGTTAAAGGAATCCGGCTTATTTCCCGAACACTTACGCAAGCTATTGTTGAAGTTTCGGTTTGCCGCTGGGAATGGAAGGGCGAAAGGTGGAGAAACCATCGATATAAAGAGAGACTGACGCTTGAATATCAAGGAAAAAAATGGTCGGCTATCGCCAGGAAGATCTACCGGTATGATGATTAGATTCGGCCCGATCGGATCATGGAAATCAGCAACCATATTCCCATGACGAGGGCAGTGAGAAACCCGATTTCCGCAATGGGAAAGTGACCGAATAATGAAGCGGAAGTTTTAAAGGAGATCATTGATGAGCCGATGATGATTGCCGCAATAATGATGCTTGATGAAAGCCGGTTCCCCAAAATTACCAATCTGGAGATGAGTAAGTCAAAGTGGTGTTGTTCAATTCTTAGTTTCAGCTCCCCATCACCGGCCATTTGCAGCAGTTCCGTGGCTTTTCCGGGTAGAGTCGTCACTGCCGTGGTAAGATCCAACAAATATTCCAATAAGGCTTTTTTTAGGTTTTGAGGGGTGAATTTCTCGAAAAATAACCGTGGGCCAAAAGGTTTAGCCAGTTCTAAAAGGCTGGCATCGGGATCAAGTTGGGTGATGATATTATCCAGTAGTACCAAGCATCTGGCAATTAGGATCAGTTCTTGGGGAGGACGAATCTGAAAACGGGAGAAGAATTCTAACAGTTCCCGGAATAAGGCACCCAGCTCGATGTCTTTTAACGGGCGGTTGTAATAGCGATCCAATAAATAGTATAATTCCCGTTTTAAAAGGTGTTGGTCCCCTTTGAACGGCTTGCTTGAAAATTCGCTTAGAACCATTAAAAGAGTATTAACATCTCTGCGGAGTATGCTCAGGAGGATTTTGACAAGACGCTCTTTCAGCCATCCGTCAAGACGGCCGACCATTCCGAAATCCATCAATAGAATGATTCCCTCTTTGGAAATCAAAATATTGCCTGGATGGGGGTCGGCATGAAAAAATCCATCAATGAGAATCTGTTTAAAAAATACTTTCGATAGTTTACGGGCTGCTTCCGGTTTACAGATGCCGTTTTGTTCCAACTCGGCGGTAGCCTTTATTTTGAAACCCTCCACGTAATCAAGGACCAAGACTTTTTTTGTAGTTAATTTCCAATGTACTTTCGGGATCATGACATCTTTATCGTCCTTGAAATTTTCACGAAAGCGGTCGGCGTTTTTCGCCTCGATGATGTAGTCGAGTTCGTCGCGGATCGTACGGGCAAACTCACTAATAAAATCCTGAATCTTGTAAAGCTTACCCCAATCGGTCCGGGCTTCCAGAAAGCCTGCCGCGTCATACATAATTTCCAGGTCTGTATTAATGGTTTTCTGTATTCCCGGCCGTTGAACTTTGACAGCCACCCGCTCCCCCGTTAATAAGGTGGCTTCATGGACCTGGCCAATCGAAGCGGAAGCCAGGGGGGTGGGATTGAATACCTCAAAAGTCGACTCTAAAGACTGCCTTAGTTCCGTTTCCAGGGTTTGCCGCACTTCAAAAAAGCCGACCGGTGGAACCTGATCTTGCAATAATTCCAATTGGGATATAAAATGGGCGGGGAGCAAGTCGGGGCGGGTACTTAAGACTTGGCCCAACTTGATAAAGGTTGGGCCCAATTCCGCCAACATCATCCGGAATCGCCCGGCAATGTGTAAGGGGGAGTCCTCTGTCTTCCGGCGCCAGGGCCAGGGCACGACTTTGCGGATGGAGCTTAACTCCAGTAAATAGCCGAACCCATGGGTGCTGATGACCCGGATGATCTCATTATACCGCTGAAAATGCCGATAATGTTTTGTAAAGAAAGGCTTCAAAATGTGCCTCGCGCTTCGAATTTTGTGATAGCTGCATTAAATCGACAGGTTTAAGCAGACATTATTTTAGTTTGTGCGCATGCGATAGTAAATATTTGGGGTTAGCCGATTTTGAGTTGCATGGAATCGAAAAGCTATTTCTAGAGCCATCTTATTGTTATTGGGGAGGATATTCTTTGGGCAAACTTATCTCCAAATTCGGACTTGCTTTCCAAGGTTTAAATTCGGGTTCTTCCATTCCCAGTGAAAAACTGCAGCGAAATATCAGCCTCAATATAATTCATGGCATGTTTAATGTGGCTGCTCTGGATATGGTCAATCCATTTTTGGGTATTTTTGCGATCAAGCTGGGAGCTTCAAAATTCCTGGTCGCTTTGTTGTCTTCAGCTCCAGCTGCAGTCAGCCTCCTTTCCATGATACCTCTGGCCGGATGTATCGACCGGAGCTCCCGAAAGAAATTTTTGACTTTTGTTTTCATGCTGGCTCATCGGTGTTTTTTTCTGGTTGTCGCCTGCATCCCTTTTTTTGAACCTTCCGTCAGAGCGATGCTGTTTGTGGCGATCATAGCAGTAATGAATTTACCGGGTTCCATTGGCAACGTGGCTTGGCAATCTTTTATTTCCCGGATAATTCCTCCTGAGTACCGGGTGGCGGCGTTTGCTGCCCGGAACCGGATCATGAATCTGGTCGGTACTACATTGACAGTTATAGCCGGACTTGTTTTGGATCGTTTAAAATATCCTATTGGATATCAGATTTTTTTCATTACAGCCTTTATTCTTGGAATGATCGAATTATATGTTTTCAGTAAGATTGAAGAACCTGAGCCGGAAGAAAGTGTTATCTCATGCGTTGATAGGACTCAAAAAAGGGAGAATTCGCCAACCCAAATCATTTCTGCGTTGATTTGCCAATTTACGACGCAGCCGCGATTTGTCCGGTATATGATGGCTTCTATTTTGTTTTATTTTAGTTGGCAGATCGCCTGGCCTTTGTTTAGCTGGTATCAGGTGAAAGTACTGCATGCCAATAATCTTTGGGTTAGTGTGTTGAGTCTGATGAATACCGGTGGTTCTTTGGTGGGTTATGGATTTTGGGTCAGGGTCCTGGGTCGGCATGGCAACCTTAAAACATTGTTTTATGCCAGTAGTTTTATTTTTATCGTTCCGGCAATTTATGCATTTTCCCATAGTTTATATATTGTTTCCGCCTTCAATTTGCTGGTTGGAGCCATATTCTCAGGAGTGAACCTGGCTTTGTTCAACGCACTTTTGGAAGTAACCCCCGAAGAACGCAAAACATCCTACATTGCTTATTACAATACGGCGATTACTCTGTCGACAATTATTGCCCCTATTGCCGGAGTGGGGCTTTTAAGCGTCATGAATTTTCAATGGGCCTTTATCGTATGCGCGGTTTTACGTATGCTGGGGAGTTTGTGTTTTTGGGTGATTGATAAAATGGAGTCTGGGGAAAAAACTGCAAATGTTCAATCATAATCGGCGTTTACTTATGAATAAACTGTAACGGAGCCGAGGTTTGGTATGGGCCTTTCGGCTACTTGATAAACATGGGATGATTCAAGATTATTTTTATTAAAAAGTCTGTGATTCATGGAATAGTCTGCGGGATGATAATGGCTTGTTGTTTGATGGCCTTTACAAACCGTCCGCTCAAGGTATATAAAGACAGGGAGCAATGGGAACGAATAGGGGCTATTGTTTGGGATGTTTGTGTTCGGGAAAAATTGCTGGCTCTCACATTTGATGATGGGCCAAGTCCGACTTTCACCCGGGAGATACTGGACTTACTTGCAAAATATAATGCAAAAGCCACCTTTTTTGTGATGGGAAAACAAGCCCAGATGTATTCGGAAATTGTTCTCAGGGAACATCGTGAAGGGCATGAAATTGGGAATCATACCTATAGCCACCCTGAAGTGAACCATATTCCTTTTGAGGAGTTAAGAGACGATTTATTTCATGCTCATCAGCTCATTGCTGAAATTACCGGTGGAAATATGACCTTGTTTCGACCAACCAGTGGATTTTATGATGATAAAATTGTTAAAGTTGCCCGTTTACTGGGATACAAAGTTGTGATTTGGACTTGGGGGCAGGATAGCCGGGATTGGACCGGAATCAGCGGTCAGACGATTGCAATGCGCTTGATTAAAACAGTTAAACCAGGTAATATTATTCTCTTTCATGATCAGGGTGGAAACCGTTCCAATACGATTGTAGCTTTGAAAATCATACTCCCGGTACTTACCCGACAAGGTTATCATTTTTCCACTGTTTCAGGATTATTACAAAAAGCCCTCTATAAAACTACAAAATGACTAAATGTTTATTCTAAATTCATATGGCCAGTCCCTTTGAATGTCTCATATACTGTTAGAAATCTAGAATGTTTCATAAACAAAGGAACTAAAAATAAGCCATGAAACGTTCTACTCAAGTAAAACGTCACTTCTAATTTTATCACATGGGATAAACGTTTTACCCAATGGAAAGGAGAAAAGGGAATGACGGTTTTATCACTTAAAATTTTGGATCGCAATAGCAATATTCAGGCGATGCCTCAGACCGGCTCTACCCATGAATATCCGGTAATCGTTTCAGGAAACATTCATAATATCGAGAGTCAAGAGCTAATCGAACGTTGGGTTGATGTAATAAAAATCAAGGCGCGATAGTAAATTGTTGATTTGAAACTGAGACAACCTATTTTAATGAATTTGAAAATAAAAACAAACGGTTGTTTTTGGCCGTTTGTTTTTGTGCTGTTATAAGTTTTTGACATAGGAACAACAATAATCGGTTATTTCTTTGACCTTTAGCTGAAATTTGGAATGGGCAGGCACTTCGAAAGTGGTTCCTTCCTTTAAAGATAACCACCCGGTACTGCCGGGCAATAAAACTTCCAATTTACCGCTTAGAATCTCCATCACTTCCTTATCTCCGGTCCCAAACTCATAATCCCCGGGCAACATGATGCCTAAGGTTTTTCGTTCCCCACCCGCCAGGATCACTGTCCGGCTGGTTACTTTACCATCAAAATAAACATTGGCTTTTTTAACGATGGTGGCGTTATCAAATTGTTCCATTCGTTTGTTTCCCCCTTATTTTTGAGGAAATTATATAATGCTGGGAATGATTTGACAAGACCGTCACTGAAAATGGAATCCGTATAAATGTTTTAACGGCCGGTACTGTTGGTTATGTCCGGCGATCTTTGTTTTGTATCCGAAGTGGCTGGAATTTTTGGATAGTATGGGGATGGGCGGGATAATATTATTACCGGAAGTCGTGGGTTTGTAAAGAAGACAAATTGCCGACGACAATCCAGTAATGGCGGGATTTGTTGAAAATAAAAATGGAGGGAATAAACTGTGATGTATTATAGCAACGGCAATTATGAAGCATTTGCCCGTCCCTTAAAACCCTTTGGAGTGGATCAAAAATCGGCCTATTTGATTGGCGCGGGTTTAGCCTCTTTGGCCGCGGCCTGTTTTTTAATCCGGGACGGCCGGATGAAGGGCGATAGGATTCATATTCTTGAAGAACTTACCCTCTCCGGGGGAGCTTGCGACGGGATTCGTGACAGTGAAAAGGGCTTTATCATCCGTGGTGGCCGCGAAATGGAAAACCATTTCGAGTGTTTGTGGGATTTGTTCCGTTCCATTCCCTCTTTGGAGGTCGAAGGGATTTCGGTCCTGGATGAATTTTATTGGCTGAACAAGCAAGACCCGAACTATTCGTTGATGAGGGTCATCCGGAACCGAGGAGAGGATGCCCATACGGATGGGAAATTCGGCTTAAGTCCAAAAGCTTCTCTGGAAATTGTAAAGCTGTTTTTGACCAGAGATGAAGATTTATATGACAAGAGAATTTCGGAAGTGTTCAGCAGAGATTTTTTTTCCTCCAACTTTTGGCTGTACTGGCGGACCATGTTTGCCTTCGAGGACTGGCACAGCGCTTTGGAAATGAAACTCTATATCCAAAGATTCATTCATCACATCGGCGGTTTGCCGGATTTTTCCGCTTTGAAATTTACTAAGTACAATCAGTATGAGTCGTTGATTAAACCCATGGTAAAATATTTGGAATCCCACGGGGTTCGCTTCCAATATGACACCAGAGTAACCAACGTTGTTTTTGATATTCAAAATGGCAAAAAACTTGCCAAGAAAATCCTTTATGAGCATGGAGGTAAGGAGGAATGCCTGGAGTTGACTTCAAATGATTTGGTGCTGATTACCAATGGAAGTTGCACCGAAAATTCGACTTTTGGGGACCAGGACCGCGTGCCAGAGTTTGATGATTCCATCGAAGGATGTTGGAGGCTTTGGAGAAACATTGCCAGACAAGATCCGGCTTTTGGGAGACCCGATAAGTTTTGCACGAACACCAAAGAAACAAACTGGGAGTCGGCCACCATTACCACACTGGATGGGAAAATTCCTCCCTATATTGAGAAAATTTGCAAGCGGGACCCTTTCAGCGGAAGGGCAGTCACCGGTGGCATCATCACGGTCAGAGATTCCAACTGGCTGATGAGCTTCACCTTAAACCGGCAACCGCATTTTAAGGAACAACCCCCAGAGGAGCTTGTGGTATGGCTCTATGGTTTGTTTACCGATATCCCGGGCAATTTTATCCATAAGCCGATGAGAGAGTGCAGCGGTTGGGAAATTACCCAGGAATGGCTTTACCATTTGGGCGTCCCTGAATCCCGCCTTCAGGAACTGGCCAGCAAATCGGCCCGCTGTATTCCCTGCATGATGCCATATATTACCGCTTTTTTCATGCCGCGAACCCAGGGAGACAGGCCGAAGGTGGTGCCGGAGGGCAGTATAAATTTCGCTTTTATCGGCCAGTTTGCAGAAACGGTTCGGGACACGGTGTTTACGACGGAATATTCGGTGAGAACAGCCATGGAAGCGGTTTATACCTTATTGGACATCGACCGCGGGGTACCGGAAGTATTCGCTTCCTGTTACGATATCAGGGTAATACTGGACTCGACGGCAAGGATGATGGATGGGCAAAAACTCACGGAGGTAGAAATTCCATTCAAACAGAAGCTGGTTTTGAAATGGATCCTCAGGAAGATTTCCGGAACGGTTGTGGAAGAAATGTTGAAACGCTATCATTTGATCTAACTTTTATGAACTGCCATCGGTTCTCTGATGAAATAAAAAAGAATCAACAAATCTGTTGAATTGATTCCAAGACCAAGGTAAAATAATCAAAATGGCATACAAAATTACAAAAGGGGATGACATGGTGGAACGATCATTGGTACTGTTGAAACCGGATGCAATGGAAAGAAGATTAATGGGTCAAATTATTTCTATTTATGAGCGGAAAGGGCTTAACATTATTGCATTAAAAATTGTCCGGCCATCCAAAGAAATAACGGAAAGCCATTACGCAGAGCATAAAGATAAACCATTTTTTCAAGGACTGGTCAATTACCTTACCCGGGGAAAGGTATGCGCTTTGGTTATCGAAGGAGACAATGTGATCAAGATGGTCCGAAAAATCAATGGGGCGACTGATCCGGCAGAAGCGGAGGCAGGTAGCATTCGAGGGCAATTTGCCCTTTCCAAAACCGAAAATATCGTTCATTCCTCGGATTCAGCGGAAAGCGCCGAGCGGGAAATCAAAATATGGTTTGCCGAAGGTGTGAGTTAAAATGCGCCCTGTTATCAATCTTTGAACAAACAAAAAGAAATGAGGCTGTCTAAAAAGTAATTCGAAAACAATAAGAAATATGATGGATAACTTATCGAATATGTTGATTTCAATGGATGTATTTTTCGCGTATGAAATTACTTTTGCCACAGCCCCCAAATGGTCAAATCGTTAGGATTTATGAGAAAGCTTTGGTATTAACGGCATCTTCCCGGACAACCCGGATCGACAACCATATTCCTTGTAATTGGCTGATAAACATGTTGAGGTACGTTAACTATGTTTTCACGATTGATATGGACAACCGGATGAACATGGGTAACAACCCGGTATGTATAAGAATCATGAATACAGAATTGCGGAGGATATATGACTGGTTGACATTGGTCGCACATTCCATTCACCTCTTGAATCATCACTTTATAATAGATAATATATGAGGATATTTAAAATAAAGGTATGGTGCATTATCACATTTAAAAATGCAATTTAGGTTCTTAATGTCGCCCACCGGGCTACTATTTCCATATCCAATCATCAGCTCCACAGAATTTAAAACAAAAGTTATCGATTCCATTCCCATACCTCTGTATGGGATGAATGAATCAAAAAGGGTTGTCTCGATGAACTCGAAGACAACCCTTATATATATATCGGGTCAGAGACCCGGAACGCAGGGAAAATGGCCATTTATCATGGCGCTCACCCCTTTCGTTATAATCTTATTATACGATATTTTGAAAATAATTTGGAAAAGATTTGGTAATCGATTGATTAAATTTTTGTTTCCATCCACCAATGAAAGAGATAAATTTTCCTGGGCCAAGATGAAGACTTTCCCAGGGAGAGGATTTAAATTTTTTAAGTGGAATCAATAGGATCACACTTAAAAATTCTCCATCCGGAGGTTTTCGTTTTGGCAATCATCCATCCCATTTGCGGCGAATTTGGTGAGCACCGCTGGATAATCCAACAAATAAAAAAGGCTTTACAGGAAAAGAAATTTTCATTGTTGGTTATTTTCCCTACTCTAAGCCTGCTACGGCACATCCAAAATGAGTTATTGAATGAGCCGGGCGTAAACGGTTTTGGCGGTATCCGTTTCCTCTTATTTGAGGGATTCATCCAAGAAATCGGAGAGCGTTTCGCCTTGGCACAGTCGGCCCCATCGCCGCTGATCCGGGATTTGATGCTCACAGAAGTTTTTGAGTCATTAAAAAGACAAGAGAAGATAACGTATTTGGCAAGAGCTTCTTTTAATGCCGGTTACCGGGAAGCTGTTTTGGCCGGTATGGCGGAATGGAAAAGAAGTTGTTTGACACCTGAAACTTTTTTAGGTTGGGCATCTTCCAAAGGAGAGAAGGAGCAACAATTAGCTCTTTTATATCAATCTTTTCAAGAATTGCTGATTAAAAGCGGCTTTTGCGAGGAAGACGCGGTCCTGGATAAACTGCAACGATTAAAAGGACAAACCCGTATGCAAGCGGAACGTCCTTTGTCCATTCTTTACGGTTTTACCGATTTAACTCCTTTACAAAACCGGTTTATTGAGGTTTTGAGTGAGTGGTTTGATTTTGAAATCATTCTCGATCCGACGCCTGCAGAAGAAATTCGCCATTTCATAGCCAGGCGTTTCGACTATCGTCACTTGCCAGAGATGCCGGTATCTTGCGGTAACAATGCATTAAGCTGGTTACAAGCAAGTTTCGGGGTAAATCCGACTCCGCCGTATTCCAAATCACCGGATGATCCTACGTTGCAGGTCTTGCAGACAGCCGGATCTTCCAAACAAAATATGGCTATCGCCTTGCAAATCATTACGATTTTACATGAGAACCCTGGATGCAGCATGGATGATTTTTTGATCCTTTCCCCGCACCCTCAAGAGTTTATGAAAACGGCCCGCCCAATTTTTACCGAATATCAATTGGCTCTACCGCCCAGTGTAAAGAAAGTGAGCGAGTTTCCGGGCCCAAATCATTTTTCCCAAGCCTTGGCCATTGTGGACTCCGATTGGCAGTGGCCGGAGATGGAAGTTTTCATCCGGCAACAATACACCGGGGACAAGGCCGGGGTAGGAGACCGGGTTCTAGTAGAGTTGGGTGACAGATACGGAGCTTTGTCGGGCAAGAAACGTTGGCTGGGGGTTTTTCAAAAGGATTGGTTAAGTTATTCCCTGGAAATAGGGCTGGATACCTTGCCTTTGCAACAGGGCCTCGCTTTGCTTGAAAGTATTCCGCAGATCGCTATCTTAAAAGAATACTTGGAAATTGCCGTCCGGTATTTGAATGAGACCCAAAAGGATGCTATCGGGAGTTCTTTAAGGGGTGAAATTGATTTTCATTTGCAATTAGGGAACC
The DNA here is from genome assembly GCA_023401925.1 of Bacillota bacterium. Taxonomy (GTDB): domain Bacteria; phylum Bacillota; class UBA4882; order UBA8346; family UBA8346; genus UBA8346. The sequence continues at coordinate 39,902 of JAEXDA010000054.1, forward strand.
TGACTGCCATACAACAGGCAGCCGCTACAATCGAGGAAGTTACGGCCTCCATCGACCTGTTGCCTTCCTTGAGAAGGGAGATGAGCCTGGCGGATTTTCGCAATTTTTGGGCTCACATACTGACTTCGGAAATCAAAGGAAAGACCCCCGCCGGCCCCTTTGTCAAAGTGATGATTCCTCAGGAAGCCCGGGGGCTTTCGGCTAAATTTGTCTTTATTACCGGTCTTGAACAAGGAGCTTTTCCCCGGTATTACATCAATGACTGGAAATTATCTTTACGGGAGCGGCTGGAGTTACAAACTTTAGGGGTCGATCTGGAGACGGGCGAGGAGTATCAAACCAAGGAAAAGATGGCATTTTATTGGGCGTTGCAAACAGCAAGGGAGCGCTTGTACCTCGTGTATCAAACACAGGATAGCAGTGGGCAACCTTTAAACCCTTCATCATTCCTGGAGGAAATTTGGCAATACTGTCCTGAACTTCTCAAACAGGCCAAAACATATCCATTGGCTCTGGAATCGCCGACAAGTTTAACAGGCTGCTATTCCAGCTTTGAAAAAGGCAGTTACTTAGCAGCCCATCTAATGGCTGCAACAAGTGAGCTTTCGGAAACAGAAAAAATTGATTGCCTTGAGCTGCTTCAAAAGCCCTTATATCAGCAACTGGCGAAACAAATCTGGCAGGAATCCGGTTGGCGTCTGCAGGGGCGCTCATTGTTCTCCAAGGACGAGTCTCATCAACTCATCGCCAGGACATTCGGCGCCGCCCATATTTTCGCCATCACCTCCTTGGAAGATTATCATACTTGTCCCTATCGTTTTTTCCTCAAACAAATGCTAGGGGTTAAACCTTTTCTCCGGCCTCAAATGTTGCCGGATAATCTGGACTTGGGGAACCTATATCATCAGGTTTTACAAGATTTCGCGGAAAGGTACAGAGGCCAGAGCTTAATTTCGAAAGACCGGGAAGAATATCACAACTTCCTAAGGGAATGTTTCCATAGCTTCTACCGGGAATGGTTGCAAAATGCCGCCAACGATCTGGTGAAATTGGTACTCAAACTGCAAGAAGCCCAAATTTGGAATACTTTACAGCGCTGGCTCCGGACGGAGCTCGATTGGGCTGAAAAAACCAATGGACGGTTTAAAATCAGTTTTTTGGAATTTGGTTTCGGTTTGGTGCGCGGGGATTTCGACCCGGCTTCTCTCGACCGTCCCTATCAATTGGTGGCGGAAGAGATTCCCATTCAAATATGGGGAAAGGTTGACCGGATTGATGCCGATGGGGAAGGCGGTTTTATCGTTTATGATTATAAATCGGGGCGGGGTCCGGTAACCAAAGACATCCTGAGTGCCGATTATTATCAGATCCCCGTATACCTTATGGCTCTTGAAGATTTATATTACGGAGAGGGTAAAGCGGTGGGAGGAAGTTACCTGGGATTAAAGGAACCTTCCCGCAGCCGGGGAGGAGTATGGCATTCCGACCGTTTGCGATTGCGCCTGGGCGGTAAAAGTTTACTAGGGGAAAAAGAGTGGCAGGATTGGTTATCTACGGTGAGAGATTCCCTGGCTGTCTCTGTCCAGGCTATCCGCAGGGGTGACTTTTTCCCAAACAGTGAAGACTGTCCGGCTTTTTGCGAGTTTCAAACCTGTTGCCGCCGGGATGAAAGGGAGAGTGAAGTGAAAGATGAAACATCCGCTGAATGAACAACAAGCCAAGGCGGTTCGGGAGTTTGACACTGACCTTTTGGTAACGGCGGGAGCCGGTACCGGAAAGACTAGTGTACTTACAAATAAATATTTAAGCTTGCTGGAGGAACGCCGGGCCACTGTGGGAGAGATCGTGGCGATTACTTTCACCAAAAAAGCCGCAGCGGAAATGCGTAACCGGATTCAACAGGAAATTCTCACTTATAGCTTGGAAGAACAAGATCCGGAAGCCAAAGATTTTTGGGCCAATCAGTTGAAGGCCCTTGAGAGTGCCCGGATCACTACCTTTCATAGTTTTTGCCTGGGGATGCTTCATGAACATCCGTTAGATATTGGTCTTGCTCCTGTGACCACGATTCTGGGCGACGGGGAAGAAACCATATACTTACATCAGGCTATTGAAGATTCTTTACTGAAAAGTTTCCATGACGAGGCGCTGGATAGTCAAACCCTCACCAAAATGGCGATTGATTTTGGTTGGGAGAATTTTATCCGTACTTTGGCCGATATTTACCGGCGGATCCGCGAGAGCGGCGACCGTTTTGATAATGTGATCCAAAAAAGCATCCGGAGCATTCAAGGTTCGATTGAACAAATCCCTTACGGGTTCGTCAATATTGAGGAAGAAATCGCCGATTTTTTGGATTTCTGCCGGACTGTCAAGCTGACCGAAAAAGCGCAGGAAGTCGTGGATGCTTTCCGGATGGAATATCAAAGCCAACAGGATGTTTTGAAATCCAGTTCCTCACCGGACATGGTCCTATCCATTTTGACAAAGCTCAAGAAGGGTCTGCCCAAAACGGTACCTAATACGATTAAAGACCGGGTTGTTGCCATCCATGCACTGATTGATGCTTGCGGTCAGAAATTGGTTGACCGGGAGGCGTTGCTTCGAACGACAATTCTTGGCCTTTTGCTGAATCAAATCGATTTTACTTACAGCAACGTCAAAAAAGAATTCGGATTCATGGATTTTACGGATCAAATAAGACTGGTACGAGACCTCTTCCATACCAATCCCAATATTTTATTGGAAACGCGGCAGGAGATCCGTTATTTACTGGTGGATGAATTTCAGGACACCAATAGCCTGCAATTTGAGATCGTCAACCTGCTGGTAGGGGAGGAACGTCATCAAGGCCGGCTGATGGTGGTTGGAGATATCAAACAGTCGATATACCGTTTCCGGGGGGCGGAAGCCGATTTAATTGAAGGTTTTGCCGAGGATTTACAAGACCGCCGGGGGAAAATCATTCCCCTTACCCAAAACTATCGATCAAACCCTACGATTATTCATTTTGTAAATTCTTTTTTCAGTGAATTGTTTCAAGACGAGATATTTGATTATCAAAGGTTAGAAGCTGCCAGTCAAGATAAGGAAGGAAATATTGAATTTTTACTGACGGGGGCTTGCGACCGGGAAGCTGAGGCCCGGATGGTCGCCGAAAGGATTTCCCAATTGGCGGGGTCGGGAGAAGCTGATTTAAAGTACAGTGATATCGTTATTCTTTTCCGGGCCAGCACTTCCATGACCTTGTATCAACATGCCCTTCAAAGAGTGGGAATTCCTTATTATACAGCCAGCGGAGGAGGCTTTTACCGGCGCCCGGAAGTTGTCGATCAACTCAACTTATTGCGTTTGGTGGAGCAGCGTTATCATAGCGTGGCATTGCTTGGCCTGCTTCATTCGCCTTTCGTCAGTTTATCAGCGGAAAGTCTCCTATGGCTCAGCGAAGGGGATAATCTTTTAGAAAAATTTTACGGCGGGGAGGAGTTTTCCGAACGCGCCTGCGAACAGATTCCTACTGCGGAAAGAGTTCGCCTGCGCCAATTCCGCCAGCTGATCGTAGGCTTGCAAAAAAACCGGGAGTATCTGAATATTGCTGCAATGATCCGGACTGCCCTGCAAAGTACCAACTACCGGGAGGTAATCTGGAGCTTGCCTCATGCCGGGCAACGCCTCGCCAATCTGGACAAACTGCTGGAAAAAGCCGATGAGTTTACCGGCAAAGGTTTCAATGATTTACGGCGTTTTTTGGAGTTTATTGAAAAATTGGAAGAGGCCGAGGTGGTGGAAGGGGAAGCCCAAACCCAGGCTGAGACCGGGAATGCCGTTCGTTTGATGACTATTCACCGGTCCAAGGGATTGGAATTTCCGGTGGTGATTTTACCGGATTTGGATCGTCAATTCCTGCTTTCCGCTCAAGGAAAGCTGGCTTTCCACAAGTCGGACGGTCTCGGCCTTAGCATCCGTTTCGGTGAAAACGAAAGATACCCGTCATCTTTGTGGCAGCAAATCCGGGCTCTCGATCGCCGGGAAGAACTTTCGGAATTAAAGCGGGTGCTTTATGTGGCCCTAACCAGGGCCAAGCAACAATTGATCATGGCGGGTTCGGGAGCGAGCCGCAGCAAGGGCCAAACCATTGAAACCGCAAATAACTGGATGAAATGGTTCGAGCTTTTGATACCTCTGGATACCGATCAGCCGCTCCTCGATTATCAGGGGAACAAAATCAAAATTACCCGGGAAGTGCCATTTTCAACAAGTCAAGTGCAGGAAACGAGCTTTCTAGCAGAAAGTATCGCCGAACTTTCAAAGACGGTTCCAGCAGAGACAGTGCAGGAAACCGCCGCTACTCTGTTGCCGGTCGGATCACCCGCTAAGTCCTTTAAGGTCACGGAATTAATCGTATTTAAGGACTGCCCGCGGCGATATTTTTGGCAGTATCAAGCCGGTCTCAAATTTGAATTGGCTGAGGACGGTCCTCATGACAGGGAAAATCTCGCCGGTGACAGCGCCGGAGCGAAGATCGGCAGTTTTCTGCATCAGGTGTTTCAATCGGGAAGCACAAAATGGCCTGAAGATTTATGGCAACAGACTTTCAGGGGACAGACCGGGCCGGAGTCGGAGCGCTTAAAAGCCGAACTATTGCAAATGTGGCAAAATTTCCGGGCCAGCCGGTTCACGGAAGCCCGGGGAAAGTGTTGGGACGAAGTCCCTTTCATTGTGAAATTGGATGATAACCAAAGAGTGGAGGGGCGTTTTGACCGCTTGATCCAAACAACGGACGGCGCTTTGACCTTAGTCGACTATAAGTCGCACCGGATTTCAGCGGGTGAAGTCGGCAAAAAGGCTGCTCCGTATTTCTGGCAATTGCAACTTTATGCTTTGGCAATCCAGGCCCTATGGGGCCGTTTACCCGACCAGGCGCTGCTTTATTTTCTCTATCCCAATCAGACCGTGGCGGTTCCCCTGGATAAGGCATCCCTTGCCCAAACCAAGAGGGAAGTGATGTCCATTATGGAGTTCATTGAGGAACATGACCAGTGGCGGGATTATCAGAAAGGGGAACGGTGCGAGTATTGTAATTATAAAGGAATTTGCGGGATCTATTAAATCAAATCACCCTATTTGGCTACCTTTCGTTGCATTGCACCAAACCTTTCCTTTGGCCGGAACTTTGCTGGGTAAACCGCCCGGGGCTTCTTCCGGCCCAATTAATCCTACTGTAGTTTGGACTCAATTAGAGTCCGCCACCTCTCTGACGTTGCAACATCGTTCTCATTGCAAAATGGAATTTTTACGGACAGCCTTTATATCTTTAGCAGGCGGCCTACCAAAAAGCCGCCGGTATTCACGGCTGAATTGTGAGGGGCTCTCGTAACCTACTTCCAGGGCGGCAGTCGATGCGTCCATCCCGCCGCTCAGCATGAGGCGTCTTGCTTCCAAAAGCCGAAGCTGTTTTTGGTATTGTAAGGGGCTCATGGTGGTGATGGCTTTAAACTTATGATGGAGCCCGGAAACGCTCATATTGCTTCTTTTAGCCAGATCTTCGACAGCAAACGAGTGGAAATAGTTTTCTTTGATCCAGTGGATGGCATTGCCAATACCGTCCGCCTGCTGGTCGAAAACTGTCTGTTGAAGAAAGAGATGTCCATAGTCCCCCGATAATAAATGAAAAATCAATTCACGTTTGATGAGTCCGGCAATAAAACGGACTTCTCCGGGTCTATCAATCAATTTCAGCAGTCTGATAAGAAGTTCCAGAAATTCAACGTCCGATTTACCGATGAAAGCTGCCGGGCCAAGTTCGGTATTCCTTTGCCTGACGTTAATTTCAGCCTCAATGACTAGGGAAGCTATCTCTTTGGCAGTAAAATCGATGCGCAAACCGATATAGGGCGATTCTTTCGTTGCGCCGATAACTTGTCCCGAAGCAGGAATATCGATGATGGAAGCCAGATAATCGCCGTTGTGATAATAGAGGATATTTCCTCCTAAATGAAAGCTTTTCATTCCCTGCAGAATAAGGCAAAGAGACGGATTTAATACATTGGGAATCAATGGGGCCTGGTAGCTGTGCCGGCAAACCGAAAGAAAATCGATGCCGGTTTTGGTAGTCCCTTCGGCTTGGGTAATTTGTTCGGTTATGGCAATCAGCTCATGAAGCTGTTTCTGACAGATTGAAAGGGGATTGCCGGGAAGAACCGTTGATTGTGGTGTTTGTTTTGGGTCATGCAATGTTTTTCACCTGCCTTTGATGCAAAAGATCCACTTGCTTAATGCCTCTCATTATATCTTGTCTCCTGGTTTCATTCAACATCGGGAAATAAAAAAAATCGGGTATTTGCAGAATCGGGCAATTTTTAGGCAGAAATGAACTAACCGGTTTTTGAAAAATACAGGATAATAGAGAGTAAATGAAGATGCAAAGGAGTATGGATATGATTTTAGAAAAACGGAAACTTGGAAGTCAAGGCTTGGCAGTATCCGCCATCGGCCTTGGCTGTATGGGCATGAGCCAGTACTATGGGCCGGCGGATGAGAAAGAGTCGATTGCCACGTTGCACCGTGCCATTGAATTGGGATGCAACTTTTTCGATACGGCTCAGGGTTATGGCCCTCTTACCAACGAAGAGTTGCTTGGCCGAGCTTTTAAGGGCCGGCGGGATCAGGTGGTGATCGCCACCAAATTTGGATTCTTATTTAGAGACGGAAAGCAAGTTGGTACCCAAAGAGCCAGCCGGCCCCAGCAGATCCGGGAAGCGGTAGATGGCTCCCTTCACCGTTTAGATACCGATTACATCGACCTTCTCTATCAGCACCGCGTCGATCCGGCCGTACCGATGGAGGAGGTGGCCGGTACAGTCGGTGATCTGGTAAAGGAGGGGAAAGTAAGGTTTTTCGGGCTTTCGGAGGCGGGTATCTCCAATATCCGCCGGGCTCACGCTGTGCATCCGGTTTCTGCCCTGCAGAGCGAATATTCTTTATGGGAACGCAATCTGGAGCCGGAAATCATACCGGTTTTGCGGGAACTGGGTATCGGCCTGGTACCTTTTTGCCCTCTTGGCCGCGGTTTTCTGACAGGAGAGGGTAAGCGGGCGGCAGAATATCCGGAAGGCGATTATCGACGCGCCGATCCCCGTTACCAGGGCAGCAACTATGATGGAAACAAAAAGGCTGTTCAGATTGTATACGATATCGCCGCAGACAAAAATGTAAAACCCGCTCAAATTGCGCTTGCCTGGCTACTCCATAAGGGTGGAGATATCGTACCGATTCCCGGCACCAAACGCCGCAACTATCTTGAAGAGAATCTGGCTGCCGCTGGTGTCCGGCTTGACGTCTCGCAGATGCAAATGTTAGACGAAGCTTTGGCCCCGGGAAAGATTTCTGGAAATCGTTATCCCGACTGGGTTATGGCGACGATTGATCGCTAAAGCAGGCAACTTGGGGATAATCCGGAGCGGATCGATGCGTATCCCGTAGTATCTGTGCCGAAGACGATGTATATCTTTTAATTTTTGTTATTGAAGAAGATGTCTCAAACTTCGGTAGGGAGGGAAGAATTAGGTATAGTCAAAAGAATTGTTGAGGATGGGGATTAATAAGTTGATTGCCGGGAGTAAAACGATATAATACCGGGACGATCCGGAAATAAGACAAGTATCAATCAAATATCCCATTCCCAATTTTCCTTCCGGTTTCTGAAGGACGAACAATGGGGATTTCCAGATCTTTATGGGGAGATGTAAGCAGAAGTTTTTTAAGTGTAGGTTTGGCCGGATTTTCGTTAGGTTTTGAAGTAATACTCATTTTTAACACTTTCTCATCTCCATTGTATTATAGAATGATTGTTGATTCAAGTTTTAATTCATATTATTTCCAAAACATAGAATTATAACCATTTGATATTTTCCGGTGAATAAATGAATGATGGCTTTGAGGGTTTATGGATTACGGCGGCAGTACACTGGTTTGAGCGCCCTAAAATGTATGCTCCGCAGATTTAATCACCTTCTTTATGATAGCTTCTGCCTATCCGACCGGTGGCTTGCGAATTGTGCTTTAACCCGGTTGTAAATATTCAGTCAATGAAGTAACGGGGGGTTTGTTATTGATGGTAGAGGAAATGAAAACAAGAATAAAGGGATAAACAAACTATTTTCAGGCTGTTTCATGACTTGTAAATCTGAAAATCTACATCATTGATGTCGTTCTGTCCACCCAGACCTGAAGTTCTGGGCTAAGCTAATAAAAATGTTCTAAACCCCGGCTCTAAGCCGGGCTGGGTTCTGCTTCGAAGCAATACCGAGGCCTGGGGGCCTTTAGATTGATTTTAATATACCTAGCCCAGTCCGTTTTACGGCTGGTTGGAGATGCAAACAGGCATTGTTTTAAGATGTTTGACAGATTTAGTTACTTGAACTAGTAACTTTAGGAGACTAACGCCATGATCACCGATAAAAACAACGGCATTCAAAAACACATTCTCGACCGTTAGACCTATATCAATGGTGAAATCCTCAACGACGACCATCTGGAATGCCGGTAAAACCATTAGAAAATTGAAATCAGAGTAATCATTAAATCAGCTTAATCAGTGGTTCAGACTGTTTTTATCAGGAGGTTGGTATCCATGTCCATCGAAGGTTTTGTTCTATTGCATCCCCGCGGCCATTACGCCATCTATCCCTACCCCGGAGTACGCCATGATTTGGCCTGCGGCGACCGGCTTGAAGTTGATACCGGCCGGGAATGGATCATCATGTGGGTCCGCGACGGCCTCAACGGCTATTACCTCTCCAAGGGAAATCAAAGGTTATCGATAAAAATTTATCATCAAATTACCCTTCACCTTCCTTCCCTTCTTCCACATGGGAAGCAAAAGCGCTATGATTGTGAATGGACTCGAAACTTTCCACTTCCACTTGAAACTTATGAATCCGCGGCTCCGACCGCAGGGCAATGACCGAATCCCTTAAGATATCTTCCACAAACTTGGGGTTTTCATAGGCGGCCTCGGTGACGAATTTTTCATCTTCCCGTTTCAGCACAGGATATACCGGACAACTTCCCTGGACCCGCAACAATTCCACCAGGTCCTCAAGCCATAAGATTTTCCCCGGATAAGCGAATTTGACCTGGCTGCGGATAACGGCCCGTTGATTGTGGGCGCCGAACTCCGAAATCTCTTTGCTGCAAGGGCAAAGGGACATGACCGGGATCTCGGCTCCCAACCGATAATCAAATGTATGATCCGGTTGATGCAGTCTGCCGTAAAACTCCCCCAGGTAGTCCAGAACGCCCACGGTCCCGCTGACCGGGGCATTCACCGGCAAAAAGTAACGGAACTTGAGACTGATCTCAGCGGCGGGGGCCTCCAAATTTTTACAAAGTTCCGCCAGCAGTTGGCGGATTTCTTTTCCGGCAATGGGCTTGTCCCTCCATGCGGTTAAAAGCTCCATGAACCGGCTCATATGGGTGCCTTTAAACTGATGTGCCAGGCTAACGGATACGGTTACATTTCCCTGAACATTCTGATAGCCGCCGTTTTTCATCCGGATTTGAAAGGGCAGATGGACATCCTTCACTCCAACCCGCTGAATTTCTATGCCCCGCTCATCTTTTCTGTTTTGAACATCAATCATATGTCCATACCCTACCTAAATTTTAATGAAAATCCTATGAAAGTATTATATAAATAACTGCTCATTTCAGCAATGCTTTATTGATCCATCCGGCTATTTTCTGATATGATGGGTAGAGTAATCGCAAAGCTTTTTGAAAAAAGCGCCGCTTACTCAATGATATCAGATGAAAGACATTTCAAAAACAGGGGGACTCACTTTTGAAAATCGTGGTAGACAGTCACACCCATAGCGTTTCCAGCGGCCATGCTTACAGTACCGTTCAAGAAATCGCCAGGGAAGCATCGGCCAATGGGATCGAAATGTTCGCACTTACGGACCACGGGCCAACCATGATCGGCGCCCCGCAGTTGTACCATTTCGGCAATTTGAAAGCTCTTCCCGGGCAAATATACGGCATAAAAATTCTCAAAGGGGTCGAAGCCAATATTTTGGACTTTTCAGGCCGGACCGACATGCCGGATGAATATTTAAAACGCTTGGACTTTGTATTGGCAAGCCTGCATGACGGCTCCATATCCCCCGGGTCGGTAGAAGAGAATACCGGAGCCATTATTAATGTCTTAAAGAATCCTCTCATTGATACCATCGGTCATTCCGGCAACCCCTACTACCCGGTTGATATTGAGAAAATTGTCCGGGCCGCCAAGGAATATCACAAACCCATTGAACTGAATAACAGTTCTTTTTACTTCAGGAAAGGAAGCGCTCCCCGCTGCCGGGAGATTGCTGTCCAGTGTAAAAATCATGGGGTGCCCGTTGTCTGCGGAAGCGATGCCCATATTAGTTTTGATGTCGGCAAGTTTGACAAGGTATCTCAGGTGCTGGACGAGATCGGGATGCCGGAGGAATTGGTCCTCAACAGCTCAGTGGAGCGGTTTGCGGAATATTTGAAACAACGGCGGCGTGGACATAAGAGTGGTGAAGTTTTTTAACTACAAAGGCCCGGCGGTCAGGCTATCATGGAGAAATTTCCCAAAACTCTCGGGTCTAAATGCCGACCTCTCACCCGGCCTCTCTCCGGCGAAGTCGCGCGCGGCTTCAATGACGGCTATTGGACGGGGTGAGGTCAAAATAGGCAATTGGAATCCTTGCAAAATATGGAATTATCCCTTGATAACATTGGGGCTGGGGTGGGAGCCTCTACGGCAGATTTCAAGTGGGAAAGGACACCGGAATGGAACAAGTCTCTTTATTACGAGTAACCTCTTATGATCACCAACTGGCATCGAAAATCGAGGAATTGCTGAAACCCCTCGGCGGTTTGCAGGCCTTTTGCAAACGAGGTGACAAGGTTTTATTAAAACCCAATTTTATTTCGGCCCGTCCGGTGGAAAGCGCTGCAACCACTCATCCCGCAATGATCCTGACGGTAGCGATGTTATTAAAGGATTTAGGCTGTGAAGTCGGGGTTGGAGATAGCCCGGGACTGGGAAGCGCTGCCGGGGTCATTCACAGGCTGGGTCTTAATGACGATTTGAAACGGTTACAGGTCCGGATAGTTGAATTGGATGCTTTGGCTCCATTTGACGGCAGCCGCTCGGCCGTATTTGAACGGCGTTTTAAAAACTTGCAACTCGCGGGACAGCTCAAAGAATATAACCGGATCATCAACCTGCCCAAGCTAAAATCCCACGGCCAAATGGGGATAACTTTGGCCACTAAAAATTTATTTGGCTGTGTCTCCGGGCATAACAAAGCCCAGTGGCATTTCGAAGTCGGCAAGGATACCCGGGAATTTGCCCGTTTGTTGGTGGAAATTGCCTTGACGGTCAATCCCGTGCTTCATATTTTGGATGGAATCAGCGGCATGGATGGCAACGGCCCTTCCAATGGCAGGGTCCGGCAATTGAATCTATTGGCGGCCGGTGTCAATCCGCTGGCGGTTGACAGGGTAGTTGTTGAAATCATTGGGAAGAAACCGGAACAGTTTCCCATTTTCGAAGCGGCCCGGTCCCTTCATCTTTCAGGGACAGAGATGGAGAAAATAGAAGTGCTGGGGGACAGGGTCACGGATTGTCGAATCGAAGATTTTCAAATTCCGGCCTTTCGTTCCGCCAGTGTTTTGGGAAACCGGGTGTTCAGTGATTTTATCGGCAGCATGCTGCGGCAACGGTTGGTTCTGAACCCCAAACTTTGCACCAACTGCCGTCGCTGTGAATCGGTGTGTCCGGCCAAAGCGATTGGCAATCCCGATAAAATTGTGATCGATGAAGAAAAATGCATCCGTTGCTGTTGTTGTCAGGAAATGTGCCCTTACGGCGCTTTATCGATTCATACTCCCGTTCTGGCCAAAGTCTTTCAAAAGATCGGATGGATGTAAAAAATGAGGCAACACCCACTCCCAAAGATGGAAGCGGGTTGCCTCATTGATTAATTAACCAGGAGCCAAAATTTTAGTGATCCAGTTTTCGAATCAACCCGCTGAGTAATTCCCGGATATTATGATTGGCATCGGGGCCTTGCACGGGATTGGTTAACGTAATGGCTTTCTTTTTTTTCAATTTTAACCCATAGGCAGGGCTGATTTCACTTAGCTTAATGGTTTGCACGGGAATTGCTTTTTCTTTAGCCACTTCCATCAACATTTCCACCAACAATGGATCGCTTTGCCTGGGGATTGCCAGACCATCGGTGGTTACCACATTGATTCGCTTGTCCGGGAAATTGGATAAGGTCACCACGTAAGTCAGCTCCGGCGCCTTATATAAAAGTTTTGGTATCTCCAGCACGCCGGAGTTCAAGGAATTCGCTCCGGAAAAATATAGAGAAACGGAGAGGGTTGAGGGCCTGGATTTTATCAAAAGGGCGCCTAATTCCAATAGTATCCCGCAATTGTCAAGCCCCGCCGGGTGGCCTTCGACTTTGGCAAAGAGCTTTAAAACGACTACTATCAATAAGGCGGCAATGGCAAAGTACAAAAGGACCGGAAGCTTAAGCCATAAATTGCCGGCTACCATCAACAAAGCGATGAAACCGGCTCCGTAAATGAGTCCCAGATAAACCCGGTTGGAAAGGTTTCCGGGCAGAGCGTTGAAATAATCGGTGGTCATATTACTCATGATCACGATTTTTTGAGTTTCTTTACTCCGGGCGGGAATCGTCAAGAGTAAGCTTTCCGCCGTTTTTTTCCTCACTCTCGCTAAAATCGGATGGACCAGTTCAGTTGCAAATAATAAAAATAAAATGAGGGTTACCACAAATCCGCCTTTGGGGTGAGAGAAACTCAAAGCGATAGCTAACAGGCTAAGTACGGCGTAGGCAAGAAGACTGACTGAAAAATTAAATACTGGAATTTTGATGGTGGTAGGATGAAATTCCCAATTTGAGGTCTCTTGTTTAATGCAATCATATACGGTCTTGGCTCCAGCCGATTCGGGTTGACGTTCCGGGTAGCTCGTCGAGATGTTTTGAAAGGATTCGGAAATATTCATTATTCTATTTTGCTCCTTTTTTTTAAGTTCTTTAGCGGAAAATCAAACCAAAAGATGAAAATTTCTTCATTTCTTTTTGATTCGACTTTAAGTCGTCAAACTCCTACCTGAAAATTTTGAAGCCGATTGTCATGTTCGGCTTTAACCTGCTGAGATAAAATTTTGGATGGCAGATAAAATTTTAGGAATGGCAGATTCGGTTGATCATGATCAAGTTTTTCATGAAGATCGAACAAAGGGTCGATGAACGCAGGAATTATTTTTCCAAAAGCGAATTGAATGAGGAGTGTAAGTTTGGATGGAGGAAAAATTATTTGCTTATCTTGGGGATTGATCCGGGAACGGCGATTACCGGTTATGGGCTCGTCTCATATGAAGGCAATCATTTAAGAAAAGTGACTTTCGGAGTAATTCGCACCGGTCCGGAGCTTTCATTAGCCAGTCGGTTGCATCATATTTATCTTGAAACCATCAAAATAATCGGGGAGTACCGGCCGGATGCAATTGCCATCGAGGAGCTGTTTTTCAATAAAAATGTCCGGACCGCTTTGGCGGTGGGGCACGCCCGCGGTGTAATTTTACTGGCCGCGGCCAATTCCGGATACGAGGTGGCGGAATATACGCCGTTACAAGTTAAATTAGCAGTAACAGGCTATGGGCGGGCGGAAAAGATGCAGATTCAGGAGATGGTCCGGGTTTTACTTTGCCTGGGTGAGATTCCCAAACCCGATGATGCGGCCGACGCTTTGGCCATCGCAATATGTCATGCCCATTCTTGTAAAATAGAGAATTTGGGAGCAAGAAGCCGATAGTGAGGAGGAAATCCCGATGATTGCTACATTAACCGGTACCGTAACCAGTGCAGGCGGGGAAAACTGTATTATCGAAGTCGCCGGCGTGGGTTATCTGGTCAACATGCCGCTCCCGGCTTTGGAAGTATTAAGCCATGCGGAAGAAGCGGTTAAGATTTATACCCATTTTCACTTACGGGAAGATGGAGCCAGTTTATACGGCTTTTTGTCAAATTCCGATCTGAATGTTTTTAAAAAGATCATCGGAGTCTCGGGGATTGGCCCTAAAACCGCCCTGGCGATACTGGGACATCTGCCGGGCGACCGTTTCCGGGAAGCGGTTCAAAGTGAAGATCACCGGATTTTAACGGCTGTTCCGGGAATCGGATTAAAAACCGCCCAACGTTTAATTTTAGAACTTAAAGGGAAGCTGGGTAAGAGTGTGGGCAGTCCGGAATCGAATGTGAAAACATTGGAGAGCGCCTTTAGTGTCAGTGCCGATGCGGTGGATGCTTTGATATCGCTGGGATATCCCCAGCGGGAGGCCGTTACGGCCGTGGAAGCTTTATTGAGTGAGAATAAGAGTCTGACCAGTCCGGAATTGGTGAGGCTGGCTCTCAAAAATTTAGGCAGAAAGTGAAAACTGTATGGAAGAGGAACGTATCATTGGAGCAACCAAAAGACCGGAAGACTCGGAAGCGGAACTAAGCCTCAGGCCCCGGCGTTTTATGGAATATATCGGGCAGAATAAGGTCAAGGAAAACATGGAAATCTTTATCAGAGCCGCCAAAGAACGGCATGAAGCCTTGGACCATGTTTTGCTTTATGGCCCGCCCGGTTTGGGAAAAACTTCCCTGGCGCATATTATCGCCAATGAACTGGATGTCCATATCCGGGTTACTTCCGGACCGGCAGTGGAGCGGCCTGCGGATTTGGCCGCTATTTTAACCAATCTGGAGCCCAACGATGTTTTGTTTGTTGATGAAATTCACCGGCTTAACCATAGTGTGGAAGAAATTCTTTACCCGGCCATGGAAGATTTTGCGCTGGATATCATCATTGGTAAAGGGCCCAGCGCCCGTTCGGTGCGGATTGATTTGCCAAAATTCACCTTAATCGGCGCTACAACCAAGGCCGGCTCTCTGACTTCGCCGCTCCGGGACCGTTTTGGAATTATCAGCCGGTTGGAGTTTTATGATGCGCAAGCTTTGCACCAAATCGTCACCCGCTCGGCTTCTATTTTAGGGATTCATATTGAAGACAGCGGGGCTTCGGAAATTGCCAGGCGTTCACGGGGGACGCCTAGGATCGCCAACCGTTTGTTAAAAAGAGTCCGGGATTTTGCCCAAGTGAAAACCGACGGAGTCATTAGTAAGTCAACGGCCGATCAGGCATTAAGAATGCTGGAAGTTGATTTAATAGGCCTGGACAACCTAGACCGGATGGTGCTGTCGACGATCATCGAAAAATTTGACGGCGGCCCGGTGGGCCTCGATACCATTGCCGCTTCCATCAGTGAGGAATCGGAAACGATTGAGGACGTTTGTGAGCCTTATCTTTTACAGATCGGATTTATTAACCGCACACCCCGTGGCAGGGTCGCCACCCGGCTCGCTTATGAGCACTTGCGGTTAAAATATCCCTCCAAGAGTGGAGCCGGGCAGGAGGGATTGTTTGGAGAAAGTGAGTAGTCATGGGGGAAAGTTATTGAGTATGTTTGTACTTAGAAAATAATTTTTTGCCTTAATTTTTTCTCTGTGTCTCCGTGTCTCTGTGGCCAAAAAGCATTTAGGCCACAGAGACACAGAGATAAAACCATTTCTATTCTTTCACGTGCCCCGGTGGGCCGGGGTGGGGGACTTTGTGGCAAAAAACAGACTTGGAGGATATCGCAATGGGTTCAGAAACCATGCTTTTACATGCCTGCTGCGGGCCTTGCGCTTGTTATAGCACGCAAAAGGTTATGGAGGACGGCGTTCATCCAACCCTCTTTTTTTATAACCCCAATATTCATCCCTATCAGGAATTTATAGCGCGGCGCGAGGGATTGCGGCAGTTGGCGTCCATCCGTAATCTGAAGGTTATTGAGGCGTCCGGGTACCCAATCGAAGAATTTCTGGCCCATGTGGCATCCGATCCCACCAGGCGCTGCGAGTATTGCTACCGGTGCCGTTTGGGTCAAACCGCCTTGAAAGCCAAGGAGTTGGGTTTTTCTTTATTCGGCACCACCTTGTTAATCAGCCCTTACCAAAACCGGGACCGAATCGTGGAAATCGGCAGGGAGTTAGGCCGGGAACACGGACTGGAATTTTATGATCAAGATTTGCGGCCCGGATTCCGGCAAAGTCAAGCCATGGCCAAAGAATACAATTTATACCGTCAGAAATATTGCGGTTGTATTTATAGTGAAAAGGAAAGATATTGTAAGGAAAAATAATCTGGAGTCCCAATAGGACGGTGATGTTGATGAGTGAATTTTCAGGTGTCGGAAAACTATTGATGATATTCGGAGCCATCATGCTCATTGTGGGCGCTTTTATCTGGCTGGGTGGTAAAATACCGGGAATCGGGCGTTTGCCGGGAGACATCTTTATCAAACGGGGCAATTTCAGTTTTTACTTTCCGATTGTCACTTGTATTGTTATCAGTATTATTTTGTCGGTTATCTTTAACTTATTGGGGAGAAAGTAATGGCCCTTTACCGCACCAATGCAATTGTACTGAGAACCCGGAATTTCGGCGAAGCCGACCGGGTCATCGTTTTGTTCAGTGAAGAATTGGGCAAATTTGAAGCGATTGTAAAAGGGGCCCGCAGGCAACGTAGCCGGTTTGTGGGAAGTACTTTGGCATTTAATTATATCCGGGCGATGCTGCTTAGCGGAAAGAGTTTAGATTCCTTAAGTCAGGCGGAATTGGTTCATTCATTCGCGAAGCTGCATGAAGATTTGACCAAATTCGCCTATGCCAGCTTTTGGGTGGAACTGATTGACGGTTTTATTCCGGAACGGCAAGAAGCGAAAGAGATCTTTAAATTTTTACTGGCGGCGTTTATCGTTTTGGAAAAAACTTCGGACCCGGCCATTTTAAACCTGGCATTTGAGATCCGGCTTTTGAACTATCTGGGTTATCAACCCCAAATCGCTCATTGCACCTGTTGCGGTAGAAGTTTGGAAGAGCCGATTCATTTTTCAGCCGAAGCGGGCGGGGTGGTTTGTTCCAACTGCAGTGGCAGATACCGCGACCCCGTAAAAATGACCGTGTCGGACTTGCAGGCATTTGAGCGCCTTGGCGAGATTGATTTACGGGAGCTGGCGTTATTTACCTTATCGCAGGAAAATTGCAAAACGATTCAGAGGATAGTAAGGAACTTCATTGAGGCCCGTCTGGACCATCCTCTCAAATCTCAAATGTTTTTGGATAGCTTATCCCTTTAACTTGGGCAATTTATCAATTGTTCGGCAAGAGTGGATTTCATAAGGAATATCATCGGCATGGGTTGGGAAATCTATTTGGTGAGAGGATGAGAGGTGGACGCCGATGGAAAATATCGAAAAGATTGATATGGTGCGCGAGCGGATGAAAGTTACTTATGAGGAAGCCAAAGGGGCACTGGAAGCCGCCAATTGGGATGTTGTTGAAGCCCTTATTACGCTGGAGCGTGATGAGAAAGCGCGCCGCGAGGAAATTTTTGTACGCGGGAACGAACTGGTGGATAAAATCAAGGAAATTGTGCGCAAGGGTAATATCAACCGTTTGCGGGTCAAACAGGATGATCAAGTTTTGGTGGAAATTCCGGTTACCGCCGGGGTGGTCGGGGCATTGCTCGCTCCACAGTTGGCTATTATTGGAGCTGTGGCCGCCTTGGTCAGCAAATGTACGGTGGAAATTGAAAAAAACGAAGACCCGGAAACGTATCACTAATGTTTACATGAAAAAGAATCTAGAAATTCATTCGACTCCGACCGTAACGGGAAGGAGTTCTTTTTATGTCCATGGGGTTGGATTGGAAGGATCAATCATTTTTTTGTGACGGAAAGAATTCATTGAACGACGGAAAGAATTATTTTTGTTCCAGTCGAATGTCTATGTCTATACCTAACAATCAAAACAATCCCAATTCAAACAATTCCTTCGTGAACAACCGGCAATTTCTCAAGTTTTACCGTTTAAATTGACAGTTACTTCGCGGCCTATTGGGAACGCCCACATTTTTTTATTGCACTCAAAAGACATAGAACCCGGGATAAACTCTATGCAGCTTACTTTAATCAAAGGCCGGTTCCGGCTCCGGGTACTCATGAGGTTGTCCTTCATTGGAGAGTAGCGGCACACATAGTCATCATTTTTATTAGTTTGCTTTCTGTTTGGCGGATGCTCAAAAAAGTCGACCCGATTATCATCATCGAGGGAAAAGCATAAATTAGATTTATTTGTACTTTTTTTCACAATATGGTATAATCAATCCAACAGGTTTTTTATTGTGAAGGATTTCATGATAGCGAACCAACTGATTGTCTTTTGTTCTGAAGCCGAAGAAAGTTCTGAGGCCGGAGAGCATTTGAAAATAAGTGATATGAATTGATTCTTCCGGGAGCGGCGCTTGGTAGATAAAGTGGCGTTTGGTGGAAAAGAATTCGTACCCTTTTTTGAGAATGGCCTCCGTTCCTCAGAAAAGGGTTTTTAATTTTTTAGGGCGGAAGCCGCGAGGAGGATGAATTGGGAAATGAATTTTTTAGAAAAGTATCAAGAGGATTTTAAAGAGTATGATCGTATGGAACGGGACTTTATCGATGATGAGCTGATTTGGAGCCAGCTTAAAAAATGGGAGCATCCATCCAAGGAGGATGTCCTCCGGGTTTTAGACAAGGCGGCCTGGATGATCCGTTTGGAACCGGAAGAAATGGCAATCTTGCTTCAAAATCAAGATCCGGAATTGACAAACCAAATGTATGCTTTGGCCAGTCGATTGAAACGGGAAGTTTATGGAGACCGGATCGTATTTTTCGCCCCTCTTTATGTCAGTGACCAATGTGCCAACAATTGTGTTTATTGCGGTTACCGCAGCACGAACCGGGCAATTCACAGGAAAACCCTTACCATGGATGAGCTGAAACGGGAAGTTGAAATCATGATTAGCGAGGGCCAGAAACGGACGGTCCTGGTCTATGGTGAATCTCCCGAGACCAACATTGATTATATTTGTGATACGGTGCGTCAAGCCTATAGCGTAAAGAGCCATCATGGGGAAATCCGGAGGGCCAATATCAATTGCGCTCCCCTGACCCGGGATGAGCTAAAAAAGTTAAAACAAGTCGGTATTGGAACATTTCAGGTTTTTCAAGAAACTTATCATCATCAGACTTACCGGAAATTGCATCCCGCCGGGACCATCAAAGGCCATTACCGCTGGCGTTTATATTGTCATGACCGGGCTTTGGATGCAGGCTGTGATGATGTTGGAGTGGGTGTTTTATTTGGGCTGTATGATTGGCGCTTTGAAGCCATGGGCCTGCTTTATCATACGATTCATCTTGAGGAAAACTATAACGGGGTTGGACCCCATACGATTTCATTTCCCAGAATTCAGCCGGCGCTCGACACTCCCTATGCCTTAAATCCCGAATATGCCCTCAGCGATGGTGATTTTAAAAAATTAGTGGCCATAGTGCGGCTATCCGTTCCTTACACCGGAATGATTTTAACAGCCCGCGAAAGCGCCGAGGTCCGCCGGGAAGTTATTCCGCTTGGGATTTCCCAGATTGATGCCGGTAGCCGGATTGGAGTAGGAGGATATCAGCAATCCCAAGCCAATGCCATGCCGGATAAGGAGCAATTCCAGTTGGGCGATGTTCGGCCCCTGGATGAAGTTATCCGGGAGACTTGCCAAATGGGCGACATACCATCCTTGTGTACCGCCTGTTACCGTAAGGGCAGGACCGGCGAACATTTTATGGGGATTGCCAAGTCCAGCTTCGTTCATAATTTTTGCATGCCCAATGCCATATGCACTTTGAAAGAATATTTGCTGGACTACGCCAGTCCGGAAACCCGCCAGGCCGGAGAGGAAGCCATCCAAAAATATTTGCCGCAGATCAAGGATCCCAAAACCAAGGAATTTGTGACCCGGGCCTTAAAGAATCTGGAAACCGGCCAAAGGGATCAATATATTTAATAAAGTGAAGGGTTTACTCGACTCACTGGAAAGCGGTGAAAGGGACAAATGGCCTATCGGTTTGAGCATGATTTATTAGGGGAAAGAGAAGTTCCGGCCGAATGTTATTACGGAATCCATACCTTGCGGGCCGTGGAGAATTTTAATATCAGCGGTCGACCTATCCGCCATCCACTGGTTATTGCCTTGGCAATGGTCAAGAAAGCGGCTGCTTTAGCTAACCTTGAAGCCGGATTACTTGAAAAGTCAATTGCAGAAGCCATAACCTCAGCTTGCGATGAAGTCATCGCCGGGGGATTGCGGGAGCAATTTTTGGTGGATGCGTTGCAAGGGGGCGCCGGCACCTCCGCCAATATGAATGTCAATGAAGTCATCGCCAACCTGGCCATTGAAAAGCTGCATGGGGTAAAAGGCGATTACCGGATGGTTCACCCGCTGAATCATATAAACATGAGTCAATCTACCAATGATGTTTTTCCGACTGCGGTTCGGATCGCCGCCATCAATCTGTTGAAACCGCTCAGTGAGAATCTGGCGGGGTTACAAGCAGCCTTGCAGCAAAAAGAGGAACAATTTTCCGGAGTCATCAAGATGGGCCGCACCGAGCTTCAGGATGCGCTTCCGGTCATGTTGGGGCAGGAGTTTGGAGCTTACGCGCAGGCGATTGCCAGAGACCGTTGGCGGATTTATAAGGTTGAAGAACGGTTGCGCCAGGTTAACCTGGGCGGCACTGCGGTTGGAACCGGTTTGAATGCCGATCGACGGTACATTTTTTCAGTGATTGAAAAATTACGGGACGTGACGGGGCTTGGCCTTTCCCGGGCCGAGTACCCCATGGATTTGACGCAAAACAATGATGTCTTTGCGGAAGTTTCCGGGATGCTTAAAACGGTGGCCGTTAACCTTGCTAAAATCGCCAATGATTTACGGCTTATGGCCTCAGGACCCCATGGGGGGTTGGGCGAAATCAACCTGCCGGAGATGCAGGCCGGTTCTTCAATCATGCCGGGGAAAATCAATCCGGTGATTCCCGAAGCGGTCCGTCAGGCTGCTTACCAAGTTATGGCCAGCGATACGGCTATCACCATGGGAGCCGCCTCCGGCGAATTGGAACTCAATGCGATGCTGCCTTTGATTGCCGATAATCTATTCAACTCTTTGGAACTGTTGAACCGGGCTGTGGTAATTTTCAAGGAGCGTTGCATTGAAGAGATTACGGTTAACGCCGAACATTGTGAGGAGGTCTTGGAGAAAAGCATGATTTATGCGACGGCTCTGACTCCTTATATCGGCTATGAAAAAGCCACTCTTTTGGTGCAACAGGTAAAGCGGAACGGAAGCACTATCCGCGAGGAAGCCTTACGATCCGGGCTTTTTGCCGAGAATGAATTAAATGTGATATTCGATCCTTATCAATTGACCAAACCGGGAATTCCCGGAAAAAAAGTTTGATGGATTAAATATTTGGAGGTTTAATATGCCGGATTTAAACGCAACCCCCAATGCTTCGCGAATTCAAATCGGCATCTTCGGCAGGCGTAACGCCGGTAAATCCAGTTTGATGAATGCTCTGACCAACCAGTCGGCGGCCTTGGTATCGGATAACCCGGGCACTACCACCGATCCGGTTTTTAAAGCCATGGAAATGTTGCCGCTGGGGCCGGTTACTTTCATCGATACGGCTGGCCTGGATGATGTCGGCTCTCCTTTGGGTGAACTTCGGGTGAAACGAAGTTACGATATTTTGGACCGGGCTGATTTGGCCTTGCTGGTGATCGATGCCGAGATTGGGGTGACTGAATTTGAAACCGGGATTGCCGCGGCGATTCGTAAAAAAAAGATTCCCGCCGTAATGGTAGTCAATAAAACGGACTTACAAGCGCTTCCGGAAGGGCAAAAGCAGCGTTGGGAAGCGGAGCTTCAGATGGATGTATTGGAAGTCTCGGCCACCCAAGGAAAGGGTCTGCATGAATTAAAGAGCGCCCTGGTCCGGATAGCCCGAAAAATCGAGGAGGAACCTTTTCTGGCTGGGGACTTGGTAAGACCGGGCGATTTTGCCGTGTTGGTCATACCCATTGATAAAGCGGCGCCCAAAGGCCGGTTAATCTTACCCCAGCAACAGGTGATCCGGGATGTTTTGGAACATGACGCCATGGCAGTTGTCACCAAAGAGCATGAGTTGAAAGCGACTCTGGAGACTTTGGGGAAGAAGCCGGCCGTTGTGATTACAGATTCCCAGGCATTTTTGAAAGTGGCGGCCGATACCCCTAAAGAGGTACCGCTTACCTCTTTCTCGATTTTGTTTGCCCGCCAAAAGGGAAATCTGGTAGAATTGGTCAAAGGAGCCAAAATGGTTGAAAAGCTTAAGCCCGGCGATAAAGTTTTGATAGCCGAGGGGTGTACCCATCACCGGCAATCGGATGATATCGGGACGGTGAAAATTCCACGCTGGCTGAGGCAGACTATTGGGGGAGAATTGAGTTTCCAGTGGGCCAGCGGCCAGAGTTTGCCGGAAGATTTAAGTCCCTTCCAATTGGTGATTCATTGCGGCGGTTGTATGCTCAACCGGCGTGAAATGATGCACCGGATAACGAAGGCCAAAACCCAAGGGATCCCGATTGTTAATTACGGAGTGCTGATTGCTTATTTGCAGGGCATTTTTCCAAGAGCCCTGGAACCATTTCCGGAAATACGGGAAATTTTAAATGATGTTTACGATAGGAATGATTGATTACGATGGGAGAGATTATTTTGGGTTCTGAAAAACGCATTGCCGTGATTGCCGTTATTCTGGAAAATCCCAAGGAAGTTCAGGGCAGGGTCAATAGTATCATCAGTGAATTCGGCGAGATGGTCGTAGGAAGAATGGGTATTCCCAACCATGAAAGAAATATCGGCGTTCTTTCCCTGATTGTTGAAGGAACCGAAAACGAGATTAATACCCTGACCGGCAAGTTGGGAAATATCCACGGCGTGAATGCCAGGGCGACAATGGCCAAACAATCGTAAACGGGAGCGGATGATGGAACAGACAGCCACTCGATTCGATGACTTGAAAAACGGAATTGACGATTTAGCGCGAAGGAAAGGATTTCCCGGTGAACGGGATCTTGTTTTGGAGGTTATTCAGAATCCAAGCGGAGCATTAGCCCAACAGGTTCAATCTGAAGCCGATAAGCTAAGGTCGGATATTGTGGGACCGGAAGTTCATTTACGCGGATTAATCGAGTTTTCTAATTATTGCCGGAATCATTGTTTATATTGCGGCCTACGCCGTGATAATCGCCGGGTTACCCGCTACCGGATGGAGCCTGGGGAAATTATCGCTGCAGCAGAACAGGGCGCCGGTCTGGGATATAAGACAGTAGTGCTTCAGTCCGGCGAGGATTTGTCGTTTACCGGTAAAATTGTGGCCGATATCATCCGGGAAATTAAGAAAATCGGTTTAGTGGTAACCTTGAGCATTGGGGAACGGGCTCCCAAAGAGTATGACTTGTGGAGAAATGCCGGAGCCGAACGTTATCTGATGCGCCATGAGACAGCCGACCCTGCTCTATACGACCGGTTACATCCAGGGCAGAAGCTGACCCAGCGGATTTCTCTGTTAAAAATTTTAAAGTCCCTGGATTATCAAGTGGGAACGGGCTTTATGGTGGGATTGCCCGGTCAGGACGAAAAGGTCTTACTGGAGGATTTGGAACTGGCCCGTGAGCTTGAAGCGGAAATGGTGGGAATCGGTCCGTTCATTCCCCATCCGGATACACCGCTGGGTCACTATTCCGGGGGGACGGTTGAACAAACCTGCATGATGGTGGCTTTAACCCGTCTTTTTCTCCCTCACGCCTTGATACCGGCAACCACTGCCCTTGGAAGTATCTCGCCCCTGGGACGGGAGTTAGCCCTAAAATCCGGCGCCAATGTGGTCATGCCCAATTTGACACCCCGGATTCACCGGGCGGATTATCAGATTTATCCCGGCAAAATATGTTTAGGCGAAGAAGCGGCCGAATGCCGGGGTTGCATTACCCGGAGGATTAACAGTGTTGGACGATGTGTCTCGGACGGGCCGGGGCATAACCCAAAATGGTTGCAGAAAAAAGAAAGAGCGTGAAAAGTTTTTTTTACATCAATTTATTGTTTTTTACTTTCCTGCCAGACACTGAGCATGATTCCGGCAATGACCACGATTCCGCCGATCAATTGGAATCCGCTTAACGGTTCATGGAGGAAAATAAGAGCGAAAATGACTCCCAGAACCGGCACCAGGTTCATCAAGGAAACCGCCGAACTTGAAGTGAGTTTTTTAAGTCCATACGCGTACAATTAAGAAGGCTATGGTTGAACAAAACAATCCCAGATACAACAAAGCGAATAATGAATTCCCTGTCGGCGGTTTCCACTGTCTCCGCTCGATCCATGCCAATGGCAGGAAGGCGAGTGCTCCGGCTGTTGTTTGATAAAAGGTGATCAAAATCGCCGAATACCGGTGGACGACTTTACGGGTAACAAAATTATAAAACGCCCAAACGATGCCGGTTACTGCCAGTAGGATATCTCCGAGCAAGCGGTGTTCGCTTCCCGTATGAGAGCTTTCGCGGGCTATCCAATATAGTGTAAAGCGTAAAATGCCCGTACCAACTCCGGATCATCAATTCTCACATTCATAAAAAACGGTAGTGTCTTCTGATTACCGGTAATTTCGGAAACTGCTTCCCGCATGTGGCCCAAGGTCGGATATAAAACCCGGTACTTAAATCCGTTATTATCGGCCGGTTCTCCGGTATGGTCATCTCCCGGATTTAATACAATGAGACCTCCGGGAGGCGTTAAATGCTTCACTTTATGATGGACGAAGGATTGTAGGCCTTGTTCTATAAAACAGACCACATAGTGTTCATGCATGTGAAGGGGGAAACCCTTTTTGATGCAAGTTGCCTGGTAAAATTCTAGATTCAACCGGGGGTTAAACCCATATTGGCTCCATTCTTTGGCTAACATTGAACTCACTCCAGTTATCACCATCATTTCCCTTGTTTAAAATACAATTGTCGATTGATTCCTATTATAGCCTGAATGCAATCAACCGTCTTGCAAGAAATTGCTTTTTAAACTTAAATCATAAAATTTCATGGGGCGGTCCTTTTGACAGCCGGGGTAAAAAGTCATACAATAGGTTCAGTAATCATGGAGGAAGCGGAAAATGTCCGGTATCCAATATTATCGCGATCCCAATGTTCCCTTTTTGGAAATCAAGAGTTGCCAGTCGGGAATTCACGCCTCCCGCCGGCATGTCCATGAAGAGTTTTCCCTGGGTGTCGTGATGAAAGGCGCCAGCCTGGTAAAAAGCGCTGCCCGGGATTTTCCGGTTGAACAAGGCGCGGTGATTATGATACCGCCGGGGATCATCCACCAGTGCAACCCGAAGGATTTGAAATCCTGGCAATTCCAAATGGCATATTTAAAAACCGATTGGGTGGAGTCTTTACTGGACACCAAACCTGAAAATCTGTATATCTCGGTAAAAAAATTGCAGCCCAAGGAGTTTCAGCGGATATTGAAGTTGTTTCGACTTCTTAAAGAGGATTTGCCCGGACTTCAAAAAGAGACCCAATTGATTACCGAGTTGCAATATTTCTTTGATTTTGAGGGCTATTTTCAACAAAAACCTGATCGATTGGCGGTAAATCCCCAGACAATGCAAAGAGTCCGGAAGTTTATCCAGGACAATTTTTTAGAGAAGATTAGTCTCGATGATTTAGCTATAATTGCGGGATTTAATAAATTCCATTTGGTGCACTGTTTCAAAACAGCCTATCATACAACCCCGCATGCTTATCAGACCATGCTGCGAATTAATTTCGCCAAGGGGCTGTTGCAAAAACGGCACAATGAAGCGATTACAGCTATAGCCCAGGACGCGGGGTTCTATGATCAAAGCCATTTTGTGAGGGCTTTTAAACAGTATTTGGGGACCACGCCGCTGGAATATCGTCTGAAACGCTAAAAAGAGTGGTTTTTATAAAATAAAAGAGTTTAGTTACAATCTACAGAGAATATCTGTAGATTTTTTAATGAAGAAGATTGAGGTGAACTTCAGTGATGAGCATGTTTATGCTTATCAAATAGAAACGTTTAATTTTGACGATGAAAATTGACAGTTCCAACCTTGTATGTTAATATACTAGTATACAAGTATACAAGTTGAATCGTTGTACTCAAAAATTTTGGCTCCTATTTTCCCCCATTTTAATACCTGGGTGATTGGGGAGAAAAAGTTTCAATAGATGATTTAGGTAAAAACTTTATTTACAACAATGATCGAGTAAAAAAAGGAAAATAATTGAGGTGACGGAATGAAAGCGATGCGTGACGCGTACGGGGAAGTTCTGGTGGAACTTGGTAAGGAGCTCCCCAATTTGGTCGTATTGGATGCCGATTTATCTTCGGCGACCAGAACTATAAAATTTGCGGCTGCATTTCCTGAACGATTTTTTAATATGGGGATTGCAGAGTGCAATATGGCGGGAGCTGCCGCTGGTCTTGCCTTGCTTGGGAAAATTGCAGTTATTTCGACATTTGCTGTTTTTGCACCGGGTCGCATTTACGACCAGATACGTAATACAATTTGTTATTCCAAAGCGAATGTTAAGATCATATCGACTCATGCCGGATTTTCAGTAGGCCCTGATGGCGGTACTCATCAAGCTTTAGAGGATATTACCATGGCGCGGGTACTTCCTTACATGAGAGTGTATGCTCCGGCAGATGCTTACGAAACAAAGTTGGTCATTCGTGAGGCCGTAATGACGCCCGGACCGGCATATGTCCGGCTATCTCGGAGTGAAACACCGGAAATTTTTGACAGACATCATCGTCACGTGCCGCAAATTGAAACACTTCGTTCTGGAAACGATGCAGCCATTGTCGCCTGTGGCTCTATGGTGGCTCAAGCATTGCAAGCAGCCGAAGAATTAAAGAAACTGGGTATCGAATGCTCTGTGGCCAATGTCCACACCATCAAACCGTTGGATGAGAATGGTTTGATGGCATTGGCAGAGAAAACCGGATGTGTTGTTACCGTTGAGGAACATAGTGTTTGTGGAGGTTTGGGGGGAGCGGTAGCGGAAGCTTTAAGCAATATGTATCCAGTGCCTATGATTCGGGTTGGAGTAAACGACTCGTTTGGTCAATCAGCTTCACCGGAAGAACTTTGCCAAGCATATGCTTTAACCAGTGCCGATATTGTAAGCGCCGTCCAAAACCTTCTCGCCCGAAAGGAGCTCCGTCGCTGATGAAAAAGAGTTTAAAAGAATTGGAAGAATTTTCTCGGTTGATTCGCCGAGATTTGTTGGAGATGATTTGTTCCGCTGGTTCGGGACATCCCGGTGGTTCGTGCTCGATAGTTGAAATTTTGGTGGCTTTGTTTGTGGAAGTCATGCGGCATAATCCCGGGAACCCCAGTTGGAGTCAACGCGATCATTTCATTTTGTCCAAAGGGCACGCGTGCCCTCCACTCTATGCCATTATGGCAAGACTTGGTTATTTTCCCGTGGAAGAGCTTAAAACTTTGCGTAAATTGGGTTCTCGCCTTCAAGCGCATCCGGATAGTAAACGTTTGCCAGGGATTGAAGTATCTACCGGTTCGTTGGGGCAAGGTTTATCAGTGGGTGTAGGCATGGCCCTTTGTGGAAAAATGGATCATCAACCAAACCGCACATTTGTTTTGCTTGGTGATGGCGAATGCGATGAGGGGCAAGTTTGGGAAGCGGCTTTAAGCGCGGCTCATTATAAGTTACATAATCTTACTGCTATCGTGGATTGGAATAAAGTCCAATTGGATGGAACAACATCCGAAATCATGGAGCTTGGTGACCTCCCGTCCAAATGGGCGGCTTTTGGATGGGAGGTCCGGGTGGTCGACGGCCATAATTTATCGGAATTGATACAGGCTTTATCTTTGCCCAATAAAGAAAATAAGCCGGTAGCGGTTATCGCCAATACGATCAAGGGAAAAGGCGTCTCATTTATGGAAGGAAAAGCCGAATGGCATGGCAAACCTCTAGATAATGACCAATTAAAAGCTGCTTTGGCCGAATTAAACTGAGCGATTATCGGTGGTGAATGGTTTCATCGCCTTTAATTTACTATTTTCCAGCCATGAGGGAGGTGAGGAAATAGAAAAAATGTTTTTACGCCCGGATACTAAATTATAAGGGAGGAACTGTAATGAAAAAAAGTTATTCGCGTATTTTCTTGATGGTGGTTTTGATGTTATCCTTGGCAATCAGCGCTGTGTCATTCGCTGCTCCACAGAAAACCGTTGTCCGGTGGATGGAATCGAAAGGCCTTGAAGTCGGGATGCCACTGATGAATAAGATTAAAGCTGAATTTGAGAAAGAAAATCCCGACGTCATTTTGGAAATTGTCGAAACCCCTTTTAATGGTTTTCATGATAAAGTCGTCACACTCGCTCAAGCTAAAAAATTGCCGGAAGTAATTTTGATGCAAGGCGACTGGGTTGGGGAATTTGCGAAATCCAAGATCATTATGCCCATTGACTCTCTCATCAAAAAGGAGCCTGCCGATTTTTTAGATCAATACTTCGATGCATTTAAAATGAAGGTGAATGACAAATCTTATTATCTTCCTTTTTATGGCGGTTGTGTCTGCCTTTTCTATAATCCGGCCCTTTTGAAAGCTGAAGGAATAGCCGCCCCTCCAAAAACTTGGGATGAGTTGGTTGAAGTTTCTAAAAAGCTCACGCATCCCGAAAAAAATCAATATGCTTTTACTTGCACATTGCAAACCGAACCGCCCACCAACATGTCTTATGATATTTATCCATTGTTATTGCAGGCGGGAGCTAAGATCGTCGATAAAAAGAACCGGCCAATCTTTAACAGTCCGGCCGGAGTCAAGGCCATTCAATTTTATGCGGATTTAGTCAACAAAGAGAAGATTTCAGTGCCCGGCGTGCTTTCCAATGGGGAGAAAGAAAAACGGGGTAACTTTGCTGCCGGTAATGTTGCCATGATGTATGATGGACCATGGGGAGCGCCGATTCAGAAAGGATTAAATCCCAATAATAATTTTGAAATTACCACTCTTCCAATGGGAGCGACCAGTGGAACCGTGGTCCGCGGCGGTTTCTTGGGGATTTCTACCACTACCGCGGCTGATAAAAAGAAACTTAATGCTACATGGCGGTTAGTTAAATTTTTAAGCGGACCTCTCGTATGTGAAATGTATACGTCCGTCAGCGGTGATCTTCCCTCCAACCGGATTGCGGCCCAACGGCCTTTCGCCAAGGAAAACAAGTATATGCAAGCTTTCATTAAGCAGATGGACGAACCCAATGCCACTCCCATTCCGCATTTGCCCTATCAGGTTGAACTCAATCGAATTATGACCGTTGAAGTTCAAAATGTGATTCTCGGCAAAAAAACGGCCAAGCAAGCGCTGGATGCTGCGGCGGACCAATGGAGTGAACTTATTTTCAAGAAATAGCTTCGCGGGGCTGTCTCAAAATGAAACTATCGATGGATATACAATCATAGAGTGCTTTCTACTGTGCAATGATATTGTATATTCCATCAGTTTTCATTTTGGGACAGTTTTCCCTTTATTTCAGCGGGAAGGAGAATAAAATGTTTTCGACCAAAAACATGTTCAAAGCTGGACAGGCATATTTTTACGTAGGCCCATCTCTACTGCTCCTATTGGCTTTGCTGGTATATCCTTTATTTCAAGTTATTAGGCTGAGTCTCTTCGAAGTGGGAACATCGTCCAATACGTTCATTGGTTTGAAGAATTACACACAATTGTTGGCCGATCCGATATTTTTTAAAGCCCTGTATCAGACGGTTTGTTTTACTCTGGGGAGTGTTTTCTTTCATTTTTTCATTGGTTTAGGATTAGCTTTGATGTTGAATCAACCTGTCAATCAGAAGTTCCGCAACACTTTACGCGGTATTTTAATCATTCCATGGTTAATCGCTCCTACCGTGGCTGCGATGATTTGGGTTCTTATCTATAATCCTTTCGGGATTCTCAATGGCTTGTTGGCGACGCTGGGAATTATCAAAGCGGGGGTAGCCAGTATAAACTGGTTGGGTAACCCGGATTATTCATTGTTTTCAGTGACATTAGTCAATATATGGCGCGGTTTCCCATTTATAATGGTTATGTTATTGGCGGGGCTGCAAGGGATTCCTGGAGAGCTTTATGAAGCGGGGATGCTTGATGGGGCTAATTCCTGGAAATCATTTTGGTTTATCACTCTGCCTTCGCTGAAGGGGACATTTATGACCGTTGGATTGCTGGATACCATTTGGACATTTAGACATTTTGACACGATTTTCACCATGACGGGCGGTGGGCCTATCAATTCATCGGAAGTGATGACAAGCTACATTTATAATTTGGCATTCCGCTCACTCCGTTGGGGATACGCATCCGCTGAAGCTGTAATCATGTTTCTAATTCTATTGATTTTCAGCTTGATCTATATTCAGCGTGTTAGAAAAGAGGAGGTATGAACGTGACTGCTTCCGGAAGATCCACCTCATGGATGACAAAGATTTTTTTATATGGCGGACTGATATTTTCTACGTTTATTTTAGCATTACCGGTGTTTTGGATGGTCAGCATATCTTTTCGGAATAATGTGGAGGTTATGAAGATTCCGCCGACCTGGTTTCCTCAAATCTTCACAGCGGCTTCGTATTTAAAGGTTTTATGTGAACCCCGATATTTGCAATGTTTTTGGAATAGCTATTTTATCTCCATTGTCGTTACGTTAATGGCACTGTTTTTTGGTACTTTGGCCGGATACGGCATTGCCAGATTTAAATTCCCCGGTAAAAGTCTGTTAATTATTTTCTTATTGATTACTCAGACTTTTCCATTGGTGTTATTAACGATACCTTATTTTAAAGTGATGGTTGCTCTTGGTTTGTATGATACGCTACTGGCATTGATTTTAGTGTATTTATCATTTTGTTTGCCATTTTGTATTTTGATGTTGCGCAACTATTTTGTAAGTTTGCCTGAAGAATTAGAAGAAGCGGCCATGGTGGATGGTTGCAGTCGTTTTGGAGCGGTATGGCGGGTTACCGTTCGACTGAGTTTTCCGGCGATGGTTGGAACTGGTTTATATACCTTTTTGCTAGCCTGGAATGAGTTTTTATTTGCTATGATTTTAGTCGAATCTTGGTCCAACCGGGTTATTACGATGGCAATTTATAGCATGCTTTCTGAATTCATTACGGACTGGGCTTCTATGATGGCTTTTTCCGTCTTGGCCAGTCTGCCTATAATGATTGTTTTCATTTTTCTCCAAAAATACGTTATCAAGGGTATGACTATGGGGGCGATTAAATAGTCAAGAAGAAGATCGGTCCGATTGGAGGGTTTCGGTGATTCATAAATCTAAATTGGTTTTATCCACGTAACCTAAATGGGGCCAACAACTTCTGAAAACATAGCGAAAGATTAATTCGGAGGTTTGAAATGTTGGAAATACTAGGGCGAGTATCGGGTGAATCATCAAGAGAATATATTAACCGTGTGCTGAGAACCAACATCGTGAATCTTTGTCTAGAACCGGGACAGATAATCACCGAAAATGAAATCGCGGAAAAACTTAGTGTGAGCAGGACACCGGTCCGGGAGGCTATTATTAAGCTGGTACAAGTGCAGTTGATAGAGGTTTTTCCTCAAAAAGGAACATGTGTCTCCTTGGTTGATCTGGAACTCGTTGAAGAGGCAAGGTTTTTAAGAAATACCTTGGAAAAAGCTGTGGTCAGGCTGGCCTGTCAGGGAATCAATGAAGAGTACATCAGTGAACTTGAAGCAAACTTGAACTTGCACCAATTTTACGCCGATAAAAAAAACTATTTCAGATTTATGGAAATGGATAATGAATTTCATCACATTATTTTCAAAGCCTGCAAAAAAAATCGTATTTATTCCTTGCTGGAAACGATGAACTCTCACCTGGATCGGATAAGAATGTTGCGTTTGGCCGCGAATATTGATGTGGAAGAGATAATTTTGCAGCATTGTAAAATCATATCCGTTCTTAAGGAAGGCAACGCCGATAAAGCGGAAGAAATTATGGCTGAGCATTTGAGCAGTCCCAGGATAGAGCAGGAAATATTAAGGCAACAATACCCAAAGTATTTCAAAGGTGAGTCTTGAGCGGGTTGTCGGAATAAATGGATTCGCTTGATAAACCACAGAAAAACGACGAGGGAGTTGGAATATTGACGCTTCAGGAAATAAAAGCCATGAATCCGGATATCATAATCGACGATGTAAGAAACACCAAATTTGCCCAATATGGCCGGATATTAGAGGGATTTGACCTCATTGGCGTGTTGGAATATGCCCTAAAAATTGTTGAAATTCCCGAATGTGGCAATGTATATTCGGCATCGGTAAAAGAAATCGAAGATTTTCCGGTAATTAAAAACATTCAAGAAGAAATATACGGGCAAATGCCGATACAAGCTGGAACATGCGGGGGACAAAATACGTTGTGTTCCGGATTTGAGTACCATCAGGGGAGTGAAACTATTATTGCGGTAACCGACTGTCTGTTATTTCTGGGAAAGCTGCAGGATATGGATGGTTGTACCTATGATGCCGCTAAAGCCCAAGCATTTTATCTGTCCAAAGGTACAGCCATCGAAATATATTCGACGACTTTACACTATTCTCCTTGCAAAGTCATGGAGGAAGGATTCGTTACCTTGGTCATTCTTCCCAAAGGAACGGGTTTACCCCTCGAAGGCTCAAAATCCCCGATAAGGAGGAATCGACTTTTGGTTCAGAAAAATAAATTTGTGATGGTACATTCCTCACAAACGGCCAAAATTGAAACGGGTGTTTTCCCGGGATTAAAAGGAGAACTCTTTGAAGTGAAATTTCAATAAACAGCTCAGATATAGTAAGGAATGTTTGAGCTAAATCCCCATCCAAAACGTTAATACGTTATGATGGGGATTTTTAATTCTCGTTTTAATTTTCTACTAGCTCTTTCCGTGAAAAAGAGAGATAATGGGTTTAATTGCAATTTAGGTACGGAGGACCGTTTCGTTCATCATGAAAAATCAAAATTTACTTGGACATTTACTGGCTTTGATAACCGTTTTTATCTGGGGTATTACATTTATATCCACGAAGATTCTTTTAACGGAGTTGACACCGGTTGAAATATTATTTTACAGGTTTATCATTGCGTATATCGTTTTATTTCTGATATATCCTAAAATCCAAAAGTGCATCAAGTTACGGGAGGAACTGCTTTTTTTCGGTTTGGGTGTAACCGGAGTCACCTTTTATTTTCTTTTTGAAAACATCGCTTTACAATTTTCCCTGGCTTCCAATGTTAGTTTGTTAATCTCGGCTGCACCCATTCTGACGGCGATTGTAGCCCATTTTACGGTTGGCGATGAAAAATTAAGCTCCCGGTTGATAGAAGGCTTTATTGTGGCGATGGCCGGGATCGCGCTAGTGGTTTTTAATGGGAAATTGGTACTACGACTGAATCCTTTAGGCGATATGCTCGCTATTCTCGCGGCGTTGGTTTGGGCGATATATTCCGTTTTATTGAAGAGAATTGGACCCGACTGGCATCCGGTTTATGTGGTTCGCAAAACTTTTTTTTATGGTTTATTAACCACTGTGCCGTGGCTTTTTTGGTTTAAGGACGATCTGAAGGCTAGTCATATGGGATTCCCGGTTGTCTTTAATATTTTGTTTTTAGGACTTATTGCCTCGGCATTGTGCTATGTTATGTGGAATCAGTCGGTAAAAAGAATCGGGGTTGTGAAATCCGGCAATTACATTTATCTAATACCACTAGTTACCATGATTGCTTCAGTTTTGGTATTAAAAGAAAAAGTCAACGGATGGATGATTTTGGGAGGATTATTGATATTTTGCGGGGTTTACATTGCAGAACGGGGGATTGGTTTGGACCGCTATTTTAAGAAATCTTCCAAAACCGGGCAGGTTCCCCTTAGCGGCAAATGAAGAACCGCGTCTGAACATGATCTAAAATAGAATGAATGCCAGGTAAACAATTTTTTACAAGGCAAGGTTCCTCCGATAAGGTATTCTAGAAAAAAACTTTAAGGAGGAATTCTCTTATGAAATTGGTGATGGTCATCAATCAGGAATTACCGTTGGGACTGATCGCAAATACCGCTGCCGTGCTGGGCTTAAGTGTAGGAGACAGGGTAACCGGGCTAACCGGGCCGGATATTACCGATGGAGCCGGACGAATCCACGCCGGGATAACGAAGGTTAATATTCCTGTATTAGGAGCAAGCTCTATGGTTTTAAAGGAACTTTATGAGCGTCTTTTGGAAGAAAGCGATAGCGATATTCAAATCATTGATTTTAATACAGTGGCTCAACGGTGCAAAAACTACGATGATTATACCCGGGAACTT
Source organism: Bacillota bacterium (assembly GCA_023401925.1). GTDB lineage: Bacteria > Bacillota > UBA4882 > UBA8346 > UBA8346 > UBA8346. The sequence goes on from JAEXDA010000054.1 coordinate 74,405, forward strand.
GCCGTCTGCGGTCGGGAAATGTTTCAATATTTAGGTCTCTGTTTGTACGGACCGGAGCAAAAGATTAACAGACTGACAGGAAATCTGAAGTTATTGCGATGATTTTTCAATCTTACGATATTCTTCGCTCTACCATTGACAGGAAGAGAACCATTTGTTATATTCGTAGTGAACGAAATAATCGGCGATGAAAAAGAGAGCCTTTGGTGGACCGTTTAGAGAGTCGGGGGGTGGTGAAACCCGACCGGTTGAAATGATGGGCTGGCACTTTGGAGTTGATAAAGTTTGAAGAGGATTCATTCTCTCGCTAAAGCGGAAGCTTCGCCAAGGCGAGCGGTGAATTAAACAGGGTGGAACCGCGGGAACTCTCGCCCCTGAAGGGAAGAGGGTTCCTTTTTTTATTTGGAGGGAGGTATTTTAGGGTGAAATTAATGGAATTTCAGAATTTCCGCAGAAAAATGGTCCAGCTTTTGAAAAGGGATTGGCGTTTTTTCCTTTGGACATCATGGCTTTTAATCTTGGGAGTGGGAATTGGGGTAAGTCTCTCTCAAAATAACCCGATGATTGTCATGATCACCAAAGCATCCCTTCAAAAACTTGCCCAGCTCAAAGAGTGGTTTGTTCAGGCGCCGCTCATCGGAAAGATCGGCCTGTTATGGTGCAACAATCTTCTTGCATCATTATTCTCGGTGGTTCTTGGGATCTTTACTTTTCCTCCGGTCGTGAGTTTGATTGAGAATGGAGTTCTTTTAGGCTTTTTGCAAAAGACGTTAGGGTTACGGCATGGATTATCGCCTGTTTGGTATTATTTATCCCTGGCGCCGCACGGCATTTTTGAGCTGCCGGCTTTCATTATCGCTTCCGGTTTAGGGATTCGTTTTGGTTTGATTCCCTGGCGGCTAATGTACCATGAATTAGCCAAACATGATTCACCGCCGTTGTTTCGGGAATTTTTTCAAGACTTGCCTTATTATGCGATTTTAATAGTATTGATGTTACTGGTGGCGGCTGTTCTGGAAGTAACCGTGAGTCCGCTGGTTATGAAAATCGTGGGATTAAAAACATTGGGTATCTGAAAACAAAATTAAATATGGAAACGGGGGATTTTTAAATGGCTGAAGTGCAAGCTACGACAACAATGGATAAAATCGTCTCATTAGCCAAACGGCGGGGATTTATTTTTCAATCCAGTGAGATTTATGGAGGATTAAACAGTTGCTGGGATTACGGCCCACTGGGAGTGGAACTGAAAAACAATGTAAAACAGGCTTGGCGCCGTAAAGTGATTCAGGAACGGGATGATATGGTAGGACTGGATGCCGCTATTTTGATGCATCCTAGAGTTTGGGAAGCCAGCGGCCATGTGGCCGGCTTTTCCGACCCGATGGTTGACTGTAAGTCTTGTAAACAACGCTTCCGGGCCGATCATTTGGAAGGGGATAAATGCCCGGCTTGTGGCGGGGAGTTGACCGAGGCCCGTCAATTCAATCTGATGTTTAAAACTCACATGGGTCCGGTGGAAGACAGTGCTGCAGCGGTGTATCTGCGCCCTGAAACGGCCCAGGGTATTTTTGTCAATTTTAATAACGTTTTAACGACGACCCGTATGAAGTTGCCATTCGGCATCGCTCAGGTTGGAAAATCATTCCGGAACGAGATTACACCGGGTAATTTCACATTCAGGACCCGGGAATTTGAGCAAATGGAGATCGAATATTTCGTCAAACCCGGTACCGATGAACAGATCCACCAGGAATGGATTAAGCAGCGTTTTCAGTGGTACCTGGATCTGGGGTTGACCAAAGAACGGTTACGCCTTCGGGAGCACGAAAAAGATGAATTGGCCCATTATGCCAAGGGTTGTTATGATATTGAGTATTTCTTCCCGATGGGTTGGTCGGAGCTTGAGGGCATTGCCAACCGCACTGATTTTGACTTAACCCAGCATTCCAAATACAGTGGGCAGCGGATGGATTATTTTGATCAAGAAGCGAACGAACATTATATCCCTTATGTTATCGAACCTTCAGCCGGGGCCGATAGGGGTACGCTTGCTTTTCTATTGGATGCTTATCATGAAGAACCGGATAAGGATGAAACCCGGGTGGTATTGAAGTTTCACCGGGCATTGGCCCCCTATAAAGTGGCTGTTTTACCGTTGTCAAAGAAAGAGCCGTTACTTGAAATAGCCGGTGGAATCGAAAAAGAATTGCGTAAATACTGGATGGTTGACTATGATGATTCGAAAGCCATCGGACGTCGTTATCGCCGACAGGATGAAATTGGGACCCCTTATTGCGTCACTGTTGATTTTCAAACCGTTGAAGATAAGGCGGTCACTGTAAGAGATCGGGATACCATGGAACAGGAGCGGATTCCCATTGCCGAGTTGACCAAGTATTTAACGGAAAAGCTGGCCTGGTAATAAGATTTTAATTGCAACCCGTGATGAATGAAAAGTCGGAGAAACTATTCCGGCTTTTTATGTTTTTTTATTCTTAGAGACACCATTGCCAAAAAATTATTGATTGCGGGCAGAAGTTTTTGTACATTCTTATAATAAATTACCAGGATTAGAAGGTTTTTTTAAAATGATAAGGAATTTTATTAACAAAGTTGATAATTTGGGGTTGCTGTAAAAAATCATGGGAATAAAAATCATTAATTGAAAGTAGTCTTAATTTTTTAGAATGATAAAATAAAAAATTGATATTAATTTGTTAATTTTACATAAACCAGCAAATAGGGTGTGTGGGATGACAGATCTTCAGAAACTGAAAGAGAACGGTAGTGCCAGAGTTATCAAGGCCAATGATTACGTATTTCGGCAAGATGAAACCGGTAATGAAATGTTTATCATTTTATCCGGAAGAGTTGTAGTGACTCTTAAAACTCGTAATGGTTCCTCTTTGACGATTTCACGCTTGGGAATTGGTGACTTTTTAGGCGAGGTGTCATTAGTCGACGGCTTGCCGCGAAATACTTCAGCGATGGCTGAAACCGATACTACGGTACTGGGGATCACCAAAGACAATTTTCAAAATGCCATTTGCGATCCAACGTCGATTCCCTACCGGATTATTATCGGAATGGTTCATCAAATGAATCAATTACACAGTGAAATTGCTAAGTTGAGCGGTAATCAACAATTAGCGGATTCAAACAATGGGATGGACAAGGATCTTCAGGGGGAACCGGAAACTATCGAGCAACCCGGAAATGACAATTCTGTTCCAACGGTTCAGGACATAGGTACCAACCATGTGATTAGTGGATATGGCAATTTCTATCCCGATGGGCATAAGAAATATGGTCAGATTGCGCCCGGTAGTTTTAATGACTACTTGATCTCCAGTCAATCAACTTGTCCTGTTTGCGGTAATATTTTTGAAGCCAAGAAATTGTATCAGTCGAAAATGAAGTTTAAAGCGATGGATCATGATTTCAGAAAACATTATGTGGACTTTGAACCGGTATGGTATTCGATTTGGGTTTGTCCGAAATGTTACTATGCTAACTTTTACACAGACTACAATGATATCCCGCCCTTTAAAAAGCAGTTGGTACTGGCTAAACTGGAAGAATTAAAGAAACAGTTCTCTTTTCAATTTAGTGAACCCCGAACCATTGATCAAGTGTTTGATGCTTTTTATTTGACATTGGTTTGTGCGGAGTTGGTCCATGCAAGTTCTTTGAAATTCGGGAAAATTTGGCTGCAACTATCCTGGCTGTATCACGATGTTGAAGATCAGGAAATGTTTAGTATGGCTACAGGCCAAGCGCTAAAGGGTTATTATGACGTAATTTATAAAACCGGTGAGAATTTATCGACCGTCCAGGCTCAACAATGTTTTTTATTGCTGGGTGAACTTTATTTGCAGAAAGGAAATGAAAAGGAAGCTTTGCATAACTTTTATACGGCCATTAAAAAAGATGGCGGCAAAGATGCCTTTAATCAACAGGCTGAAGATCGAATTCATGACATTCGTAGAGAAAAAATGAATTTGTAGGGCTTTCATGGATTTAGTATTTTTGCGACAATCCTTGCCTTTTAGCATGCTTGGTATTGTTGTTCACAGAGGCGCGCATAAATACCTCCGCATTTGATTAACTCGGCATGGGACCCGCTTTCGGCGATTTTACCGTCTTGAATCACGATAATCCGATTGGCGTTTTGGATCGTAGATAGACGATGGGCAATGATAAAGGAAGTCCGTCCTTTGAGCAATACCATCAAAGCATTTTGTAACTCTTTTTCAGTCTGCGTGTCAATGTTGGAAGTTGCTTCATCCAAGATCAGTATGCGGGGATCCCGTATTAAGGCCCTTGCAAAGGCGACCAATTGACGTTGACCGATTGAAAGACTGCTGCCCCGTTCGTGAACCTCGCTGTCATACCCATCCGGTAAAGAAGTAATGTATTCATGAATACCGACTGCTTTCGCAGCCGCTACGATTTCCTCCCTAGTGGCGTCGGGCTTGCCGTAACGGATGTTTTCGGCGATGGTTCCTGAAAAAATGAAGGTATCCTGCAATACCATGGCGATTTGTTTTCGGTAATCTTGTTGGGCAATATTCCGTAAATCCAAGCCATCGATTTGGACTGAGCCTGCAACCGGATCGTAAAAGCGGCTCAGCAAATTGATAACCGTTGTTTTACCGGCTCCGGTTGGTCCCACCACCGCAATCATTTCACCGGGTTTGACTTCAATATTGAAATCTTTCAAGATCGATTTTTCCGGCCCATAACCAAAGTCGACATGACTGAAAGTTACGGTACCATTGATTTTTTTCATCGCAGTGGGATTTTCTGGATCGGATACTTCAGGTTGGTAGTCCATGAGTTCAAAAATCCGTTCACAGGAGGCCATTGCATTACTGATAACATTGAAGAGATTGCTTAAATTTTGGATGGGTTGAAAAAAACGGTTGATATAATTGGAGAATGAAGCGATAGTGCCTAAGGTTATCCAACTATGAAGGTAGAAAACACCACCAACCGCAACTACTGCTGTTGTACCGATGATATTTACAAAACCGATGGCCGGCCAGAAAAAGGCGTTAAGAGGGATGAAACGCAGTCCGGCCTCAAAATTTTCCTGGTTGATATTGGAAAAAAAGTTCATGTTGACTTTTTCGCGGGAAAAGGCTTGTGTAACGCGGATGCCCATTAAGGATTCGTTTAAGTTGGAATTGACTGCCGAGAGTGTGCGGCGCATTTTTCTTGATACTTCCAGCATCCTGTTGCGCACAAACACAGCCAACCAGATGGTAAGAGGTGTGACAAAAAGGATAATCAACGACATGCGTATGTCGATCCAAATCATCATTCCAAGCAGTCCTACCAGGGTGAGGGTATCGGCGAAGGCCGTACTGACCCCGGAAGTCAACAATTCCTCCAAAGAGTTTACATCATTGGTAACCCGGAGCATGATTCGTCCAGTTTTCTGGCGGTCAAAGAAACTGGCGGAAAGAAATTGGATATGCTCGAACAAATCCCGCCGGATGTCAAATATAGCATGCTGACCGATGAAATTCATTAAATTATTTTGAACCATTAACCCCGCATATTGGATGACAGCGACTCCAATATATACCAGTGCAACTTTGGCGAGACCGACTGGATCGTGTTTCGAAATATAACGATCAATGCCGATTCCAAGCAGGTATGGAAGTAAAAGTGCAGCCACAATGGCAACCGCTGCGGTAGAGACCATGGCAAAGATTCTCCAGCGGTAAGGTTTAAGATAAAAGACTGTTCTTTGAAGCAACTTGCTGTCGAAGGGCCTTTTGTCATCATATCTCTCATCTTCAGAGAGCACGATCAAACCTTTTTTTGCTTTTTCCACAGGATTCACGAGGTGGGGTTGCATATTTATTATCCCTCTTTCAATAAAATTACCCATTTAAGCGTTCTCTTGGGGTAATTCTTGCATCGTTTGAATGGAATAGAGTTCTTGATAAAATGGATCTTGATCCATTAAATCTTCATGGGTTCCTTGAGCCCGGATTTCTCCGCTTTCAAGGATAATCACTCGATCGGCGAGTCTGGCGGTTGAAAGGCGTTGCGTGATGATTATCGTGGTGCGGTCGGACATCAATTCATTAAGCGCCGCTTGGATTTCCCGTTCGGTTTCCACATCCACGCTGGAAGTAGAATCATCAAGTATTAATACCTTGGGGTTTAGTAGGAGCGCTCTGGCAATCGCTACCCGTTGTTTTTGGCCTCCAGAGAGGCCTACGCCTCTTTCCCCGACGATCGTATGGTAACCTTCGGGCAATGACATGATATAATCGTCTATCTGGGCCGCCTTGGCGGCTTTTCGAATCTCAGTCATACTGGCATCAGGCTTTCCGAAAGCAATGTTATCGGCGAGGGTGGCTGAAAATAAAAATGTTTCTTGTAATACCAAACCAATCTGTTTACGCCACCAATTTAAATTTAATTCTGTCAAATCGACTCCATCGGCCCGGATATGGCCCTGCTGCGGATCATAGAAACGGGGAATAAGGCTTACCAAAGTGCTTTTACCGGAACCGGTCAAACCGATGATGGCGACTTTTTCACCAGGCATTACCGTCAGATTAAGCCCTTTAATATTCGGGTACCAATTGGGTGCTTCCGGATTTCGGTACCCGAAAGTTACTCCTTCAAATTGGATTTTACCGCTGAACTCGGGTGATACTTTGCCCCCGTCCATAGGCGAGGCAATATCTTCCGTTTCGTTTAAGATTTCGGCAACCCGTGTTACAGCTCCCTCCACCTGCCGGATTTGGCTGGTATTCGGCGCTAACATGGTAAAGGGCCAATTCAGCATGGTTAAGTAGAAAATAAAACTAATCAAGCTTCCAAGGGACATCTGCTCCCGAATTACTCTAAACCCTCCATACCAAAGAATGGCTGTCATTCCGAGCGAGGACCCGAAAATTAAGAAAGGTTGCAAGAGGGCCTGGAGTTTGGTGACATTTAAGTTTTTGAGCAGCATAGTTCCGTTTTCAGCGTCAAACTTTGTGATTTCTGCATTTTCCATTGCAAAGGCTTTTACAACTCTGATCCCGGTAACATTTTCCTGCACCTTGGCATTGAGTATTCCTGCCTGAATCTGGCGCTCCGTGACCGCTCGGCGCATTTTTTTACTGAAAATCAAGGCGGTTGGGACAATAATCGGGGAGATTGCCAGACAAACAAGAGCGAGTTTCCAATCGGTAATAAAAAGTAAACCGGCTACAATGACATAATACATATAGATTTGGGAACGATGTTCAATGCTATAGGCATAAAAATTTTTTATCAACTCAATATCCAATGTAAGCCGCGACATTAAATCCCCAATACGGACCCGATTGTAAAACCGGAACGAAAGGGATTGAAGCTTTTGATACAACTGGTTTCTTAAATCCCGGACAATTTTGGTTCCGGTATACCAAAATAAGTAAATCATCGGAAAAAGGAACAATGCCCGCAATAACCCGGCGAAAAGAAGAAGCCCGCACCATTTTGCCAGTAGCCACCCGCTATCGGGCCGTTTCCCAAGAACGGGGAAAACATTATCCCAAATATGTCCGACACCCCAGGGAACAATATACATTAAACCGTTTTGAATAATCATCAATAGAAAACCCGTACAGAAAAGCCAACGGTACGGGCGGAAATACGGATATAGTTTCTTGAAAATTTTAAGTGTCATCGAATTCATCCCTTTGGTTTCGATTCATGACCAATCTGAAACGCATAAAATAATAATGTAATATATAAGCCATATACGTTGAAGTTTTTTAAATCCCTTTTTAAAAAGTTGTTAACTTTTACCAATCTCAAGCGTCTCATAAAGTTTTATCCTTACCATAAAAAGGTTAAAAGATTACCAGTATTATTTTAAAAATAGAGCTCGTTGGCGAAAGGTTTCAAAGCAAATCCATAGAATTAATTCTAATGTAGAATGAAATGTTTTGGAGCAGCTGGGGGTCGATGGATGGAAATGAACGATCTTATTGCCAGACTTAATTTCCTTTATCACAAGCGTCAAACACAAGGATTAACTGTAGCGGAAATTGACGAGCAGAGTGAATTGAGAAGACAATACATTGATGTTATTAAAGGGAATGTTAAGATGGAATTAAGCCGGATTCGCGTGGTAGATGAAAAAGATTGCAATCACGAACATGACCAACATTCTTGTGGGAGTGATTGTAATTTTGAAAAACATTAAGCTGGGAATGAAAAAAGATCAGAGATTTTCTGACCCGTTTTGTTATCCAATAGCTTTCATGGAGAAATCGTGAAATTTGAAAATGAATTTATCTTAATTTACCCGGACATCTTTAGGAAGTCAAATATATTGGTTGTATTTTATAAATTTTTTTGGTATCATGTAAGTTCACTACAATGAATAAAATTACAACAAACCACAATAAATTTACCATATATCTTTTGATTTGTCAAGAGTGAAACAAGCTGCCCAATAGTGTTCTTTATTGTAATTGCTTCAGAATTTCCGGTTTGCATGTGCCCAGAAACCGTTTTGAAGAGAGTAATGCGATATCATGAATTACATCAGGGGGAGAGTGAAGTCGGTATTGGATAAAGTAACTTCAGTTAAAGTCGTTGTTTCCGATTTTGATAAGTTGCCCCATCAAGGGGAAAAAGAAATCCAGAATAAAAAGAATATTGAACTTGCCCAAAAAAAGGAAGAGATTTTTCTTGCGCATGAGGGGGAACTGATTGAGAAGCCTGAAGAAGATCTGAATGACGATGAGATCGAAATAACTGACGGGTCGGAAACAGATGAGGATGAGGATGAGGCCGAGCTGGATTTAACCATAGAACAGGCTGATCCCGATCCTATGTTGTCGGTCGACGAGTTTATCATCGATAATGTTGCGTTGGATGATCCGGTACGGATATACTTGAAAGAGATTGGCAGGGTACCTTTATTAAGCGCAGTGGAAGAGGTTGAACTTGCCAAACGGGTTGAACAAGGCGATGAAAATGCCAAACAGCACTTGATTGATGCCAATTTACGCTTGGTTGTCAGCATTGCCAGGCACTATATTGGACGGGGAATGTTGCTTCTGGATTTGGTGCAGGAAGGGAATTTGGGACTTATTAAAGCGGTCGAGAAATTTGATTACCGTAAAGGTTTTAAATTCAGCACCTATGCTACCTGGTGGATTCGCCAGGCAATTACCAGAGCAATTGCCGATCAAGCCCGTACTATCCGGGTACCTGTTCACATGGTGGAGACAATTAATAAATATACGCGTATTTCCAGGCAGCTGGCACAAACTCTCGGTAGAGAGCCTACTTCTTCAGAAATAGCTTCGGAGATGAAACTTACCGAGGAGAGGGTCAAGGAAATTATTAAAATCGCTCAAGAACCGGTTTCTCTGGAGACTCCTATCGGGGAAGAAGAAGACAGCCATCTTGGAGATTTTGTGGAAGATCATGATGCCAAAGCGCCGGTGGATGCGGCATCTTTTAAATTACTCAAAGAAAAACTAGCCGAAGTAATGGGAAGTTTGACACAGCGGGAGCAACAGGTTTTATGTTTGCGATTTGGTTTGGAAGACGGTCGTTCCCGGACTCTTGAGGAAGTGGGTCAATATTTTCATGTCACCCGGGAAAGAATCCGGCAGATAGAGGCTAAAGCCCTCAGAAAACTGAAACACCCCAGCCGAAGTAAGCAGTTAAGGGATTTTTTAGATTAATAATTAAGAATTATTGGAACGGGATTGTTAATTAATGTCGACTGGATAAATCAAATCCCCCTCTTTAGGAAAGCTTGACAAAAAGAGGGGGATTTTTTTACCCTTTCATTTGACCCTTATTTTAGCTTCCACGGACATTCCCGGCAGTAAAACCATTGAGCCCGGGACCCGGTCAAGCAAGATTTTTACCGGGACCTTTTGAGTAGTTTTGGTGGTATCGCTTATTTGAAAGGGCGGGTCGACTATTTTCGCCGCGATTTGAGTAACCCGGCCTTTTAGCGGGCGTCCCGGATAAGCATCCACATCAACTTCCACCGATTGTCCGGGGTGAACCAGTCTGATTTTGGTCTCTTCATAATTGGCGGTAACCCAAATATGATTTAAGTCGTTAATCAAAAAGATAACTTGGCCGGCTTGGGCCACCTCCCCGGGCATTACGGAACGTTTGGCGATAATTCCGGAAATGGGAGCCAGTATACGGGTATTTTTCAGCTGGGTTTGAACCACTCCCAACTGAGCCTGGGTGTTACTTACTTGGTCGAGAGATATTTTATATTGGACTTTGGCAGTATCGAGAGCACTCTTGGTATGCTCATATTGCTCTTTGGAAATGACTCCTCCTTTAAATTGGAGATCGGCGCGGTCGAAATCATCCTGAGCTTTTTTAAGGTTGACCTTGCTTAATGTCACATTTTCTTCGGCAGACACCAGTCCGGTGTTGTCTCGGTTCTCCTCAGCCTTTAAATCGGAATCGTCAAGCTCAGCCAGTAATTGTCCAACGGTCACCTTGGTGCCCTCATCAACAGCCAAGCTACGGATGCGCCCCATCATTTTGGAACTGACCGAAACATGATCACCGTCAATGGATGCATCATCGGTATACACATACTTGAATGAATTGATCCAGTAATATAGACCTCCCACTCCAGCAGTGACGAGGACGGCAAGGATGATTCCTCCAATGAGTACGGGTTTTTTGTGTTCAGGGGTTTTGGTTGGCATGGATTTTCTTCCTTCCTGTATTTTAATTCTTCATTTATACTGCCTTCTCATCCGTATAGGCGCCGGTAAATTGGCTGTTATAAAGGTCGGCATAAAAGCCGCCTTGGGCAATGAGCTCTTTGTGGTTTCCCATTTCAATGATGGTACCGTTGTTCATTACTAAGATCAATTCTGCATCGCGAATGGTTGAAAGCCGGTGGGCGATTACGAAACTGGTTCTGTTCTTCATCAGTTCTTTCATGGCTTTTTGAATATATACCTCAGTCCTCGTATCTACACTGCTGGTTGCTTCATCGAGGATCAGGATAACCGGATCGGCCAGGATAGCGCGGGCTATCGTTAACAGTTGCTTTTCACCTTGAGAAATATTGGATGCTTCTTCATTCAGCACCGTATGATAGCCATCCGGCAGCGCGCGAATGAAGTGATCGGCATGGGCAGCTTTAGCTGCCGCGACGATTTCTTCATCGCTGGCCCCTTCTTTACCATAGGCGATATTTTCCTTGATGGTACCGTTAAATAACCAAGTATCTTGAAGCACCATACCGAACATGGTTCGAAGGTCGCCTCTTTTGAGATCGCGAATGTCGACACCGTCGATAGTTATCTTTCCGCCGTTAATTTCGTAAAACCGCATCAGCAAATTCACCAAGGTGGTTTTGCCCGCCCCGGTAGGCCCTACAATGGCAATGGTTTGACCCGGTTTAACATCGATGTTCATGTTTTCCATCAGCGTGACGCTATCTTTATAGCCGAATTTCACATTCTGGAATTGAACTGCGCCTTGAGGATGCTCAATCACTTTGGCATCCGTTTTTTCGGGTATCTCTTCCGTTTCGTCCAGAATTTCAAAAACTCTTTCCGCCGAAGCGATGGTTGATTGGAGGATATTTGCAATATTGGCGGTCTGTACAATCGGCTGCGAGAATTGCTGGGAATATTGAATGAAGGCCTGGACATCCCCAAGTTCAATTTTCTTTTTAATGACATAAATACCACCGACCGCGCAAACAATTACATAACCAATATTGCTGATAAACTGCATGGCCGGGAAAATAACCCCGGAGACAAACTGGGCGCGCCATCCGGAACTATAAAGCCTGTCGTTGATTTCATTGAATTCTCGGATGGATTTTTCTTCGCGGCGAAACGCCTTCACAATTTTATGACCGGTCAACATCTCCTCAACATGACCATTCAAAGCACCGATTTCTTTTTGTTGGGCGGCAAAGTTTTTTTGAGAACTTTTGGCGATGAATGCAGTTACCCCAAAAGAAATCGGCAAAGTGACCAGTGTAATCAGAGTCAGCATGGGACTAATGGTCAGCATCATAATAATTACTCCAATAATGGTACATATTGAAGTGATGAGCTGGGTTAGGCTCTGTTGTAAAGTATTACTGACATTGTCAATATCATTGGTAACCCGGCTCATAATCTCGCCATGGGAACGGGAATCGAAGTACTTTAAAGGTAAGCGGGCTAATTTGTCGTTGACATCCCGTCTCATCGCGAAAACGGTTTTCTGAGATACTCCCGCCATGACATACTGTTGGATATAAGTAAATACAGCGCTGATAATATAAAAACCAATGAGAATCAGAATAATGGTGCCAATATATTTGAAATCAATGGATGGCACAGGCTGATGCTGCATATAGGCCACGTATTTTCCAATTAAACCGTTCATCAAGCGGGTAGTTGCTTTGCCAAGAATTTTAGGGCCCAAAACACTAAAAATAGTGCTTAAAATGGAGAAGGAAAACACGATGGTTAGTTGGGCACGAAAAGGACTTAGATAAATCAAAAGCCGTTTCACGGTACCTTTGACATCTTTGGCTTTTTCAGCGGGGCCTCTCATGGGACCGCCGCCAAACCCGGATCCGGGTCTTCCGCCTCCGGGCCCTGCAGCTGCACTGGATTTTCGTTGTTCCGCACTCATAGCAACCACATCCCGTGGCTATGCCGTATCAAAAACCTCATGCAATCTCCTCCTCTGAGAGTTGCGAAGCAACGATCTCGCGATAGACATCACAAGTTTGATATAATTCTTTATGCGTTCCCATTCCGGCTATTTTCCCTTCATCTAAAACGATAATCCGGTCAGCATCCATGATGGTAGCCACTCGTTGTCCGACAATGATCACAGTGGCGTCGGCTGTCTCTTTTCTTAAAGCTGCCCGTAATTGGGCATCGGTTTTGAAATCTAGGGCTGAGAAGCTGTCATCAAAAACATAAATCTCCGGTTCGCCGACGAGGGCCCGGGCAATGGACAAGCGTTGTTTTTGACCGCCCGATACATTGGTCCCGCCCTCGGCGATTATGGAATGATAGCTGTCTTTCATCCCGGATATAAATTCAGTCGCTTGGGCAATTTCCGCTGCGTGTTGTACTTGAGCGTCACTGGCTGTTTCTTTGCCATAGCGAATATTATCGGCAATGGTACCACTGAAAAGAACGGCCTTCTGAGGGACGAGTCCAATCTTGGAGCGCAGAGTCTCCTGAGAGAGCTCCCTCACATCGATACCGTCAATTTCAACACTCCCGCTGCTTACATCGTAAAAACGGGGTATTAAATTAATCAATGTTGATTTACCCGAACCGGTACTGCCGATAATTGCAGTAACCTCACCGGGATGGGCTTCAAAAGAAATATTTTCGATAGCCGGCTCCTGGGCGCCGTGATAATGGAAGGAGACATTCTTAAATTGCAAATATCCTTTTTTGTTTCCTGCCGGTTTGGGATGCTCCGGATCATTGATTTCCGGAATGGTTTCCAAAACTTCATTGACCCGGACGGCAGCCGCCTGCGCTCTCGGGATCATGATGAACATCATCATGGCCATTACGATCGCGAACATGATTTGCATGGCATATTGCAAAAATGCCATCATATCCCCTATATTGGTCAAGCCTCGTTCGATATAGATGCTGCCGAACCAAATAACCAAAAGGGTGGTTAAGTTCATTAACAACATCATCACCGGCATCATGCTGGCCATAATTTGATTGACCCGGATGGAAGTATCCGTAAGATCAAGATTGGCCAGGTGAAACCGCCTTTTTTGATCATCGCTCCGGTTAAAAGCCCGGATGACCCGGATGCCGATTAATGATTCCCGGACGACCAGGTTGATTTGATCCAGTTTACTCTGAATCACCTGAAATAGAGGGAACCCTTTTCGGGCAATCAGTAAAATGATTGTTAGCAAAACCGGAACAATGGTGACGATCACCCAGGCCAAATGTTTGTCTTTGGATATCGCCATAATAATGGCCCCGATGCACATCAGGGGTGATAAAATTACCATCCGCATGGCAAACATCATCACATTCTGAATTTGGGTAATATCATTGGTGCTTCTCGTTACCAGAGAGGGTGTACTGAATTTATCAAATTCATTCAATGAAAAGTTTGTAACATGATTAAAGATCTCATTGCGAATAATGCGGCCAAATCCCATGGCAATTTGAGATGATAACAAGCTGGCCGAGATAGCGCAGATGGAACCTGCCAAAGCTACCAGTAACATGAGCCCGCCGGTTCTGGTGATATAACCGATATCTCCGTTAATGATGCCGCTATCGACGATATCCGACATCAGTGTCGGTAAGTATAAAGAAGCCATAGCCTGTAAAAATACCAAAATAACCAGGGTGGTGATGGGAATGGCATATGGCTTTAAAAATCGGAATAATTTAAACATCAAAGCATCTCCAGTCTTGAAAATTAAATCGGATTAACCCAACCATTTTCGATTGGCTTATTTGTGTTGATATCCGCAAGACAGCCATAAAAATTTCCTTCGCCTTAACAACGATTGACTTTGGTATTTATTGCGGAGTCCGCCCTAAAAAAGAGTGGAAAACCATGAGATATTTTAAAAATTTTAGGATATGCAGCTTTCGAGTGGGTTATTCAAATTTTGACGGCTAAGCATTATTAGTTTATGATGGCCCTTATTGATAGTTAGCGGGTGATGGTAAAAAACTTTTTAAAATTCATTTGACTTTGCCGGGCTGCGAGATTGGTGAGTGTTGCTTATTTTCAAAGTTTATAGTTTGTTTAAGCTTTGCTTCAAAATACGTTACAAATATTGACTTTTCCGGACAGTCTTTTTATACTGAAAACAGTATCAAAATATTCAAGAGGTATGGATCATGAATCAACAAACCCCTAAGAATATCTGTAAATATCTGGTTTCGGGCGACTCCATATCCAGGGGAGTTATCTATGATGAAACAAAGCAAAAATATGTGGTTTTAGCCGACAACTATGTGGCGTTACTTCAAAAGAGACTTGCCGGGGCAGTTTCCAATACGGCCAAGTTTGGGAATACTTTGATGAAGGGTATATCAAGGCTAAGAGACGACATTATCAAAGACAAACCGGATATTGTGTTAATTGAATACGGCGGCAACGACTGCGATTATGACTGGGAGAAAATAGCCAGTTTTCCCGAGGGGATTCATGAACCCAAGACCGATTTTAACCAGTTCGAAAAAACATTAATCGCGACGGTGGAATTCCTGAAGAATTGTAAGGTTATCCCGGTTTTGATGACCCTGCCGCCGCTGAATGCGGATCGCTATTTGAAATGGGTCAGCAAAAACAATCCTCTGGCCGAAACGAATATTTTAAAATGGCTGGGGAGCGTTACCAAGATTTATTGGTGGCAAGAGCGTTACAGTTCGACGATTATCCGGGTGGCCGAGGCGACCAAAACCCGTTGGATCGATATTCGGGGAGCATTTCTCCAGTATCCCGATTTTAATAAGTTTTTATGCCTGGATGGGATTCACCCCAATGGGGAAGGACACCGGATTATCGCGGACAAGGTATTGGAGTATATCGCAACGGAGTATGCCTTTTTATTAAAAGAGAGTAATGTGCTGGCGACGGAAGGGTGAAGGCCGCCGACGATCGGCTTATGCCGGCTTAAACATGGCAGTAACATTCATTATTTAAACTAAATTAAATACCTATCATCCTACTCGTCTTTTCCTGGTGTCCCCGCGCCTTGGTGAAACTTGGTATTACCCGGCGAAGTCTTCCCTGCCTGAATTTTTTTTGACTGAATCTCCCTTGGCGGAGTCTTCCCCGACCCGCAATATAAAAACCCCGGGGATGACTGAAGTAAAAAAAGTTGAACCCATATCATAAAAGGATGTTTTTGTTATATTTCATGGTCCATCAAAACCTTACCGACTCCAGTTCTGAATCTCGATAAAGTTCCCCTCCGGATCGGCTACATAGACAGCGGTCAACAATCCCAAGGTTTCATATTGCTTTTTAATGACAGCTCCCAGTTGTTTTCCACCGTGAGCGATGGCCCCGGCCAGAACGGTTTCCACATCGTCGACATGGAAGGCCAGGTGGCCCAAACCCTGCCGGTTGATGATAGCCGCTTCCTCCTTACGGGGCCGCTCCGGTTGATATTGAAATATTTCCAAGGTCGGCCCACCCTCTTGGTACCCGGGCAACTGAAGATGCATTCCCCGGATCCTGACTTCTTCGATTCCGGTCAATTCTTCAACCCATGGACCGGATAAATCTCTTTCGGGATAGAGTGGTTGGCAGCCAAAAACTTGGATATAAAAATCAGATAGCTTGCGCCAGTCTTTGGCGATGATGTTGGTATGAACGTAACGGATGGACATGAAGGAACCTCCCGGATAGATCAATTTATATCAAAATCTTCCGACACAATAGGATCGGCTTTCATTTTCCTTTGGTGAGGTCATGGGCGAGTTCCAGGGGACTAGTAAAACGTTCCCTAAATAACTACTCAATGATTGTGAACGTTTTACTTAAGTAGAGCGTATCTTCCCCATTTCTGATTGCCATTTATTTACGATACGCTCTACTAGTGTAGGTTTTCGGGTTTTTATGCGATTGTCTTTTTGACTTCCATTAATTCGAAAAAATTTTTAATATTTTTACATGGTTATAAAGATAAATAAATCAGCTTGGTTCCAACTCAAGCCGCCTATTTATTCTCGCGCAGAGGCGCCAAGGCGCAGAGTACGAGATGCGCTTTGCAAGATATTTTGGTAATTCGTGATATCGGGCCAACGCGTGAATAGGATACGTCTAGGCCAGAAAACATAGTCTCAAAATGCTTCGTCATTTCTCTGCGCCTCCGCGCCTTTGCGGGAGATATTTTTTTGATTTTAAATCATTAGATAGCTGATAGACCACTACATCCAAATAATCTGCTGAATTAACTTTATAATCAGATATTTTTATTATACCATAAAATTTATCCCCGGCGTGAATTCCGGTGCTTATGGAAAATCCAAGTTTTTTGCCGTTTTACTCTTTTTTGAAATGGAAAAAATGTTTGGAGAAATGAAATCAGAAATCGCTGGAGCTGCGGAAATTGTTTCAGTATAGCCCGAAGAACTGATTTCAGGGGTCGCGAGAGATGGCAGACGGCCGGAGAATGCCGGTCATTGAGTCGCACCTTAATTTTGCGGCGGAAAGCGTTCCCCAAATCTTTTCGGAATGGAATCGTTTGTTTCTAAACGTCTCGCCCAAGGGTGGCCCCACGGTTTAAATCCTGATGGAGATTGGGTTCAGGGGCGACGTGGGGCAGAGGGGGTGTTGTAGAAGATATGTATATTTCTTTGTAATAATTCTTTCCAGAATTTTCAATACCATCAGGAATAATATTTTGAAGGACACGGATTGGGCGACGACAGTTTGATTGAAATTGGGCCAACCCTCCAACTTGGCTTCCGCGAATCCGAAGGATTCGACCTGAATGGAGGAACGAAGGTTTTGGCTTCGTAGTCTTGAAATCAAAGGGCCGGCAGAAGTACGGCTCGGTTGGTATTGGTCAGGCGTTGCGGGCTTTAAATAATTAGAGACGCGCCGCCGTGGACGCCTA
>JAEXDA010000061.1 GCA_023401925.1 Bacillota bacterium
TCCCGGAGCGGCTTTTACGCCTGGTGTAAGAGGCCTAAAAGCAAACGCAAGCTGGAAAACGAAAAACTCATTCAAGACATTATTAGGGTTTTTAACCAGTCCAACGAGATTTATGGTGCGATAAAAGATAACCAAAAGCCTTCGTGACGAAGGCTTTTGGTGTAGCAAAAATCGATTGGCGCGATTAATGCGACAAAATAACCTACGATCAAAGATAAAACGGAAATTTAAAACCACAACCAATTCACGTCATAACTATCCGGTGGCGGCCAATCTTTTAAAGCAAGATTTTAATGCCCAGTATGCAAACCAGATCTGGGTAGGAGATATTACATACATTTCGACCCCAGAAGGCTGGCTTTATTTAGCAACAGTCCTTGATTATACTCTCGTCGGATCGTTGGTTGGGCAATGGATAGCACGATGAGCAAACAACTAGTTAGTGATGCTTTAAAACAGGCCATTGGGCGCCGTAGACCGCCAAAAGGTGTCATTTTCCATTCGGATCGAGGTTCTCAATATGCCAGTCATGATTTTCAAGCCACGTACTATGATAGGGTGGGAGAATTATTGTATAAATGGCTCAATCGTAGGAGTCAGCGGAAAAGTCTCACTTGGGAAAGCTTTAACAAGTATCTGAAACTAAATCCGTTGCCAAAGTCGAGAATAACTCACCGGTTATCCAATGGGCAATTTATCTCTTTAAGATAATATGAAGAGCCGTATGCCTTAATTGGGCACGTACGGATCTGTGAGGAGTGAGGGCTCAATCTGATGGTACAAAGCATCAGAGAGGCCCCGCTTACTTGACAGTCGCAGTTAGGCACTCAAATAATTATTTATTTCAACATATATAGACGCTGATATGACGGGGGAAATTGGATTTTAACGACATTATGACTGATAAATGCCCGGTTGAATGGGCCTCAGTTTAGCAAAACATAAATGTAAAAAAAAATTAAAAAAAATTTCATAATCAAGGAGGAATTTTCTTTGTTTGGAAGAAAAAAGTATTATAAATAGTCATCAGATGATGTAACCACCATATCATCTTATTATATTAAAAAGGAGAAATTTTCATCATGTTAGCAACAATGAAACCTTTACTTCAATGCAGCCTTGACAGTTATAAAGCTGGGGAACCCTTTGCAGTGGGAGCGTTCAATGTTAATACCATGGAGCAACTCCAGGGAATAATGAAGGCGGCTAAAGATACTAACTCCCCGGTCGTAATCCAAATCGGATGTATTGCGTTAAGTTATGCCGGTGGTGATTACCTGTTGAATATCATCCAAGCCGGACTGAGAGAAAATCCCCAAATACCGGTGGCGATTCATCTGGACCACGGTCGGAATTTTGATGAAATAAAAAAAGTGATTCAAATGGGTTTTACTTCAGTAATGATCGACGGCTCGCTTTTAGAAGACGGCAAAACGCCGTCTGATTTTGAAAGTAATATTAAGCGGACCGGCGAAGTTGTGAAGTATGCCCGCGATTATGGAGTTTCAGTTGAAGGTGAACTTGGAGTCATCGGCGGTATCGAAGACGGGCATGGCTCAAAAAAAGCCGGTTTGACCGATCCGGATCAAGTGGTTGAATTCGTGGAACGGACCGGGATTGACGCTTTGGCGCTTTCCATTGGAACCGCCCACGGCGCTCATAAATTTAAAGGAGAAGCTGTCATCGCTTTTGATCTCATTAAAAAAGTTCGAGCCCTATTGCCAACAACTTATTTGGTTGCTCACGGTTCTTCCTCCGTGACATCGGAACAAGTTGCAGTCATTAATCGATTTGGGGGAGATTTAGAACAAGCGAAAGGGGTTCCGTTTGAGGCATTAAAAAAGATGGTTGACTGCGGAATTAATAAGATTAATGTTGATACGGATATTCAAATCGCTGCTACTGCGGCGGTAAGAAAGTTTCTGGCTGACAATCCCGCAGTAATTAATCCGCGCGATTATTTAGGAATGGCAAGACAAGCCATTCGCGATGAGATTAAAAAACGGATTGAAGTTTTTGGTTCGGCTAATCGGGCGGGTCATGTTATGATTTGAGCCGGTTGTATTGGGGGATTAATTAAAGTCTATATGTTAAGATTGATGAAGAATCAACATAATTAAATTAAAAACTTAGAGAGGAAAAACATAGGGTGCAAAGAGAAGTTTATTAGAAGACATCAGATGATATAAACACCACATCATGGTAACCTATAAGTTTTTAATAGCTAATTATGGAGGGGGATTATCTTGAACGGAAGTATTAAAAAGGTAGAAAGAAGTGTGCTATGTGAGACGATTGCGGACAATATCAAGGAAATGATCGTCACCGGTCAATTATCACCGGGTGAAAAACTGCCCAATGAATCTGAACTTGCCGCGTCAATGAATGTAGGGCGTTCTTCGGTCAGAGAAGCTGTTAAAATATTGGCCTCGATGAACATCGTTCAAATCATCCATGGGAAAGGCACTTTTGTTTGCGAAGAATTTGGAACAGCAAAGGATCCGCTTGGATTTTACTTTTTAGATTCACAACTGCTGCTTACCAGTATTTATGAAGCCAGAAAAATTATCGAACCGTATTCAGCCAAATATGCCGCAGCCAGAAGAGATCAAAGTCATCTTGACAACATGCAAATGATTTTGAGACGTTTTCAAGATGCGATAAAAAATAATAGAAGCTATATTAAAGATGAAATTGAATTTCACAATGAAATCGCCAGAGCGTCCAAAAATTACATTTTCACGAAAATGATACCTATTATAAACGAAGGGCTCTATGAAGGATATAAAGTAATCTTGCACAGCGGTAAATCCGACGAATCGTCCCGTAAAGCTTTGGAAAACCATAACTTAATCTATGAACTTATCAAAAATAAGGATGAAGACGGAGCCTATAACGCGATGTATCGGCACATTCAACAATCTGAGGAGTTTGCAAAATAACGTGATCTGGATATTGAAAAGGGGTGATATTCTACAATGGGTTGGAAGGTTTAACGAATAAGTAAAGGAGAGGGTGTTAATGGTAAAGAGAAGAAATTTGGTTCGCTTAGTTGTTGTCTTGGCATTTTTGGTAATGGTCGCAAGCGTTTATCCGCGTTCAGTATTGACTGCCGCAACGAAACCGGTGACAATCAAACATTGGGTCTGGCTCGATAATCCCAATGATCCGACTTTCAAGGAGATGGTGGCTGATTTTAATCAAACGCATCCTAACATCAAAGTTGAAGCTGAATTAGTCGGATGGAATAATTTCCATGATAAACTGCTAACTGAAGTTGTTGCTGGCGGTGGGCCTGACACCACAGCTTTTAGAATGAGCTGGGTATCCGAATTTTTAGCAATGAAAGCATTAGTGCCGCTCGATGGGTATATTAAAAAGTGGAAGGGTAAAGATGATATTGCCAGTAGTCTTTGGACGCTTTTGAAGCAAGATCCCAAGCAACCTACATATCAAATGCCCTGGGAATTGGTTAATATTTATCTGTATTATCGGAAAGATATCTTTGCCAAGGAGAAGCTGACCCCTCCTTCCACCATGGACGAATTTTTGGAAGTATGTAAAAAACTGACCAAAGATACAGACGGAGATGGCAGGATTGACCAGTACGGATTTGCCATGAGAGGCGCCAGAGGGGGACACGAGATGTGGACGGCCTTTGCTTTTTCCTCAGGTTATAGTTTTTTCGACAACAAGGGAATAGTGACGATAAACCGGCCTGAGGTAGTAGAAGCCAATCAATTCTATATTGACTTATATCAGAAGTATAAAGTGGTACCTCCAACAGCTCCTTCGGATGGGTTTGCGGAGATACTGGCGAATTTTCAATCAGGCAAAGCGGCCATGTTATGCCATACCGTAAAATCATCCAAAGTTATGCTGGATAAACTTGGCCCCGATAAAGTCGGTGTAGTTCCAGTCCCCGCCGGTTCCAAGGGTAGGGTAACTATGTTTTGTGATACCCAAAATGCCTTGATGGCTAATTCCAAGCATAAAAAAGAAGCATTTGAGTTCATTTCATGGTTAGCCGAGAAAAAGCAAGTTGATCGTTGGTGTAAAGCAACCGGAATTGTTCCGATTTGCAATTCCCTTGCCAATGAGCCGTATTATCAAAATAACATTTTTGTTCAAACCTCGATTAAACAAATTCCCTCCATGTATTCTTACCCGATGATTCCGGTAATGGGTGAGTTTACGGAAAATACTTGGCCTACTACTTTCCAGAGGGCTTTACTGGGACAAATAACTAGCAAGCAAATGATGGATGAGTTTGCAGCAAAGGTCAAAACCAGATAAGAGCATGAGTCCTATTTTGCAGCGGGATAATCCATTTGGACTATCCTGCTGTAACTAAACTGCTACCGGCTGAAGCGCCGGTTGAAGGAAAGAAAAAAACCCTCGTTGTAAAAATTTGAACGAAAGTTTCCGGCTAAAGCCGAGGGTTCTACAGTTTAGTTTAATAATAACGAAGTAGGTAATGACTATGAAAAATAGACATCAATATAAAGCTTTTATTCCATATGTATTGTTAAGCCCAGGAATCATCTTGATGCTTTTGATTGTGGGATATCCGATTGCCCGGTCTTTTGGTCTGAGTTTTTTTAACTATGTACTATGGAAACCTTATGACATTCGATTTATTGGTCTTGAAAACTATGAAAATGTATTGAAAGATCCTGCTTTTGCTGTTTCTATTATCAACACATTGGTTTGGGTCGGTTTGGGCGTTTTTTTCCAATTTGTAATCGGTCTGATGCTTGCGCTCCTTTTGAATCAAAATTTTAGAGGGAGGGGAATTACCCGATCGTTAATTCTCATCCCCTGGATTGTCCCGGGTATTATTATCGGCTTGATTTGGCAGTGGATGTATGATGGCAACCACGGGTTAATCAATGATTTGCTTGTAAGAATGCATATTCTTAATGAATACATACCGTGGCTAGCGCAGGCAAAGACGGCATTGCCGGCCCTTATTGTCACCATTATTTGGCAAGGGATACCGTTTTTTGCAATTATGTTGCTGGCAAGTTTGCAATCCATCCCGGATGAAATATATGAAGCTTCAGAAATTGACGGCGCTTCAAAACCGCAGATATTTAGATTTGTAACATTGCCGTTCCTGTTACCGACCATCGTGATTACGACGATCCTCCGTATCATTTGGGTCGCAAATTCGGTGGATATCATATATATTATGACTGGCGGAGGCCCGGGATTTAATTCGCTGACTTTGGCGGTTTATACTTATATAAAAGCCCAAAAAGTTCTGGATTTCGGTTATGCGGCTACTCTTTCAATCTGTCTAACCGTTATTGTCTGTACCCTGCTGCTTGTTTACATTCGATTAATTAACCGCGGTAGAAAGGAGGGGATTTTGTAAATGAACAAGAAATCCAGCCGCATTTTTACCTTGTATATTCCCTTAGTCATTATCCTGGTCTTAACATTATTACCGTTTGTGTGGATGTTTCTTACCTCATTAAAAAATCAAAATGAATTATATTCCAAAGTCTTTACATACTTACCGGTCAAACCTTCGTTCAATAATTATTACCAATTATTCGCAAAGACCAATTTTTTGATAAACATTAAAAATAGTTTTCTGGTAGCACTGGGGACTTCGCTGCTGAGTTTAACCGTTGCCACTATGTCCGCTTATGCGTTCACTCGGTATAGTTTTCGGGGGAGAAAAATTTTACTTAGTTCTTATTTATTAATTTACATGTTCCCTGCCGTATTATTTATGATTCCGTTGTTTATTGAGATGAAAAATTTGGGTTTGGTTAATACGCTTTGGTCGCTGATTATTGCCGATGCCACATTTACCATTCCTTTGTCCGTATGGTTAATGGTTGGTTTTTTAAATGAAGTACCGATCGAAATCGAAGAATCGGCAATGGTAGATGGTTGTAACCGTTTTAGTTCTTTTTTTAGAATCATTTTTCCAATGATTACGCCGGGTTTGGTAGCTACCGGGAGTTATATTTTTATTTACGCCTGGAATGAGTTTTTATATGCTGTAATGTTCACCAATGAGGCTTCGAGAACGTTGCCTGTCGCTTTGCAGGTATTTATTGGCCAATATTTGATTCAATGGGATTTATTATCGGCAGGTGCTGTTATAACCGTCATTCCGGTCATTATCATCTTTATGATGATCCAGAAAAATTTGGTTAGAGGGCTAACTGCCGGCGCTGTCAAAGGTTAAAGGGACTTTCGGCGGTATTCCATAAATTATACGCAACGGCTTCAGTCCTCCGCTTATCAAGAGTTACGGAAATAATGACGGCTTACTATTTTATCGCAAATCATACGACCGAATCATGCCGTCGCGTATGGAAAGGAGAAATAGAATCAATTAACACCCAATGACATCAGATGATATAATCATATTATCTATTAGATTGTTTACAGGTTATCATAATTTCAAATAGAGGAGGAGTATCGATGCATCTGGATGAGAAAGAAATTTCCAGCCTCAATGGCAAATGTATCACCATCAGGAAACATATTATTGAATCGTGCGGAATTGCCGGTTCGGGACATCCCGGCGGGTCCTTATCATGTGTTGAATTACTGACCGCTTTATATTTTAAAATAATGAAGATTGATCCTCAAAATCCGAGCTGGAGAGCACGGGATCGGTTTATCCTTTCTAAAGGTCACGCTTGTCCTGGGCTTTACGGAGCTTTAGCGGAAAGGGGTTTTTTTCCGGTTGAGGATTTAAAGACCTTACGAAAACTTGGTTCAAGATTGCAGGGACATCCTGATTCAAACCGGACTCCTGGCGTTGACGCCTCAGCAGGTTCGTTGGGACAAGGATTGTCCATTGCCAATGGTATGGCGATGGCCGGTAAATTTAATCAACAAGATTATTATGTTTATGTTTTGCTGGGCGATGGGGAGATTGAAGAAGGTCAAG
Source organism: Bacillota bacterium (assembly GCA_023401925.1). Taxonomy (GTDB): domain Bacteria; phylum Bacillota; class UBA4882; order UBA8346; family UBA8346; genus UBA8346. The sequence continues at coordinate 6,923 of JAEXDA010000061.1, forward strand.
TCTGGGAAGCCGCCATGTCGTCATCTCATTATAAGTTAGACCATTTAATTGCGTTTCTTGACTATAATCATTTTCAAATTGACGGCAATATTAAGGATGTTATGTGCCCGGAGCCGGTAGTCGATAAGTTTAAAGTATTTGGTTGGGATGTTGCGGAAGTTGAAGGGCATGATATCGAGCAAATTATTTTGACCATTGAGAAAGCGAAGGCCGACTTGAACGGTAAACCCACTATGATCGTGATGCATACCACAAAAGGGAAGGGAGTCTCTTTTATGGAAAACCGCTTTGAATGGCATGGTAAGTCTCTTAACGCGGAACATATCAAGAACGCAATGACAGAACTGGAGGAACAACAATGCAAGAATTAATTGCAACCAGAGACGCATACGGTGAAGCGCTTGTTGAATGCGGGAAAGAATTTAAAAATTTGGTAGTGCTGGACGCGGATTTATCCAACGCGACGAAAACCGATTTATTTAGAAATGCATATCCGGAACGTTTTTTTGATATGGGGATCGCCGAGGCGGATATGATGGGCACCGCCGCAGGGATGGCCGCTTGCGATATTATTCCCTTTGCGACCTCATTTGCTATCTTTGCCGCAGGTAGGGCTTTTGAACAGGTGCGGAACTCGATAGCCTACCCGAAAAAGAATGTGAAGATTGGCGCAACCCATGCCGGTGTTTCGGTAGGAGCAGATGGTGCTTCTCATCAGGCAATTGAAGATCTGGTAATCATGAGAGCGATCCCGAATATGCTCATCTTAAGCCCGGCGGATGCAGTAGAGACCCATGCTTGCGTGAGAGCGGCGATTGAGCACCGAGGGCCGGTATATTTGCGGCTGGGACGATTACCGGTCCCGGTAATTTTCGGAAAAGATACCTATCAGTTTACTTTGGGCAAAGGGATTGTTCTCAAAAAAGGAACGGATGTCAGCATTGTCTCGACTGGAAATTTACTTCATTTTGCGTTGGAGGCCGCGGAAAAATTGCTTCAGCAAGGAATATCGGCCAAAGTTATTAATATTCATACGGTTAAACCTCTTGACAAAGAATTAGTTGTCGATTCGGCCAAAGAAACCGGCGCCATCGTTACTCTTGAGGAAGGAACTATATTAGGCGGACTTGGCAGCGCCGTGGCCGAGGCGGTTACCGAGGAATATCCGGTGCCTGTCAAAAGAATGGGTATGAACGATGTATTCGGCCAATCGGGTAAGGCGGAGGATTTATTGGATTATTACGGATTAAGCACTGAAAATATTATAAAAAATGTCCTGGATGTACTCAAAATGAAAAAGTAAAAAATTTTCAAGGAGATTGATAAAATGGATCAATTTTCAGATAAATTGAGTGTAAAATCGAGCGAGGCCGAAGGAATGAACCGGGTCATAGAGAGCGGCGACTGGATGATCGGAATTAAGAATTATAAGCCCGCCAACGACCTGAAACATTTTGATTATGTGGAAAAGCACCTTTTGACCGATGAAGCATTTGTACTTCTCAAAGGGAAGTGTACCTTATTGGTTGACATTTCCCCCGAAAACGACCATACCATTATTGAACCTGTGGGAATGGAAGAAGGAAAAGTCTATAGTGTTCATAAAGGGGTTTGGCACAATATGATTATGTCCCGGGATGCAAAACTGATCTTGGTCGAAAATTTGAATACTTCTTCCGACAATAGTGAGATGTATACTTTATCCAAAATGGAGATTCAAACAATCCAAAATAAGCTGCAAGGTGAAAGGTATGAGTGAATTGTTGGCTTTAGGCGGATTAACCTATGATATGTTGTCGGTAATCCCGAAGATGCCATCCTGGGAGGAAACGACTTATGTTGAAGAGTATCAGGTACAACAGGGTGGCATGGCGGCAACCGCCATTGTCGCAGCAAGCAAACTAGGCGCTGAGGTGGAGTATATCGGGGGGATCTCCGATGACTATCAGGGGAAATTTCTTATGGATAATTTTCTGAAGTACCACGTCAAATGCGACCGGATCCAAATTTTCAAAGGCGAAAGTAGCCCCTTTACATTTGTCCTGATTGATAGGGAGACCGGTAGGAGAACGTTCTTCCATAAAAAAGGAGTCCAGGAAAGACAGGAGCTTTTGCAAGAAGCGATTGATCTGACGGGAGTGGGGTTTATTATGTTTGACGGGTTCTATTTTGATACCGCTATGCGTACCGCGAAGCAATCCAGGGAGAAAGGAATTGTCAGCGTCGCCGATATCAGTCCGCGAAATAGAGACCCCAAGTTGAGGCGATTTCTTGAATTGATTGACTATCCCATCCTTTCGGAAGTGTTCGTAAAAACATATCTTGGGACTGAAGACATCCTTGCAGCCGGTAAAGAACTTTATACGGAGAATAATAAAGCATTGCTTATTACTCGTGGTGAACAGGGAGTTTATATTATCACCCGCGAGGGAAGCGAGCATATCCCGGCATTTAAAATTAGAACCGTTGATACAACGGGAGCGGGTGATGTATTTCATGGAGCGTTCCTCTTTTCTTTATGGAAAGGATATCCGCTTCATGAAGCCGCGTTGTTTTCCAGTGCGGTTTCTGCGTTGAAATGTACTAAAATTGGTGGCCAGAGCAGCATTCCGGATTTCAATGAGACGAAGGAATATTTGACCCAACAATTACCGGGCTGTATATCATGGCTGAAATAACAGATCGGCCTCGACGAACACTTTGTAAAAAAGAGTGGCCGATCAGAAAGGAAATCCCATGCAGAACTCCCTAAGCAATCAGTTTCTAAGAATTCTCGTTAATCCGGTTGGCGCCGAATTAAACTCAATTCAAACCGTGGCGGATAATTTTGAATATCTTTGGCAACCGGACCCTAAATATTGGCGCAGGCAGTCTCCTTTACTTTTTCCGATTGTAGGGCGGGTTAAAGACGATCGCTACCGGGTCGACGGGAAAGAATATCCCATGGAAAACCACGGTTTTGTAAAAGAATGTCGGTTTGATTTGCTGGAAGACAGTTCCGGACGTTTGGTTTATCAGTTGGAAAGCAATACGGATACTTTACAAAAGTATCCATACCATTTTCGGTTGCAGGTCAGCTATGGCCTGAACGGCAGAAAACTCGAAGTCGGTTATAACATTACCAACTGTGATCAACGGCGCATGTTCTTTTCCATCGGCGCACATACAGGGTTCCGTTGCCCGTTGGAGACTTTTGAGACAATGAATGACTATCGGCTGGAATTTGAACAAGAGGAGCAAGTCGAAAGGTATCTGATCAAAGATAATTTGTTAATCGGCGGTAAAGAACTGTTTTTGAATAACGAAAAGGTTTTGCCTTTATCATATGAACTTTTTAAAAAAGGCGCCTTTGTGATGAAAGACTTGAAATCCTATCAGGTGGTTTTGAAGTCCGACAAGAGCTCCCGCTTAATTAAGGTTTCGTTTAAGGGGTTTCCTTATTTGGTAATTTGGTCTCAACCAGGACCGTTTGTTTGTATCGAACCATGGTACGGAGTGAACGGATCCGAAAACTTTGAAGGCGATATCTCAGAAAAAGAAGGTATCCAAGCGCTGGCGGTTGGGGAAGGTTTTGAATGCAATTATCAGATTTGCCTGGAGTAAAAAATTAAGATTATTAGTTTTTTTATGCCCGACAGGAATCGAGCCTGTGCACCTCCAGTCAACGAGTCCGTTGCTCTATGACATAAGGGACTTTAGTGCCGGACTCGTTATTGAACTGGATGGAAAGATTCATGAATCGATAGCTATGCCCCTCCCTTTCACGAAAATCAGCAACTTGCGGTCAAAGGGAGGGGAGCAGCAATCATACAACTACAAGCACTAAAGTAACTGGAGGGGTGTCTATGAGTCGAAGTTGGGCAGATTCAAAATTGTCGTTTTTTAAACCAGGCCCCGGAAAGAACCATCTTCCCGGAACCTGGTCAGGTAGAAGCTGTTCATATAGACAGCCTCATAAATATTGGGGTGAGTGATTTCATCACCTATCGCGCGGATTGCGCTGACATTATTGTTTTAACAATCTTCCACTAACTTTGCGCCGTAACCGGAATGACTCGTGGTTTCCGGCTCAGGGTTTTTGGCCAAGGCGGCCTCGCCCGAGTAGAATCCGAACTGGTTCCAGTCGGATTTGGGCAAGCGGGAGCGGACCGATTGCCGGACCATGGTCGCCATTTTTTCGGCCTTTCCCAACAGTTCCTGCTGTTTGACAGTGATCCCCTTGCCTGCCGTGATATTGGCGTTGCGGGCATCCTGGAGCCGAACGAGATCGGCGTAGGCGCCGGTTAATTCTTCAATGAACTCCGCCGGATAACCCCAAGGGACTATCTCGGTGGCCCGGGCTTTCATTCCGCCCAGCAATTGCTTGATTTTATTGATTCGAAAAGAAAAATTACGTTTTAACATGAATCTCTAACCTCCATTTTTATGATAAAATATCGATTCTCAAAAAATTCATTTCCAATCAATCACCCCAATTGGGAAGACCAAAAAAACGCTCGCCTTAAGAAAGACGAGCTAAAACCGCTAAAGATTAAGCCTCAAAGAAGTCATCTACCTGCGGCATGCCGGGACCTAAGAAAGACTAAAAATTAGTCTCCGTGTCTTTGTAGCCTATTTGAGTTAGTCCCAGAGACACGGAGACCCAGAGAAAAAACTTATTGTGAATTTAAACAACGGGTGTATAACTAAACGAATGGTTGTGCATATATACCGAACCGTTGCGTATATCTACCCGAGAGTCGCGTATATATACCGAACCGTTGCGTATATCTACCCGAGGGTTGCGCATATATACCGAACCGTTGCGTATATCTACCCGAGAGTCGCGTATATATACCGAACCGTTGCGTATATCTACCCGGCGGTCGCGTATATATACCGAATCATTGCGTATGTTGTGCAAACGGTAGATTACGCCCCTCCTGCCCCTCCAAGGACCCTTATCATCGAGATATTGTGGAAATGACCGGGAGAGTTTCCATCGGCTCTTGAGTGCCTCCGACATCAAGTTCGGTTTTTGGAAACCTTCATAAATTCACGCTTTTCCCTTTACTCTTTACACGGGTCCCGGGACTTGAAAATGATGAACATTGTTTTGGACCTCCTTTTTGGGTATAAAAAAACGCCCGAACAGAGAGGCGCTTTGGGATTAAAAACCATTCTTATAAATTTTTACCAATATCATTATACCACGGAATTTTGAAAAAAGTGTATCGATTTAGTCCCAACAGCTATAGGTGTTGACATGACGGAGAAAAATTGGATTTTATCGACATTATGACTGGTAAATACCCGGTTGATAACTTCGAAGTCAGGAATCCCCAATTGGAGATGGTTTCGAAGCTGAAGAGCTGAGTTATCCACAGGGGGGAGGGGTCTGGCGGAGAAAACTTAGAGGGGAAGGAGGGGCAAGAGGCGATCAAAAAATGAAAGGGAGACGCGGATAAAAGTTACCAACGTAAAATCACAAGCCGGTAGAGATAAGCGGGCATCACTTCGACACTAACAAGTGATGGCCCGCTTATTATTTTGCTATCAAGATGATTATCTTGATCCGGGCCGATTTGGCCCGGTATGAGGAGAACGGTCGCGCATGCGCAATCCACTGCCATTTGAAGTTTATTGGTCTTTTCCGCGGTGGCCTTTTTGTATGAACGCCTATTTGTTTGTCGAGATAAATAAGGGAATGAATCAGGATGAATCGCCTTTTTCAAAGGCACGGATTACCCAGATTAAAGAAGCTATTCCCGTGTTAATCGAAACAATGAATTAATAAGTTCAAGTGTAGCATGATGGAGAAGAAGGCGTCTAACAGCAGTGAATCAATCCGTCCAATCTGGAAAATCAGTGAAATCCTGGTTCAGACGGTGTTTTAGGCGACATGGATACAACATGTTTTCAATGGCCTTACAAATCATCCGGCTATTTAAATTGAAACAGTTCACCTAAAATTTTTCATCACGCCGTCATTCATAAGATCCCACAGAAGCTGTACCATCAACTCATAGTAATAAAATAGGGATTGTACATTTTTTAGCATGAACAGCTCCAAAGTTTATTTGATGGATTTTTCAACTTTTTTAATAAAAATGATGAATAAATATATAGTGCCAATGCGATGATTAAAGGGATAGAGTCATTTTTCCCTGAAACGCTAATGAAAGTCTTTTTTCCACTTCAAACCAGTTAATAATATTCCACCAGGATTTAACATAATCAGGGCGACGGTGCTGATAGTCCAAATAATAAGCATGTTCCCACGCATCAAGAACCAAAATCGGTATATTTCCCCATTGCGTCAGGTTTTGGTGTTTTTCGGCATTTAGTATTTCCAATCTGCCCCAAGCCGGTTGCCAGACTAGAATTGCCCAACCGGAAGCCTCAACATTAATAGCTGCTTCGGTAAACTGTTCTTGAAATAAAGGTACACTTCCAAAGTAATTATTTATGAATTGTTGAGTTAAGGCGCCGGGTTGCCCTCCGGTTCCAACAGGAGTCATTATAGTCCAATAAATACTGTGCAGGATATGTCCGGAACCATGAAAAGCAAGTTCGCGTTCCCAATGTTTTATCAAGGAAAAATCCCTTTTTTGTCTAGCTTCTACCAGTTTAAGTTCAGCTTTATTTAATCCATCCACATAAGATTTATGGTGATTATCATGGTGAAACCGAAGCAGGGTTCTACTAATTACAGGCTCCAAAGCATTATAAGGGTAAGGTAGGGAAGGTAATTGGTGTCTTCCTGGTGGTACATTTAAAAATTCCATCGAAATTACCCCCAATAACGAATATTGATGGTAAATAGTTTATTCCATTCTTTGATAAAAGTGCCTGAGTCATTTTGAGTTTTATCAATCATCAAAAAATTACGATGAAACTTTGAATCAAGTATGAGTCAATGCCATCCTCCCAGTAATAGGAGGGTTACTGATGCCAATGATGGTTATTTTACAGTATCAGCTCCCAGCATAAGCAGCTAAATGACGTGTCATTTTTTGTCGCAACGCTGCCAACATCTGCCGATATAATCCTACAACATGGTTACCTTCCGTTCTTTCAACTTTTACGCTCCATGAATAAATCTAAAAAAGCCTCCACTCTGGTTCCCATTCCCGCTTCTCCGGTTAGTTCACTGACAATGAGTGATAAGACTGGTAAATAGCGCTTAGCACTATTTTTTGTTGGTATTCCCTGGGCGACGATTTCCGGCATATACGTAAACGGGAACAGATGAATGACCCCATCCATTATGACCATAAGTTATGTTCTTTATCTTGACAATTTACACCCTACAAGATATTATGGTTCTAGACTCATAGGAATTGGTAATGAGGCAAAGGGGAGTAGCTCACGGCAATGCCGTCCCACGAGGCGTCAGTACGGTGGTTTAACCCACCCGCTTCATGGACAAGATCACTTGGGAGCAAGACCTTTGACAAATGGCTTACATTTGTCAAAGGTCTTTTTTATTATTGACCGGTTGAAGGAGTTGATGATCCGGGAATATTTATCGGATGGTTTCGCTAACCTAACCAATGAATCAGATGATCGATTATGAATATGAGGAGAGATTTCAATTGCAGCTTAATCCGTGGATATGGATTGTGTTTAATTTATTTGTATTATTCATGTTGGCCCTGGACCTGGGGGTGTTCCATCAGAAACGACATGTTGTCAAAATGAAGGAAGCGCTAATTTGGAGTGGGGTTTGGATCACTTTGGCGCTTCTGTTTAACCTGATATTATACTTCTGGCGCGGTTCGGAAGTGGCTTTGGAATTTTTGAGCGGTTATTTAATTGAAAAGTCATTAAGTGTGGATAATATTTTTATCTTTATCCTGATATTCTCATACTTCAAAGTCCAGCCTCAATTCCAGCATAAAGTGCTTTTCTATGGAATCTTCGGCGCATTAGTTCTAAGAGGTATACTCATCTTCGCAGGCGCGGCGCTGTTGGAACATTTTCATTGGTTAATCTATGTTTTTGGAGGGTTTCTCGTTGCTACCGGGATTAAAATAGCTGCGGAGCAGGATACCGAGGTTCACCCGGAGAGCAATCCTTTGGTCCGTCTCTTTAAAAAAATCATGCCGGTGACCTCGGATAACCAGGGGGACCGGTTCTTTGTCCGGTTAAAGGACGGGTTATACGCTACCCCGCTCTTTATCGTATTGCTGGTAGTTGAGACAACGGATTTGGTTTTTGCCCTCGACTCCATCCCGGCGATATTCGGGGTAACCAAGGATCCGTTTATAGTCTATACTTCCAACGTCTTCGCCATCCTGGGGTTACGGGCGCTATACTTTGCGCTGGCCGATATTATGGATAAATTCCATTATCTCAAATATGGCCTAGCCTTCGTACTGGCGTTTATAGGAACCAAAATGTTGGTTTCAGGTTTTTATAAAATTCCGATCCAGTGGGCGCTGGCTATCATTATGGTATCACTGGGAGTTTCTATTCTCGTTTCCATCTTGAAACCATTACCGAAAGAAGATGTTTGATTTTTTATAAAGCCCGGTTGATGTTCCATCTTGCGTAAAACCGACTTACCCCATCAGGCGCCTGCTCGGTATGAGTCCATCGGCAGCAATACGCGTCTTTTAGACGCGACCTCCCTTAGACTGGCAGTACAGTATGGACGTGAAAGGGAGGGGCAGGGCGGACGATGCAGCAAATAGCGATACTTTTGATCAAGCAGACTCGAGAGAGCGTTGTTGGATGGTTTTCTTGTGGTGAAAGCCTTGGTAAAACGATCTTCCCATCCCTTTCGCGGATATCCCATCTTACAGTCAAAGGGAGGGGAGGTGCAATCATGTAACGATAGGCACTTAAGTAATTGGAGGGATGTCTATGAGTCGAGGCTGTATAATCGACTCACCCTTTCGGGCAAATCCTTACAGACCGTTAAAATCCATAGGAAAATATCGATTGGGGTATTGACTTCGAGTTATCTCGAACCGGTATAATTTATCCAAGAAGAGGCGAATCCTGCAAATCCAGGTTTTGGGTAAGTGCAAGGAATCACATCGCTCCTACTATATCAACAGATTCAAAACAGGAGTATAAAAAATGGCAAAAGCAAAGGTTTATTTTACGGATTTCCGGACGGTGGCTTTCGGAGACGGACTGCCCGCCAAACTTAAGAAACTAATCCAAAAAGCCGGCATCGGGCAGATTGATATGGATGGCAAGTTTGTCGCCATCAAGATGCATTTTGGCGAGCTGGGAAACATTAGCTACCTTCGGCCCAATTATGCCAGGGCTGTGGTTGACGTGGTAAAGGCACTGGGTGGTAAGGCTTTTTTGACCGATTGTAACACCATGTACCCCGGCAGTCGAAAAAACGCTCTGGAGCATTTGGAATGCGCATGGGAAAATGGTTTTACGCCACTGACGGTAGGCTGTCCGATTCTGATCGGTGACGGGCTGAAGGGTACCGATGATGTGGCTGTACCTGTAGTGGGAGGCGAATACGTAAAGGAAGCCAGAATTGGCCGGGCTATCATGGATGCGGACGTGTTCATCAGTCTGACTCATTTCAAGGGGCATGAGATGACCGGCTTTGGCGGAACGATTAAGAACATCGGCATGGGCTGTGGTTCCCGCGCCGGGAAAAAAGATCAGCACAACAGCGGCAAAGCTCACATTGATCAAGATTTATGCCGGGGCTGCAGGAGATGTGAGAGGGAGTGCGCTAACGAAGCTTTACTGTATGACGTCGCTAGTAAAAAGATGACGGTTAATCAGCAAAATTGTGTTGGTTGTGGCCGCTGCCTGGGCGCATGTAATTTCGACGCCATCGGGTTTGATAACGATGCCGCCAACGAGCTGCTGAACTGTTGTATGGCGGAATACACCAAGGCGGTGGTAGATGGGCGTCCTTGCTTCCATATTTCTTTGGTGGTGGATGTATCCCCCAACTGTGACTGTCATGGAGAAAACGACGCGCCGATTCTACCAAATTTGGGTATGTTTGCATCCTTTGATCCGCTGGCGCTGGATCAAGCCTGTGTTGATGCCTGTCTGAAAGCCACACCGCTTCCGGGCAGCCAAATGTCGGATAACATGGCAAAGCCGGGCTTCGTCGACCATCATGACCATTTCACCAACTCTACGCCCGAGTCTGAATGGCGCACCTGTTTGGAGCATGCGGAGAAAATCGGTTTGGGCAGACGGGATTATGAGCTCATTGTAATTTAATAAATTGGCGCCTGGTGGAGCTGAAGAAAACTCTCCAATTCCACCAGGCCAATATTGTTGATATACTTGAGAATAGCATCGTTACGATCAATATATCCAATAAAAATTATTTCATGAAGGTCTTGAATTTTTGGGAATTACATTGTAATATAAAGCTATATTGAAATGTACGTACATAAGAACATAATAACTTATCGCTGCCAAGCAATTTAAAAATGAACAATTTGCAGAAAGCGTGTATTGATGATAGTTGATGTAAGCAATATCAAGCTGAACAAGACGATTCCCACTCCTTTATATTACCAGCTCAAAAAACAAATTCTGGAGAAGATCATTCATAACGAATTTTCAATCAATGATCAACTGCCCAATGAGCTTGACATGGTGGAATTATTCGATATCAGCCGTTCAACCGTCCGTCAGGCTATCAATGAACTTGTTTCCGAAGGGTATTTATATCGAATAAAAGCCAAAGGTACTTTTGTATCTCGTCCAAAAGTGGATGAAAGCTTTTTTCAGCAACTCGAAAGTTTCAACAATGAAATGATACGGAAGGGTCTAAAACCTTCAACGAAAGTATTGGCACTCAAAAAAGTAACCGGAAATGTTGAAATGAATAATCAATTGAGTTTGCCATTGGAAAGGCCATTGATATATTTGAGCAGATTGCGATATGCCAATGAAGAACCGGTTGTATATCTTGAAACTTATTTATCAGGTGAGTTTGAAAATTTGCTAAAGGAAGATTTTGTCGCTCATTCATTATATTCAATTCTTGAAGAAAAATATAATCTCAGGATCGAAAGAGCGATTCGGGAGATAGAAGCGGTCAATGCCAATCCCCAAGAAAAAAAGTACCTGAATTTGGATAAAAATAACGCCATCTGTCTGGTAAAAACAATTGCCTATGCGAATAATGGAATGCCGATTGAATATTCAATTGCCAGGTATCGCGGCGATCGTAACAAATTTAGAGTAGAGCTGGTCCGCAATAAATGAAGTTTATCAATAACATTACAAGTGAAGGAGCCGATCATGGATATCAGCAAATTTAAGTTTAGTTCCGAAGAATTAGCGAAAATGATTGATCAAACATTGTTAAAGCCGAATGTCAGTCAAAACGATTTTGAGGAATTTTGCAAAGAAAGCGCCAAATACCAATTTAAAATGGTAGCCATTAATAGCGCCCCTGTTAAAATGTGTAAGTCAATGTTAAAAGGCAGTGGGGTCCTAGTAGGCGCGGCCATCGGCTTTCCGCTCGGTCAAACCACGGTTCAAACCAAAGTTTTTGAAACCAGCGATGCAATCATGAACGGTGCGGATGAGATCGATTATGTGGTGAATATTGTCGAATTGAAAAGCGGCAATATTCAATTGATTGAAGATGAAATGACAGAGATAGTAAAAGTTTGCAGGGATAATAAAGTTACCTCCAAGGTGATATTTGAAAATTGCTATTTGACCGAGGAAGAAAAGGGTATATTGTGTAAAGTTGCGTTGAATGTAGGCCCGGACTTCGTAAAAACATCGACCGGATTTGGCCAATGGGGAGCAACCACCGACGATGTGAAATATATGAAAAAAATGGTGGGAGATAAGATTAAGGTAAAGGCGGCCGGAGGAATAAGAAATCTGGAAACGGCATTGGCGATGATTGAGGCGGGAGCAGAACGCATCGGAACAAGTGCCGGAACTACAATTGTGGATGAGTATAGGGTTTTAAGCAACCGTTAAAAAATGGATGATATATCAAAGGGGTTGACTCAAAGAGTCACCCCTTTTTTGCTTTTTGTGAACATTTTTTCATCGTATCTTCTAGGAGCCAATGAGAGTGGATGGGTCCATTCCATATACCGCTCGCCATTGTCGTTTGAACTCAGATACATCCGCCGAAGTTGCCGGAAAGGCAAGGAACTTTTCAATGAGTTCAGGCCCTACGGTAACCATTTGCGCTCCGGCAAGGCAAACGTTAAAAACCTGTTGAACATTTTTAAAGCTGGCAGCCAGAATTTTGGTTGAAAAATTGTGCATTGAAAATAATTGGGCAATTTCCGATACAACTTTGACACCGTTTCCATTTAAATTATCAATACGGTTTATATAAGGCGCCACATATTTCGCACCGCTCATTGCCGCAATAAGGGCTTGAAAAGTAGTATAAACTGTTGTCGCCAGGGTGGGAATATCCTCCGATGATAGTAATTTCAAGGCTTTAATGCCTTCCTGGGTTACGGGAATTTTAATGACGACAGCGCCGGAGAGCTGTTGATTGATAAATTTTGCTTCGTCTAGCATTTCATTTGCCGTATCGCCGATAACCTGAACGAAAATTTCTTTTTGATCACCAATGACTTCTCGAATTTCTTTAAGGACTTCTAAATAGGGGCGTTTTTCTTTCACTAGAATCGAGGGATTGGTTGTGACCCCTGCTATCGGATAGTAATCATTCAAGTGTTTTATTTGCCTTAAATCTGCGGAATCAATATATAGTTCCATTTTTCTTCTCCTTCTTTTGTAATGCCGTCAGTTTGTTTGCTTGAGGCTGTCTAAAAAGCAATTCAAAATCAATAAGAAATACAACATATAGCTTCATCGAATGGTTTTACTTCAATATATTGTATTTCTTGATCGTTAAAATTACTTTTGGGACAGCCTCAAACAAAGCATCATTTACCCATAGGATACTCAACCAGCGGTAGAGATTGATTAAAGAATGTAATCGTATACAATTATGATTCAAATCATGCCTATCCAATATCTATCAGTATAGCATATTATGAGAAAGCTAACAATCATCCCTGAATTGATGCTTCGTCTCGATCAAATTGCTAATTAAAAAAAATTATGTTATCATCATGGATGAAAAGAAAAAATGTTGTGAAGTATTATTGTATACGTATTCAGGGGGAATCTAATTTGAATCAGCGTGAAATCGCCAAACTCGCAGGTGTTTCTTCTGCTACTGTTTCGCGAGTTATCAATAATGATCCGCGAGTCTCTCCAAAGACCGCTTCCCAAGTGAAAAAAATCATCGCCGAATATGGCTATGTTCAGAATGTAATCGCCCGCAACCTTCGTATGGCAAGTTCCAAAACAATAGGTTTCCTAGTGCCGGATATTTCAAACCCTTTCTTTCCTACCGTTCTGATAGGCGTGGAGGCTGTTTGCGCCAAGTACGGTTATAATATATTATTGGAAAACACCTGTGAAGAGCCTTTAAAAGAACAACTTGCCATTGATACGTTGCTCAAACAACGTATCGACGGGATCGTTGCGATAGTGGTCAGTGAGAGCGGGGAGCAACTTAAAAGGTTCCAGGCTATGAACATTCCTGTGGTTTTAATTGACCGGCGCACGACTCAAAAAGATTATGATTGTGTGGTCATTGATAATGCAGGCGGCATAAGCAGCGGGGTGGATTATTTATTACGGCTCGGACACACTAAAATTGCCATGATTCATGGACAAAGAAATATGACTCCGGGTGAGGAACGCCTGCGCGGTTATATCCATGCAATGACCAAAGCGGGAATTCAATTAAATCCTGAATACATCATGAACGGTAATTTCACGGAGGAAGGAGCTTATTCGTGTACCCGTGAGCTGATTCGGCTTTCCTCTCCTCCGACAGCCATCATTGCGGCCAATAATATTATGACGATGGGTGTATACAAGGCGCTGGCGGATATGCGGATGAGAGTACCCGAAGAAGTTTCGTTGCTCGGGTTTGATGATTTTCCCCTTGCGGCGTACCTTTCACCGCCGATTTCAATCATTAACCGGCCAACTGTCGAGATGGGGGAAATAGCTGCAGAGATGCTTTTCGAAAGATTACGGGAGGAGTTTACCGAATTACCGAGGGAAAAAATGTTGCCCACAAACCTTGTTTTACGTGGTTCTTGCGCACATCCCAAATTAAGCTATCAAAAATATCCTTGAAAAGAATCTGCAATAAAAGATTGGTTTCAAAGTAACAAATAGCGAACGGATTCATTAAATTTTTTTTGCAACGCCGCAGGAAATTCTTGCATAATCGTGAATATTTTAATATAATTAATGTAGACGTATTCCAAATAAGTTGTTTTGGTAAACTTCCTGTAAAAAAAATACGCCGGATTACCAATGAATCGTTCTACTTACATTACATCGAGAACGGCTTATTGAATGGGTTTAAAGAAAATTGTGATGATTGACGGCTGGATATTTTGAATTCGTTGATGAACGATAAGTAAAAATTTGATTACCATAAATGTAGACGTTTACAATAAGCGGTTTTATTTTCGCAAATAGTTTAGCCAATGTCATCGGAAAGGGGGGATGGGTTGAAGCTTTGGAGGTTCTTTTTACAATTTAAAATTTAAAAGGAGGCTTTAAAAAATGTCGATTCGTTCATGCATTCGTTTATTGTTAGCGGTCACTCTTATTGCGGCTACGATTTCCATTCCGATGGTATCCGCGAAAGCGCCCTATGATATCGCCGTAATTATTAAAGCGACAGATTCCGATTATTGGCAGGCTGTGCTTCACGGTGCCGATGCGGCAGTTAAAGAACTAGGGCCTGGAACTGTAAAAATGATTTACCGTGGCGGTCCCCCTTCGGAGGCCGACATCGACAAACAGGTAGCCATTGTTGAAGATATTGTTTCGAAGAATCCCAAAGCCATTGTTATTGCTTCTACCAGTTCTGACGCCACCGTTCCCGCTTTGGAGAAAGCGGCCGCCCAGGGAATTAAAGTGGTTTTGGTTGATAACTTTGTAAAACTGAAAGACAGTTCCTATACTTCCTTCTTAGCCACGGATAATCTCAAAGGCGGTGCGTTGGCTGCCCAAAAGCTTGTTGATTCATTAAAAGAAATGAAAAAACCGCTGAAAGGAACGGTTGGTTTAATATCCTCTATGGCCGGAGTTCAAGTTTTAATCGACCGCGATGATGGTTTCACCAAAGAATTGGCTAAAATAGCCCCTAATATCAAAATAGCCCCCGTAAGATATGTCAACAACGATATTATTCAAGCATTATCCGCAGCCGAGGATATGCTCACCACTTACCCGGATTTATTGGGCTTCTTTGCGGACAACAATCATACCGGTGATGGAGTTTCAAGAGCAATTGCAGAAAGAAAATTAAATGGTAAGATTGTCGCAGTAGCCTTTGATTCTGATTCGGAAGAAGTGGCGGCGATTCAATCCGGTTCTTTAAAAGCACTAATTCTGCAAGATCCTTATGGAATGGGTTACTATGGGATTAAGTACGCTATCGATGCCATTAACGGCAAGAAAGTTGCCAAGAGAGTCGATACCGGCGCAAACGCGATTACGTTAAAAAATTTCAACGAAAAACGTTCTCAAGAATTGCTATTCCCGTTGAAAAAATAGAAGTTTGGCTTGGAACAAAATGTAACAGCTCTTTCGATTCATTGAACATGAATCCGGCAAGTAACTCTCAGAATTTCTTCCATTAAGAACCTTGCCGGATTCTGCAGAAAAAACCTGATTCGGCACTTACTTGCCGAGCGAGGTTTGATTATACTGGATAGTTATTGGATTTTGAAGTAAAAAGCACCCGGATTGGGGATGAAATGAGTTAGGGATGAATTCAACCCCAACCTGGATATCAGATAAACTATGAATTGAAATCCTCCTTTTTTGGTTGATTTCGACCGATAGCACGAAATATTAGGAGGTTATAAATGGAAAACGATCGTATTCGAATGGAACATATTTATAAATCCTTTTCGGGTGTTCATGCTCTCAACGATGTAAATATCAGCATTCGTCCCGGAGAAGTTCATGCATTGGTCGGCGAGAATGGCGCCGGTAAATCAACATTGATAAAGATTCTGATGGGCGCCTATTCGAAAGATGCGGGAGAAATTTACCTTGATGGCAAGAAGATGGAGATCACGAATCCGATTGTGGCCCAAGATTGGGGATTGAGCGCGGTATATCAGGATGTGATGCTTGCTCCCCATTTAAGTATCATGGAGAACATATTTCTGGGCCGACAACCAAAACGGGCAGGCCTCATCGACTTTCGAACCATGGTTCAAGAATCGAAAAAAATATTGGAGCGTTTGGAATTAAAACTTGATCCCAAAACTTTAATTCGCGATTTAACCAGCGTTCAAGCGGAAATGGTCGCCATTGCCAAGGCTGTTTCCAAGGCGGCAAAGATTTTGATTTTAGATGAACCGACAGCTTTACTTGCTGCGGATGAAACCAAGGAATTGTTTCGCCTCATTAAAAAATTAAAAACGGATGGGGTTTCAATAATCTATATTTCCCACCGGCTGGAAGAAATTTTTGAAATTTGTGACCGGGCAACCGTAATGCGGGACGGCCAAAAAATAATAACCCTTGAAATCAAGGATACCCATGAAGATGACTTAATCAAGCATATGGTGGGCAGAAAGCTGGATGAAATTTTTTATAAAGCCAAAGTTACACCGGGAAAGGAAGTACTTAAAGTCGAGGGTCTATCGTCCGGTTTTGTAAAAGATATCAATTTTGCGCTCTACGAAGGCGAAATCTTAGGGATTTTCGGCTTGGTGGGATCGGGCCGGACCGAAATTGTCCGTGCGATTTTTGGCGCTGATAAAGTTGACAGCGGGGATCTGTGGATAGAAGGTAAAAAGGTAAAGGTCATGAGCCCAAGGGATGCGATCCGCAATGGTATCGGCTTATTGCCTGAAAGCAGGAGGCTTCAAGGACTTACCTTGAACCTATCGGTCGGCACGAATATCAATTTAGCAAGTTATAGCGATATTACTATTTGCGGTATGGTTAAAAGGGCACTGGAAGCCAAACGTTCGGAGCGGTATATATCCGAATTGGCAATCAAGACTCCCGGTTTTGCTCAACAGGTCGGTTTTCTGAGCGGCGGTAATCAGCAAAAAGTAGTGATCGCCAAGTGGCTTTGTAAAAATTCCAAGATTTTGATGTTCGATGAACCGACTGTTGGAGTTGACGTAGGGGCCAAAGCGGAGATTTACAAACTTTTAGGCCAACTGGTCAATGAGGGTAAAGCATTAATCCTCATTTCATCGTATTTACCGGAGATTTTAGGAGTCAGCGATCGGATTATGGTCATCTCCGAAGGAAGAGTTAGCGGAATCATCAAACGTGAAGAAGCGGATCAGGAGAAGATATTAAAAATGGCTACCTCAGCCGGTAGAATTGCTTCATAGTCGATTGAGAGCGCAAATCATTATAAACAAGCAAGGGGGTCATCATATGCCGGAACTATCGCAATCAGCGGAAATTGTTACAAGCAACAAACAAAAATTCTTGAAGAAACATTTAAAGGGTTCGTGGATACTGCTCTTCGTTCTTGCGGCGTTGTGGATTGTCCTTTCGATAGCGACGCCTACCTTTTTGACGTATAATAATTTGTTTAATCTGGGACGTCAGACGGCCATTAATGGTGTTATTGCATTAGGGATGACCTTTGTCATTGTCACCGGCGGAATCGATATTTCGGTGGGTTCGATCGTTGCCATCTGCTCGTTATTTCTGGCGTTGGTTTTAAAAGCCGGAGTGCCGGTGCCTTTGGCCCTTCTTTTAATGGTATTGTTATCCATTCTATTGGGACTCATTAATGGGATTGTAGTATTTGATGGCAATGTTCCCCCGTTTATCGCCACAATGGGTATGATGATTGTTGCCCGCGGCATCGGCATGGTAATCAGTCAGGCCAGGCTTATTACCGGATTGCCGACGGATTTTATCAATTTCGCGCAGGAAGCTCCTCTTGGAATACCCAGTTTGGTAATCGTACTTGGGGTTATGGCGGTTATTAGCGGTGTTATTTTACATAAAACCTCTTTTGGCCGGAGTATCTATGCGCTTGGTTCAAGCCGAGAGGCTACCCGGCTTTCCGGAATTAACATCCGGTTTATTACGTATGGAGCTTATGCCATTTGTGCTTTGATGTCAGGTGTTGCCGCAATTTTACTTACATCAAGGCTAGCTTCCGGTATTCCTACGGCCGGCGAAGGCTACGAGCTTGATGCGATTGCCGCCGCGGTGGTTGGTGGAGCCAGTCTGAACGGCGCTGAAGGAAGTATTATCGGAACGATATTAGGTGCTTTTATTATGTCGAGCCTGCGCAACGGCGGTAATTTGTTAGGCTTGGATCCCTTCTATCTGCAAATTGTGATTGGCATATTGCTGGTGGCCACGGTCATTGTGGATCAAATCCAGAAACGCAAATAGACTTGAAGTTACCCTATCCGCTATGGAAACGGGGAGCAGTTAGGATGATCCGGATTGTTTGGATTGCCTACTGGAAAATGAATACCGGCAAAGAGGCAGGGTAAGATGGCACAATTGAAACTGGAAAGTCATAAGGTAATGCAATTGGCGCTGGATATGACGGATATTGATACGGCTTTGGAAATTACCGATCAAGTATCGTCTTGCTTTGAAATCCTGGAGGTTGGGACGCCGCTGATTCTTTCCGAAGGCGTCCGGGGGATTGAAATTTTGCGGGCCAGGTATCCCCGGAAAACTATCTTGGCCGATATGAAAATTGCGGATGCCGGGGATTATGAAGCGACCATAGCTTATCAGGCCGGGGCCGATCTTGTTACCGTGCTGGGGGTGGTTGATTTTCGAACCATCCAGGGGGCGGTTGCAGCGGGAAAACGGATGGACCGGGGAGTCTGCGTTGATACTTTAAATATGAACTATTCTGCCGATTTCATGGTTCAGCTTGAGAAGCTAGGGGTAGCTTGCGTTTTATTCCATGCTGCAACCGATGGGGTTTATCGCGCAACAACGTTAACGGACCGGATTTCCGAGACAGCGAAGATTTCCGATATACCGTTGGCGATTGCCGGAGGAATCACCCCCCAAAATATTAGCTCGCTCATGAACTCAGGTGCAACGATTTTTGTAATCGGTTCCAGTGTGACGCAATCTTCCGATCCGCTACAAACAGCACAAATTCTAAGGAATCAATTATTGGGGCGGTGAAGGTGATGCATGGTGTTCTTGAATATGCTAAAGAAATAAATGAAACGCTTGCAAAAATAATTGGTACGGCGGATGAGAGCGCATTCCAACAACTCACCAGCGAGATTGGAAAGGCAAACCGGGTATTTGTTTATGGCAAAGGACGCAGTGGCATTGTAATGCGAATGTTTGCCATGCGGCTGATGCATCTGGGTCTAACGGCTTACGTTGTCGATGAAACAACCACCCCTGCCGTTGCAAAAAATGATTTACTTCTTATTGCTTCCGGCTCCGGAAAAACCGGAGCCTGTCAGCATATTACCCGGTTGGCCAAAGATGCCGGGGCGTCTGTCGGGCTTATTACAGCAACTTCGGGAAGCGCAATCGCCCAAAACTCGGATTTTACGGTAGTGTTACTCGTCGGAACGGTTGTGTTTCAATCCACGGCAAGTCGGCAATTTGGCGGGACTTACTTTGAACAGGCGTTGTTAATTGGTCTGGATGCCGTGATCGCATATTTGCGCGAGATGTCCGGAGCATCTTTTGAATTTATGCAATCCAGACACAGTAATTTGGAATGAAGCATTTAAGTTCATGGCGGTTCGACAGTCGGATGATTGAGGAGGGAATCGGATGAAAAAAATCGGCACATTTAATGCCGGCCTTTCAACGGCAATTGCCAACATGGGTCATCGGGATGAAATGACGGTTTGTGATCCGGGCTTTCCAATACCCAAAGGACCGTACCGGATTGATTTGGCCCTTAGCCGTAATATACCCCGTCTCTTAGATGTACTCGCGGTTCTTTCGGAAGAAATGACGATTGAAAAGGTTATTGCAGCTACGGAAGTTCAAAAAGCAAGTTCTCAAGTTCTGGAGTGGATTCAGCGCTGTTTCCCCGAGGCCGAGTTGATGTTTTTACCCCACTGGGACTTGCATAAACGCAGTTTTCATTCCAAATGCATCGTACGTACCGGGGAAATTACTTCTTATTCAAGCATCATCCTGGTCTCAGGCGCTAAAGGAGTCTTTTATTAGGCTAAATTTCGATTCGATCAAAAAAAGGGGTGTTTGCCATGAAGAAACAAGGGATATTAAATGAGCAACTTTCCGCCTTGATAGCAGCCACCGGGCATACCGACCTGATCGGAATCACCGATGCCGGCCTGCCGATTCCGCCAGAAGTAGCAAAAGTTGATCTGGCGATATTGCCTAATTTCCCCCGTTTCCTTGATGTTTTGAAGGCGGTAATCGCCGAACTTTCGGTTGAGAAAATCATTTTGGCCGAAGAAACGGAAAAAGTAAGTCCGGAAATGTACCGGAGCATTATCGAACTTTTCCCGGGAATTCCGGTGGAGACTATCCCACATGTGGATTTTAAACGGAAAACCAAGGAAGCCCGGGGATTAGTCCGTTCCGGAGAATTTACCTCCTATGCCAATATTCTTTTGGTTGCCGGAGTGGTGTATTGATGGATTAAGGAGGGGGAGAGCATGAAAAATTCCATTCCCACCATTACCGTAGTGGGAAGTTATGTCACGGATTTAATGTGCCGTACTCCGAAGATGCCTGTGCCCGGTGAAACAGTATTTGCCGGTCCTTTTAAGATGGGTCCGGGTGGAAAAGGATCCAATCAAGCGGTAGCCGCTAAACGTGCCGGTGCTGATGTAACTTTGATTACAAAACTAGGTCGCGATGCCCTTGGTGAGTATGCCTTTAAAAGCATTGCCGCTGAAGGAATTAAGACTGATTTTATTTATTTTGATGATAAACTGGCGACTGGAGCGGCCCTAATCATTGTGGATGCTTCCGGGCAAAACATGATTGCCGTATCCACAGAAGCCTGCGAGACGCTTTCAACTCAAGAGGTCATGGATGCCAAGGCGAGGATTCAAAGTTCGGATGTACTTTTGACCCAATATGAGGGGAGTCTGGAGGGAATGGCCGCAGCAATCCGGATTGCCAAATCCTCCGGGGTAAAAATAATTTTAAATCCGGCTCCGGCCCGTCTCATTGATCCTGAACTATTAAAAAGCGTAGATATCATAACACCCAATGAAAGCGAGGCCCAGTCGTTAACCGGCATTAGGATTGTCGATCCCCAATCGGCGGGAGAAGCTGCTCAAAAGATTCATGCCATGGGGCCCGGGATTGTTATTGTTACGCTGGGTAAGACCGGGGTTTTGGTATATGGGGATCAATCAATGACCCTGGCTCCTTCCATTGAAGTGGAAACCGTGGATACAACAGGGGCAGGGGATGCTTTCAGCGGCGGATTGGCGGCGGCAATTGCCGAAGGGAAAGATATATTGCAGGCTGTTAAGTTTGCTACATGTACGGCGGCTCTTTCCGTAACCAAAGTTGGGACCGCTCCTTCCATGCCTTTCCGGAATGAAATCGAAGCACTTATAAAAAAAGCAAGCAATCAGCAGTTGCTATAAATTGTTTGAAATCAAGGGAATTCATATTGAAAGTCTTTAAGTACCCGGCATAAAGGAGGCCCCATGGAAAAGCAATATATTCTGGCCCATGATTTGGGGACCAGCGGCAATAAAGCAACTTTATACGATCTGAACGGCCGGCTTCTGGCAAGTTCATTTTATGAATATCAGACATTTTATCCCAAAACCAATTGGGTCGAACAGGATCCTGCCGACTGGTGGAAAGCGGTCTGTATTTCTACTAAAAATTTGATTGAGGAAGCCGGCATTTCAAAATCGGATATCCTGTGTATCAGTTTCAGCGCGCAAATGATGGGATGCTTGCCTGTGGACAAAGCGGGCCATCCGCTAAGAAATACAATCATCTGGGCCGATCTCCGCAGTGTAAAGCAAGCAGCCTTTATGGAAGAAGCTGCGGGGATGAAAAATGTCTATCAAATTACCGGGCACCGGATTAGCCCGGCTTATTCCGCAGCTAAAATTTTATGGGTTAAAGATAACCAACCGGAAATATACAATAAAACATACAAGATCCTTCATGCGAAAGATTACCTTATCTATAAACTGACCGGCAAATTTGTAACCGATTATTCCGATGCTTCCGGCATGAATTTACTTGACCTTGAACATAAAAACTGGTCTGAACCCATTTTACATGCAATCGGATTGAAGAAGGATATTTTACCGGAATTGCACCCTTCAACCGGTATTGCCGGCGGGGTTACCCAAGAAGCCGCTTCCGAGGTAGGATTACTGGAGGGGACGCCGGTGGTAATCGGCGGGGGAGATGGTAGTTGTGCCGCCACAGGCGCCGGTGTGGTTGAAAAAGGCTCGGCTTACAATGTAATCGGTTCATCTTCCTGGATTGCCTTGGCTACGGAAACTCCCATTTTTGATCCGGAAATGCGGACTTTTAATTGGGTCCATCTGGATGAAAGTTTGTTTTCGCCTTGCGGGACCATGCAAAGCGCCGGTTATTCCTATAGCTGGCTAAAAAACACTCTTTGCGGACTTGAAATCAATCAGGCGAAGGCCGAGAATATCAGCCCCTATGAGATCATCAATCAACTCGTTGAAAAGTCAAAACCCGGGGCCAATCATTTACTATTCCTCCCTTATTTGCTGGGAGAGAGGAGCCCGCGGTGGAACCCGGAGGCCAAGGGCGCTTTTTTGGGGTTAAAAGTTACCACCACCAAGGAAGAGATTTATCGGTCGGTTCTGGAAGGGGTTGCTTTTAATTTAAAAATCATTCTGGATATATTTAATCAATTCAATCCCATTGATGAAGTGATCGTTATTGGCGGTGGAGCCCGCAGTAAAACCTGGCTGCAGATTTTGGCGGATATCTGGCAGAAACCGGTTTTGGTACCCCGATTTTTGGAAGAAGCCACTTCCATGGGGGCCGCAATTTGCGGCGGAGTCGGTATCGGGGCATTTAAAGATTTTAAGGTCATCAAGGAATTTAATCAAGTCATCCAAACGATTGAACCCCGCCCGGAATATCAGGAAATGTACGGCCGATTGTTTGAGGTTTTTAACCGGGCATATGAAGCTTTAGTGCCGGTTTATGCCGATTTGGCCAAATTGGAAGTTTGAGGGGGATTGGTGATGAGTACAAAAGAGAATGTAACAGGCTTCCAACACCTCGGGTTACCGGTTTTCGACATCGAAGCAAGTAAAAAATGGTATTGTGAGAATCTGGGGTTTGAAGTAATCCATGAGACCAAGATCCCCGAAGGCAGCGGCGAGACAAAGGTTGCCTTTCTTAAGTTGAATGACTTTGTACTGGAGATGTATCAGCCGGGTAAGGATCAGCTTGACGAAATTAAAAAACGGGGACACGGTCATATTGATCATTTTGCTTTTGATGTTGACGATATTGAAGCGGTGGCCCAAAAGTTGAAAAAAGCCGGAATAAAGACAATTGAGGGAAGTCCGAAGTATTTGCCGTTCTGGAAGGATGGAGTTAAGTTCTTTAATGTTCTGGGCCCAAATAACGAAAAAATTGAATTTTGTCAAAAGCTGAAACGATAGGACCCATAACGGCCGGCAGACCGGTAAGGTTTCAAGGGAATCATTCATGCAAAGCGGAAGTCCCAGGCAATAGGGTGATTGTAAAACTACAGGGATGAAGAGGGTGTTTCAATGGAGTACGGTTATTTTGGGAGTACCGGATTAAAATTGAGCAGGATAGTACTGGGTACCCAAACTTTTGGATGGAGTGTCGAAGAAAAAGAGGCCTTCAAGATTTTGGATTGCTATGTTGATCAAGGAGGCAATTATCTGGACGTAGCCGATAGTTATAACGAAGGAGCTTCCGAAATAATCCTCGGGAATTGGCTTAACGAGTCAAAAAAACGCCAGCAAATCGTTGTGGGCACCAAGGTATTCTTTGCAACCGGAAACGGGCCCAATGATTCCGGATCGAGCAGGACTCACATTATGAATTCGGTAACGAGGAGCCTTGAAAGACTTCATACCGATTCCATTGATTTGTACCAGGTTCATTGTTATGATCAAATGACCCCCATCGAAGAAGTCATTCTTACATTGGATCATCTTGTTCAGCAAGGTAAAATCAGGCACTATGGGGTGTCGAACTTTACCCCTTCGAAAATTATGAAAGGGATCATGCATGCCAAAGGATTTGGCAAAGCGGCAATTTCTTCTCTTCAGCTTGAATACAGCCTGCTGGTCCGAAGTCCCGAATGGGAATTGTTGCCGTTATGCGAGGAAGAAAATCTGGGGGTTCTCGCCTGGTCTGCGCTTGGTGGAGGATGGCTCACCGGAAAATATAGACGGGACAAGGAAATACCCAAGGATAGCCGCGCCGGTGTTGGCGATCGCTGGGATGATGCAGAAGAACAGCGTGGTGGCGAAAGAACCTTTAAAATAATTGATCAGCTGGTAGAGATTGCGGCGAGAGTCGAAAAGCCGGTGTCACAGGTGGCTTTGAACTGGCTTTTGAATAAGCGGTCGCCTTTGATTTTTCCTTTAACCGGGGCGCGAACTATTGAACAATTGAAGGGAAATCTTGAGGCTGTCGACTGGAAGCTGTCGAAAGAAGATGAAAAGTTGCTGGATGAGGTTTCGGATACCGGAATCCCTTCTCCATATAATTTTATCAACCGGTATACCCGCTTTGCAGAAAATACTATGGAATAGTATTCATACACGCCTGATGAACCAGGCCCCGGAAAGAACCATCCTCCCGGGGCCTGGAAGTTTGTCAAGTTGCATTGAAGAAAAATACACCCAGGCATAAAAATTGGGGTGATTGATTGACCGGACTATTACCCGTTTTGTGCTGAAGATACTTTTAAATCAGGGGTGATTGTCTCCACTACCGGCTTTTTGCCGGTGGTGGAGTTCCAACGAACAGTAAGCATCGGTTAATTCCTCGATGAACTCCGCCGGGTAACCCCAGGTGACTATTTCGGTGGCCCGGGCCTTCTTCCAGCCCAGTAATTGCTTGATCTTATTGATCCGAAAAGAAAAATTACGTTTTAGCGTTATAACTTAACCTCCATTTTTACGATGAAAATATTGATTTTTAGAAAAGAAATCACCCCAATGGTAAGGCTAAAAAAACACTGGCTTGAAACGAGCGGATCATTGGTTCAGCATTGACAATTGAAAAAATATGAGATAAAATCCAAATATAAAACGAAACGTTTCGTGCTAGAAGGTGAATGATTATACCTGCAACGATAAAAGATGTCGCCCGGGAAACGGGGCTATCGCTCGCTACAATTTCAAAGTATTTAAATGGCGGCAATGTCCTGGACAAAAATAAACAGTCGATTGAAGAAGCCATTCGAAGACTGGATTTTAAAGTCAATGAAATGGCTAGAGCCTTAAAAACCAATCGGAGTATGACTGTGGGCGTGTTGATACCCAGTTTTGAGAATATTTTTTTTACCAGTATTGTTTCCAATATCGAAAATGGTTTACTCCAGGAAGGTTACAGCACCATCGTTTGCGATTATAAAGAAGATCCCTGTTTGGAAGCGGAAAAACTTAATTTTTTACTTGATAAAATGGTTGACGGTGTTATCATGATGCCGTTAACTGACAACGATCAACTCATCAATGAAATTATCTCCAAGGAAATTCCGGTGCTACTTATCGACCGGATGATTGATAATGTAAATTGCGATGTGGTTTTGGTGGATAATCTCAATGCATCCTACAACGCAGTTGAGCAATTAATCATTCGGGGTCATAAACGGATCGGGATTGTCGTAGGCCCGGAAGATGTCTATACGGCTCAGGAAAGACTAAAAGGGTACATCCGCGTCCATGAAGATTATGGCCGGGAAGTTGATCCGGGTTTAATCAAATACGGTGATTACCAGATGCAGAGCGGCTATGAATTATTTCAGGAACTGTTACGGATTGATCCGCCGTTGACTGCTATTTATGTTACCAATTATGAGATGACTGTGGGAGCTGTTATTGCTATCAATGAGATCAATTTAAAAATACCGGAGGATTTGTCGGTCATCGGTTTTGATAATCTGGCCCTGGCCCGGATAGTCAAGCCTTCCCTTTCCATTGTCGTGCAGCCTATGCAGCAAATCGGGGAGGTTGCAGCCCAAATTTTGTTAAAAAGATTAAAAAAGGATTTAAGTGGTTTTCCGGCGGTTGTCCGTTTAAAAACGGAGTTATTGATAAGGGATTCGGTAAGAAGTATTGAGACGTAAGTGGGTTTTTAAGGCAGAGGCGGACATCCACCCCGGATGAAAGGTGAGAATGTATTTTTTTCCCACGGGGGTGCGGAGATTTTTGCTAACAATGTTTTTCGTCTTTTTCCTGCGTCACTTATAGCGCCGACGCCTTGGCGGGAGGCTTGCTTTTTTAGGTTTCGAATGGTTTTCTCGGTAAGGTTTAAAACGATTTACAAAGGTACTAAATCATCTGTCGGAAAATATCAATATATTTGAAAGATGCAATCGATTTAATGACGAAACGTTTCGCTATAATTTTAAATTAATATCATAAAACGATTTATTGTGAAGGAGTCGATAAAATGGCAAAACGCCTCTTGCTTGGAATTGATAGCGGTACTTCGGGTTGTAAGATTACCATTTTTGATTTTCAGGGACAAGTCGTTGCAACTTCAACCGGTCCGTATCATACGGATTATCCGAAAACCGGTTATGCCGAACAAGATGCTGGTGAGTGGTGGAAAGTAATTTGTGAGGAAATTCAGGGACTCCTTCATCATTATGGAATTAATCCCCAAGAAATAGCCGCGATTGGGGCGGACGGAATCAGTTGGGTCTGTCTGCCGGTGGACCAAAATGGTGAACCCCTTCGTAAAGCCATGATTTGGTTGGATCGCCGTTCCGAAAAACAGGCTTCCTGGTTAAAAGATCATATTGGCGAAGATATGCTGGTAAATTTGAGCGGCAACCCGGTTGATCCGGCTTACATTGTCCCCAAAATTCTTTGGATGCAAGAAAATGAGCCGGATATTTACCGCCGGACTAAAAAATTCCTTCAAAGCAACGCTTACATCGTTTTTAAATTGACCGGGGAATATTCCCAGGACTATTCTCAAGGGTACGGTTTCCATTTCTTCGATATGGCTAAAGGGGTCTGGAATGAGAACCTTGCGGAGCAAATGGGTATTTCATTGGATTGGATGTCCCCCTTTTTCCATTGCCATGATGTGGTTGGCGCAATTACCCAAAAGGCCGCGGCTGAAACGGGATTAGCAGTGGGTACTCCGGTAGTCGCCGGTGGACTGGATGCCGCCTGTTGCACTTTGGGGGCAGGGGTGGTCCGTCCGGGTCAAACTCAAGAACAAGGAGGGCAGGCTGGCGGTATGAGTATTTTGCTGGATAAACCCCTCGTTCACCCGAAACTGATTTTGGGATATCATGTTATTCCTGATTTTTGGCTCCTGCAGGGCGGAACTGTAGGCGGAGGGGGGACTTTACGCTGGTTTAACCAGGAACTCGGTTATTATGAACAGCAACTCGGCAAGAACGCCGGAAAAAGCGCTTATGAAATGATGGACAATGAAGCCGATGGAGTTAAAGCCGGCAGCGACGGCTTAATATTCCTTCCGTATATGGCGGGCGAACGTTCCCCGATCTGGGACAGTAATGCCCGGGGAGTGTTGTTTGGATTATCCTATGATAAAACCAGGTCCCATTTGATTCGGGCCATGATGGAAGGCGTCGGATTTTCATTGCAGCATAACTTGAAGGCCGCAGAGGAAGTTAACGCTTTAGTCAAGGAATTGATTAGTGTTGGAGGAGCATCCAATAGTCGGGTTTGGACCCAAATCAAGGCGGATATCACCGGCAAGCCGATTCACGTCCCCTTCTCCGATCAGGCCACTACCTTAGGCGCAGCTATTCTGGGAGGAGTAGGAGTTGGCATCTATAATAGTTTTGATGAGGCGGTTCAAAAAACAGTTCATATTCAGAGAGTCCATAGGCCAAATCCGGATAATTACCCGGTATATCAAAAATATTTTTCCCTTTACATTGAGCTTTACCAAAATTTGCGTGAAAGTTATGATTCGCTTTATCGAATCGCCAACGACCACCCAAAGTGACCAACCGATGAAGGCTGTAAGCATTCAGATAATCAATTTAATAAGGAGGTAGAACTTTGAAAGCAGCGGTTTTGTTTTCATCCCGTGACCTGCGCTACACCGATTTTGAAACTCCGCAAATTAACGATCAGGAGATTTTGGTAAGAATGAAGGCGACCGGGATTTGCGGTTCCGATTTGCCCCGGGTGCTGGGTGAGGGAGCCCATTTTTTTCCGATTGTTTTGGGTCATGAATTTTCCGGGGAGGTGGTGGAGGTTGGCAAGGCGGTTCGTAATATTCACGTTGGAGAAAGTATAGCGGGAGCTCCTTTGGTACCCTGTATGAAATGTGAGGATTGTCAACGCGGTTGGTATTCGCAGTGTAAAAACTATACGTTTATCGGATCGAGGATTCCCGGGAGTTGGGCTGAATACGTTAAGGTGCCGGCCGTGAATGCGGTGAAATTGCCGGATGGCGTAACTTTTGAACAAGGGGCCCTTTTCGAACCGGCAACCGTAGCTCTACACGGTTTGATGGTTATGGATTTTCGCGGCGGCATGGATGCTGCCATCGTCGGCTGCGGCACTATCGGAATGTTGGCGTTGCAATTTGCCAAGATATTGGGGGCGAAACGGATATTCGCCTTGGATATCGATCCCGGGAAACTTAAACTGGCCAGGGAATACGGCGCCGACTTTTGTATCAATACCGGAGATGCTGAGTTTAAACAGCAAATTCAGGATTTAACAGCCGGACGTGGATTTGAAATGGTCGTTGAAAACGCCGGGATTGAATTCACCGAGAAGCTAAGTCTGGAAATAGCCGGTAACAAAGGATATGTAATGTTTATCGGTACACCCTCGCGGCCGATTACTTTAGCGCCGAGAGAGTTTGAACATATCAACCGGAAAGAGCTGACGGTCCGTGGTTCCTGGATGTCCTATTCGGCTCCTTTTCCCGGCAGGGAATGGGAGATGGTAGGTTATTACTTTCAGCAAGGCAAGCTTCGCTTCAATGAATTAATCGATCGGATCATTCCACTTTCTGAAATCAACAGCGCTTTTGATGATTTGGCCGTTCCCGGCAAAGTCAAAGGGAAAATACTTTTGAAAGGATAGGAACCATCATGGCATTAATCAATCCTTTGGAATTTATCGCAGCGGCCCAGAAAAAAGGTGTAGCCATTGCAGCCTTTAATGTGCATAATCTGGAAACCGTTCAGGCGGTTGTTGAAGCCGCCGCCGAAGAAAGAGCTCCGGTGATGATTCAAACCACCCCGGGAACTCTCAAGCATGCCGGTATTCCCTATATCGGAGCCATCGTGAAAACCGCCGCCGACCTTTACCGGATTCCGATTGCGCTCCATGTCGATCATTGCAGCTCTTTTCAGACCATTATCCAGTGTATCCAATACGGTTATACTTCGGTGATGATTGATTCCTCCAAATTAGCTTATGCCGAAAACATTGCGATGGTCAAAAAAGTTGTTGAAGTAGCCAAATCTGCCGGAGTAGCGGTTGAAGCCGAACTTGGCAGGATTGGCGGAACCGAAGACCAACTGACCGTGGATGAGCGTGAGGCTACTTTTACAGTACCGGAAGAGGCCAGGGATTTTGTGGAGAAAACCGGAATTGACACGTTGGCGATCGCTATCGGCACAGCTCATGGTGAATATAAAGGAGAACCGAAATTAGATTTCCAACGTTTAACCGAGATTCATAAATTGGTGTCTTTACCCTTGGTCCTTCATGGCGCTTCCGGGGTTCCTGATGAAAGCGTCCGGGAAGCAATCCGCAGAGGAATCTGCAAAATCAATATTGCCACCGAACTTAAGATTCCAATGGCTAAAGCCATTCAGGAAAGTTTTGCGGGTAACCCGAAGGAAAACGACCCCCGAAACTATATGGGCGCAGCCAAGGAAGCCGTTAAAAAAGTGGTCAAGGAGAAGATTCGTTTGTGCAATGCCCGTGGATTTGCAGATGAACTTAAATAAAATAGGTAAGAAGGAAAATATGAGCAAAATTTTGGCTATTAATTTGAATGCCGCCATCGATAAAGTCTATGCAGTGGATGATTTTAAGGTGGGAGGAGTTTTCCGACCCCGGGATATGACTGCCACGGCAGGTGGTAAGGGGTTGAATGTCGCCCGGGTCAGTCATTTATTGGGTGAATCCGTCGTGGCTACCGGATTTTTAGGTGGCGGCAACGGACAGTTTATTGAACAGAAGGTCCGGGAATCGGGTATTAGCGCCGAGTTTATGCAAATCAGCGGCGAGTCGCGCATTTGTATTGCGGTGATGGACCCAACGAATAAAACTTCCACCGAAGTGCTGGAAGCGGGTCCGACGATTACCCCTTCCGAATGTGAGAGCTTTATAAAACACTACCGGCAACTATTAAAGGATTGTAAAGTGGTTGCGGCTTCGGGAAGCCTGCCCAAGGGAGTGTCGTCGGATTTTTACCGCATACTGATAGCCGAGGCGAGAGCTCAGGATATCCCCTTCATATTGGATACCAGTGGCGCAGCCCTGGTTGAAGGGATTGGCGGACTGCCCTATATGATCAAACCCAATCAGGAGGAGGTGGGAAAACTTCTCAATCTTGATCTGGATACCAAAGAGGCTCAGGCGGGAGCCATTCGGCAACTACGGCAAAAGGGTATTGAACTGCCTTGTATTACATTGGGAGGAAGCGGCTGTGTTGCGGGAATCGCAGAAGAAGTCTATCATTTCCATGGGCCTGCCATTGAAGTAGTAAACACTGTCGGTTCGGGAGATTCGTTTGTTGCGGGTTGCGCAGTGGGAATAGTCCGGAACCTGCCTCCAGTGGAAATCATCCGGCTAGGAATGGCATCTGGCATGGCCAATACTCAGTTTTTTGAGACCGGAATGATTTCTCCGGAATTGGTGGAGAAGTTTTTGAAACAAATTCAATATGAACCGGTTTGAAACTAAAATAACTATATAAAAGTAACTTTCAAGGAGGCTTTTCGATGACAGCACAAAGTTGGTCAATTGCCCCGGATGGAATTAATCCGGCAAAGGTGCCCCAAAGAACGCTTCATACCGGGGCTAAAATGCCTGCGGTTGGGCTGGGCACATTCGGCTCGGATCGTTTTAGCGCGGAGGATATTGCCGAGGCTGTAAAAGGGGCGATTTCGGTTGGATTCCGCCATATTGACTGCGCGGCCGTATACGGCAATGAACATTTGATTGGCAAGTCCCTTCAAGAAGTGATGCAGGCGGGAATCAAACGGGAAGAGCTTTGGATTACTTCGAAAGTTTGGAATAACATGCACGGTGATGGTGATATTTTATTATCCTGCGCCAAGAGCTTAAAGGATTTGCAATTGGAATATCTCGATCTCTTTCTGGTCCATTGGCCGTTCCCCAATTTCCATGCGCCGGGAGTCAGCGTCGATTCTAGAGATCCTCATGCCCGCCCTTATATTCATGAAGAATTTATGAAGGTATGGCGGCAAATGGAGCGGCTGGTCGAGATGGGTCTGGTGAAACATATCGGTACTTCCAATATGACGATTGCGAAAATGAAACTATTATTAAGGGATGCCAAGATTAAACCGGCATGTAATGAAATGGAATTGCATCCTCATTTTCAGCAACCGGAGTTTTTTAAGTTTGTGATGGATAACGGCATTGTCCCGATTGGTTTTTGCCCGATCGGTTCCCCGACCCGTCCTGATCGTGATAAAACCGAGACCGATACGGTGGATATTCAGGATCCGGTCATTTTGAAGATTGCTAAACGGCTCAATGTTCACCCGGCCGTTGTCTGCGTGAAATGGGCCGTTCAACGGGGGCAGGTTCCGATTCCTTTTTCGATTCACCGCAATGAGTATATGAGCAATTTAATGTGTTCAACCGTGGATCCCTTAACGGAAGAAGAAATGAAAGAGATTGCCGCGATTGATAAGAACTGCCGCTTGATTAAAGGACAGGTGTTTTTATGGGAAGGTGCTAAAGATTGGGAAGATCTTTGGGATCCCGACGGAAAAATCCCCCAATAAAATTGGGAAAAGAAATATTTAATCAGAGAACCGTGAGGAAGGAGTTGTCAAATGTTAAAAGGAATTCCTAAAATTCTCTCTCCGGAATTGCTTGCCATTTTAATGGAAATGGGCCATGGCGATGAGTTGGTAATCGGTGATGGGAACTTTCCAGCTGCGGCTTATGCTCAAAGATTGGTACGGGCTGATGGGCATAATGTACCCGAATTGTTGGAGGCGATATTAAAATTATATCCATTGGATCCCTATGTTAAAAGCGCCGTCTCTTTAATGGAGGTTGTTCCGGGAGATCCGGTCAAAACTCCGATTTGGGATCAGTACCGCGAAATTGTAAAAAAATACGAGCCCAAGGCGGAGTTTGAGAATATTGAACGTTTTGCCTTTTATGAAAGGGCCAAAAAGGCTTATGCCATTGTTGCCACGGGTGAATCCGCTCTTTATGCGAATATTATTCTCAAAAAAGGGGTTGTGGCCGAATTGGGTGGATAATCCATGAAGTGAGGGAAAATTGGTGGAAAAAACTAAAATAAATGACTGCTGAGATTTAAGTGAGGCAGGAATTTTGGATTGATCCTAGTAACATTGAAAAAGGGCTATTCCGTGAGATAATAGGATTGCCCTTTTTCGTATGTATTCTTTTGTTCATTCTTTCAACTATTTACTATCTTTCCTGGAATCTTTTTCTGCATTCATAACTGAAAGTAAAATTCAGAATTATGATTGACCAGTTCCAAAGGTTTTTGAAGGAAGACGTTATTTTTGAAGCGAATTATAACTAAAACCTTTCGGCTGAAAGGAGGAATTTTTACGGAACCCATAAGGATTTTATTGGCGGATGATCAAAAGCTTTTCCGGGAGAGCTTGGGATCCATATTGGAGATGCGCAATCCAAACCTGAGAGTTATTGCTCAAGCAAGCAATGGAGAGGAATGTTTAAACCTTGCCATCCAGTATCTTCCCGATATTATATTGATGGATGTACGGATGCCGGTTATGGACGGGGTCGAATGTTCCAGGAAGGTCCGGGAGAGTTGTCCGCAGTGCAAAATCATTATGTTGACAACTTTTAGCGATGATGAGTATGTGTTTGAGGCTCTGAAATTAGGCGTTGCAGGGTATCTTTTGAAAGATATTCAACCCAATGAAGTAGAATCAGCTATTTTAACGGTTTATAACGGCGGGGTATTAATGGCTTCCGACGTGGCTGCCAAGCTGATTCATAAATTGAATACAATACCGGAGCCAACAGAACCAATCACCATGAATCCAAATATTCAAAAGTTATTAACGCCCAGAGAGTTTGAGGTTTTTCGGTTATTGGCGTTGGGACATGATAATAAAGTGATTGCCGAGAAGCTATGCTTGACTGAAGGTACGGTACGTAATCATGTGAGTAACATTTATAGCAAACTTGATTTGAAAGATCGGGTTCAGGTTGTAAAATATGCGATAGAGCACGGGGTTATTTAAATTTACAGTAGGGGGAACCTATAGTGCGATCTTCGTACATTATTCACACCGGGACGATCGTTCTTAGTCTGTTGATTCACGGTTTAGCGTGGAATCTTTATTTGCTAAATAAACCGATTGGAGTCCCTCTATACTGGGAAACGCAATTTTTGACCATCTTACTGATCTCGGCTTGTTTGGTTGTTTTGATTCATTTATTGACGATCCATTGGCTTAAGATCCTGGGCTTTGTTTTACGGAGTTTTTTAGCTTTAATCGTTATGAATTCAATGCCTGAACAAATGCCAATTTATGCTCCTTTAATTGCAGTGATTTTATTCGAGATATTTTTAGTCTCCTCCACCTGGATTGGAATGAGTTCCTCGCTATTTTTAATTTCCTTAATGACTTGGGAAAGATGTTTAACGAATCAAACTTGGGGTTATTTCCATGCCGGCCCCAGAATTACGGATTTTGTTCTGCCGTGGGGAGAGTGTGTTATTGCGATAATCGGTGGTATTTTGATTAGGGGATTATTAGACCAAGTAACTCAGCTTTCCATTCAAGTTGAGCAATTTCATCAATCCAATATCCGTCTGGTTGAAGCCAATTTAGGGCTCCAGGATTATACGGTACGCCACCAACGGGAAAGTATTATGAATGAAAGAAACCGGATATCCCGTGAGATCCACGATTCTGTGGGATATATGTTGACAAATCTGATAGCAGTGCTTGATTATACCCGGGAGTTAATTATCGCCGGCAAGGATCAAGCTTTAGATAAGTTGGATAGCGGGAGAGAACAAGCCAGAGAGGCTTTAGCGGAAGTAAGAAGGGCGGTCAGGGCACTGCGTCCTCCGATCGAAGTCAGTCATCTTCAGGCGATTTCAGCCTTGATTACTGCTTTCTCAGAAGTAACCAAAATTGAAGTTTCGGTTCATATGTCTGATTTGCCGGATAGTTTAACGGAAAAGATCGATTGGTTAATTTATCGGGTCATTCAGGAAGCGTTAACCAATACCTTTCGCCACGGACAAGCCAATCACGTATTTATCAATGTTCATCAGAAAAATAAATTAATAAGCATTACGGTCAGGGATAACGGGTTAGGCTCATCCAATATTAAGTTGGGTTGTGGATTGACCGGCATCCAGGAGCGGGTAAAAGATTTGGGAGGGAGATTTGAGGTTGAGTCTGCGCCAAGTCAGGGTTTTGCTATCAAAATTCTAATTCCCTGGACCAAGGAAGAATAGAAGTCATTGAATTCAGACATTTATAGGAACCATCGAATTGGCTGAAAATTATCGGACCCATGACAATTGTCATGGGTTTGTTTGTGAGGTGATGACGATGGTTTTCAGTGTTTCCAGAGTATCTAAAATAAAAATTTTTGTTTTGATTTCCTGACCCATGACATTGATCACAAATTGTAACCAATAGTTTACTAAAAATTCATGACAGCAATCAGCAGCGGTAAATCTTGTTTAGCTGGTATAATTGAATATAGAGCATCTGGATTAATTGTTAAATATACTACATCCAGTAAGCCGGGGAGGTGATTGTAGAGTCGATAATTGTTGGAATTGTCGATTGCTATATCAAGTTTGTCGCTACGAAATAATATTAGGGGAGGAAGTATGATGTCAAGAATGAAGAAATTTGTGTCTTGTTTTTTACTGTTCGGACTGGTTGCCGCAATGGTTTGCGGTTTAAGTACAGTTAATGCGGCGAAACAAATTACCTTGACAATCTGGGACTTCAAGTATGCCGACCCGGGCATGCACGCAGTGATGGTAAAAATCGACGACATGTTTATGAAAAAATATCCCAATGTTAAGGTGAATCATGTAGCCCAACCAAATGATCAATATTATCAACAATTGCGCGCGGCTGCCCAAGTGAATCAAGGACCGGATGTAGCCTTAATGCATGGCGCAAGAGGCGACGTGTACGAACTGGATCAGTTTGAAGTTCGACTGGACAAGTATATTAAATCCTGGCGCAAAGAAATTCCTGAGGACAGTTGGAAAGTCGCTGCCACCAACCGGGACTTTAAAAAAGGCATCAAATTAATCCCCATGACTTCCCAGGGTTTCGGTTTTTATTACAATAAAGCTTACTTCAAAAAGGTCGGCCTTGACCCCAATGCGCCTCCGAAAGATTGGAATTCGTTCCTGGCTGCTTGTGAGAAGTTAAAAGCTGCCGGTATTGTTCCGATTACCGGTGGACTGAGGGATTATACCGCTAACTTTATGTTCCGTTGTTTAGCAGCCAATATTTACGGTAAAGATGTTGCCGGCTTAAAAACCGGAAAAGAAGGCTTTGCCAAAAATGCCGCTTTCAAAAAAGCAGCTGAGATGATGGTGGAATTAAAAAATAAAGGTTATTTTGATCCCAATGCCGGTTCCATTCCTTTCTTCATGGATGCCATCAATATGTTTGCCGCGGGTAAAGGCGCTATTTCCGTAGGCTTGCTCTCGGATGTAGCCAACTGGAGACAATTCAGCGATGCTCTCGGTAAAGATAATATCGGTTATTTCCCATCGATCAACTTTGCTGAAGCTAGAAATAAGGATATGCAATCATTTCAACCCGTTGGTATAGGCTATGCGGTTATGACTTGGTCCAAATACCAGGATCTGGCGGAGAAATACGCTGAGTTTTATGCCCGGGGCGAAGGGGCACAAACCTTTGTCGCAGGTACCGGTGGATTATCTCCGAATACCAGTCTGGATACTGCGGCTTTAGGATATCCAGTTTTAAAAGATATCAGCGGTTATCTGAAAAAGAATATTTCCGAAGATTACCAAACCTGGTTTATCGGTTCTTTTGAAGATGATTTTAACGCCGTTTCCCAAAAATTATTGATAACCGGAGAAATCACTCCTGACAAATTTGTTCAGGAAGTTGAAAAGGTTGCAGCACAACACAGATAAACTATCATTGCGGTTCCTAAGGTAGTTTTCCGTCGCTTTCATTTCCTCCATGGGGATGAAAGCGGCACCTAATGCTATGTTGCTGTCAATTGGATAATAAATCATGAAGCAACTTAGCATTTCAGACCAATTTGCATTGTAAGTTGTTATATGTTTGAATGCAAATTGGTATAAAATTCGCAACTATTGTCTTATTAAGGAGTTTGATGGCTTTGAAAAAAACGAACTTACAAACTCAAGAAAAATGGGATGCTTATTGGTTAATTACACCATTGATGCTTCTTATCTCGGTATTCATCCTTTTCCCGGCGATTTCCAATTTTTATTACAGTTTTACCAATTGGAAGGGTTTCGGTTTGGTTAATTGGATTGGATTTGATAATTTTAGTACCATGTTTCAAGATGATAAATTTTGGCAGTCGATTCAAAATACCTTGTTATTAATTCTGTTCATCCCGGGAGGCGTTTTTATACCCTTATGTTTGGCGGCGTTGTTACGGGGCGGTCTTAAAGGCTGGAAATTTTTTCGATCGATTATCTATTTACCCAACGTTCTTGGTTATGTAATCTTGGGAATGATCTTCAACCTTTTTTTACGATCCAATGGCCCTTTGAACGGCTTATTACAAATGGCCGGCCTTCATTCCTGGGCGCTCGATTGGCTGAATCGTCCCATTTTAGCGATAGTATCCTTAGGATTTGTCTATGGTATTTTAATGCGAGTCGGGTTTGGCACCATTTATTTTTTAGCGGCTATGGGTGGAATTGATGAGCAATTGTATGAAGCGGCCCGGATTGACGGAGCCGGTTGGTGGACCACCTTCTGGAAGATTACCTTGCCATCGATCCGGTTTAATATTGAATTTTTGATTGTGATGTCGGTGATTGAAAACGTAGCCCGCGCCTTTTCGTTTATTTATACCTTTAGCCATGGCGGACCCGGATACAGCACTTGTACCTTGGAATACGGGCTTTATAACCTTGGTTTTATCAACGGGAAAATGGGGTACGCCAGCGCCTGGGCGGTAGTTCTCTTCTTTATCTGCGCAATTATCGCTGTCATGCAAATTCGATTAATGAGGCGGCCTGAAAATGAATAAAAATGTAAAGTTGATCATTTATATTGTATTAATAGTTACTGCGATTTTATCGATATACCCACTTTATCACGTATTGATAACCAGCTTTAAACAAGTCAACGAATATCTCGACAATCGGGTCATGCCACCGGCCCATTGGATCATCGATAACTATAAACTGGCAATCGATCAGAATTTGCTCTTTTATTTCAAAAATAATTTTATCCTGATTCCGGCGGCAATGTTTTTTTACTTATTTGTTTGTATTACCGCAGGCTTTGCATTCGGGCGGTTGCAATTTCGATTCCGACTCCCTTTATTTTTAATGGTGCTCTTTTTAATGATCTTTCCTCAGATGCTATTATCGATGCAAATCTTTCAATTATGCGCCAAATTTCATTTAACCAATTCCTATTGGGGCGTTATTTTGGTTTGGACAGCCTATTTTGCCCCGTTCGGTACCTATATCATGTCTACTTATTTTAATACATTGCCTTATGAAATCATCGAATCCGCCCGTATCGACGGCGCAAGCACATGGGGCATATTAACCCGGATTGCTACTCCCATGGCAATGCCGATGATGGGGATCTTAATCATTATTGGTTTTCAGTCCATGTGGAATGAATTGCCGTTTTCCTTGTTATTGCTTCAAAAAATGGAGATGCGCACCGTGACTATAGGTATCGCCATGATTCAAGGTCAATACGGTATTCCGGATACCATTCAATCGGCAGTAATCATGATAGCCGCAGTCATACCCATGTTGGTTTTTGTATTTTTCCAAAAATACATTGCCACGGGTACATTTTCCGGTGCCCTAAAAGGTTGATATCTATGAATTTAACTTTCATTGAAGATTTTTAACTGGCATGTTTCTTGCAAAGATCTGCCAGTTATATAATACACGATCGAATTCTTTCGATGAACAATATACATGATACTTTCCAATTTACAATGGATAACGCAAGGGCGCGAAGTCAAGTTTGATACGTTCCAATACATTTACATTTATCAGAGGCGGAGAGCAACCAACTATGAACCCTTATGACATTACCTTTTTAGGACACATGTGCTTTGATGAAATAACCCCTTATCAAGGAGAAACGAAAGTTTCTCCCGGCAGTGCCGTTTTATGCGGGGCAATGGTGGCGGCCAGGGTTGGCAAGAAAGTCGCAGTGGTTACCAAGATGGCTGAGAAAGATCAGGAAATCCTTATCCCCATGCAAAAATTGAATATCGATACATGCGTGATCCCGACTGCGGAGACCACTTTTGCCGTCGTCATCCATCCCACAGCCAACGTCGATGAGCGGCGTCTGATGATCCGAAAAAGCGCCGGACTATTCAAACTGGCAGAATTTCCTTCACTAAAAACCAAGTATCTGCATTTGGCCGGAATTTCCGATCAGGAATTCGATATGGACTTGATTTTGGGTTTAAAAGCCAAAGGGTATGATCTATCCGCCGATATGCAGAGCTTTGTCCGGCAAGTGGATTCGGTAACCCGCGAAATCGCTTTCAAAGACGTCCCCGGGAAACAGGCGATCGTCAAAGCAATGAGCAAGGTAAAATTGGATGTGGTGGAGGCTAAGGTTCTCACCGGAACCGATGATCTTGAAAAAGCCGCCATGCTATTTGAAAGTTGGGGTTGCCCGGAGACCGTCATCACCCAGGCGGAGGGAGTTTTAGCCCGAGTGAACGGCAAAACCTATTACGAAAAGTTTTCCAATCGCAGCGTCGTTGGGCGAACCGGCCGGGGCGACACCACGTTTGCCGCCTATTTATCCTGGCGGATGGAGCATGATGTAACCCAATCGCTAAAATTCGCCGCGGCTTTGGTCTCTATCAAAATGGAAACGCCGGGACCGTTTCAGGGAACGTTGCAAGACGTTTATGACCGGGTGAAAGAATGCTATTTGTAAAACAGAGGTTCTGTATATAACTTTTTCACTGTAAGAATTGGTTTTAAAACTCTGCGCCACTGCGCCTCTGCGCGAGAATAAAAATGGACTTACAGGATCAACCATTATTGAAAACAGAGCCTTAAAGAATAAAGACGTTTTTTGACAGGATTTACAGGATTAACTGGATTTATTTAACATAGGGGGATGTCGACGATGCATTTATTTAAAACTTCCGAGAAATATTTTAAGGTTGACCCCTGGTTGGTGGTTGAGGAAGGGTTTGATCCGGCCAAAGCCAGACTGGCGGAGTCGATTTTTTCGGTGGCCAATGAATTTATGTGTGTCCGGGGATATTTCGAAGAAGGCTATTCCGGGGATCACCTTCTGGGCAGTTATTTCAGCCAGTTGTACGATATGATGGACATTAAGTATCCTCAAAAGTTCAAAGGCTTCATCACCGAAGGCGCCACCATGATTAATGCCGTGGATTGGCTATACACCCGGATTACCCTCGACGGCGAAGAGCTGGATTTGGCCAAGGTGAAGTTTTCAGACTTCAAGAGAACCCTCGATTTGCGTACCGCCACTTTAAAACGGGAATTTG
This sequence comes from Bacillota bacterium, assembly GCA_023401925.1. Classification (GTDB taxonomy): domain Bacteria; phylum Bacillota; class UBA4882; order UBA8346; family UBA8346; genus UBA8346. The sequence continues at coordinate 47,074 of JAEXDA010000061.1, forward strand.
TTTGGACTTCTTCACAAAATAAACAATTGCGGATCACGTTCATACGGTTTACCGATATGGTAAATACGGCCCTGGGCTGTCAGAAAGTCATTTTTGAACCGTTGAATTTTTCCGGAGAGATCCAGATCTGTTCCGGTTTGGACTTTGATACCATTTATGAACTGGCAGCGGGATGGGATCAAACCCAAGGGACCGGTTCCAGTTCCGAAAAGAATAGCGACTTGAATTTCTGGACCTGTGAGAGAAAAGAGAAGGTCGGCGATATTTTTGCCATTCAGGCAGGCACCCGGCGTAGCGGGATTCAATTATTTTCCGGTTTCAGGCTGGACTCCAACCAGGCTATCCAAACGGAAACCGTGGAAGGGGAAAAGTTCATCGGGGCCGAGTTTATCTTGAAGCTCACCCAAAACCAAGCCGCTTCTTTTGAAAAGATTGCGGTCAATCATTGGGAACAGACAAGCAGTACCGAGCAAGTCTGGACAGGGGGGCTCGACTTAGCGCGAAAATACACCCGGGTAACCTATGAAGGGGAACTTGTTGAGCATAACCGATGCTGGGCCGATTTCTGGCGGAAGATGGATATCGAAATCCAGGGTGATCCGGAGTTGCAACAAGGGGTTCGGTATTCTTTATTTGTCCTTTATATCAATTATCATGGGGAGAGCGAACAGCGAAATGTACTTTGCAAGCTTGGCGGGGAAGTCTATAATGGGGTCAATTTCTGGGATACCGAAATTTATTGCCACCGGTTATATATGTTCCTCAATCCGGAGATTGCCCGGAAACTGTTGATGTACCGTTATCATTATCTTCCCAAGGCTTTGGAAAACGCCAAGCGGGTTGATCTGGAAGGCGCCCGCTATCCCTTCGCCACCATCACCGGGGTTGAAGAGATGGGCACCTGGCAGCATGTTGAGCTTGAAATCCACCAGAATGAAGCGATATATTATGCAATCTGGCATTATGACAAAGTCTGCAAAGATAAAAAATTTCTTTACCATGAAGGAATCGAAATGCTGCTGCAAATGTGCCGTTGTATGGCCAGCTGGGGCGGATGGAGCCCCAAAAAAGGCGACTTCGGATTTTATGGGGTCATGGGTCCGGACGAGTTCCATATGATGGTCAATCACAACTGCTACACCAATTATCTTGGGAAAAAGATGTTTAACTATACCCTGGAAGTACTGGAGGAAATGAAACAAAAAGCTCTGGAACTTTATGAGCAGGCCGTAAAGAAAGTGCAACTATCTCCGGAAGAAACCGCGGAATGGAAGTGGATGGCCGATAAAATGCGGATTTTGAAGGACGAGGAAACGGGTATTTATGAGCAACATGACGGTTACTTTGATTTGCCCCATGTGGATGTTAAAAATATTCCCATGTCGGAGGTTCCCATCTACAAGCATTGGGCTTATATTAAAATTTTCCGTTTCAATATGGTTAAGCAGCCGGATTTTCTGAACTTACCCTACTTTTTCAGCCAGGACTTTACCATGGAGGAGAAAAAAGTTAATTATGAATTTTATGAAGCCCGGACCTCCCATGAATCGTCTCTATCTCCTTCCTTGCATGCGATTTTGGCGGCTGAGTTAGGGAAATTGGATGAAGCCTATAACTTTTTGGCTTATGCCGCCCGGTTGGATCTGGATAATTATAACCGCAACACGGAACAGGGGATCCATTCGTCATCGGCGGCTGGGGTCTGGGCCGGTATGGTATCGGGTTTTGGGGGACTAAGAACCGATGCCGATGTGCTGATATTGAATCCCACCTTACCCCAACAATGGCAGTCGTTCCGGTTTAAAATTACCTATGCCGGGTCATTGCTGGAAGTATTCGTTACCAAAGCGGAAGCCGTTTTTAAGGTTCTTGAAGGAGATGCCGTTATTCTTGATGTTTACGGGGAAAAGGTAAACATTACGGCGGAAGGTGTAACCATCAAAAGAAAATAAAGAAGTCAGCTATCTTGTTTCTTGGAGTAATGGGGGATAATTTGAATGATTCAAGTCGATCGGGACCGTAATATTTGGGTATTGGAATGTGTGAATACAGCGTATGGGATAGGATTAACTCCGGAAGGCGTCCTGGCTCATATTTATTTTGGAGAAAAATTGCCTTATCTTTCGGATTACCCGGATACGACTACTGAGGCGCGCTACCCCTTTACTTTTGGAAACGATATCTATACTGAGGAATATCCGGCATGGTCCGGGGCGAAATATTCAGAACCGTGCCTGAAACTAACGTATCATGATCAAGTCAGGGATGCTGTTTTAAAATACCATAGTTATATCATTGAACAGGATAGGCTGGTATTGCATCTCAAAGACAGTTATTATCCTTTGGAAGTAAAGCTGACCTATTCATTAATCACCCATTGCGACATGATTGAAAGAACGGCGGAGATTATGAATAAAGGGGATCGTGAGATTATTCTGGAAGAGGCGCTCACTGGTGCAACGTATCTTCCAAAGGATAAAAATTACCGGCTTACTTATTTAACCGGGAAATGGGCCGGAGAAACTCAAATCGATCAAGTGATGCTTCCCGATACCAAAATGATACTGGAAAGCAGAAGGGGTACCACCAGCCACTTTGCAAATCCTTTCTACGCATTGGATAAAAACGGCCAAGCAACGGAAGATAGCGGTGAAATTTACTTTGGCGCTTTGGCTTACAGTGGTAACTGGAAGATCGTGATTGAAAAAGATAAGTTCAATTTGGTTAAAATCAGCGCCGGAATTCAAGACTTCGATTTTTGCTGGGTTTTAAAACCCGGCGCCAACTTTATGACGCCGAAATTTATCCTCGGATACTCCGGTAGCGGTTTTGGAACGGTTAGTCGAAGTATGCATCGCTATCAACTTCAATATGTTCTTCCGGAACCCGGGCGGAACCAAATCCGAAAAGTGCTTTATAACTCCTGGGAAGCCACTTATTTTGATGTCAATGAGGAGCAACAAGGTAAGCTGGCTGAAATCGCCGCCGGGATCGGGGTTGAACTATTTGTGATGGATGATGGATGGTTCGGCAGCCGTAATCATGACCGGGCAGGCCTCGGAGACTGGTATGTTAATCCCAAAAAATTTCCCCAAGGCTTGAAAGGGCTTATTGATAAAGTAAACAGTCTGGGGATGGATTTTGGCCTCTGGGTTGAGCCGGAGATGGTTAATCCGGACAGCAATTTATACCGCACTCATCCTGAATGGATCTATCATTTCCAAACCCGTGAAAATACCGAGATACGGCAGCAACTGATTTTAAATTTAGCCAGGGAAGATGTCAGGCGGTATATCTATGGTTTTCTTGACAAACTGCTTTCCGAAAACAATATTCGGTTTATTAAATGGGATATGAACCGCAATTTCAGCGAACCCGGCTTTCCATCCGCTCCGGCCGGAGAACAAAGGGAAATTTGGGTCCGTCATATTCGGGGAGTCTATGAAATTGTCTCCGAGTTGCGCCGTAAACACCCGGAGGTAATCTTTCAATCTTGTTCCGGCGGGGGCGGCCGGGTTGACTTGGGAATATTGCAATACTTTGACCAGGTTTGGACCAGCGACAACACCGATGCTTTTGACCGTCTCTTTATCCAGGAAGGATTTTCCTACCCTTACTGCGCCAAAATCATGGAAGCCTGGGTAACCAGTGGATTAAATTGGATCAGTCATCGGAAATTACCTCTTAAATACCGGTTTCATTCAGCCATGATGGGTAATCTTGGTATCGGAGACAATTTGTTGGATTGGACGAATGCTGAGAAAGATGAGGCCCGGCAATTCATCGGACTATATAAAGATATTCGGAATATCGTCCAACATGGAAGGCAATATCGCTTATTATCCCCTAAAGCTTGCCGTTTAGCGGCTCTGATGTATGTCAATGAATCCCAAACGGAAGCGGTTTTGTTCGCTTTTCTTCATTCCAATCATTTTGGGGATGAATTGCCGCGGATTTATTTAAAAGGCTTGAAAGAGAATGCCCTTTATGAGTTGGAAGGAAAAGATCTTGTGTTAAGCGGTAAAGCTTTAATGAAGCTGGGAATCCGGCTTGAATTGAATGGAGACTTTGATAGTGAAGTGGTTCGGATCCTGGTGAAGGAGGAACTCAATTCATGAGTTTTGTTAAAATGAAGAAAGGAATCCAACCCTGATACACACGCGCAATAGTTTGTTTGACAGCATCCATTGATCATCCTACAATCCAGTGTGAATTCATGTCTACCCCCTAAGATAAACCACCCTTTCACCAGCTACAACATAGATTATACCCCTTGATACAGTTTGCGCTTGATAGCCATTGTTGACTTTTTGTTCGATTGTGCCGTGCTTAAAAGGCGTTTAGAGGACGGCCAGTCTTTTGATTTTGAACTGGCGGAAGTCGTCCGATAATATCATTCCATATCCCAAAGTAACCAATGGAAGCACTTAGTGTCCAAAGGAGGTGATGGTTTCAAGATAACGAAGGAAATATTTTTCAGAATGTAAAAAATTTGGTGATTAAGGGAGGGTCAATCATGAAAAAAAGAACAATGGTTAAAAAGGGCCTAATAGGGCTGACAGCTTTGATGTTCATCGCATCCATCGCCGCGACCAATCTTTTGTTCACACTCACAGCAAGTGCGGCTACACAGGCTTCTTATTATGTATCACCCACGGGTAGCGACAACAATCCGGGGACTCTTAGCGCGCCTTTTCAAACTATCGTGAAAGCCCGGGATGTGGTACGCACAATCAATAGCGGCATGACTGGAGATATATACATCTATCTAAGAGGCGGTACGTATAGCATTACCAGTACCATTATTTTTGGACCCCAGGACTCTGGATCGAACGGATACAGAATATATTACCAGGCTTATCCAGGCGAAACGCCTGTTTTGAATGGCGCCGCCAAAGTTACAGGATGGACTCAATATAGCGGCAATATATATAGGGCTACCCTGAACCGGGCTACCAAATTACGGAATCTTTATGTGAACGACCAAAGGGCCTTGATGACCAGCAAAACCGTTACCGCCCGTGGCGGGTACGGGTCCTATACCATAACCTCCGGACAGGCCGGTTGGGCTTGGACAAGCGGCAGTAAAAGCGATGGGGTTCAGTATAACACCGCGGATGTACCGGCTATCTCCAGTAACAAAGATGATCTTGAGATAGTCAACGGCACGACCTGGAATGAAAATATTGTTTGCACCCGGGATGTCATCACATCCAGTAATTATCGGGTATTACTTTTGCAACAGCCTTACGGATCGATAGCCCAGACGCCGGGTTGGGGTGCAGCCTTTACTACCACCGGTACTCATACGATCTACAATGCCTTCGAATTTTTAAATTCTCCGGGACAATTTTATTTTGACAAGACCAGTAAAACGCTTTACTACTATATTCGTTCCGGTGAAAACATGGCGACGGCCGATGTTGAAGCTCCTGTTGTCGAGAAGCTGATGGATATCGCCGGAACCTCAACCACCAACCGGGTTAAAAATATAACCTTTCAAGGCATTACTTTTGAAAATACCGATTATAGCCTGGTTAATGTTGGAGGGTCTCACGGAAAATCCACCTGTCAAGGCGCAAACGCTTTTATAGCATTTTATAACGACAATTGGCATAACACCAAGTATGCACTGCTGGATACATTACCCGGGATGATCAATGTAAGCAGCAGCGACTCAATCAATTTTATCGGCAACATCGTGAAGCACAGCGGCAATGACGGAATTACCATGGTCAACGATGTTATCAATTCCAATATTACCGGCAACTATATCACGGATATCACTTCGAGCGGCATAACGGTAGGCCATCCGCAACATGTTTATATTGGAGACGGAGGCTCTGGAACTCATGAAAAATATGCTCCCGGCGTAGAAGGTGTTTGTACCAATAATACAATCACCAATAATATGTTGTATAACATAAGCACTGCTCCCGGGTTTGGAGGATGCGCCGCCATCACGGCGTATTTTGTAGATACGCTCAAAATCATGTATAACCAAGTTCAATCAACAGCCTATAATGGTATCCATTTGGGGTGGGGCTGGTGTAATTTCTTAGACTCAACGACCTGTAAGAACAACACTATAAGTTATAACCGGATTATTAATCCCTTGACCAGGCTTCATGACAGCGGAGGAATCTATACCATCGGTCAGATGCCGGGGACCAACATTAATCAGAATTATGTCCGAGGGGTTCCTTCGAATTCCACCGGACCTACTTATGGTTTGCACAACGATGAAGGAACTGCCTATATCATAGAAAATGATAATGTGCTCGATATTGATCCGGGAGTAACCTATACCATTAATTGTGAGGATTATGGGCAGAAACACGATTTAACCATTTTACGAACCTATGCGACCGTAAATAAAATGGGCAAAAATCCTCCCAATAGTGTCATTGACCCGCCGGTTGCGATTCCGGATAATGTATGGCCTTTAACACAGTATAATACCTGTTTGAATTCGGGTATTCAAGAAAGCTACCGGAGTCTTATACCGGGTAATCTGCTTTCAACGCAGAATTATGTATTTCCGGCAAGTTGTTACCTGGCAGCAGGGACTACCGTAAAAATTAGGAGCAGCGGGGATTCCGGAAATACGGTATGGTTTGCCCCTGCAGGAACAATCAGTTTTATTGAGGGGCCTACTATGACCAAAGCTGCGGGAACTGCGACGTCGATTACGGCTCCGGCTACTTCGGGGACATACAGGTTGTGCATCGTAAATTCATCAGGAACAAAGATAGGCGAGTCTACAGCGCTCCTCAGAGTGAGTGGAGCGGCTTCGCAGATTGAAGCGGAAAATTATACGAGCCAGTCGGGTATTCAAGTCGAAAACTGCAGCGAGGGTGGGCAGGATGTCGGGTATATTGAGAATGGAGATTATGTTGTTTACAACAATATCAATTTTGGTAGCGCAACCACGGGATTTATGGCCAGAGTAGCCAGCGGCGCCAGCGGAGGCAATATTGAGATCCGGCTTGATAGTATCACCGGCACTTTAATCGGGACTTGTTCAGTTGCCGGAACCGGCGGTTGGCAGACTTGGACTACCAAAACCTGCAAAGTCAGCGGAGCAAGCGGAATCCACAACGTTTATCTGAAATTTACCGGCGGAAGCGGGTATCTATTTAACGTGAACTGGTTCCAATTTACTATCTAAGTTGAAATAAAAAAATTGACCAAGAATTTAAAACGGATGGGAAAAATTGAGCTCTATCTAGGATAACTGTTGGTCTAGACCTCTCACTCGCTCTGATATGGAAGTGTCTGTCAAGCCCCATTCAAGGTTAGATTTAAAAAATTGATTTATAAAATTATTCAGCAGTTAGAATCGGTACTCGACGGTATGTCAACCTGATATAC
>JAEXDA010000007.1 GCA_023401925.1 Bacillota bacterium
GGACGTAATAAAGAAGCGATTGAGAAATATATAAGAAATCAACTACAAGAAGATATAATTTCAGATCAGCTAAGTTTGAAAGAACTATTTGACCCGTTTACGGGTGAACCAGTAAAAGCAAGCAAGAAAAAACAAGCCCCTTTGAGGGGCAGCTTGTAAAAGAAACGCGGTTGGCGGGCTTTATTTCGAAAAGTCTTAAGACTTCGCTAGTAACGTGCCCTTATAGGGCGGTGCAAGCCACCCGTTTGACGGGTGGTCTTGACTCGTGAGACTGGTTGAAGCAGCCTTAAGGTCACATTTGACTGATCCACAATAAAAAATTTTCTGATTAAGGAAATTCCATGAGATTCTGTGAATCTTCTCCATACGGGCTGTGGTAAAACGTTGGCCGAGAGTCCATCATCGGTATATAAAGTTATCGATGCCTATATTGTTATCCGGTGATCTTTCCGATAATAATTCGGTAAAATATTTTTTTCCAATGTTTCATTGTAAAAGAAACATTCCTCAAGAAATTTTTTTCAAATGATATAAGGAGTTTCGATGGCTTATAAAAAAAAGAAGCAAAGTTTTCCCATAGGAAAAGGGCTATGGTTTATGTTTCTGCTTTTTTTGGCTTTTTTGACAACAATAGCTTATCAGTCCCTGTTTCACTCGGCCGCCAACAATCCGGAGCGTTATGCCGGCGGAAGCACGCACCGGCCCGGAAGAAAAGCCGTGGTGATTGCGGGAGCGGACATGGTCCGGGGGCAAATCAGTTTTAATTATGTGGATTATTTGAGCCAAAAGCCGGAACTGCAAGGCTTTCAGTTCATTAATGCCGGAATTAACAGCGACTTGTCCTATAATTTATTAAAGCGGCTCGGTCCGATCGTTGCCTGCAAGCCTTCTTTTATTATTATTCAAATCGGCACCAATGATCTATTAGGCTCCAGGTATTCAAAGTTTGCCGATTATTTTCATTGGGTGAAACGAGTGTCCGCTGATCCGGATTTGCAAACTTTTCGCCTCAATCTAACAATGATTGTGGAAAGATTAAAACAAAATACCAAAGCCCAAATCGCCCTGGTAGGTTTGCCGATGGTAGGGGAAGCGATTCGATCGGGGGTTAATCAAGAGGTCGTCCGATATAATCACATCATTGAGAACATTGCCAAGCAGCAAAAAGTAGGATTCTTACCGGTATATCCGGAACAAGTCCGTTATTTGACGGGGAGCCGCAGGACCTCAGCGCCGGAATGGAATGGCGATTATAAAATCATTGGGAAAGCACTGTTCGACCATGTAGTGTCCAAAACCAATTTTGATGAAATTGCTTTTAAAAACGGTTATTTGTTACACACCGATGGGGTTCATTTAAACAGTCCCGGCGCTATGATCATTGCCCGGCAAGTTGAGAATTTCCTGAGAAAATAGGAAATTAAATTTTCATATAAGGACTCATAAGGCCTTTTAAATCAGCCCATTTCTTTTTTATTCCGGTTATGGTAAAATGTTTTTGCCGTAGACCAAAAGGGGGATCTCTTTGTATTTAAAACGCCTTGAAATCATTGGTTTTAAGTCTTTTGCCGATAAAATTAAATTGGAATTTTTGCCGGGAGTCACAGCCATTGTAGGACCGAATGGCAGCGGTAAAAGCAACATATCCGATGCGCTTCGCTGGGTTTTGGGGGAACAGAGTATTAAAACCTTGCGCGGCGCCAAGATGGATGATGTCATTTTTGCCGGTACCGCGCAACGCAAGCCTTTAGGCTTGGCTGAAGTTACTATCGTTCTGGACAATTCCGACCGTTCCTTGCCGGTGGATTTTAGTGAAATCGCCGTTACCCGGAAACTGTTCCGTTCCGGAGAAAGCGATTACCTCATTAACAAATCATCCGTCCGCTTACGGGATATTTTGGAGCTATTCTATGATACCGGTCTTGGTAAGGAAGCCTATTCAGTCATTGGCCAGGGTAAAATCGATTCCATATTGTCGGTAAAGCCTGAAGAACGGCGTAATATTTTTGAAGAAGCGGCTGGAATTATTAAATATAAAACCCGTAAACAGGTGGCAGAGCGGAAATTGGAAGAGACCGATCATAATCTGCTACGGATTCAGGATATTTTAAATGAACTCGGGGCGCAATTGGGACCCTTGGAGACCCAGTCAAAACTGGCTCAATCTTACTTACATTTTAAAGAAGAATTATCCCGTCTTGAAATCAACCATTTCGGCGGTTTGATTCAAGACCATCAAATCAAGCTGGAAGAACTCGATAAAGGGAAAAAAGAAATTGAACAACAGTATCAGGATTTTGAAGGCCAGGAAAGCATTATTGAGTCGGAACTGGAAAAAAACCGTTTAAAGTCTTTGAATTACGATAGTCAAATTACCGAACTGAGTGAGGATTTTTACCGGATTCAGAACCAGATTGATAAGTGTACCGAACAGATTAGTTTCTTGCATAATAAAATCGGTGATATCGGGCAGCAGGAACAAGAGTATCGGAATAATAAAAATGCCAACTTAAGCCGCAAAGAGTCGATTTTTAACGAACAATCCCAAATCGATCAAGAAATCCAAGCCATTAAGGAAAAATTGGGCCATGGTGAGCTGGATTTGGGGCAAATTGAAAAAGATCTGGTAGCCCAAAATCAGGAATTGTTGCAATTTGAAGCCCAGGAGCAAAGCCTAAAGGATGGTGTTATCGAGACTCTGAACGAAATTGCCGTCTTAAAAAATAAAATCAATACCAACACGCTTCAGAAAGAATTCATTTTAAAACAAGTCGGCGATTATGAAAAGAAAATAAGTACTATCGGGGTTCAACTGCAAGAACTGGAACAGGAACTCACAACCAAGAAAGCCCAATTAACGGCGATTCTTTCCCAAATCGAGCAGCAACACAATTTGCAGTCGGAAATAACCGCTCAGATGAAAAAGAAAGAAATCGATTTAACCTCCTGTGAAAGCAAGAACCTGGAATTGAAAGAGAAAATCCGGGGTCTGGAAAGCAAACACAGTCTGCTGGATGAAATGGAACGGAGTTACCAGGGATATTTTCAGGGAGTCAAAGCGTTGCTGGCCGAAGCGGTGGACCAGCCGTTTTATTCCGGTATTCAGGGAATCGTGGCGGATCTAATCAAAGTCCGTCCCGGAATGGAGCTGGCCATCGAAACCGCATTGGGCTCCAGTTTGCAAAATGTGGTAATTGAGGATGATCGCCGCGCCCAGGAAGCCATTGCTTATTTGAAACGTTATTCGAAGGGCAGGGCGACTTTCCTGCCGTTAAATACCATTGACGCCACAGACACGAAGATGCAGCAATACCATAATTTGTTGCAACAATACGGCTGTCAGCCGGCTATTTCCTTGCTGGAATTTGAACCCAAATACCGGCAGGCGCTCATTTATATGCTCCATTTGACGGTGGTGGCGCCTGATTTAAAAACAGCGGTTCAAATCAGTTCCAAATTGGAGCGCAGTTTCCGGATCGTAACGCCGGATGGCGATTTGGTCAATCCCGGCGGCTCCATCACCGGTGGTAGTATTGATAAACGGAGACTGGGTCTATTAAGCCGGCGCCGGGAGATTGAAGATTTAAAACAAGAGAAAAACGAAGCCGAAATCAACTTGGTAAAGGGATTGCAAAATGCCAAAGATTTGAAAACTCAATATATTCAACTTACCCACGATTTGGAAGATGCTAAAAAGCATGAACAAGAGGGAAAAATCCGCAAAGCTTCCATCGATAGGGAGGTACAAATCGCCGAGAGCGGTATAGCCCGGGCGAATCAAGAAGTAGCCGCTCTAATCAACGAGCGGGATGAGCTTCAGGGGCAAATTGAGCGCTTTGATTCCGATCATCAGGAATTGTCGGTTTCAATTGAAGGTAAAGAAAAGGAACTTCGCCAAATCGAGGAACGGTTAACCGGTTTTACCGAGGAAATGCGTCAAAGTAAGCAGAGCAAAGATGGTCTCATGGAACGTATTAGCGACTTAAAATCAAAATTAAGTGCCGCTTATCAGGAGGAAAACGGTAAAATCGCCTTAAAAGAGCGTTTGCAGCGTCAACTGGCGGAAATTGACGATTTGGATAATGATTTTGAACTGCGGCAACAACAGCTTCAGTCCGAGATCGTAAAAATCCGGGAACAGATTTCGGCTTTAGAAGCCAGAATTGCTGAGGAGAAAAATAGGCTCGGCAGTCAAGAATCTTTGGTGGCTCAAACTAAGCAGGAAAAAGAACAGATCTTAGCGGTTATCAAAGAACTGGAGGCCAAAGAAAGAAGTTTCCGCCGCCGCAATAATGAGTTTCAAAACCAACTTCACCAATATGACCTGGGGATTAATCAGATTACCTTGGAACTGGAGAATTTGCTTACCAATCTTAAAGAAGATTACGGCAATGAGTGGATGGCCCAAATTGATCCGGCCTGGACAAGTCCTCCGGATGTGGTGGCGATGATCGAGCAAAATAAAGAAGAACTTCGTAAACTGGGCTCAGTCAACCTGGGCGCCATTGAAGATTACCGCCAGATCAAAGAGAGATTTGATTTTTTGACCAATCAGTCTCAGGATCTGACTCACGCCAAAGAATCGCTGATGAAAGTGATCGCCGAGATTGAAAGCACCATTGTTAAACGTTTTAATGAGACCTTTCAGGAAGTCAAGATTCAATTTAAGAAAATCTATGCCGAATTATTTGAGGGCGGGATCGCCGACCTTTTTTTGCTTGACCCTGAGAATCCTCTGGACTCGGGAATCGAGATCGTCGCTCAGCCTCCAGGTAAAAAGCTGCAGTCTTTGAGCCTGCTTTCCGGTGGTGAACGGGCCATGACGGCGATTGCCTTGTTATTTTCGATCTTGGCGGTGAAACCGTCGCCATTTTGTGTGCTTGATGAGATCGATGCCGCATTGGACGAGGTTAATGTGTCCCGGTTTGCCCACTTACTGGAGATGTTCAGCAAACAATTGCAGTTTATTGTGGTGACCCACCGCCGCGGTACCATGGAAGCTGCCAGTACTCTTTATGGCGTTACTATGGAGGAGCTGGGGGTTACCAAGTTGATCTCCCTGGACTTGAATCAAGTCGCCCAAAAGGCAGGCTAAAAGGTTTTCACTGAAGCCATCTTCGATTATTATGCTTAGGATTACCCCGGTCGGCGGCCGGGGTAGGGGGCTATCCGAGAAAATAATCCTGAAAAAAGTAATTTTAATGCCAAAAAGAAGAATCTCCCGCTAAGGCGCAGAGGGTTCAAGAAAGGCAAATAAGCGGATAGGTTGCTTCATAGCAAATAATCCAATAACGATTAACAAATAACTAATAACAATCTTAATCAACAGGAGCTAATTAGAATGACCGAACCCAATCAAGGGCTTTTTGCCCGGCTTAAGGCAGGGTTGTCCAAAACCAAATCCGGCTTTGTTCAAAACATTGAAGGGATTTTCGCATCGTCCAAAAAAATTGATGAAGAATTTTATACCGACCTTGAGGATACTTTGATTATGGCGGATGTGGGGGTTGAGACAGCTACCGGTTTAATCGAACGACTACGGAAGATTGTGAAAGAGCAGAATTTAATCGATCCCTCCCAGTTAAAGGAAGCGTTAATCAAAGAGATCCAAAACATCTTGGAATCGGTCGGAAATAATCCTTTTGATTTTACAGATGCCAATAAAGTGTATTTGGTTATCGGGGTGAATGGAGTCGGAAAAACTACTACCATTGCCAAAATCGGGGCCCGGATTAAAGAAAATAACCGTCAGGTGATATTTACGGCGGCGGATACCTTCCGGGCGGCCGCAACGGAACAGTTGATGCTCTGGGGCGAGCGTCTGGGGATCCCGGTCATTCACCATCAGGAAGGCGCCGATCCGGCAGCGGTTGTTTTTGATGGAATGGCTTCCGGTAAAGCCAAAAAAGCCGATGTCGTCATCATCGATACGGCCGGTCGTTTACATACCAAAGTAAACTTAATGGAAGAATTGAAAAAGATTAAACGGGTGGTTTCCCAAAATCTTGAGGGCCGTAATTTGGAAATTTTACTGGTTCTCGATGCGACAACGGGTCAAAATGCGGTCAATCAAGCCAAAATATTTCATGAGGCTCTGCATATCGACCGTCTGATCCTTACGAAACTGGACGGCACGGCAAAGGGCGGGATTTGCATTGCCATAGCCAAACAGCTTCAGATACCCATCTGCTTGATTGGTGTCGGTGAAAAGAAAGAGGATTTGCAGGAGTTTGATGGAGAAGCTTTCACCAGAGCGCTATTTGAATAATCCTTTATAAGGAGAAAACATTGTCGCAACAATATTTTATCACCACCTTCGGTTGCCAAATGAATGTGCACGATTCGGAAGTTTTAGCCGGATTGCTGGAATCGATGGGTTATACCAAGGCTTCTTCTCTGGAGGAAGCTGATTTAATCTTATTCAACACGTGCTGTGTCCGGGGAAACGCCGAGAACCGCACCTATGGTAATATTGGGGCCTTAAAATCCCTCAAACAATCAAAACCCGGTTTGATCATCGGGGTTTGCGGCTGCATGGCCCAGGAACCCACGGAGGTTGAAAAGATAAGGCAAAGTTACCCTCATGTGGATTTGGTATTTGGAACTCATAATTTACATCAACTGCCGGAATTGATCCATAAGGTTCAAATGTCCGGCTCCCGGGTCATTGAAGTCTGGGACACCGACGGTGCTATTTACGAAGGCCTCCCCATCCGCCGTGATCAAGAGTTTAAAGCCTGGGTCACCATCATGTATGGCTGCAATAATTTTTGTTCCTATTGTATCGTTCCCTATGTGCGGGGACGGGAGCGCAGTCGGCGGCCGGAGCAAATTTTAGCGGAAATAAAGGATTTGGTCCGGGATGGGGTGGTTGAAATCACTTTGCTGGGGCAGAACGTAAACTCTTATGGGAAGGATCTTGAAGGGGATTCGTGGAGCTTCGCCCGCTTGTTAAGAGAAATCGCCGAGAATACGGATATTCAAAGAATCCGTTTCCAGACGTCTCATCCCAAAGACCTGTCCGATGAGCTGATTGAAACGATGGCATCGCAGTCCAAGATATGCCGCCACTTACACCTGCCGGTACAGGCGGGCAGCAGCAAGATATTAAAATTGATGAACCGCTGTTATACCCGGGAAGGATATCTGGCCCTGGCCTTGAAAATTAAGACCCGGATTCCCGATTTAGCTTTGACCACCGATATCATTGTGGGGTTTCCCGGTGAGTCGGCGGATGATTTTCGGGAAACTTTGGAAGTAGTCCGTGAGGTCCGCTATGATGGGGCGTTTACTTTTATTTATTCGCCGCGGATTGGGACTCCGGCTGCCAAAATGGAAGACCAGGCGCCTGAAAACGAAAAAAAAAGCCACCTTACGGAACTTATTCAGGTTCAAAATCAAATTTCACTGGAAAAGAACCAAGCCTTTATCGGAACTGTCACCGAAGTGCTAGTCGAGGGACCGAGTGAACGGAATCCCCAAATTTGGGCCGGCCGGAATTCCCAAAATAAATTGATTCATTTTCAACCCCTCTCCGGGCTGAAACCGGGTGAAATCGTCAATGTCAAAGTGAATGCCGCAACTACGTTCACCTTGGAAGCTGAAATCGTAACTTGATACTGATGGGAGCTGGTAAATTTGGACAAAGCACTCGCAGCGTGCCTCATCACCGGTACGAACCGGGGCTTGGGGTTGGAATTGGCCCGGCAAATGGCGCAGCGCGGTTCCACTGTCTATGCCGGTTGGCATCATCAACTTTCGGAAGAGTTGATGAATTTAGCCCAAAGCTTTCCGGGAAAGTTATATCCGCTGGAGATGGACATCGCCGACGACCAAAGTGTCCAAGCCGCCGCCCAATTCATTCAAAACCATACTGTAACCCTGGATATTGTGATCAATAACGGCGCTGTCTTAGGCGATATTGAAGCAACTCTTTTTGATGAGATTGATTTTACCGAAATCCAACAAGTATTTAATGTGAATGCTCTGGGGGCTTTACGGGTAACCAAGGCTTTCCTGCCATTGATTTTCAAAGGGAACCATAAACTAATCGTCAATATTTCATCCGAGGCCGGCAGCATTGGGGATTGCTCCCGGAAAGGGTGGTTTGCCTATTGCATGTCCAAAGCGTCCTTGAATATGGAATCCGCTTTAATTCATAATGCCATCAAGGATTTGGGAGGACAAGTATTGTTAATCCATCCGGGTTGGCTTAAAACCTATATGAGAGGCCATTTGGATGATGACGCTCCCTATACTGCCGCCGAGGCGGCTGCCAAAATTTCGGAACTTATTTTAGAACATCCGAAATATCAAGCCGAGAGGCCGGCCTTTATCGACTTTGAAGGGAAGAGGTTGCCTTGGTAAATCTGAAAAAAGCGATCCTGATCGGGGATGACATTAATCCGCCGTATCATCCGTTACATCCGGTTGATCAAGCCCTCATCAAGATACTTTCCTCTGAAATAGCGGCTGAAAGCACCGGGGATTATCGTTTTTTTTCCGCAGCCAAGTTGAAAGACTATCAACTTTGCATTTCCTATACGGATTGTTGGGACCGAAAAATAGCGCCGGAGTATGTGGCCGGATTAATATCATTTGTCGGCGGCGGGGGAGGATTGCTGGTGATTCATAATGGTATTTCAATCCAAGCCCGTTATGAGCTGGCCCAGTTGATCGGGGCCCGTTTTACCGGTCATCCGCCAAAGCGGCAGCTGGTATTCAGGGTTTCCGCCCCGGAACATGAAGTGATGGCCGGGACTCATCCGTTTGAAATGAAAGAGGAACCCTATCACTTTGAATTTGATACCTTTTCCGAAAAGACCGTATTACTGGAATATGGTTTTGAGGGTAAATTTTTGCCTGCTGCCTGGGCCCATCAGTATGGGATGGGAAAGGTGGTTTATTTGATGCCGGGTCATGAACCCCAAGCGTTTTACGATAAAGTTTATTGTCAAATCATTCGTCAAAGCGCCCATTGGCTAATATCATAAAGAGCCACTGAAGTTTCCTTTACGACGAATCGTAGCGAATGTTCGGCGCATGTTGTCTGAAATTTGCGGCGATTTTTTTTTGCAATTTTTCTTCTATGAATTTTGAATTGGATGATAAAAATTATGATATAATTGATTAAGATAAGATTAGCGTTTTATGGAAAGGAAAAAGCCAAATATGAAACTCCAGATTAAGATGATAAGTGTTTTGTTCCTATTGCTTGCATTACTGGGAGCGGATTCCGAGGCATCCGTCAAAAAAGGCGCTACCATGGAGAATTCAGTTGTAATCCAAAATGATAATTTCCTATCGGAAACGATCCCGATTACCTTTGATCGGCAATATGGCTTTTTACCGGTTGTAGAAATAAAAATCCTTAATAAAACAGCGCATTTAATCGTTGATACCGGCGCCGATTGGGTTATCTTGGGTCTTAAGCCTTCGGTATTGGAATCCCTTGACCAAAAATATTTCATCCGTGGTAAGAAAAGTGTGGATGTTTTCGGGAAAAAATATCAGGAGAAATGTTTCAATATCCCCTCGGCAAAACTGGGAAATTTGGAGTTATCCAATGTGACCGCCAGTGAAGAATTGCGTTCCTTTGTCCCCGAAGATGGAATCATTGGTGGGGGATTGTTGAAGCGATTCCATATTTTATTCGATTATCCCGCCTCAAAGGTGGTTTTGTACCCCAAATGTTCTTATCCGCAGGAACTTGATCTGGCGGGTTGGCTGAAGGTCCCTTTCATCCACAATAAAATCGGGATTTTGATTGAGGGTAAATTAGGAAAAGACGGGAAAAAAATGAAGTTCTGTTTCGATAGCGGATACGGTGCTGCTATTGAACGAGATAAAAGTGTGGGGATGATTCAACCCCAACGTGCCGGACTCGCACTAAAGGGAATCTCTTATATCCAAACCGAGCATTTCTATTTGGGGGATGTAGATTTGGGGCCGATGGGTTTTATGGTTCACGAAAACAAGCAACCTCCGGTATCCGGTTTTATCGGACACAATATCCTTGTGAATTATCAGGTGTTTATCGATTTTGATAAGCAATGTTTATTTTTAAAAAGGTCCCAAAAATAGTTTTTCTCTGTAAAACTCAGATCTTCTTCGGTAGTGATGGGGGAATCCTTATTGCCTTAATCCTGTCGTAAAGCGTTAAGCAAAGCCTTGAAATCCTCCGGAAATGGGGCGGTAAGTTCCGGTATGGTCATACCGGCGGAAAATATAAGTTTTCCGGCATGCAGGGCCGGCCGTTTAATAAAGGGGCTGGGGATCCCATATTGGGGATCGCCTAAAATCGGGAATCCGCAGGAACTGAGGTGGACCCTGATTTGGTGGGTTCTGCCGGTTTTTAGACTCAATTCCAATAGAGCATTTCCGTCAAGTTCTTCAATCACCTCGTAGTGGGTTACAGCTGCTCTTCCTTCTTCTGATACCGTCCTTTGATTGGCCTTAATCTCCGGGGAATGTCCAATCGGCAGATCAATAACGCCTGTTTTGGGACTGGGGACGCCCTTAACGACGGAATAATAAATTCGCTGGATGTGATTATTCTGGGTGGCCGCAGTTAATTGAGTCTGGATTTCCGGCCTTTTAGCGAAAATAATCAGTCCGGAAGTTCCATAGTCCAGACGGTTGACGGGTCTAACCTTGATCTGCAGGTTTTTCTTTTCAAAATAAGCGGCAACGCCATTGGCCAGCGTTCCGTGGGTTATGTTCCCTGAAGGATGAACCGCTAACCCTGCCGGTTTATTGATAATCAACAAGTTTTCGTCTTCATAGGTTATATCAAGAGGGATGGCTTCCGGTTTTAACGTCTGATGTTCCGCGGCAACCCCGTGGACCTGGACTAAATCATTGTTTTTTATGTGCGTCTTGGAATGAGCCTTTTTATGATTGAGAAGGATCAAACCCTTAAAGAAATATTGCCGCAGACTGCGGCCTGATATGGAGGCCTCTTGCCGTAGAAAATCCGAGATGGGGATTTTCGTTTCTCCGTGGTAAACACCTTCAAAAATCAAATTTTGTTTGCGTTTTTGTTTCATAAACCTTATTTTACCCATTTTACGGCTGATTGTCAAAATACTTCCGGATGGTTTCCAATGTTTACAACCATCTCCCTAATTGCTATAATAAATTCAATTATCCATTGGGGAATATTATTGTAGGATGGTAGGAGGATGAAACAATGATTGTTGTGATGAGTCAGGAAGCTACGGAAGAACAGATCCAACATGTGCAGGATAAACTCCAGGAATGGGGGTTTGGGATCCATTTTTCCAAAGGAGTAGAACGGACGATTTTGGGAGCTATCGGCCAAAAAAAACCCGGGGTTATGGAATCCATCGAGGCGATGGATGGGGTCGAAAAAGTGGTCCCGATTACGCAACCTTTTAAATTGGCCAGCCGCGAGTTTCAGAGCGCCCCTTCCACGGTACAGGTCGGAGAGGCCGTTTTCGGCGGAACGAAATTGGTGATTATCGCCGGACCTTGTGCGGTTGAAAATGAAAAGCAGATGTTGGATACAGCCATAGCCGTAAAAAAAGCAGGCGCAGCCATGCTGAGAGGCGGCGCTTTTAAGCCGCGCACTTCTCCCTATGCCTTCCAGGGTTTGGAGGAGGATGGTTTGAAAATATTGAAACAGGTCAGTGAAGAAGTGGGTTTGCCATTTGTCACCGAAGTGGTCAATCCAATGGAAGTGGAATTGGTGGCGAAATATGCTCCCATGCTTCAGGTGGGAGCAAGGAATATGCAGAATTTTACTTTACTCAAAGAAATCGGCAAAGTGAAAAAGCCGGTCATTTTAAAACGCGGGTTAGCCGCTACGGTTGACGAGTGGCTCATGGCGGCGGAATATGTATTAAGTGAAGGAAATTATCAGGTCGTTCTTTGTGAACGGGGAATCCGAACCTATGAGACTTCCACCCGCAATACCCTTGATTTAAGCGCGGTGCCGTCTGCCAAACGCCTCAGCCATTTGCCGATTATCGTAGACCCAAGCCATGGTACGGGAAAGCGTTATTTGGTGAATCCCCTCAGCAAAGCGGCTGTTGCCGTCGGGAGTGACGGTTTGATTATTGAAGTTCATCCCGATCCGGAGAATGCCTTATCCGATGGGCCACAATCTTTGAATTTCGCCGGCTTTGGCAATTTAATGAACGAGCTAACTCCACTCATTCAGGCATTGGGGCGGGCTATATAATGGCAGTTGCAAATGACACACCGGTAGCCGTATTGGGGCTTGGCTTGATGGGAGGCTCTTTGGCTTTAGCATTAAGCCACAGCGGTTTTACGGTCGAGGGGTGGGATGAAAATCCCGGAGTGGTGAAGGAAGCTTTCAGGATTGGAGCCATTGGGCGGCTTTCAACTTGTTTGGAGGATGCTGTCGCCAGCGCCAAAGTTGTATTCGTGGCGACTCCGGTTTCCTCCATCGGCAAAGTGATTCAGCATACTTTGCCGTTTACCGTGCCCGGGACCATTTTTTCCGATTTGGGCAGTATCAAGGAAGTTGTCCTTCAAGAAGTTTATTCTATTTTGCCGGACACCCATTTTTTCGTGGCCGGACACCCGATGACCGGCTCGGAGCAACAGGGAATCCAAGCTGCGGACCCATTCTTATTTCAAAATGCCGCTTATATTGTGATCGAAAATCCCAAGACTCCAGCCCTGATCCTGGAGGAAGTGATCGCAATTCTACGGTACACCGGAGCCCATATTTTAAAACTGGCCGCCGCTGAACATGATCGCATCGTGGCCATGGTTTCCCATTTACCTCATTTACTTGCGGCTACTTTGGCTAAGAGTGCAGGGGTTGGCGAAGAACTCCATCCGGGCACGCTTAATTTGGCGGCCGGCGGGTTTCGGGATACGACCCGTATTGCAATGGGAGCGCCGGAAGTTTGGGAAGGAATTATTTTGGGTAACCGGCAACGGATTATCGAGGCGATAAAAGATTTCCAGACTGAACTCAATGAATTAAAGGATATATTAAATAGCGATGACCGACATGAACTCCGGTCTTTTTTGGAAAAAGCCCGGGAGGTCCGGACTCAAATCCCTGCCAAAAATAAGGGTTTTTTGACGTTGTTATATGAAATGGTGGTAACCATCGAAGACCGCCCGGGCACTATTGAATCCGTGCTTCATCATTTAGCCGAAGCGGGAATTAACATTAAAGATATCGAAATTTTGAGGGTCCGGGAAGGGGAAGGCGGGACCCTGCGCTTGGCTATGGAAAACAGCAATGCCGTTGACGAAGCAATCGTAGTTCTCGAAAAACAAGGGTTCAAGGTAAGACGGAGGTAATTCTCTGGAAACCGGAATATAGGAGTCAGAATTCAATAACCCGGGGAAGCTTACCAATGGCACAGTTATGTGTAGACTGATATCATACACTTCATATTCTCTGGTTATTTATTCTCCGCTTTTATTCTGGCTTCTGACTACTGAATTCCAGAATCAAATTTGATTCTGATTTTAACTTAAGAATACTGGAGAGAAGTTATGGGTTACGACTTACATACACATTCGATATATTCCGACGGAACGCTAAAACCGGTAGAGTTGATCAATAAGGCGATTGACAGGGGACTTTCCGGAATTGCTCTCACGGATCATGATTCCATCGCTGGAATTTCGGAGGCGGTCCTGGAGGCGGCAAGGCGCCAATATACTTTTGTCCCTGGTGTTGAACTGACCACGGATTATGGAAACTCCGAAGTCCACGTTTTAGGTTATAATTTTGATCTTCATGATCAAGCGTTGTTGTCCAAATTGGAAAAAATCGTGGAGTCCCGGAATGAAAGGGCTCAATTAATTATTCAAAAGCTAAAACAAAACAACCTTCCGTTATCATGGGAGAAAGTGCGGGCTCAAACCACCAGCCGTTTTGTAGGCCGTTCACATATTTTTAGGGCCTTGGAAAGGGATGGCATGATTTCCCGGGAACATCGTCAAGGAGCTTTTGAGTATTATCTGGGAAAAAACGGAGTTGCATATGTGCCCCACAACGAGATCGGGACATTTGAGGCCATCGAACTTATCAACAAAGCCGGGGGAATTGCAGTTCTGGCTCATCCCGGACGGATGAACAATGATGCCTTGATTCCGGAGTTTGTTGACGGGGGACTCAAAGGGCTGGAAGTATATTATCCAACCCATAATCCCCAGCAAACCGCTAAATATTTGGAACTGGCCCGGAAATATCACCTGTTTTGTACCGGAGGTTCGGATTATCACGGGGCTTTAAGCCATGCCAGGCTTGGAGATGCCCAGGTTGAAGAAATCAGTGCCTGGTTTGATATGAAAATGTCAGTCCCGAACTAAAGCGCAATATGCCAAAGAATGGGATGAAAGCTGGAAAAGCCGTAGTGGTAGGAGTTAGTAACAAAATAATCAACTCCAACTGATATTTCAATAGCTAAACATTGAAAAAACGGTTTATATTCCTGTTTGTTGTGCAAAATTCCTGCTTAAATTCCATTATTTATTATCAAAAAAATGAAAAAAGCCTCTTTACAGATGGGATGTTTTTCGATATACTATTAAATGCACTCGCGAGAACGTGTTTGAAAGAAAGTGATTGCGAGAAGGCGTTCGATAAAACGTGTTCCAAAGAACTCGTTCTAAAGAACGGGAACATCGGGAAATTAGCTCAGCTGGTGAGAGCACTTGCCTTACAAGCAAGGGGTCATAGGTTCGAATCCTATATTTCCCACCATTCATTAAACGGAGCCGTGGTGTAGTCGGTTTAACATGCCAGCCTGTCACGCTGGAGACCGTGGGTTCGAGTCCCATCGGCTCCGCCATTTAAAAATCAATGAGTGGAAAAAGAAAAGTCTTGACGTTTTAACTGGTAAGATGTATAATATTTTTTGTCTTCAATGCCACGATAGCTCAGTCGGTAGAGCAGAGGACTGAAAATCCTCGTGTCGCTGGTTCGATTCCGGCTCGTGGCACCATCAAGTTTAATTAATAAGCGGAAGTAGCTCAGTGGTAGAGCATCGCCTTGCCAAGGCGAGGGTCGCGAGTTCGAATCTCGTTTTCCGCTCCAAAATTTAAAATCTATGATATAATGAATATATAGACCCTCAAGTGAGGGTTAAAATTTACTCTAAGCCCAGTGCTTACGGGTAGAGAGTGCAAGCGGCACACAAAGGTCACGCATGTAAAGGCGGCATAGCCAAGCGGTAAGGCAGAGGTCTGCAAAACCTTTATCCCCCAGTTCAAATCTGGGTGCCGCCTCCAATATTTTATATTTTAAAAGTTTATGAGTTTTGCCGAAGTGGCGGAACTGGCAGACGCAAGGGACTTAAAATCCCTCGGTCCTAAAGACCGTACCGGTTCGATTCCGGTCTTCGGCACCAAATATTTAAAACCGACTCGATAGTCGGTTTTTTTATTTTCTAAGGCGACCGTAAGAAGCCAAATCAACGTGATTCATAAAAAACTCAACATAAGAATGTTGATGAATTAAAAGGATATAAAGAGTAGTGGAATATTTGAAAAGGGCCGTATTATACCGAATCTTGTAATTTTAAATGCTTTTGGCCTTTTATTTTTTAAGGGGGTGGAGTTAATTTCCACCTCCCTTGGTTTTTTATTTCTAAGTAGTCGGCCACCCCGGCCAGCGCGGCTTGTTTTGCAAGCCGAGGGGCACGTGAAAGGATGGAAATGGGGCAGAGACACCCAAGGCATAATAGATTTTGAATGTATTTTCTAGATAGGTTGAAATAAATTTTAGGGCTAAATCAATGGCAATCCGCGGGTTAAAACCTCGCGGCTGCTTAAACCCATATCGGTTGAAACCGATATCACGATAAGACAACGTTCTCTGAATTGCATTTCTACCGGCTTTAGCCGGTATGATTTCTCCAAGCCGTGGATTTTAATCCGCGGTCTCCATCGAAGCCGGCGTTCAAATTATTTATTTCAACA
>JAEXDA010000010.1 GCA_023401925.1 Bacillota bacterium
CATTATACCATTCAATAAACTTCCTCGACAGCCTGTTCCCTTCATTACTACAATATCAATAACTGCTTCCCATGGAACACCTAATACTCCCGTCCATTGCCGTAATCTTCTTTGATCTAATCATTGCTCCCGTTAAATAATAGAAATGCCAATAATTACCATTCAATTAAGTCGGCCTTGTTCTCAACAGGAGGCGGCGCGAACTTGTTCGCGAACCCGCCCTCCTGCACCTCCATGGCCAAGGGATGTAGCCGGATCATCCCGCGCGATGCTCGCATCGCGAAGGAACCCGCCGGCCCGGGGGGCTGAGTCCCCCGGGTTCCCCCTCTATCGCGACATTCCTCCTTGAATGTCGAAGGAATACTTGCATTAATTTAACAGACTCCTACATCCCTGTAGTCGTCTTTTTGGGTGATTCTGATGGCCGACGGGCGAGATTCGTCCTAAATCTAACCCGCGTGGTCGGCCTCCTACCGACCATTTCGAAGCCAACAAATCTGTATTTTTTTTAGCCTTAATATCTAGCCTTCAGAACTTCTTGAATCAACAATATCTCGCACTTGAACAAACAATCACCGCCGATCAAAGAGGTCGGCGGCGCGGCATCTTTTTCGGGAGGAAATCGTCTGTCCATTCCAGGCTCGCTTATAGCAACACTTTAATTATCCAAATGAACCTTTAACCGTTCTTTGGTCTCTTCCGATAGTTGGGCGACTTCTTCATCGGTTATGACCTTATACTTAATTAAGAATAATATATTGAAGATTAGATCGCTCCGGCTCCAATCATCGAAGCAATCGACAACCATCTTGTCCTTCTTTTTGATGAGGTCATAAACTTTGAGGTATTGTTCATGGGCATCCGGCTCTCGCTTTTCCTGGCCGCATTCGATGCGAATATCATCCAGGATCCGGTTGCACAAACGATCAAGTAATTCCTTTTTCAGGTTTCGTAAATACTTCCAGTCGGATTCTTTTATGTCGATCATACCATACTCCTTTTTTATGCAAAACCCAATTTCAAGTTCTACTTGGTGCTTGATTTATTCTTTTATTTCACTTCTAGACTCGTTGCAATGGATCTCATTGGTACAAATTTATTTCTACTTAAACATTATCGCAACCATTTGTTTGTGTCAATCTTTGTCTATTTTCGGGGGGTTTTAAGACCAAATAATTTTTTAAACATCTCGCAAACAACTGTTTTCAACATTTTTAGATGGCAGGGGGCTGAGTGAAAAGCATTACCGTCACGGCATGATAAATTGATTTTTTAATTAAAATAAATGTGCCTTTGACGTCAACAGGAGGCGGCGCGAACTTGTTCGCGAACCTACCGGACCGACCTCTCCCCTTTTCTCCTCTCCCAAAAATACACGTAGTAAATTAAGCCGGGCGAGGGGAACCCAGTAAAACGCTCTCTAAACAACTACTCAACGATACGCTCTACTAGCTTTGTCATGATGCCTATGCCGCTGAGCCCCCAGGGATTCCCCTCTATGGAATGCTGACGCAATTGGACTGACTCCTCCATCCTTCTTACAAATTTGGTTACTTTGACCCGTAACCAAATTTTTCATGTCTCATGTTCCGATCCGTAAGTCTCTGCATCCCCTGATAATAAAGGATTCTTTCCTTGACAGAGAAAGTTCTCTCTCAACACAGACATAATACAAATATAAATTTATTTGTAAATGTCTTGAGTTTTTTACAAATAAACATTAAAATGTCTCTTATATTCCAAATTTTGTTAGATACTATTGAGAGGGGCTATAGTGAGCGTCAGCATGAACTATCAACATATTAATAAATACAACTATTTCAACATACTTTTGGCGTTTCTCATTATAGCAATTATAACAACTTCTGTAGGCGTACTAACAAATGAATACATTACAAAGTGAAGTTTTTCAGCATCAAGCTTAGGATATATTATTTCAACAAGATCCTTTGGCTATTTAATAGGGGCGTATCTTTCAATCAAATTATTTCAAAAAATATCTTATTTTAAAATCGTTTCTTTTTACTTACTTGGTGTCAGTCTACTTATGTGTAGTTTGGGTGTAAACAAAAATTTAATTATATAGTATTAATTTTTTCTCTGTTTGGGATTTTTAAAAACTTGATAACAGTTGGTGGTAACCAGATAAGTTCAGACTTGTACAAACAAAACGTTCAGCCGAACCTGATGAACAATTTGCAATTCATCTATGGAATAGGTACTTTTATATCTCCATTATTTGCTGGTTATGTTCTTTCACAAAAGGGTATGTCTACATTAATTGTTATTTTTGTTTTATTGCCACTCGTAAATGCATTCATGTTTATGATAAAAAAGTCGGATATATCTACAAAAAAGGATGGTAAGGAAAACATAATAAATGATAAAAAATCGAATCGGTTAATTATCATCTTAATCAATTTGTTTTTTGCGTTTTACGCTGGATTAGAAATCTATGCAGGAACTTGGGGAACTTATGTTATGTCGAGTAAGAGGCATAATCAAAGTTTGGTTTATTTCTGCAACTCTGTGTTTTGGTTATCGTTAGCCAGTTCAAAAATCCTTTTTACACCATTCTTGAGATTTTTAAAAAAAGAAACCCATACGATTTATTTAAGCATAATTCTTACAATAATATTTACTGCCGGTTACATGGTAACGAAAAATGATATTGCCATTTTGTGTATTATGGGGCTCGGTTTTAGCATGGGAAATATAGTGCCAAGTACAATTAAATATCTTAGTGCTACCAATAAAGTAAGCAGTGCAGAAACAGCTTGGTGTTTTGTTGGAGCCGGAATCGGTGGTATAATTTTTTCTAAAATGTATGGGAACCTTTAGAAACCAATATACAGAAATTCGATCAGCTTTTTAAAATGAAATGTAAATTGCCAAATTCGATGATTAAAAAAATAAGTTAAGTAGCTCTCCATATTTCATAACTTGAAACCACTCCAGTTGTAAGGTGAATAAAGTATTTTAAATAAACGGAAGCTAGAGGGATGTCATATGATTAAAATAAAGCCCCATCACTTTATGGATATTATAAAACTTTATGGTTCTGGCCTTGATGAGTTTATTCCCGATCAAGCATATGGCCATGATTTCTATATAGTTGCAAACGAACTCGTCCATAAACATGATATTGAATTGACACTTACAGATGGAGAGGATGATATTTGTAGACCCTGTAAATTTAATAAAGAGGGAAATTGTACCGATTCAATATCCCATATCGAAAATATCCCATCAAAAGATTCTTATAACAAAATTTTAGATAGCAGACTAATAATCATGATGAATTTATCAATTAATAAAATATATACCGCTTTTGAATTATGCAATAAGATGTATGAAAAAAGGAATATCATATTTTCAGTATGGAAAGAGGAATCAGATACCGTAACCCAAAGAAGATATGAACTTTTTTGTGCCGGGAGTTTACGATATCTAAATATAACCGGGAAGTAACTTTCCGGTTCCAAGGGGAGCAGGTTCGCGTTTTTTTTGCTTTAAAGGTTAGAAAATCGGCAGTGCCGTTCTTTTCGGCAAAGGAATCCTAGGCAAGGGTGCCCTAAAAAAGGAATGACGGACAAAAAACCGACGCCCAAGATAAAGTTCTAGGGGCGGTTTTTTCAATAGGAAATGCAAGCATTGCCGTTCAATGAAGTCATCGTTGTTCTCAACAGGAGGCGGCGCGAACTTGTTCGCGAACCCGCCCTCCTGCACCTCCAAGGCCAAGGGATGTAGCCGGACATCCCTGGAACCGTTCCCCCAGGGATTTCCCACTATCGCGACATTCCTCCTTGAATGTCGAAGGAATACTTGCATTGATTTAACTGCCTCCTACATCCCTGTAGTCGTCTTCTTGGGTAACTCTGTTTGCCAACGGGTGAGATTCGTCCTAAATCTAACCCGCGTTGGTCAACCTCCTGTTGACCATTTCGGAGCCAACAAATCAGTATATTTCTTAGCGTAAATATTCTGCTAACAATCTTCTTGAAACAACAATAAACAAGGCTTCTTGAGTAAACAATAACCGCCGATCAAGGAGGTCGGCGGCGCGGCATCTTTTCGTGGATGGAAAACGCGGCTTGCTAGCAAGCCGAGCCGTCGACCGAAAAGCATGAACCTGGTAGGGCGCGAACACGATGTTCGAGTCCCTGCATGGAGAACAAAGGCTTTAGTAAAAACGTTTTTTACAACCCCGGCTAAGGATGGCCGGGGATAAAGGGGGTCACGGGGATCTCCCCGTGCCGTGGGATTCCAAAGGGTGTACGGTTACACCCTTTGGCCCGAGAGGTGCAGGGGAGTAGGTGACGTCCCCTGTCGGCTGCTATGATATACAAATAAATTTTTAATCCTCATGACCCATGCATTACATAATACTCCCGCCCATTGCCGTATCCATATTATAACTTTTCCCTTACTCGATTGGAGCTCCAATCCGCCGGGACCGGAATCCATTTCGGTTTTACCGTTTTTGGAGCGGTACTTCATAATTTTCGCTTTAAAGGCCAGAAAATCGGGAGTGCCGTTCTTTTCGCCAAAGGAGTCCCAAGCGAGATTGGTTTGGTAAAAAGGAATGATGGACAAAAAGGCCGACGACAGCGATAAAGTTCTGGGGGATATGGAGTTTAAAAAGGAGTCGGCATTGTTCTCGACAGGAGGCGCCACCCGCCCTCCTGCACCTCCAAGGCCAAGGGATGTAGCCGGACATCCCTTGGAACCCACCGGCCCGGGGGAACCGTTCCCCCAGGGATTCCCCACTATCGCGACATTCCTCCTTGAATGTCGAAGGAATACTTGCATTGATTTAACTGACTCCTACATCCCTGTAGTCGTCTTCTTGGGTGGTTCAGTATGCCGACGGGTGAGATTCGTCCTAAATCTAACCCGCGTGTGGTCAACGTCGTGTTGACCATTTCAGAGCCAACAAATCTGTATTTTTTTTAGCTTAAAGAATTCTACTACAATCTTCTTGCAACAACAATGAACAAGGCTTCTTGAACAAACAATAAGCGCCGATCAAGGAGGTCGGCGGCGCGGCATCTTTTCGCGGATGGAAAACGCGGCTTGCCAGCAAGCCGAGCCGTCGGCATAAGAACAAAACCTGGTAGGGCGCGAACATGATGTTCGAGTCCCTGCATGGAGAGCGGAGGTTTCACTAAAAAACGTTTTTTACAACCCCGGCTATGGATGGCCGGGGATAAAGGGGGTTACGGGGATCTCCCCGTATCGTAGGATTCCTCTCGATGTTGTCATCGCGCGGATATTGCGGCCATATCCTTTGGCCCTAGGGGTGCAGGGAAGTGGGTTCGCGAACTTGTTCGCGCCGTCCCCTGTCGGCTTCATTATGCCATTCAACAAACTCTCTTTACGGCCTGTCCCCTTCATTATCCGGTACCACTAATGATTATTTCCTTATAAATTCTAATATTTTCACCTATTACCATAGACTTCTTTATAATAACAAAAAAACTGTGGCGCCATTTTAAGACCATAATCCTTTAATTCCCGTTCTTTTTCATATCGTTTTACGTTTTTTATTTCCAGTGCGAAAGCCCGGGTTATATCTTTAAAATATTCGTAGTAAGCTTTTTCACTAATTCCCCCGATATGGGATGTTTGCTCCCATAAATCCTCCGGTTCGGCGCAAAGAACGTCATCAACCTCAAATTCCCCCAATACTTTCCCAACCGGTTTGGTTACATATACAATAACTTTTTTGGCATTTTTAATAGGACGACGGCGATATTCTACTTGCTTTTCGCCTGCAAAAATTCTGGCGGCATATTCAGGCTTAATCGATAAAATAATTTGTTTAGACAAGGCTTCTCCATTAAACAAGTAGTATTACTAATATTGCTGATTTACCGGAAATCTACCGTTTGCTCTTCTCTATTCGTCCAATTTCATTGATGGTTTTTTCAAAATCTTGTTCAACTGGACTTATTTCTTGAATTTGTTTTTGATGATATTGTTCGAATTCCTTCTCTGCTTTTGCAACAGCCATCTCATGAGAAATTCTGCCTGCATGTGTTAAAATTTCCTGCTCACTAATACGTAAGAAATCATCAAGCTTCTTTATCCAGTCCTTCATATACATTACTTTTTTATTGTGGGCCTGTAGTTCAGCAAAGTCTAGATATAAAGAAACAATTCGATTTAAGGTTTCAAGTTCATTTTGATTGAGATAATTTTTAGCCACACTGATATCTTCCCTGCGGATACTACCGCTTTTCCAATTGGTCAATCCCATATTGGGTTTTAAAGAATCCGCCCGTTCATTAATCAATTCCGCAGCGGTCTGTCCATGAGCAGCCCAGTGCATTTTATTTTGGACTGTGGCAAAAAAATTGTGTGATTCTTCAGTCCGTGGGTCATAATCAATACTAGTGGCATAAATTTCTAAAATCTTGCGATAGAAAACTTTTTCCGATGAGCGGATATCTCGAATCCGGGCCAGCAATTCATCAAAATAACTGTTGCCTCCACCACGTTTAAGCCGTTCATCATCCATTGTAAAACCCTTGATGATATATTCCTTTAGCCGCTGGGTAGCCCAGATGCGAAACTGCACACCCCGGTGAGACTTGACGCGATAACCCACGGAGATGATAACATCAAGATTGTAATGCAGCGCTTCATAAGTTTTATTATCGGAAGCAGTTATCCGGAATTTCCGGATAACTAAATCGGGCTTCAATTCCCCTTCTTCAAAGATATTTCCGATGTGTTCATTAATCGTGCGAATATCTTTTTGAAAAAGTTCAGCCATTTGTTTTTGGGTAAGCCAAACTGTTTCGCCATCCAAGTGCACTTCAACCCGGGTTTGGCCGTCTTCGGTTTGATAGAGTAATATATCTCCTCCTGGTGTCCGCTCCATTTACATTTCACCTCAGGATTCATCATCACTTATTTATAGTACTAATTTTTTCCAACTAAACAATATCACGAACGTCCGTTTGCGTCAATCAATAATTGTCTTGGAGATGTTTTACCTCAACCGTTTTGAGCTTTTGGTTTCGTTCAAATAGCTGGTTTAAATATTTTTCAGATGGCAGACGATATGATTTATGGAGATTACAGTCACGACAGGATAAGCAGATTATTTGAACTAGAATGAATGCGTCTTCGTTGTCGACAGGGGCACCACCCGTTCCCCGCGCGTGCTTTGGCACGCGACAACCCCTAAAACAAAAGGGTGTGAGCGGCACACCCTGCGTAATGACGGACGACCATTTCGGAGCCAACAAATCTGTATTTTTTAAGCTTTAATATTTAGCCTCCTCTACTTCACTCTTCCCCAACTATTTTAATTTTCTTTAAAGATGTTTTCCCGGGTTTTCATTTCAAAACTAAATAGTCCTTCTGGAAAGTTTCAAGCAGCCAAGATTTTGGTTTACCTCAAGGATAAGGGTTAAAATATTAGCAGTGGCCACTCACTTGACAATTTTCAAATCAATTGATAAAATTAATTATTATCATAAATAAATATATTTTATGGAAATGAATTTGCGTTTACTCCATGATAATCATTTCCGGATAAAAAAATAAACCTGCAAATCATCAACTTCTTGGCCGGAGCAATGATTTGCAAGTTGGCAGCAAATAGTGCTATCCACTATTAGCCTTTCCATGTTTAATTTTACCATCATATCTATTTATTGTAAAGTCAGAAACCCATGGGAAAGCGCTATTGAAAAATTATATGCCATGGAGTTGTAACAGATTCTTAAATACCATTCGAAAGGGGAATTCATCATGGGCACTGTCAATTTGTTGGATTGTACTCTAAGGGATGGCGGTTATATTAACAATTGGAAATTTGGATCTTTAACCATTAAAAGTATCATTACTTATCTGATAAAGTCCCAAGTTGATTATGTTGAAATTGGATTTCTACGAAATTGTATTTATGACCGGAATAATACTTTATTTAATAATGTTGCGGAAATAAAAGCTATTTTGCCAAAATATAATGTCCATACAAAATTTGCAGCGATGGCGTTGCATAACCAATATGATCTAAAAAAACTAGGACCGAATGATGGCACAACCATTGAGGTTATTCGCGTTACTTTTCATGATTACGATGTGGATGAAGGACTTGAATTTTGCAAAGAAGTAATCAAAAAAGGTTATCAATGTTTTTGCAATCCTATTCATATCATGGGATATTCTGATATTAACATTTTAAAACTTGTTCAAAAAATAAATGACATAAAGCCATATGCGTTTTCGATCGTTGATACGTTCGGATCCATGACTAAAAATGATCTGCAGAGGATTTATCTTTTAATTGAAAACAATCTGGACAAGTCCATCGTTATTGGATTGCATCTCCATGAGAATTTATCCCTCGCTTATTCCATGGCCCAGGATTTCGTGGCGATGGGTTCAAACAATCGCCATTGTGTAATTGACGGTTCTCTTCTGGGAATGGGTAGAACGCCGGGAAACTTATGTATTGAACTGATGATGAATTATTTAAATAAATATTACCATGAAACAAAATATAATATCAATCCTGTATTAGAAGCGATTGATGAGCATATTGTTCAGATAAAGAAACTGGAGTCATGGGGCTACTGTGCCGCCTATGCACTATCCGCAAATTATAATCTTCATAGAAATTACGCTGAATATTTATTACAAAAAGGCGATCTGCATACCAAAAATATCAATCACATTTTATCACAGATTGAAGACACCAAGAAAACGGCGTTTGATGAAGAATACATCGCAGACCTGTATTGCAAATATAAAAAAATCGTTTTAGGCGTTGATACCAAAGAAAAGATATCGCCGGTATAAGAAATCAAGTGAAGATGACAGATTCATCATGGCTCTCCCAAAAAATGAAACAGAGTGAATTGATCATGGGAATGTCAGTAAAACTAAATTAATCAGGGGGTGTTCAAATGGGGAAAGTTAAAGCGGTCCGATTGAACGCAGATATTTTTCCGGTCAACGATGAAGAACGGGAATGGATCAAAGCCGCCGGAATTGATGAACTGGTGGAACTGGAGGATAGTAGTCCCGAAGCGATCATTCAGGTTTCGAAAGACGCTGATGTCTTATTGGTTACCACAGCCCCCATTGGGCGGGATGTGATCAACAGCCTCCAGAAATGCAAAGTCATTTGCCGGTACGGTGTAGGAACGGATAAGATCGATATAGAGGCCGCTACGAAACGGGGGATCATGATAGTCAACGTACCGGATTTTTGTCTGAATGAAATGGCCGAACACACCATGGCGCTTCTTTTAAGTCTGGCCCGCAGACTGCCGGACATGAATCAGAAGATGATTTCCGGGGAATGGAACACCGCGCGGTTATCCGCATTAAAAGGTATTTCCCGGGTAACCGGACAAATTTTGGGCTTAATCGGTTTTGGAAACATCGCCCGGGAAGTCGCTAAAAGAGCTCAAGCTTTCCATATGAAAATCTTAGACTACCACCGGAATGTCCATCCTGAAATCGAAAAAGATTTGGGGGTTGAACCGGTTTCATTAGAGAAATTGTTGCAAGAAAGCGATTATGTCGTTATCCTGATTCCATTATCTCCTCAAACCAAACACATCATCGGCGAGCGGGAACTCAAAATGATGAAAAAAAGCGCGGTGCTGATTAATATGGCAAGGGGTTTGATTGTAGATGAAATGGCTTTGGCAAAAGCTTTAAAAGAAAAATGGATTGCCGGCGCGGGGATCGACGTGTATGGCCATTTGGATGTATTCCAAGAACCCCATGGTCCTGTGAAAAGTCCGTTTCTAGGGCTAGAGAATGTAATTTTAACACCGCACGTCGGCGCTGTCTCCGTTGAAGCATTTGATGAAAGCCATAAAAAGGGTATCGCTGAGGTGAAGGGAATCCTCCAGGGTCTCTGGCCCCAAAATTGTGTGAATCCTCATGTCAAACCATGGTTTGACATCAACCGCCCCGGCTGAAAACCGTGGTTGAAACCATCCCTATCCATCGGGCATGTATGAATGATACCCTCCAGCCCATGGACGTCAAGCCGTTTTTTCGGTTATAGGCGGATTTTTGTAAAAACCGCCCATAACCTTCTTGATTAACATGGGTTTTGCCGGGAATATTGATGAAACCCAAAATAGCCGGATCAAAATAAATTACCATTCCTATCAAAAATCATTTCCTGCGACTTTTCTAAAATATCCATCCGGGGATTCCCGCAGACATTTTCCAGTAAGTTTTCCGAGATATAAATTTCGTCCAGCTTTAACGTATTTTTGATCCGTACCAGTCTGGGATTTTGACGGCCAGTACCGTCACAAGTCTGGATCGCGGCTTGAATCGCCAGTCGATCGTTGGCAAGTATTAACGGTATCTTTTGAAGAGCCGTACACCCTGATGTCAACGTATTGGGATATGTTTTTTCAAAATCACACTGATCCCAAACCCGCCGCACCGAAAAATCCGCCATTCCTAAACCGTTAAAATTGCCATGGGTTTCTTCCGTTAGATTTAAAACCACTATGCGCTGTTGTTTCATTCCTCCCTCCGCATAGGGCGTAGCGAAACGACCCGTAATATTGGGGTCCATTCCGTCTCCGCTAATATTTTTGCCAATCTCATCCACCACCAAGACATCGATTTCCTCAATCAGAATAGCACCCATGTTCTTTTTGGCTTCCATAAGCAATTCCGGTTCTTCCGTCAAGATTCGCGCAGCCGGAATGGCTGTAATCCGGCGGGTTTGATCATAAGCGTTTTCGATCATCGCCAGGCCAAATAATATTTTACCGTCCTCTATGGCAACCTTGGCAATGGAAACCAGACTTTGCTCCATAAAATTCATACCCCGGGAGTGACAGAGTTCCGCCCCTTTTTGTTTACCGAGTCCAATGGCGATCATTTTTAAAAGGCCGCTCTCGTATGAGCCACGAAATCCAGTATGAGGTTTAATCCGGTTAACGACGATGATTCCATCCGCCTGATAAGCAACCTTGTCAATATAGACCGGTAATCCCGTGCCGGCCATCCCGATTGGCAATGTTTCCATCGTCGCCCGGATCGGGCATCCCATGGTTTCTTCCGTAATTTCCAAACTGGCCAGTATTTCTCTCTGCCCTTCCGCCGTTGCTCCTCCATGACTGCCCATTGCCGGCACAATAAAGGGGTTCCCTCCGACACCTTTCACCTCATCCACAATGGTTCTGATAATCCTGGCAATATTAGCAACGCCCCTGCTTCCGGCAGCGATGGCTATGGAATCCCCGGACCGGATCCGGTCCAAGGTTCCCGGACGTTGCAATTGTTCTCGCACTTCATCCTCAATCGCTTCGCAACGGACATCATCAAACTGCTGTCGCACCTTGCAGACCTTCGGTATACGGACCTTCGAGAGCAGTTGAGCAACCATCCCATCGGTTTTAAATTTCCCTTCAGAGTGCACAACGATCACCCCTTCCTCATCACCAAACATTCATGGTCACGAAAACTTTGTAACTCCGTACCTCTTAAAATGAGTGGTTCATCGCTAAACTTTTTTCAATATGCGCAACTCAAAGTATCATCAATGCTCTTTTATAGAATGAAATTTCAATCCTAATCATTGTATTTTTGGTATTATATGGATATATCGTATCATACTTTCGTTATCGAACATTGGAATTATGCAAAAACTTTTTGGGTTCGCGATCACGCCGACTTACAACCCCATCATGAACTCAACCGTATTTGATTTAAGGGCGCTCTGCCCTCCAAAAAATCCTTGGCGTTTTGCAACGAAAAACGGATGATCCGGTCATTGGCCTCATCACTGGCCGCGCCGATATGCGGCAGGGCGATGACCTTATTGCTGTGTAAAAGTTTGGAATCATAGGAAGGTTCGGTTGCAAAACTATCAATCGCGGCTCCAGCGATAACTCCGGTTTCCAGCGCTTGATAAAGCGCATCCTCATTAATGACCTGGCCCCGGGCGGTGTTAATCAAATAGGCCGTCGGCTTCATGGCCGTCAGTTGTGGCCAGTCGATCATATTTTGGGTTGTGCCATCCCCCGGAATATGCAGGCTCAAAAAATCGGCTTCTTTAAGGATTTCGTCCAACCGCACATATTGAAATCCCAGCTCTTGGGCTGCGGCATCATCCTGATACAGGTCACAAGCCAACACTTTCATATCAAAAGCCCTGGCATATCGGGCCAAGGTTTTTCCGATGGCCCCCATCCCGACGATGCCTAATATTTTTTTGGAAATTTCTTTACCAGGCTCCGCGTGCCAGATATGCCGGCGCATCTCTGCGTCACATTGCGGTATTTGGCGGGCCATCCCGATCATGAGCCCGAACGCCAACTCGGCGACGGCGTTACTATTCATTCCGGGACAATTGGTAACCGTCACTTGATGCCGGAAGGCCGCCTGGAGATCAATTTTGTCGAGCCCGACGCCGAATTTGCAAAGGATCTTCAATTTCCGGGCGGCGTCAAGAACCGCTTCGGTAACATGCTCCATGCCAAAGATGAAGGCATCGGCATTTTGAATGATTTCACATAATTCCGCTTCTGCCACTTCAGTGTCATGAAACAAGGGGGTGACTTCATAGTCGTTGGAGGAACAAAAATCGGCCACGGCCTGTTTGGTTATGGCTTCTTCCCTTTTGGTCAAGGTGATCAGTACTTTTTTCATGGATTGATTCTCCTATCCTTTCACTCCGCCCAAAGTCATTCCGGTCACCAGATACCGCGAGGCAATCATATACATAATGACCACAGGAACGGTGGCGACCATCGCTCCGGCCATCAAAGGCCCCCATGCAAAAGCGTCGGCAACGATCATGTCCGACAAAGCCAAGGGAAGCGTCCGCGACATTTCATCGGTTAAAACAACCAGCGCGTATAAATACTCACACCAACACAAGGTAAACGAGAAAATCGCTGTCGCGACTATCCCGGGCAATGATAAAGGAAAAACCACCCGGAACATGGCCCCCGCTTTGGAGCTACCGTCAATGACGGCGGCTTCTTCCAATTCCTTGGGGATCGACGAAAAATAAGAAATCAGCATCCAGGTGGCATACGGTATGGTAAAGGTGGGATAGAGCAACACCATGGCCAAAATGTTATTATTAAGCCCCAGGTTGCAGACTAGGATATATAACGGGATAAACAGGACGGTCCTGGGCATTAAATAAGCGTATAAAATACTTTTGGACATTACTTTGCGGCCCCGAAATTTCAACTTTGAAATCGCATAGGCTGCCAAGGCGCTCAAAACAATCGTGACGAGCGATACGACCGTCGCTACCAACAAGCTGTTTCGAAGGTTTATTAGAAATTTAGGGCTTGAGAATATCGTGGCATAGGATGTCCAAACGATTTTCTCCGGCCAAAAGGTCGGGACGATATTATAGATTTCCAGTTGGGTTTTGGTGGATGTAATAAATATCCAGTAAATCGGGAACAACGCGCATAGTAAAAATATCAGCAGGGTTGCATAGGTAAGCGTTTTTCTGGCCAATCCGGTGACATTCATCCTTTACACCTCTGACTCCATGTTTTTTTTGATAATATAATGGACCAATCCGATCAAGGCCGGGAAAAGAAAGAGCGAAACGGCAATCGCCTTACTCAAATTCATGTTGAGAAAACCGTAAGTATAACTCAAGGTTGAAAGGACTTGCGTCCCATTGGCGGGACCGCCGCGAGTCAATAACCAGATAATCTCGAAATCACTTAAGGTCCAAATGGTGGTGATAATCGACGCTAAAATGATGATGTTTTTAACCGCCGGCACTGTAATATGCCAGAATTGCCGAATCATATTGGCGCCGTCAATTCTAGCCGCCTCATAGAGGCCGATGTCCACGGTTTGCAGTCCGGCCAGAATGGAAATGCCCAAAAACGGCGTCCCGCGCCAAACGTTGACAATGATAACCGAGGTCATCGCCAGCCAAGGTGTGGATAGCCAACCGACCGGATCTTTCATGATCCCGGAGTGGATTAAAATATAGTTTAAGGCCCCGCCGACATCCGAATAAAGCCATTGCCAAATGTAAACGGAAACCAACGTGGGGATGGTCCAGGGTAAAATGAGCAAGGCCCTGAAAAAACTGCGTGCCTTGATATCTTCATTCAGCACCAAGGCCATGATCATCCCGAAAAAAACTTTAAAAATCACGGCGACTATCGTAAAAATAAGGGTATTCAGCAAGGCTTTTAAAAACAACGGATCAAAAATCAAGTTCCAATAATTTTGAAGGCCGGTAAATTGAGCAACGGCGCCAATCATTTTATCGGTCAGACTGATATAGATCGCCCAGCAAAACGGGACCAACATCACCAGGATTAAATATCCGGCCGTCGGCGCAAGCAGCCAAAAAGCCAACCGGCTCTCCTTTTGCGAACGGGGCTTTTTCAGAAAATCCCTCTTCATGACATGATATTTCTCCATCTTCACAACTCCAATAGCATGGCTATAGGGAGCGGGGAAAGCCGTCCGCTCCCTACGCATATTACAAAACAAACTTAGCTATCTAGTAGAGCGTATCGTAAATAAATGGTAATCAAAAATGAGGAAGATACGCTCTACTTAAGTAAAACGTTCACAATCATTGAGTGCGCGTGCGTGCGCACGCGAGTTATTTAGAGAACGTTTTACTAGAAAATACTTTTGGTTTAAGTCTTTCTCTGTGTCTCCGTGTCTCTGTGGCCAATGAATGATTTTAGGCCACAGAGACACAGAGAGCACAGAGAAAACCATTTTCATCTTTTTACGTACCCCAGCCGGGTTAGCCCCTACTTCCTGTATATTTGTTCAATCCGGGTCTGCAGTTCTTTCACCGCTTTTTCGGCAGGAACTTTATCCGCTAAAATTCGCTGGTAGGCGTCGGTGTAACAATGGGAATTAAACACTTCTCCGGCATGATTGGAGAATGGCCCTTTATAGCCAAGATATTTCATATATTTCAAATGATCCATAAACGGTTTATTCATGGGATCCCGCCAGATGGGGTCCTTGGCCGAATCTTGATAAACCGGTACCAGATAGGGAACGCCCTGTTTAATCCACTGTCGATACCAATCCCGGTTGGCGCAGTATTCAATAAAGTCTTGAGCCAGCTCAGGGTTTTTGGTGCTTTTAAAGATTCCGTAATTACTGGTTCCGATGATCGGGTAGCGTCCCTTGGGTCCAGCGGGAGTCAGCGCCACGCCCGTTTTGGCATAAAGCCCGGGATTATCAGTTCTCAGCGATTCTACTAAGGTTCCCCCGTTGTAAACCATTACCGATTGGCCGCTGAGATAGGATTTATTATTGCCGGTGCCATCCCAGGCCACGACGCTGGGAGGATTGGATTTGTCCATCAAGTACATGTCGGCGATGAATTGAAACGCTTTGATCGTTTCCGGGCTGTAAATCGTGACCTTTTTTCCGTCGGCGCTGGTTTCCGAACCGCCGAAAGAGGCGATCAACGTTCTGGAAAACCATTCACTATCATTGGTCCCGCATCCCATTCCCGCTCCGTAGATCCCTTTGCCGGGATCGGTGGTTGCTTTGGCAATTTTGCGGAATTCAGCCCACGTTTCCGGCGGATGATTGAATCCAGCAGCTTTCAAAAGATCTTTGCGGTAAATCAGGACATTCACATCCACCCACAGGGGGATGGCATAGCATTTCCCTTCAAATGTAACCGGTGTAGTGACGCCCGGTAAGAAGCCGCTTTGCTCTTTTTCAATCTTACGGCTGAGTGCGGTTAGGTCCATTAAAAGTCCCTTGGCATAAAACTCACCGATATCCTGATAAGCAAAAAAGCTTACATCCGGCGTTTGCCCGGATTCAATGGCCGCGCTCCATTTGGCATAAATATCCTTGTCCGGAATGGAGACGTAATTGACATCAACATTGTTTTTCTCCGCAAAGTCTTTAGCCCGCTTCGCCATGCTATCATTGACAAGGGTGGAGTAGGTTTTGGTAAACCAGACGGTAAGCGCAGGCTTTTGGGTTTCACAAACTCCGGCGGTTGCTAAAATCAAAATAAAGAGCACGATACCTAAAAAAATCAAGCCAAATTTTTTCATTCAACACTCTCCTTTTTATAATTCTTTTTATTGATTATAAAGATGAAACAGCAAATATTAATAGTTGTTCTGTCCGCCGCGGGTTCATTCGGGTTCATTGAACACGCCCACATGGCTATGTGTTCAAAAAACGTTCCAAAGCCCAGTTTCACCAGGATCGGTGGTCAATGTCGTCAACCCGAGCATCCATAAAAGGAAAAATGTAAACTAAAATGCTTCGTCCGCAATCCGCGGGTTAAAACCCACGGCTGGTTGAGCCCAATCCGGTTAAAACCGGATCAAAAATTTGGGCGCGTTTATTTTTAATTTTGGGTTTAACCCCATTTATGGGGTTTGAACTGTATTAGCCGTGTGGTTTGTCGCGTCCTTGGACGCGCACCCGCGGCGGGCAAACGAACCGATAGCATTTGGAAATCATTGGTTTCTTAAGTTGACGACATTGGCTCCGTGGTACTTTGTAGCTTATTCTTTAAGGGTTGACGTTAATTATTTTTGCTGAATAAACTTTATAATCCATTTCTTTTTAATTCATGATCTCCACCATCCCCCTTCCAAAAAACTCAGATCAGAGCCGCCCGGCGGCAAAAACTTCCCGCATCTGCTTCAGCAAATCTTTGGCTCCAAGCAGCAGCAAGTCGGTATCCGCGGCGATCGAGATCATGTCCACGCCGCGGTCGCGCCAGCGCAGAATATCTTCATGAGCGCAGGCGCCACTAGAAAGGCCAATGGGTTTGCCGGCGGCGCGCACCTTATCGATGACGGACTGAATTACAGTGGATACTTCCGGACTATCCCATTCGCCGATTTTACCCATGGAAGCGGCCAGGTCGCGGGGGCCAATCACCAAACCGTCAATTTCTTCAATGGTCAAAATGCGATCCAAGTCCCGCACCGCGTCAATGTGCTCAACTTGGACGAATTTCAGCAGCAGCTGATCGACGCAAGCGAGATAATCCTGAATATCGATATTGCCAAATTGAATGGCGCGGCGCGGGCCGAAACCGCGGCTCCCTTTGGGAGGATACATGCAGGACTCCACCGCTTTTTTTGCCTCCTGATAGGAATTGACCATCGGAAAGACGATACCGTCCGGCCCCATCTCCAGAACCGGCTTGGCCCGCACCGGATCATTCCAGGGAATCCGCACGATGGCGGAGACTCCCGCAGCCCGCGCCGCAATCAAATGCTGTTGCAAGTGATATAAATCGATCGCGGTGTGTTCCATGTCGATCCACAGATAGTCAAAACCGAGATTGCCGATGAGTTCGGTGATGGCGCTATCGTTTAAGGAAATGTGGGTGCCCAGGGCGGGGAGTTTCTGTTTTAGTTTCGTAAATAGCATAGCATTGAACGTCCTTTCTATTTTTTAGTTGAATCATATTTTTTAAAATGCATGGGTCAAAATTCATGAATGATTTATTCAAACACATCGGAAGCTTTGAGATAACATCGCTAGTTTGAGAGTAACGATTGTGAGAGAATAGTAATTATGGTAAAATAAAAATGTATATCTAAATATACAAAAAATGATAATAGTTATTATCATGAATATATACTAAAGTTATCTTTTTGTCAACCGCTAAAAGGAGAAAATATGAGCATCGCTAATAAAATAAAGGATTTACGTACCTCGAAACATCTAAAACAAGAAGAGCTCGCCAAAAAGATCGGGGTCTCCCGTTTGATGCTCGGCAAATATGAACGGGGTGAAGCCATTCCTTCTGCCGAAACTTTGCAAAAAATAGCGCAGGTATTAGAGGTTTCAACCGATTATTTATTATCGAGCGATGAAGAAAATGAAGGTTCTCCAGGTTTTGGGGACAAAGCACTTCAGAAATACCTTACAGAGATTGACAAAATGAGTGATGAAGAACGAGGCCATGTGAAGTTTATTTTGGATGCGGTAGTTAAAAATAAAAATAGAGATACTGAATGAAATTGGTTATTATCATTCCTTTCTAATTTGCCTGGTTTGATTATCCGATTGTATTGATCTCTTGGGGATACAGTTTGGATTCAAGTTCGGTATCGTTCATCTGTAATTTCCGGTTAAATAAACAAAACACATAAAAAAATGGCCATAAATGATATTTTGTAAATCCATTGGCAATAAGCTTAACTTCCTTTGCTTTATTTATGGCAAATGACGTTTTTCTTTTATACTCATTTTGCACATATTATTTTCAATTAACTTCTTGCTAATCTACATAAATCAAGAATATCTTCACTTGTAACAGCTGCATTATACCGTTCATTAAACTCTTCCATGAAGTCATATAAATATTTTATATAGTCTTCTGGTTTCACAACATTTTCAATTAATTTCTCATATAACACATCCACCCCACCACGTACATATGATTCAAAAAGCTGCTCATCAGCTAATGTTTGCTCACTTTCATTACCATAGAATCGAAACGCTTTATTTAACCGTTCATCAAAAAAAGGTTCATTCTTTTTATCAAGTAACATTATTAGCTGATAGCTGTATTTTAAATCGATTAAATGATTCAAAAGCTCATTCGGAAATATTTTAGTTGTTTTTTCCCCTTGCATCATTTTATCGAATTCAGGCTTTCGTTGATATAAAAACCCTACAATTGGAGCGGTTTTATATACATTAACATTAGATGAAAATAATTTTGAAGTACTTTTTTCATCAAATTGAGCTGTTAATTTTACAACCTTTTCTGCATAAATCCCACGAAAAGAATATTCTTTTTCAAATAACATTTAAGTTACCTCGGCATTAAATTAGTTTCAAATTCATTTTTCTTATCAAATATATATTGCCTCCCGATCTTTTCTCCTAGATTCGCCTCAGCAATTTCTCCATCAGTATCTTTAATGAAAATTATGATTTGTTCGGCGATATTTGGAAGTACATTACAAACCGCCTTAATTCGCCTTTTATCAAATGCAGATAGCGGAGCGTCCATGACTAATGGGTATGGTTCGGATTCGAGCATTTTTGTATCAAGATCGTTATCCTTACTATTATCACGAGCCATTTTAATGATACCAGAAATAAAGGCAAATATTACTGATATACTTTGTGCAGTAGATGTTTCTATATCAGTATTAATTCCGCCTTCATCGTCCTTCACAAGAACTTGAATATTATACTTATCGTCAATAGTAAGAGACATTCCGCCTTCATAAATACTTTTAAAGATTTTATTAATATTCAGTTCTAAGTTTCGACGAGTTTCATCTTCATTCTGCTTGTATACATATGAAAGTTCATGATACATATATTGAGCATAAGCTTTATATATTTCAATCTTCTTATTATTCTCATCCCT
Organism: Bacillota bacterium; assembly: GCA_023401925.1. Classification (GTDB taxonomy): domain Bacteria; phylum Bacillota; class UBA4882; order UBA8346; family UBA8346; genus UBA8346. The sequence goes on from JAEXDA010000010.1 coordinate 19,352, forward strand.
AAGTGTTAGCTCAGCTCGCTCTTTTATTTTTCTTTCGCGCGAAGTTCCGATCGCTCCTTTCTCTTGATTCAATTCATCCCGTTCATGCTGCCGATCACGAATAACCTTTTCGTAACGCCATAAATCTTGCTGAATACTCGCAGAACTCTCCTTTCCGGCAACTTGCGTTTCAATTTCACGAATATTATTTATTAATTCTTCTATGCCAGTCTCATATTCCCCAATTAGTGTGCATTGTTCGGTAAATGATTCAAACAAATCCCCAGCGGATTTAGTTCTTAATTCAGATTCCTTTATAAATTGGGCAATTGAAGTACCAATCGATTGGGGAGGTATAAAGGCTAATGTTTTATTTAATTCATTATAGGCATCATTGCCTATTTCGATTTTATTTCCACATATACAAGTTTTCCGATTGATCAGAAACTCTATTGTTCGGGCATGTATATCTGGTATACCTTTATCAAGTTTTTCTGCTTTTGACAAAGAATCTAAGGCATCCTTAATAAGTGATTTTGCCAAAAAAGAACTAATATTATTATTAAACTGCTTTAACAATATAGAAATTGCGGATACACGCGCTTGTTTGGCTTTTTCAAGGTTCTCTTTGAGTTTTTCTTTTTCTTTCTGAAGTTTTTCCGTTTCAGCCAATGCCATTAATTTTGTATTTAGCTCATCACATCTATCTCTTGCAATTTGTACTTCATTTTCAATTTCACCAAGACGTTGCTCAATTTTATCTAATTTATCTTCCGCTTCCTGGATATCTTTTGTATACTGTGAAATCCTTTTATCGCTCGTTGAATCATAACTTTCATTATAGCTACCGATTACTCCATTTTTTGATGTAGGTTTTAAATGATCCAAAGCGGCAATAAAAGAATTGAGACCAATTAACCCTCGTACAGCCTGCCCAAATTCTTGACTACGCCCTTTCTTAATTTCTTTACTCATATTTCCGATTCGCTCACCATCAAAAAAGAAATATTTCGAGAGTTCCTTTGGTAGTATTTGTTTAATTCGAGCTTCCACTTCTAATGGTTTAGTAATAAAATCTTGTTGTCCTTCTTTATTGTAAACAATTTTAAATGTTGTAAACTGGGCTTTTATTTTTCCTGTCGCTTCTCTTTTATATATTTGTTCACGAATAATACTATAATCAGTGGCACCGTGTATTAAATCAATCTTAACGCGAACAAGACTTTCGTTACCTGGGAGTAGTTGTCGTTCAATAATTCTATTTAAAACAGATTTATCATCAAAATCAGTATCCCCATATAAACACCAAGTAAATGCTTGAGCTAGAGTAGTTTTGCCAGAACCATTTTCACCCATAATGACTGTCACATTCCTATTATCATAAGTAGCAAATTCTACATTTTGTTCACCAATAAATTGTCGAAAATTAAGTACTTGCAACTTTTTTAGTAACATTCAACTTCCTCCTCAATTGCTTTCTTAATTTTCTTAACCATATCTGCATCACTAAATTGTTTCGTCCTAATGTTTTGTTTTTCCATTAAAATTAGTTTCATAAGTAATCGCTTAGCTTTGTTCTTATCTATTTGAATATTTTGATCTTCCGCCATTGTATATCACCACACTTTTATTCAATTGTGAATTCGGTATATCTATCATGTAAATCATATGCTTCTTTAATTTCTTGTATAATAAGATCAGCTTCCATTGCATTCATAGCTATTCGAGCAAATTCTTCTGCACGATTCAATTCATTACGTATAAGTGAAAGATCTCTACTCATTTCTTCCTTAGTCAATGAATGAACCTCTTCAATTGGCCTTGGAGTTGTAATGAAATCATAAATTTCAGCATATTCTTTTTTAGATGCAAGCCGCAATACCCGACCACGGCGTTGTATATATTCCTTTGGATTTGTGGTGCTTGCAAGAATAAATGCTACTTTAATCTCAGGAATGTTTACACCTTCATCCAAACATTTAATCGCAATTAATGCTTGTAAATTATCCCCTTTAGCAAATTCCCGTTTCAGAACTTCACGTTCGTCTATATTTTCTTTAGAAGTAAATTGAGATACTTTCATGCCCAGTCTATTACCCAATAAACAAGTAACTGCATCAATTTGCCGAATATCAACCTCTTCTATTGCTGTAAAATCTTCATTTTCACCGAGAAGTGATGCAGCCCCACAGTAAATAAGTAAATGATTTTTATTAATAAATGGTTGAATTTTCTCATATAGTTTAGAAATTTTTGACTCAGCTGCAGCAACTAATCGTGCCCTTTTTAAAGCTAACTTTTCTCCTTTTTCAGAAAGTTTTTTTCTTCCAGTTTTATCTTGAATAATACACTTACTAATTTCTTGTGATAGATAGGAGTACTGTTCTAATTCTTTCTCATTAAGATTAACAACTATAGGATAATACTTATATGGGGTTAGTTTATGTTCTTCAATAGCTCGTTCTAAAGAGTATTCAATACACTTTTGCCCAAAGTAAGTTATTAACTTTTTTGTCCCCTCTTCATCATTATGTCGCTCTAGAGTAGCAGAGAGGGCAAGACGATAATTATAAGTATCTGTAAGCATTGAACTTAATCTCACCGAACCAAAATTATGTGCCTCATCTACTACAAGCAATGAATTACCTTTAATTTTTGCTAGTTGAGCCTGTACAAATTTAGAAGCAAATGTTGCATTGGTACAAATAAAACAAAAAAATTCATGATTACGTATTTTTAACTTTTGATTGCGCACAGCATTTTCTAAACGATTTTTCCAATCTTTTTGCAAAGAACTACTATAACCAATAATGGGATCAATATTAAATTTTACAATATCCTCAACCCATTGTTCTACCAAGTGTTGATATGGACAAATAATTACAACTGCTAGTTTATGCTGTAAATGATTACTTAACCTAGATATAGCACCAAGCCCTGTGAGCGTCTTACCGGTACCAGTTGCCATATCAAAAATGCCGCGATAATCTCTTTTTTCCCATTCATCTATTGCTTGATTTTGATAATCATGGAGTTTAATGTTAGATGGAATAGATGCACCTACATGATTAGTATTAATTTTGTAAATTCCGCTATGCTCTCTAGTATCATCATTAAATTCCACTTTATCAATTTCCAAATTAATTGGATGGTGTTTATATCTATCAAGTATTTCTTTGTTGACATTTGGAAAATCGATTATCTGTATATTAGGCTCAACATTATTCCATATTGCTGTAAATGCATTTTCTTTTGTAAAAACCCTTTCTTGATCATTTGTCCATGAACAAAACACATCAATTGATTCATAATTTACCATCAAGGCCATTCCCGTTTCATTCATTGACCCTGCAAAAGCAATGGTATTACCGAATTCATCATACATAAGTCCCATTTTTTCATGATACATACCTAAATTACTTTCATTGTCTGTAAAGGCAATTTTGATATCTAATTTTTCTTCAGCTATTAGATTTGCTAATAAATTTAACCGTTCCTCTTCTATTTGATTGACTGGGTCAACAAGTTCATGGATTAAAGCTCTTTCAATTATATTATTTCTTAACTCATATCCTCTTCTTATTGCTTCCAAATCGTCAGGAGAAAGATGTGGTGAGGCGACAAGTTGTATTGTGCCCCCATTACGTATCAAGCCTGTAATACCTTTTGATATTTCAATTAAAGCCGAAGATGAAAAGAACCCCACAGCTCTTTTATACATTACAGCATTGCCAAGAACTGGAATATAAAAATCTTTAACTATATGATCAATAAGTGAGCGATATTCTTTCTTGATCTCCAAATCCAAAAAGCTCATGATCCTTCACTACCTTATAAATTCCTTTTAATTTTAACTATCTTTTTTAATCATATTTAAGGCTTCAGTCAACTGCATAAACCCCTCATCAGTATTAAAATAACTAACACTAAACCTCACTGTACCAGCAGGAAATGTTTCCAAAAATCTATGGGCATCCGGAGCACAATGCAAGCCTGTCCTAACCGCAATATTATTATTGTTTAAAACTTGTCCAATATTATCACTACTATATCCATTAAAAACGCAGGAAAATACTCCGATATGATTTTTTAAGGATTTTATCCCAATAACTCTAATATTATTAAAACTCGATAATAAATCATACAACTTTTGAGTATTCTCAATTTCTTTATGATATATCTGTTCAATACCTATGCAATTAATCCACTTCAATGCTGCATTTAACCCACCGATTGCAAGACTGTTTTGACTACCGACCTCATACTTTTCAGGGATTGTATTAGGTAAGTCAGCATTAGCGGAATCAATACCTGTTCCACCATATATCAAAGGACGCAGATTTGAGTCGTTTCCCATAATAATGCCAGCGATTCCAAAAGGGCCGTAAAGAGTTTTGTGTCCAGCAAAAACTGCATAATCGGCTTTAATTTCACTTAAATCGGTCTGTATAAGACCGGCAGTCTGTGCCATATCAATAATATTTGTAGCTTGATATTCTTTTGATAATTCACATATTTCCTTAATTGGAGCAACAAGACCACAAACATTACTTGCGTGACATAAAACAACTACATCTGGGCGTCTATCCTGAAACTGATACTTAATTCTCTCAATATCATATTCTATGGAATCTTTATCAACATATAACTCCACAATATTAAAATGATAAATTCCCTTTAAATAATTCAAAACTCTTAAAACTGCATTATGTTCAAATGGCGTAACATAAACATTATAGTTTTCTCGCCAGTTTAATCCTTGAAGAATAATATTAAGACTTTCAGTTGCCGAAGGAGTAAAAACAACTTTCTTTTGAGGACAATTAAACAATTTCAGAATTAATTGTCTCGTTTCGTTAATTAAGGAACTAGCTTTATCAGCCAAGGTATATTGGCCTCTCCCAACATTAACCCCATAATTCCTATAAAAACTATCCATGAATTGGTATACTTCCTCCGGCTTAGGGTAAGTAGTGGCGGCATTATCAAAATAAATCATATTAATGTTCATCACCCTTTAATAGTTCAACGATATCCTCTTTCTCTATACCATAAACTCCTGTTAACCAATAAAACATTTTTTCCTTTTCTTTCTCCGTTAAAATATTTTTATCAAAAACATATAATAATATCATCTCAACAAGTGTTTGGTAACTTACGATTATTGTTTTAGTTGTGGAATTCCACAAAACGCTATTCCATACTTTATTAGCTAAATTTAATGGTAACTTATTCATTTCTTGAAATAAGGTCGAAAAGTTATAATCAAATTTCATCTTAATTTTTATTGAGGCTTTTACAAATGGCAAAAGTGCAATTGGTCTAAATAAGATATTCCCCCCATTACGGTTTCTATATTTTTCAGTGGAAACGGGTAATGTTTCCACATATTCTTTCATAGAAGTTAAATGCATATAAAAGGCATCCCAATAATCAAAACAAAACTGATTAAATTGCATAATAATATCGTTATCTGGCCGAAATTTAATAAATTGATCCTGTTTCTTTTTCCCACGAAGAATTTTGCCTTCTTGATCGGTGATTTCAATATCTTTTATAAAATATTTTAAAAGTTCTTTATTGCATTCATAAAAGGTTATAATCGAAGTAAAGGCTGTTGAATTACTTTCGGGAATAGCTTTTGTTTTAGCATCGAAAATCCTGTTATCTGAAAATAAAACGTGATTATCGATTAACTCTCTTGAAGCGATAGCAATTGAATCATCTTCATCTAAAGCTATGATATCCCTCATGGATACTGGTTTAGCATATCTATTTAAAGTACTAAATAACCTTCTAGCTCTCTGCATCCCAGCGTCGTCTTTTTTGTGGCCAATGAAAATTACAGGTATTTTTTCTTCTGATAATTCCGCATTGCTATTTATCGCGTCTTTAATTCCTTCAACTCTATGCTGTCCATCAACAGGAAAAATTTTTTCGCCACCAGTTAATTCTAACAAACCTATATCATAAAATTCAGTCCCATCCCCATAATCGAGTCTTACTTCGTGCCATTGAGGATCTCCATCATAAACCGCTAAAACCAAAGAATTAAAAAACCTTTCTTCTTGTTGAAGAATATACCTTGATATGCTTTTATAATTCTCTGTTATACTTCTTTGTAACAGTTCTTGTAATGTAGAAGAATGATGTAGTTCATCATCAACCTTCTTGACATATTGTGCAACTTGTTGAAAAGTTAATGTTGCTACGTAATATACCCATATTCCAATTTTTGCCCTAATAGCAGGTATCTTCAATAATTCCCCCCCCTTATACAGAAAATGCTTTTACTGCATCTCTAATCTCCATATCAGGAATAGCATCATTAAATGGAGGTAATATTCTATTAATAAGTTCCCTTTCTAATGCTTCTATTTGAGAATTATCTTCCAACGGCAAGTACCTAATATAAAGATACTTTCCCCAAGATTCTATCATCCTTTTAATTTTGGGACGCTTTTCAGCATAATATTCTCCGCAACGTTTTCTTAGATTTTGGGTTTGAGTGTTAAGAGCTCTACCAATATACATAATATACATATGTGTGTTAGGAATTATATTTGGTTTTGCAATAAAAACATATATTCCCCCTTTATTTATAGGAAGATTATGCATACTTGGATGGATATTATTATCTAAATCTAAAAATTTGGCTTCTTCCCAAGTACAATTAATTATTGCACTTAGATTCATATCAAAACATTCCCATAATTCCGGACTCACAATAAAATGTATTCTTGAACTAGATATACTTGTGCAAACATCTATTTCCATATAGACATACTCCTACTAAACGAATAATTTTATTTACATAATTTCTCAATAATATCCATCAATACCTGACGTTTTTCATTTTCAGTAATGGCTTCTCCATGTTCTTCCAAAGTAGCAGCTAAGTCATTAAAAAGAAGTTTAGCTCTAGGACTATATTTAGTCTTGCTAAATGTTTTCATAGTTTCATTACGATCTTTATCAACAAATATTAACCTATATAAATCACCATTACTCGATTCATCCATTGTTATAAAATTATGATCTTGTTCTTGGACTGTTTGTTTAAATACTTTCATTTCCTGCAAAAAGCTGGAAATCGCATTTTCGTCCCAGTCTTCAATCCTTAAGCCTGTGACTCCCTTAGCCAATTTTTCAATGAATAATTTTTCATCATTATTCATGCTCTGAATTAAACTTAAAATTCTTTCCTCCCCCGCACTATAAAGATGATTACGGGTAGATTCTTGCAAGTTTTCGTACCAATCTTTCATAATTGAATGCAATGTTGCTTTTTCCAATTGTTTATTTAAAAACAGTTCCCGGACATCTATAATAAGATTCTTAACTAAATTATCCTTTGCTGTATCTAAAAAGCATTTTATTACTTCCAGATTCTGAACTATATTTCCATCTAATGAATTAACATTAAAAATTTCTAGGATTTTAACAAACAGATACTCTCTGGCATTAATTTCTGGTACTTTTAGGCTATTGATAAATTTTAATTTTTCCTTATCGATGTTTTCAAATTTACCATTGCCTATATAACTTCTTTGCATTTCTTTGGTAAACCTCGGGAGACTAATAAACCATCTTTGCATGGCTCTTACAATATAAGCAAAAGTATTATAATCTTTTTCTTTTTCCGAGATAAAATTAGCAAAAAGTTTTTCTAGGCCTTTAATATACCGATTTTTATCATCATTCCAATCCTCCAAACAAAAGCTGTATTCTAAAGGATTCTCGTTTATACTATTAAGAAGTTCCGCATCAATTTCAAGTTCACGAGTACCCCGAGTGATAACAGCATATTGTTTAAAGGAATGAAGAACCGCTGCTATATAAATTGGTATAACTCCTTTTTTTAATCCAATATGATACTTTGCCTTCATTAAACGATCATAAAGCACTGCAAAGCTTGTTGAACGATTATTACTTGATTTTTGGAAAAAGTGGGAGATTTCGTTCAACACTTTTTGCATATTAACATCATGATTCCCGGAAACAACTAATTTAGGTTGTGTTGCAACGTCGATTAATACTCCAGTCATGACTAACGTGCTTCGCAAAAAAGAGATCTCTTGTCCAGAACCATTAAGCCCTAACCAAGGTTCTAGTTGGGTATTCAATAACCCCGTAACTACCTTAGTTCGGCTATTAATTGCCATTGAAGTTAAAATATCTTTATTAATTATTTCATTATTAATAATTGGAGTATTGGTATAAATTTCTGTACATATTTTAGATAGTAATTGGGAAATTTGGGCCTTTCTAAAAATAGTCTGCTTTTTGCCTACATAGTAATATAAAGACTTTCTGGTTTCTGGTTTTGTATGAGCGGATATAAATTGTTCGATTACTTCTTCTAAATCCTCGAAATAAATATTATATTCCTCGAGCAAAGTTTCATCATTTTGATCCGCTTGGGCTTTCAAACTTTTAACTGCTTGATATTCAAATGCAGTTTTTTCAATGTCATATTCATATTGAGGGAGAATAAAAATTATTCTTTCATGATTAGCCTGTCCACTCTCCAATACATCAGAAACATTCTTTAGTTGCTCAGCATTCTTTACAAGAATACCAAAAATCACTCCATCGGCAGATACATTCTCAATTTTTTTATCCCAATTTTCAACACTTAAAAATTCATCACTCTCAATGAACATAAAGTTAAAATATCTCGTGATTTCATTATTATCGTTGTAACTCGTTGGATACATATAATTATCAAATGAAGCCTCATTGAGAATATTCTTTACCCTATAAGCAGCCTTATTTTTTTCAATTGTGTCAGCAATCCTGGCTCCAACATCAATTCCAATACTATTTTTAAGCTTAAGGAAGTTATTACTTTTTTTCAGATAAACAACATATTGCTTTTCTTGAAGATCAAGTAATGTTTCTGTGATTTCGGAGATGTCATTTACCGTCTCTCGATAAGTATCGATAATGATATCTGGAGTAGGCGGCAGCTTATCAAATTGCTCCGTAATATAGATTAAAGCAAGTGTCTTAATTATCTTGCAACCTAAAGAATTAGGTTGAAGTTTATTAAGAATATTTGTTGTTAGAATAAAAAGTCTATGGATCTCACTGGTGTAAGCTTCTCTTTTAAACAATGGTTCGAAATAATCGTATATATAGTCTGGAGTAAGAAAAGGTAATATGCTATTGGTTTGATCTATAAAAGTTGATAGTGTATTTTTATTTTTTGACGATAAAAAAGTAAATAAAGTTCGCTCATTCTGCGCTACTTTTTCTGATAAGCGAGGAAGAATAAAAGTAGAAATGGGATGTAACGGATAACACCCTTTTATTACCATTTGGTTTTGGACATCTGAAATCTCCGAAAACAAATCTGTTTGAGCAAGTGACTCTTTCATATCCTCAAACTTTTTACCATAGGTCTTAAAAAACTCCAAAAAATAATTTTCATCTTGGCTAATGATAGTAGAAATAATCTCATAGACTTGTGAATAATTATTTCGAACAATTATATGCTTAAATCGCTCAGAAACCCCTTTCCATCCATCTATCTTCTGTTTTGGCAACTTGTCAATATAGTTAAAAATATCCTTATGAGAGATTAAAAGCAGGTGCATTTGTTTATCTTTACTTCGATTACATTTCTCCGCAAAGTCCTGCAACAGTTTTATATCAACTGAAGATACTTTCGTGATCCCTGCCTCTAAAAACTTGCTGAACTCATCATATACAATAAATACACCATGATAGCCCCTCGTTTTGAGTTTATCGATAACTTTTGAATATAATTCAATAACATCAAAACCTAAAAAGGGATTGAATTGACTACCCGAAGTAAGGGAAGGAAATAGCTCAACAAATTTATCATATGCTTCGATATTAAAGTCTGATAATTTTGAAATAAATTCAGGTACTGGTTCATATAAAACCGCAGCAAATCTTTTATATGTATCATTATAATTAATTTTCCATTCATTAATGCGGTCAATAGCTGCCTGGAAATGCGTCTCCGGAATTAGATCCTCAAATCCTTCTTCTTGAAGCGCCATTTGAATTGCAGCTAAAAAAGCTTGAGATAAACTAGTTGTATTACTTTGGATTATAATTGGTAGTAGTTTTCTCTCACTTTTAATATATTCGAGCGTAAATTCATACAACTCTTGACTGTATTCCTTTATTTGCATCAATAGCCTATCAAATAATATTATCTCTTTTCGCAGCAGCATCGATAACAAAACTAAAATTATATGAGATTTTCCTTTCCCATATGCACCAATCAAAATTTTGGCTCTATCTGTCGAATTATCTGCAGTACTCAACATAATATCTTCAATTATTTCAAGAGAGGCAGCGGTAGGTATAAAGCCCTTAATTTTTTCATCATTATGCATATCAAAACTTAAATTCACTGAATATTGAAATCCCTCAGCAATTTTTATATGGTTTTTTAAATCATTGCTTATCATTCTTATAGTCTCCGCTTTATATAATTTACCGATTATTGATTTATCTCTTGATAATATTTCTTTATGCATTCAAAAAAATCTATTGATTTATTAATTCTTATAACATCAAGACCTGCAGTCCGAACAACTTTTAAATAACCTAATTGCTGTATTTTATAAAGGCAACTTGTTAAAGCAATAATATCAAGATTAAATATTTTACCAATATTACAAGGGTCATTTAATAATGTAGTAATTTTAATTTCTTCCTGGCCTTTAGCTTGGTCAAGTATAACTGCCAGCACAATCATAGGGTGTAGTGAATCTTTTGGGGGCTTACTTTTTTGATATATTTTATTTTTCCTATTTACAATATTAATGAGCCCAAGCTCTCCGAGAGGACAATCAATATTGTTTTCCGGATGCACTTTCTCCGGATTTGATTTTAACCTTGATACATACGTATTTATTATGCAGTCAAAATCACCTTCAAAGGAACTATCAGCAATCTCCTTATCATATTTAGTCTTCGAGTAGCTGCTAAGACTGGATACAAAATCTTCCTTCTTAAACTCCGACATCTTAAACTCATTAAAAAAATAATACCAGGCTGTTGCCTCTTCTTCATTGGTCGCTAATTGATAATGTAAAAGCCACAATGTTCCCATTTCTTCAATATATGTATCGTTATTCCAAATAATCTGACCAAGCTGGGTAAAGGTTTGATTTTTAACCCCAGACTTGGGCTCCTCAGTTAATTTTACAGCTTGAAGCCAATATCTCAATGATCGAACCATATTGGCGCCTATACCTAATACATCCATAGGATTTTCGTCTTTATCAATAAATACATGGGGCTTATTTCGAACATTTTTTAATCCCTTATATAACCAACCTTTTCTTATAAAAAAGGATTCGTGTCCCCGGAAACGGACTTCTTTAATTTCCACCATAATTTCCCACCTTAATCTGTGCCATTTTTTAAATATAAATATTTATTCATTAAACATCCCTTATCGAGATACTTCGATGTAACACACATCCTGCATCTGACACATTTCTCATCATTTATACTGTATGTATTATCATGAATCGAAATTGCCCCATGCAAACACAATGAGCAACATTTCAGACACTTTCGGCAAGCATTATATTTCCTTATCTGATAAGATATCATTCTTTGCAATTCATCATGATTATCTACATTCATGGTCTTAATCTTTACTGAGTACTCATATTCTTCCCGGTTAAACGGTTGTATAGAAATTATAGGTATGCTTGTATTCAGATCAAGCACAATTGTTTCATTAATAAGTTTTCTTCCGAGATCCTTTGAAACTTTCCCAAATGGAATAAATAATTCATAAAAATTATTGCCAATTGGCTTATTTAATCTATATATTTTTGCATTCTCTTCAGTTGTGCAATTAGTATATTTGATACGAATGTCTTCAGCAGAATCTAAACCATAACCGCCTTGTCGAGCCTTCCATTTACCAGAATCAACATACACTTCCGCATCTTGTTTACCAATTCTTTTAGAAAATCCAACTAAAAAGTCCCGCCATTTCTTTGATTCATCAGGCATATATATCCTTGATAAAAATTGGCCTCTTGCATTATTATTGGGGCAACACCAACATCCAACTCGATCGTAGCCTAACTTATAAGCTTCATTAAAATCAACGCCTTCGCCTAAAATATATAGCCAAACGTCAATATCACGCCAAAAGAATATTGGGGATGCCACAGTTTGTTTTCGTATTTTGACAGATTCAGCATTATCCTCGGTGCGATTATACTTACTTCGAGCTACCGATTCACATTTTCTAATTCCGTAGAATGTTAAAATGTTGGTATCTGGATAAAGATTATTAAGTATCCTTGTTATTGGGCCTGTTTTAAACATTGAGCAGCACCAACGCAGCATACGGGCTGGCGGCCCAATATCATCACATACACTATAAAAATCCTGTTCTTTATTCTTGGCTATTTTAAATATTGCTTTTGGATTAGTCTCTCGAAATTTTTTAACATATTTCAATGTTAAAGGAAATTCAAGAGTTGTATCTCCAAAAATATGAACTAAACTTGGATTACTTAAAGCTTTGACAACTAAATCAGCAACTATGGTTGAATCTTTCCCGCCAGAAAAAGAAATAACAATATTCTCCTGGGAAAAATCCTTAATTGAATCTTTTATAAACGTATAGGCTTCATTTTTTAAATAACTTAACCTTTCTTTATTAGCCATAACAAAGCGCTTAATTTGTTCGTTAAAAGAGTCATATGTATTTTTACTTCGATATGCATTTAATTTTTGTATTACACCATCTATGTCAATTTGACCAAAGGTAGATATTGGTAACAAGCTTGATACGCCATTTATATAATATCTATTATCTAGTGCCCAAACTGAATCATTAATATTCTTTAATGGAATAGAAGTTAAAATCTCCTGAAGAAGGCGTTCTTCTGGAAATACGGGCCGTAAGTCAACACATAGATAGCTAATTTTCGATTTGCATAAAGGACAGATTGTCTTATCAATAGCATTGGCAGCTTTAATAACAGGTACTCTGCAGTCAGAGCACCAATAGATTTCTATTGGAATATCTGGTTCGGTAATACTCCCACATATATCACAGGTCTTACTAAATGCTTCACGATTACAATTTTTGCACCACAAAATCATAAACCCCTCGTAATTATTTTAAAAATTACTTCCCCAAAAGAGTGTAAATTCCTTCAAATTCATAATCGCCATTCTGCTTCACATATACATTAATTCTGAAGTATCTGATAATTTTTCAGCTTGTTAAACCCGATCGCTCACTTAACTCCCCATTTGGCGATCATCAATTGATTTGAAAAAGTCTCCTATCATGCCAACGACTATCGTCTTCACCGAAGCGAATGTCCGCTGGTGATGACAATGATTCCGGTTTTTACGATAATTTTGATGCATCAATTTAAACCGTTTCCTGGTATAATCAAAAAACCACGAATAACCCGAAGACTCGATAAAAACGATGTCCTTAAAAAAACGATACCGAAACGAATATTTGCGTACTCAACAACGATCCGAATCCTATCGCAAATCAATTTCTTATCCACATTCAATTCCCTAAATATCAAATCGCACCTTTCTTGTAACTCAAGTTGATAAATCAAAGCATCCATTTCGATCTGGGTTCCAATTACTCCCGTTACCTTTTCCTTGATTTAAGTAAGGCAAGTTTATCACCAAGGCATGATTAAGGTTGGTCATAGAACACCAGTTATAAGAATCAATTTTATTAGGGTTACAATTACAAAATTCGAACAATAATAATCAATAGTCCTTGCCTTGCTTATCCAAAATAAAAAAATAGGGTTACCGCCCCTCCTTCTCATCCCCAAACAAAGCCACCAATTTATGTAAAACATTCTCCGGGAGTTTATGGGCTAAAGCTGCCAGCGAATGCCCTTGAATAATCAGCTCCAAAACATCAGGGCGGCCTTTCCAATTTTCCCGGATAATATCTGCCGGTATTTCGGTAATTAATTTGGTAATCAATATCCACATTGCCGCTACATCATCCACCAAACCCAAAGGGCCCAGCAAAATCTCAGGAATCAAATCAACCGGTGATAAAACATAAGCAATACACAAAGCAATTCTCCCTTTCAAGCTCCCGGAAATTCGGGGATCTTTAACCAGATTCTTAAGGAGCACCAATAAATCGGGAATCGTCAAAATCACATCCAAAGTTTCTTTGGCAACTGTACCGGCATTTTTCTCCGTCCAGGTCAAAACCCGCTCCCGAAATGACTGCATCGACTCTTCTTCGATCTCATAAGTATTCGGTTGAATTAACACTCTTATATCACTGGAATCCGGAACTAACTTGTTAGGGTTCACTAAAATCGTATCCCGGACTACCGAAGCTGCCTTGGCTAAACCATTAAACCGCTTAAGCAGGTTTAAAATACCCGGGATCAAAAAGCCAGGCATCTTCCCGAAGGAATGAACTTTGATTCGCACACAATTATCCATCGCGGCATCGACTGTTCCCTCAATATTAACGGGAATACCTGAGAAGTTTCCTTCAATCCGCATATTGCCGCCTAATTCGGTAATGAGCATTAATTTATCGTCTTCATTCCATTCACCGTTCACCGAAAAATCTTTAATTTGAAATTTCATGGTAGGTTTCATCCCTTGAATCCCTTTCCGATTTTAATTTCGTCTATAAAAACTAAGTGTTCGACATTCAAAAAGTTCCCTACCCAGTCCCCTACCCCATTACTAACCAACAATTGATTCATCATCGACATAAAGAACCATTACCTACAAATAAACCCCGAAATCACTCTCGCCTATGAAATACCAACTCCAATCCCACATTTACCAGAAAGATCGCCACCCAACTTAATACCGTAACACTCACACACCAAGCAACCCGCTTCCCCAAAGGCTTTTTAGGATCCCGGGCCAGGCGAAAGCAATTCGCCGTTCCAGCTATACCGATGAGTGCTGGAAAAGCCCCTCCCAAAAATATAATAGCACCGTTCAAAATAATCAACGGCCAAGCCCATCCTGGCACCGGAAGGGGTGGGATTACCGGTTTCCCTGTCTGAACCGAATTTCCATCAACAGCCAAATCATATTTAAATTTAAACCCATTCGAGTAGGCATAGACCGCAACCTCATGACCATCCACTTGAAATCGATCTTCACTACCTGTTAGCTGCAAGCCATTTTTCCTTTGTAGTAAATTCTTATCGAATGGGTTACCATCAAGCTTGATAACCTTTCCTCCAAATAAAGATCCATGTTCCATTTCTACAATATGACTTTTACCATCTATCTCAACATTCCATGTTTTTTTGGGCATCCCAGCATTACCTCCATATCCTATTTCCTTTTAATCATAAAACTCGCTTTGACCCTGTAAATGGTTTTCTAACAAAATAGGTCCCCCCAAAAAACGGATGGACCTATAAATTAAGTTTCATTCTTCCCATTCTCCCCAACCGCCTTCACCAACTGCACCAGCGTCCTTCTATCCTTTTCATCCCCCGACTCCCAAACCTTCGCAACCAATTGCAAAAACGCCCTCAACTCAACACTTAAACTCTGTTGTATATCTTCAAGTGCCATAATCGATTGCAACTCCACGAACTGCGGATCTTTAAAAATTTCAGCCAATCCTTCGCCTACTTGTTTCATACCTAAAAGCTTAATCCCATTCATAAAATATTCTTTAGCGGAAATAAACATTTCGCCTTCGCCTGTCTTTATCCACTGAGGATTAGCGCCGTAACTATACATCATACCAAAAAGGCAAGCATTCGAGAGCCCTATCCCACCGGTTTCGATCTTAGAAATATTCCCCCGGCTCATTTCAAAGGCTTTCCCAAACGCCTTTTGTGATAACCCTAAATGTTCTCTAAAAAATTTGACTCGTTCACCCGGAGCAAATTGATCCATTTTGAACCTTTCCTCTTGACATGAGTTCCAATTGAACGTATAATGAAAATGTAATTTAAAACAATTCACTCAATTAAAATAAAAGTACGCAACAAAAACCACCGGCTCAAAAGTCACTTTTTTGCGCCCTGGTTTCCAATTGCCCTGTGCCCCATTGCATTCCAAAAATAGCGAGCCTTGGGTTACCGCGCTTAAATTTCCACGCGCCAAGCGAGAAATTTCAAACGCGCCGCACCCCACTTAAAACCCCATGCTCTCAGAAAAGAGTTCGAATGCCAATGGGTTAAAATCTCAGTTATTTCCATTATAACATAAATAAACTCCAAAAAGAAAAGGCAACCCGGAAAAGGGAAAAAACCAAATCAAACCCATGGATAAAGAAATCCGGGCAGATTTCCGCAACCGGAGAGAAAATTTTAGAAATGCCGGAGCAATCTAGAGGATGAAAATAAGTTATTTATTCTCCCGCAGAGGCGTCAGCACCTTTTGGTGCTGCAGGCGCAGAGAAATGACGAAGTGCTTTGAGACACGTATCCTATTTACGAGTTGGCAACCGATATCACGAATCACCAAAAAATATCTTGCAAAGCACTTCTCGTACTCGGCGCGAGAATAAATAGGCAGCTTAAGTTGGAACCAAGCTGATTTATCTTTATAACCATGTGATATAATTGGACTTTTTGGTTTTCTCAGCGCCTGCGGCACCCGTGGTGCCAACGCCTTGGCGGGATTATTATTCTTTTGGACATAAAGTATTTTCTGGCTAGTAAATTTCCGGATCGCTTCAAGGAATTTTAGAAACCAGAGAGACGATTTTATCTTCCATAGATTAAATTTCAGGATCGCTCCAGAGAATTTTGGGAACCGGAGATTGGATTTCATCTTCCGTAGATTAAATCCCAGGATCGCTCCAGAGAATTTTGGGAACCGGAGATGGGATTTCATCTTCCGTAGATTAAATCCCAGGATCGCTCCAGAGAATTTTAGGAACCGGAGATGAGATTTCATCTTCCGTAGATTAAATCCCAGGATCGCTCCAGAGAATTTTGGGAACCGGAGATGGGATTTCATCTTCCGTAGATAAATTTTAGCTAATCTTTACGAGTTTAATTCGGCAATCCGTCTTGGGATGAATAGTGTCAACCCTCCATCTTGCTTACGCGAATGCAAGCATTCGCCCTGAAGGAAGGAACGAGGATTTGTCTTCGAAATCAAAAAAACATACAGAATTGCAGTTTGTTTCTCCCTTTGAAGAAGAAAGCGCGCCTCCACAGAGGCGAAGAATGAGGGTTGACTTACAGGGATCAATAGCTTTTGACCATTGACCAATCCTAGTTTTTAACCATCCATTTTGCCTCACGATACCAATAACGAAGAACCTATAAGCCATTCATGATGACCGCACCGAATAACTAAAACCAACACCCAGGAACGAGTAATCCATAAAAATATGCCCATGCCCAAACGACCCCCTGAAACAATCGAATCCCTGGAACGGAAAATCGCCGCCGGACGAAAAAAACTCTACAAACTCTACACCGCCCACGGCTGCCGCACCGACGACGCCGTCCTCGCCTGCAGCATCAAGCTGGATAAACTAATCAACCAGTGCCAGGCCAGGATTGGACCAGGGATTGGACCAGGATTAGACAGATTAAACGGATTAAAAGATTCGCCAGAATGAATTTATGATGCCTATTTTCACCCAAAACCCCCGGCATAAAAGCCCTACTATTCATCCCCGAAAGGGGTAACACGACTTTCGAAGCTATTTATTGATACCTTTTCCTGTACCCAAATATCAAGCCCTTTTAATGTTTTTTTATAAACTTCTTTGAAAAAACCAAAACCGCCGACAGGGATGTCGGCGGCGCGGCATCTTTTCTCGGAGGAAAAACTGCCGTCGGCCCTCAGAATTACCCAAGAAGACGACTCCATGGATGGAGGCGTCTGTTCAATCGCGCAGCACTCCAACGGCGTTTACGGAGAAACGCCGATATAGAGGGGTATCGGGGGAACGGTTTCCCCGGGGCGTGGGATTCCAAAGGGTATGCGCTCATACCCTTTGGCCTTAGGGGTTGCAAGGGGAGCGGGTGGCGTCCCCTGTCGGCAATCTTGTTAGCACCGTCCCGATTTACCAGCAACGAAGAACCCATTCCCGACGACCGCAACGAATAACAAACGAATCACGATAGTTCGTTATAAAGTTCACCCAGTAAAGCTGCCGGTTCTATCGAACTCACCCCTTCAGAAACCCGGTCGGCAAAAGAAGTTCGGTAGCCTTTCCCCTCCCTTTGACCGATGGTCTGATTCAAATGCCAAAGGGAGGGGAAGGTCGATAGCTGCAACAAGCGACCACATTTCTTTTAGGCATAGTTTAGGCCAATTGCAACAAAAGCCGACATCGAGCGATCTTCTACTTAAATATCAAGCCCTTTTAATGCTTTTTTATAAACTTCTTTGAAAAAACCAAAACCGCCGATCAAGGATGTCGGCGGCGCGGCATCTTTTCTAGGAGGAAAAACTGCCGTCGGCTCTCAGAATTACCCAAGAAGCCGACTCCATGGATGGAGGAGGCTGTTCAATCGCGCAGCACTCCTACGGCGTTTACGGAAAAACGCCGATATAGAGGGGTATCGGGGGAACGCTTCCCCCGGGGCGTGAGATTCCTCGCGATGTTTGCATCGCGCGGGTATTGCGGTCATACCCCTTTGCCTTAGGAGTTTCAAGGGGAGCAGGTGGCGTCCCCTGTCGGCATCCATAAGTTCAGTCATAACCTTTCGCCCTAGAAGCTGCAAGGAGAACAGGTTTGCAATCCTGTTCGCGCCGTCCCCTTGTCGGCATCAAAGTAACAACATAAAATTTATTTATCATACCATCATCGCCGACATAAGTTATCCCAAAATTGCTATCAACATCAACCCAAAAACACATCCACCCGCCCTCTCCCCTCACGCCTTAACCTCCGATTTTTTCCGTTTCAATCTGCTATTAGGCGATCCATTCTACCGCTAATCTTTCTCCTCAATCTTCCTTCTAGCCGCCTCAAACCCATCATCTTTCTCATTCCCGGCTTCTGCTTCCGCATACAAGCGGTTTAAACGAAATTTCTCATATTCATCTTCCGCCAGGGTTCGGGCAATCTCCATGGAAACCTTACCAGGATCATCCAAAACTTCCCGGCCATTGAACCGAAGGAAAGCATCCAATTTCTCTCGCCAATCTTTCATATTAAGCGGCTGATACTGTTCCGCTTGAGTCTCGGCATAATCAAGATACATCGTAACAAAACGGTTCAATTGACGGATCTCGGTTTCATTTAAATAATTTTTAGCAATCGTCACATCCGCCTTACGGACTTTGACGCCTTTCCAAGCAGTAAGGCCCATATTAAGTTTCGTTGCATCAGCCCGTTCAACTATCAACTGTGCAGCCGTTTTACCGGTAATTGCCCAGTGTAATTTATTTTGAACCATTTGAAAAAATTCCTTGGTTTGAGGCGCATTCGGATCATAATCGATAGAAAGCGTATAAATATCCCGGATCTTTTGATAAAAACGCTTTTCACTGGCACGAATATCGCGAATCCGTTCCAATAATTCGTCAAAATAATCCGCACCCAAGTTTCGCCCTTCTTTGAGACGCTGATCATCCATAACGAACCCTTTGACTAAATACTCCCGCAGTAAAGCAGTTGCCCAGCGCCGGAATTGCGTCCCCCGGTGTGACCTAACCCGGTAACCAACGGCAAGAACAACTTCTAAATTATAATATTTAATATTGCGCTGAATCTCCCGTACACCTTCTTGACGAACTTGTAAGTATTCCTTACAAGTTGCAACAGGATCCAATTCACCTTCTTCATAAATATTACCGATATGCATGGTGATATTTTGAGGAGTCGTCTGATATAGCTCCGACATCCCGGCTTGAGACATCCAAACGGTTTCATTTTCCAGCCGGACATCAATCCGGGTTTGCCCATCTTCCGTTTGATAAATTAAAATATTAGAGTACTGTTCTGGAGGATTTTTGCTCATAGGAAGCCCTCCCTAATCTTCTCTATTCTAAATTCTAATCCCATACTCATTCAGAAACTCATCGAACACAAAAATCCGCAACAAAAACCACCGGCCCAAAAGTTTGTGTACCCTGGTTTCCAATTGCCCTGTGCCAATTGCATTCCAAAAATACCGATGCATGGGTTACCGCGCTTGAAACCCCATGATCACAGAAAACCGTTTGAATGCAAATGGGTTAAAATCTCAGTTATTTCCATTATAACATCAAAAAAGTCAAAAAAGAAAATGGAAAAAGCATGTCACTCCGACATGGTCAACACGGACATCGACCATCAATCAAACTAAACCACCTAGTCGCCTTCGATCCCTATTACTCCTCATCCCAGCCGCCTATTCATAGCTGTCCGCCCTCTCCCATCACGCCAAAACGGCTATAGGCGAGGGACTCATACTGCCTATTTTCCCCGTCATGCACAAACAACCTTTATGTTTATTACAGCCTCATCATAAAATCCTTATTACCAGGCCCTTTTAATGCTTTTTTATAAACTTCTTTGAAAAAGCCAGAACCGCCGATCAAGGATGTCGGCGGCAATCAAATCAAAAACTCCAACCCCGGCAACCGGACGACCGGGGCGATGAAGGGGGCACCCGGGCCGTGGGATTCCTCGCGATGTTGGATCGCGCGGGGAGCGAGTGGCGTCCCCTGGCGGGCCTTCATAATAGTCCAGCTACGACCTTAGGCCTTAGGTGTTACAAAAGGAGTAAGTTCGCGAACTTATTCGCGCAGTCCCCTGTCGAGTCCGAAGCATTACCCAAAATCATTTTAACCAAGAAAGCAACTATCATCTTTGTTACTTATTTTCATCCAAAAACCTCTGTCATAAAAGCTTTACCATTTATCCCCGAAATGGTCAAACAAATTTAGAGCGAATAAAGGAGTAAAACTTTTCAAGATGAGCGAATGCCTCTGTCGCTTCTTCAAGACTGCGACTACCGGAGAAATCACCCGGATAACGGGCAGAGAGGGCATACTGGTTTAGGATCGTTATCGGTTCTTCAAAATCTTTACATTCATTATCAAAACGGCCGCATTGACTTAGAAGATAAACCAAATCATGGGTCTTCATTAATCGATTATCCTTCATCAAGAGAAAAGCCTTTAAGAGCTTCTCCGCAGCCTACTGGCAATTATAGCAAACAGAATCTTCTATCTCCTCAAAACCATTCTTATGCAGCGTTCTCAAAACGCGCAGATCCTGTTCGGCCCGATTGATCCATTCCCGATAATTATTGGAGTCGGCCATAAAGAACTATCCCCTCCTCTAAAATCTCTTTGGTAAAAGGATGGACTTTATTTAAGGAATGATTTAATTCCTTCGTCGAGCAAGTTAAGACATCTACGGGCCGGTCAACTGCTCCGATCAGTTTGCGTAAAAAAATCTGGCGCTTTATATTAGAGATTTCAGGACGCTCATCCCAGACCACCAATAGATCGATATCGGAGTCTTCACGGATCTCGCCACGGGCACCGGACCCAAATAATAAAATAGCTTCCGGATGAATTCCCGCTAACAATTTTGATTTAATACTCTCAACAGTTTGTTGGTACTCGGGATTAGGATAGACTTGCATAATAGTCCTCCTCTCGCGATTTTTCAGTTATCATTATGATTCACAATCAATGGATATCAACCCATATTCATTTTAACATAAATCCATATTATTTTCAGATTAACCTTACTTTCTTATCCGCCTGACTAATTTCCATCAACTTGTGTCGCAGTCCTTAATGGCATCATCCCGGGAAAAGCTATTGGCATTGAACCCTATTTCCCCTCACCCCAGCCGCCTATTCATGGCTGCCTGCCCTCTCCCATCACGCCAAAAAACAGCTATGGCGAGGGACTCATACTTGCCTATTTTCCCCGTCATGCACAAACAACCTTTTATGTTTATTACAGCCTCATCATAAAAACCCTATCACTCAACCCCGACATGGTCAACACGACGTTGACCACGCGGCCTTGAGTCACGGATGAATCACGGCCGTCGGCCCTCAGAATTACCCAAGAAGCCGACTCCATGGATGGAGAAGGCTGTCCAATCGCGCCAGCACTCCTACGGCGTTTACGGAAAAACGCCGATATAGAGGGGTATCGGGGGAACGGTTCCCCCGGGCCGGTGGGTTCCAAGGGTTGTCCGGCTACAACCCTTGGCCTTAGGGGTTGCAAGGGGAGTGGGTTCGCGAACTTGTTCGCGCCGTCCCCTTCTCGGCAATCATAAGTCCAGCCATAACCTTTGACCTTAGGTATCCCAAAAGGAGTAGGTTCGCAATCTTCTTCGCGCCGTCCCCTGGCGAGACCGTTGGAATAATTCTTAGCAACCGTCATCATTACCCAGCTTCTTCAATTCGGCAACGGCGCTAACCTCTGTCAACACTTTCATCTGTTCAATTGCAATCCGGTTTAAGTTAACCAAGCGTTCCCCTTGACTCATCCCGGCCTTGATATATTCGGCATTGAGGCTTTCCATATTAGCCAGCACCAGCAATTGCTCCAAAGTAGCGTAATCTCTAATGTTTCCCTCCTGGTCAGGATGGTTCTCCCGCCATTCCTTGGCCGTTTGGGAAAACAAAGCTACATTTAACAAATCAGCTTCATTGGCATAAGTTTGGGTTTGCTGATGCTTGGTCAGAACCTTCGGTATTAAGTTTTGTTTGATCGAATCGGTATGGATATGATAATTAATCTTCGCCAGCGTCCTGCTAACCGTCCATTCAAGATTCGAGCGGCTGTTTTCCGCTTCAATCAACCGCTGGAATTCCTTAATCAGATAAAGCTTAAATTCTGCTTAAAATCCACGAAGCGAATTCAAAAGCGCTATCCTTATGGGCAAACGTCCCCCCGTATTTGCCACTGCTTGATGTAAGCCCAATCGCATGGGTCTTTTCGATCCACTTTGAAGGGGACATGGTAAAAGCATTGCTGCCGGCTTGACTTCTAAACCCGTCGAATTCGACGGGTTTAAAATCCGGATTGTTGATTTTTTCCCATAATCCTAAAAATTCAATCGTATCTTTATTTCTAAGCCAATTGCGTAACACTTCGTTAGGTTCTTCGCTCTTGTACTTAGCAATATCCGTCAACGAAATATATTCGGCAGTATCTTCCTTTTTAACCGCTACGGAAATACCCTGAACCTCAATATTCTTTTTCATTAACCTTAACCCCCTATAATTTCCTCCCGCAAACCGTTCATTTCCGCCTCAAGCGTCTCTTAATCCCGGACCAATCCTATCCATCCAACCGGTATTTTGCAAAGATTAATAGCAAAACAAGCAAATTTTTCTATCTTCAAAAACCCTCCCCGAAAGAGTCAACACAGACATCAACCATCAATCAAACTAAACCACGCAGTCGCCTTCGCTCCCTATTTCCCTCACCCAACCGCCTATTCATAGCTGCCTGCCCTCTCCCATCACGCCAAAAACGGCTATGGGCAAGGGATTTATACTGCCTATTTTCATTCCCAAAAATCCCCGGCAATAAAAACCCTATCACCCATCTCCGACATGGTCAAGACGACTTTCGAAGCTAATTTATTGGTACCTTTTCCTGTACCCAAATATCAAACCCTTATAATACTTTTTTATAAACTTCTTTGAAAAAACCAAAACCGCCGATCAAGGATGTCGGCGACGAGGCATCTTTTCTCGGAGGAAAAACTGCCGTCGGCCCTCAGAATTACCAAGAAGACGCTAACACGATGTTAGCGTCAGTCAAATCAAAAACTCCGACCCCGGCAACCGGACGGCCGGGGCGATGAAGGGGGCACCCGGGGGACTCAGCCCCCCCGGGCCGTGGGGTTCAAAGGGGTAGGCGGCCATACCCCTTTGCCATAGGGGTTGCAAGGGGAGCAGGTGGCGTCCCCTGTCGGCATCATAATAGTCCAGCTACGCCCTTTGTGCCCTAGGGGTTGCAAGGAGAGTTGGTTAGCGAACCTGTTCGCGCCGTCCCCTTCTCGGCATCGAAGTAACACAAAAATTATTTACCATCATCGCCCGACAAAGTTGTCTCCAATTTGCAATCAAAATGATCCCAATTCTCTGTCCCCGCGCGCGCTTTATCTCCCGGGGTTCAACCCCAAACTCGCATCCACTCAGGTAACCTGCCCCGCATACCGGCTCTCGATCCTGATCCCAAGACCCGCCAACACTCCACGGATATACGTTTCAACATCCCGGTAGGTTATCTTTTTATAGGACTTACGAAGCATATGGTCTTTATACAGATCCATCCGGTACAGCGGAGAATTCCGTCTAAAATCCACAAACTCCTCAAACTTCGCCAGGGTCTCCGGATCATTTTTAAGCGCCTCTTTCAGTTCTTCCTCGATTTCGGCAATCTTATTTTTGAGTGAATTATATTGATAGATTTCATTAAAATCCTTCGTAATCCCCCGGATATCCACTTCTCCCTTTTCAAAGAGGGGATAAATCTCAAAGTGGCTTCCGCTGACAAAGATCAGGATCACCTTTTCACCGCTAAAAAGGGCCGATCCTATCATTTCCAGGTCCTTCTTCATCGAGTCAACCATTTCCTCATGCTCCACTGTCTCACCGAGGAATGCTAAGATTTCACGGCTCCAATTGATTACCATGATTCTCACTTCCAGTTCCACAAATTATTTTCTATGAATTTACTTCCTACCCGTTTCAATACCAAATTGTAAAAAATACCAACTATTTCCATTATAACATAAATAATATCCAAAAAGATGCCCAAAAACAAAAAAGCCCCGAAAGGTGTATTGAGTTAAAAATTAACCCCCTCAGGACCAAACAAAATTAGGATGCCCCGGACCTCTCTGCAGAAATATAAAAACGCCTCTACAGGCAGAAACAACCCTCATTAAAAAAAGCCAAAGAAAAACGTTTTCCGGTATAGCCGCCTTTCAGGCCCCATTTTCCCTCACCCCAGCCGCCTATTCATAGCTATCCGCCCTCTCCCATCACGTCAAAAACGGCTATAGGCGAGGGATTCATGCTGTCCATCCTTCCCAAAACCGTCACACAATCCCTATTACTCATCCCCGACATGGTCAACACGACGTTGACCTCACGCGGCCTTGAGTCACGGATGAATCACGGCCGTCGGCATACCGAACCACCTAAGAAGCCGACTCCATGGATGGAGGAGGCTGTTCAATCGCGCCAGCACTCCTACGGCGTTTACGGAAAAACGCCGAGATAGAGGGGTATCGGGGGAACGGTTCCCCCGGGCCGTGGGGTTCCTCGCG
>JAEXDA010000014.1 GCA_023401925.1 Bacillota bacterium
CATTATACCATTCAATAAACTTCCTCGACAGCCTGTTCCCTTCATTACTACAATATCAATAACTGCTTCCCATGGAACACCTAATACTCCCGTCCATTGCCGTAATCTTCTTTGATCTAATCATTGCAAATTGATTCGTAATCGTCATACAACCCCGTCAAATAAAGTATGTTGAGCCTCCCTCAACAGCAACCCATTCCTGGCTTCATGAGATCCTTATTCCACGTGGGGTTTTAAGGTGGTCCAATAGAAAAATATGCCACCTTAATCATTTTCCCGTTAAATAATAGAAATGCCAACAATTACCATTCAATTAAGTCGGCGTTGTTCTCAACAGGAGGCGCCACCCGCCCTCCTGCACCTCCATGGCCAAGGGATGTAGCCGGACATCCCTTGGAACCCACCGGCCCGGGGGGCTGAGTCCCCCGGGTTCCCCCTCTATCGCGACATTCCTCCTTGAATGTCGAAGGAATACTTGCATCAATTTAACAGACTCCTACATCCCTGTAGTCGTCTTTTTGGGTGATTCTGATGGCCGACGGGTAAGATTCGTCCTAAATCTAACCCGCGTTGGTCACCCTCCTGTTGACCATTTCAGAGCCAACAAATCCGTATATTTCTTAGCTTAAAGATTCTGCTACAATCTTCTTGAACAAACAATCACCGCCGATCAAGGAGGTCGGCGGTCCGGCATCTTTTTCGGAAGGGAATCGTCTATCCATTCCAGGATCGTTTATAGCAACACTTTAATTATCCAAATGAAACTTTAACCGTTCTTTGGTCTCATCCGATAGTTGGGCGACTTCTTCATCGGTTATGACCTTATACTTGATTAAGAATAATATATTAAAGATCACGTTACTCCGGCGCCAATCATCGAAACATTCGGCAACCATCTTGTCCTTCTTTTTGATGAGGTCATAAACTTTGAGGTATTGTTCATGGGCATCCTGCTCCCGTTTTTCCAGGCCGCATTCTGTGCGAATATCATCCAAGATCCGGTTGCATAAACGATCAAGTAAAACCTTTTTCAGGTTCCGTAAATACTTCCAGTCGGATTCTTTAATTTCGTTCATAACAATACTCCTTTTTTATGCACAAGCCATTTTAAAGTTCTGCTTAATACCGCTCCATTGTTTTATTTCATCTCAGGATTCGTTGCAACTGGTTCATAGGTACTAATTTTTCCCACTTAAACAATATCGCAAACATTTGTTTATGTCAAATTTTGTCTATTTTCCGAAATTTAATAGCAAATACGTTTTTAAAGCTATCTCTTATTCAACTGTGTGTGCACATTTGCCCTGCTTGCCGTTTAGGAATACTGAAAATGATGCCATGACAGGGATTTGACAATTCTGCGATATGGTGTTACTCTTATATACAATTGATTATTAGAAAGAGGTGTATGGATGTCGGTCGTCCGATAAGGTAATTATTTGTATCACAGAAGCGGAATTTTGACCTGCTTATTTTGTGTACCCAAATACCTTACGGAATGACCAGAGAAGTGTTTATCCAACACCTTTTTGTTTGTTTTGCAGCGTAGTGGGTAACTACGCTTTTTTTATTGTCGCAAGGCTATTGGTACACGCATACTTTGCGAAAGGATTCGGAATCAGTGAATATCAATTTGAAAAACTACGGACTAAATGAACGCTTTGAACAGGAAGCGACCATATATGATGGTCTGTTTATTGCCAGAGTGACCGAGCAACACCGTGAATTATACAGAGTAATCAATGAATGCGGTGAAATAGACGCGAGTGTTTCAGGAAAACTTGCTTACAATGCAGACGACCAAACCAGCTTTCCCGCCGTTGGGGATTGGGTGATGATTGACCGAGTGGACGGAAGTACCGGCAATGCAATCATTCATCATATCCTGCGCCGCAAAAGTGTTTTAGCGCGGCAAGCCGCCGGTACGGAAAATGCCGGACAGGTTATTGCGGCCAACATTGATACTATCTTCATTTGTATGTCGCTCAATGCAGATTTTAATATTCGACGAATAGAGCGGTATTTAACAATTGCATGGGACAGCATGGCAACCCCGGTTATCGTTCTGACGAAATCTGATTTGTGTGATGATTTACCGTTGAAGTTGGAGGATATTGCTTCCGTGAGCATGGGTGCGGTTGTTATTACCTGTTCTTCTGAAAACGGGGATGGGTTTGACGAGATTAACGCTTATATCGGGCAAGGAAAGACGATTGCGTTTGTCGGTTCATCGGGAGTTGGCAAGTCCACACTTATTAACCGCCTTATGGGGCAGAATGTGCTTGCAACAAAAGCTATACGGGAAGATGATGCCAAGGGCAGACATACCACAACCCACCGCCAACTATTGCTATTGCCAAATGGCGGTATTGTGATCGATACGCCCGGTATGCGGGAGTTGCAGATTTATACGGGCAACCTGTCAAAAACCTTTGAGGATATTGAAGAGATTTCCGCCCGGTGCAAATTTGGCGACTGTTCTCACGGAGCAGAGCCGGGCTGCGCCATTAGAGACGCAATCGAAAATGGAACATTGTCCGAAAAACGCTTTGAGAGCTATCAAAAATTGCAACGGGAAGTATCATACGCCGGATTAAATGCCCGTCAGCTTGAAAACGAGAAACTCAATAGAATGTTCGGCGGCAAGGGTGAAATGAAACAGTTAAAGAAGCATATTAAAGACAAGAACAATAGATAAGGAGCAATCACAATGGAGTATGCTAAAAGCCAAAAGTACGATACCCCCAAATTACTGGCTAAAATCATGGGGCCTAACCCGTTCAAATTGCAGGAAGAAATGCTGCTAAATCATAAAATCCCCGCTGGAAGTCTCGTCTGCGACCTTGGAAGCGGGCAAGGGCTTACAAGCGTTATGCTGGTAAAAGATTATGGCTTCAAGGTTTACGCCGCCGATTTATGGAGTGAACCACAGGAAAACCGTAGATTTTTTTATGAAATGGGGTTAACCCTTGAACAAATTACTCCCGTTAAGGCTGACGCCACCGCCTTGCCCTTTGAGAAAGAATTTTTCGATGCGGTAGTCAGTACCGATTCGTATAATTATTGGGGCCGTGACCCGGAGTATTTAGACGCAAAACTGCTGCCTTTCGTCAAACGTGGCGGGTATATATATGCCTGTGTACCCGGCCTAAAAAAGGATTGCCATGATAACCTGCCAAAAGAATTGCTTCTCTCGTGGACCTCGGAACAGCTTGCTTATCTGCGCGATATTATTTATTGGACGGAAATAGTAAATAGCAGCCGGGATGCCGAAGTTGTTTCCATACACGAGATGGAAAGCAACGAGGAAGTTTGGGCGGATTGGCTGAACCAGGAAAATGAGATTGCGGTCAATGACCGCAAAACAATGGGCGCAGGCGGCGGGAAATATCTAAACTTTATCGCTTTCGTCTTGCGAAAAAAATAATTGAGCCGGACGCTACTATCTATGCAAAAAGATTAATAAAGAAGTGAAAAGAACCTAACCAATAGGTTCTACCCCAAAATGCCGCCAGACAACGGAAATAAAAAAACCGTTGTTACGGCGGCTGGATAGTTATGCGCCCAAATAATACGGAGTAAGCCAAATGGCGGTACATGAGGAGGTATCGCTGTGTTTTTCTGTCTGTGGTATTCCCTGTTTGGTGCGAGGCCGCTATGGAAACATAACGGCCTCTTTTAGCCAGCCGACAACAGATGATGAATGGAGTGCTTGCGTGATTTTACTGACTCCTACATCCCTGTAGTCGTCTTCTTGGGTGATTCTGACGGCCGACGGGTGAGATTCGTCCTAAATCTAACCCGCGTTGGTCAACCTCCTGTTGACCATTTCGGAGCTAACAAATCCGTATATTTCTTAGCTTAAAGATTCTGCTACAATCTTCCTGAAACAACAATAAACAAGGCTTCTTGAACAAACAATAACCGCCGATCAAGGAGGTCGGCGGCGCGGCATCTTTTCTTGGAAGAAAAACTGCCGTCGGCCGGAAAAAGCATAAACCTGGTAGGGATCGAACACGATGTTCGGGTCCCTGCATGGAGAGCGGAGGTTTCACTAAAAAACGCTTTTCACAATCCCGGCTATGGATGGCCGGGGATAAAGGGGGCCACGGGGATCTCCCCGTGCAGCGGGATTCAAAAGGGTGTTCTGTAACACCCTTTTGCCTTAGGGGTCGCAAGGGGAGCAGGTGGCGTCCCCTGTCGGCTTCTATGATTAAGAAACAAAATTTTCAACTATTTATGAGACATACACCTTCTCATTATACCATTCAATAAACTTCCTCGACAGCCTGTTCCCTTCATTA
>JAEXDA010000076.1 GCA_023401925.1 Bacillota bacterium
AAGGAGATACGCCGCTCATAGTCATGGCGGCCGAAGCGGAGAGTGAAGAGATGATGGAGGCGCTTCTCGAAGCGGGCGCTGATGTGAATGCCAGGAATAACTATGGTCAGTCCGCTTATGATATTGCCGAATCAAGAGAAGAGACCCATAAATTGAAGTTGTTGAAGCGATATAGTCGATAGTGGGGAGAGAAGTCTAGTTAACGCTATTTTTGGAGGAATTTGATGGTAAAGATCGACGACCTAATTAATGAATTAAGTAAAATATCCCCAATGCCGGACGATAATACGCTTACACCTGAGGCACTTGAGGGTTATGAAGCGATTGTAAGTGAACTGGCATTATTAAAAGACCCAAAGTGTATCCTGCCGTTGATCAAATCCTTCGGGTACGGCGAAGCATGGGGGTTATATTGGACTACGTTGCATCTGCTTGAAGAATTTGCAGTGGAACAAGTTGATCCGTTACTTATTGAGAGTCTTTCTACTGAAGGAAAAGGGACCAGGATGTGGGCCGCCTATATGCTGGGTCGAAGCAGAAATATTCAAGCGGTTGATGGGTTGATCGACCTTTTGAAAGACCCCGATGAATTGGTTAGATATAATGCTGCCACGGCATTGGGCAAGATCGGCGATAGTAAAGCCAGACCCTATTTGGAAGCAATCAAAAACGATACCTCAACCGAAGTTCGAAACGTAGTTGAAGGGGCACTCGGTATGATATAACAATAGCCTGCATTGAAACTATCTAGAATATTCCGGATTTTAGATGGAGAATTACCTGAAGCATTTATAGCGATTGGAGATGCTACGGGGGAAATGGAGTTTGTATAGTATAAACGGAAAATACTACGGGAAAATGTATTCTTTGAATTCATGATATGGTGTCGGATGAAGAATTAAGTAATGTGATTTCAAAAAATTGAGGAGAATGAAATGAAAAAACTATGGTTGGTTTTATTGTTTGGCATTATTTTGATTCCTGCTATTTTTGCAGAGAGTAGCTTTAATGATTACCATCCAATTGTAATTGATGGTGATCTTTTAGGAGGAACCCAAAATCATTTTTGGCTTGCTTCATCTGATATATCTCAAAATATCAAAGGTGGAGAAAAATATAAACTTTATTCATTTGATAAATTTTTAGGGGTTGGAATTGGAAGTCAAACAATACATTCAGAGCCATTCGATTTTAAAATGATTGATATTAAAGATATACCCAAAGAAACACGTATCGCTATTTCTGGAAATTGGGATGCATTACCAAGAGTACCTAAAGTACAAAGTAACAAGCTTGATGTTTACAAAAATATTATTAAAGATATTTTGAAACAAAATGGCTTAGAAAATGTACCGATATGCATCCAACAGAATTATCGAATTGATCTTGATGGGGATGGCACGAAAGAAGTATTAATAAAAGCGGAATATATTAAGAAAATCGCTCCAACATGTGATAAAGGCACCTATTCCTTGATTTTGTTTCGAAAAATAATTAACGGACAAGTTAAAAATATATTATTCGTAAAGGATATATTTACCAAGGATATCGATGATGGACAAAGGATGACGACCTCAAATTCGATTTATAGTATAACCGATGTGAATGGAGATGGAATCTTAGAAATCGTGCTCAGTTATAAATATTATGAAGGTTATTTATTCAATTTATATGAGATAAAGAATAACCAATTTAAAATTGTACTATCTGGTGGACAAGGGGCTTAATGTAAACATACTTGCAAACGGAGCGTGAATGATTTGCGTCGCAAACTACTTTTATTTCTTCTATTTCTTTTTGTAATTAACTGCTCTTATTGGTCATTTGCAGAAATCTTGCATATGAACCATGTCATTGTTCCCGGGAAATCATTAGGAAATACCAAAATTGGTGAAAGCAAAGCAGAAGTTTTAAAAAGACTGGGCAAACCGTCTGAAATTGCTGAAGATTATTTTCGCTATCATTCAAAAGATAAAAAGCAATATGTAGAAATACATTTTAATAAAGGCAAGGTAGAAGAGATCAAATTTTCATCTTCCAGCTTTGGAACTATTGAAGGAATCAATATTAATAACTTTAGTGAAGCAAAATTTAATGATCAATTTGATAAATGGAAATTTCAATGGAGGTATCTCCAATTAAGATATACTTTAAAAACCGGGGGATTAACATTTTATGCTATGAATGTAGATGTGCCGAGTGATAACGAAGAATATTCAAGTTATTATATCGGGATAGTTCATAGTGGAAAGAATCCAAAGTATGAACCAATTTCAGGCGGCAATTGGAAAAGATGGGATGGAAATCCAGAAAAATTATATTAATGATAGACCATCCGTGGCCAGGAGTATGTGACGATGATGGCAAGTCGGGATTGTATATCATGATGATTTAGTAGTCGTTGACAAAACGGGAGGCATATTAGAGCATGAGCATGTTAGAACTACATAAAGATTTAGAACCGTTCCGGAGTGTCTTTGAAAAATCCATCATTTCTTACAATCGAATCATACCGACTTATCAATCAGAAACGGCTTTGTGCGCCAGTAAATTCGGAGGAATACCCTACTTACCGGAGGGAATGGAGTACCCCAAAAATAATAAAGGCCAACCATTGTAACTTTTGGCGCAGCTCAATTTTGAGGAAATGCCCAGACTCGAGTTTTTCCCCGAAAAAGGAATCCTGCAATTCTATATTTTAAACAGCTGGGCGGAAAATTATGGCCAGGATTACGATGGACCAATCAGAATCATTTCAGGGTATTGTATCATCCGGAAATCGATAAATCGGTTACTGGAAAAATAGCTTTGATTGATCCGGAAGATAATGAATTTCCGATCGCAGAATATCCTTTGGCATTATCATTTCAACAAAACAACGAGCCTGTAGCCATGACTGACCAATAAGTTGGACCCAATTTTTTCCGGAATATAACAGTTATTTTCAAGATTATCAGGATGCAAAGGGGACTGAGGATGAAGAATATTTTACCAAGTCATTTTGGAGCGAAGGTTACTTGATGACGAGATATCGTTTTTTTAAGCAATTTAAGAATGAGGCAATCGCAGATTGGTATCGCCGGGAAACCCAAAAACACATCACCCATAAAATCGGCGGATATGCTCATTTTCTACAGGATGACCGGCGCGGGTTTCCCAATCATGATTTTGATATGCAATTATTGCAAATCGTAAGCGAAGCCAATATTTCATGGGGCGACGGCGGAGTGACGCATTTCTTTATCAGAAAGGAAGATCTGGTCAAGAAGGATTTTGCGAGGGTTTTTTATTGTTGGGATTGCGGTTGATCCGAATATGGACAAAGCAGATTTTGCTTGGAAAGTATGGCGGGGTGTTCCTGCCTATCTCTTAACAATCTGCTTCCTTGAAGGGCTTTGAGCCATAATTAGCCAGGTCTTAATAGGGATATGTTCTCTGTTCAGACCTTTTTTTGTCCCGTCCGGGTAGGAAAACGACAGGCTTCCTTGTCACAAGAACCGGTCCTTCAATCGTGATGTATTCTTCCATGTAGAGTGGGCTTAAGGGGTGAAATAAATCACCCTTAAACCGGAATAAATGTCGTAGGACTCCAAGAAAAAAATCGCGAATAATTGTTAATGTGGGTATTACTGAAATCCCATTCATTCTGAGAAAGAAGGTTCTTTTGATGAAAAGATTCTGTTTTCCGGTGATGATTTTTTTGATTATGTTCTGTTCGCTTGCCGTTTACGGCGCTGACAACACAACCATCACCGACATCAATCATTGGGATCATCCCGTCAAAGCTATTTTTACAGGTTACGGCATCCGCCTGACCAAAGTGGAACTGATCAACAATAAGACCTATCCTATATTTTACTGCAATTTTCCTGGTTCTTCCGGGTTGCAAGAAAAAGAAACCTTTGAAAAAATGGTAAAGGATACTCTAAAAGCAAATGGTTATTGGAGCTATAAATTGGTATGCAACCTGTTTGAAGTTGAGGTCAAAGGAAATCCCAAAGATAAGCAGTATATCGAGGTTTCTTATCAAAATATCGACAAGTATTTCAAGCAATTCGCGAAGGCGGACAATCTAAAAATTAATTATGAACAAGCAAAGAGAATCATGATCAAACAATTTGGACCGGAAGCTCACAAAACCGGGTTAATCGAAGAAGGACATTATGAGGTTACCATAGTTAATTTTATCGACAGTATCGTTGAATATAATAATAAGTATTATTATTCCGTCCATAGCCTTGAATCCCATTATGACCATTCCGCCACATTAGGGTGGGCCTTGATTGATGCTGATGATGGCGGTGTATATTATGATCACCAAGAGGGTGTGGCTGTCCCGGCGGACAAAATCCGGAAACCCATTGAGATGATTGGGCTTGATGACGGTACTACTTACAAAATGCTTAGTTCATCATTATCTTCCCCCGTAAACTATTTGTGGCAATACCACAAAAAAAATAAGGAATTACAAAAAGTCGATTTAAACACATTAAAAATCGTAAGGAGCATCAAACTTTCAGAGACCTTCATTCAAGGCGATATCCTCTCCTTTACCGAATTTAACGATCAAGAGAAAAATGCCTCCCCAAGCACATTGGTAGTGGCGGCCAGGGAAAAAGGCAAATATGCCATTTATAAATCAATGACCGAAAACGACCGGTTCCGGTGGTGTTTGGACCCCACGAAAAAGCCGGCTTTCAAAGAATTGCAGGAAGTGTTGTATTTCAAACGGGATAATGTTTACATCCTATCAATGAACGGTGGAGATATCCAAATCGAGTTTTCAAATAATTCTCAGGATGGGTGGAGTGATTTATCAAAGCCCGGGTACGGAGCAGCAGAAGAAAGCGAACCGTTGACCGCTGAAAGTTTATATAAAAATTTTTACATCGGAGAAGTTTTGAGTTCGGGTTATATCTATATTGAGCCGTTTGCGGTTGACAGAAAACCCGGTAATAAACCCATTGTATTTTCCGGTTATCCAAAACAGATCAAGTTCTATCCCTTCGAGGGCGATCCACAAGCAAAGTTTTATGAAGCTTCCTTTGATTCCGTTTTTAAAACTAACGTTCCAAGTATTGAGGAAGAAAGCCGATATTTTTTGGAGGAACTTTCCCAACTGCAGCAATTTGGGCTGCGTTACAAGACGAAGTCGCCGCCTCAAGAAACCAAAATGGGAATTACCTTTTTTGGCACCGAGCTTTCCAAAATTGACTATCAAGTGAATGGTGAAAAAAGACCCTATTCGAATTTGGAGTATCAAAGAATACGAAGTGAATTACTGAAAGATCCGGATGCGGTTAAAGTAAAGGTTGGCACGACTCAAAAAGTGAACATGGATGATACGATGGTTGCGGCGGAACAGATTTTAGTAGGCTATTTCAGTGATCGGCGATTTTCAATGCGGCTTTCATTATATTTCACCCACACCTCCAAGTATGCCGCAAAAGTTTACGTCCTGGATATTTTGAAAGATAATCAGGTAATAAAAACCTATGAGAAGCATAATTGGGATGGGCCTTATTAAGCCCATCATTCAATTCATCGGGGAAAAGGACGGTAAAAATGCAACATTCCATCGAAATGGCACGGAAGTTAAAGGGTTTTCTAGAAACCATTCGGAAGCGGAAGGATTTACATTTTACTTATAGCGAGATTGGACCCGCGGTCAGCCCAAAAAGTCTTAACCGGGTGAAAGACTCCTTACCCCAGTCCCTGCTGGACTTTTATTCAGTCATGAACGGTTGTGACATTTTTGCTACATTTATCAATAACCGAAACCTTTCACTGGGCCTTCGGATACCCCCAATTGAAAGAATCGGAGAGTTCAGGGTTCCTCCACAAGATGAATATAATTTCCCGGCGGGACTTCGGTTTATGCCGCTTGAGTGGATTGAACCGGAGTATGCTTTTTATTACCTGCTTGCTGAGGGTGGTAATATTTCAAGCGCCCAAATCGTAGTGGCCCGTCCTGCGGAAGAGTCCGAGTATATCCCGGTTGCGGCGACCATGGACGAATTCATCGAAAAAGCGATGAAGGCTTATTTAGCCACTGGTTGGGCCGATCAATATTTTAGCGGCGGGCAAGCGGATAAAATTCAAGAGATTAAGAAATTGCTTGAAGCACCTGAAAAAGAGGTTCAAATCCTTGAACCCGGGACGAGAGTAAAAATATTTAAAAACAAGGAACGGGGTAGTGTGATTCGGCATGTTAAAATCGAAGGCGCCCATCGGCATTACGGAAAGGAGTTTGTCTTGGTCGACTTTGATCTAGCCGGAAAATATTGGGTGAGCTATGGGGAGACTAAAAAAATATCCGGCAAAAAAGATGCCTATGAAACAGCCATCGCCAATCCGGACCCATTTATCAGCAGAATGCTCGACAGCGAAGGGGAGGAATCAGCCAGGACTTTTTTCAGAATCGGTTCGGATTATCAACCCTATTATAAGGCTTTTGAAGAAGCCGAAGGCCTCCATATTCCGGATCACAGCTACCGTTACGCCGCAATTTTTGGTAAATTGCCCTTGGACGACGCTATCTATAGGATGGTTTGTCTGTTCGAGAAATGGACTGCGGCGGCAATCGGGCGGGTAAAAACTCCCCTGGCCTTTGAACCCGATGGGACGGAATTTGAAAAGGAAGAGAATGCCCGACCTTTTAATTTCTACGCTGTTCTGTTTACCTTGGCCGGGTGCCTTGCGCTGTTCTCCAGGAGCGGCTCGAAAAGAGTTTTGAGAAATTGATGCAGTCTCCGGATTTCCCCACCAACGGGGGGTATCCAACCCCTTTTAAGGAAACAATGGAGTCATTTTTTCAATTGTTCCGGGCATCACGGATTGATGAGGGGGTTTTCGGTTTTCCCAACGAACGAAGTGAGTGGCTTGACGAATTGGGGCTCGACGGACCTTTTGCATTCAGAGGATTTTAGACGGTTTTATTCCATGGTTGATAATCGTTGTTATAAGGTCTAACTATTTAAACATTATATTCAATTAATGCAAAAGGCAAGGAATAAGATGTTATGCTAATATCAAAATTTGATACAACAGATATAGAAAATCA
This sequence comes from Bacillota bacterium, assembly GCA_023401925.1. Taxonomy (GTDB): domain Bacteria; phylum Bacillota; class UBA4882; order UBA8346; family UBA8346; genus UBA8346. The sequence goes on from JAEXDA010000076.1 coordinate 7,064, forward strand.
TATCGTGGAATTTGAAGCAAAGTACAGCTTTAGGTTCCCTGAACAATTCCGGGATTTTTTATTCAAATGTAACGGCGGCGATACGCCTAAAACAAAATTTAATATCAATAAGGTTTCTTCGGATATTCGGGGCTTATACGGGTTGGGAAAAGCGGAAAAGAATTTGAATTATGCAATTTTTGACAGCATGAAAGAAATAGAGGATTTTTTAGCGGACAAGGTGATTCCCATCGGTCCGAATGTCTTTGGTGACTATATTGTCATAGGTACTGATGGAGAACGGACGGGAAAAATATATTTTCTATATCACGATAGACCGAAAAAGTATATTGAGCTTGCGGGAGATTTTCAGTCTTTTGTAAGTAAGTGTAAAAGCGAAAAAATTAGTGAAGCAGCAACACGTTCCATAGAAGGACGAGAGGCCATCTTAATTACAAAAGGCAGCGGGCATGTAATTACTGATTCTTTAAGAGCAAGCTGGCAAGCTGAAATAGATAAATACAGCAGGATTCATCAAGAAGAATTGGTATTGTAACATACCCGATAACTGATGCGTAATGGATGTACTCAAGTCAAATCAAGCTGGATATCCTTAAGGCAAAACCCAAAGGAGTCGGTTTTCAGTGGAGACAGAAAAAATCAATCAACTCAGAAAGCGTATCTTCGCATCTATCGGCGAGTGTAAAGACGCATTATCCCAAGGGGATGGCGACATGGAACGAGCTTTGGACATGCTTAAGAAAGTCAAGACGGAACCGATAGTTCGAAGAACCGGTGCCAGTATTGAGCAGGCTTATGAGTTTTACCAAGCGGCTAATGGGGATATCGATAAAGCTGTTGAAAAACTGGCGTATATGAAAGATTCACATAATTGGGAAGTGAAAAACGCACCCAAAATTGAGGATTATCTTAACCAAATAAATCAGGCCGACTCCGTCTATAATTTATTGGAACTTTGCCCAATGAAATTTACGGTTGATTCCCTGAAAATATTTATGGTGTTATACGACTTTTATTCGGCGATGGCGCCGGGAGAATTGGATAACATTGCATTGACGAAAGATGAAAGCTGTTTCGCGGAGATTAAAAAGGCATTAGCCGTAATTGGTTGTAATGAGTATATCGATTTATTTGAGCAATACCTGGAAGCTTACCGGGAAGACAACCGCCCCAAAATGAATGACTTGGATAATAAGTTTTGGGAGAAGGATGAGGAATTCGAACAGAAATTACGCGGGTTTGTTTTAGAAAATAGTGAGGCCGTTTTTTTCGAAAAATATCGTTAAGTATAAACCAAAAGTACCGGTGATTTATTTTTATATTGATGAATAAGGTCTAACTATTTTCTTTGGGAGAAGGGGTCGGGTTTGGTTTCATTAAAGTCAATTGCCGAAAAGTTTACTCAGCACGAAATCCAGCTCAAATCAGGCACTCTTAGATTTTTTGGTCAATGGTTCGGCAGGCCCATGGATAATTACCACCAGATTACGGACTTCCGTTTTGATGAAGTCGGAAAGGTTTTAGAAATGCATTTCGATGCGGGCGAAAGACTTTTCGTCTGGAACCCGGCAAATTACTCCGTCGGCGAGCAGGAATTTACGATCAAGGAAGCTTCTAAAGTGAGATGGGAATGGTATCACTATGGCGGTACCCAAAGCCGTGATAATTTATATTTCATCGAATATGTAAAACAAGAAAGCTGCATTCAAGTGATTTCAGGGAAAAACGGCGCGGATTATCCGGGCGGCAGACAATTAAGGGACTTGAAGGATCCGGCAGTAGAGATTTGTTAGTTTGGCCGGGTTGCTGCTGGTTGATTCAATCATTGCAATTGGATAAGTGTATGTGAAATATAGGAAAACGAAGTGGCGAATATGAGAATATGGCATTTAAGTGCAGATTCAGATAATTTTAATAATATAGTTCCAGTAAATGAAAGTAATTGGAGCAAGTTTGAATTTGACGGTACTTGGATTCAAAATGATTGGAACCCAGTAGAAGTGAAGACCCTAAAAGAAATACAATATAGTGATTTTCTCGCTTTAGTGCCTGGAGTACCTGTATTTAGCAAAAAAGCTCTGAAACACCTAGCTGAACTCATTAATGAATCTGTTGAGGTACTTCCTCTTGTACATAATAAAGAAAAGCTTTTTGCAATAAACGTAATCAAAGTTCTTGATTGTGTGGATTATGACAAATCGGAGTATAAAAAGTTTACTAGTTCAAATAGAATCATGAGGTTTGTAAGATACGAATTTATTAAAGAAAAACTGATGAATACTCATATATTCAAAATTAAAGATGAACCCAGCAAAAGACCTTTTGTATCAGATACATTCAGGAATCGTGTATTGGAATATGGGTTAAAAGGTTTTGAATTTGAAGAAGTTTGGAGCGACTAATATCAGGTAACCGAATTCATTACCTGAAAGTGTGAGTATTGGGAGGCTGCAACGGAGACTAAGAATGATTTACGGCAGGAACTGCTCAAAAAAAATATCCCGGCGGACTTTTACTCGCTGGACGGGGGATTGCCCAATGAAGCGCACTGCCTTAATCAGATAGTTAATGGATGGGAAGTCTATTATAGCGAGCGCGGCCAAAAGACCGGTTTGAAAATTTTCAAAACCGAGGTTGAGGCCTGTGACTATTTCTATCAGTCTCTGCTTCAAGGGTTAAAGAATATTGAAATTTAGCTTGCAAGAGGGAGAGTATCACAAATGGGTGGGGTAATTTGGAAATTTACCGAAGAGATTGAGCGAATTGATGAGAAAATCAAGCAAGTGGCAGAACTTTTTCAAATCAGCTTTCCTAATGATTTTATTGAAACTGTGAGCGCGAACAATGGGGGTTTCCCAAAACCGAATTGTTTTGAGGTTATTGATGGCAATGAAGAAGTTTTTAATAACCTGATTACTTTTGATTTAAGCAGCAAATATAGCATTTTAAATATTTATGACGGTATTAAGGACCGATTAATGGATAAGGTTTTTCCGTTCGCGAGAGATCCATTTGGGAATTATTTGTGCTTTGATTATCGCAACGGAGCTAACCCGGTAATAGTTTTCTGGGAACATGAAACAGCTCTCATTGATAAAAATGCGGCAATCAAAAAGGTTTTTGATACCTTTACGGAACTTCTTGACAATCTATATGAATACGAAGATGAGGAAGAAGAACAGATTAATGAATTCCAATAAAATTCTTAGGTGGATCGAATGTGATGGCGGACCCCATCTGGTCCTGGAAAAACGGCAGGGGCCAAATTGTCCGCTTCATTACGATCGGGCATGTGAGATTGAGGATTATGTAGGAGTAATACCCGTTGCGGACGGATATGCCATTGTTATCTTCGATGATGTACAAAGAAGCGCCTGGATCCCGGGAATGGACGGTCAAGGGGGCTATCTGGTTGTTTGGAATTATTGCGCAGAAGGCATCAATGATCAGGTAATTAGCGGCAAGATTACCGCAATCCCGGATGAACTGTTTAATCCCACAAATCTAATGATTTCATTCCGTGATGATACCGTCTATCTTTTTCCCGCTTGCGATTATGGACCGGATTGGGCATATGGATATTCGGAAATTCATATTGAATCTGGGAGATACATCATTGATACGGTAGAGAGATATGATTTTGAAGATTGCAGCTTCAGGGTCCACCGGCTGAGAAAAATATAGAACATTATGTAAGGAAACTGTTGAAACAAATCATTGCAAGGGTTTTAAATTGATCGAGATTTATAGATTCAGTTAATTCTTTATTTGGGAGGCGCTATTTATGAATGAAGTTGATGAGAAGTATATAAGGAAAGGTTATAATTTGGCATGTTTTGCAATTGAAAATAACGATCTGGGGAAATTACAAGAAGCGCTTGAGAAATGCCCGGAAGCCATTGATTACTGGAATAATTTAAATGGAACGTTATTACATATTGCGGCCTGGGAAGGGGCTCCGGAATTAATTGAATACCTGATCAAAAAGGGAAGCGATGTCGACCGGGTAATCGCTGAAAAGTCTCCCCTGTCGATGGCTGCGATGAAAGGTAAGGTCGAAAATGTTCGAAAACTGATTGAACTCGGTGCAAAATTGGATGCTACCACATCTTTTAACAATCCATTATTTTGTGCGATTCAATCGGGGAATCTTGAAATTGCCAAAATATTAATCGAGATGGGTATTGATTTAAGTCCGGTGTACAAAACAAAAGATAATCCCTGGTGGGATACGCTGTCCTATGCAAAACATTATCAAAGAACCGGGATTGCATTGATGATTGAAGAAAAACTTAAAGAACAAGACGTAGCGATTACACAATCTGAAGTCAAACAAGAAGATGGTTTTGAAAAGACTAAAAAATCTCTTACCTGCAAATATGGGGAATATCTGAAAAAGGTAACCAATCTGGAATATGAAACAATCAAAGTGCTGGTTCTCAAGGACTTTGTAACCTATCTTGAAGCGGATCTTAAAAAAGCTTTTCTTAGATTTGTGGAAAACGAGTCCGAAAATCAACCCTATCAGTTTTCACTCTGTATGAATCCCAATACGTACGAGATGTATTGGTGGTCCAATGGCAATACGGAAGAAAGCTATGAAACACTGAAAGGTAAAATTACGAATGATGAAACTGAGAAATACTATCGTTTTTGCCCGGAAGAAGGGTGTGAGCTTGATAAGGAAAGTTTCGAGGCAACCAATGCGTTCCACGAGTGGCTGTATGAATTACACACAGCCACCGAAGAGAGCGAGATTGGAGATGAAGCTTTGGAAGAAACATGCCTGGCCTTAATTGAAGATCTGAAAGAAATGTTAATTGAGCAAAGCTATCAGGTAATGTTGAAACTGAAAAAAGAAGGGTTCTTTGCGACGAACTGCGATATTCCCTTGCGACTGAATTTCTATGTTAGGGAAAGAGAAATGGACAACATGGAAGAAAAGATAGCGGTATTAAACGCTTAATGGGAATGAATGAAGTGTACCGGAAAGGCGGGGATTACCATGGATTTATCAAAAATAGCCGGCCTCAAGAAGAATAATCCTGCCGGGGCGGAAGAGATCAACTTGGTTGAGAGCGAATTGGGGCTTGTTTTACCCAAAGTATACCGAGCCTTGCTAGGCACCACCAATGGCTTTATCAATGACGAAGGAATCGGGCTTTATGGCACGGATAATTTGGTCGAGCGCAATCAGACCTTGGAAGTTAAAGAGTATGCCAAGGGTTATGTGGCCATCGGCGATGACAGCGGCGACAAAGTATTTTTAGTAAAAAGCGAGAGCGGCGCCAAGGAAGTAATTGCCGTTGATTGCGGGTATATGAACCCCGAGGATGGACCGGAAATGATTGCCGCCGACTTTGAGCAATGGATTTCGGGAGGTTGCATCATTACGACCTCAAAATTTGAAGGCGCAAAATCATCCATCGAACCGCATGATATCATTTTAGAACGGGCGCCTGTTGGAGGAATTAAAGATTTGTTAACGATTAAAAAAGTTTTGCAAACCGATATCTCAATCGGTGAGCTTCTCAGTGGTTCAAAGCAACCGCCCTGTATCGTAATGCGAAATGTTCCTTATGCAAAAGCGGTAATTCGCATTAAAAAATTGGGGCCGCTCGGGGAAATATTAAGGTTAGAGCCAATAAATATTCCGTAGGTTAATTCATCGGCAACAGGAACTGGAAGGCATGATGAATAGATAGCGATAATAAACATTTGATCTGTAAAAATGAGGTGCTTCAAATGAATACTGAAAAATTAGAAGAGATTTATAACGATTTAGCCCGTATCTTGGATGACATGATACCGGAAGACTGGAGCGAGATCTACTTATTTGCGCAGTTATGGGAGTCCATGTATACGATGTATTTTTTCTACAATACCAAGAACAAAGAAAACCCAGTATACATCTTTGATATCCCAAAAAATTATGAAATTGATGAAGATGAGTTTGATAATTTGCGCGACAAAATGAAAGAATCATTTAAACATTTACAAAATGAATTTATCAAAAACAATCAGGAGCCGTGGACGAATCTTACGCTAATCATAAAGGAGACCAACAAACTTCATATCGACTATGGTTATGATGATGTATTGGCAATAGATCCATTTGAGCAACAGGTTATCTGGAGGTATGAGGTACTAGGGGTTGACTTATCCAGTCAAAGTAATTTGGCAAAAAAGATTCTGGAAAAATATTTAAAAAGTAAGGAATGAGAATAGTCTGTAAGAGTGGTAGGAAATATCGGTGATGCGCCGTCGACGTGAGTGTACAAGTTGTTGTTAGCATTTTCTAGGTAATAATCCACTCTGGCTTGCCGGGGCACATGAAAGGATGAAAATGTAGTAATAAACAATGATGCCTAAAGGCGAGACCCTATCCCTTAAAGGAAATTTGCCAGGCTTTGATAGTTTTAAGTAGGCTACGAAGGATGGTGGTTGCCCAAATACTTAATTACCAAGATATAGAAAATTCCGTTTATATTTGTGATACTATTAAGTCAGTTTTTGAAATATTGTCGGAAAGTGTTTAACAGAAAATGAAATAGCATATAATGAGGAATGTTATTTATTTTTGTATTAGTAAGAAACTAGATGCCCAAATCGGAGAAGTTTGGAAGAGATTTAGAAGTTGATTAATACACATGATCCATTATAGAAGATAACTCATGGGAACATTAATCTATGAGGCCGTAGTGGCGGGAGACTTGGAACAGGTTCAAGAGATAGTGTCCCAAAATCCAGGGGCCGTTAACGAAAAGGACGAATACGGTTTTACCGCGCTGCATGGCCTGGCGGGAGAGGAGCATTATGAAATCGTCTGATTCCTGATCGAATATGGCGCGGATGTGAATGCCCAAAATGAAGATGGAATAACGCCGCTTCATTTGGCGGCCTGGCCGGAGATGGCCAAACTTTTGTTCGCAAACGGCGCCGCCTTGGAAGCCCGGAGCCATGAAGGAGATACGCCGCTCATAGTCATGGCGGCCGAAGCGGAGAGTGAAGAGATGATGGAGGCGCTTCTCGAAGCGGGCGCTGATGTGAATGCCA
>JAEXDA010000001.1 GCA_023401925.1 Bacillota bacterium
ATGGGTTTTTCCTTTGTCCACTTTTCCACAATTATTCACATCTCCCAGACCCCCTGCTACTACTGCTAAAGATTAATATTGGGGATATAAACAGCATACCAGTCACCCAGCCGGTGGAATCCGTGGAGAGGGAAAATCGGCTTTCATTTTTTTAAGCTTTGGTTATAAGGATTTCGTTCTACAAGGACTAATCCAATAGACAGAAGACATACGGTAATGCAGGAAATCTGGAAATGGAAGGGAATACCTACCGTATAACACGACACCTATACCGCCACCTAGGGAGAGGGAGTCGAATACTGGCAATATACGTATGATTTGTTGAATAGGCTGACGGAGGTTTCGAAGAACGGCACGGTTGTAGCCGATTACGAGTATAGCCCGGATGCCCTGCGGCAAGTCAAATGGGGCAGTAAGGGCAATGTCATTAGGTTGTGCTGTAAAAAACCGGAAAATGATGTTGATTCCATCTCCGCCCCAACGTGAACGATGGGGCTAGGTATATTAAAAAATGTTCTAAAGGCCTTTCAGGCCTCGGTGTCGTGTTTTTATACACGCAGCTTTAAAGCCACGATTTGCGTTATTAAAGCTTCTTCCAATTCCCCCCCGCCCTCCACAAATCAGGAGGAGGCGGGGTTATATTTTAAGCGGAATTGGAGCGCCTCACGGGCCGCTGCTGTTATTTTAGTTCGTCGTTGCCTGGTTATTGCTCTTGGTTTCCTCAGATTCACCGGCCCTGAAGCCAAATGCGAGCCATTTTTCTTCCGGAAGGTTGACCCGGATCGACTTTCGCACCAGAGAGCTTTGATGATTCAATTCTTTCATGATTTCCTGTTGCGTCGTGGTGGCCTCTCTGGAACTGGCCATAAGAACGTTCTTTTTTTGTTCGACCAGGCCAGCCTGGTTGTATAGAACGGTGATTTTGGCCACCAGTTCTTTGGTAATTCCCAATAGGCTCACACTCTCCCCGTAGGAATTGAGCCCGTCGAGGAGCGTTTTGGCGCGGTTGATCTTGTGCGCAAACGTTTGATACATCATCAGATTCACCTCCTTTCCCAATAAAGATGAGATTTCCGAACTTTATCGTCCTGCCGGTTAATCCTGCAAATCCGGGTCAAATCATGGTTCGGGCATAAAAAAACGCCTCTGTATGTTACAGCGGCGTTTTCGATGTGTCGATTTATTCCCGGGAACTTTGCGTTCTTTGTGGCCCCAAATACCGGTTCGGCATTTGGGCATAAAAAAAGCCCTGTATAAACTACAGCGACATTTTGGGAATGATTAACCACTATCATTATATCACCTTTTTTTGGAAAAAGTGTGTCGATTTTGTGTCGGGAACTCCAAATGTTGATATGGAAATTGTTTGAGGACTTAGATGTAAAAAAATGCCATCTTTAGCTGGTAAATTAAATTTAACATCAGGTAAAAAATTTTAAAAGATTCTTTCGCCGCCGGGTTTGGTGAACCGCAGAACTCCGGGGGATGATAAACCGGCTTTTTACTTTTACCCCCTCACGGTCCTCGTACCCAGTGACATCAGGCTATCGATACATTTTAAATTCTGAGAATCTGTTTTTTACAATATCCGTAATACCACGGTGACTTTCTGAACGAAGGAAATGTTTTCCGGATTGAAATCACTCAAGGGAGAAATGGAAAAAATGATTGGAGAAATGCAATCACCCAAGGGAGAAACGGAAAAAATGTTTGGAGAAATGCAATCACCCAAGGGAGAAATGGAAAAAATGATTGGAGAAATGCAATAACCCAAGGGAGAAACGGAAAAAATGTTTCGAGAAACGAAATCATCCAAGGGAGAAATGAAAAAAAGGAAGGGAGAAATAAATCCGTAAAAGCTCTCCGCCATTTTTGCTTGGTTAATGCAGGAAATTGGGTTTAAAAAGGGAATTATTCCGGTAATAATTAAACTTGGGATTCTCAGGGTCTAACTGGTCCCAAAGCTTATATTGATAAAGGCAGAGATGGAAAATGAAAAAAATTCTGTTGGTTTTTACGGGCATGATCCTCATTGCGGTGCTGTCTTCGGCAGCCTTAGCCCGGAATGAAGAGCGGTATGCGTACATTACCTCCAATAACGACGGGGATTTCTACGTTGATAAAATAGCCCTTCGTGATTTTATTTCATTAAACAGTTCTCCTTTGGAAGTGTGGGTTAAAATCGTCGGTTCGGAAATGTATCTGAGAAATCTGGTCCGGCAATATCCAAAACTCTGTTATTATAGCGGCTGGTATGTGTTGCAGCGTATCCAATTTAACGTATCGCAGTTTAAATTGTTATCTTATTTTATCTATTCGGATGCCGGAGAGTTATTGGTATCCTATCAATTTCCCAGTCCCCAGTGGCAAGAGATGTCTCCCGTCTCGGTACCGGGAATCATCGTTCACAAGATCATCGATCAATTGAATAAAGATAACCTCGAAAGCGGTGAGACCGGTAATCGTCAATAAAAGATTTAATTTAGAAAATATCACCAAAATCCGGGAATGAAGCGCAACCTAAAAGTTGGCTTCATTTTTTTTATCGATAAAATTATTAGGATGGATACTGCCGTTCGAAACGGACAATTTATAATTTTTTGAAATAATCCAAGCAAAATGAAGGAATAATTTCTAAATTATGGAATCATACAAATAGAGTTATGCAAAAAATATTCTCATCGGCAGGTGAAAAAGCTGCTATCTCCCAAATACTTTTTATATCTCGCTGTAAGTCCGGAAGGAAAGAATAAAATCGATATCAGCAGCAACCCCCGTGTGGATGCTTATTATTTAAACGAGTTCAATTACAGGATGATCTATGTTTTTCAACCTCCTTATCCTATTTGGGCTGCGGAAATCCTGCTCCGAAGATTACGGATTGATCATGCGATAGGTCAAATCATCAGCCCCAATCAATTATTAAAAATTGCAGCCAGGATAGTAAAAGAAATCTTTCCGCATACCCGATTATCGGTTCAAAAATATGAAACCCATGAATTAAAGCTGGAGGAATTTAATCTCCCCGATATTGAAAGACTGTTTTGGGGCAGAGCCTTGTTGGAAACTGAAATTCCTGAATTGTTTCGCGTAAATGGTATTGAACTTCCCTGGGATCCGGAGGATTGGATGCAATATTTGTATCTTCAGTCCAAAGTACAACGGGAAGCGGCGGTTAGCCTTGATAAGTTGGGGTTGCCCTATTGCAGGCGATGTGGTGAAAGAAAAGCCATCATGGAAGATGACTGTATATTCTGTGGACATTCCCATTGTTTGACATGTATGAATTGCCAGACCATGGGTATCGCGAAAAGTTGTATTCCATTATACTTTCAGAGTTATCCGATGCACCACGGCATTCAAATTACAACCGTACGCCCTCGTTTGAAGTTCGAGTTAACTCCACCGCAACAACGGGCATCCGAGGCAGTTGTCCGTTTTCTGGAGAGTAAGGAAAGACAGTTTTTAGTCTGGGCTGTTTGCGGAGCCGGAAAAACGGAAGTGAGTTTTGGAGGTTTGGCTAAGGCGTTGTCCGAGGGTCAACGGGTATTGTTTGCGATTCCCCGTAAAGATGTGGTCATCGAATTAGCTCCGCGACTGAAAGAGGCTTTTCCGGAAATAGCCGTTTCAGCATTATATGGTGGGAGCGGTGAGCGTTTTCTTGATGTTCCGCTCACAGTTGCCACCACTCACCAGTGTTTACGGTTTTATCAAAGTTTTGATTTGGTGATACTGGATGAAGCGGATGCTTATCCTTATCAAGGATGTGCAATGCTACACGATGCTGTCTTACGATCTTTAAAACCGGGTGGACATTTGGTGATTATGACGGCAACTCCGACTCAAAACATGCTAAAGCAGATACGACAGGATGAATTGTCCTATGTTTCGATACCCGCGCGCTACCATCGCAAACCTTTAATCGTTCCTGAATGGGCGAAATGCAATTTGCCTTTGGCTGTTGATTGGAAAAGTAAGTGGGAACCTCCTTCGGTTCTCCGTGAATTTTTAATGAATTTGAAGCAAAATCACCATCCCGGCCTGATTTTTTTGCCGACGATTCAGCAAATCGAATCACTGGGGAGCGGTTTGGTGAGATGGGCCGAGATGCACGGAGTTATTGGCACAATTACTCATTCAAAATCCGCCAACCGGATGGAGACAAAAGAAAACCTATTAGGAGGCCGTATTCATTTTGCAGTAACTTCGACCATTTATGAACGGGGAATCACCATTCCCAATTTGGATGTGATGGTCCTCCATGCAGATAATGAGAATATTTTCGACCATCAAACCTTGATTCAAATCGCCGGACGGACCGGTCGGCTTGGGGAAGACGGACGGGTTTTATGGGTTTCAAAGTCGAAATCCCGTTCAATGGATACGGCGATACAAATCATTGGGGAAATGAATCGCGAAGGACAGGAATTGGGATTTTTAGATGAAAACTAGTAAAACGTTCTCTAAATAACTACTCAGTGATTGTGAACGTTTTACTTAAGTAGAGCATATCTTCCCCGTTTTTGCTTGCCATTCATTTACGATGCGCTCTACTAGGAATTTCCAATAATTTTCTTATAAATTAGGTCTAAGGTCTTATAAAAATTCTAAAGAAAGTGCCGATGATGAGAATAGGTAATTTAGAAATTACAAGTTGGTTTCGGGAAGTGGCCTTGGGTTTGATGGAATTATTTTTTCCGCCTCAGGAGCGTTGCCCGGTTTGCTGGCAGGAAGATCGTTTCCATCGTGGACTCGGAAAGAATTGCCTCCGTAAAATTGCTATGATAACACCGCCGATTTGTGAAAAATGCGGCCGTTCCTTAAGAGGCGAAGGGATGGGTTCCGGTAGAAAAATTTGCAGGCAATGTAATCAAACCCGATATTATTTTTCAAAAGCCAGGTCCGTTGCAGTTTATGAAGGCGCTATGCGTGAGTATCTAGCAGAGTTAAAATACCGGTATCGTCCCGATTTGGGCAAAGCATTGGGCGTGCTACTGTTGGAATGGATTAAAAATCATCCCGAATTTCAAAAAATGGATTTCATCATTCCGATTCCCATCCATCACCTGAAATTGATGGCTAGAGGTTATAATCAGGCGGAAATATTAGCAAATCCGTTACAAAAATATTTGGGAATTCCAATCAGAAATGATATAATGATAAGGGACAAAATCACTCTATCGCAGAATGCGCTCCATAAGGAACAGCGTTTTATCAACATCAATCAGGCTTTTCGGGTTGTCAATGCGAAACCCCTTGAGAGGGCCAAAGTTTTATTGGTTGATGACATTTTTACGACTGGCGCTACAGTTTCCGAGGCTGCCAGGGCTTTAACAAGAGCCGGGGCCCTCGAAGTTAAAGTTTTAACTTTAGCGGGGGGGATTTTGGATCCGGAATGGTTTATTTCATAAAAGCTTAAAACGGAGGTGGAGTTATGGACATCAGAAATTGCAAAAGATGTGGCAACATGTTCCACTATAACGGCGATTCCGTATGCAACCATTGTGCGGAGGCAGACCAGCAAGACTTTGATAAAGTGCGGGATTATCTATTTGAACATCCAAATTCACCGGCTTCGGAAATTAATCACGAAACCGGAGTGGAAGTGAAGGTGATTACCCGCTTCTTAAAGGAAGGCCGTTTGAAAATGGAGGGCGGCGATTCCGACTCGATGATTACCTGTGAGAAATGTGGAAATTCAATCTCATCCGGCAGGTTTTGTGAGAAGTGTCTTCAAGAAATGCAGTCGGAGCTTAAACGGGTTGCTAGACCATCCCAGGGTATTTCTTCTTCGCCGTCCGGACCTTTGCCGGGCAATCCGGGAACCGTTTGGGCGCAAGCAAAGGTTCATACGTATGACCATATTTTAAAAAAGAAAGATTAATGCCTTTACAACTAGATAAGGAGGAAAGTTGGTCAGCTGGTGATTGCCATAGTAACAAAAAATTTACACGAATCGCAAAGGCAGGTGGTAAACGATGATCATCTCCAATAAACAAGTGCAAAGTATTCTTTCCATGGATCAAGTAAGCGGCGCCAAGAAAAAAGGGAATGCCGTCAATAATTCCAGTCCGGTAAACAAAGCAGATTCCCTGGTTTTATCGGATCGGGCTCAAGGATTGCAATTTGCTACCGAACAGGTACTAAAGTCTCCGGAGGTTCGTGCCGAAAAAATAACTGAATTGAAAAATAAAATTCAGGATGGCACCTATCAAGTATCTTCATCAGACATCGCGCAAAAGATGGTTGGGAGGAGCTTGGTAGACGAGATTGCCGGGAGGTAGTCCAATGCAAGACAATCAAATAATCCAACAGTTGTTGGAACAAGAACTTGCGCTTTTAGAAGAGCTCAACGGCTTAAGTTTAATAAAAAAGGAAGCACTAATGAAGGAGGACATGGAGACATTGGGATCCATCGTCCACAAAGAAAAGGTGTTATCGGTTAAACTTAAAGACGTTAGTGATGAGTGCCTTCCTCAAGTGCAATTTTTTTTGGAAGAGCCAAATTTTCCGGCTGAATTAGACGAAATCTTAGGGCGAGTCCGAAAAACGGCGCTCCAATTTAGGAAAAATAATGAATTAAATCAAAGGTTAATTCAGGATTCACTGGCGTTGGTCCAGTTTACGCTGAACTCCTTCCGTTCCATTATGAGTGGAGATTCTCCAAACTTGTATGGATCTTCCGGCCGGGTTCATCAAAAAGCAATCCATATGTTGGATGTGAAGGGGTGAGGAAAAATGGCGTCAACATTTTTTGGTTTGGAAACCGGCGTGCGGGGACTGCTGACTCATCAGCAAGCTCTTGAAACGACAGGGCAAAACATGTCAAATGCCAGTACTCCTGGTTATTCTAGGCAACGGGTAGAGATCACGGCGACAGAGCCTTTTACGGAGCCTGCTTTTACCCGTCTAAAAGTAGCCGGCCAAATGGGTACCGGTTCTCAAGTGACCGAGGTCAAGCGGATTCGGGATCAAATCATTGATCAGCAGATTCAAAAACAAACTACGTCCCAAGGTTATTGGGATACTCGTCAGGATGTATTGGGACAAGCCGAACGGATTATTAACGAGCCCGCCGATGCCAATATTCGTTCGGAAATTGATGCTTACTGGGTGGCTTTGCAGGAGCTCACCAAAACTCCGGAGAGTCAACCCACCCGTTCGACTCTGCGTCAGACGGCATTAACGTTGGCTCAAAATATCCGGGAAAATTATACAGATTTAAAAGAGCTGCGTTCGGATACCAATGATAAAATTGTCAGTACTGTCGCTGAGATTAATCGTTATGCCGAAGAAATTGCCCACTTGAATAAGAGAATAGGGCAGGTGACGGCACTGGGCGATCATCCCAACGATTTAATGGATAAACGGGATTTATTGGTGGAACAGCTGTCAAAAGATGTCAACATCAATACTTCTTTTGATGAACTGAATCGAATTACCATTCAGATTAACGGAATTCCTTTGGTAAATGGAGATACTGCCGATCCTATCCTGGCAATATCGGAAAATAAAAAAGGGATGGTCGCTTTAGAATGGAGCATTCCCAAACACCAGAATGTTGTGGTTACGAACGGCAATTTAGCCGGACTTTTGCAGTTACGGGACGAGGATTTGCCGAAATTGATGGATAGTTATGACCGTCTTACCAATACGCTGATTACCGAAACCAACCGGATTCATGAGAAAGGTTTTGGTTTAGATAAAAGTACCGGTAATGATTTTTTCCAAGGCAGCGGAGCGGCGGATATTGATTTATCGGATGCCATCAAAGATACTGAAAAAGGATTGAACCGGATTGCTGCTTCCAGCGATATGGTCGGCCTTCCGGGCAATAACGTCAATGCCCAAAAAATGGCTGATTTACAACATAAATTTTTAATGCTCGATGAAACGACTACGATGAACGGATTTTTGGGAAATATTATCGGAGATCTCGCGGAAAAATCGTTGGCGGCTCAGACCAATTCAGCTCACCAAACCACTTTGCTAACCAGTTTGGACAATCGACGGCAATCCGTGTCCGGAGTCAATCTGGATGAAGAGGCTGCCAATATGATTAAATTCCAGCATGGTTATAATGCGGCAGCCAAGGTAATCAATACCAATGACGCGATGCTCGATATTATCATCAACGGCTTGAAGCTACACCCCTAAAAGAACCGTTTGACCAAGGAGGGAAACAGTTATGATGCGTGTTTCCAGTAAGATGGTTTATACCAGTTTAACTTACAATATCATGAATTTGGAAGATGCAATCAATAATTCAACCGACCAAGCCAGTTCCGGGAAAAGAATCCTAAAGCCCTCGGATGATCCGGTTGGTACGACCAGGGCTATGAAATACCGTACTCAAAACACGGAAATTTTGAAATATACGGACAATGTGAATGCGGCTTCCAGCTTACTGGGCGCTGCGGATACCGCATGCAATGCCGTGGTTGATAATTTGCAGCGGGTGAGGGAACTCATTGTCGAAGGCGCCAACAGTACCAATAACGATTTGGACTGGGAGGCAATGGCTACTGAGGTTGATCAGATAAAAGCCGGACTGATGGATCTGGCCAATACTTCAATGGGGGATCGATATATTTTCGCCGGTGAAAAATATACCGATAGGGCTTATACATTGAGGGCCAATGTTGCTGGAAACATCAGAAATTTAACGATGAATCCCATCGTGATCGACCCGCAAAACAACCAATTTAAAATTAAGTTGGACGAAAATCCAACCCAGACGATTACTTTATCGCCAAAAACTTATGATGGATCCGTCGGCCATCAACTGAACGATCTTGCCAATGATATTCAAGCCCAGTTGAATAATGCGGGCTTTAAGCCTCCGGTTTACGTAAAAATCAATACCAACAATCAAATATCTTTTTATTCCGGTGTAAAACCCGATGATGGGGTTGCTCATACTGTTGTACTGAAAGACGGACCCGCCATTAAGAATATTGGTAAAATTAAAAGCGCGACTCCGACCAAAGTTCAGATGGATACCGCTTTGGAGAGTGTTGTGCCTGATTATTACCAGGGATGGACGATTCGAATTGCCGGTGGTACCGGGGTTGGCGAAATTAATACCATCACCTCCTACAATCCGGAAAAACAAATCGCCGAAGTGGCGATTCCATGGTTAAAAGATCCCGATAGAACGTCAACTTACGAGCTGATTCCACCCTTGAACGGGCAAGCGGATGCCGTTCCCGGAGGAAAAATCACTTTACCGGCCCATGGCCAAACTGCGCCGCTGGATAATTTTTATACCGGCATGACCATCAATATTGAAGATAGCATCGGGCGTACCGAGTCTCATAAAATTACCGGTTATTCCAATGCTACCGGGGAAATCACGGTTGAACCCGAGGCGTTTGCCTTGAAAGGTCCGGTGACTTATACTATTTTGCCGGCGAGCAAGGGGGATGCGATTACGCACGATCCTTCCGGTTCTTCAATTCAGCTGGCAAGTGATTCCAGTCAGTTTAAGGATTTTTATAAAGGTTCCTCGATTACGGTTACATTTTTGGACGGTTCAACCGAAACGCGCCAAATTACCGGTTATGACGCGGCCAGTAAGATTGCCACAGTCGATCACTCGTGGGGGAAGACCTTTGACAGGTGGGCCCGATATTCGATTTCAGACACGACTCTGACCCAGATGGGTTTTCAAAATCAGGATACAACCCGGGAAATTATCGGCAATCCTATTGCGGATATGACCAAAGTTCTCGGACGTTATCCGGTGCGGAATGATGTTGCCGCGGTCAATGGGACGACAGTTACTTTGAACCCGCTGGATAGCAATGATCGGGCCGATTTTTATAAAAATTGGACCATGACGATAACGGAAGGACCGGGTGCCGGTCAAAGCCAGGCAATTGTCTCGTCCAATCAGAATGTTCTCACTGTCGGCGCTCTATGGGATCCACCCCTGGCTGAGAATTCGAAATATGCGATTCGGCCACCCTTGATTGGAGGGGTAACCGCAGCGGCCAGCAACGGGCCGCCCCCAAATTTGCAGTTGGCCGGTGATTCCAGCGTAATCAAAGATTTTTATAAAGGAATGACGGTAACGATCACCGGAGGCAAGGGTGTAGGCCAAACCCGGACCATCGAAAGTTATGACCCGGCTACCAAACTGGTTACTCTGGATAAGGATTGGGAAAATCCCTTGCCGGACCTGAGTTCGTTTTACGCCATTGATGATGCTTCCGATGTTGCGGGTGATAGTAAATTCATTATCACGGTCGGGATTGATAAGCCTCAGGAAATTAGTTTGGATGGCGGCAATTTCACTCCAGCCCAGTTGGCCCGGAACATTCAGGACCGTATCAATGAGCGGGGCGGGCATTATGCCAATGTCCGGGTAGGGTTGACTTCCGATAAACGGTTAAAATTTGTTTACCATGATCCGGATTTGAATGACAGCGATTCGCCGCTTTCGATCAAACTGAACTCGGGTTCAAAAGCGGATATTTTACCGGATATGGGTTTTTCGAACGGGACTTATTCCGAGTCGACCGAACCCAATTTTGAGGGTAATTGCAGTGAGATCAATTATGAAGTGAATTTTGGCGTTAAAATCCGGGTCAACATTTCCGGAGATAGCTTGTTTGATCCGATTTTTCAACATCTATCGGAAACCAGTATCAATTTAAGAGGAGCCAATACCAAAGCACTCTCTGAAAAGGATTTGACTCATATTACCGATGATATTGATAACATCTTAATCACCCAGGGGGAAATCGGGGCCAAGGTGAATCGGTTGAATCACAGTATTGATCGTTTTAACGGTTTATCCGATAATATTACCAAACTTCAAAGTGATATTGAGGATGTCGACATTTCCAAGATGATTAGCCAATTTACGATGCAAAAAACGGCTTATCAGGCGGCTTTGCAGGTAGGAGGTCAGATCTTACCGATCTCTCTATTAAATTACCTGAAATAATAAAGATTAAATGGTTGGAGAGTGCGCGCGCGAGCGCCAAAGAGTGCAAACCGCACAGGAAGTTGAAAAAAAGTCGTCTGGGAAAGGATTGACAGGATGAAAATCGCGACAAAGTTTTTTGGATCGATCGAGGTTGATGAAAAAGATTTCATTACCTTTGGCCACGGTATTCCGGGATTTGAAGAATTTCATCGCTATATGATTCGAAAGTATACCGACCAATCTCCGTTTTTGGTGTTGCAATCCGTGGAAAAGGCGGATTTGGCTTTTATTTTGATTGAGTTGGAGCAGATCGTACCGGGGTATTCCATCGATTTAAGTGATGAGATTGTCGAAGAACTAAAACTGTCCGCCCCTGAAGATGCCGTGGTCCGGGTTATTGTCACTTTACCGGAGGATGTTCGACAAGCCACCGTCAATCTGGCGGCTCCGATCGTGATTAATTTTAAAACCGGTCTGGCCAAACAAATTATTTTGAATAATCCGGAATATAGTATAAAACATCCCCTGTTCGCGGCTAATGGCGAAAAGGAGGTCCTTCAAGCAGCGCCTTAAGAGCATGAGTAAAATTATCATTCTTTTCACAAAATAAAAGGGATTTTTTGACTTTCGGAGAAATTAAAATGTGTGTTTGCGATGTTGATTTCTACAAGAGGCATCGTTTGATTACGAAGGTTCAAGGAGGATCCCGATGCTCGTTTTGACCAGAAAGCTTAATGAAAGCATCATGGTAGGCGATGATGTTAAAATAACAATCGTTGATGTCAAGGGTGACCAAGTAAAATTGGGGATTACAGCTCCAAGGCAGATAACGGTTCATCGCGAGGAAGTATACCGGGAAATCCAAAAAGAAAACCAGCTTGCGACCAGTGGGAAACCCAATCTTGATAACTTGGAAGAATTACTAAAAAAATAGACCTTTAGAAAATTTTTACTAAAGTTTTTAGGGTTTTATTTCGATATTTAATGTAGAAATCAATATGAGTGCTTTTAAATCATCACCCGTGATATTAAGAATTTTCAGGTTAAGCCGTTAATATTACCGGCGATGGTTTAACAGCCATCGACCCTTACGCTTCTAGGGGACGGCCGACTTAGAGGCAACAGGGGAATAAAGGGTATGGATACCCTAAAAAATTTCAAGGAGGACAAAAGTTTATGATTATTAACCACAATTTACCCGCTTTAAATGCGCTGCGTAACTTGAACGGAAACGACAAACTCCATTCAACAGCAGCCGAAAAACTGTCTTCAGGTCTCCGGATTAATCGGGCCGCTGATGACGCTGCAGGTCTGGCGATATCCCAAAGTATGCAGAGCCAAATCGAAGGTTTGGATCAAGCCACCCGGAATGCGCAAGATGCGACTTCATTAATTCAGACCGCTGATGGTGCTTTAAATGAATCCCAATCCATCCTGATTCGTATGAGAGACTTGGCGGTACAGGCTGCCAACTCGACCTACACTGATAATGACCGTACTTCCATGCAACAGGAAGTTAATCAGTTAAAGGATGAATTGGACCGTATCGGTAATACAACTGCATTTAACAACAAGATTTTGCTTGATGGTTCTTCGGCTGCCGTATCATCGTCAAACGATGCCAACACGAAAATCTTTATGCGGGGCGCCATTCAGGAAAAGGGTGTCTCTTCAGCTGGTACCTACAAAATCGATGTCAGCGTGAGAGCGGCTGGTACTGCTCAAGTTCAACAGTCCAACATCATGACCAATAAAGGTACCGGGCTCACCGCCACCGGTAACACCCAATTGAAAGATGTCGCCAACTTCTATGATGCCGGCGGAAAATTCTTAGTAGAAAACCCGCAAAACATTTCCTTGGTTGAAGGCGACGGCAAAGGTACCACGATTACCCTCAACGGTGACGATACCTTGAACGAAGTTGCCACCAAATTTGCAGGCGCTATTTCCAAAGGCCTCGGACAGAATGTAATCGACGGTGTATCCAGTAATGCAGCAAATATGGCACAGTATAATACGGCCAAAGGTTCCGGCGTAAGAGCCGTTTCCGGCGTATTCGTATTAAGCAGCGCCAAAGCTGGTGAAGACGGTAAGATTAGCGCGGTCGGCGATGCCCAACTCGTTAAAGCCTTTGGTTTTAATCAGTTCGGTGAAGTGAATGACGTTGTCTATTCCGTATCTGTTACCAATGCTGCAACCGGTTCCGGACTTGCAACAGGAGTGGCTGTTGAAGGCAACAATATCATTGGTTTGGTACACAAGAATGTTGATGTTCAAATTGGTGGTAGTACTGCCCAAAAAGCCATATATAATGCATCCGAAGGTAAATTTACCGTTGGCTCAGGCGATACTCAGTCCACTTATGTGCATTTGGTTGATAACACCCAGGTGTTCCAGATTGGCGCCAATGAATTACAAAACATGACTGCAGCTATCGGCGATATGCGCGCTTCTTCCTTGGGAGTCGATAAAATTTTACTTACCGATATTTCATCGGCAGGTAAAGCGATTACCACTCTTGATTCGGCAAATAGCCGTATTTCCGCTCAACGCGCAGCACTCGGTGCTTATCAGAACCGCTTGTCCCATACTATGACCAACTTGGGAGTAACACAAGAGAACTTGACGGCATCACAATCCCAGATCAAGGATGTAGATATGGCGCAAGAGATGACCAACTACAGCAAACTGGGTATTCTTACACAGACTGCAAACGCTATGTTGGCTCAATCCAACCAGACTCCGCAACAAGTTCTGCAATTATTACGGTAATTGGTTCATCTAAAAGCCCTTCTTCGGAAGGGCTTTTTTGATGCCCTTTTTCATCGCAAACAGAATCACCTCTAAAGGATAATGGAGAATTGCCGATTACAATAATAAATGTCTCCAACGGCAGGACGGAATTTTAATGGGAAGCGACTTTCCAAATAATTTATTTTTGATATCGGGTAATAACAGAGGAGAAAAGTAAAATGACACAGGAAGAATTGGATCAAACGATTGCTGCTTATGATCAATATTTACAGCGGATGTCTTCGGCGGCTGAACATTTTTGCGAAGATTTAGTGGAAAGCAATTATCAGGAAATCAGCGGCGTCTTACCGGCGCTGGTTGAGGGATTGGCTTGGATTAACGAAAGTGCGGAAAAATTTGTGAAGCTGGAATATATTAGGCAGGAAGAAATGAATGCGTTTCGTGAGTTCCTTAAAAATCTTTATGAGGCCCTTCAAAATAAGGACTATGTTTTGGTTCATGATTTGTGTGAGTTTGAGTTGTTATCCCTCCTGGAACGAATTCGTATTTCCCGGGTAGAATTAAACTAAAGGGTGATCCTTATGATGTATCAAGAAAATAAGAATCTGGTAAAAAAAAGATTTCCCCACCTAAAGTTGAACGGCAATATACATCCTTTGGGAACGGACATCGACATCCTCGTTACCGTCAGTCAGAGCAAGACAGGACTGTCCGTTGCTCAAGTGACCCGGAATAACCACCGGGTCTTTTTGAATAGCTCCTACGATCCGGAACTGGATGCCAGGCGCTGGATACAGCATAATTTGGATTCCAAGGCCGGTCACCTCATTCTCTGCGGTGCGGGTTTTTTTTATCATGCCAAGGCCTTATTGGATTCAGGGCTGATCCAAAAGTTAGTGATCTATGAACCCAGTCCCCTTATTCTCGAAACCGCCATGCATGAAATTGATCTGGCCCCGCTCTTTCGATACGATAATTTCCTGTTGCTGACGGGTATGGATTATAATGAAATGATTCCGGCGGCACTGGGTTTTTTCAACAATGGCATGATTTATACCACGACCGATATTCAGTTTAAAACCTTAACAGCTTATCATGAACTCTTTCCGGCTGAAATCCATTTTTTTCAAGAGAAATTACGGGAATATCTGAGGTTGGTTCAAATGAACCTATCAACCACCGACGCTTATGCCAAACAATGGCTTTCCAATGCGTTTGCTACATTTCCCAACGCAGTCAATTCGCCGGTAATCCGCCATTATTTCGGGCAATTTAAAAACATTCCGGCGATTGTAGTATCGGCCGGACCCTCTCTCGAGAAAAACATTCATCTAGTCAACGAAATTAAGGAGAATGCGGTCGTGATTTGCGCCGGGTCCAGTATCCGGGCGATGAAACACAACGGAGTTTCACCGCACTTTTTAGTGGCAATCGATGGTCATCAAATCAATAATCAAGTTTATGGCGACTTGGATTTATCCGATATTTATCTGGTTTACAATTTCCGCTTTTGGCACGAAACAGCCAGTAATTTTCAAGGCCGGAAAATTTTGATGAAAGTTGATGCTGAAAGTCTGCCGGAACTGTTTATTACGCAAAATGGCGGTTATGAAATCGGTTCTTTAAAAAGCGGCTTTTCCGTATCTCATACCGCACTGCATCTGGCGCATCAACTGGGTTGCGATCCAATAATCCTTATCGGGCAGGATTTGGCATATGCCCCAACCAAACGTTATGCCGACGGACAAATTTCATCTTCCCAGAAACGTTTCAAGGAGGGGGAGATCCCCCCGAACTGTTTTTATACCAAGGATATTTATGGGCAGGACATTTTAACCGATTACGAACTGGATAGTTTCCGGATGTTGTTGGAACGGATGATCGAAACTTCGTATCAGGGAAAAGTCGATATCATCAACGCCACGGAAGGCGGTATCCACATTCAAGGCACCACTGATCGGAAATTGGTTGAAGTGATCGATGAATGCTGCCGCAAGGATCAACACATCTCTGTACGTCTAAACACTTGCTATGAATCGGGTTTAAAAGAGATTAAGGCGCGTAAGATCAATCCGCAGGATTACTGTTCAAAACTGCAAACCGTCACCAACCGAGCCATTATTAAAATGGCCGAGTTGATTGATGCATTACAAGCCTTACGGAAACGCAATTTTAGCAGTAAGTTTGTTCCGGGTGAATTGGATTCGCTGCTTGAAAAAATCACCGCTGCCTATGATCAAGCATTAAATTATAAAGAGTATCATGTTTTATTAAAGGATATTCAGTCAACGGCGCTATCAGTGAATAAAGCCCGGTTGAGCGAGATGGCTGAAATGACTAATCAAGAAGAATACGACCGTAAGCTGCAGATTTATCTGAACATCATTGCCGATACGCAAAAAGCTTTGGAATTTGTGATGGAATGTATTACCCAAGTTCTCGATGCCAAGAATACTCCGGAAAGACTTTCCTTGGTTGGGAATGATGAATGGGTATCCGATATCGATATCGGGGTAGCGGAAAAACAAATCAAACAGCGAAGCGGTTTGCGCCAATTGGAACGGAGTTTGGAAAATCTTTTGCTGAAAGAGAAATCATCGAAACGCGGAATTTACTTATATTTATATGGAGCACTTTTCCATCGTATAGGCCAGATAAACAGAGCCGTTGATATTTTAGAAGAAGCTGTCAAAACCGACCCGGAACAGGTTAAGGCTTATTTTATATTGCACCAAATATACTATCGGAATCGTAATTATAGTAAAGCGCTGGAATCATTAAGCCATTGCATACAACTTGATTTTAAAACATATTATTGCAGCAAAATGCAACTGAAAATTCACCACCAAACCCAAAATTGGGTGGCTGCAGGTAATTTGGCTACGGATTATGGACGGAAAGATTTATTTTCCGGGAGCCGGTTGTTAAAACTGATTAAAATAGAATGTCTTTGCCGGTTGGGGCTAATGGATGAGGCTCAAAAGCTTTATCAACAGTACCTGACTCAATATAAAATCGGTCCTAAAATTAAACAACAGCTTCAAGAATTATTCAAGGGTAAGGACTCCATGGAATACCGGCAATGTTATCAGAAAAACCGGGATTTTTTCGCCGGGACTTTCGGAATCAATTTACCGGAATATGAGGGTATCCAATATAAAGTATGCCGTTTTTTGAGTGGGGAATATGCTTATGATAACGGCACGGCTTATATTTTGTCCGGTATTAATCATACGGCGGAAATCGATATCAAATTATCTCCAGAAGATTGCCTGGCGATTTATAACACGGATAACTCTAAAATCTTTGAATATCTGGAGACGGTTTTGAAACAGACTCCGGATGAGGGAGGGGACAGGCAACTTGGGAAAATTCCGATTTATATCCTTGAAGATAATTTAGAGAATTGGTGTTTAATGGCCCAATTATTTGACTTCCGGAAACTGGGGGGCTGGGGAAACCTCCATTATTTTATTGCGCCTCACGGTGGTATCTCGGAAATCTTTATGGCGGAAGATATACCCTGGCCCAATTTCTTATACGGCACCGCTCCCCAGGAATTTACCGAGAAGCTTTCCAAGATTAAACAGGAGAAAGATCAAATTTTTCTCCAGCGCCTCCAGGGATTGCAGGAATATTACCACCAGAAGCAGGTTTCATCTGAAAACTACCGGAAAATATTGATGGTCTTCAGTGTCCGGGACGAAATTCAATGCTATTACGGGCGAATGATTCAAACCTATTTACAGGAACGGGGATTTGAATGCTTTGCGTATACTGAAAGTCCGCTATATGGATCTTGTACCATATACAGCGAGGCCAAGATTTTGGATGAAATTCGGCCTGATGTTATTATTCATCTGTTTGGGGTTAAAGAGGAATCTGAAGTATTGAATACCCTTGAGGTTTCCTTTATCAGCTGGCTGATGAAGGAAACACAACTACCTGGAGAATTAAAGGCAACTGCTGTGAATCAGCAAATCTTTCTCACGGGCAATGAAAATCTTAACGCGCTTTTGTTGCAGAGGGGTTTTCCGAAAGAACAGATCCAGTCGGCTTTTTTGCCGGTATTTTCCTCACGGGGCGCAAAAGCGGCCCAGGATGATAGGATGGAGCAATCCATTGCCGTATTGAGCGAGTTGGGAAGTCTGGATGCGGTTATTCACGACTTAGGGATTGTTCTTTACGGGCTCTTACTCCAGAAAGCCCATACGGCTCCGATGACGAGCATCATGGCGTCTTTACGAGCGATATATTTTCAAGTATATGCCCGTTTAAATCAAGAGAAGTTGGTTCCACTCGAGTTATCGGAGTATCAAAAAATTCTGGCTGAAAATATGCAACGATATCAATGGGTGCTTTCGGCGGATGAACAAAAAATAGTGGCGGGGTTTGTTAAAAATGCTTTTGAAAAATTTATTTTTAAACGTTTACAGGTAAAGTGGGTTGTTGATGCCTTCGGCGATGCCGGAGTGGCAATCTACGGTTCCGGGTGGGAGCAAGATCCGACTTATACGGCATTGTATAGGGGTGAGATGAATCCGTTGACCAATTCTCAGGGCTATGGTAATTTGGTACGAAACAATAAAATCAACCTTTGGCTGGGAGAACGTTTGAGAAATTCATCTTATATGCAACCGGACTTGATCGAGGGAATCGCGGCCGGGGGATTTTTTATAGTGAGTAAATTCATGGATAAAGATAAAGAGGAAGCCGCCATTAGACCTTTCGGAGGATTGCTGGAATCTTTCGGCTCAAAGATAGAGTTACAGGAAAAAATAAACTACTTTTTGCTTCATCCGGAGCAAAGACTAAAACAGGCTCAAGAATTGCAAAACTACATTCGGGATCATTTTAATGTCGGAAATCTTATCGGGAAATTCTGGAGGCTGCCATGAATATACAAGGGAAAAAGGTTTTAGTGACTGGGGCCGGCGGCTTTATCGGTTCTCATTTAACCGAACAGCTGGTTGCAGCTGGGGCTGAGGTAAGCGCTTTTGTCCGATATAATTCAAAAGGAAATTGGGGCTGGCTGGAAAGCTCGCCGGTAAAGAAGGATATTACCGTGATTTCAGGGGATATCCGGGACTATGACAGTGTGAAAGGCGCAGTGAAGGATGTTCAGGTAATTTTTCACCTGGCGGCTTTGATTGGAATTCCCTATTCTTATCAGTCTCCACTGGCCTATATCAAAACCAATGTTGAGGGAAGTTACAATGTTTTGCAGGCAGCCCGGGAGCTGGGAGTGGAAAAGGTTGTCCAGACTTCAACCAGTGAAGTTTACGGTACCGCCCGTTTTGTACCTATCCACGAAGAACACCCGTTGCAGCCCCAGTCGCCCTACTCGGCTTCAAAGATAGGAGCCGACAATATCGCCTTGAGTTTCTATCATGCTTTCAACCTACCGGTCGTTGTGGCCAGACCTTTTAATACCTATGGGCCCAGACAATCTGCTAGAGCGGTGATTCCCACGATTATTACCCAGATTCTAAACGGACAAAAAGAAATTACTTTGGGGAATTTGACTCCCACCCGGGATTTAAATTTCGTTCTGGATACGGTAAAAGGATTTATTAAAATAGCAGAAACTGACGATATCTTAGGTGAGGTAGTTAATGTGGGTTCGGGAACCGAGATCGCTATCGGGGATCTGGCAAAGCTTATTGCAGAGCTGCTCCAGAGTGAAGTCGTTATCAAGCAGGATCCTGAGCGAATCAGGCCGGGGAAAAGTGAGGTCGAAAGACTGGTTTGTGATAATACCAAAATAAAGCGTATTACCCACTGGCAGCCTCAACATTCACTGGAAGAAGGCTTGAAACTCACGATAGAATGGCTCAAAGGGAACTTACAAATCTATAAGCCGGAGCAATACAATGTCTAAATCGATCTTTCTTGATGCACCCAATCTGGGCGCCTTAGAAAAAACATATTTGAATCAAGCGCTGGATAGCAATTACGTCTCGACAGCGGGCCCGTTTGTACCGGAGTTTGAAGAGAAATTCTCCTCTTATCTGAATACCGGCGGAGCGGTTGCAGTTCAGAGCGGTACAGCCGCCATCCACATGTCCCTTTATGAGTTAGGCATCAAAGCCGGTGATGAAGTCATCATACCGGCCGTCACTTTTATTGCAACGGTAAACCCGATTATTTATGTAGGGGCTACCCCTGTTTTTGTGGATATTGATAGAAATAGCTGGAATATTGATCCCAGCGAGATCCGAAAGGCAATTACTCCAAGGACAAAGGCGATTATTCCGGTTCATTTGTACGGGAACCCATGCGATATGGGGGAGATTATGGATATTGCCAGGGAACATGGTTTAAACGTCATTGAAGATGCCACCGAAAGTTTGGGGGCGACTTTGGGGGGTAAAGCTACCGGAACTTTCGGGGATATGGGATGTTTTAGCTTTAACGGCAATAAGGTGATTACTACGGGTGGTGGAGGAATGGCTACCACCGCCAACCCGGAAAGGGCCAAGCATATTAAATTCCTGGTCAATCAGGCGCGGGATGGCAACCGGGATTATTACTACCATCCGGAAATCGGTTTTAACAACCGGATGACCAATCTGGAAGCTGCGCTGGGTTTGGCTCAATTTCAGAGAGTAAGCGAGTTTTTGTTGAAGAAGCGGGATTTCTTCAGGGAATACCAGCGGGTCTTTGAGGGGGATGAACGCCTTAGCCTGCAACGGGAGTTACCCGGAGCCGTTTCATCGGTATGGATGTCTTCGGTACGCTTCAATAGCTTAAAAACAGGATTGAAAGTCCCGGAGCTTATGGTGAAATTAAAAGAAAAAGGGATTCCCTGCCGGCGTATTTTTCAACCCTTGTTTGAATCACCGCCTTATCAAAAATATAAAACTGGCGATTATCCCAATAGTTACGAGTTATTTGACAATGGCATTAATTTGCCCAGTTCGACATTAAATTCTGTGGAAGATATCCGCTATACGGCTGACACTTTATTGGAAATCCTGGGGCGTAAGTAATTTAACCACCGGGGACACCGGTGGATTTAATTTTAGATTGCGGAGTTGTTGATGATTGAAAAAAATCGCTGTAGTGACTGGAACTAGAGCTGATTATGGTTTATTATACTGGCTTTTGAAAGAGATTCAGCAAGATCCGGAGATGGAACTGCAACTGGTTGTGACAGGAGCTCATCTTGCGCCTGAATATGGCCTCACTTACCGGGAGATTGAAAAAGATGGATTTGTGATCCGGGAAAAAGTCTCCATGTTGGTATCCGGTAATACCACAAACGGTACGATCAAATCAATGGGTCTGGCTTTAATTGGCCTGGCGGATGCCTTGGAAAGGCTTACTCCCGATTTATTGGTGATTCTTGGCGATCGTTATGAGATCCTGGCTGCAGCGGAAGCCGCATTGATTGCCAAGATTCCCATTGCTCACATCGCTGGCGGCGATATTACCGAAGGGGCTTTCGATGATTCGATCCGGCACGCCGTCACCAAAATGGCTCATCTTCACTTTGTAACCAACGCCCAGTCCTGGCGGAGAGTTCGGCAATTGGGGGAAAACCCGGATTTTATATATAATGTCGGTAGTCCCGGACTGGATTATATCAAAAAAGGTTCCTTGCTGACCCGGGAACAATTGGCCAGTGAGCTGAATATAAAATTTTTAAAGCGGAATTTACTCATTACCTTTCATCCGGCAACGTTAGAATGGGAAAAAGCCGGCCAGCAGTTTCAGATTCTTTTGGATGCTTTGACGGATCTGGGACCGGAGGTGGGTTTGATTTTCACGAAACCTAATTCTGATCCGGGTGGACGGGTTTTATTGGAAATGGTTGATCAATATGGGAGCGAACATGGCAATGCCATGGTTTATACTTCCTTGGGCCGTTTTTACTTGAGTGTGATGGCCCAGGTGGATGCGGTAGTCGGAAATTCATCCAGTGGACTTTATGAAGCGCCATCATTAAGAAAACCCACTGTCAACATTGGCGACCGCCAAAAAGGACGTTTGGGGGCCGGGTCAGTGATAAATTGCCCGGTAGAGCGGAAGGCGATTGTCCGGGCGATTGAGGAAGCTTTCCATAAAGACTGTTCGGGAGTTATAAATCCGTATGGTGATGGTGAGTCGGCCCAAAGAATCCATGGTATTCTAAAACAAGTCCCCGATTTTCAGGAATTATTGAAAAAACATTTTTATGAGGTGGATTAAGGGATGACAGGGAACCAAAGAGTACGGATTATCGCCGAAGCCGGTGTTAACCATGACGGTTCTTTGGAAAAAGCATTGCAATTGATTGATATTGCCAAAGATTCCGGGGCCGATATTGTTAAATTTCAGACTTTTAAGGCTGAAGCCATTAGCAATCATTCCGCCCCCAAAGCGGAATACCAGAGGCAAAATAATCCTGGTGAAGAATCCCAGCTGGAAATGTTAAAACGATTGGAGTTGGACGAAAGGGCCCACCAAAGTTTAATCATCCATTGCCGGGATAAAAATATTCAATTTCTATCTACTCCTTTTGATGTAGCAAGTTTAGAGATGCTGGACAAGAGGTTTCATATTCCCCAAATAAAAATTCCCTCCGGAGAAATTACCAATCTACCGTTTCTGCTGAGAATAGCCGAAACGAAGAAACCGGTGATTTTGTCTACCGGAATGAGCTCGCTTGGAGAGATTGAATTGGCGTTGGCAACTTTGGCATTTGGTTACAAAGGATCGGGAAGACCGTCTACTCATGCTTTTCAAGATATTTTCAATTCTCCGGAAGGCCAAGAGGCTTTGGCGGAAAAAGTGACCTTACTGCATTGCACGACGGAGTATCCGGCCCCTTTTCAAGAAGTCAATTTAAAAGCGATGGATACTCTGAAGGCGGCATTCGGTTTGCCGGTAGGTTTATCCGATCATACTCCCGGTATTGCCGTTAGTATTGCGGCGGTCGCTCGCGGCGCTGTGGTGATTGAAAAACATTTTACGATGAATCGTAATTCACCGGGTCCTGACCATCGGGCGTCACTGGAACCGGATGAGATGAAATCAATGGTCCAGGCAATTCGCCAGGTAGAAGCGGCCCTGGGTGATTTCAGGAAATGTCCCGCTCCGACCGAATTGAAGAACCGGGCAGTTGCCAGAAAAAGCTTGGTAGCGGCCTGTGATATTCCGCAAGGAACTGTTTTCAATGAGCAAAATGTGGGGATGAAAAGGCCGGGTACGGGTATTTCACCGGTGGCGTATTGGGATATTATGGGTAAAAAAGCGCAGCGGGATTTTAAACAAGATGAGTTGATTGAAACATGAAGCTACCGGTGATTTTATTAGGCGCTGGCGGCCACGGCCGGGTTTTATTGGATATTTTGCTTCAGCAATCTTACGAAGTACTGGCCATTGCCGATCCTGAGTATAAAAAGATGCTACCTTTGAATAATATTCCGTTGATGGATGACCGGGACGTTTTAAAATATTCACCCACTGAGGTTTTGCTGGTTAACGGCCTGGGTTCTGTGGGGGATACCGGAAAAAGACGGCAGGTATACGAATCCTTTAAAAATCGCGGTTACCAATTTGCCACGCTCATTCACTCCTCCGCGGTGGTTTCTCCCCGGGCCGGGCTCGGTGAGGGAATTCAAGTGATGGCTGGAGCCATTGTACAAACGGGAGTTACCATTGAAAATAATTCGATTATCAATACCAAGTCCACGGTAGAACATGATTGTAGGCTTGGCGCCCATGTTCATATCGCATCCGGCGCGATTCTTTGCGGAGGAATTGAGGTTGGTGACGGAGTTCATGTTGGAGCGGGCGCAACGGTTATTCAGGGAATTTCTATCGGCAAAGATTCCATCATCGGGGCGGGGGCGGTTGTTATCAGTGACCTACCGGAAGCCGCAGTTGCGGTAGGGGTACCCGCCAGGATTATAAAGTATAGGGAAGGATAACGTCTAACCATGTGCCAACAAGCAAAACATGCTTTGATTATGGAAGAAAAGACAATTCGCCAGGCTATCGAACAATTAAACGAAAACCGCCTCCAAATCCTGCTGGTGGTTAATAGTGACCGAGTGTTATTGGGCACTGTAACCGACGGCGATATTCGCCGTTCGATTTTAAACAATATTTCATTAGATAAGCCGATCATCCGGATCATGAACAAGAACCCCAAATTCACTTATGAAGGGGAGACTCAAAAAGCCCGCCAGTTGATGCTCCAATATAAACTAAAAAATATCCCGGTTGTTGATGAAGCAAGGCGAGTTGTGGATCTGGTTTTGATGGAGGATATTCTTGAAACCAAGGAAAAAATTCGCCCGAAGAACAACCAAGTCCTGATCATGGCCGGCGGAAAGGGTTCCAGACTTGATCCGTTCACCAAGATCCTACCCAAACCGCTAATTCCGGTAGGCGATAAACCCATTATCGAAATCATTATGAATAGTTTCAACAAATACGGGTTCAACAATTTTATTATTTCTTTAAATTACAAGGCTGAAATCATTAAATTGTACTTTTTGGAAAATGCCAACGGATATAACGTCAGTTACACCCATGAAGATATTCCGCTGGGAACGGCCGGCGCTCTCAGCCTTGCCAAGGACCGTCTGAAAGAGACTTTTATTGTCAGTAATTGTGATGTCATCATTGATGTAGACTTCGATAAACTCCTGGATTTCCACGTGCGTAATAAAAATTTCGCCACTGTGGTGGGAGTGGTGAAGCATATGCAAATCCCCTACGGGGTGATTGAGGTCAAAGACAACAAGTTGCATCAGATGACTGAAAAACCCGAATATGATTTTGTGATCAACTCCGGTGTTTATGTCCTGGAGCCGGAAATCATTGATTTGATTCCTGAAAATGAGGCTGCCAATATGCCGGATTTATTATTGAAGGCGAAAGATCTGGGTCATAAAATCGGGGTTTTTCCCGTCAGCAATAAGTGGTTTGATATCGGTCAATGGGAGGAATATCAGAATACTTTGGAATATTTCAAGAAAGCCGAGGGGACAAGCTACAGTGGCTGACCAGAAAAACAGATTAGCCCTGATACCGGCCAGAGGGGGTTCGAAGGGCTTACCGCAGAAAAATATTCGACCCCTTGGAGGCAAACCTTTGATCGCCTGGACCATCGAGGCGGCTATCCAAAGCGTTTGTTTTACTCATGTCGTGGTGAGTACGGATGATCCGGAAATTGCCGCCATCTCAAAAAAATTTGGGGCGGAAGCGCCGTTTCAAAGGCCACCGGAATTAGCCGGTGACACGGCCAAAAGTATCGATGCAATTCTCCACGCAATCGAATGGTTCGGGCAACGGGGAATAAGTTTTCAGGAATTGGCTTTGTTGCAGCCGACCAGCCCCCTTCGGAATGCCGCCGATATTAAGGGGGCGCTCAAAGTCTTTCAGGAGAAAAAAGTGCTTTCCCCCCACTGCGCGGTAGTATCGGTATGCCAAAGCGAACATTCGCCGTTATGGATGAATACCATTGGCGAAGATTTGTCGATGGCCGGTTTTTTGCCTAAAAGCGCCGCCGGTGAAGGAAGACAATCATTGCAACAATACTACCGGTTAAATGGAGCGCTTTATCTGGCCAATGTTTCTTATCTCAAAGAAAATAACGGCTTTTTCGGATCCAAGACTTATGCCTACATGATGCCCCAGGAAAGATCGGTGGACATTGATACGGAGTTGGATTTGAGATTTGCGGAATTTCTTATGACAAAAAATTAACGAAATAGGCCCAAAGAACTATTCATTTTTCAATGGGATTTTCCGAAATCATAATAAGGAGATTGAGGGGATTTATAATCATTGGGAGGATATAGTAATTTACAAGGAGGTAGTTTTATGAAAGTGGGAGCAGGAGCTTCAATGAATACTGTTAATGCCAATATAAGCTCTACCAGAATATCAG
The DNA here is from genome assembly GCA_023401925.1 of Bacillota bacterium. Taxonomy (GTDB): domain Bacteria; phylum Bacillota; class UBA4882; order UBA8346; family UBA8346; genus UBA8346. The sequence goes on from JAEXDA010000001.1 coordinate 25,578, forward strand.
CGGATAACTCGGCGGTGAAATCATCAAGCCACGATGAATCGCTATCTACCGCCAAGGATAAAGAAAAGATCGAAAAGGCGCTCAAGATTATTAACATGGCTTATAAGGAAGTCAATATTGAATGCAAGTACTCCGTCGACGAACGGACCAAGACCGAGGTTGTCAAATTTGTCAACTCCGAGACCGGTGAAACGATAAAGCAATATCCGCCTGAAGAAATCTTGAATATGATTACCAGAATGTATGATATGTATGGGATCCTGCTGGATAAGAAAGTCTAATTTAGGTAAATGTAAGGAAGTGAAATCATGGCCGAATCGAACTCGAGCTCTTCAATTACTACCGGTGGAGTTAACGGTTTAGGAATTGTCGGACTCAATTCCGGTATGGATACGGCAGGCACGATCAAGAAAATCATGAAATATGACAAGAAACCGATTGATCGGACCAACCAACAAATTCAGTTATTGCAGTGGAAAGAAGAGGCTTTTCGCACTCAAAACACGGCCCTTTCCGAATTGCGCGATTCTGTTTTTGATTTGAAAATGGAGACTTCCTACGAGACCCGGAAGATTGATACGACTAATCCTGAGGTGGTCAATGCCACCGCCGGTAAAGATGCCGCCAATGGCAATTATGCGGTGAAAGTCGAAAAAATGGCCACTTTCTCCTCCAATAGCAGTACTGATGATCCCAAGAGCAAGGAGAAGGGAGTGTTTCTTTCTTCCCAGGTGATCGGTACTCCGAAAAGTTTGATCACGATCGATAAGGGTAAACATTCCTTTGATCTTACCGTGGATGGCGCGCGGGTGACGATTAATCTCTCCAAATTGTCCGGCAAATACAGTATAGCCGGAGAAGATCACGATAACGGCAAGGTTTTGACGCCCGTGTTGGGTCGCACCAAAAGTTTAACTCATTTGGCGGAAAATATTGAACGGGAAATTAAAAAGGCGTTTCATAAAGAAGATATCGATGATATTTCGCTGAAGGTAAAAGTTACTTCCAACAATCAGTTGGAACTGTACACCGATGATGGAATAAAGCATAACATCACCATGAATAGTGTACCCAATAATTCGATCCTGACTGATTTGGGATTTAAGGATGGCGTAAGCGTATCAACTGTAGATACTTCGACTTCTTTGTATAACCTGCGGGATCAGTTTGTCAATGCCAAGGACTATTTTACCGGAAAAAGTTCGCCAACGGATTCCTTTCGCTTTACTATCAATGGACAGGTCTTTAAGTTCACCCATAATGATTCCATTGACAAGATGATCGAACAAATTAATTCCTCCACTACAGCGGGAGTCAAGGCGTTTTTTGATGTCGGAAGCAATAAGCTGATTTTAACCGCTACACAGTCCGGTGATTATAATCACGGCCGGCCGGGCATTGTGATTGACGATACGGATGGGGCTTTAAAATCGCTTTTTAAGATTGACCAGGCCAATAGTACGATTGGGGAAAATAATGAATTTACGGTTAACGGAACCCCGTTTAAACAAGCAACCAATTCATTTACCCTTAATGGAGTGACTTTAAACTTAGCTGGAACCGGTTCCGCGACGGTTAATGTATCCACGGATCCCACGGAAATTGTTAAAAAGATTGATGATTTTATCACTTCGTACAATAAGACCATGAGCGGAATGAACGAACAGATAAACAAATCCCGGCCTACCAAAGGCAATAAGGTTTATAATCCGTTAACGGATGAACAAAAAGAGCAGATGTCCGAGGAACAGATTAAGAAGTGGGAAAAATTAGCCCAAGAAGGTTTACTCAATAACGACCGTCTGATGATTTCGATAGTGAACGATCTGCGTTCGAAGATGTCCCGGGTGGTCTCAACACCGATAACTTTAAACGGGGGTTCTTTGGGGGGAGCGGTTAACGCAACCCCGACTGCCGATCAATTCAAATTCACCTTGGGGGATACTACCAGAGTGATTAAACTTGATCCTCAAGTTTATTCGGTGACCACTTTGAAAAGGGCCTTACAAGAAAAATTGGACGAATCTTTCGGTGTTAACCGGGTCAGGGTATCGATAAGCGACAGCAAAATTTCTTTTGCCGCTGAAAATGTTCCGATGAAAATCAATAGTGGCGCCCAAAATGACATTTTAAGCCAATTGGGTTTTATGAATGGCGATAAAAAAGATTCTTCTTATAATACATTAAGCCAAATCGGCATCCAGACCGGAGATTACAGTGAAAACGGCAAACTCCATTTAGATACCGCCAAACTAACGAGCGCTTTGCAAAATGATCCGGACGGGGTGATCCGGTTGCTTACCAATAATCGACAAATCAGTGCCCTCTCGGACACTGCCAGCGACAAAGCAAAGGCAGCCGAACAGACATCCGAAAGCCAAGGAATTTTTACAGGCTTTTATAATTCATTAAATATGAACGTGAAACGGCTTACCGAAGAGGCGGGTCTTCCAGGCGGCGGCGATGCCAATTCAAAGATTGGCAAGGACATCATGAAAAAGAATAATTACATCGATACGGTTCAAAGGCGGGTCGATGCGGAGGAAAAACGGCTGTGGAAAGTTTTTAACGGAATGGAGAAATCCCTTAATAAAATTGCCAATCAAGCGAGTGCGGTTGCCAATATGATGGGAATGTAAAATGATCAATGATTGAACCGAAATATGGGGTTAGATCGAAACCATCCGGAAGGAGTATTAATGGTGGATTCTATGGAAGGCAATCATATTCGGGGGCTGCTGGAGAACAAAATCCATTTTTTAGAGGAATTGCTTATTTGTTCAAAAATGCTTACCGGTTTGACTTACGAAAACCACGAGAGTGAATATGACAGCCTTTTGGAAACGCGGGAACAGTGTGTTGAGACGTTGAATAGCATTGAGGATGCGCTAAAAAGCGAATTTCAATTAAGTGACGAAGCCCAAATGAAGAATAATACGGCAATTGCAACTTTAGCCGCTCGATCGAAAATACTTGTACAGGAAATTTTAGTTTTGGATGAACAAATTAAGAACGCTATTTCAAATGAGTTGCAAAATCTAAGGATGCGGATTGGCGCATTAAATTGTGGACGGAAGGGGATCAATGGATATCAGGCGGGTCAGCGGATCAGCACGGCCGGTGTTTATACGGATAGCCGCAAATAACCAACAATCCTGGACATGATCACCAAAAACTAAGGAGGTTTTAACGATGGCATTAGCAAACGGACAAGCAGTTTATCAAACCAACTCAATTCTGACGTCAAAGCCGGAAGAACTCACTCTGATGCTTTACAACGGACTGGTGAAGTTTTTGATTCAGGCTCAAAAGGGAATTGAAGAAAAAAACATTCAAAAAGCCCATGATAACTTGATTAAGTCGCAAAATATTATTATGGAATTCAAGGCGACTCTGAAGCCGGAATTTGAAATTTCCAAGTCCCTAAGCCCTTTGTATGACTATATGTATCGGAGATTAGTCGAGGCCAATTTACAGAAAGACGGTAGAATTATATCAGAAATTCTAGGGTATTCAACTGAATTGCGGGACGCCTGGGCTCAAGCAATGAAAAAAAATAAGGAACAGGCACTGAATAAAACAAGTATCCCCGGCTAAAGAACAATCCGTTCTGCTTTGCGTGTCGGTTCAAAGATTCAATAGCGTTAATAATTTAATAATTCATAATTAAAAATTCATTACGAAAGAAGCAGGCCATTTTGAGGTCTTGTCGTTATGACACGGATGATGGAGTGAAGCTTGTAATATTTGCCTTGGTACTGGATTCCACAACTTCTTTTGTTTGACATTGATATTTTCCTGTGTTATAGTAGGTATTGTGGTTTTGGCCCAGAGTTTGGGTTTCCCACAGAGATTTTTTTAGGAGGAATGGTTTATGCAAGGTAAAGTAAAATGGTTTAACGCAGAAAAAGGTTTTGGCTTTATTGAGAGAGACGGCGGCAAAGACGTTTTTGTTCATTTCTCAGCTATCCAAATGGATGGTTTCAAAACCTTAGAAGAAGGCCAAATGGTTGAATTCGATATCGTTGAAGGCGAACGTGGGCCGCAAGCGGCTAATGTTACCAAAGCTTAATATCAATTCGAAAAACCCAAAACCCCGGCCAATACCGGGGTTTTTTTTAATATTGCCATTCTTGCAATAGAAGCGACTGTCCCGAAAAGAGTTGGTAAATCCATAAGAAATGCAATATATCAATTTTCGTTCATATATTGTATTTTCCGGTCGATTTTGCCTCTTTCAGACAGCCGCTTATTTTCATTCCGTTGGTTTTTGAAAGATTCAGGGTGAAAGGGCCGGGAGGGATATTTTCATTCGTATCACGGGACTAAATGAGGATAATGCGCGTTGCAACGCGCATTATCCTCATTTTTGTGTAAAGAAGTTTTAAAAACTCTTGATTATCAGGTTTGATTTTGCTACTATTTATAACATAGACATCACACTTAGTTAACTCAAAAGCGTTTGGGAAAACGGTACAATTTACAATTTTTACAAATTTCAAAATAGAAGGAGGTAATCATAAAGCTCTCTCCAATAGATTTTCCATCTTGTTATTCCTTTGGTTGTAGTGCTTGATGTATAATTTAAAAAGGAGGACTTCAGATATGAAAAAATGGACTATCAGTTTGCTTGCCATGATGCTTGTCATTTATTTGGGAACTATAAGTTATGCTGCTGATGAATTGAAAATCGGGGTATCGGCGCCGTTGACCGGTGATATTTCAACACTGGGTCAATCGACCCAAAATGCCGTATTAATGGCGGAATCGGAAATCAATGCCGCCGGGGGAATCAAAGTAGGTTCTTCCAAACGGAAAGTGAAATTTATTATTGAAGATGACGAGAATAAACCGGAATCAACCGCTACGGTCTTTCAAAAGTTAATCAGTCAAGACAGGGTCCTGGCCATTATTGGCTCCCAGGCCAGTAAGTGTTCAAATGCCGGCGCTCCGATCGCGGAGAGCGCGCAAGTTCCTCAAATTACTCCTTGGTCGACCAATCCCAACGTGACGAAAGGACGTTCTTATATTTTCCGGGCCTGCTTTATTGATCCTTTTCAAGGCCGGGTCGTAGCGGAATACGCTCTCAAAAATCTCAAAAAGAAAACCGCCGCCGTACTTTATGACGTTGCCAGTGATTATAATAAAGGGATTGCCGAAGTTTTCCGCGCTGAATACACTAAAGCCGGCGGAAAAATCGTCGGCTTTGAAACTTATAATACCAATGACAAGGATTTTTCCGCGCAACTCAGCAAAATTAAAGGCGCCAATCCGGCTATCCTTTTCTTGCCCAACTATTTCAACGAAGTGCCGCTGCAAATTCAACAAGCCCGGAAACTCGGACTCACTTGCACCGTGATCGGCAGTGATGGCTGGGATGATCCCCAATTGCTGAAAATAGGGGGCAAGGATATGGACGGGACCTATTTCACCAACCATTATTCTCCCGATATCAAACGTCCGGCTGCTCAACATTTTATCACCGCTTATGAAAAGAAATACGGGAGGAAACCGGATGCCGCTGCAGCTTTAACCTATGACTCGGCTTATATTCTGTTTAAAGCCATTGCTAAAGCGGGTAAAGCCGATTCTAAAGCGATTCGTAATGCGATTGCCGCTACCAAAGGTTTCAAGGGAGTAACCGGGGACATCACTTACGAAGGTACGGGCGACCCGGTAAAAGGCGCGGTGGTGATCCGGATTGATAATGGCCAATTTGTGCTCGACAGTGCGGTAAATCCGTGATAGAAGCTTAAAAGAATTGATTTTCAGCTATCGGCTATTAGCTACTTGGAAAATTCTTTCTCTGTGTCTCTGTGGCCAATTGATTTAGCCGCAGAGTTCACAGAGAAAATCATTATCCTTTCGATTGCATCGGCAATTTGCCGTAGGCGGCGGGAAAGTACTTCAATTATTAAAAGCCAAAAGCTAATAGCAAGAAGCCATTAAAAAGGCGGGGGGAGTTAAGCCTTGGAGATTGTCATTCAACAAATATTGAATGCAGCCCAGTTAGGGGCGGTTTATGCTCTGATAGCCCTTGGATATAGTATGGTTTACGGGATCATTCGCCTGATAAACTTTGCCCACGGCGATATTTTTATGCTGGGAGGATTTATCGGGTTCTTGCTGGTTACTTATATCACCGGTATGCCGTTGGTCATCATGATGCCCCTGGCTATGCTGCTTACGGCTTTGGCGGGAGTCACCATTGAAAGAGTCGCTTACCGTAGACTTCGCAAGGCTCAAAGAATGTCGCTGGTTATTACGGCGCTGGGAGTCGGTTACTTTTTGGAGAATATCGTCCGGCTGCTGGTCGGACCCGAAACCCGCCAGTTGCCGGCGCAATTGCCGAATCATGTTTTAAAGTTGTTTAACGGGATTGTGGTTACGGAAGACAAGATTTTAATCGTCGTAGTATCGCTATTTTTGATGGGTGTTTTGTGGTTTGTGGTCAATAAGACCATGGTTGGCACGGCCATGCGGGCTGTTGCCGACAATCAGGATGTAGTCCCGTTGATGGGGATCAATTTAAATTGGATTATCATGGTTACCTTCGCAATTGGTTCGGCCCTGGCTGCCGCGGGCGGAGTTTTTTACGGGCAGGCTTATTCCATTGATCCGTACATGGGAATCGATCTCGGGTGGAAGGCTTTTATAGCCGCGGTTATCGGCGGGATTGGTTCGATCGAAGGCGCAGTTTTGGGATCGTTTCTTCTGGCGGGCGTGGAAGTTTTGACAGTGGCCTATCTTTCTTCCAATCTAAAAAATGGGATTGCCTTTGGATTGCTGATTATCTTATTACTAATTTGGCCTAGCGGAATTATGGGCAAGCCAATGATAAAGAAGGTGTGAGAGAATGTCTGAACCGTTATTAAAGCCGAAGGCCTCATTTCAATTGCGCTTGTTCAGTTTTTGGCCCGTTGCGCTCGCTTTCTTAATTGTAATCTTGGCGCTCTTTTTTCTGGGTGAATGTGACTTGTTTAGCCAGTATTATCTCCATGTTCTGACGATTATTGGGATGAATATCATACTGGTATCAAGTTTAAATATTGTTAACGGCTATTTGGGAGAGTTTACCCTCGGGCACGCCGGTTTTATGGCCATCGGCGCCTATACGGCTTCCTTGATAGCCATTCATTTCAATCTGCCGTTGGTATTTCGGTTAATGCTTTCCTTAAGCGGAGGCGCAATTGCCGCCGGATTGCTCGGGTATCTAATCGGGCTCGTTACCTTTAAAACCATTGGGGATTATTTGGCCATTATTACCCTGGGTTTTAACATGATTATCGTCAATGCCATCCAGAATATTGATTATGTCGGCGGTCCCCGGGGATTGGTCGGAATACCCAAGGGAACCAATTTGATCGTCGTGGGGCTCTGCGTCGTTTTGACTTATATAATTCTGCGAAATCTGGTGCATTCAAACTACGGACGGCTTTGGGTTTCGATACGGGAAAATACCATTGCCAGTGAACTCATGGGTGTCAATATTAACCGGGTTAAAAATATCGCCTTTACCGTTGCCGCCACTTTTGCGGGTTTGGCCGGAGGCCTGTGGGCCCAGTATCAGCAATTTATTACCCCGAAAAGTTTTGATTACATTAAAACCACTGAAATCCTGGTCATGCTCTACCTGGGGGGGATGGGCAGCCTTTCCGGCTCTATCCTGGGAGCCGTTTTTTATACCTTGATGATGGAAATTCTCCGTAATGTGCTCAGCATGATTTCTCCCCGCCTGGCTGAGTGGCGGATGATAGTCAGTCCCTTGGTACTAATCATCATCATGTTGACCAGGCAATATGGGTTAATGGGTAATCGCGAGTGGCGGTGGCTCAGTTCTCGAGAGGAGGAACCGGTCATTGAAACACGTGCTTAAGACGGAAAAACTCTCCAAATCCTTCGGTGGGCTTACCGCAACGCTTGATTTTACGTTAGAACTCGGTGAAAGGGCGATTCAGGGGATCATCGGACCCAACGGGGCCGGCAAAACGACGGTTTTTAATTTAATCACCGGGGTTTACAAACCGGATGCGGGCAAAATGTGGATCGAAGAAAAAGAGATCACCAGACTCTCCTCGGATGCCCTGGCCCGGGCCGGCATTTCCCGCACCTTTCAAAATATCCGTCTCTTTGACCAGATGTCGGTGTTGGATAATATCAGAATGGCGATGCATAACCGGATCGGTTATCATCTCTGGGATGCGATTTGGGCTTCCCCCCATTTCCGTAGCAGAGAAAGGCAGATCCGGGAAGAAAGTATGGAGTATCTAAACCGGTTTGGGTTGGTGGACCGTAGAAATGAACGGGCCAAAAATTTGCCCTATGGGGAACAACGAAGGCTGGAAATTGCCAGAGCCCTGGCCACACAGCCGAGAGTGTTGTTGTTGGACGAACCGGCGGCCGGGATGAACCCGACCGAAGTGCGGGAATTAATTGACCTGATTCACCGGGTTCACCAGGATTTCAATTTGTCGATTTTACTGATAGAGCACCAAATGCCGGTGGTTATGGAACTTTGTCAATATGTTCAGGTAATGGATTTCGGACGGACGATTGCGGCCGGTAAGCCGGATGAGGTTACCAATGATCCCATGGTCATCAAGGCTTACTTGGGAGAAGAGGAGGCTGCGGGATGAACGCCACGCCGGGTCTTTTGGAAATCAGACAGCTATCGGTAGCCTATGGGGCTATTAAGGCTTTGCATCACATTTCGCTTCAAATCAACGAAGGGGAAATCGTTTCTTTGCTTGGGGCCAACGGAGCCGGAAAAACCACCACGCTTCGGGCGATCTCCAGAATGTTGCCCCTGACCGAAGGGGAAATTATTTATCAGGGAAGTAGTCTAAACAACCGTCTGGCTCATCAGGTGGTCGCTATGGGAATCGCGCACGTACCCGAGGGACGGGGTATTTTTCCAAGTCTGACGGTGCAGGAGAACCTAAAATTAGCGACCTGGACTGTAAAGAGAGCACCGGGTTCCAACACCCTGAATAAATTATACCGGGGAGTTTTTGAACTGTTCCCCCGGTTGGAGGAAAGGCAATCCCAAATTGCCGGGACTTTAAGCGGCGGCGAGCAGCAGATGCTGGCGCTGGGCCGGGCCATGATGAGCGACTGCCGGGTGATGTTACTCGATGAACCTTCGATGGGACTTTCGCCGATTTTAGTGAAAGAAGTTTTTAAAGCGATCCAGGAAATTAACGCCCAAGGAACGACCATTCTTTTGGTGGAACAAAACGCCAATATGGCTTTGAAAATTGCCCATCGCGGCTATGTATTGGAGAACGGACGGATCGCCCTGGAAGGGTCGGCCGCTAATCTGGCTCAGGATAGCCGGGTCAAAGAGGCCTATCTGGGCAATAAAAAAGGGCCGAATCAGCTTTCTGCCGGGTAATTGCTGAGAGAGGGATTCAAACCTTATATTTCCGCAAGCTCATGTTTTTACGCTGCATGGTAATGGGACTTTAAGCCGTTGGCGCTGAAGTGTCAACCGACTCGTCTTATCAAAATAGGAAAGCCAAAAAAGTAAGTCCCGTTTGGAACTTACTTTTTTATCGTATTGTTTGAGCCAATATACTGATCATAATGGGTTTGGTGACGGAAGTAATTCATCGAATGACAGAAAGAATGATTTCCGTGAGGGAAGTAATTCATTGAACGACGGAAAGAATGATTTTTGTGAGGGAAGTAATTCATTGAACGACGGAAAGAATGATTTGTGTGAGGGAAGTAATTCATCGAATGACAGAAAGAATGATTTCTGTGACGGAATGAATTCATCGGATGACGGAAAGAATGATTTCCGTGAGGGAATGAATTCTCTCAACGGATGGCGGAAAGAACGTCGGAATATGATATAATTTTAGAAGTGTTTTTTAGGTTGCATCATTATGAAAAGGGAAATTCTCTATGAAAAACATTGTGATACTTGCCACCGGTGGAACAATTGCCGGGGTTTCCAGTTCGATAACCGATACGGCCAGTTATCAGCCGGCTATTTTGCCGATTGAAGCGATTACGAAAGATATTTCCGAGCCTCTCCGCAGCATTGCCCGGATTTCCAGCGAGCAGATCGCTCAGATTGACAGTGCGGAAATGACCCATCAAATCTGGCTTACTCTTGCCGGTCGCATCAATGCCTTGCTCTCCTCGCCGGAGATTGACGGCGTGGTTGTTACCCATGGGACCGACACTTTGGAAGAAACCGCTTATTTTCTCAATTTGGTAGTCAAAAGCCATAAGCCGGTGGTTGTAGTGGGGGCGATGCGCCCGGCTTCCGCGCTTAGCTCCGACGGACCCATGAACCTTTATAACGCCATTATTCTGGCGGCTAGTGAAGAAGCATCCGGTAAAGGGGTTTTGGTGACGTTGAACAATACCATCAATTCCAGCCGGGAAGTTACCAAGACCAATACCTCCCTTCAAGATAGTTTTAAAGCCCCGGAGCTTGGTTATATCGGATATCTCATGGAAGGGGAGCCCCATTTCTATCGGCAACCTACCCGTAAACACACCTATATGAGTGAATTCGTCATTGACGGTCTTAGCGAACTTCCTCCAGTTGAAATCATTTACGGACATGTGGGCAATCTGGGCGCACTGGCAAAGGCCGCCGTTGCTGCCGGAGTTAAAGGACTGGTCTATGCCGGTCTGGGAAACGGCAATATGTCGAAGATGATGAAAAATATTTTTATGGATATGCAGGCCCAAGGCGTGGTGGTGGTTCGGAGCACCCGGGTCAGTAGCGGGATTGTTACCCGGAATTGGGCCATCAATGATGATTTGAGTAATTTTATCGTTTCCGATACCCTCAACCCTCAAAAAGCAAGCATCCTTTTAGCCATGGCCCTTACCAAGACGGTTGATCCGGTTACTATCCAACGGATGTTTTGGGAGTATTAAAAAGAAGAGTGGTTACATCATGGGAAAAACCTTAAGAGAACGCATTTTCGAGTTGGCGGATGAACCCTACCGGAAGTTTCAGAGCGGATTGCTCCCCGGAATCGATAATATTTTGGGAGTTAGACTCCCGGCCATCAGGAAACTGGCTAAAGAAGTCGCCAAAGGGGACTGGCGGAGCTTTTTATCGGCAGCACAAGACGATTATTATGAAGAAATCATGTTACAGGGTTTGGTCATTGGCTATGCCAAAGGGGATATTGAGGAAATTCTGCATTATACCGCCGATTTTATACCTAAAATTAATAATTGGGGAGTTTGCGACAGCTTTTGCAGCAATCTGAAAATTACCCAGAGCCATATGATCCGGGTTTGGGAATTTTTACAGCCCTATATGCGTTCTGATAGAGAATTTGAAATCCGTTTTGCTGTGGTCATGCTGCTGAATTTTTACCTGAATCAAGAGTACATTGACAGAGTGCTGGTGAGTTTAAACCATGTAAACCATGATGGTTATTATGCTAAAATGGCGGTAGCCTGGGTGGTTTCGATTTGTTTTGTGAAATTCCCTGCAAAAACCATGCCCTATTTACAACAGAACCATTGGGATACCTTTACTTTTAATAAAACGCTCCAGAAAATCAGAGAGTCGTTGTGTATTGATGAGGAAACGAAGGCCTTGATTGGGAAGATGAAACGGTGACTGGGGCATAATCAAGCATCAAAATATGGTTACCAGGGTAACCTTGGGCTGAATTCCATGGATAAGTAAACGGAACCTCTGGACTCGCGATGATATAGTGATGTATCGCATTTAGTCAAAAAGGAGTGTAACCTTGAAAAAATTGCTCGGGATTTTTGTAAAAGGAATTCTCACCTTGGCTCCCATTGCTTTGACGCTGTATATCTTGTACTTGCTCTATCAATTGACCGATGGAATATTTGAAGGGTTATTGCGGCGGGTTGGAGTTTACTTCCCCGGCATTGGTTTCCTGGCTACCATCATCATCATATTTCTCGCCGGATTGCTGGCTTCCTACTGGTTGACCAATAAATTATTCCGTCAGTTCGACCGGGTGTTGTTGAGAGTTCCTTTGCTCGGCAGCATCTATGGGATCATCAAGGATACGGTAAATTCTTTTGCGGGAAACAAAAATAGTTTTTCGCGCCTGGTGAGGGTCAATATGCCCGGTGGCCTGAAGTTCTTAGGTTTCCTGACCAATGATGAAGTGAGCTTGTTTATCCCCGAAGGATATGTGGCGGTATATCTGATGCAATCGATGCAATGGGCCGGAAATTTGGTTTTGGTTCCCCAAAGCTGGGTGGAGCCGGTGGAGGTTTCTGCCGAGGATGCTTTGAAGTTTGTCGCTTCCGCCGGCTTGCTTCGTGGCAAGGGAAATTGAAAATGGTTTTATCCGGATGTGGATGGACATTTGTGCGCACGTGCCTGTATAAGGCTTATTTTGTTGCATAAATACCATAATATTGTTATAATAACCAATGGATCATTAATTTGGAAAATAATCAAAAAGTACAAGTGCGAAAGAGACGTTTTATTCAATGATTATTGCCTTAACCATGTGGACGATGGCAATTATATTTGGTATTGCTGATTATAAAACCGAATCGACCCGTTGGGTAATGGGATTGTCATTTCTGGCGGGATTAGGGGGATTTTGCCTATTCTGGTCCGAAAATACAACCTTAATCCGGAATTACCTTGGGCTATCCGGTGAAACCCAAGAGATCATTGAAGTGATTATTTCAGCGATAGCCCATTACTTCACGCCATACTTTGCTTTAATGTTTGGACTTAGCTACTCCGGTATCTTAGCTCCGAAGTATAAAAAAATCGTCAAGCTGCTGTTGCTCGTTCCCATGGCCATTACTTTTCTGAATTACCCTCTCCACGACTATGGTATCAAAAAAACTTATCAATGCGTTATTTATTACAGGTTTTTTTCGATTTGGGCGATCCCTTATTCCTTCATCAGTTGTGCGCTGCAGATTTACGCATATCTAAAAGAGGATATTCCCAGCCTTAAAAGACAACGGCTTACATTTTGTTTGATAGCCGTCCCGGGCATTGCTTTGACTTCAATAACTTCTTACCTGTTGGCGGGCCTTCCGGCCGATAAATCCTGGAGATATTGGGATTACAATATTTACGTTATATTGTACATGTTTGTCTTGTTTTTATATTTTCTTATCAAGAATGGAGTACTGGGTATTAAGCTACGGGTTGAGAAGCAGAATCTAAGCAATATTATGAATATTATGGACAGTGGCATAAAAATATTGAACCATTCCTTAAAGAATGAGATTACCAATATTTCGATCTGTATGACCAATATGAAGCTTTCCTTAGCTTGCCTGGATAAATATGATGGTGCTTGTGCCCGTGAGATAAATGAGAACTTTCAAATGGTATCGGCATCGTTGGAACATTTATCCAATATGATGAAAAAATTGCAAAAAAACACAGTTGACCCGGGCAAATTTAAATTAACCAAAAACAATTTGTCTGAAATCATTGAGGTTGGACTGAAATATGTTGCTGTTCCAGTCAAATCCAAGAATATTGATATCGAGAAATATGTCAGCGATAACATTACAGTCCAAAGCGATAATGTGTATTTACAGGAAGTGTTTGTGAATTTATTTCAGAACGCCGTTGAAGCGATGACTGGCGGAGGTAGATTAATCATCGAAGCCGTTTTAACAACGGCAGGTTTGACTGTTGTGGTTAAGGATAACGGTATCGGTATAAATAAAGAGGACCTCCCGCATGTGGTAGAACCTTTCTTTACGACCAAAGAGACACGGAACAATTTTGGATTGGGTTTATCGCATTGCTATAATATCCTGAAAATGCATGGGGCTTCGCTTGAAGTCAAAAGCGAGAAGCATATCGGCACTACAGTTCATCTATTTTTTCCCAAAAACAAGGTGGCAACAACCCCTCGCAAAGAATTTGCCCCCGAGTGCTGTTTGGTTTGTAAGGAGTAGGTATCATGGAAAATATCAGAGTAGCCATAGTAGAGGATGATTTAATCTTTCAAAAGGCTATCACCAATTTTATCAATAAACAACCTGATATGATGGTTGTTGGGGTGGCATCCAATAAAATTGAAGCTATCGGTTTGGCAAAATTATTGGAATTTGATCTCATTCTGATGGATATTAATTTAAATGGAAATGAAAGTGACGGCATTGTCGCTGCAATCGAAATATTAAAATTCGGCAACGTTAAAATTATCATGCTGACCGGTATTGATGACGCCGCAACCATTGTGGATTCTTTTACAGCCGGTGCTTTGCAATACATACTGAAAGAAAATTACCTGGAAATTCCCAATGCTATTCGCTTACTTTATAAAAACGAGATGCCATTTAAATTGTTAATCAACGAATTTTGCCGGTTAAAAAAAGAAGAACAACTTCAGGACTTGTCTGGCCCTGAAAAGGAGATATTTAATCTTATTGAACAAGGTTATACCCAAGCTGAGATTGGACAGAAACTATATAAAACTCAAAATACCATTAAAACCCAGATTAAAAGCATTCTGAAAAAATTAAAAGTCAAAAATACCAAAGAAGCGGTTGAAAAAGTCAGCTTAAAGGGAATAGCGAAAAAGTAAAAGCATACGAGTAAAACGTTCTCTAAATAACTCGCGTGCGCACGCACGCGCACTCAATGATGGGGAACGTTTTACTTAAGTAGAGCGTATCTTCCCCGTTTCTGATTACCATTTATTTACGATACGCTCTACTTAAGAATTAGCGGATTTATTAAAATGAATCAATAAGTCTCAAGATAAAATTAAGGGTCTGTCGCAAAATTATTTTACCTTTTGCAACAGCCTCTTTTTTATTTGATAGACCCGTTTTAAAGAAAAAAACATTCATAAGGGTGAAAAAGTTCACCCTTTCATTTAGGATGAAAAAACTATTTTTTGACGAAATAAAGAAAAGATAGTAAATCAGGGAAAATTGCTTATTTACTAAAGAAAGGAGTTGATTGGAATGGATTATCAAATTGAAAACGGGCCGGTTTTTACAACATTACAGGTTAAAATGGCTCCCGGGGAAACGTTTCGCGCCGAGTCCGGAGCGATGATTGCCATGTCCCCCACCATCGAACTGGAGGCCAAATCGTCCGGAAAAGGATTATTGGGGACTCTTAAAGCCGCAGTGGGCGGTGAGTCGCTATTTGCCACCTTATATAGAGCAGTGGGCGGCGCTGGGGAATTGATTTTGGCGCCTTCCATCCCCGGGGATGTTGTTCGCTTCAATTTGACCGGAGAGACACTTTTCGCGCAAAGCGGAGCTTACTTAGGAGGGAGTCCGGAGTTGGAACTTTCCACGCAAGGTTCTCTGAAGGGGATGATTAGCGGCGAGGGATTGTTTCTACAGAAAATCTCCGGGAACGGGACAGTGTTTCTTAATTCTTATGGAGCGATTATCGAGAAAAAATTGGCCGGGGGTGAAAGCTTTATCGTGGATACCGGTCATATCGTTGCTTTTGAGGCATCGGTACAATACCAGATCAAAAAAGCGGCCAAAGGTTTGTTTAACACGGTGGCCTCTGGAGAAGGAATCGTTTGTGAGTATAAAGGACCCGGTTCCATCTGGATTCAAACCCGGAACCTGCCGGCTTTGGCTAAGATGATTGCGCCTTTCCTGCCGAAGCAAAATGGCTAAAGAGATAATCAGTAGCAAGGGAAGTTGGTTTTATAATAAACATATATTTTGGAGGAGAAAAAAATGTTGCTTGACAGAAAAGTATTTTTAATCAAAGAGCAAGTTGAATTCATGAAATTAGCGGGTACCTACGATATTTTTGATCCTGAAACCGGTAAACAGATTGCTGCGGCCAAAGAAGAACCCGGCGGTATGATTAAATTTTTGAGGTTGCTGATCAAGAAACAAATGCTGCCCAATAAAATTAATATTTATGATAACGAGGGGCAAGGGGTTGTATTTTCGATCAGTAAACCCTTTTCGTTGCTTCGATCGAAGATATTGGTATTGAATCAAAACGGTGAGTGCCTCGGTTTTTTCAAAAGCAAAGTGTTTACAATCGGGGGAGGGTTTTGGGTCTTCGATCCGGCAGAAAACAAGGTGGCGGAGATCAAGGGCGACTGGAAAGGTTGGAATTTCCAATTTGTCGGCACAGACAACCGGGTTATCGGGACTATCACCAAGAAATGGGCCGGAGCGGTCAAAGAGATATTTACCAGTGCCGATAATTATGTGGTTTCCCTGGAGGAAGCCGCAGAACTTGATCCAAACCGGGTAGCTCTGTTATTGGCGGCAGGATTGGCGATTGATACCGTTTTTAAAGAGGGGAAATAAGTGTTTGCGGTAGCTTTTTTAACCCAAACTAAAATGGATAGAGGGCATTTGTGAGCAATAGCAGGGGTGAAAATCTTCACCCCTGCTATTGTGCCTGGGATGACAATGTTCATCTTTAAACGGATGAAAGCCGGTATTATAGTATAGAAGGAGTAATTATACAAAAATTTCTTAAATTAAGGAGCAAGAAAATGAACAAAAAATTATTTTTATTTATGGGTATGATTTCGTTGTTATGTTTATCTGTTACAGTGTTTGCAGGGGGGCTTCGTCTTCCAATAGGGAACAACCCCATGAAAGAAAAAAAAGACCAACCCGCCCAAGAACCTTCCCAGAAGCAATCAGAACAAAGCTCGGCCAATGTTACAATAGCAGCTGAGGGGCCGGTTGTAGATGTTTGCTTTAGTTCCGATGGATCAAAAATTGTCTTTGCCTACAAAAATGTTATTAATGTATGCAAAACCGACGGGACCGTCATGAAACGATTTGGAGTTAAAGACGGGCCGGACATCAATGTTATGGATTACGCCAATAATACCATTGCCACATTTGCATATACCAATCCCGCTCAAATCTATCTTTGGGATGAAAATGGAACGAATATCAAAAAGCTTGGCGCAATCGCTAAAAATGCCGATGAGGCTTCGGTTAACTCTGAAATTGAAACCTCTAAAAGTTACCGCTTATTATTCTCCCGGGATGGAAAGAGTTTGGTGAATGTAACGAAAACAGATAATTTCGGTGGAGTTAAATCGAGGGATCTGGCTACCGGCAAGGTAAAACTTTTCAAAGGGTATGAGGATACATCGGTCTATGGTTGCAGCTTTAGCGTGGATGGCAGCAAATTCGTAACCATATCCAGGGATGAACAAGTAAAAGTATGGGATTTGGCAAAAGGAACTTTGGTGACGGCCATTGATACCGGTGACCCACTGACTTCCAGTTATAACGGTAAAGATGTCGCTATCTTAAGCGATGGTACCATTGTAGTGGTTAAAACGGATTTGACGTTTTGGTCCAGTGACGGAAAATTAATCAAGACCCTAAAAAAAGCGGCTGATTCCAGTTACACCTTGATTCGAGCCAGCCGGGACGGTAACTTATTTGCGGTGGCTTTCGAAGAAAGCGGCCTGGCTTTATATTCGAAGGATGGCACTTTGGTGAAAACTATTCGGACCGAAGGGCAATATTCGCTTCCCAGTGCGGTTACAGGCATTGCCTTCAGCCCTGATAACAAGTTTATGGCTGTCGCCACGGATGGTGGGCAAGTTGGCAAAGGGGAAGTCAAAATCTTTGCGCTTTAAGGGGGAGTGTAATTCTGACTCTCGCAGTTCCAGAGTAAGTCGGGATGGATAAAAACGAACCCAAATCCGTATTGTTTTTGAAACAAAGCTCTTCCGGCTGTTAACCGGAAGAGCTTTGTTATGGGTGCCCCCGGCATGGGCGCAATCATCTAATCGGTGGAAATTCCGAGTGTTGGTAGATGGTGTCAGATAAATTCATCATCGACCACCTACACGATTTGGAAACCAGGTTTTTAACAAAAAACATTCTTAAGGGTGAAAAAGTTCACCCTTTCATTGAGGATGAAAAAGCTAATTTTTGACGAAATAAAGAAAAGATAGTAATTCAGGGAAAAAAATATGGTTTGGCCACCGATTTTGACGATTATCTGGAGAAGGCGCTTTCCGAAAGGTTAGCAGCCGCATTTTAATAAAAATGCAAAGGAGAGCGATGGCAATATGAATTTCAC
Organism: Bacillota bacterium; assembly: GCA_023401925.1. Classification (GTDB taxonomy): domain Bacteria; phylum Bacillota; class UBA4882; order UBA8346; family UBA8346; genus UBA8346. The sequence goes on from JAEXDA010000001.1 coordinate 43,588, forward strand.
TGAATATCTCACCCAAGGCGACCTGGATAATGTCAAAAAAGGGATTGAAGCCGGAACGGACATTGAAACAACCGATGAAGACGGCATGACTCCTCTGATGATCGCTGCAAGTAACGGCCATTTGGCCCTCGTAAAATATTTGTTGGAGAATGGCGCTAGACTTGAAGCCACCGATGGGCTGCAAATGACCCCCATCATGATCGCAGCCTGCTTTGACCAGCTTGAGGTTGTGAAGTATCTGTTTGAAAAAAATGCGAATATTGAACGTAAAAATAAATACGGGCTCACTACAGCGATGCTGGCCGCTTATAATAATTGCCGGGATGTTCTGGAGTATCTGATTCAAAAGGGAGCCGATATCACAGCCGAAGATATTGACGGTTGGAATGCATTAATGCTGGCATCCAAAAAAGGCAATAGAGCAATCGTCGAATATTTAATTGAGCAAGGCGTCGATCTTGAAGAGGAAGATAACAGAGGAAACACCGCATTAATGCTGGCTATAGAGAAAGAGCAAACCGAAATTGTTGAGTTGTTGATTGTCAAGGGTGCCAATACCGGCAAATTGGATATTTTTACAGCAAGCGCCAGTGGATTGCTGGGGCGGCTGCAACAGTTGGTCGCCGGAAAGATCAACCTCCAGGCTAAAAACGATGAAGGTATGACTCCACTACTGCTGGCCGTGAGTAATGGCCGTTTGGAAACAGTAAAATTTTTATTGGATAATGGTTCCAACCTGCGGGAGACCGATGATGATGGTTTGACTCCCCTGATGTTCGCCGTAACCAACGGCAATCTGGCAATGGTCCAGTACTTGGTGGAAAAAGGGGCGGATTTGGAAAGCTATACCGCCGGCAAAGAAACTGCCCTGCGGCTGGCCGCGGATCGTTGGCAGATAGAGATATTACAATACCTCATTGTTCAAGGGGCCAATGTCGATGCCCGGGATGATCAGAGGCGGACGGCTTTGATGAGTGCCGCAGCGGATGATAACTTGGACATTGTGCGTTGTTTGGTGGAAAACGGCGCGGCTCTGGAGTCAACCGCAGCAAATGGCCAAACCGCATTAGTGTTGGCGGCCGATGAGTGTCAAACGGATACTGTTCAATATCTGCTGGAAAAAGGGGCGGATATCGGACAACTGGATATCATCCGGGCAAGTAAGGTCGGTTTGACTGAACGGGTCCGGCAACTGCTTGAGGCCGGAGTGGACCGGGAGACCCCAAACGATCAGGGAATGACTCCGTTAATACTGGCGGCAAAAAACGGCCATCTGGAGACTGTACAATACCTGGTGGAAAAGGGAGCCCACGTTGGCGCAGCCGACGTGAACGGGATGACTCCGTTAATTTTTGCTGCGAATAACGGCTATCCGGAGATTGTGAAATATTTGGTTGAAAAAGGCGCCGCTATCGAGGGGTCCGATAGCGAGGGGACCACTCCTATTGTATTTGCCATATTTAACCGGCAATTGGAGATCGTCCGATTCCTGGTAGATAAAGGGGCATCGATTCAAACTCCCGATCATTTTGGAACGACTCCCTTAATGCAGGCAGCCCGTTTCGGCCATTTGGAGATTGCCCGCTACTTGATAGAAAATGGTGCTGACCTTAACGCGCGGGATAACGAAGGAGAAAGTGCCCTGGATTATGCAACGGAATATGAACAGGATGAATTGGCGGATTATTTGCGGAGTAAAATGATTCAAGAGTAATCGGTAAGGAGGCAACCCATGGCATATTATGATACGGATCAAATGCTGGATAATCTTGGCCGCGCTTATGAAGGTGATGAGCAAGCCAGGGCTGCAATTCAAGGAATCAATCTGCCGTTTGCGGTGACAAATGATTATTCCGTCCTGATAATTGTTCAGGAGAAGCACGCTGCAATCAATGATAAAGGGTTGGTAAAAACCCTTAACATGCCGCCCAAGGAGAACGGCGGCCGCAAACAAGTGGCTGATTGGTACCATTGCGATCACGAAAGTAAATCTTGGAGCAGCTTTCCGATACCCGACAGTTTTGTAGTGCGGGAAATGAAATATGCCGGCAGTCTGTTTAGCTTTATCTCCGCTGATCAACGCATTATCTCCGGGACAAGCGGACAATTAGGTAAAGGCATGCTTGAAGTCGCTTTCAATGTGGCTGGTGTGGCTGAAACCGAAATTAAAAAAGCTTTTATGAGTATTCCTACGACAGTGGAGAATCCCCCGCCGCCCCAAAAGACTGCCGCCGAAAGTCCGTCCATCCAGGATGAAATCATCGGTACACTCACCTTTAATGAACGGTACCAGTGGTTTGAAACGAAGTATCAGGCTCAAGGCAACGCTTTTGAAATTTATATCGATATCGATAATCGGGCCGCTACATTAGAAATATTACCGCTGGTCCGGGCGGTGCTTAGCCGGCTGGCAACCATCGATGGCGCTATGCGGGAGTTTGCCGCCGCGCAATTGCTGGAGTTGAAGAATGAGAGTTGGTTGGATGAAGGCGAAGCGGAGCTAACCAAGACTGATTTCACAACCCGGATGGCGATTGAGACTATCTCTTTTAACGAGGATGGCGAATACGAGATTTGGTACGGGGACGGCGATCTGTTTTGGGGACATAGTATTACCATATCCGTCAACCGAAACGGCCAACCGGAGCGAGCGAATATTAACGGGTGAAAGGAGAGAGACCTTGAGTATCTCGCTTTATTACACCGCTAGACGGAGCCGGAAACTCAATAATCAAGAACAGGAAACGATTGATAGTTTGATTTCCCGGTATGCGGAGGAATTTAGGCAAATGACAGAAGCAGCCGGCTCAAATGGGGAACTGTTCTGCGTCTATGATCCACAAAATCCAACTGGGCCAGATATTATTTTTGAAGGCGCCACCAAGCTGCCGGACCACTCTCCGGAAGAGTTATGGGAGGCTATGCAGCATTGGGCAGCCTTGTTGTCGCAGATTCGACGCATCATACCTGATGCAAAGTGGCATGTACATGCTGATGATCATGATTTGGTCTGGGATGAGCAGCTTTTGGAGTACAATTTGGCCCGGTAGGATAAAGAATTCCTTTCTTGAAAGGCTTGCAGGAACCAATTCGAAAGGGGGATTAGAATGGAAAAACAAGGATACGTCTCATTATGGTTGGGAAAATGCTCTACTTATGAGGAGCTGGATAGTTATCTTTCAGGAAGTTATACGGATGATGGGGATTACATCAAATCCAGTTTTGAAACGGATTTTAAGATTGACTGGTTTGATGAGGATTTCCGTGATGCTTTTTGTAGGGATTTTACTGCGCATGATTTTGAACAACTGTTGGCCGGTTGTTCCTATGCAAAATCAGTTATCCCTGAATTTACGAAAAATTTCCGGCTAGATGCCAAAGCGGACTTTAACGCCGGTTTTTTACTGTATGATTTTGCGTACCATGGCCGGATTAAGGAAATTACCTCCCCAGGCATTTATTTAAAATATCTCGGGTCAGTAAAGTATGACCAAATTGATTAATTTCTTGATTGTTTATGAAAATTGTTGGCCTCTTAAATTCATGTAAATGCTGTGGTTCATTATCAATAATTCATTGCTCAACCATCGTGTTAATATTTAGAATCAATTTTTTTGAGTTCTTGGTGTAAAAGAATTTGGGGTGAAGCAAATGAGTCTGTTCGCTGAAATAAAGCGCATTGGCAAAAGGCCGGTGATGGCGCAAATCGGAGGTTTTCGGCCTGAAGACGGTTTAAAGAGTTGGTTTGGGGGAAATTTTGTTTTAAATAACGCTATGGACTGGCCCAGTGATGCTGATGGCTTGATGCTGCCCGTGATTCAGATCATGACTGCAGAAATTCCCAATGGCAGAGACTTTTTTGGCGATATCAAGTTGCTTCAAGTCTATCTCAATGCGCGAGAATTACCAACAACCGTCGCTAAAAACGGTGAAGGTTGGCGGTTGCTAGAATATGATTCCATTGAGGATTTGACCGTGGTGGAGACACCAAAGGCAGTTCAAATCTATAAACCGTTTCAAATTAAGTGGAGCTTGGCGGAGCAGCCGGATTATCCCTGCTGGGAAGAATCTTGGGCTTATTTTGATATGACGGAGATCAATGAGTCCGAGGAACTGAGTGACCGTTTTTTTGAAGAGTTTGAGCGATATTATCGTACTAAAATAGGCGGTTATGCATCTTTTATTCAGTCTCCATGCGGGGATTATGAATACGTTTTTCAGATATCCTCCGAAGAAAAACCGCGATTTATGGTGGGAGACAATGGCAATCTTTATATTTTGAAATCCAAAGCGGACAACCAATGGTATTTGCATTGGGATTGTTATTAAGTAAGGCGTTCAAGATATGAAAATAGAACAAATTAAAAAGAATGTAGAACCCGAAATTAAATTTTACGATGGAATTTGCTTAACTGAGTTTAAGAAACTATTGGAACGATGGAAGGAAATTCTTTCAATTGTTCATCAAGAGATTGAAAAATACGTAAATGATGATGATGTGTGCTTTCATGATCAGGACAATTTATTCCCGGTACGTAGCAGGCTAACAGGTCATTATTATATTGATTGTGTTTCATATATGAAGCATATTAACCCCATAGGATTTCGAATTTTAGTGTATATAAAGTTGACAGAACCTACACCGGATGGAGAAGATGATTATCTGGGTTTAGATGTGACTTTATTTACCCATTTTGAAAATGATATTTTTGAAGTTTGGGGAATCGATAGTTCTTCAATATAAATAGGATTATAGGGGCGATGAGGTGTTGCTACATGCTTGGGGTCAATATCATGCCAGTATTACGTTTAATCGTGCAGATGATTATGGAGCAACTATTTCTTGCGGGGACCCAATAATTTCGGATCATATTTTAGAAATAGATTTTGAAAGAGAAGAAGTGGCTGATATGCGCTTAAATGGGTAATAGGAGTTGATATTTTTGATAAATTTTCATTCCAATAAAAATACCGCAACCCAGATCGGTGAGCTAAACATCCATGATGTAGAAAGTACCGAATCATACGCCTTTGCCATTGAAGCGCTCCTTCAGGAATATCTTCCTCATGTGCGCAATAACCAGGAAGGTTTTTGTACTCATGAAATCATCATCCGTTTCCATGATGGCCGGATTCCGGATGGTTTCTTTTGGGAAAAAGCTATTTTTCAATATGGTTTGTTGGATTTGGCTATCCAATATTTATCCGGACTGATCCAAATCGCAAAACAGGGCAGGCCGGTTTGGCTGGACGAGGAAAATCCCGCCGCCCGGAATGTGGCTCTCAATCTAGCCCTTTACTCGAAAGATTATGTACCAAGATATACGGAGTATCTGGAATGGCACGACATGGATCACGAAGTCTATGAACATCAGGACATTGATGAAATCATGGCTAAATACGGCTGGTGTGAGGAAACTCTTGAGTTGGCCGCTTTACGCGCCGGTATAGCTTGCGGACAGAAAGGAATGGAACAATTTGAAAAATTAGCTACGGAAAGCAAATTGAAAGAGTTCCTTTGCAACCACGGGCTTATGGATGATTTTATTTTTCAGTTGTTTTTACAAAAATATCTGCAGCATTACAAAGATGAAATGAAGCGCTCCCCCGGCTGGCTTTGGCTGTTGGAATATACATTGGATTCATTATCCGATCTTTTGGAAGTATTGGTCGAGCAAGAGGAAGAAAAGGCCGAGCGATACGGGAAAGCTAAAGCGATAGCTGAAGAATATTACCGGGCGAATCAATTGGAGGGGTGATCGATGAAATTTGATCTCAAACCGAATTTGGGAGCAGGGGATATTTTATTAGGAATGACGGAACAAGAAGTTCATGCGATTTTGGGGAATGATTTTGAAAAAGTTAATAAATCAATGTCGGATGAGATTGAAACCGACATGTATGAATGGTGTTTTGTTTACTATAAAAGCCCGGGCGGCTGTGAAGCCATCGAATTTTTTGAACCGGCCGTCCCCTTGCTGGGTGGTGAAAGACTGATTGGTAGATCGTACACTGAAGTTAAAGGGCTTTTCTTGAAGCTGGATAGTTTGGTCCAATTTGATGATGCCGGTTTAACCTCATTTAATTTGGGTATCGGTGTTTATGCACCTTCAGCGGAAAAAGAGCCTGATGAACCGGTAGAAGGCGTTATTGTGTTTGAGAAGGGTTATTATGACTGATGATAATTTCGGGAAATAGGCGTTAATTGGCTGAATCATAAAGAAGAGGACATCAACCAATGGAACATAAGGCTTTTATCTTTGATACGCAGGGTTTTAATAAAGAATTAAGCCCACTGATACTTACTTCGGGACAAACTGGCGACAGGCAACCTTTAAAGGAATTTATTACGAATCATATGGGAAAAGCCCATTCCCCCTATACCGGGGAATTGCTGGAGTACAATTGGGAAAATGAACTTGAGAATGGGGATGTGCAGGAATTAGCCGATTTTGCTATGACTTGCTACTATATATAAAGACGCCATGGAGAATAACTGTGGGTTATTGATGACATTTTAGAAATATTATGATAAGGCTTAAGATGTTTATGTTGCGTTATCAATGATCTGGAATTCACCGATTAGGAGCGAATCGCGATGCAGCTAAAGAACGATACTGCCGCCTCTTCTGGGGAGCAGACTTGTCTTGCAAGTGAGACCTATCAAACTAAACTGGATGCGGATGAAACCCGGTTGACCTCGGAAGGTTATCACACGATACTGGCAACTCAACCTCAGGCAGTTTTGGTCAAAGCGGCACTGGCTGAAGACGATCAGGAACTCTACCGGATCGGCGACTATATCACCGATCGTTACGAAGTGCTAGCCATCCATCGGGGCGCCTGGGGAGTGGTCTATGGAACCTATGATCATGAAGAGGAACTACCCCGGGCCTTAAAGACCATCCAAAAAAGATACAGGTCCGACCGGAAACTGCTGGAACTGTTTAAGGAAGAAGCGGCGCTCTGGGTCCGGCTGGAAAAACATCCTTATATTGTCCGGGCTTACCAAGTAGATAATTTTGACGAACAACCCTTTGTGGTCACGGAATATATCACCAATCCCCAGGGCAATGACCTGCGGAGCTGGCTGGGGAGTCCCAAGTTAACCCTGGCGGTCGGGGTGGAGCTGGCGTTGAAAATCGCCCAGGGGATGCAATACGCCCATGGTAAAGTGGCCGGACTAATTCACCGGGATTTAAAACCCGCCAATATTCTGGTGGATGAATATGCTCAGCCCTATATTACCGATTTCGGCCTGGTTCATGCCGCCGGTTCCGATGCGGGAACTCCGGCCTATATGGCTCCGGAACAGTGGCGCAAGGAAGCCGTAACCATTCGAAGCGATATTTACGCTTTCGGATGTATTCTCTACGAGATACTGACCGGACACCGGATGTTTATCGCTTCCACGGTAGATGAATGGCGGTATATGCACCTGATGCAAATCCCGGTGGCGCCACGCTGGCTGAAACTGGAGATTCCCGCCGGATTGGAGGGATTTGTCCAGCGGTGCTTGGAAAAAGACCTTAACCGCCGTCCTTGTGATTGGGATGAGATTGTAACAGTCTTAGCGAATTGGAGCTATCAGATTACCGGACAACCGCCGGTTTTAGATTTTAGCACTTACAAACTGGACGCTGGTGAATTGTTTACGGCCGGTATTTCCTTTTCCAACTTAGAGTGTTTCAATGAAGCGCTGGATTGTTTCAATCACACGTTAGCAATCAATCCGGATGATTCTCATGGTTGGCTAAATAAAGGAATTATACTTCATGCTTTGGAACGACACGATGAAGCGATTGAATGTTTTGACAAGGTTATTGCCTTGAGACCTGATAAATGGAAAGCGTGGGGGGAGAAGGCGGTCAGTTTGAATGATTTGGAACGCTATCAGGAGGCGCTAGACTGTCTTGCCCACGCTTTGGAGTTGAATCTAACGGATGATAGAGCCTGGAGCGTAAGAGGCTGCACCTTGTATTACTTGGGAAGGTACAAAGAAGTTATTCCCGATTGTGATCGGGCTTTGGATATCGATCCACATAATGAGGATGCTTGGTTATATGAGTTGAAAGCTTTGGAAGAGTTAGCCGGTTGTGAAGAAGCATTAGCTCATTTTGACCAGGCCCTTGAGAACTGTCCCAATCCTAGGGAGCTCTTCAAGGAAAAAGGAAGAATACTGGCCGAGCTAAAACGCTACGAAGAAGCGCTGCCGTATTTTAACCGTACTTTGGAAATGCACCCTAACCATTATCCCGCCTGGAACTGTAAGGCTTTTGTTCTCTATGAATTGGAACATTACGAAGAAGCTTTATTCTGTTACAGCCAGGCTTTGGGGTTTAATCCGAAGAATGATGTGTCCTGGTATTACAAGGGAATAATACTGGACAAGTTGGGCCGCTGTAGCGAGGCGGTGGACGCCTTTGAACAGGCAGCGAAACTTAATCCTGAAGAAGCCACATATTTCAGCAGTCAAGGCCGTTCCTTATATCATTTGGGAAGATATGAAGAGGCGGTGGCCTGTTGTGATCGTGCACTATCTATCAACCCAGAGAACAAATGGGGACTTGAGTATAAGGGGAAATCCTTGGTCAAGCTGAATCGCACCACGGAAGGAACATCTTACCTGAAGAAGCTACTGGAACTTGACCCGGATCTGGATATCTGGGATGACTTTTCCGAGAAGATAGACTTATAACAACGTAGGAGCGAATCGCGATGCAGCCAAAGAACGATACCCCCGCTTCCCTTGGGGAGCAGACCTGTCTGGCAAGGGATGCCTACCAAACTAAACTGGATGCGGATCAAACCAAGCTTGCCACGGAAGGTTATCATACGGTACTCGAAGCACAACCCCAGGCCATGCCGTCTGAAGCAGCGGCAGCTAAAGACGATCAGGAACTTTACCGGATCGGCGACTATATCGACGACCGTTATGAAGTATTGGCGATCCATCAGGGCGCCTGGGGAGTGGTCTATGGAACCTATGATCATGAGCAGAATTTGCCCCGGGCCTTAAAGACCATTCAAAAAAAGTACCGGTTTGACAAGAATCTGCTGGAACTTTTTAAGGAAGAAGCGGCACTCTGGGTCCGGCTGGAGAAACATCCTTATATTGTCCGGGCTTACCGGGTTGATAATTTTGATGAACAACCCTTTGTGATCACGGAATATATTAATAATCCCGGGGGCAACGATTTACGAAGCTGGCTCGGGAGTTCCAAGGTAACCCTGGCGGTCGGGGTGGAGATGGCGCTGAAGATTGCCCAAGGGATGCAATATGCCCATAGCAAAGTGACAGGACTCGTTCATCGGGATTTAAAGCCCGCCAATATTTTGATAGACCAATATGCCCAACCATATATCACCGATTTCGGCCTGGTTCATGCCGCCGGTTCCGATGCGGGAACTCCGGCCTATATGGCTCCGGAGCAGTGGCGAAAGGAAACGGTAACCATTCGAAGCGATATTTACGCTTTCGGATGCATTCTCTATGAGATACTGACCGGACACCGGATGTTTACCGCTTCCGCGGTAGATGAATGGCGGTATATGCACCTGATGCAGTTTCCAATGACGCCGCGCCAGTTAAAGTCAGGGATTCCCGCCGGATTGGAAGAGCTTGTCCTGAAGTGCCTGGAAAAAGATCCGGCGCGCCGTCCACGTGATTGGGATGAGATTGTTGATGCCTTGGCAGGCTGCTGTTATCAGCTTACCGGGGAACGGCCGGTTTTAGATTTTAGTACATACAAACTGGACGCCAGAGAGTTGCTTCTGGCAAGTATTTCCTTTTTCACTCTCAAAAAATATCCGGAAGCTTTGGCTGTTTGCGAAAGAGTATTTGAAATCGATCCGGCTTGGACCATTGCCTGGTATATGAAGTCGCTTATCCTTAATCAGTTGGGTCGCAATCAGGAAGCACTGGATTGGCTTGATTCTAATTCTGATCCGGATGATTATTATCTGCCCTTGGCCAAGGCAATTCAATTCAATGCCTTAAAAAGATATCAAGAGGCATTGATTTATTTTGACCGACTGCTGGAGATGAGGCCCGATGATGAAACGGTTTTGGGAGATAAAGGGATTGCCTTAGAGAGATTAAACCGTTTTCGAGAAGGGCTGGATTGTTACGATCAAATTTTGGTGAAATCTCCTAATAATCATGAATTTTGGCTGAGAAAAGCGAGGACTTTGGGAGAACTTGATGAATATGCAGAGGCCTTGACATGGTGCGAAAAATATGTGGAGGCCAAACCCAGGGATTATGACGGCTGGGCTGAACAGGGATTTATACTAATTCATTTACAGCGTTTTGATGAAGCGTTGGCTTATTTAAATCGCGGCCTTACAATCAATCCGGATTACTCCACAGGTTGGCTTAATAAAGGAATTACCCTACAAATTTTGAAACGCTATGAAGAAGCGGTGGACTGTTTCGACAAGGTCATTGCTTTGGAACCTGATAAATGCAAAGCCTGGCGGGAAAAGGCGGAAAGTTTGAATGATTTGGAACGCTACCAGGAGGCGTTGGATTGTCTTGACCGCACCGTGGAATTAAATCCGGCGGATGATAAAGCTTGGAGTGTAAGAGGATGCGCCTTATATTACCTGGAAAGGTATAAGGAAGTTATTCCTGATTGTGACCGGGCTTTGGATATCAATCCACAAAATAGGGATGCCTGGCTATATAAACTAAAAGCATTGGGTGAATTGGCCGGATCGGAAGAGGCATTGGCCCATTTCGACGAGGCCCTTGAGAACTGCCCTAACGCTGCGGAGCTTTGGAAGGAAAAAGGACGGCTATTGAATGACTTGAAACGGTATGAAGAGGCGCTGCCCTATTTTGACCGCACTCTGGAAATCAACTCGGACCATTATCCTGCCTTGATTTGTAAGGCAATCGCCTTCTACCACTTGAAACGGTATGAAGAATCTTTAAGCTGTTACACGAGAGCTTTGGAGTATAATCCCCAAAATGATGTATCTTGGTATTACAAGGGGCTGATTTTGGATAAGCTACACCGCTATCGCGAAGCGCTGGAAGCCTTTGAACACTCGGAAAAAATTGATCCGGAGGAAGCCGCATTTCCCAGCAGTCAAGGCCGTTCCTTATATCATTTGGGAAGATATGAAGAGGCGGTGGCTTGTTGTGATCGTGCACTAGTCATCAACCCAGAGAACACATGGGGACTTGAGTATAAAGGGAAATGTTTGATTAAGCTGAATCGCACTTCGGAAGGAACATCTTGCCTGAAAAAGCTATTGCAACTGGACCCGGATCTGGATATCTGGGATGACTTTTCCGAGAATATAACTTTATAATACGGTGCAAGACCGTTTGGAGGAAGCTAAAATGGAGAGTATCGAGATTCAAAGAATTAGATCCCTTTGCAATCAATTGCTGGAATCGGCCGCCGGTGAGGCGCGCGCCTTGCAACATCCGTATCTTGGGGTGGAACATTTATGGATTGCCCTAACGCGCATTTCGGACGGAGCAACCGTCGGGATATTGGCAGCGGCCGGAGTCGATCCGGCTCAGGCCCGTGAAGAGATGCGCCGGGAAGTGGGAAGAGGAAAAGAGGCATTACCCGGATTTCCGCCTTGCACACCTAGATTAACTAAGATTTTGCGGATGGCAGAGGAGCAAGCCGGTCTCGGTATGTTTATTCTTGAACGGCATTTATTGGGGGCGTTGCTTATGGAGGGGGAAAATATCGCCGTCAGATATTTACGGACATTGGGAGTGGACTGCGGGGTTTGGGTCGGCCGGTTATCTTCAGGGGCCGCTCAGGAGACATGTCTTGCTCAATCTGGCGATGCGGATGGAACCAGGCTGACCACGGCGGCGTTTCCTTTGAATCCATTTCAACCGAATTCTCATGAGTCGGGTATCCAAGCGGGTCCCGCCATCACCCCGTTACAGGTTCCCTCTACTATTGCCACTCCTACTTTGGACAAGTATGGCCGGGACTTGAACCGGCTGGCGCGGCTCGGGAAACTGGCAGAGGTGATCAGCCGCGAAGCGGAATTGGAACAGCTCATTACCATACTGGCCCGGACTCAAAAGGCCAATCCCTTACTATTGGGAGAGCCGGGAGTCGGCAAAACCGCCATTGTGGAAGGATTAGCCTGGCGGATTGCTGAAGGAAGAGTGCCCGAAATTATGAAGGGCAAACGAATCGTCCAAATCGATATGGGCGAGTTGACCGCCGATACCGAATTGCGGGGCCAGTTTGAGCGGCGGGTCAAGCAGATTATTAAGGAAGCCAGCGAAGCCCCGGAAGTGATCTTGTTTATCGATGAGATTCATACCCTGGTTGGGGCGGGAGAAAGCATGCATTCCGCCTTGGACGCGGCCCAGATGTTCAAACCGGCGTTGGCCCATGGCGATTTTTCATGTATCGGAGCTACCACCCAGCACGAATATTTCCGCTATATCCGGCGCGATCCCGCCCTGGAGCGGCGGTTCTCCCCGGTGTTAATCCGGGAACTTACTGCTGAAGTGAACTTGACGATTCTGGAAAAAGCAGCCGAACGGATTCTGGAGAAACAGGCCAAGGCCGGTTACAATTTAACCCTGGCGCCCGATGTTTTGATAACGGCCCTGAAATTAACGGATCAGTATATCCGGGATCGCAACCAACCGGATAAATCCATTGATGTCATCGATCTGGCCTGTGCCAAGGATATCGTCAAAAGCGATAACTTGGTAACTGCCGAGGATATTGCCAATGTGGTGTCGGAGTGGACCGGGATTCCAGTCTCCCGGATGACCAGTGATGAAAAGCAGCGTTATGCGCAAATGGAGGATGTCCTGAATGTCAGGGTCATTGGACAACGACAGGCAGTGACGGCGGTAAGCCAGGCCATCCGGTCGGCCTTGGCCGGCATGAAAGCTCCGCACAGGCCCATCGGCGTCTTCCTCTTCCTGGGGCCGACCGGTGTCGGTAAAACCAAGCTGGCCAAGGAGCTGGCCAATTTTCTCTTTCAGTCGCCTCAGGCGTTATTGCGTTTTGACATGAATGAATATAAGGAATCCCATACTATCAGTAATTTAATTGGATCGCCCCAGGGCTATGTCGGCAGCCAACAAGGCGGTTTGCTCTGTGAAGCCTTACGGAAACGCCCTTATAGTGTGGTGTTGTTGGATGAGATCGATAAAGCTCATCCGGAGATCCTCGATCTTTTCCTGTCGATTTTCGATGACGGACGTCTCGCCGATAACCAGGGCCGCCAGGTCGACTGTTCCAATGCCCTGTTTATCATGACTTCCAATTACGGGCTGGCCGGAGGACGGATCGGTTTTGAGCTTTCCGACGGTGGGATGTCACAGGATATGAGGGCTGTGGTTCGTAAAAGTGAGGATACTCGTAAAAAAGCGCTGGAGTTCCTCCGTCCCGAACTGGTCAACCGCTTGACCGAAGTCATTGAATTCCCACCGTTGCAGCGTGACGACTTCAAGGCCATTATGGGGATCGTCTTACAGGAAAGAATCGCCGAATTCGGCGCGGCGCAGCAGATGCAGATTGATTTGACGGTTCACGATTCAGCCAAGGAACTCATCCTTGACCTGGGGTATGACCCCAAGATGGGCGCCAGGTCGCTGGAACGCGCCATTGAGCAAGTATTGATCCATCCCCTGGTGGATGTGATTTATAATGAAAAAAATACGGCGACGGCGTTTACGGCAGTTGCCAAAGATAACCGGATGGTTTTCCTTACCGAGGAGGAGTTTGAAAATTATGAAGCAACTCTCGCTTTTGCCGGTGAAGGCCACCGGAATGGAGCGGATAGCGATAAGCTGGAAGCAGAAGGTGCGGCGGATGAATTGAATAATGGTTTTAAATTAGAACTGTCCGCTGAGCTGGAAAATTACCGGGACCCATTTGAAAAGTCAATCAAGCCTTTTATCAAGATTACCACCCGTAGAGGAGAGACACTTGCCTGGGAAAGCAAATTCGGTGGAAATCCTTATTTGCCGCTAGGTTATGAATACCCGAAAGATTTGCAAGGAAACCCGATGAAGTTGCTCGCGCAAATCAATTTGACAGAGCTGCCCGATATTGGGGTGTTTCCCGGGCAAGGGATGTTGCAATTCTACATTTCGCCAAATGATGATGTTTGCGGCCTCAACTTTGATCAACCGACCGACCAGGGGAATTTTAGAGTAATCTACCTTCCGGAGGTAATCAAGGATTACTCCAAAATCATGACCGATTTTAGTTTCTTAAGTGAGAATGATGATTATTTCCCCATCGGAGCGGAAGGCGGATTGCAGTTTGAAGTGAAGCATGCGCCCGTCGGGACCGATGATTTTCAGTTTGAAAAATTTTTGAATGCCGCGCCCCATAATTTTTTCGACGATCAGGCCTGGGATTGGTATCACGACCATTATTCCAGCACCGGGCATAAAATGGCCGGTTATGCCTATTTTACCCAATCCGATCCCCGGGAATCGGATTATGCGGATTATGATCTTTTGTTACTCCAAATTGATACCGACGACGAGCTTAATATCATGTGGGGGGATTGCGGGGTGGCCAATTTCTTTATCAAGGCCGCGGATTTAAAACGGTTGGATTTTACCAAGGTTTTATACAACTGGGATTGCTGCTGAGATAGGAAGACACAGAGAATTATATGAAAAGAAGTATGGGAATGAACCGCAACAGATGATCGAATTTAATCCCAAATTTGCTGATGTTAAAAACACCTGAGACGTGCTCAATAAAAAATATAAATTTGGAGGATAAATATGGAAAAAGAAACGATTGCTTGGTTTGCAGGCGAAGACCAAGAAATGCTGGAAGCAATTCATCTGGCTCAGACAAATTTCCCCCAATTTTTAAAGGCAATGGAAGAAGAAAGCAGGAGAATTCTACCTGTTTTTGAAGACGCGCTTGTCAAGTACGCTTTTCCTGCAACAAAAAATGAAGTTGAAGTTGAGCATATGTTTCTTTCTAATATACAAGTTAACGGGAGTCGTTTATCCGGAATGATTGCAAGTGAGCCAATGTATACGGATGCGGTTAAAGCCGGACAAACGGTTGAAATTGAACCATCACGGGTTTCGGATTGGCTTTATGTGATTAACGGCGCCGGTACCGGAGGCTATACTTTTCAAGTGATGCCGGTTTAGTGAGCGGGAAAAGGAAATGTACGGTAATGAGCCGCCTTTTGTTTGGATTAAAAAATAAGGACTTTAAAGGAGGAAGAATGATGATGGTCTCCCTTAAACTAAGCCGTCTCAGTGGTATGGGGGATGGTGAAACTTTACAGGTTCAACTGCGGGAAACTGTGGCTGAAGCAATTTTGGGACGGGCGGCGGATTGTACGGTTAATTTCCCGGAAGATCCGGAGCTGTCCCGGAAACACGCCCGGCTCATATGGAACAGCCAAACCTCTGCCTGGCGGTTAGAGGATTTGAACAGCACCAATGGGACTTATTTGGGAGAGTTTCGGCAAGCAAGAAGGGTCGGTGAGCCGGTTGCGCTTGCCTATGGCCAGGTTTTCCGGGTCGGCCGCACCTGTCTGCGCCTGGAACCGCCGACTTTACGGGAAAGCGAGACAGCCGCCGTGGCCTATGCGCAGTTAGGGGGTGAATCTTCCCGGCCAGAAGAGACCGGGACTGGAAAAGGCGAGATTTGAGGGAAATAATCATTTTTTATGGCATGACAATTTAATCATAAGGATGGTACTAATACGATGGAAAACGTTGCAAAGAAAATTCGCAATTTTAAGTTCAGGTTATGGCTGATTGTTGTGATTGCTTTAGCGGCTGTGATTGCAATTGGCGTCATTATCTCCTCAATCGACCAAAAGGCCAACGGCCCGGAACAATCTTTTGCCATTTATAATTCGGGGGATAAGGAAGTTAGCGTCACGTTCCACCGCCTGAAGAAGGATAAGAAATACAGCGGTTACTTGGACGACCTTTCCGTGAAACCGGGCGAGACCAAGTATCAGGCTTATCCAGCCGGCACATATAAAATAATTGTATGGGACGGCAGTGTCGCTGATGATAATTCGGAAGAGTTCCGGAGTATTAAAAATTTAAAAATCGCACTTCCTGAACATAAGGATAATTATAACCCGCTTTACCTTGATACTACCGGATCCAATTATTTTGCTTTGATAAACGTTAACTATCTTTATTCCGGTTCGGCGCTGGCGAATCAAATCGCTAAATCCGTCGGAGCTTCCGGTGAGGGTCCGGTTCTTAAAAAACTATATAACGGTAAATTTCCATTCCGAACCCTTGAGCTGACCACCAATCGGACAATCGTGGGACCAAGCGATAAGCTTCCCCAAAAAGTCAGCGCCGGTCATAGTGTGTATATTTTGGCTCCCGTGCCCAATTCTGTTAAGAAAAAAGCGGAAGTATACCAATATGCGCTCAGTTTTATAGAGAAACATATGGAACAGTGAGAGAAAGTCATTGGAAGAGCCTTTAGTACAAACAGTCGCTTTAGTTGATCCAAATGTCAAAAAGGTTTTTCCTGTTTCAAATGACCTTTTGTGTGATTCATTGGGATTGAGAGGAATGGCGTCGGATGAGAGATGGTTTTGTTCTCAAACAAATTCAAAAATATAATCGTAGACTTTTGATCATCACTGCGGTACTGATTTGCCTGGCAGTTACATCGGGGAACGAATTAATAAAATACCGATACAATCTTCAAAAGGGTCCTTTTGAAATCACGGTTCGTCAATTGAACCGGATTCAAACTGTGGATTCCCTCAGAAAATATTATGTTACAGTAAAGGGTCAAAAACTCTATCGAATTTCCAAAAATCATGATTTTTATTTATTGGAATTGGGTCATAGCTTTTTAATGATCAAGGGAAAACTCGATGAAGATAGCCTTGAATTCAGTGGAGAACTGAAAGATCTTTCGGATGATTACCGAAAAAAACTCAACAAAGCTCTTAACATAATGAGTGGAGAGGGCCAAAATCCTAAGGTGTTGATTTATCCGGTGTTCCTTGAGGAAGGAAGACTTCAAACCCGTATAAATATTGATTATTGGCTGTTCGTGCTTCTTTTGGCCCTCATCATTAGGAATGTCATAGTAGTGCTTAAAAGAAATTCCGACCCAACTCTTCACCCAAGTTGCAAATATCTGTCCAAGTTTGGTTCGGCGGAGACAATCATTGATAATATTGATAGTGAAGTGATTAAAGCGGAAGCGGTGTCTGAGAAGTTTTCGCCGCTTGTTACCGATTCCTGGATTATTAACAAAAGGTTTCTTAAACTTCAGTTTATTGCGTTATCGGATGTTGTGTGGGTTTATCAAAAAGTAACTTCACACCGGTACAACTTTCTTCCGGTAGGCAAAACTTATGAGTTGATTATCTATACCAAAGATCAGGAAGTCCATGAACTAAGAGCCCAAAATGGATTAATGGGCGAAGAAGCCACAGAACGGATAGGTTCCAATGCGCCTTGGGCTTTTACCGGATACTCGGAAAGGTTACAAATGATGTGGAAAGAAAAACGGTCTGATTTGATCCAAATTGTTCAGGAACGTCTCGGGTATGGGGGTCAATGAATGAATATTTCATAATAAATTGGGAAGAAGAACACGGCATGCAGGGGATGAATCGTTCCGGCCGGGAGAGACCGGAATGGGTAAAAACGAAGAGGGGTGTCCTTAATGAAAGCATTATTCAGTGCGATCCGCCAATCCGACTTTGGGAAAGTAAAGACATTGATTGAAAAAAAGCCTGAGTTGGTGAACTGCGTCGCCAAGCAACCACCCAAAAAAGATGATGGTCAATCCCCCTTACAAGTCGCATTTAAAACGGGAAATTTCGATATCGCCGATTACTTGGTTGATCAGGGCGCCAATGTTAATTTCATTGAAGCAGAAAGTATCAATGAATGGAAAGCGCCGGTGATTCATGACGCAATCCGGGCGGCCACTTTCTCCAGCCGGTTTCCTGGATGGGGTGGAATCCAAAATTCCAAGGAAAGATTTGAAAGAGCTTTATCAAGTTTAAGAAAAATGATTGATAGCGGTGCAAATATAAGAAGCGTGGATTCCTATGGTAATAATTGTATAATGCGCGCCACGCTGGATGCACGCCAATTGCAGATTAATGATGAAAATAAAGAAGTGATTGAGGATTTAACAAGGGTATTTCAATTATTGATTACTTCAGGCGCAGATGTTAATGAATGCAATTCGAAACGTGATTCGGTTGTGAAACTGTTTGGCCACGAACCGGTAGCAAGATTTTTTGGAGTGTAAAAAAATTTTCAGCAACTGCTTCGCTTTGTTTCAAATCGTTTGGAAGGGTACAGACAATTTTGGATCGATAAAGTTGCACAAAATCATGAAAACCCGACGGAAGGGGTATTGAAATGGAAGAAAGCGAGTTTTTGTTGTTACGGAATATTCAAAATGTAAAGGACGAGGTCGAAGGGGAGGTTTATTGTAGACTCTTTCATCAATACATTAAACTTTATTCTTGGGAAGGCGCGGGAATGGGCTATATCGAAAAATGCGTCGACTCCCTCAGCGATGAAGTGATTGACCGGTTGTGCGAAGCTTCAATCCGGTATTGTAATGATTTTTGCGACATGGTTGGCGGAGAGCCGAAAAAGTTTGAAAACATTAGGGATGTTCTAAAGCTTATCCAACCAAACGGCTTAAATATTCCCAGGCCTAAAGACGAAAATACGCCGGTAATTGACTTGGAATTAAATTGCGACTGGGAAGAAGAACACGGCATGCAATGGATCATCAGGAACGACCGGGTACTATATGTAGGGGCCTACAATGGGGAGAATCCGTGGGGTGATTTTACTGCGAAAAAAGAATGGAATTATGCATAAGCGGTAGCCTTTGAAAGGGGGCGATTGTCAGGAAAATTCAGGAGAACTAAGTAAGCGGTAGGGGCTTTACCATGCGCCATGATAAATGGCGCGAACCGGACCCAGATAGCAAATGAAGGGTAACCGAGGCCGGGAAAAAATATCAAAAAAACAAAGGAGCAATTAACATGAAAAAAATTATCGTAGCGGTATTATGCCTGTTGGTATTGTCTGTTCAAGCCTTTGCCACTGATCTGGTCAATAAGGACTCCAAAAAGTACCGGGTGGAAATTAAACCCGACTCCTATACCCGAACGGAAATGGACGTGGCTTCAAGTTCCACCTATTCCGACAAATTGAAAAAAGGGTATATCATAACAAACCTCACTACCGGTGAAAAGATTACTGTAACCACAGATAAAAAGGTTTTGATCGTGGATGGCAAGTTTAAGCAGGAATAATTACATATTGCCGAATCTATATAAGTTGAATTAAATTATTGAAATAGACACGGGTTAAAGCCGAAGATGCCTATCTCGACCTAACCCCCGGCCCCTTCCCGAATCTGGAAGGGGTGTCGGAGTAAAAACTGTGTCCAAAAGCATTGCTTCCTGACATCAGGTTACTCTCCCCGTGGCGGGGAGAGCGAGAGAGAGGTCTAGCTTACTTTTCAACATCATCAAAAAACTTATTTCAACTTATATAGTGTAAGAATTTTGAGGTAGATTGCTGGGGGCCCGGGACCGTTCAAAAAATTTTGGGGACGGTTTGATGCCCCCGGCAGCGTCTATCAAGTCTATATTTGCTCAAGGATAAGGGTAAAAAATATGTTCGGTGGCGAGAGATAGACTTGAAAGTAAATTGTTTAGCATTGAAACGGATTGTGAAGTGATTGAGCATTTAAGCGTAATTGGTACCTGGTCTTAGGAGGTTTTAGTTATGATGGAGCCAAAAGTTCAGGCGGCTTTTAGAAAAAGTAACGCAACGGAAAGGTATATGCAACTTTCAAAGAGATACCAGGTTGCAATCGATGAACAATATGAAGATTATGAAATTAAGAGGGTACTAGAAATAATTGATGGATTAGGCTTCAAAGCAACACATGATACGAAAGAAAATTTTTTCAAAATAGTTTTCAGAGAACAAAACTATAAATTTCAGTTGAATATCTCATTGAAGTATGGAGAAGTGGATTTAATTTGGTGTGTTTGGAAGGAACAAGAATTGATTGAGGGGTCTCCTCTGGGAGTCCTAGTGAAATGGGATATCGGTTCGGATAAGCATATATTCCGTCCGGCCTTTCGAAACGATGAAGAACTCGGACAGTTGCTTGCTGAAGCAATTCAAATGTTCAATGACTTTAAGGCGGCTGTTTTGGATGAATATAAAATTGAAAAAAATGAAGAGGGATTTGATGTTTACCGAGGTTTTGGCAAAAATTGAACCAAAGCCGATCCTATATGTGGAACTGGTATACATTCGTTTGAGGTAAAGTTGGGGACTTGAGGGGGAGTAAAAGTGAAGGTTAAAACCGAAAGCAATTTTGCCGGCGCCAAGTGAGCAAAGGATGCAAGAATTTGAGTCTGTTTGTGATGATTTCGAGTCGAACGTAAACCGATGGTATGATATTGAAGTGGTTCTGACGCAATGGAGTCTTAATTGTTGGATGATGAAGATCTCATCGGGTACAATGTAATTCCCTTTGCGGGGGATTGCTTCTGTTTGGATTGCAGGAAAAACGGAATTGCTCCGGTGGTGGTCTGGTATCATGAAGAATCGGATGATCTTAACCCGGTCTTTGCAACCGTGGCGGAGAGCCTTAGGGAGTTTTTGGAGATGTTAAAGAAATAGCGGTTTATAAAGTATCTACGATTACATTATTATTGGAGGCTAGCTATGAGTGAAACATATTTCGATAATGCCGACTGGCATTTTGAGGATGCGCATAATGTTTACAGCGAATGCTTTATGAACAAGCATCCGCAGGCTTATATTGAATGGCAAGCAACTAAAAAGGATATTGGTTTTATTGAACATTGCGAAGAAGCGGCTGAAGCAGTCTTTCGAAGAGCCGCTTTCCATATGGGTGTATATATGGCTTGGATTATTAGAAATGAGTTTGAAGGAAAGATTCATAAAGAAGAAAGTGCAGATGACCTGGAAAAAGTACGGAACCGGCAGATGACAGGAACGGAGTTCATACTCAAAAGATGTGACGGCAAACTCTGGGCCGAGGATTTGAATGAGGAAGGTTTAGCTTTTACCAGGAGCTATTACGAAGAACACTATTTGATGGATTTCGCCGATTTGGCTTTAGGCATAGCTGACGGACCTTATACTTTGGAGGACGGTTGGGAGAATTACCAAGAGTTCGCTCAAATGCTAGATGAAGCTTATGAGAATTGGAAAAAAGGTAAACCGGGTAGAGTAAGGTAACAAATGTTGCTCGACCTATGGAGGCTGATGATTTGAAAGTATTTTATTTTGGCAGAGAAACCGATTGTGATAGTTTAAAGAGGTTAAATTGTATTTTAATGAGCCGGGATGAAAATAAGTTAAATCAATTTGAACTATACGGCAGCGAAAGATATCCTCATTTGGCCATTTTGGTTCATGATAATCTGGCTTGCGTGCATTTTTTTGTATCTGAAGACGATTGCGGGCATTATGCCTACTGTGATGAAAACTTACTCGATGAAAACGATTCCACTACCTTTTCCATTGGCTCAACTAAAACACAGATATCGAATCATTTGGTCATCCCATTTTCTTTAGCCCAAGCCGTAGCCGGGGATTTCTTTTTGTCGTTAAAGATGTCCGAAAAAGTTAAATGGTTTGAACTATAAATAACAATTTAAAGAAGAAATGGGGTGAAGATTCCGTGTCGATCCTGGGGCCCTATACCGGCGATAAGAGTAAAGCTGGCAGTTACCAATACGGTCCTCACTGGCAAGGGATGAAAGGGTATCGGGTCGTGGATGCGCGCCAATGCCCACGAGAAACCGAAAACTATCGGCATCAGTTTGGCGGCAGTTTTTGGAAAGTGCCAACCTGCGAAAAATGTCACACGCCGTTGCATCAAATCTTGACCTTTGACTTAAGCGATCCGCGGCTTGCCATTTTACATACGGAAGGGCTGGCTGATTTACCGCTGGTATCCTGTGTTAATTGTTCGGCTTATTGGGAACCGCAAGTTTTTCAGTTAGATCTGCAAGATAAGGCCGTTAAGGTCATTGCTCAAAACGATACTCAGGACTTTGCCCAAGATCCGGAAGACAGGTTACCTTCGCCGCTTCCGTTAGTTCCGGCCGGGTTAACTGAGCTGAAACCGGAGGATATTCCCGGCGACCGTGAATCCTATAATCAGGCATGGGGCTTGTTCGGCAGCGAATATATCGCTCGACTGTTGGGACCGCCTTTATACAGCCAAAATCCGCCGGATCGGGAATGTCCGTTGTGCAAGAAAGAGATGACTTATGTCGGGATGATTACTAGCGAAAACTATGATGAATCCGGGAAACTCATCCCCGGCGTACCGTTCCTTTTAGGTGAAATCTCTTTGTATTTTTTGTTTTGCAAGGATTGCCTGATCTTAAAGACTGAAGCGCAGGGGACATAAAACAACGGAGCGGCGTCAGATGAGTGAAACTGAAAACGTAATCCACTGATATCCATGTTCTGTGATAAACATCTCAATTACCATTGGGAGCGTTGAAAAATGTGGAAACAGCAGTTAGCTGAAATTAAGGCCAGACGGGAACGGCGGGGTAGAGGCATCAATGATCCAGCCTCCAACCAACAGATTGTACTTTTGAGCGCAATGGTTCAGAAGAAGTTTCATCAGGTTTTGCCGGATCAGTATCTGAATTTCCTTAGAACCGTCAATGGACTGGAATATAACGGCTTCATTTTCTATGGGGTTGACGGTTCTTTGTTGGAAGTTCAGACTCACCAAAAAGTAAATGGCTATATTGATAACAAGGTATGAGAATGAGTGGCAAAAACAATACCTGTTTTTTGGAGAAAGCAGTATCAGTTGGTATTGTCTGGATCTGAACCAAGAAGTTTATGTGGAGCTTGATAATCCTTCGGGGGATCCAATGTATACCTACAACGATTTTGACGCGATGTTGGAAAAGGCCATGAAAGATAGCCTGCTTTAAAAAAATCTTGGCAATTGTTTACTAAAACGAATAGAGTACATATCGTTAATCACCCAATTTATGGGGTTGATTGAATAAGTAATGATCCAGAAGGAGCTAACCATGGAGTCACTTCAAGAAATCTACCAACGGATTGTCAAAATCAACTGATTTTCCAATTGCGGCCAGGAAATGAATGATATCGGCATCAATTATGAGCAAGTGAAGGGACTGGGAAACAGCAGTTAAAAAATGTAAGAGCACCCTTTGGGAGAATGTCCAGATCGAAGCCAGAAACATCTTAACTGTTGCTTTACATGACAATTGGCCGGATAAGGATCGGTTGTGGAATGAGATTACCGATCAGGCCAAAGAATTGTTGAACTTAGGAGTGACACCGGCGATCACGGAATTCGTGAACCGCCGCCAACTTGATATAGCCGTTTTGCACAGCGTTCAATGGGATATACTCGCCGCAATGATGGAGCATGCCTATAGTCCCTATGTAAAGCCTGGTTTTTATACCGAACTGTTGAAAGTATATGAAGCCGGTCACTTTCCTTGTGGTTGGAAAAGAAAATGGCCTGATGGAAATCTACTTATATACTATTAATATAAATAGTGGGAGTTTTGAAGATTGCAGATCAAAACAATTTTTTGGATTCGGCTGCTGAGCAAGGTGATGAACTGGATAAAATCCGGAAGCATATTAAACGATATATCGGTAAGCCTTCGTATATCGGTATAGATACCATGCCCAACATCATCAACCTAGACTTATATACGATTTGCGCCAACCCTCAACGGCCCTATCATACCATTATTACTTTGGGAATGAGCGGGCAACCGACCGCAGTGCCGGAAGATCAATCCATGTGGAAGTATACGGAATTGATGATTTATTTGCCGGAGTCCTGGCCGGTTACCAAAGAAGCCATCAAGAATTTTGCGGATTATTGGCCGGTGGGATGGTTAAGAAAGTTGGGTAGGTTCCCTCATGAAAACAATGCCTGGTTCTGCCGGGGCGATACGATTCCCAACGGAGAACCGGCCACTCCTTTTGCCGATAATACTGAATTTTGTTGCATGGTATTACTTCCACCCATCCGCGAAGCAGAAGCTATTTTTGAGTTGAAGATCAACGAGGAAAAGTCGATCCGTTTTTTGGTGGTGGTCCCGATTTTCAAAGAAGAGATGGATTATAAATTGGAAAATGGATTTCAAAAGCTGTTGGACAGGTTTGATGCGTATAACATCAACGATATTATTGCGCTTGACCGGCCGAATACTTGCAAATGATGAGTTGAAAATGTAGATATATCCTATCGGATGGATTAACCTAGAGGAGCGAGTTACGATGGAACCCAAGAACGATACCTCCCCTTTCCTTGGTGAGCAGACTTGCCTGGCAAGTGAGGCCTTTCAAACCAGGTTGGATGCGGATAAAACAACATTAGCCATAGTTACGGAAGGTTACCACACGATCCTGGCGGCCCAACCACAAGCAATACCGGCAGTAGCCGAAGGAGACCAGGAACTCTACCGGACCGGCGATTATATCGGTGATCGTTACGAAGTGCTGGCAATCCATCGGGGCGCCTGGGGAGTTGTTTATGGGACCTACGACCACAAAACGGAGTTACCCCGTGCCTTAAAGACGATTCAAAAAAGATATCAGTTTGATAAGAAATTGTTGGAACTTTTCAGGGAGGAAGCCGCTCTTTGGGTCAGCCTTGAGAAGCATCCTTATATTGTAAGGGCTTATAGTGTAGAAAAATATGAAGATCTACCTTTTGTACTCACCGAATACATTAGTAACCCCCAGGGCAATGACTTACGAAGCTGGCTGGGGAGTCCGAAGCTGACTTTGGCGGTCGGGATGGAGCTGGCCTTAAAGATTGCCCAGGGTATGCAATATGCCCATAGGAAAGTGGCCGGTTTGATCCACCGGGACTTAAAGCCCGCCAATATTCTAGTTGACGAATATGCCCAGCCTTATATCACCGATTTCGGCTTGGTCCACGCCGTCGGATCTGATGCGGGCACCCCCGCCTACATGGCTCCGGAGCAGTGGCGGAAGGAACCCATAACCATCCATACCGATATTTACGCTTTCGGATGCATTCTCTATGAGATACTGACCGGACACCGGATGTATTCGGCTACTGCTATAGATGAATGGCGTTATATGCACTTAATGCAGTTCCCGGTTTCACCACAACAAATAAAACCGGGAATTCCAGCCGGCTTGGAAGAATTTGTCCTTAAGTGCCTGGAAAAAGATCCGGACCGCCGCCCGCGCGATTGGGATGAGATTGTGGAAGTCTTGGCGGGCTGGTGTTATCAACTCATCGGTGTGCCGCCGGTTTTGGACTTTAACGCTTACAAACTGGACGCCAAAGAATTGTTATCAGCGAGTGTTTCTCTTAGCAACCTCAGTAAATATCCGGAGGCATTAGCTGTTTGCGAGCGGATATTTGAGATTGATTCACATTGGATAAACGCCTGGAATATGAAGGGCCTCATCCTGTGTGACCTGAACCGTAGTCAGGAGGCGTTGGATTGGCTTGATTCTTGTTCCGATCAAGAAAATTATTTTCTACTTATCATTAAGGGGATGAATTTAAGCCAATTAAAAAGATATGAAGAGGCTCTGGAACTTCATAATTTCATATTGGAAACATGGTCCAATGATACAAGAGCTTTGGAAGATAAAGGGGATGCTTTACACGGATTAAAACGTTATCGGGAAGCGTTGGACTGCTATGACAAAATTTTAGCCATTGAACCCGATAATGCTGGGGTTTTCTGGCAAAAAATGAAGACCCTGGAAAATCTCGGAGAATATGAAGAGGCTTTGATCTGGTGCCGGAAATATGTAGAGACAAAACCTAGAATATACGATGGCTGGTTTAAACTAGGATTTATCCTAACCTACCTAGATCGTTTTAATGAAGGTTTAGATTGGTATAACCGTTATTTAGAAGTCAATCCGGATGATGCGGTGGCATGGTTCAATAAAGGAATTAGCCTACGTATTCTGAAGCGGTTTGGTGAAGCGCTTGAATGTTTTGATAAAGCAATCGCATTGGAACCTGATAAATGCAAAGCTTGGGTGCAAAAAGCAGATAGTTTAGATAAATTGGAACGCTACCAGGAAGCTGTGGATTGTCTGGACCGGGCTTTGGAATTGAATCCGGCAGATGATGAAGTTTGGTACAAAAGAGGCTTTGCCCTGTTTCCCCTGGAAAAATATGGGGAAGTGATTTCCGATTGTGACCGGGCTTTGGAAATTAATCCACATAATGTGGATGCTTGGGTATGTAAGTTGAGGGCTTTGGGAATATTGGCCGATTTGGAGCAGGTACTACCCCATTATGACCGGGCCTTGGAATTCTGTCCGAATGGTTGGGAACTGTGGGCGGAAAAAGGAAGAGTACTCAACGGGCTGGAACGCTACCAAGAGGCGCTGCCATATTTTAACCGTGCTCTGGAAATATCCCCTAAAGAGTATTTTCCCTGGGTACGAAAGGGAGTCTCACTCTTTCACTTAAAACAGTACGAAGAAGCTTTATTTTGTTATGACAGGGCGCTAGAACTTAATCTTCAGGATAAGGAGGAGAGGGTTATTTTATTCTACTACAAGGGGCAGATTTTGGATAAATTCGGCCGTTATAGCGAGGCGGTGGAAGCTTTTGAACAGGCGGTAAAATCTGATCCGGAGCGGGCTCCGTGTTTTAGTGGTAAAGCCCGTTCCCTATATCATCTCGGAAGATATGAAGAGGCGGTGGTCTGTTGTGATCGGACTTTAGCCATTAAGCCCGAAAACACTTGGGGTTTGGAATATAAAGGGAAATGCTTAATCATGCTGGGCCATATCGTGGAAGGCACTGCTTACCTGAAGAAGTTGCTGGAGCTTGACCCGGAATTGGATATCTGGGATGACTTTTCCGAGAAGATAGACGTATAACAACTTAGGAGTGATTCATAATGCAGGCAAAGAACGAAACTGCTATTTTTTCTGGGGAACAGACCTGTCTGGCAAGGGATGCCTATCAAACCAAACTGAATGCGGACAAGACCCAGCTGGCTACAGACGGTTATCATACAGTACTGGCAGCCCAACCACAAGTAATACCGGCAGTAGCCGAAGGAGAACAGGAACTCTACCGGATCGGCGACTATATCGGCGATCGTTACGAAGTGCTGGCAATCCATCGGGGCGCCTGGGGAGTTGTTTATGGGACCTATGATCATGAAGAGGAGTTACCCCGTGCCTTAAAGACAATCCAAAAAAGGTATCGTTTTGACAAGAAACTACTGGGGTTGTTCACGGAAGAAGCGGCGCTTTGGGTTAGTCTTGAGAAGCATCCTTATATTGTACGGGCTTACAATATAGAAAAATTTGAAGAGCAACCCTTTGTGATCACCGAATATATTAACAGTCCCCAGGGAAACGACTTGCGAAGCTGGCTGGGGAGTTCCAAGCTGACCTTGGCGGTTGGGGCGGAGCTGGCTTTAAAGATCGCCCAAGGTATGCAATATGCCCATCGAAAAGTGGCCGGACTAATCCACCGGGACTTAAAGCCGGCCAACATCCTAGTGGACGAGTATGCCCAACCCTATATCACCGATTTTGGCCTGGTCCACGCCGCAGGGTCCGATGCGGGGACCCCGGCTTATATGGCTCCGGAGCAATGGCGGAAGGAACCCATAACCATCCGGACTGATATTTATGCCTTCGGATGTATCCTTTACGAGATATTGACCGGACACCGGATGTATCCGGCTGCCGCCGTGGACGAATGGCGGTATATGCATCTGATACAGCATCCGGTTTCACTAAACCAATTAAAACCAGGAATTCCAGCCGGATTGGAAGAGCTTGTCTTGAAGTGTTTGGAAAAAGATCCGGATCGTCGCCCGCGCGATTGGGATGAGATTGTAGAAGTTTTGGCGGGCTGGTGTTATCAGCTTACCGGAGTGCCGCCGGTTTTAGACTTTAGTAATTATAAACTGGATGCCCGAGAGTTAATCCTGGCCAGTATTTCGCTTTCTAGCCTAAAAAAATATCCGGAGGCGTTGACTGTTTGCGAGCGGGCATTGGAAATTGATCCGAATTGGATAGACGCCTGGTATGTGAAGTCACTTTTTCTTGAACAGTTAGGCCGCAGTCAGGAGGCTTTAGATTGGCTTGATTCTCATTCCGAGCCGGATGATTATTATTTACCTTTGGCTAAGGCAATTCAATTAAGCGCTTTAAAGCGGCATGAAGAAGCGTTGATTTATTTTGATCAGCTGTTGGAAACGATGCCCAATGATGAAACAGTTTTACGAAACAAAGGGATTGCCTTAAAAGGATTAAAACGTTACCAGGAAGCATTGGATTGTTATCACAAAATTTTAGCAATCGAACCTGATAATACGCAGATCTGGTGGAACAAAACGAAAATTTTGGAAGAAATCGGAGAATATGAAGAGGCATTGATATGGTGCCAGCGATATGTAGAGGTAAAACCCAGAGATAACGATGGCTGGTTTACATTAGGTTTTATCCTAACCCATCTAAATCGTTTTTATGAAGGTTTGGATTGGTACAACCGTTATTTAGAAGTCAATCCGGATGATCCGGTGGCATGGTTCAATAAAGGGATTAGCCTTCATATTCTGAAGCGGTTTGATGAAGCGCTTGAATGTTTTGATAAAGCCATTGCATTGGAACCGGATAAATGCGAGGCTTGGGTGGAAAAAGCAGATAGTTTATATGAATTGGAACGTCACCAGGAGGCGTTGGATTGCCTGGGCCGGGCTTTGGGATTGAATTCTGCCGATGACCAGGCTTGGTATAAAAGAGGTCTGGTCCTGTTTCGCCTGGAGAAATACGCGGAGGTTATTTCCGACTGCGACCGGGCGCTGGAAATCAATTTGCATAACGTGGATGCCTGGGTATGTAAGTTAAGGGCTTTGGGAAAATCGGCCGGTTGGGAGACATTGTCCCAATACGACCGGGCCTTGGAATTATGCCCGGACGGCTGGGAACTGTGGGCCGAAAAAGGAAGGGTACTAAACGGTTTGAGACGCTATACAGAGGCGCTGCCGTGTTTTGATCGCGCCTTAGAGATACGAACTGATGAGTATTTTCCCTGGTTTAGGAAGGGAATTGCCCTTTATAAATTGGAAAATTACCAAGAAGCCTTATCCTGTTGCGACAGGGCATTAGGTCTCAATACCTTTGATGAAACGTCGCTGGTATGGTATTACAAGGGATTGAGTTTGGACAAGTTGAGCCGCTATGGTGAGGCGGCGGAAGCTTTTGAACAGGCGGTGAAACTCAATCCGGAACAAGCTACGTATTTCAGCTGTCAAGCCCGTTCTTTATATCATATGGGAAGTTATGCGGAGGCGGTTGCGCTGTGTGACCGAACTTTAGCCATCGAACCTGAAGAAACATGGGGTTTGGAATATAAAGGGAAAAGCTTGATCATGCTGGGCCATACGGTGGAAGGCACTGCTTGCCTGAAAAAGTTGCTGGAGCTTGACCCGGAATTGGATATCTGGGATGACTTTTCCGAGAAGATAGACGTATAACAAAGACACAGAAGATTCAAACCGTAAAAATGTAAAAATTGAGGAGGAATGTCTTTATGGAATTGCAGGCCTTCATTGAAAAACATCAACCGGGGAAGAACTTACAAAAAGCTACTCAATCCGAGATAGATCAATATTCTACCCGGCTTCCCGCGAGCATCCTGGAATTATGGCGGGGTTACGGCTTTGGTTCTTATGCGGGCGGATTAATCCGGCTAATTGACCCGGAGATTTATAATGATACTCTTTATACCTGGCTCGGGAAAAAGAATGATAAGCGTATCCCTCTTGCGCTTTCGGCTTTCGGCGAGCTTTTTTATTACCGTGATTTAGGAAGTGGCGCGGAGGACGTCAGCGTCCTTAAGGTCCATTATAAATCGATTGATGTTTGTTCTTGGAGTCTTATGGATTTCTTTAATGATTATTTATGTAATGATGAAATGATTGAAGAAGTTCTACGGCAAGAACTTTTTCGGGAAGCTCTTGAAAAGCACGGACCCTTGAAAAACGACGAGATCTATTCGTTTGTTCCGGCGCTGGCAATGGGCGGGGCCGCCGAAGTCGAATTTATCAAAAAGGCAAATGCCCTGGTTCATTTGGATTTGTTGTTTCAGATGTAAACCCGCGTTGAGTTGCTCCAACTACAACGGGAAGTTCCATTTTGCGCTGCAGAGAAGGCGCCTTGGGAGCAAAAAACTGGTGGATCTCATCGTTCCTACGGTGAGAAAGGAGATTATGATATGGATGGAATCGAACAGTTCATTCAATGGGCCGAAGCTCAAGGGTGGCAGGTTGAGCGAAGAAGACCATCGGAAATTGAACTACCCAAGAATATCCAGGAACGGTATCCCCAAATCCCCCTGGAATTTCTGGAGTTCTTGAAACGGGTCAAATCTTGTGTCACTCCCGATCAGAAATCATGGTTCTTATGTCTGGACGATTATTTAGGAACTGCGGATTCAGCTTTCAAATGGAATGAGATGGAGCAAATAAGTTTGGTCGAAGGCGATGACGACTATAATGAACCCATTATTGCCTTCTGGAATCAGCATTTGCCCATCGCCTTATCGGTAAGAGACGATTATGAATATTACGCTGCAAATGTCGGGGACGATTTTGGCGCGGTAGTATATGGGTTTGAACCGGAGTTCGAAGAAACGAGTCAGGTTGCTACCTCGTTGGATCAGTTTTTAGAGGCGATTATCAGCAGGAAGATTGAGTTTTAATCTCCGGCAAGAGGTGAGACTATATGATGAAAAGGAATCCCTGGGAAGAATTATACTTAAACCAAAATATGAGTGACTTTCATGCGAAGTTATCCTACTTCAACGGAGAGAGTTACCGGTTGGGGGAGGCGGACTTTGACCATGAAGTCATGGGGTGGTTGCGTCAATATTACTCCGGAGCCAGAGTTTATATTGATGCATTGGTGGAAAAGCTGGTTCGGGAAAATTACCGGTTCGCCTTTCCTGACGGATACCGGCGCGCTCCCGACCCTTCCGTATTGGAATGGGCGCAGGAATTGTCTAAGACCAAAGGCATTTACTTGCCGTTGACCTTGACCGCCTGGATCTGCGAGATCGGGAATGTCAATCTCTGCGGGTCTCATCCCCAATGGGGAAAAAGTGGATATGCCTTTGAAGGTGATACCAATGATGTTTGGTACACCGACCCGCTGGTTTTTGAAGTAGATCGGGAATATATTCTTTATGAACACGAGGAATGGTTATACCGGAAGGAAAAGTATGGCGAGGCTGAAACCGGACCGTTCCGCTTTTCCATCGCTCCGGACTTCATTCATAAAGCCAATGTCAGCGGCGGTCCTCCTTATGAGATCCTGGCCGACCGTCCCCAGGTGGATACTTTTTTAATCAATGACAGGCATGGCGCCGGTGTAGCTTACTATCTACGAAATTCATTGGATTGGGGAGGCTTTCCGGGGTTTGAGTATATGACTGAGAAGAGGTGATTTCGTGGAAAATGATATTCATAAGTTAATGGACACCTTAATTGAAAATGTTTACAAGGATGATTTTATTGGCATTGCCTATGATGTAACCGATGAATTGCTGAAGTTACCCAATGCCTTTGAAGCTATCGGACCCATTATCGAGTTAATTGAATCAAACCCAGAGGCCGATTTTGGAAATCCAGGTCCTTTGGTTCATTTTTTAGAAAACTTTGATGAATGGCAATACGATGAGAAACTTGTCGAATCCATACGAAGGCGCCCCACGGGACACACGTTGTTTATGTTGAATCGAGTAATCAACGGTGCTAAGGATAGTAAAAAGAAGAGCTATCTAGAATTACTTGATTTTGTGATAAACGCCCCCCGGGTATCCAAGGATCTCCAAGAAATAGCCCGGGAGTACCGTTCTTTTCAAACGGGAGAAAGAGTGGATAAGGGCAGTTTATTGCTGGAACCAAGGAATATTGTCTTAAGCAAACCTGTTAATGGGCTAAAGGATTTAATTCGCATCAAGAATGCTTTAGGGTTTGAATTATCGGTGAAAGAGTTATTAGCGAACTCAAAAAATCTTCCTTTTACTCTGGTGAATAATATTCCGTATGGTAGAGCGGAGAATATGCTAATGAACCTGGGTGAACTCCGTGAAAAGCTGGAATTGCAACCGGTAAATTAAAAATTCAGCCTTTCCAAGGAGGTTTGTGAAATCGATTATATGACAGGAGATATTAAAATGGAAAAGTATACAGATAAATCGGGGCTTTTTGAAGATTTTAACTTTAAATTGGTAGTGATTGAAGCTTTGTTGGATAAGGATCCCAGTTTTAAAAAGGATTTGGAAGCATTAGTCGAAAAACATTCTAAAAACTACGAGTGCTATAAAGGGGCAGGACCTATTAGAGAGCTATTGCAATTTTTTTCCGAACTATCGATTGAACCAAAAGATTTGACCAAGATCACCGAATTATGTTTTGACGGCGGTAATGAGATCTATGGTATGATACAGCCTGATTGGGATGGAGAAGATTGTTGCTTTGATATTGGATCAGTCAGGGGATTTGAATGTTTGAAAAACTTACAATCGGTAGTGTTGATCAGCATGGTAGATGAAGACGTATTAGAACCCTTGAAAGAACATGGGATTAGGATTGAATAGGCGACCGGGAATTTATCGCCGGAAAGTTAGCGTATGAACTATATAAGTTGAAATAAATAATTTGAGCAAAAGGCAAAACAAATACCTAGGCTGACTGTAGGTCTATACCTCTCTCTTGCTCTCCCCCAATGGAGCTTTTTATGAAGCGGATTCAGTGGGAGAGTAACCGATAACTTCAAGGTCAAAAATCTTTTAGAGGTCAGCGTCTAGGGTTACTCTTCCACTGAAACAACTACTTTGAACAACATCGTTGGGGAAGAGCAAGAGTTAGGTTAAATAGGCGTTCACTTTTTAACAGTCGCGATGCTTACCGCTTAAATCGAGGATAACAATTATTTTACCAGCCTTAACGCGTCCATGCGCCGATTTATAACATAGATAGGGGATGTCTGAATGCAAAGATACGATGATTTAAAAAAGGTATTAAACGATAGAGATTTAGCGGAGCGATTCCAAGTGCTTCCCGAAGCGGAGTTGAAAAAATTGATTGGAGAAAATCCAAATGCGCCTGCCGATTATATCGATTTTTTAAGGGAAATCGGTTGTGGAGATATTGGTGATGGTCACTATATGATATATAGCGGCTTAATAGCCCCCGTAGATGTGTTCGACGCGGGAGTTGCAGAGAAATTAGACGGCATATTATTATTTGGCGATGATTTTAATGGTTTTTGCGGAGGCTTTGCAACAAATAAAAATTGGGACTTAATTGAGGTTGACGGCTGCAGTGACCCATATGAGCCCGAAATGACCTTTGAAGAGTTTATCAGGGATAAAATAAATATATATTTAGATAGCCTGGAGTGAGTAAGATGAGATCCCCCATTCATCATCTTATTATTAGATATCACCGAGATGGCAGACCTTAAGATTCTAAAGTAATACCCAATCCGGCTGGCAAGATGTTGCAGATTCCATCCGGAAAATGGATAATTACTGTTTTCCGGTGGTTCAATTAAACCTAATCGAAGATAATGAGGCTGAGAATACTTTAATGTTATCGGCGGAAATGGCCGATGTGCCCTTTTTATGGGGGACTGGAAATATGAAGACCCCAACGGTGGCGTCGCTGAAGTCAGACTACGGGAAAGCGACCAAGGCTATTTTTGTCAAGCGAAAAATGTGGTGACGGATATTGAGGAAGTATTAAGAATAGCTACAGTGTTTTATGAAACAGGTTCTTACGATAATCTTGACGATGTGGATTAAATGAAAACCATGATAATCTATGTGAATATGAATCCGGGAGGCTGACCATGAAGTATTTTGAAGAAGCGAAATTTCTCTGGCAAAATTTTGTCCCCAAAAGCGGTCAGGCTGATACGGTTCAAAAGGGAATTTGCCAGGCTTTGATAGTTTTAAGCAGGCGATGAAGGATGGTCATTGCCTAAATACTTAATTACCAAAGGGGCGGATTTGGATTCGAAAGCAGGTAAATATACCGCCAGAGAACTGATTCATATGTTTGAACGTGAGAATTGATGGAATTTATTAAGGAAAAGTGAAGATGTAACCATAGAATGGTAGATTGCGCTGCTAATGTGGATTGAGGAGAGATATATATTGGATTTACAGAGCGCGATAAATCAATTAAATAAAATGAGATTTTTAGGTGAAGATGATAGTATTGAGGTTTTTGAAGATATACTTTCGGAAATTTATTATAACGGGGATCTAACTGTAATCAAAGAATTATGTTCGATCTTTGAAGACGACATCGATTTTCCATCAGCCTCAGAGATGATAATGAAATGCATAATACATCTTTGCCACAAATGCGGCGAAAGGGATGGGATCCATGAACTGGTTTTCAATATGAACCGAATGTTTCCCCAAGGTAAAAAGTGTGCTGTAAAATTAACTCGCATGATAGTAAACTCCGAATCACTGATACAACCTTTTATTAATGAGTTAAAGAAAGTAGAAAGTCCTGCGAAAAACCTAACCGTAGAAGTATTAACTGAAATAAAAAATCATAATAGTGATAGTTACGAGGAAAAAGTTGACTTCATTCTCCAAAGTATATAGGAAACATTGACATCTACCAAGAGGATAATCAATTAATCATCTTTAACGTAAACGAAGTAGCCAGCTGGTATAATGAGGAATCGGGAGATTTGGCTCCTTCACAAATACGATTGCCAATAGTTTTGATTTGAATAACAGGTGGTGTTAGTGTGTGTGAGAAATGTTACGTTTTAAGAGAGCTATTTAAAGCAGCAGAAAGTAATTCACATCAGAATTACATTCCTACATTAGCATTTATAAAAGAGATGGTCAGACAAGAAAGAATAGAATTGTTTGCAGGAGACTGCCCGATAGAAGAAGTAGAAAAGCACTTGTTTGACGAAATTCATTACACAATTAGCCATTATTTCAGGTGCAAGAGTTGTGAACAAAGTTTCTTTATTGGTGCTTGCATCAGAGGTATGCCTGTTTATAAGAGAATAAACGATTTAAACACTATAAATTTTAATACTATGTTGTGGGGGCGTTGTGGGATCTTGTATGAACATAGTTTCTAATTAAGTAATTTACATTTTCCTATAAGGCATAAACTCCTACAGTGGATTTACCCGGTGGGAAAATCACTCCCGTAGATGATTCAGTGGGTATTTCAATCTGGGAGACTAATCGAGGCTGGAGATGGTTTGTTTTATAAACCGGACGGGCTACCGGCAGGGTACGTTACCGAAATCCCAATCTACCCAGTTTGGACTCGGTTGTGGATTCTTTGAAAGCGCTCGGTCAAGCGGATTATTCGATCCGAACAGTGGATTTTGTAAATATCTTTTTCCGGAAATGGGGAGCGTACATCAATTATGGGCAGAGATATAACCAGTTAATCATTACTTTTGAGGCGGAACAGCGGGAATTTTGAAAGTCTGTGATAGGCTCTTTGAGAAGCAGGGGTTTATTATTTCTAAAAAAACCGACTCTGTGGATTTATCTAAAATGAGCTAATAATTATGAACCCATTCTTGGAAGGAGTGGCCCGGAAGAGGTTGAAAATTTAAGTAAAATATAGCTAATAGAGCACATATCGTTAATCACCCAATTTATGGGGCCGATTGAAATAGTAATTACTGAAACCAACGAAGGTTTTCAAAGTCGTGTTTTAGATTTCATTAAGTTTTCTATTGGATGGAACCAGAGAATTGAGGATAACCCATTAGCTCCTCCGGACTTTACAGAATTTGAACAGCATAACGAGCTTTTAGCGACTGAGATCTGGTTCCTTGGAGCACCGGATGGAACTTGTTTATCGATAATTGATCAGGCCTCGGTTTTCTTTGATAATAATGAAATTTCATTCAGAACGGTTTTATAAAACATATCGTGATAAGTTTTTTTATTTTAGTGGAGTACCATTGATTTCGTTTGAGATGAAAATGTGAGATATATTCTGTCAACCGTTGCGAGACGGTTAACGGATGAGGAGCGAACCACGATGCAGCCCAAGAACAATACCAGCGTTTCGGTTGTTATCCTTGGAGGTGTAAGCAGTGAATTCGATAAAGTTGTTATATGGAGGCATAACATGAGTTTATCAACCCGAAATTTAGCCGGACTGCCCTGGATTGAGGAGCTTCGCCGGATTTGTCAGTCATTGGCGATGCTGGACGCGATAATTAGTCCGGACTGGGAATCCCGTTATTTTTCCTTCAATTCCAAGTGGGCCCCAAGCGAAATGATGGCTTCGATGCGGAATGGCTGCGGTGATGATTATTTTATCTTGTTTACGCAATACGGAGCCATCATCAAAGGTTTTTGGCATGAGTCTCCATTGAGTCCCTACGGCAATGGGGGTAAAGTATGGGATGGCATTCTAACGGAAGCACCTCAAGAATTTGCGGGATTTCTGGCGGAGCCGGCTTTTAGTATCAATGATACCACTTTTGTATCTGGAGGTTAGCGAGTCAAACCCAGTGGCAGACGGGTAAGATCTCATGGCCGGAAGAGGTCGCCCGCCAGTATGAGGATCCGGACGGGGATCCCTTATCATATCAAAAGGACGCGCGAGAATATTTCGAAAAAGAAATAGCTATTGACATTGTAAAGTGCATATACGACCATCAACCCTTAACCCAAGAGATGGTCCAAGCTTTAAATCCAGAAATATCGTTAAATGATCTAGCGGAGGATATCGGAGAGATTGGGTACCCGCTTCAATCAATGTGAGGTAATTCTTGACAACTTGGAAAAGGCCAAAAAGCTATTTTTTGTAGCCAATCGAAAGTCGGAAGGAAGAATATTTGGAAGTAAAGATCCCAAGTATCGAAATTTGATACGTGAGTAAAAAAGGAAGCGAGGTAGATGCAGAATGAGAGCCGTTGAAAATTCAATTATTTATCCATTGCCCAGTGACGAGTTGATAGATAGGGAAGAAGAAAATTGGAAAGTAAAAATTCCTATGGATTATAGAAATTTTATCGCAAAAAACAATGGATGCGTCCCTGTCGAAAATACCTTGGTGTTTGGCGACGACAAGTATGTTATTGAAAGGTTTTTGTGCATTTTAGAAGATACGGAACACTACGATCTGGGCATGTATGATATTGATCGAATATAAAGTCAGCGTTGCGGAACATAAATTAAGCGTGAACCAGCTTTCACCATTTTCAAACCTATGAAAGGACAGGCATTATGAAAATCAAAGAAATTTTTGATATTGATAATGCAGTGACATTTATCAATGAACTATATGATTATTTAGATGAAAAACGCAATTCCAGCTCCGGGCTTTCAAAAGGCGAAAAATTAATCGATTTTTATTATCGTTTTATGGCATCCAAAGATATGGATGGGTTTGGGGATCTGTTTTATCAAGCGTTTACCTTGGAAGAATGTAAAGATGTTATTCATTGGTTTTCCGAGTTGGGCCTGGATCAGGCGGCACGACATTTTAGCGAAGCGCTGGATATTTATTGCCGCAGAAGAGCGGTGACGAGTGAAGAGTATAATCAGTTAGATCCTTTTGACCTGGAAGAGGCCGAGGGAAGACGGTTTGATGAAATCGAGGAGTTTTTTGACAGTGAGGAATGCGGGTTATATGGATGTGAAGATTTAATCAAAGAATGGATGAGTAAGAACATGAATTTGTTTACATAAATGAAGAATATGCTGATTTATAGCATTTTGACGAGAGTTTTTGAACTATAGATGTTTTTATTGAGAAATTTAAAAACTAAGTTGATAATATATAAAATAGGATTCTTTAAGTCATTTGCCGGATTTGGGTTAAAGGTGTCAAAAGAAAACTCTTAAGGAGGTTCTTCGATGGAAAAATCTCATACCTGCTTACCGACTGCGGAAATGTTAAAAGAAATATTATTATCCCAGGCTGCACTGGATATTATGATGAACGATCAAGAAGATGCGTGGTTACGCGTTACCAGCTTTTATAAAAATTATTTTGATGATGTAGATATGGCCAAAGTTGACAATGGTTCAGGAGATCATAGCTATTTTTTATTTTCAAAGAACGGAACCATAATTAAGGGATTTGACCATGAGTCTGAGCTATCGCCATATGCGAATCAAGAAGGAAAAATTGCTGAAGGAATATATGATTCGGTACCGCCTGAGTTAATGAAATTGCTGGAGGATGAAAGTGTAGAACGAGATGATGTAACATTTTGCATCTGGAGAAGTCCGAATGATTCGCTTTGGAGCAAAGGCCAGGTTGTTCTTCCCGAAAAGGGGAATGATGGAGAAGGTTTTCTATTGAGATATATATTTGAAAATGCCAATTCATGGCTTGACTGGGCAAAGAGTTATTATGAAAAACGGGCAGCAAAGATTGAAGCGGACTGGATCAAAAAAGTATATACGCGTAATATTACGGAAGAACTAATTCAAATGATTAATCCCGGAAGAGATATAAAAGGCGCTATGAAAGAATTGAAAGAGATCGGATACATCGTCTGAACCGATCGGATAAGCCCAAGCAAGTTATTGGATTTAATGAAATTATAGGAGGTTTTATAATGACAAAAGCAATGAACGATCCGGTTTTTGGTAAACTCGATTATGATTGGGGTTGGTTTAAGTATGCTACCATTGACTTTTCTGGAAAAGCAACCGGATATAGTCTTTAGAGGGGTGAAACAATGTCCAAAATTCACATTAACATTATCCCTGACAGTAACGAGAATAACTATTTGAGGTTTATCAAGAAATTTACCTGTATGGGGATCGCAGAAATCAAGAATCGAATGATCCACGAACAGTCATTAGCCATATGGGACTCCTTCGATGAGGATAACAAAATCATCGATTTCATTAGTGGTATTGAGAAAATGGGCGGAGCGGTTCGATTGTATGAGGAATCCGAAGGTGAACTTGAAGAGCTGCCGCTAAGCCGTTTTTATAATCTTATGGAGCGTAACCAGGGTATAAGAGCTGATACTGACAAAATGACCACATTGGAATCAACCAAAATTTTAGCGGTAATCCCTGCCGCCAATCAGCACTTGACAGGTGAGT
This sequence comes from Bacillota bacterium, assembly GCA_023401925.1. Lineage (GTDB taxonomy): Bacteria > Bacillota > UBA4882 > UBA8346 > UBA8346 > UBA8346. Next base: position 82,752 of record JAEXDA010000001.1, read on the forward strand.
ATAAAGTAATCCGATCGGATAAAGAAAATGTGATAATTGAATTTGAATATGATTTGGGCTTAAAGGATTTTATCGACAGAATCAGCCGCGAAAATATTGAGGTGGAGTTCTATCAAGTTGACGCAGATGAGGTCCACTTTGATGAAACCGACAAAATAAGCGTTGCGTGAGATTTTGGATTTACTGAATTTATGAAGAACAAGGGTGAGTATTAATTAATTTTCAGATTGGGATTCCCATGGAGGTTACGCAATGGATGCCAAATTAGCTTCGGAAATAACGCGAATCATGAGTGAACATCAGCTTATTTATGCTATCGTTGCCGATTTGGACAGCGGCGGAGTTGATACTTTCGGTGACCAGGCCAAATTGAAATATAAGGATTTGATCCAGACCTTATTTGGCGATGGGGATAGTATCAGGGATTTAAATGCTTCTTTGGAGGGGCAAATGATGCCCCGCACCTGGAGACAAGGGGAGGTTGCTTGTATTTTATGCAAGCCGGTGGAAAGCGCCAGCGTAGGACTATTCTATCATGAACATAGAGAACCGGCTGAGTCATACCGTTTTAGTGAGGAACTGGATGCCCAAATCGGAGAAGTATGGAAGAGATTGAATCGCTGATGGATCGAGATGTACAATACAGGAGGTAACTCATGGGAACATTAATCTATGAAGCGGCAGTGGCCGGTGATTTGGAACAGGTTCAGGCGATAGTGGCCCGGCATCCTGAGGCCGTTCACGAAAAGGACGAATACGGTTTTACGGCGCTGCACGGTCTGGCGGGAGAGGAGCATTATGATATCGTCCGATTCCTGATCAAACATGGCGCGGATGTGAATGCCCAAAATGAGGATGGCATAACGCCGCTTCATTTGGCAGCCTGGCCGGAGATGGCCGGGTTATTGATTGCAAACGGCGCCGCCTTGGAAGCCCGGAGCCATGAAGGAGATACGCCGCTCATAGTCATGGCGGCCGAAGCGGAGAGTGAAGAGATGATGGAGGCGCTTCTCGAAGCGGGCGCTGATGTGAATGCCA
>JAEXDA010000013.1 GCA_023401925.1 Bacillota bacterium
GACCTGGTAAGGTTCTTCGCGTTGCTTCGAATTAAACCACATGCTCCACCGCTTGTGCGGGCCCCCGTCAATTCCTTTGAGTTTCAACCTTGCGGCCGTACTCCCCAGGCGGGGTACTTATTGTGTTAACTGCGGCACGGAAGGGGTCGATACCTCCCACACCTAGTACCCATCGTTTACGGCTAGGACTACCGGGGTATCTAATCCCGTTTGCTCCCCTAGCTTTCGCGCCTCAGCGTCAGGTGTCGTCCAGGCAGTCGCCTTCGCCACTGGTGTTCCTCCCAATATCTACGCATTTCACCGCTACACTGGGAATTCCACTGCCCTCTCCGATCCTCAAGCCTTCCAGTTTCAAACGCAATTTCTGGGTTAAGCCCAGAGATTTCACGCCTGACTTAAAAGGCCGCCTACACGCCCTTTACGCCCAGTAATTCCGGACAACGCTTGCCACCTACGTATTACCGCGGCTGCTGGCACGTAGTTAGCCGTGGCTTCCTCCAGAGGTACCGTCATTATCGTCCCTCTAGACAAAGGTTTACGATCCGAAGACCTTCATCCCTCACGCGGCGTTGCTCCGTCAGGCTTTCGCCCATTGCGGAAAATTCCCTACTGCTGCCTCCCGTAGGAGTCTGGGCCGTGTCTCAGTCCCAGTGTGGCCGTTCACCCTCTCAGGTCGGCTACCCATCGTCGCCTTGGTGGGCCGTTACCTCACCAACTAGCTAATGGGACGCGGGCTCATCCTCTAGTGTAAACTTTCCTCTTAAAAAGATGCCTTCTCAAGAGAATATCCGGTGTTAGCAGTCCTTTCGAACTGTTATCCCAGGCTAGAGGGCAGATTGCCCACGCGTTACTCACCCGTCCGCCGCTCAAACATCCCCGAAGGAATGTTCGCGCTCGACTTGCATGTATTAAGCACGCCGCCAGCGTTCGTCCTGAGCCAGGATCAAACTCTCCATAAAATATTATTTGCATTAACGCGCTTGAGGCACGTTACAACAAAAACTTTGGATAGCTTGACTAGCTCTTATTACTACTTCTGGCCATAGTATTTTACTCTACCATGACGAGTTTGCATTTAATTAATTTAATTGCTTAAATTCTTTAAATGACTTTAAAAAAAGACTTACCAGTCATTTTTCTTTCCTACTGTTCAGTTTTCAAGGTTCAATTGTCTCTGTTGCCGCTCAAAGCGACTTTTATATCTTATCACAAACCGTTTTAATTTGTCAAGCTGGATTTTTTTGTTTTTTATTTCATTCAGGCGGTTCGTGACAGCTTTAATACATTATCACAGGTATAAGACAAAATCAAGAGTTTTTTAAATTATGTTTAGAATCTTTAAATCCCAAGAAAAACAGGATGTTTGCCGACACAAACTAATTTTAGGCTTCCTTTTTCTTTTCAATTCTTCTTATGATTTCATTTTATGCAACAGTTCGATTAAATCATCAATTGATAACTATTAACTCTAAAAATTGGCCAAGAAGCCTTTCCGATGTGGCTCATCCTCCATTAAGCGATTGAATTTTTCAATAAAATTACGCAATGTCCAATCAACGCGATTATAGTAATATCGAGAAACCAACCGGTAAAAACTCCACGGAAACGCGATATAGGAATGAATAATCTGGTACTCCAGTTTGGTTAAGCAAAAATGGGTTTCATATTCTTTCAATATCATTTGAAACCAGTCCGAGTCCCATCTAGAAGACCGTCCCGTTTTAATAAGGAAAATAGCCAAATCAATAATAGGTAAATCCCAACGGTAATCGTCAAATTGAAAGCAAACTGCCCTTCCTTCTTGGTCAAGGCCCAAATTATGGCGGGTTAATTTATTAATTATAATATCCGGGGATGACAATCGATTGATTGCCTCCTGATAACCGGAATTTTCTATAATTTCTATCGCAAGTTTTATTTGCCCTCGAACCTCCGGCAAATAACTGAGAAATAGATAATCAAAGGCCGTAGACCGCAAACGGTGAAGCGCCAACATTTCAAAGGAATCAAGTTGTTTGTTTATTTCCCGGTATTTATCCAGTAAGTTAAAACCCGATTTCTTTTCAGATAAATAAAAGAGAAAGCCATTGTCATGAATAATGATTCGAAAAAAAACCAATAAATGAATAATAGCTTTTAAATCATAGTTATTACTGAAACGAATTTTCCGAAATTCCGGCCAGGGAGTTACATAAAACCAACAGTTCTGGCTAAATTCGGCGTAGTTTCGCCCGTCTATTAATGGCACAGGATATAAAAAACCGCTAAATTCCTGTTGAGCACACAACTGTAAAATTTGAAGTTGGCAAGCCAAATAAGCTTCGGGACTTCTGTGAGTCCATAAGGCTAAAGTCCCTTCATCGGTCTCCAATAAATAACCATCATCATCATAGGGGATTACCCGCCTCGGTTTAACCGGTAATAAATCAAAAACTCCGGGGTTGATACCTAAGCGAAAGATTGTCTCATAAAGATTGAACTCACCGGTTTCCAAGTTTTTTATTCGCTCCTATTGGTTTCGGAAATTTGCTCCATGAAACGACCCCTGGTCTGGCTGGAGTATTCTTCCTTTGTTCGATCTTCTCCTGACGATTTATTTCAATTTTCAATTCATCTTTTATTTCATTATTTAACTCCTTTTGTTCCTCTTTTTTTATTTCTACTTTTGGTTCTGATTGCAATAATTCAGCTTGAACCGTAGTTTCATTTCCGTCTGCTTTGGAATCAGGCAAAGATTCTGATCTTATTTCAGATTCCAGCGTCTTTTCATCTTCCGAAACATAGGGTTCGTTTTCATTAGGAATCTTAGGTTGAGGTTCTACGATTTCAATAAAATTATTTTCATTATATGTAGGGGACTCTTTAGCTGCCGATTCTAAAATATTACCGTCGCGCCCAGCCATAACCTGATCAGGTTCATTGTAGTTCAGCCGTTCCATAACATCCGTAGGTAGTTTTTGATCGTGCTGAATCTGGATTAACGAATCCGCCTGTCCGGCAAAATCTCCCCATGATTCAACCGGTGAGAGAACCATTGAAATTTTTCCCGAATCAACAGAGGGCATTCCGCTTTGACGCCCCCAAGCCCACCGTTTTTGGGTCCCTAATTCCTTCCAAGCTTTTGTGAGACAGCGTTCCTTTCTCGCCAATTCTTTAATCTCCCCTTTCAAATCCTTGGGATTTAGTAAATCTTCACTTCCTCCCGTATTCAATATATCAATTACTTTTTTTGGGTATCTCAATAAAGCAAACAATCCCGCATGTTCTTCCGGCCAAAAAGGTTGAATTTTGGCATACTCATTCATTAAAAACAAAATCCAATCCGGTTCCCACCAAGCAACATCATTAATCAAGGAAGCTACATCGACAATCCGGGGTTGAAATGCCAAGCCTTCCCAATTCAATAAATAATAATCATTACTGAGCCATACAATATTTTTGGTCGATAAATTTCCATGTCCCAAAACCCCCGAATGTTGGTGGTGCTCCAACAAAGAGGACAATCCGGATTTTTTCCAACTATCAAGACAACCATTTAAGACAGTTATTGCACTTTTTCTCAACTCATCAAATTCTTTACGTGTTTTCTCATGTTCAAACTCATTTTTAAATTGATCTAATTTATGGAGAGTATTCTCCCATTCAAAATCAATACTCTGCCAACGGTCCCGGATGATTTCGATACCCCGGTTTTCAAAATAATCTTTGCCGCTGTTATAAAGTTCGGTGGTAATTTCAGCAATTCTGGACAATGAAGCCGGGTCCCCCGGTTGGAAATGATCTTTTGCTAATAGCCATGGCTGAATCAAATAGCAAAAAGAATGTTCCTCCCAGATAATCGTTTTCTGCCATGGTACCGCCCAGTTATGAAAGGAGCGTTCGTGTAAATATTCCAAAATTCGGCGCAGCCATTTTAATTCTTGTTTACTGTACTTTTTAAAGCCCAGACGGAACCATCCCTCAATTGTGCCAACATAAGCCGCATCCCGATCATAGAAATATCGCCTGGGCTTTAATCCGAGCCGCTGAAAGATGGGTAAATACCTTTGATATTCTTCGGTTAAAATCCTCATCGCATCGTCATTTATTTCTTCATAACGCAGATGCTTCAAGATAACTCCCCCCATACTCACAAATTACTAGTATTTTAATTTCAATATTGAAATATTTTTTAAGAGCACCTCTCTTATTTTCATTTCATAAAATATCCTATGCCTAAGTCTGTGTATAAATGATAAACAGACCGTAAGCCATAGGAATCCGACAAGGGAGGCACAAGCTTGGAGATCCGTAGCAGGGCCCCTCTACGTATTAGTTTTGCAGGTGGCGGTACCGATATTGAACCTTATCTTTCAGAAAAAGGGGGCGTCGTCCTTAGCACTACAATTAATCGCTACAGTTATGGCACTTTGATTCCAAGGACCGATCAGGAGATTCAAGTCGAATCACTCGATGTAGAGATGTTTGCTAAATTTCTGGCTTCACAAAAGTTGGATTTTAATGGGCAAATGGATTTGGTAAAGGCGGTACTTCGTAAGTTTGAAGGATGGAAACAAGGTTTCTCTTTATTTTTACATAGTGATGCCCCGCCGGGGAGCGGCCTAGGTTCGTCCTCAACAATGGTAGTCGCTCTACTCGGATTATTCCGGCAATGGTTGAACCTTACCTGGAGTAATTATGATTTAGCAGCCTTGGCCTATGAAATTGAGCGGGTGGATTTAGCAATCCGCGGTGGAAAACAAGATCAGTATGCAGCCGTATTTGGAGGTTTCAATTTCGTTGAGTTTTACCACGATGGCACTATTGTTAATCCTTTACGGATATCACCCGTAATCATTAACGAGCTGGAATATCATTTATTACTGGTCTATACCGGGCGCACCAGGCTCTCAGCCAATATCATCGCCACGCAAGTGGATGGCTACTTAAAGAAAAAAGAAAGTTCCTTACACGCTCTGGATGAGTTAAAGGCGATTACGATCGCTATGAAAAATGCGTTATTACAAGGACGCTTGAATCAATTCGGCGAGTATCTTCACCAAGCCTGGATGGAGAAAAAACAACTTGCAGGCGCAATATCCAATGAAAAAATCGACACACTTTATCATCTGGCCATGAAGCGAGGTGCTTTAGGAGGAAAAATCCTTGGAGCAGGCGGTGGAGGATATCTGCTGCTTTATTGTCCTTACAATAAGAAACATTTAATTGCTGCCGATTTGGAAAAAGTCGGCGCCCAAATAACTCCGTTTAACTTTGAAAATCAGGGTCTCACCACCTGGCGGGTACAGTGAGGGATTTTGAACAGTTAGGAGTCTTGAATGATTACTTATTTCGCTGATTGTCGGCATGAAGTTTCCCATGGCCTGGATATGTATCAACAAAATCTAAAAAGCGGGGCAATCTTTCTTGACCGTGACGGCACTATCATTGTTGAAAAGAATTATTTACGGGATATCTCCGGCTTAGAATTTCTTCCCGGAGCCCTCAGCGGCCTGAAGATTTTAGCTGAGACCAGACTTCCGCTCTATATCTTTACCAATCAAGCTGGAATTGCTCACGGCTATTTTACAGAAGAAACTTTACATCAAATTCATATTTATATGATTGCACGGTTACGGGAAGCGGGAATCAAAATTTGCGGCGTTTACTATTGTCCGCACCATCCTGACGCTGAAGTTGAAAGCTACCGCTATGATTGTAACTGCCGGAAACCAAAGCCGGGGTTATTAAAATTGGCAGCCGGCCGCGAGCAATTAAACCTTGGGGAAAGTTATGTTATCGGTGATAAGCGAAGCGATTTGGATGCCGGAAAAGTTGTAGGCGCCAAGACAGCGCTGGTACTAACCGGTTATGGCTTGGAAGAATCCCTAAGTCTAACTCCGGATACGACACCTAATTTTATCGGTCAGAATCTGAATGAAATAGCCCGGTGGGTGTGTGATGACTTGGAGCAGAAAGGAGCCGCCATTTGAAAATAGCCATTGAAGCCCGGCCCATCAAATGGTCCTATGGTACAGGTATCGGTAACTACACTTTTAGCATGATTGAAAAACTCCATGAGCTGGATAAAGAAAATCAATATACTTTTTTATGGCCTGATGAGAACCCCGTTCCTTATATACCCTTCAAAAATTTTTACAGTTTTTATGCCCTACCGAAAGATGACGAAAGAGAAGAGGTAGAAATTCCACTTTGGCTCTCCATGGAAAAGGCCGATATCTTTCACTTACCGCAAAACGGGTTCCGCATCCCCAAAAGCAAAACCTGCAAAATCATCGTCACTATTCATGATTTGATTCCTTATTTTCTTCCGGAAATGGTTCGACCGAGCTTTTTAAAACGGTTTACCCGGGAAATGCCTGAAATTGTGGAACGTGCCGATCATATCCTGACAGTTTCCCAGTTTTCCAAAGAAGATATCGTCAAGCTTTTCGGTATTCAGCCCAAAAAAATTTCCGTAGTTTACTCGGCGCCGACTGCCGCTTATCAGCCATTACCCAAACGGCCGATTCTAAAATACCTTGGGGAGAAATATGGAATCAAAAAAACTTATATTCTTTACGCCGGGGGCTTAAATCCGCGCAAAAATGTTTCCGAATTGATTTATGCCTATTCCAAGATCTTCCGGGAGTTACACGGATTCCAGCAACTAGTGATCCTGGGCGGCAATAGCAGGCACGCCGAGCAATTGAAGTTATTGGTGCGCTCCCTAAATTTAGAAGAAGATGTTGTTTTCCCGGGTTTTATCGAATCCCTTGACTTACCGTTATTTTATAACGGCGCCGATCTGTTCGTCTATCCTTCTTTATACGAGGGTTTTGGGTTGCCTCCCATTGAGGCCATGGCCTGTGGAACGCCAGTAATTACTTCCAATGTTTCGTCGATTCCCGAGATCGTAAGTGATGCTGCAATTCAGATAAATCCCACCGACACACTCAAATTGGCGGAAGCAATATTGATGGTTTTAAATAACCCGGAGCTTCACCGGACATTGGCGACGAAAGGGCTGGAGCACTCCAAAAAATATCACTGGCGTCAAAATGCAACCCAGATCCTTCAAGCGTACCACCGGGTAGCGAATGAAGAACCTGCTGCAATCACCGCCAGCCAATAAAAATATGAAGGTGGCCGTTAAAAGTACCAAAAGAAATAAACCTTCTATTTATCCCAGCGCCAGTATGAGCGACCACTCTCCACACTTATTTAACAGTTCATTCGCCCGCAACAACCATCGGGTCCGACTGATTTTGCTCACGTTTGGGAGGCCTTGGGCCGTAAAATTGATAATACTGGCACTCAATCCGGCCGTTGTACAGTTTTCTTCTCCTATCGGCCCGTCTTCCAAAAACCTGCTCAAATCCGGGGTAGGAGGTAATCACATAAAATGACCAGGAGTCCAAAGCTTTAAAGGCGCTAGCCATTTCCCGATACAGTTTTTCGACATCCTTCGGATTGGAGAGTCTTTCCCCATAAGGAGGATTACAGATAATGCAACCGTACTTATGGCTATTCCGTAAATCCGAAACCGGCAATTGCTGAAAGTGGATTTGGCCTTCAAGTCCCGCCATTTTTTGATGATATCTAGCTAAACTTAAAACTTCGGCATCGATATCCGTGCCGATGATTTTTAATTTCAAATCACGCCGGATGGAGTCCTTGGCCTCGGCGCGAGCCTTCTCCCAAGTCGTTCCGGAAATCTGCGGCCATTTTTCGGCTGCAAATTCCCGGTTGAGTCCGGGCGCCATATTCAGCCCTATCAGCGCCGCTTCAATGGGAATGGTTCCGGATCCGCATAGAGGATCAATTAAAATCCGCTCCGGATTCCAAAAACTTAGGTTGACCATCGCCGCTGCCAGTGTTTCCTTCAAAGGAGCCTCGCTGGACAATTTGCGGTATCCCCGTTTATGTAGGCCGACACCACTGGTATCAATGGTCAAAGTCGCCATATCGTCAAGCAAGGCAACTTCGATCGTATATTTGGGTCCTGTTTCGGGGAACCATTCCTTGTGATAACGTTGTTTCATCTTCTCGACGATGGCCTTTTTAACGATGGACTGGCAATCCGGAACGCTGAAAAGTTTCGATTTGATGGATTTTCCTTCCACGGGAAAGACAGCATTTTCCGGCAACCAATCCGCCCAAGGCAATGCTTTGGTTCCCTCAAACAGCTGATCATAGGTTAGGGCTTCAAACTCCCCCATTTTGATCAAAACCCGGTCCGCGCTTCGAAGCCAAAGATTACAGCGACAAATCGCATTCTCGTCCCCTTTAAAGGTAACCCGGGCATTTTCAACCTTCCCATCCGTATAACCCAGAGCCTCGACCTCTCTGGCTACAACAGCTTCCAATCCGAACGTGGCGGTGGCAATTAACTCAATCTGCGACATCCATAGCCTTCTTTACAAAAATTTTATTAAGCACAAGATCATGACAGGTTTATAAAAAAACATTTTTGAAGCATTGGTATAGTAGAAATCATACTAATATAAATAACCCCATTCTGTCAACCCTATGGATTCCGATTTTCTTATTGTTGGAGCTAACATATTAAATTTGATCACCGCATTCATCTACATTTTTCTCCGTCCTGAAAATATAATTTCATGCTCAACTATATTTCTATTATTAAGGCAAGTTAAGGAGACGGCGGGTTTAGTATTTCTAAAACGATAAAAAAACTTCCCCTAATCTATGCCATAATTTCTGCTAAAAAGTATCCACAATACAACCTTAAAGAGATAAATTCTTTAAACACTTGGCTCAATATGCTTTTTGATTACCTACGAGTTAATGGATGAATTCTACTTCAACTACCAGGTCGATTATGCCGTTGGGATTCGACATTTAGGTAGCCTCAACCTGGCGGAACGTACCTTTATGATTTCCGGGCCAGGGTTTACCCATATATTAACCAATATCCCGAACAAGAAGATCTGATTTTTGGCCAATTCCTTAAGCTAACCGAGAATTTTCTAAAAGTAGCCAGGCGCAACGAATGGATTCAACGATGTTCATGCCCAATATCAAAAGGGCGGGACGACTGGCTCTGACTTATGATGTACTTATCAAGGCAATCAAAGCAATACCGGAAAATCAATTATCAGAAGATCTAAAAGCCGTTTTCACCCCGAATTTCGAGAAGGAAACCCTTTATAAAACCAAACCTTCCCAGTCAGATAGCAAAATGGACCCATTGTTGAATCTATGCCTAAAGGTGGAACACATCCTTTGCTGATGAGTCATTTTTTAATCGAGTTTCTGCACTGGAATCATATATATTTTTTTGTACAACAGCCCCTCTGCCCCACCTCGCCCCCAAACCCAATCGCTGCCGGGCTTTAAGCCCCGGGGACACCCTTGGGCAAGCCGTTATGAAATAAACGATTCCTTGCCGAAACGATAGTATATGAATGAAAACCGGAACCCAGCCAAAAGATCCGGATTCACGAGATTGGCAAGATTTAAAGATTCACCGAGGAAAAAAACTTCAGCACGAAGTTCAAGCGTAAAAAAACTTTCTCCGTCGCAAGCAACTCTTGAAACCAAGACGGCATCCGGGATTGTTGGGCAGTGGGGCAAATGGGGGTTACATAAAATGTATATATGTGAGCTAGAAAAAGCTCTCTCCGATCTAGAAAAAGCTCCTTCCGAGGTATACCTCTTCAATCCCCCCTATCGCCTCAGAATAAACCGCCGAGAAGACCGCCTCCGATTCCTCCTATGCCAATCGATTCATCCTGTCTTCTGTATGTTGCGGCGGCAAGGATCCGGTCGATCAAACGGGAAAAAGGCAAGCTCTGTAAATATACCAAGCCCGGTCCGGTCAAAATCGCCAGGAAGATGCCTTCACTGCCGAAAAGGCCAACACCGATTCTTTTGGTAAAGGCACCTCAATTTCAATACCCTGAGCCGCGCATAAAAAGGCATCATTTTGACAGATAAAATTTCCACCCAATTTATCAAGCTCCAACGGAATAATCTTTCCCGGATACGGAGCACCGAAACTGATATGACGTTTGCAGGCGGCCGTTATTTAAAAAAGTCGTAATAAAGAAACTATCCCCGGTAATCATCTCTCGGCCCCTCATTTAAAATAATCGAATAATTTTATTGATTTACTCGGATCTTCTTTCTGTTTCAACTCTGCAAATGATTTACCGCGATGGCAACCTTCGCCAGACCGCTTTGCTGAATAGCATCGAGCAATTCGACCACTCGCCCATGCCGGACGCTGCGATCAGCATTAATAATCACCGCCAACGAGGCGGCGGATTTTTGTTGATCAAGCAGCTTTTCCACTACTTCGCCTGGCGAGGCGACCGCTTCTTTGTTGTAATACAGCTTGCCTTCTTTGGTGATAGTTACCGTCACCACTTGGGGGATTTTTTCCGATGCGCCAGCCGCCTTGGGCAAATTGACCGGTACGGTATACTGCTGAGTCATGGATAAACTCGCCAGCATAAAAAACACCAATAAAAAGAACATGGTGTCAATCATCGGAATAATCTCGATCCGGGCTTTTCGTGAGGTAATTCTTGGCAATTTCATCCCGTTCTCTCCTGTAATGACTCGTTGAACGCCAGTTCAAACCGGGTCGCGTATTGTTCAATCGTTTCGGTTTCCTGTTCAACGCGGCGCAAAAAATAATTGTAGGGTATCAGCGTAATAACAGCCACAGTAATACCGGTTGCCGTAGCGATCAAAGCCTCCGCTACCCCGCCGGTCACAGCGTGCGGTTGGCTGGTTCCGGAAATCGTCATAATTTGAAATGAACCGATCATTCCGATGATCGTACCCAGCAATCCTAAAAGCGGCGAGAGGGTAATGATGGTTTCAAGTACCGTCAAGCCCCGCTTCATCGTGGATATTTCGGACAACCCCGCCACTTCCATCGCCTTGAGGGGATCGCGGCGATAACCCAACCCGGCTTTTAATACCTTGACAACCGGCAGATTGAACCGTTCCGTCTTGGCCAATGCTTCTTCATACCGTCCTTGCTCAACTAAGGTCAAAACATCATCGGCCGGTTGATGAAGGCCGATCATGCGAAAAAAGATCAATCTTTCCACGATGATGGTCACTGCCAGCAGTGAACAGGCCGCCAGCGGCACCATGATCCACCCCCCCTTCATCAGCATTTCAAACATTATGATCATCCTTTCTAATCAATATTGACAGCATTTTTTATTCCGGACATTATGGTTCAGTAAGGCGAAAACGGACCCGGACATCATGAAAACCGGCAACCGGCTTTCCGTTTTTAGTTGCCGGAGCGAACCGCCATTTCTTCACTGTCTGAAGTACTACGTCATCCAATAATTGGTGACCACTGCTCTCACGAAGTGATACAAGCCCGGCAGCCCCCCGGCTGTCAACCAGTACCCGTACCATAACCACTCCTTCCCAACCCGCCTGACGGGCAGCTATCGGATAGCCGGGTGCGGTGCCGCGGAGGATCTTGACTGCTTTTTCTCCGCTTCCCGCTCCCGCAACGCCAATCCCTCCCATTTCATCGGATACGGTTTTACTGGTTTGTCCATCCGGGTTTCCCCTATTTTCCAGCCCCGATTCCCCGGATGATTCCATAGGTTTCACCGTTTCGGTCACAGCTGGATTCCCTGACGCCGGTGCGACCCGTAACGGTTCGGCGACGCTCTCGTGGAATACCGGGGATAACTGTGAATCTGTCATAACGGGTTCCGGTGACTCGGTTCGGCTATCGCCATTTTCCTCTGCTTGATGCAGGATCCGTTGGGGCGGTGCTTTGGGGGATCCGGTGGTTCCTGCTTCCCAATCACTTAAATCTCCTCCACTCAACAATTTAGCAGGTACAATCTCCACCGAAGCGGGAGATTGGGCGGAACGGAGTGATTGATCCATAGCCGATTGGCTAAAGGAAGGCGCCAAACCCAGCAACCCATGGAGGAAAATGGAGATTCCGGCTGCGATAGCATATATCCGGTGACTCATTTTTAAACTTAGCTTTTCTTTCAACATCTTGTCTGTTATTCAGCTTCCTCCTCTTCAATTTCTTTTTTCAATGAAAGGTATCCGGAACCCTCGCCCGCTAAAACCACCGTGTTGATTGTCCGGCGCTCTTCCATGCCAAGGGGTATATTCGCCGGGAACGATCTTGAATGATCCGCAATCATTCAACCCTTCATATCGCTTCCTCCGAACAATAGTTCATCGGAGCATTATCATAACCAAAGCAAACCGGTGTTCCGCTAAGCGGATCTTTTATCAACCGAGCTTCGATTTGAAAAACCTTTCGTAAAACTTCCTTGGTAATCGTAGCCTGTGGCGGGCCGGTTGCGATAATTTTCCCTTGTTTCATCGCCACGATCTCATGGGAAAAACGGGCGGCATGATTAATATCATGCAGCACCATGACAATCGTGCAATGCCGTTCTTGATTCAACTGCTTCACAATCTTCAACATTTCCAACTGTTGGGCGATATCCAAATACGTGGTAGGCTCATCCAGCAGGAGAATTTCAGTCTCCTGAGCCAGCGCCATGGCTAGCCAGAACCTTTGCCGTTCACCGCCTGACAGGCTCCCGATGGGGCGCTCCCGCAGGGAAATCACTCTGGTAAGATCCATCGCCCAGGCAATCACTTCCTTGTCTTTTGCCGACAGCTGACTTAGTCTTTTACGGTAGGGAAATCGTCCAAAAGCCACCAGTTCTTCCCCCTTTAATTCGGGGGGCGCCAGCGGATGTTGCGGCAATATCGTCAGATGCCGTGCAACCTGCTGAGTGGGAAACCGACTGAGGTCTTTACCGTATAAATAAACCTTGCCTCGCTGCTGGGGAATGATCCGGCCCATGGTTTTCAGCAATGTTGATTTGCCACAACCATTGGGTCCGATGATGGAAGTGATCTTCTCCGCAGTGACGGTTAAATGAATGTCACTCAAGATCACTTTTCTCCCGTAACCGACTTGTAATTTTTCCACCCGTAAAATACTCATATTCACACGACCTTTCTATGCTTTGACAGTCGATAACAGATAGATAAAGTAGGGTGCTCCAATTAAGGAAATCACGATTCCTACCGCAATTTCAGCCGGAGCAAAAAGGGTTTTCGCTATTAAGTCGGCGCTGATCACCAAAACCATACCCACGATTGCAGAGATCCCAATAATCTTCCGGTGAGCAGTGCCAACCAGCCGCTTGGCAATATGAGGCACGATCAAACCGACGAAGCTTATTCCTCCTGCGATTGCCACACACGCGCTGACCAGTCCGACCGAACCCAACAGAAAGAAGGCTTTCTCTTTTTCAATGGCCACTCCCAAACTCTTCACGGTACATTCTTCCAATTGAAACAAGTCAAGCAGCGGCGACTTCCGAAATAACAGTGGTATCAAGGCGATGAGCCAAGGCAATACCGCTGCGATCTGTTTCCAATTGACTTTATCGATGCTTCCGGCAAGCCAGAGCGTCATCACCTGAAAATCTCCGCTGCCCATCCTCAAAGTTAAATACAATATCACACCACCAAGACCGGAACCAATCGCAATCCCCGTTAATAATAGCCGTTGCGGATCCAGCTGCCCGTTATGCCGTGCCAGATAATAGATGAACAATGCAGTCCCCAGTCCTCCAATCAATCCGCAAAACGGCATGGCCATCACGGCAAACCAGTCGCTACTGTTGATTTTCTCCTGAAAAAAGAGGATGTAAATGATAATCCCGACACCAGCCCCGGAATTGATGCCCAAAATTCCGGGATCAGCCAGTCCATTCCGGGTAATTCCCTGGATGACCGTTCCGGCAATTCCCAATGCTGCGCCAACCAATCCGGCAGTGATGATCCTGGGCAGGCGAAACTCCAGGATCAGCAAGTCATACTGGCGGATGGGATCAATCCGGGCCAGTGTTTTCAGCACATCTTGCACTGTAATTTCCATTACACCACAAGTTAAGCTGAAATAGGCCATTATCAAAACCAGTCCCAATCCCGTCCATAATACTATCGGATAACGGTGGCGCGTTTCCCTAAACATCCTGGCCGCCTCGTTTTCGGGCCAGATATAAAAAGAAGGGCACTCCAATCAATGTAGTGATCACTCCGACCGGCGTTTCAAACGGATAATTCAGGAAACGGCTAAGCAAATCCGAAAAAGCCAGAAAAATGCCGCCCAAAATTCCGGCACAAGGAATAACCCATTTATAATCAATACCAACCAGATAGCGGGTGATATGGGGAATGATCAAACCCACAAATCCGATTTTACCGGCCAATGCCACCGCAACACCTGTTAAAAGCATTACGGAGACCGCAGCCATTCCTTTGATCAAATTGACTCTCTGGCCCAGACTCGTGGCGATCTCTTCTCCCAAAGAAAGCGAGGTCATCGTCTGTGACACCCATAAGGCGATCACGAACCCGACAGTCATGATCAAGACGGCTATTTTTAAGTGTTCCGGATTCATCTGGTGCAACCGGGTGTGATACCAGAAACTGATGTCTTGAGCAGTTTGATAATAAATTGCTAAAGCAGCCGAAATCCCGCTTAAAAAAGTCCCGATGACAGTCCCCAAAATCGCTAACCTCACTGGAGACAAGCCACCGGGTATCAATGATCCCAAACCGAATACCAGTCCCGCGCCAAGTGCTGAACCGAAAAAAGAAAAGGCCATCAGCTGGAAAATGCCGGCATTGGGTATCCATATCATACCAAGCGTAATCGCTAAAGCGGAACCATCCATCACCCCCATTAAACTGGGAGAGGCTAAATAATTTCTGGTGATCCCCTGCATGAGTGTTCCGGAGACCGCCAGAGCGGATCCAATAAGCAGCGCCCCGAGCACTCTTGGTAACCGGGAACTGATCACGATCTGATGATTGACATTATCCGGATTAAAATGAAAAAATGCAGTTTGCATGGTCTCCCAATCCATCGTTTTTGTTCCGTAGCGGATTGACAATAACACCATCAATAAAACCAGTACCGGTGCTATGACCAAAATCATCAAAGGAATGCCAATTTTTAAATGCATCGTCACTAACTCGCTTATCCAAAATTTAAAAAACACTTGGCCAAGAAAATGCCTTTTTATCAAGTCCCACCCTACCGGCTGAACTCATCCTCGTGAATGTAGAATTTAACCATACTGCAATACTTTCGGGATTGATTTCGGAACAAAGTTAGTTTAAACTAACTTTGAAAGGACCCGTCCGAACTTCCGGTGTCGAAAAGTAGTCCTCTTCATCAGCCGGAGCCGACAGGGCCATTGATTGGAAGACATTCCATAGCAATATTCATCATACCATTTTCTTCACGAATTGCTTATAACGATATTGCGATTTTTTTAACCAGATTTCATCATTTAAAGGAGGGCTGACCATGTTGGTCACAGAACATATTCGGGAGATGGATGAAAAATTTTACGTATGTACCCATATCCCCATCCGCTCGGTCGATTTTAATGGAATTCCCATTCATTCCGTGGGATATTCGGAGACCTGGAATGAATTCTATGAAAGTCAGAATATCTTCGAACAAGCAAAAAAGCAATTGACTGTGCTCCTTAATCCTCATATCGTAACCATCTCTTGTTTGGAACATATTCATTTCACCGCCCGTCCGATCTGCGGTAAAAATATCAACCGGGGTTTCCATATCATCGGACCCTACAGCTCCCGGCGCGAGACCCCTTTCGACCCAGTCGTATACAAGCCTGCTTGCTGCATCCCCTATTTATGGGAATTACTGCGGATCATCGCCGCGGATAGCTTGTACTTTAAACAAAAAACAAAAACCTACTATGAGCAGCCCTATTGCTTATATGTCAAAAAAGCCATCGATTTTATGGATGCCCGCTATCATGATCCCATCACTTTGGAGGAGGTATCGCAGTACCTTAAGATCAGTAAATCCTATTTGTGCAATCTGTTTAAAAAAGAAACCGGAAAGACTTTTTCCCAATTTCTGAATGAATTACGGATTGAGAAAAGCAAAAAAATGTTGATCGAAAAAGACTGGCCGGTATTGGACATTGCCCTTTCCGTCGGCTTCAACAATCAAAATTATTACAACTTGATTTTCAAAAAACTAACCCATCGCACGCCGCTGGAATTCAGAAAAAGTAGGATGTTCCAAGTTACCGATGCTTCAATCACCCTTCCTGCTTCTGTTTTCGCCGATGGTCCGGTGAGCAGTCATACTCCAGTCAGCGGTCAATAAGATGAGCCCGTCGGCTAATGTGCCGCGCCAATTTAGGAAATCATGACCGCCGATAAACTCCCGGTAATGTACCGGATAGCCCTTTGCCAGCAAAACATCCCGCAGATAGCGAGTGTTGAAAAGGATCGAACGTCCTTTGCCCGTGAGATCGATTTCCCCTGATCCGGCATCCAGATAAAAACGCAATGGCAGCCGGGGACTGCGCGCAAATGATGAAGCGATATAGTTCGTTTCCCCAGATGGATGAGGGAGTATCTGCCCCGGTTTTTCCGGTAGCCGCCACCAAAAGGAACCGGACTGAGAAAGTACATTACCGAACAGCTCGGGATATTCCAGGGCAACATAAGCGGAAGCCAGTCCGCCATAGCTGGATCCGGCCAGAATAACGCGGCCGGGATCACCCGTAACACAATAATTTTGTTGTACCCAGGGGAGCAGTTCGGTAGCCATAAACTCCGCAAATCGGGGATTGCACGGCAACTGCCTGCTGCGGGCCTCACCCGGCCCATTGCCAATGAACACCCCCAGTAACGGGGGAATTTCCCCCTCCGCCAGCAGGTTATCCAAAATGGTGGGCGTAGGCACCCGGGTCAGGTACCATTGTTCATCAAATACCAAAAGTAGTCCGTAAGGTTTTTCCTTCTCTGAATAGCCGTGCGGAGTATAGACGGAAACAAAGCGGTCGTCATTCAATACTTTGCTTTTAAATGGATACCGTTTAAGGATTCCTCGGCTGACCTCCCGGCGTTCATCGATCCATGGCTGGGGTGATGCCCCCGGCAGTTCCAGCAACGACATCCCTTCATACTTGCTGATTGCATCGTAGCAGCGTCGCGGGTTGAGTGGATCGGCTTGGGCCGATACCAAATAGCGCAATTTATGCTCAGCAGGGCTATCGAACTCCGGCTGCGGCAGTAGTGGTGCATTCGGCAGCAGCATGTAGGAAAACCGGCCGCAGGACGGCAACTGAATGGTAGTGTACCAAACGTCGGTATCTTCCAGCCGGGTCATAGCATATTCGTTGGGCAGTGTAGTCCGGAACAACAAACGTACCTGGACGTTACGGGTTTGCTCCGTTCCCCGCCATACAAAGGTACAGCGGGTCAAATGGGGCGACAGCGGGTCTGTTTCCAAAAGCGGACTGCTCCCGTGGTTCATTTCCTGCCAGAACTCTGCAAGAGCCGCTGCGGGATCAAGTGTCAAATCGGCCCGTAACTTTTGGATCCGGGTTCCCTCCAAACGGGCCGCCGGGGCGGCTTTAACCCGTTCCTCCAGTGTTGCGATTTCTTTCAGGGCTATAGTATAATTGCCCCTTTCTAAACTACAGCACTGGGCTTTGAGCTGCACCCGGTATGCGCCTGATTTCTCGGCTACAAAGGCCAAAGAGTACTGACCGTCACTGTCAATCTCGCTACTCCGCAAGGACTCGCCCTCGGGATTTAAAATAGTCAAAGAGCCGCGCAGACCGTTTACTTCCAGGAACAGCCAGGCAATCGCCTCACTCTCTAAAGTCAAAGTGTAACACTGCACTTCATCGCCACCGAGCGTAACGCTGACCGGTGCTCCCGTTTCCAACGGCCATGTCCTGATCATCCGGCCCGTTTGCATATTTTGATAATCCATGGTATCACTCCTTTTCTTTGGATAATTTGATTACCGCAGCGTTTAAAAACTGGATTTTTCCGCCCAACGCCACTCCCTGGATCAAGGGATCAACCGCATTGATGAATATTCGGTGGTTCTTGACCGCCTCCATACTTCGCCAAATCGGATTTTGCTCCATTTCAGCCAGCACTTTGGGATGGGCCGGGCTTTCACTGACAGCATATTGCAGAAAAATACAATCAGGGTTCATATCGCTGAATTTTTCCAGCGACATGACTTCCGGCCCTTTGAGCCCTTTAATTTCCTCAGGTGCGGGTAAACCTAGTTCTCCGTACAGAATGTCATTAAAAAAAAGTTGTACCGGATATACTAAAATATTGCCGACTCGGATACGTACCGCTACAACCTTCTTGTTTTTGATGCTTTCCGGCAGGCGCTCCCGGGCCGCTGCCGCCTCCCGGCCGTACTTTTCCAAGATTTCCGCCACCCGTCCCTGTTTGCCGGTTAACTCCCCCAGAAAGCGCACATTGGCTTCAGCATCCGCCGGAAAGTGGGAAATCGGAATGGTCGGAGCTATTTTCCGCAATTGCTCGGTGATGGCCGGCGGAAATTTGTCAGTGCTGATAATCACATCCGGCTGTATTCTTAAAATCGTTTCCAAACTCGGCTGCATTTTTTCGCCAATCGGTTGGGCGTCTTGGGCAATTTCAGCGAACAACGCCGGAAAAGTTCCACCAATTCTCATCATTCCAACGGGTTTCACCTTCAGCACCAGCAGATCCTCAAGCGCCTCCAATGCACCCACAACGACAATTCTTTCGGCTTTGACAGGGAGCAAGTATTCTTTTCCAAGATAGCGAAGAACTCTTCGTTCCGCTCCTTGACGCTCTGCTGCCGCCGGTATCCTGACGGGAGCAGTTTGACGCGGCTTTAAGGTCATACAGATTCCGAGAACAAGGCCTAAGCCGACTAATATCATAAGGTAGTTGACCCGGATTTTTTTCATATAAATTACTCCTCTCAATCCAGCGCATCTGAAACAATCGATTCAGGCCAACCCATCAAGGATTAGCCTGAATCGCTAACTCTGTTAACCCCCTTAGCCCGATACGGGATAAAAAGCCCATTAAACCCACAGGTTGGGACAATTCAGCCGTTGTTTAGAACTTCATAGTCGCCGACAACTTAACGGTACGAGGGGTTCCTAACGTGGCAAGACCCTTGTCGGTATAACCTGACCAGTAGTGTTCGTCAAACAGGTTTTCCACGCTGAGCCGGTAGATGACCGGAATTTTATGAATCACGGTCTTGTACCGCACGCCGATGTCGTAGCGCACCCAGCTCGGTATTTCGAAGGTGTTGGCATTGTCGCCGTATTGGGAACTGGTATATATGGCCCGCAGCGAAAGTGATAAATCCTGATTCCAGGGCGTGTCCCACTCGACGCCAGCATTCATCGTCCATTCAGGTACGCCCAACGGCGTGTTGCCGTTATTAGCGACAGTATTGGAGCGGACCAGTTCGCCATCGGTATAGGCAACGCCGCCCAACAGGCGGAGGTTCTGCGCTATGTTGCCGAAGGTATTCCACTCAATGCCGCGGTTTTTCTGTTCGCCGTCATAGGAATAAACGTTGTCAGTAATAATATAACTGGGTATCTTGATTTGGAAAAAGGCCAGCGTATTGATAAAACCTCTCTTGTCCCACTTGACGCCGACTTCATGCTGTTTGCTTTTATAAGGCGCCAGTACTTGACCCGCATTGTCGTAGCTCGGTCCCACCACAGTGCCGACGGAAAGCGCTTCAATAAAATTGGCGTAGAGAGACACCGATTCACCCCACGGTTTGACAATAAGGCCGACCATCGGCGTGTTGGCGTCGGAGTCGTAGTAAGTTGTCGATTTCACCCCGCCGGTGGTATCGGTGTTGTAGTAAGCGTAGCTTGTCTGTTCTACATTTTGCCGCCGTATTCCCAAAGTTAACTGGATTTTTTCCTCGTTAAAGGAAAGCGTGTCGGCCAGGAGGAAACTGGAAAGCTCGGTGACGGCGGTCTTGTTACCCTTTTCCACCGTCAGGCTATTGTAAAGGTCGGCCACCGCAGCCGGGCTATAGATATTCGTTGCCATATTCAGTGCTGTACTATTATAAGCATTGGAAAAATATGTATCCTGGAAGTTCGTTCCCAAAACGACCTGATGCTTTACCGCGCCGGTCTGGTAAGTACCGCGCAGTCCTATTTCGGAGGCAGTGGTGTCGGTCCAGAAATATTGCTTATAGATGCCCTTGAGAGTGGCCGAGCCATCTGCCTGAAGGTCCTGCACGTGATTGCCGTTGATGAAGCCGTGGGCCTCGGCGGATAGTTTGCCAATGCTGGCATAGGCGGTTAAATTGTCCTGGATGTCATATTCGCCTTTAAACAGAATCCCTTCATTCCGTGTGGTGCCCGACACCCCTTTGAACAGGTTGGTCGAGCCGTCCGGCGCTTTCACATAGCCGTAGGTGGATAAGTCATACATGGAAATAAGACCGCCGTCATAATTCTCCTCAGTGCTGTATGCGTCCAAGGACAGGCGCCATTTGTCCTTGCGGTAATCCACAGCCAGGGCACCCAGCATTCTTTCCCTGGACTGGTCGTCGGTTGTGGTATCGCCGTCGGAGTAGGCGCCATTAAAACGGATGCCCCACTCCTTGTTTTCGCCGAAGCGGCGTCCTATGTCGATATGGCCGCCGAGCTGGGACGAGGAGGCGTAGCTGGTGGTAAAGTCGGTAATATCCTCCTCGCCGGCCCGTTTGGGCACCAGGTTGATGGCGCCGCCCACCGAGGTGCTCACGCCGCCGTAGAGAAAGGAACTGGGCCCTTTGAGCACTTCCACCCGCTCCAGAAACTCGACGGGAACCCGATAGTGCGGCGCCAAACCCGATATACCGTTAAAATAGAGATACTGATAATTGACCTCCAGACCGCGGATTCTGTAGTTCTCACTGACCTGCCCGCTGGGGGTGGCAACGCGGACGGATGGATCGTTGGCAAGCACGTCAAACAAGGTATCGGCCTGCTGGTCTTCGATGGTCTGCTTGGTATAACTGGTGACGTTAAAGGGAGTGTCCATAACATCGTTGTCGCCCAGTACGCCGATATTGGCGTCGCGAGCCACCTGTTCCTCTTTTGAATCCGTCACTTCCATTTCAGTAACTCCGACTTCGGTAGCGGAATCACTTTTTGAGGTATCGTCACCGCCGGTATTTTCCTGTGCCGTTGAAAACGGTTCGCTGTCACTGGTCTCTGCCGCCGCGCTAACGTTACCCAGCAAACCAAAAATCAAAGCGACGCTCAAAGTTATACTCAGAAAAGGCTTAAACTTCTCCTTTTTCATGAACATTTTTATCTCCTCTCATTCTCATCTGTCCAATCGTGTTATTTTACCTAAATTGTTTATTAGTTAGTCTTGCCTAACTTCTTAAATAACCTAACCCTTTTTGGTATGTTACTTCTCCATCACAACTCTAAGTCCAGCGCCGAACTTATTTCATTAGAATATCCTATCATTAAGATATCATTTTTTAAGGCGAACCCTTATAACGATATTGCGATTTTTTAAATCATATTTTAAAATATCTTGATAACAACCAATCCGGCAGAAATCCCCTTAATTTCAGAAAAGCTTTCTTATCCGCTCACTTTTATCATCGGCTTCCCACAGACTCAACGGAAAATTAGCTTGACATTGCAGTTACACATCCGCCTTTTGTATCCGGAGTCCAAAAAACAGTGCCGCCAACAGAAAAGCCGCCGCGAACCGGTAAGCCACCAGCAGCGGCTGTTCCACCCCTGTGGCCTCCAGCGCATCAGTCCCGAATGCTCCCAGCAAACCGGCCAGCAACACTACGCCAAGCGCTTGACCGATCCGGTTTTGAACGTTAAACAAGCTGGTCGCCCTCCCCATGGAAACAGCGGTGATATGATGAAAGGCAAGGAACTGAGCGGCAACTACAGCATGTCCCAGCAACAAACCGACACTAAAGAATAAGATTCGGACCAGCCAGAGATCCGTTTCCGATCCAACCATGCTTAGTAACACAAATACCGATATAGCGCCTCCCAAGCCAAGTGAAATAACCGGACGCGCCCCTAACCGCTGGTATCCTGACGGGAGCAGTTTGACACGGCTTTAAGGTCAAATAGATTCCGATCATCAGGCCTAAGCCGGCCAATATCGCAAAGTATTTAGCCCAGATTTTTTGCATATAAATTACCCCTTTTTTTAATCCAATGTATGAGACAATCAATACAGGCCAACCCATCACGGATTAGCCTGTATTTGATTGATAATGATACCCCTGTAGTTCAGAACTGCATGGTTGCCGACAGCTTAATTGTACGGGACGCACCCAAAGTTACATAATTTTCATTGAAACAACCTGCCCAGTAGTTCTCGTCAAACAGGTTTTCAACGCTGGCACGGAAGATAACCGGAGTCTTATAAATAACCGATTTGTACTGCGCACCGATGTCCCACCGTATCCAGCTTGGGATCTCTATGGTGTTGGTGCTATTAATATATTGGGAATCGGTGTATATACCCCGGAGAGAAAGGGTTAAATCCCGATTCCATAACGTATCCCACTCGATCCCGGCATTCACGGTCCATTCAGGTACACCAAACGGGATATTGCCATCATTGGCACCCGCGGCGGTATGAACCAGTTCGCCATGGGTATAGGCAATTCCGCCCAACAGACGAAGATTCTTCGCTACACTGCCGAAGGTATTCCACTCAATCCCGCTGTTTCTCTGTTCGCCGTCATAGGATTGGATATTGTTGGCCGTCATAGTATTTGGCATTTCGATTTGGAACAAGGCCAGCGTGTTAACAAAGTTTCCCTTGTCCCACTTGACACCGACTTCACGTTGTTTGGTTTTATAGGGATCCAGCATTTCACCATAATTACTTAAAGTTGTTGTGAGAACTGTAGCCCCAGGGGAAAGCGCTTCAATATAATTGGCGTAGAGCGAGACCGATTCACCCCACGGTTTAACTATCAGCCCGATCAGGGGTGAAGTGGCGTCAGCATCCTTGGTACTGATTAATGTCGGAGTTCCGGTGGCGAGGTTATTGGAATATTTGTAATAGATCTGGTCCACATTTTGCTGTCTTACCCCTAACATTAACTCCACTTTATCTCCAACAAAGGAAAGCGTGTCGGAGAGGACAATACTGGAAACTTCAAGATCTTGTGTTTGATTGCCCTTGCCTGGCTGCTGCACAAGATTAAACTCGTCGGCAAGTGAGATCGGATTATTAATGTTCGTAGGATAGTTACCTGTACCCTGGGCAAACGCATTGGAATAATCCATATCCATAAAGTTTGCACCTAAAACTAACCGATGTTTTATGTCACCGGTCAGATATTCCCCACGCAGTCCCAGCTCGGAGGAGGTAGTCTCGGTCCAGAAGTATTGCTTAAAGACATTCCGGGCAGTTGCCGTCCCGTCAGAATTAAGGTTCAAAACATGATTGCCGTTAATGAGACCGGTGGCGTCGGATGATAATCTACCGATACCGGCATAAGCAATTAAATTGTCCTGCAAGTCATATTCGCCTTTAAACAGGACAGCATCATTTCGACTAGTACCATAGGTACCTTGATAGATATTGGTTGATCCGTCCGGGGCTTCCACATAACCGGCGCTTGAAAAGGTATACATGGAGGTAGAGCCATTATCGTAACTTTCTTCCGAACTATAAGCATCTAGTGATAAACGCAATTTATCCTTGCGGTAATCCACACCCAGAGTACCCAGCAGCCTCTCTTTGGACTGGCCGTCGGCTCCGGTCTCACCGTCTGCGTAAAGGCCGTTGAACCGAACGCCCCATTCTTTGTTTTCGCCGAAACGTCGCCCAATATCAAGATGACCGCCAAAATGGGAATCAGAGGTATAGTTGGTGGTAAAATTAGTGATATCCTCTTCGCCGGCGCGTTTAGGCACCAGGTTGATGACGCCGCCTACCGAAGTGCTTACTCCACCGTATAGAAAAGAACCGGGCCCTTTGAGCACTTCCACCTGTTCCAAAAATTCAACCGGGACATGATAGTGGGGGGCCAAACCCGGCATACCGTTAAAATAGAGATGTTGAAAATTCACATCTAGACCGCGGATTTTGTAGTTTTCATTATTATGCCCGTTTGAGGTGGTAAACCGGACCGACGGATCGACGATTAGCACGTCATACAGCGTATCGGCCTGCTGGTTTTGGATGGTCTGCTCGGTATAACTGGTGACGTTAAAGGGAGTATCCATGACATCCTTGTCGCCCAATACGCCGATATTGGCGTCGCGAGCCACCTGTTCACCTTTTGATTCCGTCACTTCCACTTCAGTGATTCCGACATCGGTAGCAGAATCACTTTTTGAGGTATCATCACCGCCGGTATTTCCCTGTGTCGTTGAAAACGGTTCGCTGTCAATGGTCTCTGCCGCCGCGCTAACGTTGCCCAGCAAACCAAAAGTCAAAGCGACGCTCAAAGTTATACTCAGAAAAGGCCTAAACTTCTCCTTTTTCATGAACATTTTTATCTCCTCTCATTCTCATCTGTCCAATCGTGTTATATTACCTAAATTGTTTATTAGTTAGTCTTGCCTAACTTCTTGAATAACCTAACCCTTTTTGGTATGTTACTTCTCCATCACAACTCTAAGTCCAGCGCCGAACTTATTTCTTTAGAATATCCTATCATTAAGATATCATTTTTTAAGGCGAACCCTTATAACAATATTGCGATTTTTTAAATCATATTTTGAAATATCTTGATAACAACCAATCCGGCAGAAATCCCCTTAATTTTAGAAATGCTTTCTTATCCGCTCACTTTTATCATCGGCTTCCCACAGACTGAACGGAAAATTAGCTCGACATTGCAGTTACACATCCGCCTTTTGAATCCGGAGTCCAAAAAACAGTGCCGCTACCAGAAAAGCCGCCGCTCCGAGCAAGGCGAACCGGTAAGCCACCAGCAGCGGCTGTTGCACCCCTGTGGCGTCCAGCGCATCAGTCCCGAATGCTCCCAGCAAACCGGCCAGCAACACTACGCCAAGCGCTTGACCGATCCGGTTTTGAACGTTGAACAAGGTGGTCGCCCTCCCCATGGAAACAGCGGTGATATGATGAAAGGCAAGGAACTGAGCGGCAACTACAGCATGTCCCAGAAACAAACCGACACTAAAGAATAAGATTCGGACCAGCCAGGGATCCGTTTCCGATCCAACCATGCTTAGTAACACAAATACCGGTATAGCGCCTCCCAAGCCAAGTGAAATAACCGGACGCGCCCCTAACCACTGGTATGACCAGGGCATTACCCGGGATGCAACCATCAACCCCAATGCTTCCGGGAAAGTAATCAACCCGCTGTCTAACGGGGAGGCATGCAACCTATTCTGATACATCAGCGGGAATATAAAGAGCATCCCCACTAAACCGGCAGCCGCCAACGATGAAATGATACTCATCTTCCGAAACAGCCGATCCGACAATAACCCCAAGTCAAGCAGGGGTTCTTTGACGCGCAACTCCACCAGGACCAGTGCGCCAAGGAGAATGATCCCGCCAATTCCCGTTGCCAATATGGCCGGAGAGCCCCACCCTTTGGATGAACCTTGAATCAGCGCATACATCACCAGCGCAAAACCGGGAGTCGCTAGCAAAAAACCGGGCAGGTCCAGCCGGCCTGCCGCAGGCTCTTTATGCTCAACCAGGAACAGCCAACCAAACAACAAAGCGATCATCCCGAAGGGGAGATGAATATAAAACACCCAGCGCCACGATAACTGCTGGACCAGAAATCCCCCGACGATCGGGCCGAGCGCCGGGGCAACCGCAATGGGGAATACCAACGAACGGGATACTTTCACCCGTTCTTCCGGAGGGAAGCTCCGAAACAGCATGGCCATTCCCATGGGAGTCAGTAGCCCGCCGCCAACTCCCTGAATTACCCGGAACCAATTCAATGTCGCCAGCTGATTCGAAACTCCGCAAAAGATGGAGGCCAAGGTGAATATACCCAACGCCATTAAAAAGATTCGCTTGGTGCCGAAGCGATCCCCCAGCCATCCGGCCATGGGAAGAAACATCGCCACCCCGATTAGATAACCAGCGTTAATGCCATTGGTAGCCGAAGGCGGAATTTGAAATTCATGACTGATCGCGGCCAGGGCTACATTAACAATGGTCGCATCCATTGCCGCCATAAACATGGCGCTCACGTAGACGATGCTCACCACTAATTTGGGATTAAGCTGCAACCTCATTTTTCATTTTCCTCTCCGCTACGGATCGTCAACTTGAGATGATTGGGCCGCATCTCCGTCCAGCGCGAATCGATATAATCCAAGCAGCGTTGCCGGTTTTCCGCCCCGGATACGGTAATCCATCCGGCAGGGGTATCCAAAAAAGCGGGCCAGATGGAATACTGGCCTTCATCATTCATCAATACCCGGTAAGAACCGTCGGCATTCTCAAACGGATTGTTCATCACGCATCTCCTCCTTTATTACGCACTGCGCAAGGTCCCTGCCTCGGACAATTTGGCCGCCAGGATCCGCCCAATGTCCGCCAACGGCTTGGGCTGGCACATATCTTTATGATGGCAGTCAATGTCGTATTGCTCGATTCGGCCCTGGATATAAGGCTGCCACGTTTCCGGGCCCATGGGATCAAACCACTCCGATGTTAGAGTCGACCGGAAAAACAAAATGTTCCCGCTATATGGTTCAGGTTGATGTTCACTTAAAATACCGACGGAATTTACAAACACCGCTTTCAGGTTCAAAATGGTCTCATCGTCCAAACTGGCCAGCGCGCTGCCGTCACTGCGGAGCATTTCGAGGACATTGGTCAGGTCCAGCGGTTTATCCCCCAGTCGGCTGGGATCATACCCCCCCAAAATCAGCAGGGCGATCAGCGCTTCCGTCTCATCAGGGGCTTTATACGGCAAGATATTGCTGGGATAAGCGTCGAACAAGACCACCAGATTTAGGGCTTCCCCTTGGCTTTGCAGCTGGGTGGCCATGGCCTGAACGATATTTCCTCCCAGGGACCAGCCCAGCAGGTGATAGGGACCGGTTGGCTGAATGGCCCGGAGCTGCCTGATGTAATCAGCCGCCATTTCATTCAGCGTCCGCGGCAGCGTTTCACGGCAGGCAATACCGCGCGCTTGTATGCCATAGATGGGGTAACCGGGCCCCAAGCTTGCCATCAAACCAGCATAGCACCAGCTAAGTCCACCCGCCGGGTGAACGCAGAATAGCGGCAGTTGTTCGCCACTGGTTCGCAACGGCAACAGAACATCCAAGGCACTTTTGCTGCTACCCATTTCCAGCCGCTCGGCGAGGCCTGCCACCGTAGGCGCCTCAAACAGATTGCCAATACTCAATTGAACCCCGAGCAAATCATGAATTTTACGCATCAAATGTACCGCCAGCAGAGAATGGCCGCCCAGGTCGAAGAAACTATCATCAATCCCTACCCGGGACAAAGCGAGCACTTCCATAAACAGCTCCCGCAGCAGCTCTTCCTGGGGCGTTCTGGGCCCCCGCCCGGCAACGGCGGTGACGCAATCAGGCGCCGGCAACGCCTTGACATCCAGCTTTCCATTGGGAGTCAACGGCAAAGCCGCAATTTCGACAAAAGCAGCCGGGATCATGTAATTCGGAAGAAACTTGGCGGCGTGTTGCCGCAAATCGGCCGGATCAAAGCGGGTCTGGGCGGCAGCCACCACATAAGCCACCAGACGCTTATCGCCCGGCTGGTCTTCGCGGACGGTCACTGCAACTTGGGCCACATTGGAACTCAGGGCCAGCACGGCCTCAATTTCACCCGGTTCAATCCGGAAGCCGCGGATCTTAAGCTGGTGATCCGCCCGTCCCATATAATCCAAGGAACCATCTTCATGCCAGCGGGCCAAATCTCCGGTACGGTACATCCGGGTGCCCGGAGCACCAAACGGATTGGCCACAAAACGACAGGCCGTCAGGGCGGGGTGGCCTAAATAACCGCGCGCCAATCCCCCCCCGGCAACATAGAGTTCGCCAACCACGCCCGGAGGGACCGGTTGCAAACTGGCATCCAATACATATACTTCAAGATCCGGTATGGCGCAACCGATCAGACTGTTGGCTCTCCGGGAAACCATACTCCGGTTAAGCTCGAGGTAGGTGACATGCACGGTAGTTTCCGTAATCCCGTACATGTTGACCAGGGTTGGCGCATTTTCCGGGTGGCGGCTGTACCAATCTTCCAGGCGGCTGAGCTCTAACGCTTCGCCACCGAAGATCACCAACCGCAAGGACAGCTTCCCGCCCAGAGCCGGGTTTTCCCGGTCGGCCTGCATGAATTGATAGAAGGCTGACGGAGTCTGGTTAAGCACCGTTACCTTTTCGTCTACCAGCAGTTGCAAGAACTCTGCCGGCGACCGGCTGACGGCATGAGACACCACTACCAGGCGGCCTCCATATAGGAGTGGCCCCCAAATCTCCCACACCGAAAAATCAAAGGCGTAAGAATGGAACATGGTCCATGCATCCTCCGCATTAAAGCGGAACCAGGCTTCCGTCGCGCTAAAAAGCCTGACCACATTCTGATGGGGGATCACTACCCCCTTGGGCGTACCGGTGGAACCGGAAGTATAAATTACATACGCCGGACTAAAAGGCGATAGAGGCCCTACCCGGTCGGCATCCACCGGATTAGCGGCCGGATATCCTGTTAATTCTTCACTGATGCCGATGGCATCAAGCACAATCTGCGTTCCTTGGCTCAATGCCCCCAGTTTGGCCGCTACCTTGGAGTTTGTAAGTATGCAGGCCGGCCGGGCATCAGCCAGCATAAACCGGATCCGATCATTGGGATATTCCGGGTCTACCGGTAAGTACGCCGCGCCCGCCTTCACCACGGCCAACAGGGCCACAATCATCTCCACCGACCTGGGCAGGGCCAACGCTACAAACTGTTCCGGACCCGCCCCTCTGGCGATCAGCAAATGGGCCAGTTGATTCGCCCGCCGGTTTAACTCTTCATAGCTCAAAGCGGTACCCTCAAACACTACCGCAGGCTTCTCCGGCGTCCGGAGAACTTGCTGCTCAAACATGGCCGGCAAGCAATCCAGCGGCAGCGCTTGAGCCGTTTCGTCCCGCTGCTTCAGCACCCGCTCACGCTCTTCCGGCAAGAGCACTCCGAACTGGCCGATGACCCGGTCCGCTCCGGCTACGGCCAGTTTTTCGAGCAACTGCAGAAAACGCTGCTGGTGAAGTAGTAAATCGCGGTCGCTGTATACTTTGGAGTTGGCCTCAAAGTCGATCCGCAACCCGTTCCCGTCGGACTTATCATACACGTTAAGGGAAAAGTCATCAGCGGGGCCGGTCGCCAACTTGTGGATGATCCCTTGATTTCCGGCAAAATTCAAGCCGTACTCAAACGGCATGATATTAAGCTGCGGACCGACCAGTCGTTGATTAGCGCCAACCAGCTTAAGCTCGCGGCGAAATTCTTCATGCCGGTAGCGTTGGTGGCGCTGCACCTTGGCCACTTCATGGGCGGCCTGGCTTACCAGTTGGCTAACACTCAGCTCCGGCCGCACCACTAAGCGGAGGGGCAGCAAATTCACCATCATGCAGGGAATATTCAGCGAAACCGACCCTAACCGTCCCATCATCGGTAAACTGAGGATGACATCGGTTGCTCCCGTCAACCGATGGACGTAAACCGCTGTTGCCGCAATCAGCAGCTCAGACAAGCTGTGGTGATACTTGTCCGCGGCTGCCTGGAGGGAACGGGTGATAACCGGCCCTAAGCTGACCGACCGGCGCAGGACTTGCCGGAAGCTCCGGGCCGCTCTATCCGTCAAACTGACAACTTCCGGCCGATCAGCAAACCGTTCCAGCCAAAACCGGCGGTCCCGCTGGAAATTCTCCGAAGCGCGGTAGGATAGATCTTCCTCCAGCACCCAATGGAAAGGATCAAAAGCGCCTTCAGCATAAGAACGCTGATTGACCAGGGCGGTATAGATGCTGGCTACCCGTTGGGCAATGAGCGTAAAGCCGAATCCGTCCATCACAATGTGATGAATCCGCTGATACCAGAAATAGCAATCGGGGGCCACTTTAAATAATGCCTGGCAGAAGAGGGGATCACTGCGAAGATCGACCGGTTGAGCCAGGTCTTCACCCATCCATCTTTCCGCTGCTTGCCGCGGATTTTCCTCTGCACTGACATCGATAAAATGTAACGGAAAGTCGGATGCCGGCCGCACAACTTGCCATGGCCCATTTTCATCTGCCCCAAATTGAACATGTAAAGCTTCCGCTTCCTTTACCGCCTGCCGCACCGCCAGCTCAAATGACTGCGGATCGATCCGGCCGTTCATTTCAACGTATTCAGCCGTATTGTAAATCGGATTTTCCGGTTCAAGCTGTTGCGCAAACCAGATTCCGGACTGCGCGCCGGACAAAGCCCGACGACTCGCTTGGCAAGTAGACATTGCCCCATTACCTCCTTCATATTTCGATTCAAGTGAGGGAGTTTTTTATTTTGGAGCCAATAGCTCCCACCAACCGGAAATGGTCGGCTTTTTAGCCAGCTTCATAAAAGTAGCCTCAACCCCCATACTGCGCCATTGCTCCACCAGACTCATCATTCTGATGGAATCCAATCCTCTGTCAATCAAGTCTTCATTATCATCAATATCCGCTCCGGATTCGCCCAGCAGCTCGGCGACATGTTGGCGCATCAGTTGCAGCGTGAACTGCTGAGCGCTCCCTTCCGGCACTGCTTTTTCAGTTAACTGCTGATTACGCTTCAATTCCTGAAACAACAGCGTTGTCCCGGTAACCACCGCACAATTATCCGCCGCATATTGCAGCGCCATCCGATGATGCTCCGCCGAGAAATCGGCCACTGCATCGCCAATCAAGAACGGCTCCAGATCTTGCATAAAAGCGTCCCCAGCGGTTAGCAGGCAGCCAATATGAGCATAAACGCCACCAATAATCAGTTGATCACGCCCCCGTTGGTGCATGAATTCCCGTAACTGAGTTCTTTTAAAGGCACTGTACCGCCACTTTGTAAGTACCGTGTCGTTCTCACCGGGCATCACTCCATCCGCTACTTTTGTTTGCCCAGGCTCATCCGCCAGTCCCGGTCCCCAAAAATCTTGCAATAGGCCTCGATCTTCAGGTGTCTGAGCCCCCGGCTGAACCGTATAAACCACCGGTATCCCCATTGCGGCGCATTGATTTTTTAATAAACGGATATTTGCCAACAGCTCCATCAGGGGTGACTCACCCGGCACATACGAATTAAGAAAATATTGTTGCATATCATGAATGAGCAGCACCGCACGTTGCGGATGGACTTTCCATAATACCCGGTTCTTGGGTAATGCTGATGCCAATGGCATCGAATATGGTGCGATCGCAGGAATAGCCATCGAATCACTCCTTTGTTTTTTATAGCTGCCTTATCGCTGAGCGGCAGCCCGGGACACAAGTTTTTCAGCAATCAGCTCCCGCAATGCTTTTTTACTTACCTTTCCCAGCGGCGTATAGGGAAAGGCGGTGATGAACTCGATCCGATCCGGAATTTTAAACGCAGCAATGCCGCGCTCCCGCAGGAATTCTTTCATTTCGCCGGCAGTAACCGGGTGACGGGGGATCACAAAAGCGCAGGAACGCTCACCCAAAAATTGATCAGGCATTGATACAACGGCAACATCGAGTACCGCCTCATGGGCCAGGAGATGATTTTCGACTTCTTCAGCCGCAATTTTTTCGCCGCCCCGGTTGATTTGATCTTTAGCACGGCCTTCCACAACGAGATAGCCTGACTGGTTCACGCTCACCAAATCACCGGTGCGGTAAAAGCCATCCGGGGTGAATGCTTTCATGTTATGCTCTTCAGCCTGGTAATACCCCCGAATGGTATACGGCCCCCTGGTTAATAATTCTCCGACTGCACCCGGCTCCACTTCACCGTCGTCTTCATCCACTATCCGTATTTCATCGTAGGGCGACATGGGTCTTCCTTGCGTACCGACAATCGTTTCTTCCGGATCGTCCAGCCGGGTATAGTTGACTAATCCTTCCGCCATGCCAAACACTTGCTGCAACGTACAACCAAAACCCGGTTTCACGCGCCGGGCCGCTTCCTGGCTGAATTTCGCCCCGCCAACCTGCAGCACTTCAAGACTGGACAAGTCATACTGACGGGACACCATCGCTTCCAGCCATATCAAAGCCAGCGGTGGTACCAGAGCGGTAATCGTAACCCCTTCCTGTTTAATCAGCGGAAAGGCTTCATCCGGACTGGCGCCAGATGCCAGAACCACTCTGCCGCCTGCATACAGGGTACCGAGTACACCCGGTGAACTCAGCGGATAGTTATGCGCAATGGGAAGTACCGCCAGGTATACGCTATCCTGATTCATCCGGCAAATTTCAGCGCTGACTCTCAAGCTATAGATATAGTCGTCATGGGTCCGGGGAATCAACTTGGGTAATCCCGTACTCCCGCCCGACAATTGGAGAAAGGCGACCTCCCCGGCGCTTACTTCCGGCGGTTGAACCATCGCCTCCGCGTACAGCTCGGTCAAAGATAGAAATTCCCCGGGTTCACCGACTACAATTACATTTTGCAAAGTTGAAACGGCCTTTTTAACCTCTCTTGCCAAGGCGCGATAATCAAACTCCCCGGCTGTATCGGGGATAATGTAGGCCACCGCTTCAGTAAACCTGCAAAAATAGTTGATTTCATTGCTACGGTGTGAAGGAAGCGCAAAGACAGGCAAAGCGCCTAACCTGAATAAGGCAAAAATAATTTCAAAGAATTCGCTGCTATTAGGAAGGTGAATGACCACCCGATCCCCTTTTTTTATTCCCAGCTTCTGAAATCCGGCCGCCAGACGATTGGCGCGATTATCTAATTCCGCGTAGCTGAGACTTCCCTTGCTATCGGTGATGGCAAGGCGTCCGCCGTGACTCTTTGCCCGCTCGCGTAACATTTCGCCAAACGTTTCCCCTCGCCAGCAGCCTTCTTTCCGGTACCAATCCGCCAATTCCTTAGGCCAGCCAGTGCATCCGGTTAACATCATTCCATCAACTCCTTGTTCAGCCCCATGGCCTTAAGCATGGTGCGAAACTTAGCGGCGGTTTCCGCCAGTTCAGCTTCAGGGATCGAGCCCTCAACTACGCCCGCTCCAGCAAACAGCCGCAGGGAATGGGGTTCCACCTCTGCGCAACGGATGGTAACTGCCCATTCGCCGTCACCCTGGGCATCGCACCAACCGACCATTCCCGCGAAAAAACCCCGGTCGAACGGTTCAATTTCCCGAATTGTCTCGCGGGCCGCCTCGGTGGGAGAGCCGCAAACGGCAGGCGTCGGATGCAGGGCGATGGCCAGATCCAGCGCTGACGTGGCAGGATTAGCAATTTCCCCCTTAATGATGGTTGAAAGATGCCACATCGTCTCGGTATGTATCAATGTGGGTTTATCCGGTACATCCAAGCGGCGGCAATATGGCTGAAGCGCAGCAACCACCGCTCTAACCACCACTTCATGTTCATGTAAATCCTTATCGGAAGAAAGCAGCTCTGCAGCCAGTCGTTGATCTTCAGCGGCATCGTTGCTGCGCGGTCTGGATCCTGCCAGCGGATTGGCCGTTACATGCGCTCCCGTTCGCGAGACAAGCAGCTCAGGGCTGGCTCCAATCAAGGTTCTCCCGCTTGAAACCGGACCGTCCGCACCCGCTTCATCTGAATCCTGCCCGGACAAATCAACCGCAAAAGTGTACCCCAGCGTATTATGCTGCGCCAGATTACGGAGCAATTGCCGGACATCCACCGGGACCGGTGAGGTGAACTGCAGCGTTCTTGACAGAACGATCTTGCGAAGCCGGCCGGTATGTATATAATGAAGTCCTTGTTCGACTCCCCGGATATACAAAGCAGGTTCCGGCACAAATGCAATGGTATATGCAGCTGCCAAAGAGGGTTTTAAGGCAGTGACGGAAGGAATTTGTAATGGAGCGGCTACTTTGATACGTTCAGGCACGATCAATTGGACCTTCTTTCGCTCATCGAAGGGTATCGCTCCTACAACCAGCGGCTTGCTATGACCCTGCCCTTTGGCATTTTCCAATACGGCCAAGACACGTCCACTAAGGCCTGCCCTTTGACTGGCGGGTTCTTTTTCATTTGGAACTTGAACAAACAAACCTTTTCCCAACAGCGTTCTGGTGGGTGAAGCCAAGAAAAAATCTCCCGTTCGATAGTCATCTAGCAGTTGCTTTTCTAATACAGCGGCATTACTTGCCTGTGACATCTCTTTTACTACCTCCCTCGGTCATGATTGACTTCCTTTACATCGCGCACGCGCGCCGAATCTTGCCGATCCCAAACGGTGCCGGCTTAAATCGATTTATTCATCAAAGGGATGATGCTGCGTAATTCGGCCATCAATTCCTGAAATTCAGCGATATTGATACTTTGTTCACCATCCGATAACGCCTTTTCCGGCTGAGGATGCACTTCAACCAGTAAACCGTCCGCTCCCGCCATCACAGCGGCTTTGGCCATCGGGCATACCAAAAACCGTTTTCCCGTTCCATGGCTTGGGTCTACAATAATCGGCAGATGGGAAATTTTTTTGATCAGCGGAACCACACTTAAGTCCAAGGTATTACGGGTAGCCGTTTCAAACGTCCGGATGCCCCGTTCACACAAAATTACATTCGGATTGCCTTCGCTCAAGATATACTCCGCAGCCATCAACCATTCGTGCACGGTTGCAGACAAACCCCTTTTCAATAAAACCGGTTTATTTAATCGGCCCACCGCTTTTAACAAACTGGAGTTGCCCATGTTTCTGGCACCGATTTGAATAAGATCCGATATTTCGGCGATCGCTTCCAGTTGGTTAATCTCCATTACCTCGGTGATAACCGGTAAATCAACTTGGCCCTTGACGGACTTGATGATCGAAAAAGCCTTTTCTCCCAGTCCCTGAAAACTGTAGGGGGAGGTTCTCGGCTTATATATCCCGGCGCGGATGATATGCCCGCCGAGATTGAAAATATCTTGGGCGGTTGCTAAATATTGTGGTTCACTTTCGATGGCGCATGGTCCGGCAATAACAATAAATTTATTTCCGCCGACCACATATTTTCCAATATTCACCTGTGTATTACCGGTATGAGCACTCTTTAAAGCCAATATTTCGGTATCACCAGTTTGGGTATACATCGAACGACGATTCGCTTCCATCATAATCCTCCATTTCAATGAAATGTTTTGGATAAAAAGCCCATCGAGGGCTTCTTAAACGCCTAAAGTAGCTCCGCCATCCACACAGATGTCATTCATGGTAATATGGTTGGCCCGGTTTGAAACCAAAAAGAGAACGGCATCGGCTATATCAGAAGGGGTGGCGATTTTTTTCAGCGGAATTCCCACTTTAAAAGTTTCCAGTGTACCGGCAATGACAGTGGCGGCCCCATTCTCATCTTTCCACAGCGACCGCTGCATTTCCGTATCCGTCGACCCCGGTGAAACGATATTGCAACGAATATTGTACTGGGCCAGTTCCAATCCCAAGCATTTGGTAAACATCGCGGCAGCCGCCTTCGAAGCCGCATAAGCCGCCATTGATATCCGGGGAACTTTGGCCGCATTGGAGCCCACCGTCACAATTGAACCTTTTTGACGCGGCACCATGTACTTGCTCACCGCCCGCGCTACATGAAAAACTCCCGTTGCGTTCACTGCCAAAGTCCGCTCCCAATCCTGATCACTCAATGACTCAATTGCCCCCGCATGCAGTACGCCGGCGGCATTGACCAAAATCTCAATGGGCCCCATAGTACGCTCAATTAAATTTACAGCGGCATCAACCGCCCTGCTGTCAGTTACATCTACCGGAAAAGCTTGTACCTTGCCTCCTGCGGATTGCAATTCATGTACAAAACCGTTAAGCTTGGTTGCCTGGCGATCGAGCACGGCGACCATTACGCCGGATGCGGCCAAGGCCCGAACGATAGCTTCTCCGATGCCTTGCGCACCCCCCGTGACAAGCCCAATCTTCCCTGTTATTTTTGAAAGACTCATCCGACCATCTCCTTATAAATTGAAGAAAACGATTAGTTAGTTTAAACTAACTTTTTGACAAAAAAACATTACCTTTCATTGAATCCTTTATTTCAACATTTAAAATTTTCATGCTGTCTTTTTATTGTACATTTTCCAATAACTTGTAATTAATGATAACAATTTTCCTATAAATTGTTTTGAACTATATTGCAATTCTTGTAATTATATTTAACAAATTTTGGAATCAATTTCAAAGCTAACTCAGTTTCCCATTCCGTGCTGGTCTTGAAGTGTCATTACATCCTCAAAACTTTCTAAAACAATTGCCGACCGGGTTTCATCCCCGCAATGGCCGGTAGCTGAAGCATTTATAGTCACCATCCCCGGTAGCCTTCAGAAGTACCCGGGATAATAAAAATAAAGTCTTTGAAAACCGGACCAACACTATCTTTACGAATACGATCCCCGGCTTAAAACCGTTTATTTGTCCGAAGTGGCGACCCAAAGCCGTCCGGGAGCGGGGACCGGCTGTACGTTTGAATGGTAAACAAATGGCATTCGGTTCATGAACAATACTTGACCTTTCATACGAATCCCAATTTAAGCACCCTGAAAACTAACATGTCCAAACTCCAATTCAAGGGTCATTCCACAATTTTGTAACAGCAATAACAATTTTTACTTCATCGTGAGGCCACCTTGCTCAAATCCCACTGTATCTTAGGAAACTTGAGGATATCGCTGTCTTTAAGACAAAATTTGGGGGTTCTGTTCCAGGCCAGAAAAAGCTCTCTCTGGATAACGAATTCCTCGATTCGATTCATTGGAATCAAATAATATATAATCCAAGGCTGCGAAAAGGCCTTCAACTTTAGGTTGGAGGCCTTTACAAAAAAAACCTGGTTATTGCACAATAATTGTTGCCGTCTTCCTGTCGGATAACTGGCCGTCGTATACAGTAAACTGTACTGTATAAGTTCCTACGCTAGTAGGCGTCCAACTAAATTTGCCAGTGCCGGGAAGAAAACTAGCACCAGAGGGTAAGTTGTCGGCCGAGTAAGTCAAGCTGTCACCGTCTGGATCCGTAGCCTTAACGGTAAATGAAACCAGTTTCCCGACCTTCACACTATAACTGGGAATGGCACTCATCACCGGTGGCCGGTCGCTGCTGGGATAGACCTTAATAATAACCGGAGCCGTCACGCTCAGCTGCCCGTCGTTGACCGTGAAATGCACGGTATAACTACCGATGACGGTCTGCGGCCAACTGAAGGTCCGGGTGGCCGGGTCAAAGCTTGCGCCTGCGGGTAAATCCGCCGCAGAATAAGTCAAATTGTCGCCGTCGGGATCGGTGGCGCTAACCCTGAAGCTGAGGGCTTCGCCGGCGGTGACTACCGGATCGGAAATCGTTGCCAATATCGGCGGCCGGTTGGCGCAGTTGACAATGATGGAAACGGTCCTGCTATCGGTTAACCGGCTGACGTTACTGACTATAAATTGTACTTTATAGATTCCTGTCTGAGAGCTATCCGGTGTCCAACTAAATTCCCCGGTAACCGGATCCAGACTGGCGCCTAACGGGAGGTTGTTGGCGGAATAGACCAGATTATCACCATTGGGGTCACTGGCATTAATCGTAAAACGAATCGACTTTCCTTGATCAACGGTGAAATCCGGTAACCTCGCCATCACCGGCGGTCTTTCGACTACCAACACATTGGCTACGGCTTTGAAAGCAGTAGCTTCTACAGTGCCGCTAACGGTAAATGTACCCGCCTTGCCATAAGAAGCCGGATCGATGGTATCCCAGGTTACATTGACATAAGAAATCGTCCCATCACTGTATACTGCCTGTATGGTTGGGGGCAATACCGGCGCTGTATCGGTGCTTGTTTTGGAGTTGACGCTCAGGAGACTGACAATTATTTTGCCTGCGCCATACAACGGCGATTGAAATTCACTAAAAGAAGTTTTCTGGGGTAGCGCATTGCTGACGGTTTGAACCACCAGTTCCGTCGGGACGGTGAACGTTTTTACCATTCGAAGATCTTTCGCGGAAGCGGCCGCATAAACTACATAAGTGCCTGGTTCGATAACCCATGCCGAGCGGATGGTATCGAAGGATGCCAGCGACATGGCATTGAAGGTGACGCTTATGGTTTGAGTGGCCCCCGCCGCCAAAGTGTTGGTCTTGGCAAAACCTTTCAACTCCTTCACCGGTTTCTGCATGGACTTGCCCGGTGCTCCGATATAGAACTCCACCACTTCTTTCCCTGCAACCTTGCTGGTATTGGTGATGTCCACACTGGCCGTCAGAGTATCACTTAGGCTGTCGAATGTGTTAGAACTTAATCGCAAGTTACTGTATGCAAAGGTCGAATAGTTCAGACCATAGCCGAACTCATAGGATACCGGCACTCCGAAGGCATCATAATACCGGTAACCAACGAAGATTCCTTCTTTATAGGTAACGCCGCTGGAAGTTCCAAAGTTATCCTCAGCCGGTGAATAAGGCTTGCTTGGGTCATTGTTGTAATACCCCTGAACATCGATGGGGAAGGTTGAAGAAAGTTTCCCGGACGGATTGGCCTCTCCTGTCAAAACTGCGGCAATCGGACGGCCGGTCGCTAGACCTGGCTCCCATACAAACAGGATCGCGTCTGCCTGGGATTTCCAGCTCTCCATTTCCATCGGGGCGCCCATATTCATTACCATAATGAATGGTTTACCTGCCGCACGGCATTTCGCGGAAGCCAACGTGATTAGGTTCCTTTCCGCGTCACTGAGATAATAAGCTCCTTTGCTCTTCAAGGTATCCGATCCTTCACCTGAACCCCTCCGGATGGTCATAACTACACTGCCCGACTGGTTAACGAGGTCTGTCATCTGGCTGTCTGTCGGCTGCATTTCGCCGGATACCTGGGTATAGCCAAGCTTGGTAGCATCAATTATCGTGCCGCCGCTATAAATATTCTGAAGCGCAGCTGGTATTTGAATGGATAAGGAGGGATTGGCATTGACGGCGCCGCTACCCGTGCCACCCAGGATCAGGTTGCTGGAGGCGTTGCCGATGATTGCGATATTTCCTCCGGTAATCGGCAAGGCTGGTTTATTGTTGATAGAAGCGTTCTTTAAAAGCGTCATGCTCTCAATGGAAACGTTCGTCGCCAGTTCCAAATTGGAAGTAGCATAGGGATTGGGTTCGGTGCTCATTGCTTTGCCGTGAAACACCGGTGTCTTGATAACATACTCCAGAACCCTTCGAACACAGGCATCGATATCATTCATGGTAATAAATCCGGCATTGTAGCCGCTGATAATGCTAGTAGCATTGCCCCTCGATTCACTGACATCTAAACCAGCTTTAACCATGGATGAGTAAGCGTTATTCCCGGTTTGGCTCGGCCAGTAGGAGGCGTTACCTTGGCCGCCCCAATCCGTCATGACGAAACCTTTGAAACCCCAATCGTTTCTGAGGACGGAGGTGAGCAGATCGGGATTTTCCGCCGTACTGACCCCATTAATCTGGTTGTAGGAGGACATCACCGACCAGGGTTGAGCTTCTTTCACCGCATATTCAAAACCTCGGAGGTAAATTTCGCGAAGCGCTCTTTGTCCTACATTGGTTGGCAGGTTCGACCTTCCGGTCTCCTGGTTGTTACAGGCAAAATGTTTAATGGTCATGCCGACACCTTGAGACTGAAAGCCATTGACCTCACAGGCCGAAGTTTTCCCGGAAAGCAGCGGGTCTTCCGAGTAATACTCGAAGTTTCTGCCGTTCAGCGGAAATCTTTGAATGTTCATTCCGGGAGCAAGCGCCAGGTCATTGCCGAAATAATATTCCTCCTGACCCCAGGCCGTTCCCATCTGCCCGATGAGATCAACGTTCCAGGTGGACGCCCGGGCCGCTCCATTAGGCCATTGGGTTGCGTATCGGGTTGTCTGGTTGCCATTGGAATCCTTAAATCCCGATGGTAATGCCGTGATTCGCAGTCCCGCCGGACCGTCAGAAAGGGAAGTTCCAATGATGCCCAATCTGGCGACGGTCAGGGTACCACCGGCAGATCCCGCTAATCTCCCCGAGGAACCCCCAAGTAAGTTTGCCTTCTCTTGCAGCGTCATTTCATTGATTACCGCGGAAATTGAGTTTAGATCCGATAAAATCACAAAACTCGGATCGTATGGATAAGTAAAGGTAGCTACACTACTGGCCGAAGAATCACCGGCCATTGCAAAGGCTTTAATTGTTACTATGTTACTATAGTTCATTGCGCTTGTGATGGTTATCGGACCAGTATACAGTGTACCGGCGAGGGACGGATCGCTGCTGTCGGTTGTATAATAGATACTGGCACCAGAGGTACTTGAGGTCAGAGTTATTTGAACTCCGTTCCCGATAGTCGACCCAGTGGTTATGTTGGAATTAGGCGTGGCAACCGTAACGGCATTCACATCACCGGCAGCCGGTGCGGCATATGAAATTAAAAAGGTACCGATACAAATAGCTAACACGAAGATCGCGATTAGAAAGTGCAATAAAATTTTCGTCTGTTTTCCGAACATTTTTATTCCCCTTTCTGATTCTTTTTTACCTGTAACAAAACACTAAACCTGGTTAAATCACCTCCTTTCTTCCTCGTTATCGAAATCCCGGAGCCAAAAGTCGGCATGACTCCGGGAGCTCAAACATGGTCCTGCTATTGCACCCTGATCATGGCCGTCTTGCTGTCGGTTAAACCGTAATTATCACTGACCGTGAACGTCACATAATACGTCCCGGCAGCAGCCGGGGTCCAGCTGAACTTCCGGGTGGTCGAATTAAAGCTGGCGCCTACCGGCAGGTTGGCGGCGGAATAGCTCAAAACGTCGCCGCTATCGGGATCACTGGCTTTGATGGTAAAGGAAACCAGTTTCCCGACAGTTACGGTGTAGCTTGGAATGGTGCTCATTACCGGTGCCCGGTCGCCGTTACTATCGATAATGATAGTGGCAGTCTTGCTGGCGGATAGTTGCCCGTCGCTGACCCTAAATTGCACGGTATAAGTGCCGGCGACCCCCGGGGTCCAACTAAACTTTCCGGTCACCGGATCAAGGATGGCTCCGGCTGGCATATTGCTGGCGGAAAAGGTTAAGGAATCGCCGTCGGGATCACTAGCGCCGATGCTAAAAGTGATCATAGTCCCGATTGTCCCGCTGATGGGATTGGAAAATGCCGTCATCAGCGGCGGCTGATCGGCACGATTCACCACAATGCCGGTAGTTTTGCTATCGGTTAACCGGCGGGCGTTGCTGGCTGTAAATTGTAAGGGATAGGTCCCAGCCTGAGTATAACCGGGCGTCCAGGCAAATTTCCCGCTAAGCGGATCCAGGCTGGCGCCTGCCGGTAAGTTGGCGCACGAATAAACCAAAGAATCGCCATTGGGATCACTGGCGCTTAGTGTAAAACTGAGCAATTTCCCTTCATCAACCGTATAATCGGAGAGTGAGTTCAAGACCGGTGGTTTTTCAAGGACTAAGCCGGTGATAGCTGCCTGCAGGTTTGCCAGGACTTGATCAACCTCTGCCTGGATGGCATTTCCATCGCCGTTGACAGTGATGGCCGCATGTAAGGCAGTCTGCAACGTTGTCCAGCTTGCCAAGGTATAAATGGACTCCGTTAAGGCTTGGGCTTCATTGATCTTGGAAGTCAAAGCGACTTTATCTACAGTCACCGCATAGACCTTAAAATCATAAAAGGAGGCCCAATCGCCGGAATTCAGGCCGGTAACATGGATACGTACATATCTCCCATTAGCCAAATAATTGTTCACCTGGGTTTGGGCTGTATAAGGATTATTGGTATTATCAAATACCGTATTCCAGGTAGAATCGTTATTGGAAACCTCAATCCGGTATTTGTAAAGATGACCGGACATTTCCCAGATGACCTTGGAACCAACAATGTTGTACACTGCACCCAGATCAACCCGCCACCACTGGGGTGTGGAACCGGATGATGCGCACCAGCGGGTGGTCAGACTGGTATCGTTACCGTTGGCCGCTCCATTTCCCGATTCGTTGGTGCTGGCGGTAACCGGCTTACCGATGGATACCACTTCGGCGTTTCTTTGATAGGCAATCGTGACTGTGGCATAGCCTTCAATACCCGATCCGTCTTTGGCTTTGGCCATTACCTTTACCGTTGCATCCTTCGCGGCAGTCAGTAAGCCAATCCTGTCGATACTGGCAGCATCGGTAGAACTGCCGTCAATGTTCACGACTGACCAGGTAACATCTTGATAGGTTGCATCCGAGGGCGTAAACGTTGCTTTCATCTGAATTATTCCGCCCGGTACGGTAATGGAATCCTCACCCCCGACTCCGGAAACGGCGATACTTGTTACTTTCACTGCCGCCAGGGAGCCAAAGTTCTGTTTGCTTAAGGCCATTGGATCCAACTCGGCGGAGATCGGCCGAAGCCTCATATTATAGGAATAGGAGTTGGAACAGCTTAACTCATAGGCGGAATGCGGCCAGGCGCCCCAACTGTTGTCACCGCCCACACCCATCTGTCTGTAATTCAAATGCAGGTAGGTTTCAGGAAGCTTTGTCAATTCATAAGGATGGGCTTTGGAACCCAAATCATCCGCAGTATAATGTAAGGCGCTTGCTTCGATGAACGGTACCGACGCGATCGGATCTCCCGATACCATCAGACCCGTTCCTTGGCTGTCAGTTACCGTCAGCCAGCGGATGTCGGTCTTGTTTCCGGTTTCTGAGGGTTTGATATACGGGAAGAACTGCTCGGTTACGGTGCTTTGATACAGTCCGACCTGAGCCCCGGTATTCCGATCCCAGTAGTTTTCCTGTGGACCCCGGCCGTACCAGGTAAAGTTCTCAAATCCGGCGGGCATGGTCAGCTCCATCCCAATTTCAGGAATCACCGGCAGTGACGAGGCTCCTGGCGTCAATGTGGTGCTGATAAAGACATCACCGCTGCCATAAACCGTATATTTGTTGCTATACTGTGACACCGTCGCGGTGGGCAGAGTCGCATGAACAGTGATCGACACTGTCTTTGGGGAAATCCGGGTCACACTGACATTCTGAATCATCCGTTTCTGTCCGGCGGTTTTCCAGGTTAGACAAGTAGTCGGTTCACCGTTGCCCTTATCATTGTCAACCGGTGCTCTCCAGAAGTTCGGAGTCAGTCCGCTCTTAAAAAGCTCCGTCCCCCGGTAGATCAGGGAAGTAATGGCCCCTTGCGTCTTACTGAAGGCTAAACGGAAATCCGGTCCGCTGATGACCGCCTCCGAAGCGCTTTCAGTCAACCCCAGGTCCGGCATGGAAGCAACATCAGGAACTGATGGCTGGGGTACATCGAAAGGAACTTTCAATTGAGTGGTGGCGATCTCATGACCTTTAGCCGCCCATTTCATATCCTTGGCCAATTTGAAGCTGACGGTCAGCCAATATTCCGAACCGGCCTTTA
The DNA here is from genome assembly GCA_023401925.1 of Bacillota bacterium. Taxonomy (GTDB): domain Bacteria; phylum Bacillota; class UBA4882; order UBA8346; family UBA8346; genus UBA8346. Next base: position 43,405 of record JAEXDA010000013.1, read on the forward strand.
AAAGCGGCCTGACAAACGGGATATTGATGGTTTGGCTCTGCTGCGGTCCAATATCAAGCTTTGGCAGAGCATCCTGCTCAATCACAGTACCGTCCTCCATCAGTTTCCAGGAACCGTCGAAATCACTTACGTTGGTGAACAGAAATTTATTTTTGATACTGACCTGGCCATAAGCAACATTTACCTCACTGACCTTAATATTTTCATATACGTGTTTTACTTCTAAAAGTTGAGGTTTGGGGGTCCTATCCGCCAGCAGTTCTCCGTTGGCACAGAAATTGCCGTCGTTGGGCGTATCGCCCCAATCACCGCCATACGCCAGGAATTTACCTTCACCGGAATGTTTTTCCTGGAACTGGTCAAAATCCATCCATAGTACGCAACTTAAATCGGGGGCCGTGGTTGCTAGATTATAATCGGCCGTTACTTCTGCCGGAGATAAGGCCCGGTTATAAATCCTTACTCTATCGATATCCCCGGTTGAAGTAGTGCCTTTCTCAGCATTTTTGCCGATACTGACCGGATAGCCGTTATCGGTACAGCCAACGCTACAGGCTTTAGTTCCTCTTGCAACCCCGTCCACATACAAAGTTAATGTACTGCCGTCGAAGGTTCCGGCCAGGTGATGCCAATTGCCCACCCAATTGCTGATGTTGGATACCCCATAGGACGCTGTATACCATGTTGAAGTGGCACTGTTATACAAGAAAAATTCCAAGGTGGTGCCGGCGGATAAATGGATGGCATACTGTTTGTCACCTTTAGCGATATATTCACTGTTGGCCGTGGTGCTTACCGGCCGGACCCACGCCTCCAAGGTGAGGCCGCCGGTGCCGGTAATATTTAAAGCAGCAATATTCGGCAAGGTCATCGTACCGCTCATGGCCTGGCCGGTCTTACCATCGGTAGCCACCTGGCCGAACAGTTCTCCCTGTATCGCATTGCTACTGTTATCCGTCGCCATATAAGTGATGGGAGTATCTTTCCACAGGCCCTGATCCACCCAGTCCCAAATAAATCCACCGCTGCAATTGGGATATGCCTCATAGACATCCCAGTACTCTTGCAGGTTACCGTTGCTGTTCCCCATAGCATGAGAATACTCACATTGGATATATGGTTTGATGTTGGCGGAATTGGAACAATAAGCGGCCACCGTTTCCTTGGATGCATACATATTGCTGTAAATATCGGCGGCGGAATTATCGCCTTCATAATGCACCGGCCGGGACGGGTCGTTACCATGAACCCAGGCCGCCATATTGCTGAAGGTGGATCCGGAACCCGCTTCGTTGCCAAGGGACCAAATAATGACTGCCGGGTGATTCTTATCCCTTTCCACGACATTCCGGATTCTATCAATACAGGGATTGAGCCATTTTGAATCACTTTTGGGCAAAGTACCGTTGGCGCCATGGGATTCCAGATTGGCTTCATCAAGAACATAAAGACCAAACCGGTCACATAGCTCGTACCAAAGTGGATCGTTGGGATAGTGGGAAGTTCTGACGGCGTTAACATTGTATTGTTTCATCAGGGTAATATCTTTGACCATAACTGCAACTGAAATCGTCTTTCCGGTTTGAGGATCGATTTCACAACGGTTAACTCCTTTGAGCATTAAAGGTTGGCCATTGATGCGCAGTTGTTTATTGTCCCACTCAATTTTCCGGAAGCCGACTTTGGTGCTTTCCGCTTCGATCACATTCCCACCAGGGTCCTTGAGTGTTAAAACCAGATCATACAGGTTGGGATATTCCGCCGACCATTTTCTGGGATTGGAAACCGGGATGTTTTGGGTCAGTATCACATCCGAACCGGTCGTTGCGGAAGTCATGTCGGAACTCAGCGTCACCGGTGCCGCAAACACTGATTTGCCCTGGTCATCATGGAGCGTTGCTTCAACAGAATATCTTCCCGAACTGCCCGCCTCGTATTTTCGCAAATTGACCCGAAGGGTCAGAAGAGAGTCGACATATTGAGAATCGAAATCGGTCGTCACCTTAAAATCCCTGATGTGTACGGCTGGTGTGGAAAAAAGCAAAACATCCCGGAAGATGCCGCTTAAACGGATTTGATCCTGATCTTCGATCCAACTGCCGTCGGTCCAGTGATAAACTTTTACGGCGAGCGTATTTTCACCGGGATGGACATAACGGGTAATGTTAAAATCAGCCGGGGACATGCTGTCTTCGCTATAACCCACAATGTTGCCGTTGACCCAGACATAAAAACCGGCTGCTACACCCTGGAATGAAATAAATATCTGACGGCCGCTCCACTGATCCGGAAGAGAAAATATCTTTTGATAGCAACCGACAGGATTATAGGTGGTTGGCGTTGTTCCGGTTGAGGCCGAGGGGCTCTGCCAGTGAGTCCATGGATAAGTGATGTTGCAATACATCGGATAATCCAAAGTCTGCGCCACCAGATTGCCGGGGACAAAGCCCTGAGTCTGCCAGTTGCCGGGAACCCGAATATCCTTCCAGTTGCCGGTATCATAGCCGACTTGAAAGAAGTTAACCGGTTCCTGGCCCGGTTGGGATACCAGGTTGAATTTCCAGATGCCATTGAGTGATTTAAGATAGGTGGAATCCGCCCGAATCCCCGTAGGCATATTAGGAACGGTGATATCCGCCCTGATCGCATCAAGAGCGGTCTGGGAATCTGCATAAGGCACCAGGGTTGTATGGGCAGGTTCCCTGTTGACTTGAAATAGCGGCACATTGGTGGTTCCACCGCTCCATTCATTGTAGGATGGTGTATCCGCAAAAATCTGAAACTGCAAGCCCAAGAAGATGAAGATAACGGCTAAAAAAACTGACCATGCTTTCCTTTTCATTCTTTCCCCCCTATCATTGTAAAAGTTAAAAAAATCGCCTCCTGGATGGGCGGCGTATTTTTATTTGAGAATGCAATCACTCCTTTCTAATTTTGGATTAAAGGACTCTTTTGCAACGTTTAGCGGATCTTTCAAAAAACCCAGGGAATTTTAGGATTTGGTTCAAAGTCCTTCACAACATTCTTGACAATTTTAATGCATTCATATCATATGGCTGATTCATGGCAAACTTGTACAAATTATTCAGCGACCTTCATGAAAATTTGAAAAAAAGAGTTGTCTCCACTGGGAAGACAACCCATTCCTCCGATCAATCCGGATAGTTTCAGTGAAACTTATTCACATTCAGTTATTGAACAATGATGGTAGCCACCTTGCTGTCGGTTAATTGTCCGTCATGGACTGTGAACAATACACTATAGGTCCCGGCTACAGCCGGTGTCCAGTTAAACTTTCCGCTATCGATATCAAAGCCGGCTCCGTCCGGTAAAGAAGCAGCTGAGTAATTCAAAGAGTCACCATCGGGATCGGTGGCCTTCACTGTGAAGGAGATTCGTTTCCCAATCTTTACTGTATAAGTGGGAATCGCACTCATTACCGGCGCTTGGTTACCGTTACTCCCATTGACGATGATGGTCGTTGTTTGACTATCGCTTAACTGCCCGTCACTCACTGTGAACCGGACGGTATAAGTTCCGGGAGTATCCGGTACCCATCGGAACATTTTTGTATCCGCATCAAAGCTGGCGCCTGTTGGAAGAGGGCCGGTCGAATAAGTCAAAGTATCTCCCGGATCGGGATCACTGGCATTAATACTGAAACTGACTGGTTGCCCGGCATTGACAGTCGAATTAGGAATCATCGCCATTACCGGCGGTTGATCAGCATGATTCACTACAATGGTGGCTGCCTTTCCCACCGCCACTTGTCCGTCGCTAACCATAAACCGCACCTCATAAATTCCAGCCTGAGAATAACCCGGAATCCAGTTGAATTTCCGGGTAGCCGGATCAAAACTTGCGCCTGTTGGCAAGTTACTGGCGGAATAAACTAAAAGGTCATCTAGATCAGCATCAGTGGCATGGATGGTAAAACTCAGCGGTTTCCCTTCATCCACAGTATAATTAGGGATCGCCGCGATCACCGGTGTTGCATCGGCATAAACTTCCAACTCGCATATTCTGGTGGCCTGGTCGGAGCTGTTGGTAGGTGTCGTGCAAACCAATTTAACATACCGGGCAGCAAATGGAGTATTCAACCAGCGATAGGTTATATTGTCGGTATTCCCTGAAACAGCATCGACGTCGGTCCAAATGTCGCCGTCGGAACTAGCCTGCAATTCAAAATCTCTGGTGTTGTAACTGGCGCTTTCTCCACCAAAGCCGGCATGTTTGACAATCCATTTATTGATGGTGGAATATTCTTGACCCAAGTCAACCATGAGCCATTTATCCGGAAAATCCGTCGTGTTGTGACACCATTTGGTTGTTTCCAAACCATCCACCGCTTTATCCGGTGATTGCGTGCTATTCACAGAACCGCTGGCTGTTGCCGTTTTATTGAGAGCTAAATTTTGCCCTAACTTGTATAAAACTGCCGTAACCGTTATCGGTTCCGTGCTCATCGTAACCGTAGTGTTGTATTTATAGGGATCCTCCACCGGTCCTTCCCATTTTTTAAAGATATACCCGCTAGGAATTGATGCTGTAACGGGTATCACTCCACCTTCGGGATATGAGCCTGAGCCGGTACCATGATTGACGGTCAGGGTTTGTAATTGTCCGAGATGGTCGGCATACAATTCCAATTCATAGATGCGGGCAGCCCGGTCTGTATTGTTGGTGGGTACAGTCACATAAAGCCGAACATATCGTGCGCTGAAAGGATTGACCAGCCTATTGGTTACATTGGCGGTGTTAAAAGTAACCGCATCCACATCAGTCCAGGTGGAACCGTTATCGCTCTTCTGTAGCTTGAAATCCCTTGTATTCCAGCCGGTACTTTCTCCACCGGCTCCGGCATGCCTTACCCGCCAACGATTGATGGTATATGTCCCACCCAGATCAACCTGAAGCCATTGATTGGGGTATTTCGTATTATCGCACCATTTGGTATTAGTCACCCCGTCAACTGCTTTCGAAGGCGCCTCATTCGCATTGACATAAGCACTGGCGGTCGCTGTTTTACCTAATGCTAAATCCGGGCCCAAGTCGATTAATTCCGCGGTCACAGTTATCGGTTCTGTCCCCATCTTAACCGTTGTATTCGCGTCATAAGGGTCTGCTACGGGTCCATTCCATTTTTTAAACATATATCCGACCGACTCAGTCGCAGAAATCGAGACCGCTAAGCCCTCACGATACATTCCAGTACCCGTTCCATTGACTACGGTTAATGAGTAGGTCGGCGGCGCTATCTTTTCGTCATATAAGGCACCGGCCGGGACCGTATCATCATTGGCGTTATCCGATGCAGTCATTGCAAATACCAGAATATTACTATTATTGGGTAGCGTGACCGTATCAATACCCGCTGGCGCGTCGAGCCGGTATTTAAACAGATACTTAAAATCATAAGCACTGTTACCCGGAGCTGAAATCGGCGAGGAAGGCGTTTTGACATCCGGGTTGTGCGTATGAGTGGCTACCCAGGCAACCGCGTCATGTTTGAGATAACCATCGATTCCATTAGCATAGAGGTCCCATTGCCCTACATATTGCTTGTAGTCCGCAATTTTCACACTGACCGGTTGGCCGTTTACCAGGAAGGTGTCGGATAAATCTCCGGCAGTGGAAGCCGCCAGTAAATAGACATGTTTAAAACCGCCCGTTGAAATCGTTTGGCCGCTACAGGCTACCGCATTATTCTGTCCGTCGGCTTTTGGACCCATCTGGAACTGGATGCCGCCGCTGGTTATCTCATCCGGCAATAGTTCGGCGGGTAGGGAGTTTTTCAAAGAATCCAACGCGCCATCATTCTTATTACTGTTATAGGTAATGACATCTTTGTTGTAAGGCAGAACCAGACTCTGGCAAAGCGGGGCGCTGACTACCGTACCTGATCCGGCTAAGGTAATGGCAAAGGTCTTCGGCTTATAAGCGCCGATATCAAAAATCAACTTGCCGGAATCAACCGCCGCCGGGCCGATGGCATCTTCAAAACCATTGACCTCTCTGGCGCCGGCAATACCGTTACCCATGGATAATGCAACATTTGTTGCCGCGCTGCCGCTGGTTTCCTGGACTCTGACCATATACTCGCTGGTATTCTCGGCTAACTTAACTGCTTTAACGGTAATGTTCGGATTGCTTATCGTGAGAAAAGATAAGGCTTTTCCCATATTTCCCGAGTGGGCTTCCGTCTGAAACGCCCTCAACGGTTGGTTCAACCGTTCGCCTTGCGTCACCGTCCGGCCGTTCACCCAGTTTCCTCTATGTCCGTAAATGGAATAAGTAAAGCGGTTCTCACCGAAATCCTGAGTATCCTGTTTGTTGTTGCCATAGGTCGCCACCGGCGTATGGATTAAGGTGAGTCTTAAGGTGTTATCGTTTGGCTTATCCCAACCATATTTGCAGTCATTCAAAATGCTGATTCCATAGCCTCCGTCCGTATGGGTCAAATCGGCCCACTGTTGTGCCGGAACTTCATAAAGACTGGAAGTGTTATTCCCTCTTTGAATCGTTCCCAGCCCCAGATCGTAGGTTGCTTTCGGATTGGACACAGCCAACGGGAATGCTACCTTGAGATTTGCAGCCTTGGTATACCAATCGACCTTATTGACCACATCGACCCGTTGCGGACCTGATCCGGCCGTCAGGAGTATGGTTTGCAGATAAGTTGATCCTAGGGTGGTCCGCTTGATCTGCAGCCCTACCCGAACGGGCCCGTTCTCAACGATAGTAACCTCGGCGGGCCCGCTTACATAAGCCTTGGGAGCGCTGCTGACATCACTATAGAGAATCTCCCATGAAGGCCATGAGGTTGAATTGTCATTGAGTAATTGCAGTCTCGATGGAGCCGCCAGGAGTTCTTTACCGTTTTCTTTATCGTAAATACTGGCAATGTCGCCGTCGGAATTGATAGTTACTTTATAATTGGCATTTTCCAGGGTGGAAGCGGTAACATGAAGTCCGGTCTGAATTTCGCATGATGCGGCAGTGGGCCGGATGTCATATACTTTGTAACCAACCGCCGGCATATCCGCAAGGAACAAAACAGTGGCACTGGAGCCATCAACCGTTCCGAGCTGGGAAGGGGTTTCATTGCCGTCCGGATCGTACACCCTCACGGCTGCCGGAACTCCTGTAGAGAAGTTTACCTTGGCCTCAACTACATCCTGCCGGACCTTGGAAACCGGATTATAAACCACGACCGGAATACCATTCGCCGAAGTATCCATGGCACGGGCGATAGCCCCAACCCCATTGGCCAGTTCCTGGGAGAACTGATTGAGGGACAGGGCATAATCATTCCAGGAAATCATGTAAGCGGACGGTAAAGAGGTCCCGGTGATATCATCATGAAATTGATGCCAGATAACCCGTTGCCAGGCCGTATCAAATAGTTGTTTCGGATATGGCGCGCCGCCCAACCAGTCTGCCATAACGCTGGCCCTTTCGGTGGCATCCGCCAACATCTCGTTCTGCCGATTGAATCTCTTGGAAGGGGCTCTTGAAGTATAGGAGCCGGTCCCATGAGTGGTCATCACCAGCTCGTTGTTCCAGGAAGGCAGTTTGTCCGCCAGACCCTGGGCGGCAATGTCCCGGAACAACTGATCCGAAGAAGCACTAAGAACCTGAACTCCCGTGGTTGGATTGACTCCGGCGTCAAGGTCCTGTTGAACGTAGTTAACAGAAGCGCTGGTCGGCGATCCGCCGGTGTCGCCGGTTCCATAATAATGGTAATCCGCATATACCCCATACTTGCTTCCATTGGTATTGACCGTATTAACCTCGGTACTGTTATTACTGAGACGGCCGGAAAGAGACGCACTATAACTTCCCGGATTCAAAGCCGAGATCAAATAGGAACCATCCACCCCATACCACCGGCCGATGTTGAAGGGAATCCCGTAGGCCGAACCCCAGGATAATTTTTGAGTGGAAAATCCGATTAAACCCATATGACTGGCTATGGATGGCAGGGCATACCCGAATCCGAAACAGTCGGGGAGGAAAATATCCAGGCTGGTTTTACCGAATTCTTTTTTAAAAAATCCGTTCCCATAAAGAATATTACGCATCAATGCTTCCGGGGACGGCACATTAACATCGCCCGCATCCCAAGAACTTCCGGCAACATTCCAGCGGCCCTGGGCTATATAATCTTTCAGTTGTTGATATTGATCCGGAAAATACTCCTTCATCATCGCGTACCTGAACGCGCCTTCGAAATTAAATTCATAGCCGGGATAGCTGTTAAACAGGCTGAAATTACTGGTTAACGTATTGGGAATGTAACTGTTGATAGAAGTTGTTAAATCCCAGTTCCATTGCGTATCAAGATGGGCGGTGGCTACCGAATAAATGGTTTTATCGGTTGTTAGATCAGTAGCATACACACCCATGGACCCAAAGAGGCTTGTGGTAATAAAGGTTAACAACATCAATATTTTCTGCAACAACTTACTGGTTTGTAACATAAGAACTTTCCTCCAATCATTTCACTTGGATTCGATTTCATGTTGCGGATGAATTCCTCATGGGGTTGTAGGTTCCGTTTTGCTAGAAGTCGAAGTTCAATTCCGTTCCTGAATCCCTCCTTTCATTGATGGAGTATTGATTCATTGGCTGGGCACCCCTCCTCTCTTCAAATTTAACACTTTTGTTACACTAGCAGATACATATTCACAAAGGGCATCCGAATAGACTGGTTTTTAATAGAAAAATCCAATTCCAGAAAAATACAGATCCAAAGACCATAGGATTTCGCCAAGAATGTCATCGTAAAACCAATTAGAACCATAATCGATATCGACCGGCTTTCATAAGAAAGCACTCTTTCTATTTCAAAACCATCACATTCAAAAACCATCACCTTCAAAAACCATCGCCGGACCTTACTCCTAAAACTCAAAATGTAAGCCTACGCCCAAAGTAGCAGCTTTTTCTTCAACCGGATGGTCATACCGGAAAACCCAAGTATATTTGGAGTTGCCCAAATTGAATTGGAGCCGCCAACCATCTATGTTGGGGTGACCGGATGCTTCCACCTGAACGTTTCCCTTCCCCGCTTCCAACCGGGTACCTGCTTTCCAAGCGCCTTTGTGGGAATAGCCTTCACTGTCCAATCCATATATCCACGGATAATATTTCGCATAGAGACTCAAAGGTCCGAGGGGCTTGGTTTGATCACCAAACCCCACCATAAGCACAGCCTTCTTCAGCGTTCCCACCCCCTTGGCGGCTGAAAACTCCAAAGAAGTTTGATGCCCGTCGATTCCATTCAGTCTCTGCGATAATCCCATCCTGTAAAAATCAGCTTTTCCATACTCCAGTTCCAGTCTGGTATGGGTTGACAAAACCCAATTCAATTCCGACCACACGTTTGCGCTTTCTAACCCGATTTCCCAAAATGATTGAGAAGGTTGCTCCTGTTGTTGCTCTTCTTCTAAACTAAAACCTCCCAAAGAAGCCATGGGCACCAATCCGGCAGTCGTAGCCAAAGTAGTCTGGATATTTACCGGGGTGGCTGTCAACAATACCGCATAATACCGCTGCTGATCGATTTTAACCCTTTCAAGCAGCCATTTCTGATGGCTGTCATTAGTTTGCCGAACCACCGCCAATATTTGGCTTTGGCCGGGAGAGGTGGCAATTGTGGTAGAAATCATGCTCATCCGTTGGGTAGTCTCTGGAGAAGCATTGGTAGTGGAGATACTTCCCTGCTTGGCGGTTCCCAGAGAATCGTTAACCGCAAAACCCCGTCCAATGTAAATTTCCGATAAAACCCTTCCGCTATCGGCGTTCACTTGGACCGGGGTTACCCGCAAGATAAAATGGTAGTCCAAATCGGCTGTTTCGCCTACTCGATGTTGGTTGGTAATGAACTGGGCGGTTTTTCCCGGGAGAGCAATCAACCAGGGCCGTCGAATTAGCTTGTCCGAACTCGAGGCGATGGTATTTTCGATCAATGCCTGGACTGGCCGATGGAGGCTCCATTGGTTTGGAGTTATAATGGCTTGATGGATGCCATTTTGAGAATTATCATATGAACCGTTGAATAATAAATCCAAATCCGAATTTTGACCGATGTCAATGATTTGTAAATCATAAACCACTGCAACTCCAGTTGACCCCCGGGATATTTGCCATAGTTTTTCGAGAATCTTATTCCGCAACGATGTTGGCGCTTTAACATAGGCAATTCCCAATTTTGGATCGTAGCTCACATATCGCTGATATTCTCCCAGTTGTACTTGGGCTTTGGGATCGATCAATCCAACCGGTACCAGACTCGAGTCGGTATCGGCGAATAGAGTCACAGGAGACTGCGGCCCGCTAATTAAATAATACTTTTCCAGCTTGGTATAATAATACCCCAGCGGTTCCAAGATTGATTTTAATGCTACATCCACCGTATCTCCGCGGACTTCAGCCGGGACCGCACCTTGCAAACGGGGGTCGGCGATGATGGTCACTCCGAAGAGAGCCTCAATTTTTTGGAATGCCTGGGACAGGCTGAGCGTCCCTGCCGGTTCTGTTATCTCCTCCACGGCCACTGCCCGGATAGTGAAAATCATCACCGATCCACAAATAACCAATATCAACAAAACCTTTTTCATTTGCCGATGACTTCGGCGGTAAGAAAGATTAATAAGTCACTGTCACTTTTTTGATCCATCTGTTGTTTGAAAAACAATCCAATGAGGGGGATATCCCCCAATCCCGGAGTTTTGGAGGTACTTTTCTTGGTCTGTTTTTCGGTTAATCCCGCAACCATCACCGTTTGACCGGGAAGAAAACGGACCACCGAGGAGTATTCCCGGGTCCGGACCAGAATTTGGTTGGTCGTTGAGGTCGTATCGTCAAAAACATTCACTTTTTGGGTAAAGGTCAACTCGATCTGATCTCCGAAAAGTCGCGGGGTGACCTGTAATGTAGTCCCGGCTTCCACATTCTCCGTGGTGGAAGTGGTAGAAGTCGCGCCTTGCGATTGTAGGATCAAAGTCCGCCGGTCTCCCACAAAAAGATTGCCGGTCTTGCCTTCCGTAACAATGACCATCGGATCGGAATTAATCACCGCTTTTTTATCATTCACCAAGCCTTGGATAACGGCGGCGAAATGGCCGAAACTGGCGTTACCTTCTCCCCATATCACACCTGCGGCCAAATCCACGGCCAATTTTTTCGCCCCGCCGTTGGTCCCGTCAAAGTAGGCCGTCAATTTGTCCATTCCCCATTCTTTCAGGACTTGATTCTGGACCTCAGTCACCAGAGCCTTGATCCGGAACTGCCTTTTGGATACGTCTCCATCGATTTTACCCAAATCGTCCAGGATCCGCCGGAGGATGGTCGGAGGGGCAATTACCGTGGCCATGTTTTGGGCGCTGTCAACTTTAACATAGGGTCCGTATGGTTCCGGAACCAATGATTTAATGCTTTCGCCCTGTACATTCCGGAAATGATAGACCCCGGTTTCGGTCAGTTCCGTGAAGGCCGGATTTTTGAGATTTGGAAGACCCACCAGGTAGAAATCTTTTATTTTCCGGAAGGTATATCCCCCGCCGACCAGCATCATGTACAAAGCCTCCTCCAACGGGACTTCTTTTAATTCCAGACTGATGGTTCCGTTAACGTTACTGTCGGCCACGATATTCACCTTGGTTCGCAAAGAGACCTCACTGAGGGCTTCCCGTAAATCCGATTCAAAGAAGGTCGCAGTCACCATCGGTTGCCCTGTTCCATCCCTATCGGCCGCCAGGCAATAACCATACCATCCTCTCCCCGAAATAAGCACCAAAAGGCTCATCATTATCAGAAACCTTAATTGCGTATTCCTCATTGCCAAAAAAACCTCCACCCATTTTCTAATTGATTCAACCCCAAAACCAGGAGTTTCCTGACAGCCGGCCAAGATCATTTTTTTCGATCCATTGGCATCAGAATCGTTTTGATTACCTTGTCGCCTTCAAGGACTGTCACATCGGCTTGGTAGGCGGCAGACTCCAGGTTGGGTAGAAACGCGGTCAAGTTGATGGTTTGACCGGGCAGTACCGAAGTCTGCCGTTGGTCTTCAGGTTTCAATGGAAGCAATGTTCCCAGGCTTTTGTTAGCCTTGTCTTTTAAAACCAGGCTCACCACGGGAGTTAGTTTAATTGTTCCGGTATTTTTGATAATTGCCGAAAACCGATAACCGTTTTTCTCCCTATCCCCATGGATACTCAACACCTCTGCCGCCCGGGTTTGGTTCCCGATGGTGATTGCTTCCAGAGAAATAGGGATCTCATCGAGTAATACCGGTTTATCGCCAGTTGAATACACTTGAAGGTTAAAACTGCCATAGCAACCTCGCACCGCTGCATCTTTAGGAATTTGGACGGAGATAATGGCCACTTCCGTCTGCCCGGCAGCAATAGTCAATGGATTGCCTGTCCGGACTGTCGGAAAGTTATTGGTAAAGATCGAATACGGATAATCCGGCGCGGCTTCTTCCGGAGTGAAGACTACTGTGACCGGCTTGTCCAATCGATTTTGCATTTTCAGTCTCTTCAACGAAAGCACTCCCGGTCGTCCTTCAAAGACTAGTTCATTTTGATCCAACTTCAAGACCTTCGGTGGGTGGGCAAAAACATAGTCACCCGTATGGATTTGGACATTTTTAACCTGCAAAATCTGGCCGGTTTCACTGTAATGATAAAAAAGACGCAGTTCATATTCACCAGGGGATAAAGACTCGGTGAGGGAGCCGATGTAAGCCAGCTCTCCTCCAGGCAACAAACGGGCTTGAGAAATTTTATTTTTCCAGAAATAAGACGGTCGCAGTTCCACCCGCTGAATCAATTTCCGTTCGCTATCCCGGAGAGTGGCGCTAGCGGTGGTCAGGAAATCGGTTTGTGAAATGTTTTTGATTTTTGCCCGGATCAGCGGAGTCCCTTTTTCATCCTTGACCAGATCCAATCCGGTTACTTGGACCCTGGGCCGTAATCCGAAGCTGTCGATCCGGATATAAATTCTGACCCCGTATTGAATACTGACATCGAAACCGCCTTTTCTGGTTGGTTCTTCCGGGGCTATTTTCAACATGGCAAGGTAAGTGCCGCCCGGAGTGTTAAGCGGAACCTTCACAACCCCATCGATTTGAGCACTTGCGCCCGGGCTGACCACCGCAGTAGCCGGAATGGCGATCCAAGTGGCAGGCGCTACCCCCTTCTCAAAGGGACTGTATTGTAAATCACCCGTCGGTTGCTGTATTATTTTTTCCAACGATAATTTCAGTTTCTCGGTTTGTCCGCCCGGATTCAGCTTAACGTTAAAATTCATCGTATCACCGGGTTTTCCGCTCAGCTCCACAGTAAGAGGCACTACCCCTACAGCCAGGGAATAAGGAACCACTAAACTCATTGCCAGGCAGAACAGGAGTAAAAAAAGGAATTTTCTTGGCACCGCCGTGAACACCTCCCAGTTAAAATTGCAATGATAAAAGATTCGGGCTGTTGCAAAAGAATTTTCGGTACGTTTACGTGCATTTATGCGCGCAGGCATGGCAGAGATATCGCGCTGTAGCGCACCAATCTATACACTTTTGCATATTGTCTGGTACAATATATGAAAGTGCATGCACGTTAACGCCATGGCGCGATATCTCGTTCATTTGAAATATTTTGCAACAGCCCCATAAACCAATATCCATACCTGATTATCTGTTTCTATGTAAATCATTTGATTAAATCATTTGATTAAATCAGTATGATAAGGGAATTACATAAATCGTAACAAATGCCCGTTAATTACCTGCGTGTTGACTGTAGACCTCCACTCCATCCTGTACTTGATAATGAAGGGTGAAGTCCTTGGATGCCTGATCCAGCGCATGATCCCAAGGCAACCCATCCTGAGCCGGTTTATATTGGGGAGTGGTATTGCCGGTGATGAATTCAAGGGATTAATATGCCTGAGCCACAACAGTCAATTTAATTTTCGCCGAATAATCACCGGCATGTTGACTGTAAACCTGTTCACCATCAACGACTTGGTAACTGATGGTAAATGTATCGGAGCTTTGATCCAAGGCGCTGGAGACTACCATCTCATTGCCAAAATCCGCCAGGTTTTGGAAAACCGGCGTTGCTGTTCCGGTTGTAACTGCATACAAAGTGGTCAGGGTACTGGCGTCATGATTCTCGCCCTGGCTGGTCATGGGGGTGACATCCAAAATGATATCAACCGCGCAGTTGGCAACGGCTGAAACCTTCAAAGAACCGATTTGTTGCTCGTTGGCTTGGCCGCTGAGATGAGCCGGCGCTGCAAAGTCCCCCCAAGAGAATTCGGCGTAAGGAGTCACATAAGCGGAGACGGTTTTATTAGCGGTCACACCGTCAGCGGTCTTGGAGATATTTCCATGGGCGTCGGGAGCGGCAATCGCCAAACTACCGGCCAATAGCGATAAGCTGAACGCGATTAACAACGCAAATATTTTTTGCATGGTCATAATCCTCCTTTATTCAATCCTCTACCATTTTTGAACCCGAGACTTAAATCTAAACTTAATAGGCTTGTGCCACTACATTCAAGGTGATGGTCGCTTGATAGGCGCCTGCATGTTGACTGGTAACACTATCGCCATCGGAAACCTTATAATACAAGGTGAAATCTCTGGACTCTTGATCCAGGGCGCTCATGTATTTATTGGCGGTATTGGTTGAATACTCGGAAGATTGAGGTACATTGACATTGGGTTTACCGGGCTTTACCGCATATTGCGTGTTGATGGTGTCGGTATCCGTTGCAGCATGGCCGTCCTCCACTGAAAGATCAGTCTTCATTTGAGGGGTCGTCAGGGTAATGTCAACAGCACAGTTGGCGGCCACATTAAACCCTAAGGTACCGATAGCGGATTCGTTGGCCTTTCCGGAAAGAGTTGGAGTTGAAAGGTCACCCCAGGTAATCTCGGCATAAGGATCGACCACCGCGGTGATGATATGCTCGGCAGAGATGCCGGCGCCCCGATTGGAGATATTTCCGGCAGCATCCGGAGCCGCTAGAACGATACCGCAGAGTGTCCATAATAAAACGCCACCCACCAAAAGAAAACAGAACTTTTTCATTGTAATTTTCCTCCTTCAATTGAATTTTTCTGAGTTCACCACTTCTAAACCGGGAAATTATAGGCGTTGACCACCCCCTTTGCGGATTCGCTATTCGTTATTGACAGGCAGTTATCCTTACTCCTCCCTCGTAACGACCGGCGGGTTGAGCTATCACCTCACCAATGGTAATTCCCCCGTAAATAATGAACTCGATTGCCCGATGGCCTCCAAAATCACGGTAAATCCGTAAGGGAGGGCTCCCCGGTTTGAACGAAAACCGGTCATTACCTGCCTCGTTTACCCAATAGATTACGTTTAAAGCAGTTTTCTCTCTGGCAGGATCGGTATCATATAAAGGACTGGCTGAGAATTCGATCCGCAACTGCCCGCTTCCCTTGATTAAATATCTCCCGCACTGGAGCTCCCGGTAAAAGCCGGTGGTACCCGGCAAATCGAATTTTAAGACCTGCAAAATTTCGATTTTGAGATTTTGATTTTTGCTTTCCGCCGACAGGTCAAGCGGAGCGGCAAAGCTGTTGGTTCCCCATCCAAAATAAAAACAGCCGATCATTCCGGCTATTATGAATTGAAAAATTATTTTAGGTTTCATTGTTCTACCACTCCTTATCATACTGGCGCGCCCAAGATCCGTTGTTGGTAGTTCCGAATGAAAAAAGCAGATAAGAAATCCTGAACCTATCCCTATTGGTTTATATGTCAGAAAAATACAATTATGTGTAATTTTAAATAAAACAGGCTGTCCGAAAATCCATTGAAAAAAATGCTGCAATTGGCTTGGACCTGGATTTAAAAAAAGTTACGCCGCCGTGAAATCTGTTATACCCCTTTACAATGATAGTATTTACAATTATTATCAAAAAAATAACCTTAAATGAAATTGTGTTGCATTAACCGGTTGAATTCATCATTGGGTACTATTTTATGTAACAATCATTGTTGTCACTATTACAACGGCTTCGCCTTTTTTGAACTCCCCCGCATAGCGGGGGGTTTTCAAATGCATAAACAAAAAAACGCCCCGGTCTCCGACCGCAGCGTTACGTTTCATTTTTCTCTTACCTTCTGGACTCCACCGGGATCTCGAAGAAATCCCGCATTTATCCATTACCATATTGCCACATTTTTCAAAAAAAGTGTGTCAATTCAGTTTGACATACTCTAGACGCACGGGTTGTGGCTTACAGCTATCCTTTCTGAGCTTTTCCACCAGATTTTTGATATTCCCCTCAAGATTTTTAGCATATTCTTCTTTAGTTACTTCAGCGATTCCATTCTGGAAAAAATTGATCCATTCCTGTGCATAGGAAAAACCCATCAAAAATCCCCTCCGTATGCAGCGTTTATCATTGCTTCAAAGCATCACGGAGCCCGGCCAAACCGGCGAAAAACATTTACCCTATTCCCTCCCCCATAGCGGACTTTCCGGATTCCATGGGAGAGGAGCGCCGTCTTGATTCAACCCCGGGGGCGAGGGCATGGCGCAAACCCGGCATTGAAAAATGCCTAAAAAAAGTTAACGGAGACAAGATTCAACGTCTTTATTAGAGACGCGGATTCACAGATTTACAGGATTAGAACTGGTGAAGCTGGTCTGCAATTCATAGGGGTTTTAAAAAAATCCCGTTAATCCAGAAAATCCTGTTCATCCTGTTTCAGTTCTTTTCGTTAGGCCCCACGGAGTTTAGCGATCAAACATTCAAAATATTTATTACATCCTCAAAGTTTTTCTCTTCGAGAAATGATTGATTATTTTCGAAAAGGATCGATTATTTACGGAAAGGATCGATTTTGTCCTTCAGAGGACCGATCGGGTCACAAAAAGGATCATTTCCGTAACCGGATCGATCAATTCTTCCCATAAAAAGTCCTTTTTATCGTTCAAAAGGTCGATCGGGCTCCAAAAAAGTTCCTTTTCCCCCTCCGATCGGTCCCTTTCAAAGAATCCTTTCCGTCATAAAAATGATCTTTTCCGTAACGGAAAGGCTCGCTTGAATCATCCAAAGGATGCTTTCCGCCCCTCAAAGGATTCCTTCCGTGGTAAAAATGATTCTAATAGGATCGATCCGGCCACCCCAATAATTTTTTCGGTGAGCTAAAACGTTTCCTCCCGTCTGTTCTGGTTTTTCCTCCTCATCAAAGTATTGACTCTTTCCGATCCAACCAGCATCAAGACGATAAAGAAGGCCAGAAAAAGCGGTACGACCCGCATTGTAGACCCTGAGGCGATCAATCCAACCAGCGGCGGTAAAAAAGTGCTTCCGGTATAGGCTACTGCCATCTGGTAACCGATAATGGTCTGTGAATGCTCCGGTCCGAAACGGCTGGGCGTTTCATGCAGCATACAGGGATAAATGGGGGCGCAGCCCAGTCCGACCAAAATAAAACCGGCAAGCGAACAAACGGCGGGCAAAGGCAGCAAAAGGACCACCGCGCCGGCGAAGGCAATCATTTGTCCCACCCGGATCAGGATGATGTTGGCAAGCTTCATGGTAACAAATCCGGAAATCAGCCTGCCAACGGTAATTCCCGCGTAATACAGGGATACCCAGCGTGCCGCCGTCGCTGGAGGCAATCCTTTGATATTCACCAGAAAACTGCCGCCCCACAAACCCAAGCTGGCTTCAGCGCCGCAATAGAACAAAAAAGCTACCAATGCGGGTCTGACACCGTTCAGTTTTAAAAGCTTCGGGGCCGGCTTCTTTTCTGCGGGCAAATCACTTCCCTGACCCGAAACCTCGCCCGAGGCTGCCTGACTATTTGCCCCGGCATTTTCCGTGCGGTTCCATAGGGGTAAAGTGAAAAAAAGCAATACCGTCAAGGAGAACTGGATAATGGAAATCGTCAGGTAGCCGCTGCGCCAGGCGTTTTGACCGGCAATATACTGCGCCATGATTACCGGTCCAATCGTGGCCCCCACTCCCCAGAAGCAATGCAGCCAGCTCATATGATGAGCCTGGTAATGGGTGGCGACATAGTTGTTTAAGGCGGCATCAACCGAACCCGCTCCCAACCCAAGCGGCACCGCCAACAATATCAGCCAAAGCAATGAGGGCGCCAGCGAGAAACCCAGCAAGGCGCTGGCGGTCATCAGACAACTGATAAAAGTAACCCTGCCGGTGCCTAGCCGTTTGATCACAGTACCGCTGGCCAAACTGGAAAGGATGGTACCGCCGGCGATGGTCATGGAGACAATCCCCGCCGCCGCCAAGGGCGCTTTGATATCAAGCTTCATAACCGGCCAGGCCGCTCCCAAAAGCGAATCGGGTAATCCCAAACTGATAAAGGCCAAATAAATAATGATTAAAAAAAAGGTTGCCATCAATGCCGAACTCCTTTTCCTATGAATGATTTCTTTATATCCTTTTCTCAACCAACTGCAGGTGATAGGTTAAACTTTCCAGGGTGATGGCTATCAGCCCGTTCAGATAATCGGCGCGGACATCTTTCTGCAAGAATATTTCCGGCATATGTTTTTGGGGAATTATTTCAAGGCAGCGGTTATAAATGTCAACCATTTGATCATTCTTAAACAACTCTCCCGTTAACGCAATGGTTTCCGGATTAATGATAGCGATTATGGAGACAAGGGTTTTTACCACTAACGGAATAAAGGTGTGCTCGTTATGAAGCTGTATTAATTGGGCTTCCTGTGATAAATCCAAAGGTAAAAAAGATACTTCACCTGCAAATTTTGTATTGCCTTTTAAAATATGTCCGTCCACCATAATGCCCCCTCCGGGCAGGTTATTCTTGGGGAAGTATAAAAAGGCAATGGTTTTATCTCCATCATAATTTTGTTTTTTGTAAAAACCGTAGACGATAGCATTCATATCATTTTCAATGGTAAATTCCAACTGATATTGTTCTTTAAGTTTAATCCCTAAGGGAACATGCATTAACTCTTTAATATCACAAATATCTATTACGCCCCGGTTAACAACACCGGGAAGCCCAATCCCGATAGCTTTAAGATTGGGGTATCGATTAATCAATTCGCCCACCAATCGTTCAATGACTTCATAATTGATTCGAACGAAGTTGGCCGAATTTTCCTCAATAATTTCTCCCATCATGTTGGCAACAGTATAGGTGACACCGCCTTCTGCTCCGGCATATAAACAGGCAATCAAGGAATAGTAGGCGTTATATATAAAACGTCTTGCCGGACGACCGCCGTTAGGCTGGGCCAAATCGATCTCCATAATTTCTCCGGTTTGTAAAAGTTCATTGAGGATATTGCTGCAGGTGGCGACACTTAGCCCGGTGGCGTTTGCCAGAGTCAACTTCGTTCCATAAGTTAGAGCTTTTAATGCCGTTTTTACAAGCTCAGTATTGATTTGCTTGACTTTAAACCCGTTATTGGTGATTTGAGGCATGGTTTTTTCCCTCTAGCAACTTTCGATAATGGTTATTAAAAGTAGTATTTTAAAATAAATTATACCTACATATTTTGGAAGTGTCAATCGGGAAATAAATGTCCCCGATAGGTTTATGAGTGCTTTTTTGGAAGGGCGATTTCAGGAGTTCATCGGGAACATAAAAAAGGGCAGCTGCAAAAAGAGTTAAAATCAATGAGAAAGGCAAAGTAAAAAAATAATTCATGTAAAATCTTCGGGTAATATAAAAGTGAAATCATGTCGAGGAAAATACGCCCCACGTTTTGCTGCAATATCGACATATTGTAAATTTTCCATGAATTCGGTGAAGGTATCGGCTAACTTGTAAACATTATGGTCCTCGGTGGATTCTGCGAACACAAATTCGTCATAGAAAAGGTCGCAGGCATAAATACCCGCCGTCTCTTCCGCGGTGGAAAGCATGATAAACAAGCCACCCTCACCATAACAATTCCCAATCATGAGGTATTCCGGCGGAATATCAAAATTAAAATTATAATTATAGTTTAAATTCAAGCAATCACTCTGAACAGCCAAGTCCATCCCATACAGTACTTTCAAGACGGCTCCCTGTTTTATCTCCGGAATAAAAAAGCAGTGGTAATCTTGAGGGTACATACCGTTGCAATCAAGCAAAAACCGCCGGTAATCTTCGGGGAGTTTTAAAGCCGTTTTATCCAGAAATTGGCCTATTCTCGTTTCAGAGGTTCGTTTGTTCTCTTTTTGCAGTTTAATATTGGCAAACATTTTCTTTTCCGTCTCCCTTCCGGTGAGCGATTTGGGCTTACCTAAATTGTTCAGGGTCATGGGTTTTAAGGATCGGCGTTTTATTCTGGAGATACCACTCGACAATATGATCCGTCAAGCGATCATAAAGGTCATCTTCCAGATAGGGGTCTTGATAGTCCAGAATTCTGGCGACATCGTTTTTTATTTCCGCTTGAGTCGGTTCATCAAAGATCCCCGATCCGCAAAGCGTAGTTACAATAAACCTGCCAAAGATTTCATGGCCTTTGTCCCAATTGATATTGCCGTTTCTTTGCGCTTCATCTCTTAGTCTCTCCACCGCGCGAATCAGTTCGCCCTGAACCGTATCAGCCTGTCCGCTTTGAGGGACAAAGTTTTGCCAGAGAAATTTCGCTTCCTCAAAATACTTCATGGTCAGCCTCCAAATTTTAAGTCGTTTAGCGAAGAAAATGTTATTTCCAAGGATTTAGCTCGTATATTTTTATATACTTTTTCCATCGATTCGTCCATAATGATTTCCTCACCCGATAATTTCGTATTGAATGATACAATTAATTTTCTTCTTCAATCATTGAATGAATAAAAAAAGCATTTCTAAAAATTTTCATACCAAGGAATTTGCTCCAGTTGTTTTCTCCAGTTAAAACCTTTGCAAATTCAACTAAAAAATCATAAGCTATTCCTTTTTTACTCATGTCTGCCGGATTAAATAATTGTACGATTCGGCACTAATATAAGCCGTTTTTCATTATAATGTTTAAATCTTGCTGATGCTTCTCCGGCAATTTCACATCAGAAAACTGAGCGGCCATTGTAAGACTTTCGTAATTGGTTAGGCAGAGCATTTCTTGCGTTACTTTTATAAAGCCTTCAAATTGGCGCATTCCTTTTTCTTTTGAAATTTCGTTCCTAACTTCAACTTTCCAAATTCCTTCACCGCCTGTTCCCCACAAAAGGAGATTCTTCTTCTTTATTTCCATTTTAAAATACGCAAAAAGCTGTTCAAATTCCCAGTTTTCATCCACAAACGACTGATACAGATCCGGATTAATAATTCCTAAAAAGCAAGAGTCATCGGTTACTTTATAGACCATCATACCTCCTCCCATCAAAGCGGCAATACGGCAATAGTCTTTGCGTCCCAATACCAACCTTTGATTTTATATGTAATATAATCTAATATAGAATCTACTAATTGGTATTAAAATCATAAATATGCGTCCAAATCTTCCAAACTTTTAATTTCAATTAATTTCTCTATTACGAGTTTCCTCTTCTCCGGTGAAAGACTGAATAATTTCTTTTCCCACTCAAAAGGAACCTCGCCTAATGTTCCAGACACTTCTGAAAGTAAGGCTTCTTTTGAATAATCATATCGAGTAAAGCCGATAAATTTTAAAAATCCATATTCATCTCTAGAAATTTCCCTTCTTTCTGGCACGTTAGCGCCATCGCCTTCCACTTGTTCACTGGTTTAACGGGGCTGAATTGCTTTAAGGTGTGCGTTCACCCCTACGGCCTATCAAGTCGCGGTCTACGCTTCGTTTCGTCTGTTGCCAGGTCGACGCGCAGGACCTACTACTGGTGGGTGGTTAGTCCTTTCCAGATAAAGGATTTCACTTTATTAAAACCGCCAAGCTTCGCTTGGGCCCGCTAACGCATGCGGATCCCGACGCCGTTTTGGCTTAGTCGCCACCGCGGACTTGGCTAAAACGGTGTGGCGCGATTCTTCGTGAATCGACTTCCTTGAATTAACTTCGTGATGCTACTTACTTCTTCGAATATTCATCTTCGAATCTCCGCGCCCGAAGCGGGAACCCTGCGATTATACGAAGTTCGGCGACAGTCATTTACTTTCAATTTCTCCAATTACCATCCGGATAATGTCCCATAACGTTTTGCCATTATCTGCATTTTCCAATTTGCCTTCTTTTATTTAGTGCATAAGTTATTTTTTTAGCGTAAGTTAATCTTTATTTGCTCCAAATGCCTCAGGTGTTTGGGGCTTTTTCTCGCTCAATCTCGGAAACACTCCTAATCGTTATATGAAAGTTTTTATTTCCCTTCCAATTACTAAATTTGTTTTATATGCTTTGCTGATTCATACATTTTTAATGCAGATATTGCTATTTGACTATCAGGGAATTTTAAAAGGGTTTTTTCATATAATTCTTTCGATTTCTCTCCATCACCTAATTGCCCGTAGCAAAACGCCATATTAACCATAGCCATTTCAAGATATGATGTACGGCTTGAAGATAAAAGAACTATTGATCTATATTTATCAATCCATTCATGCTTTGTAAAGAAATTAAAACTTTTCTCGAATTCTTGAATTGCTTTTTCAAATTGGCCAGACTTATAAAACTTCATTCCTTTTCTATGGTATCTGGGAATTAGATTTCGTAATAATAAAGACAAAAATAAATAAGTTCCTGCACCAAATAATACTGGATCACCAGCTTTTATTTGAAAATAAAGAAATATACATATAAACAAAACACTAAACTGAGGTATTATTGCAAACCAGTTAATTTGTCTTACAATAGGTCGAGATGAAGCCATAATTTCTCCTCCTTAAAATGTTTAAATATTTCACTTATGTTAGCTCAACTCTAGTATATAAATAAATACGAACTAAACTATTGAGCAATTTCACTCATTTTCTAGATAGTTGTCCATAAAACTTTTCAATACTTTGCTTGATTTGTTCCTTTTCTTGAGCGGAATCCATAAAATCATACATTATTTTACCTCCAACGAGTCTTTTTTTAGATACGCAATTGATCCAGTTTTCTTGATTGATTAATTTATCTTGCGCCAAATTAAGCATCCATAGGATAAACATCTCCGACATATTTTCCCCCTGAAATCGATCAAGGAATTCCGGCAATGAACAGCCCGGGCCAACCTTCTGATAAAAAGCGAGTGTAAGTATGTAGCAGGCAATACTGATAATATGACCCAAAAATAAAAGGACCTCAGGATTCTTTATCTCCAAGGTAAGCTCACCGAACCATCCGCACTGTCCAAAAGCTGGTACAGTTCATCAATTGTAATACCTGCATCCTGTACAAAACCTTTGCAGCTTTGAAGAGTTCTTTCCGTAACCTCCACCCAAGAACTGCCGTCCGCTAATTCTTCAGCTTCGGGTGAACCATCCTGTGCATGATACTGCTTCGTATCTTCCAATAGCATTTCACCTATAGCAACCAGCAGGCTTCCAAGCTCCATATCGGATAACGATTCAAGACTTCCCAGCCATTCCAGAGGCTTTCGATATTCCGACAGCAGCTTGGGAATTTTCAGCAGGACCTCTTGTTCCGGCTGAAAATTATCCGGCTGATAATTCTTTGCATGTTTAAAAAATAAATCCTCACTCGTCTTGTAACGCCCGATTACTTTCGCTTTTTCATCGAATGCCATTTCATAACCAAAACCGTCTATCAGACAATGGGCCTTGGTTTTACTGCTGAAATATATCAATAAATCACCAAAATCGGGATTGTTTTTCAAGGCATCGGCTACATTCGGAGCAATCAGCTTCCCGACAATTAATTTCTCCAATATCTCGTTCCGGGACATAACCCCACCCCCTTCTACTGTTCGCAGTCATTAAAAATTTTGGGAATTATCCACAAACACATTCGCTTCTTCTGTAAACATCTGTTCGTCCCGATACCGTCTTGTTACAATGTAAAGCAATATGATAATAACCATCCTCAACTTCAATGGATCAGGTACCTATGATACTGAATATTCAATCTCATAACTCCAAGACTCAAGTAACTTAGGCCGAATTTTAAAATTAAGTTCTTTAAGCCATAAATGGAGAATAGAAATATCAGGCGGATTTTCATAGCCTGAATTTAATAATTCCATATAATTCTCGGCAAAATGCGTAACAAGTAAATCATACCTGTATTCAGCTCTTCCCAGTATATTAACTTGTTTTCTCAATTCTTCAAAATGGATATTTTTATTCATTCATTTTTCCTCCCCACCCCAAAAATTACAAACAACGCCTCGACATCTTCGAAAGATGCGGCTTTTTAGGTTCCATTATTATCTTCTCTGTAGTTACATCACCCACAAAGGGTATTAATCAAGCCAAGACAGTGTCTTCCCTGAATATTTCCGAACCGTTTCCAACATTTTTTGGACACCTTCGCCATAATCATTGACAGCTTCTTTACTTGCCCCATATTCAAAAAATAATTTCACCATCGCATCATCTTTGAAATCACTCCGGTCATACTCAAAAAGCGCTTTTATGACCGGAGTATTTCCCCATGCGTCTCGAATATCGACATCGGCTCCTCTGTCCAATAAACTTTTGGCAATATCAATTTCCAATGTCTCGGCTATCAGATGTAACAATGACTTTCCACTCTCTCGATAGTTGGGATCAAATTCATTATTATTTATAAGTTCTCTCACAGCATCATACTTTTCATAACATATATTTAGCCAAATACTTCCTTCCACCGCCATAATGTCTCCAACCTTCATTTCCTTAATCTTTTTTTGACAATACTTTTTACAATTTCCACCACAACCGTCACATATATCTTCTCTTGCAATCCGTTCATAATAGAATTCCGCTTTCTTCAAATCCTTTTCAATGCCGTTGCCATAATAAAATAAATCACCGATTGCTTTGGCGTTGCAAAATACATCTTGCTTTAGCGCTTTATCCAGATATTGAACCGATTTTAAAAGGTTATGTATTTCTTTGTTCTCATCGAGATATAGTTCCGACATTTTGCCATACATAATAGCCATCGTATAATCACTGACATTTTGGTTATCTGTTTGGAATATTTTTTCGGCATTCAAATAGTAGGCAATGGCCTCCGCTTTTTTATGTTCCAGTTGCAAAATATCTCCCATTAACATCCATGCCATTACTTTATTGTTTTTTATGGCTTCTGCCAATATTTCTTTGGCTTTTTCACTATTCTTACTTATTCCCTGACCGCGGAACAACTTATCCGCTACTCGAATCTGCGCATCCAGCATACCCTGACTTGCGCAGAGTTCAAATAGATGAAAAGCCTTGGTATCATCCATTGGAACTTCTAATCCTTGTTCATACAGCCTGGCAATTTGATAAATAGCGTGTATATCTTCTTCCCCGGCCTTTTCCATCAAATCTTCCGGGAAGTTATTGATATCACTGGCGACAATTTCTCGTACTTCGTTCCACACGGCATATCCACTCCTTTCAATTCCATCATTACTTCTTCTTGATAAACCCCATAAATTCCTCATCTTCAAACATATGAATCAGTTCTCTGGCAGTATATTTACCGGCTTTCAAATCCAAATCCGCCCCTTGGGTGATTAAGTATTTGGCGATCTCATACATCCGGGGATCCGTTCGACTTACGGCAGAGATTAGAGGGGTGTTTTCGTGTTTATTGCGGCAATCGATCTCAACTCCCGCCTCAACCAATAATTTGGTGATTGCTAAATCGTAATTTATTATCGATATGTAAATAGGTGTCTCCATCTCTGTCTCTGTAATTTAAGTCACACCCCTTCTTCATTGCTTCTTTTAAGCTCTCAATATCATGATGAGCTATTTTGTATCCCAGTTCTTCCCGCGGATCCATGGTAGTCGCCTCCTTGTTCCGTCACCCATGATAGCCATTAACCAAGCCAAGACAGTGTTTTACCGGAATATTTTCGAACCATTGCCAACATTTTTTGGACACCTACACCATATTGATTGACAGCATCTTTACTTGCCCCATGTTCAAAAAGTAATTTCACCATGGCATCATCTTCGAAATCATTCCGGTCATACTCGGCAAGGGCTTTCATTACCGGAGTATTTCCATATGAATCTCTTATATCAACATTTGCTCCCCTGTCCAATAAACTTTTGGCAATATCGACTTCCATCGTCTCGGCTATCAAACACAGTAATGGCATCCCCTTTTTTATACAGTCGGGAACAATTTCATTATTCTTTAGTTGTTCCCTTATCTGATCATAATTTTCAAAACGTGTATCAAACCAAATACTCTCTGCTGTCTTCATACAACCGGCCTCCTTGAAGCTATCCAAACATTTCAGTAATATCTCCAACGCACAATATCAGGCAATTTATCCCCGTCAATAAAAGCCTCAACCAACCGTTTTACAGTATTGATATCGATGACTTGAAGGGATGCCAAACAAAACACCGAACCTGAAATAATAGTCCTTTCCTCCCCGTCGTTCTTTACGTTCCATAAGCCCGCTTTCCAATGGGCAAATGTTCCATAGGGTTAATCATCAACCATCCCGGACAGCTCCACCCGCAGTTCATGAATAAAATTTTCCAGCGATGAATAGCTTTGATACTGCTCAATCATCTTTTTCAGGGCAGCGGGTTCCCGGCCGCCAACGGCACATACCAAACCAACAACGTATTGTTCCATACTTCCTGAAAACGACCGTAATAATTATTCATAAAAGAAGCCTCTGGAGGCTCAAATGCGATATTAAACAATAACTTTAAGGTATTCTCCATCTCAACCTTGGCGAACCATTCCTCAATAATCTCAAATTCCGCAAACAAGTCAGCCGCCCGCCGGTTTTCAATTTGCGATCCGTATTTGGCAAATACTTCCGTCCCCATAGGCAAGGTTGACTCTACTAAAAAAGCCAATAATTCATCACGGTTCATGGTGGCTCCAAATACTTTTGGCTAGGTATTGTTATAGTTATGCAATTTGAATAATGTTTTTCGTCTCTCCGGCATCCCGATCCCAAAACACATAAAACATAGACTCATCAATAATCCCTTTACCAGGATTGTTTTGAGTAAGTGCTTATGTTAAGTATATGTTCGCTACATTTTTCACGGAGTCCTATAACATCATGGGGTGATTTATTTCACCCCTATTCCACATTCCACCCTCACCAAATTGGCCTAGACTTGAAATGAAAATATACCATACTCCCAGATGAGGTGCTATATTCGTTACGATAATGTATTTTTCAAGATGATTCATTTTATTTGGGACAAACAAAATATTCCGGAAGGGTGATAAAGTTCACCCTTTGCATAAGAAGGGATAAGAGATTCATGCCGAAATAATTATTAAATAAGTAATTTACTGAATAAAAGAACTTTTGCAGTGAGGAGGGCATTCATGATTAAAAAAGTATTGATGGTGGTTTTAGTGACCATTGCGGCATTACTTGGTGTTAATTTTGTTGTTTATGCAATGGATGCGGCGGAATCGGATTACCCGGAAAATTGTCTCACATTTGGTGTTAAGCCTTTTATCTCCGTGGAATATGAACGATGTCTTGTCAATCAACTGGATTTGGTGGTCAATTATAGTTTTCTTCCAAATATATTCAGTTCCGGGGACAATGACAAGTTTACCATTTATTCGCTGGGCTTAAGCTATTATCCGCTGAGCGATTCGTTACAAGGCGTTTATATCGGGGCAGATGCAAACCGGTTCAAAATAACAGGCAGCTTTTTGGGGCTTAAATTCAAGAATAATTCTTATGATGATGGTTATGCCGTTTCCTTAGGCTATAAAAAAGTCTTTGGTTCCGGGTTTGCTCTTGATTTGGGCGCCAAAAAATACTTTTTTGATGATGACAATGGAACCATAGCCTTTTTTGATCTGGGCTTTGGTTGGTAATACCCATTTTACTGTAGAGTATCAAGAAAAGGGGTGTTGCGCAATGAACTTGAAAAGTTAATCAGCAAAGCCCCTTTTCTTGCATAAATGGTCTTCAAGCTATTGTAGAAACCTAAAACTTATTCCTCGGCTAATACGATCACCCTATCCTTTCCAGTAAAGGTCACCATCTCCGACTTGTTCACGTTCACCCGAACTCCATAGGCGAGGGTCGCATCTTTCCCTTGATGATTCAGGCGGTAACCGATGGCAATCTCATTCTGACGGCGGGCTGCTTCGCTCACTGTATAGAAATTTACCGGTACGCCGGGTTTCACATAGTTTAATGCCGGTTTCAGATAGAGTTCGGCGCCCTCGGGATCGAAAAGATCGGCAAAGACAGGCATTAGTTCCTTATTCTCGGCCACCTGCGACATCATGAGGCTGATTAAACGGTCGCTGACAATGAAATCATCCGCATGAGCGATCTCCGCCAATTCTCGATTTTTGACATCCAACATTTCGCTGGTGATTGAAAAGACAGAGTTGGTTTTCTCGGCAATATCCCTTAAATGAAGTAATGTTACCAGGGTTTGGGCATCGGCGGAATCTTCATCCAACATCCCGGAATAACTAAGGACGATGATATGCTGGTAAGTAGGAATATCTAAATCATCAAGGATTTGACGGTCGACCGTATTTCCCGGATAGAACTTGACCTTTTGATTCCTCCACTCCCTGTTGCGATTATTGATTGCTTTGGCAACTTCCTCCCAAGTCTCAGGCAGATTGGCGACTACAGTTACCTCCGAGTCCGCCGGCATATAATTATCAAGCTCGTTGACGATGGTCATACCCCAGGCATTCCATCCCAAAACAAAATCCGTTCTGGAGGACGCTGTTCCCTTTGAGCGGTTTGGATAGCCGCTTCATTAATCTTATAATCGGTCAGTCCCGAAAGACGAATGGTATCATCATCCTCTGAAATGGCAATAAGCTTGTCCCCAGCTTGAATCGCAGTTTCAAATGGAGGTTTTAATTGAATCCGGCCATCCTTGAACCGTATCCCGATTAGTGTCGAATCTTCATATGCCATCATTGCTTGACCAAAAGTCTTGCCGATCAGTTTCTTTTCCTGGTTAAAATAAATCTCATCACCGCCAAAATCCAGCAACTCGGCATAAACAATGGAAAGGCCCGATTGGCAACAGGTTTGAACCGCGATCCGGGCAATCAGATCTCCCGCCAACAAAAGTTCAACCTCATCCCGGCCCACTATTTTAGCAACTTGTAGATTCTTGGGCTCCCGAACCTCGGCCACAATGTGATAAGGATCTTTCCGGCGGCCCGGATTGTTTGTAATCGCCAGAATTGTTTTGATCACCTGAATATCCGGATCCCCCTCTTCCGGGGCCAACACCAGAATCACTTTAGCGTCGTTGGGATTAACCATTTCCAAATCATTCAATCGCATTGGATTGCCACTCCGGCAAACAATTCTGGTCCTTCCGGTAGAACCTAGCTTGGAGCGGATCTCTTCCTCCATCTCCACCTTATCCCGATCCGCCAGAATAACGACACAAGAATGGCGTTTATTGCTATTGGCCACGACCAACTCAGAGATAATGGCGGTCACATGGGATGACCAGCCGAGAATGACGGTATGCCCTCGTTCAACCACGAAGGATTTTCCCTTCCGGAGATTTTCCAATTTTTGCTCAATACCGGTATTTAAAATACCAATCAAGGTGCTGACAATAAAAATACCGCCTAAAGTCACCACCAACATCAAGGCCATAAAGAGAAGTCCGCCCGTATCCCCGGCAATGGTTCCGGAGTCCATCGCCCGCATCAGGCTCATCCACATGACTTGCAGAAAATTCAACGGTTTCCCATCTTGATCCAGCGCAGACCGGGTAAGATTTAGCGCCAGGGAGACGCCTAAAATCAGAATTAAAGACAATACTGCCAACCAACCGATTAAAGCCACCGAACCTTTGGATAAAATATTATCAAACCAGTAATTCAAACGATTCTTAAGTGTTTTTTTCCGTAACATGCCGACAGATCCTTTCCATTTATAACAATATCAATGATTGTTCGCTATCTTTTTCTTGGAGTCCTACGACATTTGTTTTAACGAAGGGGTGATTTATTTCACTCTATTTTCACATCCCGTTGGAATTATCATCGAATTGCCGATAAAAGCTTTATAATCTTCTCTGCGCCTCAAAAGTATTTCATAATTTGATTCCCCACTTGTCACTCTACAAAAAAATTATGGCATTGACCATTGATTCCACGCCTAAAGTTTTCCATGAAGATTACATTATTTCAGCAATATAAATACCAAATATAATAAGTGCTAGTCCATTTTCGCTTATTTTATAACAATCAAATCTCCATCGCAAAACCCGGTGGTGATATGGTCAACATTCAAAATCTCCAAATCTTTTAATTCTACAGTTAGTTCTTGTAGTATTTGAATAATGACATTTAAAAAATCTTCCCATTTTATATCTTCTACCACTTCAAAATTTGGGCAATCCCTCTGAGTAGGAACAAAATCTTCTTCACATGCCCAATCACTATCATCCGGGTCATATATTTTTGCCCCAATAAGTTCAATCCCATATGGCTCATACAAACCAAAATTGAGAGCCTTAATGTCTTTCGATAATTTATCGGCTTGATTTAATGAAATAATCCATCCTTTTATGCATCGTTTTAATTTTGCATACTCTTGCTTACTTACATTCATCTCCATTTGTCGGCTCCTTTAATATATGTTTTTAAGCAACGAACCTTCACGCGGGCGCCGGACGCACCGGCTCTTTGCCGCATTGCATATAATTCGGATAACTGTCCCAAATAACATAGGGACGCCATCTCTACCATCAATGACAGTCTCTCGGACCTGATGCATAAAACATTTCCGTCATATCATCCCAACGCACTATATCAGACAGTTTATCTCCGTCAAAAAAAGACGCAAACAATCGTTTTACAGTGTTGATATCGATTACTTGATCGGATGCGACCCGAACCACCGAACCTGAAATGATCATCCTTTTCTCCCCGTCACTCTTTGCGTTCCATAAGCCCGCTTTCCAATGGGTAAATGTGCCATCTTGAACTGTCGTCCTGACTTCCATGGTAAATTCCAGCGGGCCGCCGCCAACTTGAATATAATTTCCTTGATCGTCCTCTAATGATGCATAGGAATTTCCTACCCCGTTAATTTTGGCTATCGCCTCTAATGCCTGTTGTTTTTCAGGGCTTACAGTCCTCCGGCCGTTTTCTGATTCAAAAACCATCTTACCTTAGCCCTCACGTCTTCAGTCCATCATTGAAATCTTTTGAAGCGCCGATTCCAATACTTTTTGTTGCGGTCTGCCCTTATCCCATTGCTCCAACACCCTTTTTGCTTTCTCTTTGTTTCCCAAAATGCAATATGCGGCAGCCATTTGCAACTGATAACTATAATTACCGATCAGGGTCACCCGGGGATCCTCTCTTTCATACCCCGCAATATGGAAATGTCTTCGCATCATTTAAAATTTCAGTTCGATATCTTTTTTTACATTTTCATTCTCAACTTCAAAATAGTTCATCACTTGAAAGCCTTTCATTTTAGCTATGATAGATGTGGGAAAAGTGCTGATTGCCGTATTGTACTCTTTAACCGAATGATTGTAAAATCTTCGTGCGGCCGATAAGTTTTCTTCCTCTTCATTAATCGATCGATTTAAAGTTTCAAACTGCTTACCAACCTGAACATCCCTAAGATTGACCATGTTGTTGATGAGTATGTTTTTAACTTGATTCTGTAATTTGAATTTTTCTTTAAAATTTGATGCTGGGTTCTTTACAGCATTAAATAAATTGGCAATTGATTCCAACTCATTTTCCTTAAATTTGATATAGCCTTTCGTTGTCTCATAAATTTTTGATAATATATCATGTCTTTTTTGAAAAGCGTCATCAATGTTTCCTTTTGCCTGGTTTACAGATTCTTTGCGTTGTATAATATCTATTTGAGAGCCCCAGACCAGTAGGAGTGTTAATAATGCAAACACCCCTAGCATTAACCGGATATCATTTGTGAAATAGTAAAAAACATAACTGCCTATTAAGATTAATAATAACTTATACATATTATAGTCCTCCTTGTACGGTGTTTTCTTTTCGCCATATATTGTTGTCAATATTTAGTTCCTCAACTATTGAACCAATTAATTTGAAAATATCCATTTGTTTAGCGATAGTTTTTACCGTAATTCGTTTACGCAAGGTTGGCTCCAAAAAATTTTTATGACCCTTAAAAGCTATGTAAAGCTTGTCTTGATAAAACAAAAATGAAATCATGTTTTTATACTTGGCTTCAAAATCCAGCATTCTTGCCATTAAAGCAGGGGTTAAAATATACCTTGCCTTAACCGGGTCATCAGAAAACGTCGCGAATCTTTCATCAAATTCTCTGGCGTCAGTTGGCATTTTCTGCTCGTTAAAATCCATGCTGCCAAAATCTTTCAATAAACAAGGTCTAACATATAACTTGGATTCGGTAAATTTATTATTGTCAAATATGAAAAAGTAGCCATGAAATATTTTCTTTGGCAACTTGGCTCCAAGATATTGATTTTTTAAGACTTTAATCTCTGAAAAACTAAAATAGGTTTGACCGATAACTCCTGTTATATTATTGGTTATATCAATGCTGCTGCCCTTTTTTATCAAGTAAGTCTGCAAAACAGAATCGGCATCCATTTCAGATTCTTGATGATAAGACCAGTCCGGATAATAACTGCGGATTACATCTTCAATAATAAATTCATTATATAATGTGTTGAAATCGCTTTTTTTCCTTTTTAGAAAAGAATATAAAATATAGACCAGTGGTAAGCTGCCGTACCTGATTAATCTGCTGCTAATATTGAAAGTATCGCGTAAATAAAAGGCTGTTTTCAAATATAGGATCCCAAACAATACTATCCATAGTATATTGAAAAAAAATAAGCCCAGCCTTTTTGAATTTAATTTTTTTAGCTTTATCGCCAATTCATTTTTAATCAAAGATTCCAGTTTCGTATTCTCCTTAAAGCATCTATGCCAGTATTCGCTTTTCACAAGGGCTAATGAACAGTCATCCCCGAACAGCTCCAACTGAAGTTCATGAATAAAATTTGCCAGTGATGAATAGCTTTGATACTACTCAATTATCTTTTTCAGGGCGACAGGATTCCGCCCGCCAACAGCACATACCAAATCAACAAGAATATTGTTCCACACTTCCTGAAACCGGTCGTAATAATTATTCCTAAAAGAAGCCTCCGGAGGCTTGAGAGCGATATCCAACAGTAACTTTAAGGTATTTTTCACCTCAACCTTGGCGGACCATTCCTCAATGATCTCAAATTCCGCAAACAAGTCAGCCGCCCGCCGGTTTTGAAATAATTCATCACGGTTCATGTTTGGCTCCAAATACCTTTGGCTAGGCATTGTTATAGTTATGCAATTTGAATAATGGTTTTAGTCTCTCCGGTATCTCGATCCCAAAACACATAAAACATCGACTCATCATGAAGCTTCGTTTTTTGCGGAGGTAAATTGATTTGTCCCACAAAGATCATGGGTTTTCCATTGGAAAATTGCCACTCTGGACCTTGAATCCATTCGGGTTTATTCTCAATAAACAAGAACCTCTTCAAAACTGTATTTCTTAGCCATTCCTTTAAATCAATGCCATCATATTCGTTTAATAGTTTTATAAAATAATTTTCGCTTTCCACCGAGGAAAGCGGGTCGAATGAAAATTCCCGCCCCAAACTATACAAGATCTCTAGTATTTCATCAGGTATTTCAGTAGCAAAGTTATCCATATGTTCGCTCATAGTGAGCCTCCATTATACGGTCTGCTTTTTGTCGTCTTAAGGTGATTGATAAACAAACTTTTTCATTGAATTTATCAAACCAATTTCTTTAACTAACTCTTCGTAACTTAATGAGCCATTATATTCATAAGGCTTGATCGTTTTGGCGCAAACATTTCTTTACGATTTAACGATTGCATAAAACAATCACTTTAACAGGGTTATTTTGAGTAACTTCTTATTTCCAGGTTTATATGTTCGCTACATTTTTCACGGAGTCCTATAACATCATGGGGTGATTTATTTCACCCCTATTTCCACATCCCGTCCTCTGCCCGGGCAAATCCAGGTGGATGACTACTTAAAAAATACTATCGATGCTTCTACTCTTCCCTTAAAACGTCTATTAACATCTTAGGTTAATTGTCGTCGGTAGCATTAACTTTGTAACCTTCCAAAAACCAACAATGCCTGACAAATTCCCTTTAATGGATAAGATCGCCTTTAGGTATCATTGTTTACTACTATATTTTCATCCTTTCATGTGCCCCGGCAAGCCAGAGTGGATTATTACCTAGGAGTCTGTGCATGTAAAAAATAGAACGAAGATGGCGCTTGTTAAAGAGGAAAACTGGGTAATTAACTTTTCAACGCTTGATTATGAAAATTTTTGTAACCCAGCAAGCTTATTTAAACACCGGTTACCCATTATTCTGCTTTTTAACTTTCGCTGATTTTAAATCGATACAGTTTAAGCAAATTATGGCATAAGCAAACTAGATCCCATTCACCTTGGCCACGAAGGGAAAATTGGCGAAATCCCATACAGTTTTTAATTTGGCCAAATACCGGCTCAACCGTTATTTTGCGTAAAGCATATTGCATCCGGCCTCGGTTGGTGTTTAGATAACGCCGCATCGCCTCGGCTATGGTCATATTCTTCGGCATTGGCCCGCGAGGGCTTTTGAATAAAGTCCCGTGCTTTTGCCGATCAGGTGGTATATAGGGAGCTATCTTTGCTTTTTCACGTAGATAATTGATATTATCTTCACTAAAATATCCGGCATCCGCCCAAAGCCCATCCGGTTTTTTATGTAAATTAGCTTCAATCAGTGGAACTACTTGTTGCAATTGCTGTTTATCATTGGCTTGGTCGCAAAGGGCTTTGGCTACGATAATTTGATTTTTTGAATCCACCGCCAATTGGGCATTATATGCCTGAATAAAACATTTTTTGTCCTCGGATGAGGGCATGATCCGGGATTCCGGGTCGGTGAAATTGTATTGGTCTTTTTCCTGGGGCTTGAGTGGCTGATTATCGTCGTTATCTTTGCCTTTTTTCTTGCGTTCCCTGGCAGCCCTTTTTTCGATCTCTTTTTTGGCTTTACGAATGGCAGCAAGACGGTTCTCCCTACCACGAAGCGCTTTAGGAAGTTCGTCGCCCCGTTTGTTTTTACCGTAAAGCTTATCTTCGGCTTGATCGACTTTTTCGGCTTCGGCATTCATTTCAGCTATTTCTTGGATGAGCCGGTCTTCTTCACTTTGCATTCGTCCGTAGCTCATGGCTTTGTGTTTGGAGGCATTGGCTTTAATTTTGGTGCCGTCTAATGAAACGTGGCCCACTTGCACAATTTCGGCATCTTGACAAATTGCTAAAACCTCCAGAAAAATTTTTTGAAAGGCAGCTATATGACGAACACGAAAATTGGCAATAGCCCGGAATTTTGGAAACCGATTTCCGGTTAAATAACGGAAGGCGACTTCATCCTCGCATTTTTGAGCGAGCTTGCGGGATGAACGGACTCCGGTGCAATAGCCGTAAATGAGGATTTTAAGCATCATCCGTGGGTGATAAGGCGGATATCCACGGAGTTCTGTTTCATATACCTTTTGAATTTCGTAGATGTCTATCTCATCAAGGATATCGTTAATGAATCGGGCTATATGGTCTGGGTCGAGCCAATCGCCAAAGGTTTGGGGGATTAAGCTCATTTGTTGTTGGTTATAGGTTTGATATGTTTTCATATCTTCTTATTTCTATATCAATTGCTATTTCCCTTGCTTTTCCATTATGTTTACGTGCACAGACTCCTAGGGTCGAGACTTAGGCTCTTTCCGCTTTCCTTACCTCGGGTTGGGTGACTCCATACGCAATCGTTGCGTAAAGGTACTCAACCGTCGCGTCAAAGTACTTAGTCGTTGCGCGAAGGTACTCAATCGTCGCGTTAAAGTACTTAGTCGTTGCGCGAAGGTACTCAACCGTCGCGTTAAGGTACTTAGTCGTTGCGCGAAGGTACTCAACCGTCGCGTTAAAGTACTTAGTCGTTGCGCGAAGGTACTCAACCGTCGCGTTAAAGTACTTAGTCGTTGCGCGAAGGTACTTAACCGTCGCGTTAAGGTACTTAGTCGTTGCGCGAAGGTACTTAACCGTCGCGTTAAAGTACTTAGTCGTTGCGCGAAGGTACTCAACCGTCGCGTAAATTTTTTAGTTTTATCTATTGGGGTGATTGAATATTGAATTTTTAACAGTTATTTGTTTCCAAACAATATTTTTATGGTAAAAA
>JAEXDA010000059.1 GCA_023401925.1 Bacillota bacterium
AATCTTTTCTTTTTTACTCATTAACCTTCGAACCCCGGGCCCACTGATTAAGAATCAGCGCGAATCCGAAGGATTCGACTCTACCAACTGAGCTAGTGGTCCATGAATAATTGGTGGTCAGTAATAATTATTGGCGATTTATGCATATATTCTGCACTTTCAAACCAAGAACTAATTAACTAATTCCCAATACCTATTTTAAATATTGGTGGCGGTGACTGGGATCGAACCAGTGACACTGCGGGTATGAACCGCATGCTCGTACCAACTGAGCTACACCGCCAAAAAATTCACGTTCTTAACGCATATGTTATTATAATATAAACCCGTCCGCAGATCAATAGCCTGTTTTTGGATTTATCATAAATTTAAGTTTCATTCCCCAATATAATTTCTTCCACCGCACTGAGCAGGATCTCTTTCCGTACGCCGTCCCCAAATTGGACAATCAAAGATTCCTTGAGGGGATTGGTCTCCACAATCTTGCCTTCCTTTCCATCCACTCTAACCCTACTGCCAATCAGCGGCAAGTCCGCTTTTGCCTCACGGTAGCAATTGGATTCGAACTTCAAGCAACACATCAGACGTGAACATATTCCGGAAATCTTCACCGGATTGAGAGACAGGTTTTGCTCTTTAGCCATCTTAATCGAAACCGGTTCAAAATCCCCTAAAAAAGTACCGCAACACAGCGGCCTACCACAAGGTCCCAGGCCACCCAACATTTTAGCTTCATCGCGGACTCCGATTTGACGAAGTTCGATACGGGTCCGGAACACTGTCGCCAAGTCCTTGACCAGTTCCCGAAAATCCACTCTGCCGTCGGCCGTAAAGTAGAAAATGATTTTACTGCGGTCAAAGGTATATTCCACCTCCACCAGTTTCATCTGCAACTGATGATGGGCTATCTTTTCCAGGCAGGTTGTGAAGGCCTTCTTTTCCTTTTCCATATTCTCGCGTAGTTGGACTTCATCTTCCGCCGTTGCGATCCGGATTACCTTTTTTAACGGCAAGGTTACCTTATCATCCGGCACCTCTTTGGGGCCGATCATCACCTGACCGAACTCAATACCTCTGGCTGTTTCCACTATCACATTTTGGCCGGCTTTAATCTCAAACTCACTGGGATCGAAATAATAAATTTTACCCGCTTGTTTAAAGCGGACTCCCACGACATTGTATGACATTCAACCAATTCCCTTCAAATTGACTCCAACAATTTAATGAAACCGATTTATCAAAAATCAACCATCATTAGCATGCACTTTTAGGGCTATAAAAAATTCTTCCAGGACCAATCGCAAACTGACATTATTTTCAACCATCACAAGAGCCCGGGCTAATTTTTCGGAAAAGAACAACTGTCCGGCAATCATTTCAGAAGATCCTCCCGCCGATTTAGCCTTTTCAATCATATTTATTCTCAATTCAGCTTGCCATTCCTGTAATAAAGCTAAAATCTCGCGCCGCTCCTTTTTTTCGAGATCGCCTGCGAGTTTCAAAAGTTCCAGTAAATCCCGTCGCCAAATATCGGCCAGCTTCAGCTGAATCGCACCGGAAGAATCCTCTGCTCCACCAATTGCCACCCCCGGAATTCCCCCCGAAACCTCGGCCCGTTTCCTGGCTTCTCCTTCTGTAAAACCCTTTTCAGTCAGCCAATGGGTAATTTCTTCCGCCGGAACGGGAAATAGCTGAAAAACCTGACAACGGGACCGGATCGTCGGCAAAATGTTATCGGCCCGGACCGCCGTGAAAAGGAAAACAACCCCGGAGGGTGGTTCTTCTAAAATTTTCAAAAAACTATTGGCTGCCGCTTCGGTAAGCAGTTCAGCCCCGGGAAAGAAAAAAATCTTATGAGCACCGACTACCGACCGTAAATATGCACTATGCTGCATGTCCCGCAGTTGATCGATTTTAATCGAGTTCCCGCTGGGAAGGATAGTCTCAAAATCGGGATGATTCCCCATATCCAGCTGTTTGCAGGATCGGCAACCGCAAGAGTCCGTCCCCTGTTCCAAACAAAGTAATTGTTTCACAAAGGCTGAAACCAGGGTCTTCTTCCCCACACCCGCAGGGCCCACAAAAAGATAGGCATGTCCTGTTTTACCCTCTGCAAGCGCGCCGGAAAGTGCTTTGATAACTTCCTTATGACCAATTATATCAGAAAAAGCCACACTTTTCTCCTTTAAATTCTGAGCCGGAGTTTAGAGATAAAGATCCACCAGCATACCTCGAATCTCGGTTAATTTGGCAACGATGTCGATTTGCTTTTTTTCCTGACTCATCACGGCGTCAAGCAATTCCTCGACCGAGCGGTTGATTTGCCGCACCAGCACGAAGTTCTTTCGATTGCCTTCCCGGTCCCAATGAGCTTCTTCATGAATATCATAAGACTCGCCGGAAGCCTCCTTGACAAACTCACCGATTAAGGCGCGGTATTTCTTGACATCTGCCGGAGCCGGACCGTTTTTCAGCCGTTCTCCCAAAGCATCGAGCTGTTGCATAATATTATCGCAAGCCTCATTGCGGCGCTTGATATCGGCATTCCGAAAGGTATCGTTGAACGAAGCCTGGTGCGCACCGGCAGCGGACGATCGGCTCAATAATTTGGGATTAACTTGACTTGATTCCGTTCCTTTAACTTTCATGGCATCAAATTTTAATAAACTCCTCTACATTTACCACGAATATGGTAGCTCCGCCAACTTGTACTTCCACCGGATTGGGTATGTAATTATTCATGGTGCGCCCAACGGAAGCCAACGGTGTTAACAATTGCTTCCGGGAGTGGCAAGTATCTTTAATCAATCCGGTAAGTTCCGCTACGTGATCTTCTTCCACACCGATCAACAGGGTGGTATTGCCCTGCCGTAAAAAACCCCCGGTACTTGCCAGTTTGGTAGCTGAGTAACCATGATCGGTTAAAATCCCCAATAACTTGTTGACATCTTGATCCTGCACCATCGTTATGACCAGTCTCATGAATAATCACTGCCTTTCTTAACTTTTTACTCCCGGCAACCGGTCCATTAAAGTTTGAATCAATTCCGAATGAATCTCTTTAACCCCCTTGCACGCTGCATCAACCACGACGATCCGCGGATTAAGACGGGCTAGTTTCAGATAACCCTGACGAACTTTTTCCTGAAAAGCAAATCCGCGGGATTCGATCCGATCACCCTGGGTTCTATTGGCTTCAAGACGGTTATTTAACCGGCTGATGCTCCGTTCTGTATTGACATCGAGCAGAAACGTCAAATCCGGTTCCAGACCCGCAGCTGCAATTTGGTTAATCTCCCGGATCAATTTCAAATCCCATCCCAGGGCCCATCCCTGGTATGCCAAACTGGAATCAACAAAACGCTCACTGATAACGATCTTTCCTTCGGCTAATGCCGGTTTGATCAGTTGGCTGACATGCTGGGCCCGGGAAGCGGCATATAATAAAATCTCGGCCAGCGGAGTTAACGGCTCAGAGCTAGGAGTCAAAATCACCCGCCGGATCTCTTCCGCCAGCGGCGTTCCTCCCGGTTCCCTGGTCAAAAGTATGGGACACCCATGATTTTTTAAATACTCGGCCAGTAAATGGGCTTGAGTGCTCTTTCCACAGCCGTCGGCGCCTTCCAGAGTTATAAAATATCCGTTATTCATGAAATCCTCACCCACAATTTGCTATCCGGATTTTCCCCTTTGGCGAGACCCCCCGCACCATTCCGCCATGATGAAGGACACGTTTTATAAGGACGATTTCCTCATCACGAATTAATTCACCAGGAGCGATTAACGGGATCCCGGGTGGATAAGGAGCGATCAAATCCGCTGAAACCCGACCCGCTGCTTCTGATAAGTCGATGAAACTTCCCGCCCCCAATGCCGCCTCCCGCGGATGCATTTTCAGAGGGGGAATACTTCTTGGCAATATTGTACGAACTTGCTCATTACCAAAACGCCTACAAATCGCCTCCAGTGCTTTTTGAAGTTCCTGAAGAACCTTTGGATCCTGCCATGGCGCCATGAATAACGTTACTTGATTGCAATCCGCGTATTCTGCCTGTATTTTAAATTCCGTTCCTAGAATCCGTTCAACCTGATAACCGCTAAACCCAAGCTTTTTAAAAGAAAGGCACAACTTCCAAGGATCAACCTTTTCGACAGGATCCGGCAACCGGTCGTCATCTAATACCTCCAGAGCTCCAAGCCTCGCAATTTCTTTTTTATAAGTAAGCATAGCCGGAGTTCCTGCCTCAAAAACGGTCTTGCCGGTTGTCGCTAAAAATTTACGGTTGCAATCCAGAGAAGCTAATAATATATATGACGGACTGGTAGTCGTTATTAATTCCAAACTCCGCCGAATACAGTCCCCATCAATCCGTAGGTTTCTCAAATGCAGCATACCGGTTTGGGTCATAGAGCCTAACATCTTATGAGTGCCTTGAACCCAGGCATCCGCGAAAGGATAAGCATCAAAACCCTTTAGCCCCGACCAACCAAAATATCCGCCATGCGCTTCATCAATAATCAGTAAACGCTCTCCGATAATCCCTCTTAACCCCGACAGAGGTCTCAAAACCCCTTGGTAAGTCGGGTTGGTAAGGATAATGCCTTTACAGCCCGGATATAAACTTAGGCTCTGCGACAGAGCTGATTCCCTTACACTATCCGGTATTCCCCACTCCTCCAAAAAAGGAGTCTCCAGGTAAATCGGAACCAAATCCGCCAAAATCATGGCATGAATTACTGAAATGTGACAATTGCGGCCTACCAATACTTGATCCCCGGGATGAAAGGCTCCCAGCAGCAGCGCTAAAATTCCCTGAGAAGCCCCTTGTACCAAAAAAAAACTTTGATCGGCCTCATAAAACTCAGCTGCCAAAGCTTCGGCTCTGGACAGCGAGGCCTGCCAGTCCAAACCCTGGATTTCAGTCAAATCGAGCCGGGCTAATCCCTTCGAACCCAGCCAGTCTTGCTCCCAATTCAATCCCGCTTTATGTCCCGGAGTATGAAAAGCCACCAATGGATCCCCGGCATACCGCCGTATCTCTTCAAAAAAAGGGGCTGTGCTTTGTGATGCGCGCGTGCGCGAAAGCTTATCCATTGACAGTACATTCGACAAATTGAAGAAACTTTCCTCTTTTTTCGGTGCTCCCTCCAGCGATCCAGGAAAAGATTAAAAAATCAGCCACGGAGACGCAGCGGCTAATAAAACAGTAATCTTATCATCCGCAATTTTCCCCATGACCTCTGTGCTTCTGCGATGAAAAAAGTCCATAAAAAAAAGGCTTACGCCTCATGATCCATCCCTTTTACCGTAATACCCGTTTTCTCCCAAAAACGCCTCCAATTGTCGATCCAATCCTGATATTCCAATTGATCGGCTTTCGCCCGCAACAAGGCCGCTTCACAGGAAGGGCACAGATATTGCCCTAAAATAGACATTCCTCCCGGGACCGACATACCGCAGCTAAAACATTCAGGGGTAGTCATCGCCTTACCTCCGCTCGTTTGTGGGAACATATATAGAGAGTTTGCCTGAAAATCCTTGCAACCCGCTCTATGATTCACACGATTTCGAATGGTATCTGATCCCGGAATCAAAAAATTCAAGCAACGTGTTAATATATCTCTATGCCCACCCAGCAGGATTCGTGTATGTCCTGCTCTAGGGTTTTTAGATTTTAATCCAGTATTTCATAACCACCAGAGAAATTAAACCGGGAATTCCAAGTAACCCGGTAAATAAAGAATTAAATGGGTTAATGGGTAGCTCCATTTTCCAATAAAGGGCAATCCAGTTAAACACATAAATTCCCAGAGCGCCGAGAGCGCCTCGAAAGAACAGCTGAAACACCGCAGTAAGAGGACGCCAAAAAGCACGGCCCACAATATACAAAAGCCCAATAGCCAAAAAATAGGTCAAAATCATGCCGGTCGACATTTCCATACCCCTTCCTTCCCAAACTGGTTATTAATAAATTTATGGAAAGGAGAAGGCTTTTAGACCAGGGCTTTGCGATAGGCCCGATCATGGATACGTCCACTGAGACCGTATTCAAAGTCTTCTATGCTGAGTCCTGTTTCCCGGGCCCGTTTAAGCAAGTATATATATTTTTTTTCAGAGGCTCCCATGTTAAAAATAGCGAAATCAATCAAATCCGGATCTGTGACGTTGTCAAAATAAAGCCGGGCACGTTTCCAGTCCCACCATGCTTGTTCCAACTCTTCCACCAAATCCGGCAAACTTTCACTGGGTTCTCCCAATTGGAATAATCCAAAGAAACGCGCTAAAATGGATTTGCCATGACTCTTTCTATGCAAAATGACAACAATCTCCTTCATCCCAGAATAAACTCCTGTATAAGGAAGTATGATCCGGGGAAGGAAATTTTATGCATTCAGTTTCTATCAAACGAAACCGTGAAAAAAAGAGGAGCGTTTTCCGAATGCTAAAGATCGGTACGCCCCTCCAAGGCCTTGCCTAATGTGATTTCATCGATATATTCCAAGTCGCCGCCAACCGGCAATCCTCTGGCTAAACGGGTTACCCTATAACCCAAAGGGTGCAGGATTTTCCCCAGATAAAGGGCAGTAGTCTCCCCTTCAACATTGGGATCCGTCGCTACAATGACCTCCTTAAACTGGC
This sequence comes from Bacillota bacterium, assembly GCA_023401925.1. Lineage (GTDB taxonomy): Bacteria > Bacillota > UBA4882 > UBA8346 > UBA8346 > UBA8346. The sequence goes on from JAEXDA010000059.1 coordinate 6,641, forward strand.
CGGAAGTCATCCGTTGCAATAACTCTTTAATCCGCAGATCATCCGGGCCGATTCCTTCCAAAGGAGAAATGGCGCCGCCCAAAACGTGATATTGTCCTTTAAATATGCGGGTTCTTTCCATGGCAATAATATCCTTGGGTTCTTCGACCACACAAAGCAAGGATTGATCCCGGGCCGGGTCACTACACAATTGACATGGAGAGACTTCCGTTAAATGTCCGCAAATACTGCAAAATCCAATCTTGTGTCGCGCTTCAAGCAATGCTTCAGCCAACTTCCCCACTTCAGGTTCGGAGACTCCGAGAATATGGAAAGCCAGTCTCTGGGCTGTCTTCGGCCCAATTCCCGGCAGCTTGGAAAATTCATGAATCAACTTGCTCATGGCTTGGGGGTACAGCATGAGACTAAAACATTCCGGGCAATCCGGGAATCTTAAGATTGCCGGTTACTTTCGCCATTTCACTGGCGGCCATCTCTTGAGCCTTGTTAATGCCCTCATTGGCAGCGGCGATTAACAAATCCTGCAGCATTTCCTGATCATCGCTTTTCAAGACTTCCGGATCGATTTCAATCTTTTTAAACTCAAGTTTCCCACTGACTTCAACCTTAACAGCTCCTCCTCCGGCAGAGGCGGTAACCACTTTCTCCCCAAGTTCATCTTGAACTTTGGCCATATCGGCCTGCATTTTCTGAAACTGCTTCATTGCTTGTTGCATATTCGGCATCATTTCACTTTTCCTCCTTCGATACGGGCCGGACTTCTCCCCCAAAGAGTTGTACGGCTTTGGACAAAATTTCCGGCTCCCTTGATTTTCCGGGTTGTTTTTCCGGTTCACCGGTCCCTTCATTCATACCGGCACCCACCGGTACACAACTAAACTTCACGGCTCCCCCCGTAAATTCCTGCAAGATTCCCTCAATGATCTCGCGATTTTGAGGCAATGATAAATTATCCAAATGAAACTTCATATTGGATGGCAATCCCACTGTAAGTTCGCCGGTAGTAAACTGAAGCGGCTTGCCTTCTTGGATCAGCGCAGCCAGGGTTCGTTTCTTTTTCTTTACCGCTTCCAAAAAATCCTCCCAGTTATAAGCGGAAGTGGACCCCACGGAGGGAATTTTCTGAGCCTGGGCGGAAGGTTGTACCTTTTTCGGGGTAGTGGTTGTTTCCGCCGGGTTCGTTTGCCCTCGCGGATTTGTCGCCGAAACATCCGCCATTTGGACCGGGGCTGCTGCTTGGGTGAGGCTATGCCCCCCTCCAACCAGAGTTTCCAGTTTTTTTATCCGAGCCTCCAAATCTTTGGCATCAAAACGTAAAGCAGTCAGTTTGATAAATGCCAATTCCAGAGGAAGCGGCCCTTGAAGGCTTTTTTTCACTTCAGCGGTTGCTGCGGCAATTTCTTCAATCACATGAACCAAATCCCCCGCAGTGGCCTCTCCGCTTTTGGAAGAATCGCCATGAAGCAAGATCAGCAACGTGTTACGGTAATATTGAACCAGACTCCGGCCAAATTGAAATAAATCTTTCCCATTTAAGCTGATTTCGCTGAGAATTTGCAAAGCTCCGGCCGTATCCCGGCTATTGAGAGCCTGGGCTATCCGAGCGATCTCTTCCTCGTCAATCAATCCCAAAATAGCCCGCACATCGGACTCCCTCACCATTTCCCTGCTATGAGCCAGGACTTGTTCCAACAAACTGACTGCATCCCGCATACCGCCTTCAGCATGTTCGGCGATTAGTTCCAGCGCTTCCCCGGTGTATTGGGCCTTTTCCGCATCCAGTATCTGTTGGAGTCGGCCTTTAATTTCACTGATGGTAAAGCGCTTAAAGTCAAAACGTTGGCAGCGGGAAAGGATGGTTAAAGGAATTTTATGGACTTCCGTGGTCGCCAGAATAAATACCACCGATTGCGGCGGTTCTTCCAAAGTCCTGAGCAGCGCGTTAAAAGCTTCCGTCGTAAGCATATGCACTTCATCGATAATGTAGATTTTATATTTTCCTTCAGCAGGAGCGAATTTAACTTTTTCGCGCAGATCACGGATTTCATCAATGCCCCGGTTAGAGGCGGCATCGATTTCCATCACGTCCATAAATACGCCTTCATTAATCCGCTTGCAACTTGAACACTCATCACAGGGATTGGCCCCCTGCAAATTTTCACAATTCAAAGCCTTCGCCAGAATCTTGGCAATACTGGTTTTACCGGTACCACGGGGTCCGGTCAAAAGATAAGCATGAGCAACCCGATGCGTCAAAATCGCGTTAGAAAGGGTTGTTACAACATGTTCCTGACCGACTAAATCGGAAAAGCCGTGAGGGCGCCAGCGCCGGTATAGTGTTTGATACTCCATAATTTCCTCCGGGATTTTCAATAATCCCATTATTCGCGATTGGCCTTAAAACTCCTTTTTGCATCGCTTACCCATTCAAACACACCAGACACTCAACCACCATCGGCTGAAAGCCGAGGGTTTGAATCCCTGTTGTCGAGGCAATCACCATCGGACTGAAATTCACATAGGATAAGGTATGAGTAAAAATTAAGATGGAGTCCGCTAATGATTTATGTTGTCCAAAAAGGAGATACCTTATATACTATTGCTTCCCGCTATAATGTTTCACTAACTGAAGTCTTGAACTTAAATGCCTTGGATCATCCCGAACAATTAATCATCGGGCAGGCCCTATTCATTCCCAACCCTCCCCCAAGAAAGCTGCAATATACTTTGATCACCGGGGACACACTCTATCAGCTCTCCCAAGTGTTTAAGACCACTGTGAGGGCCATCGCCCAGGAAAACAATATTGCCAATCCGAATCTGGTTTTAACCGGGCTTACCATTTCAATTCCCGGTTGGCTGCAAATTGCTTATATTATTCGCCCCGAGGATACTTTGTATTCTATTGCCGGCCGATTCAATTCGCCTCTTAATTTACTGATACGGGTCAATCAAATATCCAATCCCGGCTTAATCTTTCCGGGCCAGCTCATCCGAATCCCTTTGCGTCCTGAAACCATAGTCCGAAAGGCCAGTATTACGATAGGCTATTTTCACCTTACCGGGCGTGAGCGTGATATCAGCGCGTTAAGCCGTTCCCTGGAACAAATCGCTCCTTATATAACCTACGGTGCAATTTTTCAGTTTCCGATTACTCAAAATGGAAACATCACCATTCCAAACCATGCCGAAAGGGTCACTCAGATTTTAAAAGATTCCCATATAGCACCGCTGATGGTATTGACGAATTGGGGTCCAAATGGTTTTGACTCTGAGCTAGCGCGGACTGTTCTAAACAACAATGCGCTCAGAGCGAACGTCACGAAAGAGTTATCGGGGTTGTTAAAAAGATTGGGGCTAACCGGAGTCAATATTGATTTCGAGAACATGTTCCCGGAAGACCGCCCGCTTTATAATGCTTTCATCCGGGAATTAGTGAACGGCTTAAGACCGCAGGGGTTCAAAGTCATCGTAACCATCGCTCCCAAGTTTTCGGATTTACCGACCGCACCCTGGGTGGGCGCCTTTGATTATGCAACCCTTGGCGGGCTCGCCGATTTAATTTTTATCATGACCTACGAGTGGGGATGGATTGGCGGAGCCCCGCTGGCGGTCGCTCCGATTCAATTCGTGACCCGGGCATTAAAATATGCTCTAACTCAAATTCCAGCTCAAAAGATCATTCAGGGTGTACCTTTTTATGGATATAACTGGCCGCTTCCGGATACCCCGGAAAGCTCCGCTGTACCTGTAGATCTAACGGAAGTATACGACCTGGCTTACCGTTTCCATGCCGTAATCCATTACGACCCTGTATCCGATGCCCCATGGTTCCGTTATACCGATGAACGGAACCGGCAACATGAGCTTTGGTTTGAGGATGCCCGGTCTATGGAAGCCAAATACCGGCTCAGCAAGGCCCTTAACCTAAAAGGAGTGGGTTGGTGGAGTTACATCAATGAACCTTATGGTTTCCCCCAGAATTGGCCGGTTCTCAATGAAATTCTTCAGATCTCCAAATTAAGCGTTGGTGGCTAAAATTCCCCCGATGATAATCAACACGGAAGCCACAGCCAATTGCAAAACATGAACATTTTTCCATTCACTAAATACGATGAGTCCTAAGCATACGGCGACTAAAGTATTCATATTGAACAAAGGTACCAGTTTGCTGATGGCCACATTATATTTGGCCAAAGCCACAGCGATCAACACTGTTGCGATTCCCCAGACAATTCCGGTTATGGATGCCGAAAGTCCTGAACGGATTGTAAGGCTATACTCTTTGGAAACAAAACAATAGACGAACCCGACTATCATGATATTCAAGCCCATTACCACCATCAACATGCCGGGACTGATTCCCTGTTTCGTACTGACTTTCTGCAATACACTATAAATACCAAGTAACAATGCAGGAATAATCCCACCGAGCAAGTATCCAAAAGTTTGAGCCGCCATCGCGCGAAACCTCCCAAAAAAACAAAAAAGAAATGCATCTTCCCTATATATTGGAAAAGATATATTCCTTTTCGTTAAACAATGGCTAAGTCCTGCAAAATTGATTGAATTTAATACTTTGATCACAGCCTTTGGGTCATGGATTGATTTCGAGTATTCAAAATCAGGCAATCAGTTTCACGGCCGGAGCGTAATCGGCATTCATGGCCCGGGCTACCGGTTCGCACGTTATCTTCCCTTGATAAGTATTCAATCCGGCAAGGAGTCCATCATCCTCCATCATAGCCCGCTCTACACCCTTCCCGGCAATTTGCAATAAATAGGGTAAAGTAGCTCCTGCCAGTGCATGGGTTGAAGTGTGCGGAACAGCTCCCGGCATGTTGGCAACCGAATAATGAATGACTCCGTATTTTTCATAACAAGGATTATCATGCGTGGTGATCCGGTCAATCGTTTCAATAGACCCCCCTTGATCAATCGCCACATCGACGATGACCGAACCCTTTTTCATGGTTTTCACCATGTTTTCCCTAACCACTTTGGGCGTCTTGGCACCGACGACCAAAACCGCTCCGATCAGCAAATCGGCCTCTGTCACCTTTTCCGAGGCTTGATATTCATTGTATAGTAAAGTAGTTATCCGCCCTCCGAAAATATCATCCAGCTGAGCCAAACGGGCGCTGTTTACATCCATGACGATCACTCTGGCACCCATCCCGACTGCGATCTTAGCCGCATTCAAGCCCACAACACCGCCCCCGATAATCAAGACTTCCGCAGGAGCTACACCTGGAACCCCTCCAAGGAGAATACCACGGCCGCCGTTATACTTTTGCAAAAAATTGGCTCCGATTTGCACCGACATCCGGCCGGCGACTTCGCTCATTGGCGTAAGCAACGGAAGCGTTCCTTTTGAGCATCTTACAGTTTCAAAAGCGACCCCGGTTATTTTTTTACGAAGCAACGCTTCGGTTAAAGGCTGATTCGGAGCCAGGTGTAAATAGGTAAAAAGTGTTTGGCCTTCTTTCAGTAAATTATACTCACTTTCCAATGGTTCCTTTACTTTAAATATTAGATCCGCTTTTTGATAAAGATCGATGTTCTTTTCGACCATGTCGGATCCGGCGGCTGCATAATCGCTATCCTCAATACCGCTGCCCTTGCCGGCCGACTTCTCGATTAAAACTTTGTGACCACACTTGATTAATTCATTCACTCCAGCTGGAGTAATCGCCACCCGGTTTTCATTATTTTTTACTTCCTTCGGGATTCCGATGATCATTTTCGCTCCTCCTCATTTTTGTTTCAGTACCTTCCAATAAACGGGTATTTTCACTCGGAACAACGGAGTGGTTATTCTTGACCGTGGACAGGACGACGATGGTCCGGGTCTTGATAACCCCCTGGACACTTTTAATCCGGTTTAACAGTTTTTCAAGGGTGGCAGTGTTTTCGGTGACGATTTTCAAAGCATAATCATAATCGCCCGCCAGGTAATGGCATTCCAATATTTCATCTTCATCCTGGACAAATTCTACAAATTTTTCGGTAAACTTGGGTCTTTCCAAAGTAATAAACATGACTGCAGTCAATTCTTTATGGAAAAAGTTAGGATTGATGATGGTGGTATATTTTTGGATGATGCCGCCGGCTTCAAGTTTTTTCAACCGTTCGCTGACCGCCGGTATGGATAAATTAATTTCGCCGCTAATCTGAGATACGGTCATTCGTGAATCCGCCTGCAATAATTTTAGAATCTTAATATCCAAAAAATCCATTTTCATCCATCCCCTACCTATCATCTTATGACTTCATTTTAAATTTTTAAATAGTTACTTGTAAATACCTAATAATTTTAAATGAAATATACCTTTTAGTAAAACAATTACTGACAAGAACCCTAGAACCCCCCTTACGATTAAAATTCTTCAGGTAGGTATCCGCCCCTATCTCAAAGAAACAGTCCGGGTAAACTAAAAACACACCCTTCCATAACAAATTCAGAGGGTGTGCTTCATTTTGATGCCGCAATGATTCATTGATCGCACTTCCAAATGAATATTGCACTCTATTTTAGGTCTCAATCCGTTTGATACCCATTCCCGATTTCAAAATGCTTGCCAATTCCCCGGAAGTCCTTACCGGACAAGTAATCTCGATGCCTCCACGCCCTAAATCTTCACGCTGGTGGAAATCTGAACCGGATATCATTTTTAAGTGGTTATCTTTGGCAAACTGAAGAGCCAAGGAATTCCTGGAGTTATGCCGCTGATTACCGTTAAATACTTCGACGCCATCAATATCTTCCGGATTGGCGCGGGACATTCCGGAACGGAAAGGGTGGGCCTGGTAGATGAGGAAATCATTTTCCATGGCGATTTGATGAAATATTCTTAAATCCTTCATAAAAAGGTAAGGAGTGGCTTTTAAGAAAGACTCATCCGCACCGTATATTAAATAATCATTCATACTGCCGAAAAAACGGAGCTCCATTCCTAAAATAACTTCCAACCCTACTTCCCGTCCAGTCTGCCAAGCCTTGGAGTAGCCCTCCAAATACCGATCGATTTGCTTTTCCCATGGAAGTTCGGAGAGGCCGTCAAAAAAGCCGTCATAAAAGTGATCCGTGATTACAATACCGTCATAACCCGCTTGTTTATATAAAGCAACCACATCCTGGGCGCTTATTTTTCCACAAGGACTTACTTCACTGGTATGAACGTGCATATCGATTTTAAAAGTTTTCAATGAAGTCCTCCCCATCTAAAAAAATAATTTCACCGCACTAACGGCAGTTAATACCATCACGATGTAACGAAAGGGTTTCTCCGGAATCCACCGGATAACCCAGACTCCGAGCAGAGCCCCTATAATAATGGCAGGAACCATCACCGCATCAAATGCCAAAGTCGCAGGAGTGATTGCTTTCCAAAAGAAAATTTGCAATGGCAATTTGGCCAGGTTCAAAATGGCAAAAAGCCAAGCCCCGGTGGAGATAAAATCATATTTATTGAGCCGGATCGATAAAAAATAAACAGTCATCACCGGACCGGCTGAATTCCCAATCATCGTGGTAAATCCACCCGCAAGTCCGACAATGGCTGTCAGCCACCAGTGGTTTGAAAGTGCGGATTCGTCTTTCCGCCGTTCAAGCCAAATCATTAGGACTAAAAAAAACAAAACCGAAATGGCGATGATGATTTTGAACTGCTTATCGCTGACTAAATTGCCGATAGCCAACCCCAAACCAAGGCCGGCGAAGGCCCAGGGCAGTAATCTCCATATGTGGGCCCAATTGTTATGCTTCCGGTAATGCCTTACCGCTAACATATCTCCCGTAATCAACATCGGCAAGAGTATGGCAGCCGACGATTTCCCGCCGAACAAACCGGCCATGAGGGGTATTGCCAGGGTGCTGACTCCGCTGATGCCCGTTTTAGAAAAACCAACCATCAAACCACAGGAAGCCGCGATGATCCATTGCCACAGATTAAGATGTAAGGTCGATAAAAGCTCCATTTTTAGTCCATTCTTCGTGCTATTTTCTTCCATATGTTTATATTCGCAGCGTTTTCTGAAAATCCTATCACCTCAGCGGAATTTGGTCCAACAAACATTTTTATCGGACGTAGGTTTTTTCCCAATTCTCTCGAAATATATCTTACAATGTAAAATCTGAGTAAAATATGAAGGAAACGATGAATATACCGGTTTTCAAAAAGATTAATACCTTCAAACAAAATTTCATTGCCTGGCAGGATCGGGGAGCCCCCAAATCCGTCCAGGCAACACTGATTCTTTTCTTCATCGTTGTGACGGTGTTACCTTTATTCATATTAGGGACGATAACCTATTCAGTTTCTTCCAAAACCATTACCCGCCGGGTTGAGTCGTATGTTGAACAAATTATCGTTCAAGTAAGGGAAAATATCGAAATCTACTTCCAAGGCTTGCAAAGCTTATCCTATGTTATTTCTGTAAACCCCGATGTCATCACGGTATTACAAGATCAAAACAATTTAGGCGGTTGGAAAGAGATTGGTTACCAAAACAAGATCAAGTACTTTTTGGCCGGATTAACCAGTACCCGGGCGGAAGTCAAGGGCATTTATGTGATTTCCGCCGATTTAGCCCGCGTCTATTCCAGTGATCCGCCCATGTTGATCGAATATATGAAAAGACAGCGTTGGTTCCGAAAAATTATCAACTCCGACGTGGGGAATGTCATTACCGGAGTGCATTCCGACAATTATTCCGGTTCATTCATGGGAATGCCCGGAAACGTGATTACCTATGCTCAAAAAATAGCCGATCTCGATAGTCAAAAAAACTTGGGATGGATATTGATTGACCTGGATTACGGATTTGTCACCAAAATGTTGGAACACGTGCAGCTTTTAGATGAGGGCCGGATCACGATTCGTGACGATGAGGGCAAGCTTATTTATGGGGATGATTTTACAATGCATCCCTCCCACAATCCCATTTACAGCCATATCCGCTTGCGGGATTGGGGAAGCTATTTGCAACGTTTAGATGGCAAAGAAGAGTTGGTGGTTTTCCAAACGGTTTCTTTATCCAACTGGAAAGTGATTTTCTCCATACCATCGACAGTCTTGCAACGGGAAAACATTTTTATCCGTAATTTCACCGTTTTTCTGGCATTAGCTCTCCTGGGTATTTCCTTTTATTTAGCGGTTCTTTTTACCCGAAAAGTAGCCAAGCCGGTCGAACTATTACGGAATTCCATGCACGAAGTGGAAAACGGCAATTTAGAAGTTCAAATTAAAATTCACAGTATGAATGAATTCAATGAACTGGCCGCCAGTTTCAACCATATGGTCGAAAAAATCCGCGACCTGATGATGAGCATTAATGATGCCGAGAAAAAAAAGCGGCAGGCTGAATTGAATGTTTTACAGGCGCAAATCAATCCGCATTTTTTATATAATACGCTTGATTCTTTACGGTGGCTGGCTAAGATTCGCAATGTCGAAGAAATCAGCGAGATCATTCTGGCGTTGGAAAATTTGCTGCGGGCCAGCATCAGCAGGACCGACCAAATGATCACGATTGGTCAGGAACTGGAAAATGTCCGCAATTATCTTGCAATACAGCTGTTCCGTTATGGAAACAGCTTTTCCATAACGTATGAAATTAATCCCCAAGTGGAAGATTATTTTACCCCAAAGCTCATTTTGCAACCCATCGTTGAGAATGCCATTTATCACGGAGTCGAAGGTCTGACCCATGGAGAAATAAAAATTAATATAGATACCCAAGGGGAAAATGTCACGATTGAAGTCAGCGATAACGGCAGAGGCATTAGCGAAGACCTGGCCTCTGAAATCATGGCCGGTAAAGTCGATAGTAACCAACGTTTCAGCGGCCTTGGCATCAAAAATGTAGCCGAACGAATCAAACTGAATTTCGGACCGAATTACGGCGTTGTGATCACGAGTAACAACCCTCAGGGAACCAAGGTGACCATAAACATTCCGCGGCTGCGTAAATATGAAAAGAGGAAATTATGGCAATGACCAAAGTCATGATCGTTGACGATGAAATATTAGTCCGTATCGGTTTGCGCTCCACCATCGCTTGGGAACAAAACGGTTTCACAGTTACGGCGGATGCTGCTAATGCTACACAAGCCATTGAAAAGTTTGATGCTGCCGACCCGGATATTCTGATTACGGATATTCGGATGCCGGGTATTGATGGGCTTGAGTTGATTAAAAACTTGAAGCAAAAAAAGCCCGGACTCAAAATGATCATTCTGACCAATTACGACAACTTCGATTATGCCAAACAAGCTCTCGAACTCGGCGCCGATGAGTATCTACTCAAAACAACGCTTGATAACCAAACCATCTTTCCTGTTCTAAAAAAACTCCAAGATCAAATCGAACAGGAAAGGAAACATCATATCCAGTACCAACAGTTACAACAAAAGGCCCTCATGGGATTGTCCTATATCAAAAGAAACTTTGCGGAACGCCTATTATTAGGCAAGATCACTTCCAGCGAATGGCAGGCATTTTTAAACGATCTCAATCTCCCATGGGAAAAAAATTGTTTCCAGCTGGCTTTGATTAAGAGTAAAACCAATCTTGACGGTAAAAAGATTAATTCCCATCCGCTGCAATTGATTGAAGAAATCGTAGAAAAAATCCACGGTTCTTTGGTCTGGGAACTGCCCAATTTTTCAAAATGGGCGATTATTTATAGTTTCGCACCCGAAGAGAAAAGCGACTTTTGCAAACAGGTTATTCCCTTTAATATCCGTCAGGTCAGATCATGTCTAAAACAATACTTACAAATTTCGGCCGTGGCAATTCTCGGACAGCCCATTGGCGAATATACTCAATTGCCTGAGAAATGGCAGGAACTTTGTAAACTGGAAGGGTACAGTATTTTCTGGCCCGAACGCGAACTCATTTTCGATAGTGACATTTCCGGCGGGAAACAGCTAACACCAATCGGTTATCAGCAAAAAGACTTTATCCAACGGATCCGGTTTGGCCAAACCGAAAAAACCCGGGAGATGCTCGACGAATTATTTGCAAGAGTTGCCCAGGCCCGCTCGCTGGCAATATTAAATCAGATTTGGCATGAGCTGCTGGGGGAGATTTATCGTCTGGCCCATGAAAACGGATTGCCTCTGTCAAGCATTCTAACGGAAAAAGAACAAAAAAGTGATTTTTTAGAGAACTTTAGTTCCATTGATGACATCAATCAGTGGTTTTTCCAAAAATTCTCTTTATTGACCGGTCAAATGAATCACCGTCATACCAAGCCTTATTCTTTTACGATTCGTCAAGCCATTCGTTATCTGAAAGAACATTTTACCGAAGACATGAATTTGGATGTGCTGGCCCGCGAAGTTGGATTGAGCAAGAACCATCTTTGCACTTTATTTCACACGGAAACCGGACAGAACTTTGTCGATTATTTGCATCAAATCCGGATTGAGCAGGCCCGAGAGTTGTTGGCAACCACCGACCTTCGAGTATCGGAAGTTGGATTCAAAGTTGGCTATCACGATGCCAAATATTTTGCGAAAGTATTTCAAAAATATCAAAACTGTACTCCGTCGGAATATCGGGAAACCATTATCGACAAACTTTAAATTTGGGGAGGAACTATGCGCTGGATTCAGATTTTGTTGGTAGGAATATTCAGCTGTATCATTCTCACCGGTTGCCTTGATTCGGATAAGTTGACTACTGTGGGCGATGAGGGTGAAACGATTCATGTCCTAGGGGTTGTCGGAGTCCACGAAGCCATCGTGGAATCTCTTGAAAAAGAGTTGGCTGCTTCCCATATTAAAGTGGATAAAAATTTCTACTACTGGGGTACCTTTTTAGCCAAAGCACGGTTATCGCTCATAAACGATACCCGGGAGTACGACGTAATCATGGGACCATGCTCCCAATTTTCCGGCATCATCAATAACAACAAGGCAGTGTCCCTGCAAGATGTTGCAGAAAGAGCCCATCTTATGCGGGAAAGTCTCTATCCATCGATCCGCAAAAACCCTGTTTTTAAGAATAACTTTTTTTGTCTTCCCTATATGGCCGACTCTTTAATTTATATATACCGTACCGATCTTTTTCGCCAGGCTGGACTGAACTCACCGCGTACCATTCACGAAATGTATGAGGCTGGTAAAAAGCTTACTTCCGGTAATAACTATGGTTTAGCATTTCCAGCCGGTCCAGGTGAAGCAGCAACCCCGGTATGGAATTACTTTCTTTGGTCATACGGGGGGGAATATTTTGACAGTCGATGGAATCCGGTAATTAGTTCGAATCAAGCCCTGAATGCTACCCATATTTATAACCGGATCCTCCAGGAATGCGCGCCTCCGGCTGTTGCCACCTGGCAGACCGAAGAGGCGATAAATTTCTTTACCGCAGGCCATTTGGCATCGATGATTCTCTGGTCAAGTTCTTCAACAATCCTTAATGATAAAAGCCGTAACAAATTCGCTAAAAATGTCGGTTATGCACCTTTACCCGTCGGCGCCACAGGTGCTGCCATTCCCAGCATGGAAACCTGGGGCGTAATCGTCCCCCGGACCAGCCAACATATTATTTCCGCCAAGAAATTCTGTGAATTATTGATCAGCCGCTCTTCATTGGAAAAAATCGCTCAATCGGGAATGGTTCCCACCCCTTTGCCCGACATCAATCAGCTTTATATCACTAACTCTTCCAATCGTTCATTCATTGTTGCCACCCGTTCTTTGACCTCCGCCAAAGAAAGCCCGAATATTCCGGAGGCCGCCCAATTTGTTCCGGTAATCGGTTCGGCCTTAAATGATATTCTCATGGGCGCTAAGCTTGAAGATACCCTTCATAGCACCAATGTGCAAATCGAAGGAATCATGCAATTAAGCGGACGCCTCAAAAAGCATCCCTGAATTTTTTCTACCCCGAATCGTAATATTTTACACTTATCAAGCAGGAAGTGAAACCGCTATTTCCGATTTCAGAAAACCTTCCTCCAAATCGTAATTTTATTTTCTAGTGTCTTGCCGCGATTTATGTTACAAATAAATTACAAATTTGTGCACCGCAAATAACAATTTAATGACACAGATTTGAAAAAACAAGGAGGGGTTTTTTTGAAAAAGTGGTTTCTTATTTTATTGGTTGTTGCTTTGTGCCTTTCCAGTTTTACCGTCATGGCCGCCCCAAAAGTAACACTTCGTTATGCTTTATGGGATAGCAACCAAATGCCGGCGATGGAGGCTTCCATTAAAGAATTCATGAAACAAAATCCGGATATCGATGTGAAAGTAGAGTTAGTGGGTTGGAATGATTATTGGACTAAAATTACCACCGGCGTTGCGTCAGGGACGTTACCCGACGTTTTTTGGGGTCATTTGGCCTATTTCTCCGGATTAATTACCAAAGGAGCCTTAATGGACCTTACTCCTTACATCAAAAAGGATAAATTGAATTTAACCAACTACTACCCGGCCTTGGTCAAGAGTTGGAATTACAAAGGGAAACAATACGGAATTCCCAAAGATTGGGATACTATCGCAATTTTTTATAACAAAGACCTCTTTGATAAAGCAAAAATTCCTTATCCTACAGAGGATTTGTCCTGGAACCCAAAAGATGGCGGCGAATTTCTACAAATTGCCCAAAAGTTAACTGTGGATGAAAATGGTAAAAATGCTACCGAAAAAGGTTTTGATAAAAATAAAATCACTCAATATGGTCTTGCCATTACCGGAGACTCCAATATGCAATGCGGTTGGTTGAATTTCGTATGGATGAACGGAGCCACCGGAGTGCTCGACAAACCCTACGGATCGAAATTTCTACTGGATCAACCCAAGGCAGTTGAAGCCATGCAGTTTTGGGCCGATTTGTTTACGAAGTATAATGTTGCTCCCTCTACCTCTTCCAATGGTTGGGAAATGTTTAAAGCCGGCAAAGTAGCAATGAGTCCCCAAGGTTCCTGGATGATGTCGGATGCGCGGGCCACCAGTAATTTAAAATGGGATATCGCCCTCTTGCCCAAAGGTCCTGCCGGGCGTTATTCTTGTATGAACGGACTGGCTCACAACATTTTCGCCAAAACCAGATATCCCGCCCAGGCCTGGAAATTGTGCAGCTGGATGGACAGCGAGCCTTCACAGAAAATCATCAGCCAATATGGAGTTTGCTTCCCGGCCATTCCAAAGCTGATGCCGATTTATCTGGCTGCCACCAAAACAAAAGGCCCTGCCCATATTAAATACTTCAGTGACGAAACGGAAAGAACCGGTGCCTGGCCCATGCACGTCGACTGGAATCAAATTTATGACGTCATTGTCCGCGAATACGATATGGTATTTGCCGGTTCACAGACGGTTAAAGAAGCTGTCAAAAATATGAAAAACCAGATTCAACCCTTGCTTCACTGATACCATCACTACGAACTCGAATGGTCTGAGGATCAGATAAGCGAAATAAATGTTGCCCCTTTTCATATGAGACTTTTGGATTCGGGCAAATAACGAATAGCTAAACGGCGGGAATTCGCTGAGATAGCGTTTCCCGCCGTTTTATAACGAGGAGGACACCATGAGTGTTGACATTTCTCAGGAGTCTGTTAACAAGGTCATCCATCAACAACCCTGTCACTCGAATTTTCAAAAAAATTGGCGCCAGTGGCTGGCAGGATACTTAATGCTGCTACCGAATTTTCTGGGCTTTTTTGTCTTCATGCTGATTCCGATATTGGCTACAATCTATATCGGTTTTACCAATTGGGATTTAATCAATGCCCCCAGGTGGGTTGGACTCTTGAATTATAAAATTCTATTGCGGGATCCCATCTTTTGGACTTCCCTAAAAAAGACCATCCTTTTCACGATTGTTAATGTTCCGGTCCAAAGCTTTTTGGCATTACTGATTGCCATATTGCTTAATCAGAAGCTCAAAGGGTTAAATCTCTTTCGGACTTTATTTATTGCCCCATGGATCTGTATGCCGGTTGCAATCGGTTTAACCTGGACCTGGATTTATAATAAAGATTTTGGATATCTCAATCATATTTTGGGACTTATCGGTTTAGCGAAGGTTGGTTGGATCACATCGCAAGACCTCACCCTATGGTCCATCGTGGCTACCAATGTTTGGGAATTTCTCGGCTGGCATATCATCCTGCTACTGGCCGCCTTACAAATCGTACCCCCGGAATTGTATGAAGCGGCTCTGGTCGATGGCGCCAATAACTGGACCCGCTTTTGGAAGATCACTGTGCCGGTCATCAGTCCAATTTTCTTCTACGATTTGGTGGTCAACATGATCAGTACTTTACAAATCTTTGACCTCCCCTTTGCCATGACCAACGGGGGGCCGGGCAATGCATCCCGGGTTTTTAACCTTTATTTATACCAAAAGGGCTTTCAATTTTTGCAAATGGGGCCGGCCAGCGCCATGGGGGTAATTTTGTTTATCTTCATCATTATTTGCACGGTTATTACCTTTAAATACGTTGGCTCCCGTATCAATTACGACCTATCTTAGTTTGAGGAGGAAAAGGCAATGCTGACTTTTAGTCAAAGGCAATCATTACACAAGCTTCTACTCTATCTATTGATTAGTTTCCTGTTATTTATTTACCTGTTCCCGCTTTTATGGCAGCTTTCAACCTCCTTAAAAGATGCTTCCGAAGTATTTTCAGGTTTTAACCTGATTCCCAAAAAAATAACCGCTACCGCTTACTTATCCGCCTGGTCCCGTTTTAATCTCCAGCAATATCTTTTCAACACAGCGGTTATCGCCTTCTTCATTCTGCTGGGAACATTAATATCCTGTGGACTGGCGGGGTATGCTTTTGGACAACTGCATTTTCCCGGTAAAAATATCTTATTCTATCTCTATCTGGCAACGATGATGGTTCCTTCAGCAGTGACCTTGATTCCGGCATACTATATCATCATCAAATTGAACTGGGTCAACACCTATTATGCTTTGATTGTTCCTTTTATGTTCGGCAACGGGTTTGGAACATTTTTAATGCGCCAGTTTTTTATGACCCTGCCCAAAGAACTTTCCGAATCGGCCACCATTGACGGCGCCGGATATTTCCAAACTTGGTGGCGGATTATGTTACCCTTGAGCAAACCGGCCCTGGCTACCTTGGGAGTCATGACACTGGTGGCGCAATGGAACAGTTTTTTGTGGCCGCTGGTTGTCACCCAAAGCCAGTCTTTAAAAGTATTATCCGTAGGCTTGGCGGATTTTCGCCTATACTTTAGTGTTCAGTGGAACTCGTTGATGGCCGCGGTAATGATTGCAGTCATCCCGATGTTACTGATTCTGATCTTGGCCCAGAAGCTGTTTATTAAAGGAATTCAATTCTCAGGCGTTAACCGGTAATCACCCGGTAAAATTTCTTATTTTCAGGGAGGCAAAAATGAGTATTTTCTATGACCAGTCCCATCAGATCTTTCACCTCCAATCCTCGGGGATGAGTTATACCCTCCAGATCGTTAAAAATAAATATCTGGCCCATCTATATTGGGGGAAAAGACTTCGCTTGGGGAAACTGGATTATTTATTACAATTTGCGGAACGTACTTCTTTTTGCGCCAATCCCGACCTTGGCGATCCTTCCTTTTCCCTGGATACTCTTCCTCAAGAATATCCTGGATACGGCAACTCGGATTTCCGGATGCCCGCTTTTCAGGTTCAGCTGGAAAACGGCTCCACTTTGGTGGATTTTCATTATCAAAGGCACCGGATCTTCCAAGGTAAACCCGCCTTGGATGGGCTTCCCGCAACTTATGCGGAAAATCCTCAGGAAGCCGCTTCTTTGGAAATCGAGCTCTATGACCCGGTTTGCGGTTTAACACTCCTTCTAACGTATACGGTTTACGAAAACTGTAATGCCATGACCCGTTCAGTCCGTTTCATCAATAATGGAACCAATCAACTTCAGCTTTTACGGGTTTTGAGCATGAGTATCGATTTCCCCGATGCCGGTTATGATTTGTTGCATCTGGAGGGAGCCTGGGCCCGCGAAAGGCAACTGGAAAGACGTCCCTTACTCAGCGGCTCACAGGGAATCGAAAGCCGCCGCGGTTCCAGTAGTCACCAGCATAATCCCTTTTTGGCGCTTCTCCGGAAAGACAGCACGGAAGATTACGGCGAAGTCTATGGTTTTAGCCTGGTCTATAGCGGAAGCTTTTTAGGTCAAGCCGAAGTGGACCAATTTAAAACAACCCGGATTGCCATGGGCATCAATCCTTTTGATTTCAGCTGGTTATTGGAGCCGGGAGAGTCTTTTCAAACTCCCGAAGTTGTGATGGTTTATTCTGCGGAAGGCCTGGGAGGGATGTCCCGGACCTACCACCAGTTATACCGCACCCGGTTATGCCGCGGCGCATACCGGGATCAAGTGCGGCCTGTTTTAATTAACAACTGGGAAGCGACTTATTTCGATTTCAACGCTGAAAAAATCGAAGAAATCGCCAAAAAAGCCGGAGCATTGGGGATTGAATTATTTGTTTTGGACGATGGCTGGTTCGGTAAACGGAATAACGATAAAAGTTCCTTAGGAGACTGGTTTGTAAACCGGGAAAAACTCCCGGACGGACTTGGGGACTTGATTCGACGCGTGGGCAACCATGGGCTCCAATTCGGACTATGGTTCGAGCCGGAAATGATCTCCCCGGATAGTGAATTATACCGCGCCCATCCTGATTGGTGTCTTCATATCGAGAACCGCCCCTCCACCCAGGCCAGAGCGCAGTTGATTCTCGATTTATCCCGGGATGATGTTTGTCAGGCCTTGACTCAAAAGCTTACCGATATTTTAGCCAGCCATCCGATTGCTTATGTGAAATGGGACATGAACCGCAACATGACGGAAATCGGATCGTCCAAGCTGCCTCCGGAGCGGCAGCGGGAAACTGCCCACCGGTACATGCTGAATCTGTATAAAATGATGGATACCCTCACCGGTTCCTTCCCTCAGATTTTGTTTGAAGGGTGTTCCGGCGGCGGCGGCCGCTTCGATCCGGGAATGCTTTATTTTATGCCCCAGATTTGGACCAGTGATGATACGGACGCCATTGCCCGCTTAAAAATCCAATATGGAACCAGCATTGTATATCCCGCGATTACCATGGGTTCTCACGTATCAGCCGTTCCCAACCACCAGTTGATGCGGAAAACTTCATTGGAAATCCGCGGTCACGTTGCAAGTTCAGGATGCTTCGGTTATGAATTGGACTTGAATAAGCTCGAGACAACCGAACAGCAACTCGTCCAAAAGCAAGTGGCCTTTTATAAAGAAATCCGCCATGTTGTCCAGTTCGGTGATTATTATAGAATTTTAAGCCCTTTTGAAGGGAATGAAGCGGCCTGGATATTCGTGACAAACGACAAAACAGAAGCTGTTGCCTTTTATTTTAAAGTTCTTGCGGAGCCCAATCCTCCCCTTCGCAGGATCCGCCTGAAAGGTTTGGATCCCGGGAGAGATTACCGGATCGATGGTGAAACCCGAATTTTCGCCGGGGATGAATTGATGAATGCCGGGATCAATATTCCCCTGCCCAAGCTGTTAGGGGACTTTCAAAGCGTCTGCTGGCGGATTGAAGCATTGTAGCGATAAAACGAGTTCTTTTTGAAGGGGCTGCTCCAAAAATAAACTTAAACAAGCTAAAGACTTGTAATAATATATAAGATATTTTTGTATATTGAATCATTTATTCGCGGCAACCCCTTCACTCGCTTGAATTAAGAAAATATCCAAAATAAACATCCCACCGCAAACATGATCTTCCCTCCCGTTTACCTCAAAATTGGATTCATTCGATCCAAACACACCATGAAAACTGATTTTTTGTGGCGATGCACAAATTTTTTTTATTGGCAATGGTTAGTTAATTTTAGCCTATCAACGTTCATAACCAAACCATTTCTGAATAAAAGCTTATTTCCTCAAAACCGTTCAAAATGAATAGGGGGTGAAAAGCAAAGTCCTTTTTAGGTGTGTATCCTAAAAAGCACTTTAAAATCAATAAAAAATACCCTATATCGCATCTTCGAATGTGCTTGTTTCAATAAAGGGGGGTGAAAATGGATCGATAGCACAAAGTGCAAGAAATCTGACCCGACACGAAAATAGAAATTGATAAAAAAAGGAGGAACCATTATGTTGAAAAGAAATTTTCGAAAAAGCTCTTTGAAAGCATTGTTTTTTGCGATTATACTTGTAAGTTCCCTTCCCTTCATGCCGGTATACGCGGCAGACACTATCACTGTGGACTGTAGTAGCGTGTTAAGGAGCGCGACCCATTGCGCCAACGGTTCCCTTTATGGAGTCACCGACACCAAACCGGCGGATATTGAAGGCCTGGTAACCCCGCTTCATCCGGCTGTCTTTAGGAATCCAGCCCGTGGCAGCTCAGGCAACCAGCATGCCTTTGGCGCTGCCATACCGACTGCGGGAAGGCTTGCCGGAACCGGCGCCTTGATTTCGGTTGATCTGGCGGATATGCTTCCCAATTGGCCCTATACATGGCCGGGTATGACCAGTTGGCTCAGTCAGGTAACTTCCTTTATAACCGACAAGAAGGCATCCGGCTACACCAACTGGTATGGTATTGAACCATGGAACGAGCCCGACGGCACTTGGAGCTCTTCTAACGGAGACTTTAATAGCTACTTATGGAAGCAGACTTATGATACGATTCGCGCCAATGATTCCAGTTTCAAAATTGTGGGACCTTGCTATAGTTATTACAATCACAATACCATGAGTACCTTCTTAAGCTACTGCAAAGCCAACAGGTGTCTTCCCGATATCATCAGTTGGCATGAGCTTAGTGGGATCTCGGGCGTAGCCAGTCATTTACAAGACTACCGGGCACTGGAAACTTCTCTCGGAATAAGCGCCTTGCCTATCAGCATCAATGAATACTGCGACGCTACCCATAGTCTTGAAGGGCAACCCGGATCGCTGGGAAATTTTATTGGAAAATTCGAACGTTACAAGGTTGACAGCGCCTTAATATCCTGGTGGTATAATGCATATCCCGGTAGGTTGGGGAGTCTTCTTGCTACCGATACTCAAAAGGGCGCCGGCTGGTATTTCATGAACTGGTATGGATCAATGACCGGCAATATGGTCAATGTCTCAATCTCAAATGAGTCCAGCGCCAATATGGATGGAGCCGCCTGTGTGGATTCGACCGGCAAATCCATCAGTTGTATTTTGGGCGGAGCCAATAGCGGTACTGTGGATGTCACCATCAAAAATATACCTTCCTTTATTGGATCGACTGCAAAGGTTATGCTTCAAAAGGTTGACTGGACAAGCAAAGACACCGTTTGCAGCGGGACCACCACCCTATCAACTTCGACTTACACCGTGTCCAACAGTCAGATTACCGTAACCATGACCGGCTGCAACGCCAGTTCAGGATACCGCATCTATATTACCCCGGGCGCGGTTAACGGTACAAGCTATGAGGCTGAAAGCGGAACGCTTTCCAATGGAGCGGTAGCGCAAAGCAAAAGTTTCTGTTCGGGTGGCTACAATGTCGGATACCTCGGCGGATCATCCAACGGAACAGTCGTGATAAGCAATGTCAGTGTTTCAACGGCCGGTACTCATACGATGACCATTTACTATGTTTCATCGGAAAACCGTACGGTATATGTGACTCCAAACAGCGGCTCATGGTTCGGGGTGTCATGTCCGGGCACAGGAAATTGGAGCACGGTAAGTTCGATAACAACCAATGTTACCTTGAATGCCGGGAGTAATACCATCAAATTGGACAACGGTTCCGGGACAACCTATGCGCCGGATATTGATAAAATCATCGTCAATTAATCTCCGGGATAATTCAGGGATGACCAAGCCGGCGTTCTATCGCCTGTCCCGTTCTTAAAAGCCTCAAAACCCAACCCCCTCTGCCCGCGATGAACGGCAGACGGGGTTTTATTCTCTATACCCTTCTTACGAAAAATTCCGTTCATTTCATTCGATATATGATACAATAGTAGTATGAGGTGACTGATTTGATAATCGTCGCATCGGATGGTTCCGGAGACTTTACCGCTCTCCAGTCGGCTATTGACGCCGTTCCTTACGGTCACGCCCGAGAAACCGTCCTTCATATTAAAAATGGGATTTATAAACAGAAAATCAAAATCGACAAACCCGAGATTCATCTCATTGGCGAAGACGCCGCTAAAACCATCCTCACCTATGATGATTATGCCAAAAAGCTCTTACCAAGCGGCGAACCCATGAATACCTTCAATTCCTATAGCGTATACGTGGGTGCCCCTGACTTCACCGCCGAAAATATCACTTTTGAAAATTCCGCCGGCGATGGGGAAATCGTCGGTCAGGCCGTGGCCGTCTATGTCGATGCCGATCGGGCCTTTTTTAAAAATTGCCGTTTTCTAGGCTGTCAGGACACTTTATTTACCGGACCTTTGCCGAAGCATCCCACCCCGCTGGGCCTTAATGTGCAGCATCCCACGCTCGGATCGGGGGCTGAAGAATATCTGGGCATCATTCGCCAATACTATCAAGATTGTTTCATCCAAGGCGATATCGATTTTATTTTCGGTTCCGCCACTGCCGTATTTAATCGTTGCGAAATATCCTCCAATAATCGGAATCAACCTGTAAACGGTTACATTACCGCCGGATCGACTTCATCCCCCGTCCCTTTCGGTTACGTTTTTATGGATTGCACGCTTACCGGCAAAGCCGCCCCTCAAACCGTTTACCTGGGCAGGCCCTGGCGGGATCATGCCAAAGTGGCTTTCTTGAATTGCCGGATGGGACCGCATATCATTGGCGCGGGTTGGCATAACTGGGATAAACCGGAGCGCGAGAAGACCGTTACTTACGTTGAATATGGCAGTACCGGCCCCGGAGCCGCTCCCGGCCAAAGAGTTCCCTGGGCGAAAACTCCGACAACGGAGGAACTCAAATACTATACTTTATCCAATATTCTTAGCGGGCCCGATCAATGGGAGCCCTACAATCAATCAAATTGAGGTGGTTTTATGTTTATCGGTGTACGCGCTCACGATTTCGGCAAGTCCGGCGCGGAGGATTTGGCGGCAAAAATATCGGCGAAAGGGTTTACCAGTATTCAACTGGCGTTATCCAAAGCAATCGAGGGTATTGATACCGGTTTTAACCGTCTTAGTCCGGGGCTTGCCCATTATATCGGGAACACTTTCGCCCGATGCAATATTCAAATCGCCGTTCTGGGATGTTATATCAATCCGATTCATCCGGAGCCCCAAAGCCGCCAGAACTCCTTAGGACGGTTCAAGGAGCATCTCCGTTATGCCCGGGATTTCGGTTGCAGTATCGTGGGCACCGAAACCGGTTCCCTCAACGCCGATTGTTCTTATCACCCCGGGAACGACTCTCGGGAGACATTTCAACAGATAACCCAAAGTATTGCCGAGCTGGTGGCAGAGGCCGAGAACTTTGGAGTCATGGTTGGAGTGGAAGCCGTGACCAGCCACACCATATCCAATACCGCCAAAATGCGTGCGCTCATTGATTCCATCCAATCCAACAACCTGCAAGTGATCTTTGATCCGGTAAATTTGCTGGAACATGACAATTATCAAGATCAGGACGGGATTATCCAATCGGCCTTTGATCTTTTCGGGGATCGGATTGTCCTGCTTCATGCCAAAGACTTTGTAATCCAGGACGGCCAAAAACAAATTGTTCCTCCCGGCAAGGGTCTGCTTCATTATGATTCCTTGCTGAAATTGCTGAAAACCTATAAACCCTACGTCAATATTACCCTGGAAGACAATCGCCCGGAAACCATGTTACAAAGCGCCGAATACATCAAGACGGTTTATCAAAACGTTTGAAGGTTACCGCTTAGAAAAATGCTTTCAACCTAGACTCTTCGGATCATTTTGTAGGCCGCCGTCGAACAGCCACTCTGGCGGTATTTTCCCGCGCATTGATGCGCGACTTCGTTGCCATCGGCTAGCCAGCTAGCCGCGCAAAGCCAGGGTGGATGGCTATTCAGAAAATACTTTTAAAACCTATTCTCCCGCTGAGGCGCAGGGACGCGGAGAAAAGCTTATAATCATATTGATTCATGCTCTTTAACTCTGCGCCTGCGAGGCTGTCTAAAAAGCAATTCAAAATCAATAAGAAATACAATATATATCGCGTACACACGCGACTTCATCGAATGGTTTGACTTCAATATATTGTATTTCTTTATCGTTACAATTTACTTTTGGGACAGCCCCGACGCCTTTGCGCGAGATTATTCCCTTTGGCATCTCTGCTTTATTTTCATTCTTTAATGTGCCCCGGCTAACCGGGATGGGCGGCTATCTAGCAGATAACCAATCTTCACTCTTGGATTGCCATCCTATGATTGTGAAATGGGTGAACTACGTTATTAATCCAACGTTTAGAAAGGAAGCGCATGAGACAAAGGATAAATTTAAATAATTCTTGCATGGTGATGAATGCAAATACCCAGGCGAGCGACATTTTCCAAACCGTCTGACCGATATAGGCAAGTGGCAATCCAATCCCATAGACTGCGACCAAATCCATGATTAGACAAAACATCGTATCGCCCCCACCCCTAAGAACACCCACCACTGCCACCATATTAAAAACAACCAATGGTGTAAAGAGGGCAAAAACCAGAAGCATCGCTTCCGACTGTTGCAATACATAAGGGGATACTTTATAGGGGGAAAGTATCCATTGACATCCAAGCCCCATTAAGCCGCCCATTACAACACCGGCCACACTGGTGATGGCTAGCAGCCTTCCGGCATATTGAAATGCTTGTTTCTCATCGCCGGCACCGATTTGATGTCCCACCATCACTAAACAAGCACTGGCAATCCCGTTGAAAAGTACAAAGGCCAATTGCCGTACAGTGGTGACGATATTAACCGCAGCCACAACTTCGGTCCCCATTTTAGCATATATCACCATATAAAGAGTGGTTCCGATCGCCCAAATTACATCTTTAACAACTACCGTTCCGGTAGTATTGAAAAACCGCTTCACCATCACCGGAGATATGTCCGTCAGTTCGGAGAACTTGGCCGCGACAACATAACGGTGATAATAAGATACGGATAGCAAGAGAATGAGTTCCACTAAACGCGCGATTAATGTAGCAATGGCTGAACCTTCAACACCAAGCCTCGGGAAACCGCAACGTCCAAAGATGAGGAGGTAATTTAAAATGGTATTAACCAAAAGGGCGACCGCATTCACCATCATGGGGAGTCTGACTTCCCCGGAGCTTCGAAGGACCGCTGCATAACAAGAGGTCGTGGCGATTAAAAGGTAGCTGAAAGAAGTCAGTTTCAAAAACCGTCCACCCAAATGGATGACTGCCGGATCGTCGGAAAAGAATCTGATGATCGTTTGGGACTGTGAAAATCCAACCAGAAAAAAGATCAACGCCGATGCCACACTCATCATCAAACTGAGCCCCAATATTCTCCGGATATTCCGGATATCCTTGGCGCCCCAAAATTGAGCTGCAAAGATAGAGGCCCCGCCTCCGATTCCTAATAGAAAAAGCAGTAATATAAAATAGATTTGGTTTGCCAATCCCACCGCTGCCAGCTCCGTCGCACCCAACTGACCCACCATGACATTGTCCATCAAATTCAAGGATGCTGCAAAAAAATATTGCAGTGTTACGGGAACGGCCAGTTTTAAAAAAGCTTGATAAAAATTCCGATCGTTAAAGATTCCCTGAAGTATCGTCGCCACTTCCATCCAATTAAAAAAGTTACGGGTTAATCCATGATCCGATATCGAAATACCCGGTATGAGGCCGGCGCCATCTTGAGTTTAAAATGATTGGACTCTTCCTGCTCCCATCCGTGAAACTCTTTCATAATCGGTTGAACGCCAATCTCCTTCAGTTCAACTCTCCGGCCGTGAATTACAATTCGGCAATCACTATGATAAGGTAAAAATGATTCCACAATGAAGGTACAGTTATCATATAAAAAGAGAGCGATGTGACCCGGGCCTTCCAGTCTGACAGGCATTTCGGCCATGATGATCCCACGAATCCGATCCAGTATGGGTGCGGGAATGGCATAAAGATCTCCATAATTTTCCGGAATGGTTAACACGTACAGGATTCCCCCGCCGTATCTGGTTTTCAACAAAATAGGGTAATTTTTAGATTCGGCAAATGCCACAATCAACGGAACGCAATCATTGGTGGCGAACTCAATTTGGGGTATTAAAATAGGCCGCGCCGCGCTGACGTAATTTTCAAAAGAACAATCATGCATCGGATATCCGTATTGAGCCACCATTACTTTTCGATCGGTGACGGTTATCTCTGCAATATCATCAAATCCCCGCTTTTTCAATGCCTTTAATAAACCGGAAGTCATTACAACTTTTTTACCTGCGCATAGTCTCTCTTTCAGCCTCTCCACAATCAACGGGTCTTCTTTGGCGCTTTCCGTTAAAAGGACCCACTCTTTCTCGGCAAGTCGGGGTTCGGGTTCTAGCGACAGCCCCAACATTCCCAAATATCCGAAAAGATAGTTTTCACCCGAAGAATGATACGGTTTATAGCAAGATATCCCCATTGGATTTCCAAGTTCACCCAAAATCTTATCCACCCGCTCAAAAACAAATCCGGCCAAAGGCACAAAAATAGGATTTTTCCGTAAAAGTAAGCCTAGACAAAATAAAGTCACTTCTTTGGCCTTTGAAAAAAGTGTCAAATAACCTTGCTCCGCATAAGAACTCATATTATACATGCAGTCAAAGGTATCGAACCAGCCTCCGCCATTAGCGCCCGGTTTGACGTTTTCCAAATAACGCATCAGAAAATAACTTTGGTATCGTTGCAAATCCTGCTGAGTATACTGGGGATCCCGGGTCTCGGTTCCAGTATAAATCCCATCAAATACCAACGGCTCTTCCTGCAAGTTATACCCGGTATTTTGATACTCATCATACCAGTTGGGATACTTGATAATCAAATTTACCTTGGGGTTGACCCCTTTGGCTGTCTTGATCACAATCTCCGTCGCTACCCGCTGTAACAATTCCATCCGGAAATCAGACCAATTCCGTTCGCCTTTCGCTTGAATGCAGGATTCACATTTGCAGTTCGTAAAAAAGAAATCATCCAATATGATTTCATCAAATAGTTCTGCCGTAAACGCTACCACCTGTCGCAGAAATTCCCGGTGCTCCTGCTTGGTATAACAAAATGTCAGGAATCCCTCTTGATTGGAGATATCTGTGGTAATCCCCGCCGATGTCTTGATCCCTTTTTGAAGAAAATAATCCTTAACCTTTTGGATTTTATCGTGGCTTATCAAGTTGCCGCTCCGGTAGGTTTCCAAATAAACTTTATCGATCATCATATGTTTTTCAATCAAATCGAATTCTTGGTCAAATTCCGGATGATCGGCGATGGCTTCCACATCCCGAACCGTACAATAAATCGCGGTCGTAAAATTCTTATACCCCATCTTTAGCTCTTCCTCTCGATCCATTTGATTACAGCTTTCTTTATGAGTCTCATTCATTTCTGTTGCAGAATTATCGGCTATAGCTCCCAAATAATTTTCCATGGATATCATTATAAAGTTTTTCATCCATTGTATCTCGCCAAAGATTGCGAAAACGTTCTCGAATTTTGCTGCTTTTAAATTTGTTTTCTCTTTATGAAATGAAAAAAGGCTGCTGATTGCCGACATCACAAATTACAGTTCTCTTTTATTGCTATGAGGCTGTCTAAAAAGTAATTCAACATCCATAAGAAATACAATATATATCGCGTACATACGCGACTTCATCGAGTGGTTTGACTTCAATATATTGTATTTCTTTATCGTTAAAATTTACTTTCGGGACAGCCCCGACAGCTTTTCAAACCTAACAAAACCCTGTCCGGCTGACAGGGTTTTGTTGGTCTCAACTACAGTATTTGGCCTGTGGCGGTTGAGTTTTAAGGAGAAGCCGTATTTTTTTTGTAACCAGTCGGGGAACATCCTTTGAGATTCTTAAATACCCGGTTAAAAGTTTTAATACTCTCAAAACCTGCCAGGAAAGCAATCTCCGTGATCGGTTGATTGGTGCTGTTTAAGTAATGAATGGCCTTACTGATTCGGTAATTATTCAAATATTGAACAAAGGTCATACCGGTGGTTTCTTTAAAAAAACGGCTAAAATGATACATACTGAAATTCGCGGCTCCAGCGACTTCAGCCAGAGTAATCTCCCGGGTATAGTTTTCCTCAACAAACTGGAAAACTTGTTCGAGCCTTTCAAGCTTTTTTAAATGTTTACTTTGCTCCGCAAACGAATACTTTTCCATGGGCACCCGGCGGAGAATAATAACCATCAAATCATAAAGCCGGGCCCCGATTGCCAGTTGGTAGCCTTCCTTCCGTTTATAATACTCCGTCTCCATAGCCAGCAATTGTTTCTCCAATTCATGATGGGTTTGATGACTGTAGCCCTCCTGATGTCGAATCAAAGGAACACAAAATCGCCGGTCCTGTATCAAGCCGGTTAGAGGCTTGAACATTGCCAATTCAAACTGAATAATCAACCTTTTACTCCGTTTTGGAGGGGTGATAAAAAAATGAACTTCCCCTTTACCAATCAGCAAAATATCCCGCGGCTTCAGGGTATAAATCTCATGATTGAGTCCGATGACTAAATCTTCATCTAAAACATAAACTATCTCCAATTCCTCATGCCAATGGGGCGGAAATTCGGCGATATCGGTAATTATCAGCTGAAACGGAAATTTCTCTGTCACCAAATTTTTCTGATGCCAGGCTTCCATGGGAAGGACTCCTTCTATTGGATTCTTTAGGTTATTTGCGGCAATGGTTATCGGTTCTTTGATTCCGCCTCGCTTGAGCCGCAGCGAAGTCTGCCGTTTCTTCGGCTGTTTCCGGAGAGAGGGCCGGTACAGGCGTGGGTTCTCCGTTCTCATCCAGGGCCACAAATGTAAAATACGCGGTATTCGTTAATAGGGTTTTCCCGGTCATGGGATTCTCACCCAATGCCCGGATTACAACTTCCATCGAGGTGCGGCCGACCCAAATCAATTTAGCCTTTAAGGTAACGATTTCTCCCACATGGATCGGATGTTTAAAATCCAAACAATCCACGGCAATGGTCGCCACAGCTCTGTTCGAATGCCTGAACGCGGCCATGGCCCCTGCAATATCCATCCAATGCATCATCCTGCCTCCGAGCAGGTTTCCCAGCAAGTTGGTATCATTCGGCAATACGAGTTCGGTCATTTCTACCGCCGAGGCGGATGGAGTTTTCCCATTTCCGGTTGGCGCTTCATTGGGTGATTGGTTCATAAGTGTGTATCTCCTATCATAGAATAAGTAATATTCCCCAATTTTATTTTAATGGCGGAATCGGTATTTTTCTTTCCCACGGATTCATTTTACCATTTTCAGGCGGATGATTCCAATCCCATAAATTCCGTAATACTCCCACCCATTACCCTATCCGTATTATAACTTTTTCCTTGCTGGATTGGGGCTCCACTCCGCCGGGACCGGAATCCATTTCGGTTTTACCGTTTTTGGAGCGATACTTTATATTTTTGCTTTAAAGGTTGGAAAATCTGGAGGGCCGTTCTTTTCGCCAAAGAAGTCTCAGGCAAGATTGGTTGGGTAAAAAGGAATGACAGACAAAAAAAGCCGACGACGACGATAAAGTTCTGGGGGCGGTTTTTTCAATAGGAAATGCAAGCATTGCCATTCAATGATGTCATCGTTGTTCTCAACAGGAGGCGCCGCGAACTTGTTCGCGAACCCGCCCTCCTGCACCTCCAAGGCAAAAGGGTGTGAGCGGCGCACCCTTTTGAATCCCACCGCCCGGGGGCACTGTGCCCCCAGGGATACCCCTCTATCACAGCGTTCTTCCTGAACGCTGAAGGAATGCTGACGCAATTGGACCGACTCCTACATCCCTGTAGTCGTCTTCTTGGATCATTCTGACGGCCGACGGGTGAGATTCGTCCTAAATCTAACCCGCGTTGGTCAACCTCCTGTTGACCATTTCGGGGCTAACAAATCTGTATTTAATATTTAGCCTTCCAACATATAAACTTCTTGAACAAACAATAACCGCCGATCAAGGAGGTCGGCGGCGCGGCATCTTTTCAGGATGGAAAACGCGGCTTGCTAGCAAGCCGAGCCGTTGGCCAAAAAACATAAACCTGGTAGGGCGGGAACACGATGTTCGAGTCCCTGCATGGAGATTTCCCTATCCGGGGCTATATCGGGGCCGTAAATATAAGTGTAGCCCTGACTTTCGAGTAGATCGACGGCAAATTGTTCGATTGCGGATTCGGTAATTTTCATTTTTTGATCCGATACGTTTGATTGGGATGGTTTTTAGTATCAGGATATTTCAGCTCCAAAAGACCCTCCGTTAGAAAAGGAGTTAGATATTGTTCCTGGATGGACTTGGGATCCCTTTGCAAAAATTTGGCTAAATCCTTTAGGGATAAAAAATTATCCTCACAAAGTTCCAGGATTATTTTCTTCATATTTTCGGAATTAAGCTTCCCAGGCATTTTATCATACCCCATCGATTGCAAACAGGAAAAGAACTTCTTTTTCAAATCCAGGGAGTTCATCTCCTCATTATCTGAAAATAGGGAGTTTGTATCCGGCAGTCGCTTTCCGGGAAGATAATACATCGACCCGCGAGTTTCGCCCTCCTTTTCCAGCATATTTTTCTGAACAAGATGCGCTAAGGCTGAAGTTATATCCTTTGAATGTTCTATTGAATACCAAAAGCGATATCTCCACAAAAAAAGTCAGCGTCTTATGGGGGTTGACTCAAACGGATCAATAGGCTTTTGACCATAATAAATCCTGGTTTTCCGCCCCACGATTTTTAACCATCTATCATACCTCACGATACCAGCAACGAAGAACCCATTCCCGGCGACCGCAACGAATAACAAACCACACCAAATGACTAATAACTAAATAACTAATAACAAATAACCAACACCCAGGAATGAATAATCCATAAAGAAAAAGCGCCCATGTCCAAACGACCCCCTGAAATAACGGATTTGAGGATTGGCTGCATTTGATCAAAGGCCAACTGATTTTAAACCCTTAATATGACGAATATATTTTACCATCACCAAAAACGCTACTTTCCTTCCACGAAATGGTCAACACGACGTTGACCACGCGGCCTTGGTTCATGGATGAATCACGGCCGTCGGCACAAAGAATCCTCCCAGAAGACGACTCCATGGATGGAGGAGTCTGTTCAATCGCGCCAGCACTCCTACGGCGTTTACGGAGAAACGCCGACGTAGAGGGGTATCGGGGGAACGGTTCCCCCGGGGCGTGGGATTCCAAAGGGTATGCGCTCATACCCTTTGGCCTGAGAGGTGCAGGGGAGTGGGTGACGTCCCCTGTCGAGTCCGAAGCATTACCCAAAATCACTTTGCCCAACAAAGCACTATTCTTTACTCACCCACCCTTTTCATAGCTACCCTCTCCCAAGCGAAATTTCCCTGATTCATTTTCGTTCCGGCAGTCCCCCGCTTTTTCAAAAACGCACTTGCGAAAGACCGCCGGAACCGGTTCTTCCTTTAAACTGACCTTGCTCTTCTCGGTTATCCCTAGAGTTTTACTGGCTTGCGCTCGCGCCACTCGCCTTTCCTGAACCCAAACTCCGGCCAGGTCTCTTCAAGGAAATCCATGCGAACAATCTGCCTGGCGTTGCCGCACAAACCCTCCAGCTGGCCCATGGT
>JAEXDA010000063.1 GCA_023401925.1 Bacillota bacterium
CGCGAACTTAAGTTCGAAGCCGCTGACCTCTAAAAGATTTTTGGCCTCGAAGGCAGCACGCCTTCGAAGGCGTGGGGTTACTCTCCCACTGAGCACGCTTCTTTGAACATACACCATTGGGGGAGAGAGAGGTATAAACCAACAGTCAGCCCAGATAGATCTGATTTTTAATTTGTTTTGGCTTTTGGTAAACTATTTATTTCAACTCATATAGATAAGGACTCATATTATAGGCCGAAACATAGTTGGTAAACGAATAAAATGAAAATAAATCCTAATAAAATAATCGTAGATTTTTTATACAATGGACCTTGATTTACGAACGAAGACCCGGTATGGGATAATGCATTAATATAAACAAGCCCAAAATAGTGATTAGCCACAAAGTTTGGGCTTGTTTAAAAGAAATTGCTCATAAAGTCGATTTTAGCAAATTGCCTAAAATCAACTCACCCCTTTAGTTACTCATTTTTCTGTAGATACCCATAGCCATTCCCCTCTCTCTGACTGTCGGCATCATAAGATGCCGCGGCATCTTATGGCTGTATATCAGCATTGTACCTGAATCTCCCTTTAAGCTTCAGATTTATAAAACTTTTTACCTTTATTTTACATTTCTTTAATACCATAGATAGAAAATGATTGTATAATAAGAAAGTTCAGAATGATGCCCTATTCTATGGCAGTTCTGAAATGGTATGGGTTTGGTTAGAGATTATGAAAACCGACAAAGGTTTCTGTTCATGATCAAGATGAAAAGGAGAAGAATCACCATATCATATAATATTCGAATATCACAATCATAAGGAGATTCACCGAGATGGAGTGGATAAACGTTAATGAACGAACCCCCAATAATTATGAAAGCGTTTTAGTTTATTGCAATAACGGGGACAAGCCTGGCAATATCAATATTTTTACCTGGAATGACAAATGGTATAAAATGAATATGATTACGCATTGGATGCCATTGCCCAAGCCTCCAAAAGTAAAGAATCCTTAAAAAAGCAATCCAGCAATAATCTGCCGGATTGCTTTTTCATTTTAAGTTCATTGGCAATGCCGCCGGTCGAGATAGGTTGTATGGAGGAGATGGTGCGAACGTTCCCCCAGGGGTTTGTCTAAAAATTTCCGGTATAATTGGACAACGGCCGGATTTTCATGGGACTTGCGCAGCGGCATCCCCTGGTCCAGTCCGTAAAGGGCTCTCATCCGGTCTTGGCGGACCTGCCCGGCAGTGGTGTATGGTTGGCCCGCGCCGCCGATGCATCCGCCGGGACAGGCCATGATTTCAATAAAAGTAGCATCACACATACCTAGTTTGATTTTCTCCAGAATTTGTTTGGCGTTTCCCAGGCCATGGGCTACGGCCACATTGATTTTTTGTCCGGCCAGGTCCACCAGGGCCCCTTTGATCCCTTTCAGGCCCCTTATCTCCGAAAATTCCAGTGTTTTTAAAGTTTGGCCGGTGACAACCTCATAGACTGTGCGCAGGGCCGCTTCCATCACTCCGCCGGTGGTTCCGAAGATGGCAGCCGCCCCGGTCGATATCCCCAGAGGGGCATCGAATTCCCCATCCGGCAACATGTTGAAGTCTATCCCCTGGTGGCGCAGCATCCTGCCAAGTTCACGGGTGGTTAAAACCCCATTCACATCGGGGAAAGTGCCGGAGCGCATTTCCGGGCGGGCGGCTTCAAATTTTTTCGCGATACAGGGCATGATCGAAACCAAAAAGATGTCTTCCGACGGGATGCCGGTTATCTGGGCATAATAGGTTTTCGCCAGGGCCCCGAACATTTGTTGCGGCGACTTGCAACTCGAGAGATGGGGCAGCAATTCCGGATAGTAATGTTCAATATAGTTAATCCAGCCGGGACAGCAGGAAGTGATCATCGGCAAAACGCCGCCATTTTGAATCCGATCCAGCAGTTCATGGCCTTCTTCCATAATCGTTAAATCAGCCGAAAAATCGGTATCGAACACCCGTTGAAATCCCAGTTCCCGTAAAGCGGAGACCAGCTTCCCAGTGGCGAGATCGCCAGCGGGCTGAGCGAATTCTTCGGCGATGGAAACCCGGATAGCCGGGGCTACCTGGACGATAACATGCTTTTGGGGATCATGGAGCGCTTCCCAAACTTTGTCGGTATCGTCTTTTTCATGAATAGCTCCGACCGGACAGGCCAAGGCGCACTGGCCGCAGAGTACACAGGCGGTCTCCGCCAATCGTTTACCGTATTCCGGGGCCAGACAAACATCAATGCTGCGGTTTTGACTGTAAAGGATGCCCACTTCCTGGGTGCTGTGGCAAACCTCGGCGCAGCGGCCGCACTTGACGCATTTATTGGGATTTCTCACCAAAGCCGGTGTTGAGGTATCGAGCGGCAAATTATTGTGAATTTTTTCCCCTTGGATATCGCTGATGCCGAATCTGGCGGCTAATTGCCGCAGTTCGCAATTGCCATTGCGGATACAGGTCAGGCATTCCTGGGGGTGATCGGCGAAGATCAGTTCCAGAACCGTCCGGACGGTCTCACGGACTCGTGGAGAATTGGTGGCGATATTCATTCCGGCAGCCACCTGAGTGGAGCAGGAGGCCACCAGGTTTTTGATTCCGGCGACTTCCACCAGGCAAACCCGGCAATTGGCCTTTACGCGCTGATCCGGATGGTGGCACAGGGTGGGAATAAATGTTCCTTGTCCTCTGGCAGCCTCTAAAATCGAAATCCCGGAGGGCACTGAGACTTCCTTGCCGTTTAAAACAATTTGCACCATATCCATCAAAGGGCTACCTCCGTGTAATCGTTCTTCGGATGGGGCCGGCAACATCCGAGATATTCTTCTCTGTAATACTCCAGGGAAGATTTTAAAGTATTTCCGGCCGCCTGACCCAGACCGCAGAAGGAAGCGTTCTGAATGGCCCGGGTATAGCGTTCCAGAAGATCAACCCCATCTTTACCGGCCTCGCCTGCCAGCAGCTTCTGAAGAATGATGTTGGCCTGCCGCAAACCTTCCCGGCACGGTGTGCATTTTCCGCAACTTTCATGGAGGAAAAAGCGCAGCCGGTTTTGGACATTGGCCAGGATGGAGCGGGTGTCGTCCAGGATGAAAATGGCCCCGGAACCAATGGTAATCCCAGCCCGGGCGCAGGCTTGATATTCCAGCGGGGTATCCAGCAGTCCGGGCGGGACCAGCACCCCGGATGCTCCCCCGATATTCATCGCCTTGATGGAGCGGCCGGGTTTGGGCCCACCGCCGTATTCGTCGATGATTTGGGCGAAAGTGATTCCGAAGGGAACCTCATAGAGGCCGCGCCGGACGACATCGCCGGAGAGGGATATCAATTTACTTCCCGGACTATCGCTGGTGCCGATCCGGCGGTACCAGGAGGCCCCATTTTCAATGATTTGCGGAATATTGGCCAGGGTTTCCACATTATTAATTAAAGTTGGGCGATTCCAAAGCCCGCATTGGGTCGGATAGGGCGGTTTCACCCGGGGACGGCCTTTCCGGCCTTCGATCGATGAGAGTAACGCGGTTTCTTCTCCGCAAAGATAACTGCCTGCTCCGGAAAACAGTTCCAGCGAAAGGGAAAATCCGCTTCCCAGAATATTCTGCCCCAGCAAGCCTGCTTCGTTGGCTTGCTTCATACTCGCCCGCAAAATTTTTTGGGCTTCCGGGTACTCATGCCGGACATAGATGTAACCATGGGAGGCGCCGGACAGATAAGCGGCGATAGTAATCCCTTCAATCAATTGGAAGGGGATATGGGTCATGATAAAACGGTCTTTAAAGGTTCCGGGCTCTCCTTCATCGGCATTGCAGACTATAAACCGATTGGTTTCGGCATTATCCCGGACCATGGCGATCTTTTTCCCGGTGGGAAAAGCGGCCCCACCCCGGCCCCGCAGGCCGGAATCCTGAATCTCCCGGATCATGGCCTCCGGATGGTCCTCCAGTGCTTTTTTCAACGCCGTGTATCCGCCATTCTGTTGATAGGATTGGAGAAGGGCGGTTTGCCGGGACTGGATATTAAAAACCAAGGCGTTTTCCGGGGAATTATTCATGGCAGATCTCCTTCCGGATGGCTTGAAGAATGGAAACGGCTTTTTCCGGCGTCAAGTCTCCATAGATGGTGTCATCCACTTTGATGGCGGGCGACATGTAACAGGCGCCTAAACAATTGACTTCTTCCAGGGAGAAAAATCCGTCCGGGGTTGTTTGGCCCAGGGATATTGCCAGTTCTTGTTGAAGCGCTTTTAAAATTTTTATTTTTCCTGCATTTTCACAGGGGGCATTGGTGCAGACCCTGATCCGGTGGATTCCTCTGGGTTTGAAGGATAATTCCGTATAAAAGGAGGCGGTGGAATAAACCCGGCAGCGCGATATTTTCAGGGATTCGGCGATTTGGTTGACATCGCTTTCACTGAGGAACTGTTGGGGGTTTCCTTCCTGGACCGCCAGGAGGATTTGCAACAGGGGCGCTTTGAGGCCGCCGGATTGTTCAATAATATCATGGATTGCAGCTGGATGCATAATTTATCTCCTTTTCCGGGGCTGTCGCTTTTATACAAAGAAATTGGAAATCTTGATAAAGGGGTACGATTGCGCACCCAATTTACTTTAGAGACAGCCCCCTTGGCAGAGCGGGTTTTTCCGGATTGGAAAACATTGACTCTGACGAAAGTATATACTCAGATGCAACCGCCGGTCAATCATAGTTATTCGATCTGCAATTTCGTGAAAAACTCCTTACAATACCGCCCAATATTTAACGAGGTTCGCCAAAAATTTAACAAGCTCCCTCGGGTAAGTTGGGTTGTAAAAGATATTGGTCACAGCATTCTTTGCTTTTCTGAGGGAGAGGAACAGAGGAAAACCAATAAAATTGAATGCTGGCGGATCAATGAGATCGATCGCAAATGGGTTATAGCAATGTTTTTATAAATGATGGCCGAACTCTTCGCCGCGGGCGCGCCTCCACTAAGGAGGCGAAGAGCCAACACGGCTAAGCATATAACTGCATTTAAAAGCCCAGTTTCACTGGGCTCCGTGATACTTCGAAGTCCATTTCAAAGTCAAAAACAGCAACTATTAGCCCCTCCCCGGAGGGGATTTAGAATTCTCTAAATTACCTAGCCGAACTAACCCGCGGCGGACAGGATAACCATTATTTTTTTCTGAATATTCTATCACTTGTGAGAGATATGGGTAATGCTTAGCCTTAGAGGGAATTCGCTGGAATCACAGGCCTAAAGGCTGTAGTATGCCAACGAAGGCCAATAATAGACCCAAAAGTTGGACGAATACCCTTCTCTAATCGTTACCTACGTCTTTTTAAAGAAATGGTCTTTAATCCAGTAGTAGTAATGATCCTCTGACTATTTACGTTTTGACGGAAATTAAAAAATTATCAACTTCAACCAATGATTTCGACTTTAGCGGAAATCCATGTCATCCGGCGCTTTCCCATAAGTGCGCCGGGGCGAAACCTTGCCGGATTGGATGAACTTCGTGGGATACTCATTTGCGTCGTCAAAAGTCGTACAGTGCAAGGAACGACCGAGCGAGGAGCACAACTGTATATCGAGCACCGCAGCGACCGAGTGACGCCGCAATGGGCGGCTTTTCACGGCGCATCATCCAATCCGGCAAATCTTTCAGTTCTACCCAAACGTTTCTTATAACCATTGTCCCACTTCATCTTCAACGACTTGTGGGTAATGCATAGTTCAGGGCTTGGGTCTGAAGTTAGGCCGATTTTCATCCTTTTGATTGAGGTGGACAACTTGTGGCAAATCATTTTTTAGTCCCCAGAGACATGAAAAAGAACCGGATTGAATTTGGGATCCGGTTCTTTTGTCTGATTCAGTGTATCGAATGATATTTTGTTACCACGAATCAGTTGTTGGTTTCCTTGTCGTTTTCGATCAGCTTGTACCCTAAAATCATCAGGCTGTCGCTGAGATGGATATTTTCAATGATCATTCCCGCCGGGACTTTTAATTCGATGGGTGCGAAATTCCAGATGCCTTTGATCCCCAGACTGATGATGAATGAAGCGACTTCATTGGCATAAGCTTCGGGTACGGTAAGAGCCGCAATATCCACCCGGTTGTTTTGGACAAACTCACCCAAGGTATCGAGATGTTTGATTTCGATATCTCTGATTCTCTTCCCGATTAACTGGGGGTTGATATCAAAGATGCCGGTGATTTTAAAACCTTTTTTTTCGAAGTCGCTATGTTTGGCCAGGGCTTGCCCCAGGGAACCCGAGCCGATAATAATCACATTCTGCAAAATATGCATCCCCAGGAGCTTATGGATTTCCCGGTGTAAAGATTGAACTTCGTAACCATAACCCTGGAGACCGGTACTGCCGAAGTTGGAAAAATCCTGTCGTACCTGCGAAGGAGTTATCCCCATGATGTTGCTGAGATCTCTGGAGGAAATTCTCTGAATCCCCAATTGCATCAGCGCGGAAAGACTTCTGTAATATACCGGAAGGCGTTTGAGGGTCGGACTGGGAATTTTTTTTTCACATTTCATTGCAAACAATTCACCACACAATCCTCTGATTGAAATCTACAGATTGTATGATACAACAGTTTGGAATAAAAAATAAGCCTGATTTGTTCATTTCCGGGAAATTTAAATATTATTCACAATCTTGCGCAAAATGGAACAATCAAAAAAGAATCCTCAAACGTCGTTTCAATAAAGAAACGGCCGGGTGAATGCCCAGCCGTTAAAAAGTTTTAGCGGATGTAAGAACCCGTATCTTTTTTACGGTAGGGTATAGGGCATACTGGCAGTCGTTGAAAGCACATTACCGCGAGCCCCGATATCATAACCGTTTACTCCGGTGCCCTTCAAATCGCTGCTGCTCACCAATTGGAAGAAGGTTCCGTAATTGATGGAGCCGTTGGAATTGCGGGAAACCGGCGCAGTACCGAAAGTGTAGGAAGGAGTTGATGCGAAATCAGCTGCGGTCGCCACAATCGTTCCCGTATAGTTGGTGGAAGTCTGGGAACTCTTGTTATACCACACATTCGAATAGGAGATGTCCCCCGCCGTCACATAATGGTCGTTGCCGCCGCCCGCATAAGATAAGTTATTGCTTAAAGCATGCGTCCCGTTGGCAAATGCGAAATTATAATTGCTGGTCGATTGTGAGGAAGTACTGGTCATTGAATTATGCCAGGAAGTGCATTGAGTTACCGTAATCGGCCCCGGGTTGCTGTTATCGGTAAAGCCGTGCTTCTTGTTGTAAAAGGCCATGCAACGCCGGACAGTGTGTTGGACCGAATTGGAGGAGGAGCCGAGTTTATACCCGTTACCATCGCCGTTACTCAAAGTGCTGCCGTCGGAAAGTAATCCGTTGCTGTAGGAAACACAGTCTTCAATGACCACCGGCCCAATGGCTCCGGTACTGCTCTTGGTGTAGAGATCCCAACCGTCATCGATGTTATTATGAGCGATACAGCCACGGAAAACATTACCGTAACCGGTTGTAAGTTTGCAGGCAAATCCGTCCGCGTCTTCGCCGTCCGGATCTTTATTATCATAAGAATCGCAATTTAAGATCAGATTATAGCTCGGCCAGTCCCCAATGCTGCCAAGTGAGCTATCCCTGCGCCCAAGCTGTAGTCCGCTGTCCCGGTTGGAATAGGTAGAGCATTGATTGATTACGTTATAACTCCCGCCGAT
Source organism: Bacillota bacterium (assembly GCA_023401925.1). Lineage (GTDB taxonomy): Bacteria > Bacillota > UBA4882 > UBA8346 > UBA8346 > UBA8346. Next base: position 7,708 of record JAEXDA010000063.1, read on the forward strand.
ATAGATGCCGTTGTCGCCGGCCCCTTTCACTTTGATTCCTTTGAGATGCCAGTAGTTTCCATTAATGGTCAGGCCGCGGTTGGCGTCAGCCAGGGCTTGGCCGGAAAAATCAAAAACAGGCGCGCTTTCACCCGATACCGAGGTAATGGTTTTGAATGAACCGTTCGCTCCGTTATTGCCGTAGGCAACAGTAATACCAGTGGAATAGGAATAAGTGCCGCTATGGACATAAATTGTACCACCGGAAGACAAATTCGTTATTGCAGCCTCCAGTGTCATCGGGCTGCTGGTTGTTCCGGTGCCGTTGGCAGTGCCGGATGTTGTCACATGGATCACGGATGAGGATGCCATAATATTGGATGTGCCCCAGCAGAAGACGGCAGCCAGACAAAGAATCAATACCAGTTGAATCTTAAAGTTATCATTGGTTTTCATTACCGAGAACCTCCCTTTTTAATATTTTTAATCATTAAAAACCCGTACAAGTTGTTTGAATCCGATGCCTCCTTTCTGCAATTTTTTTCGATTGAGTCTGGATGGCAAAATTTTGTGGAAAAATATGGTATGTGTTCATTATATTGCGATAAGTGATTTTTGTATTTGCAATTCTTGCCAATATTTAACAAATATGTTGATAATTTGTCATTGGTTGGTGAGAATGGGATTTTCCCCAAAGGTATCGGGCTGTTCCGAAAAGTAAACTGATTGATTTTGAAGTAATTATTAGAGGGGAAGGACGGATTATCAATCGCCAAACACAGGAAAGGGAAGGAAAAGAGGGATGATGGTTTTATTTCGTGGAAAGGAAATAAAACTTAAAGTTTTTTTAGATCAGAGGGAGCTTTTAGTTACTTTCCCGCTAAGAACCGTATGGAACCACGAAAGGTACAAAAAACACGAAAATGGAAATCAAAAAGATGGCGTCATAGAGAGTGGCGGATGAAAATCCTTGGAGTTTTACTCTTACTCATTTTGGCCTCATATGCCAATATATACCCCCATCCGAAACATTTATTGCTGTTTTTTCTTTTTCTTTTTTGGATCCTCGGCCGGCGGGTTTAAAGTATCTTTAAACTCCTGACTGGCGTTATCGTTGATTTTTCGGGTAGCCTCCTTGGCATCCTCCGCATTGTAAACCAAATGAGGTGTGATCACGATCACAAACTCCTCCACCACATCTTTGGTGGAATAACTTCGGAAGAGCAAACCAAGTAGGGGAACATCCCCTAAAATCGGTATTTTATTGACGGTTTTTTCTTTGCGGGTATTGCGCAAGCCGCTTAAAATGACCGATTGTTTATCATTGACCCGCACCGTGGTTTCGGTGGCATGTTCGGTGGTTTCCGGCAATGCGGATCCCTGTGGAATGGCTCCGAACTCGGAGATTTTCGGTTTGATTTCCATGGTGATTTTATCATCGGCAACCCAGGGTGTAACCGTGACAGTTAAACTGGAATCAACGTTTTTATAAGATGTGGATTTAGATATTACACCATTGGTTGTCGTTGATTCTTCAAGTGCGTAATATCTTTTGGTCGCTACGCTGAAACTGGCCGGATAACCATTTAAAGTGGTAATTGTCGGATTTTGCAGCACTTTGGCTTTTTTATTTTCAAGTAAGAATTTAAGGCTTGTACTACTTTTAGTAGCGGAAGTATCTTCCCCGATTATGCCCGACTGAGTATTGATTCCAAATTTCTTGCCGCCGACACTGAGCGAATAAGCTGGGGCCCAGTCAAACTCATTGTCCCCGGTAATCAAGACCACCATCACATCAAAGACAATCGTCGGATTGACCTGGTCGATTTTAGCGATATATTGCTGCACTTGATTGATGAAATTTTGCGGACCCGTAACCGTAATTGAATTAATTTCCTTCACCACCACCATATCGGTTTTGGAAATCGAAGAGGGGATGTATTTGAGTACATCCTCGGCCTTGAGATTTTTTATGGGAACGACCACGGTCCGGTCCTGGTTATCGTCGGTGTCGACCTGTTTCAAATAATCGCCGAACATCTTGTGAACCGACTCGGGCGCCGTCACGATTAAGGAATTTTTATCCGTCAGCAATACGAAGTTTTGCCTGGAAAAGATGGCCGGCAAGGTATTCAGCAGCACATCGGCCTTGACATATTTGATGGGATATATCTTTACCGTATTAAAATCCGAGGTTTCGGGCCGGACTATCATTCCATCGCCGATCATATAAATGTTGTTTTGCAATCTATAAGAATAGACCGTGCCTTCAAAGAGGTATTTGAGGGCTTGCTCAAATGGGAGCTTATGAAGGCGGATATTGTTCACGGTCCAATTGACCTGTGCCAGAACGACCAAGTCCACATTGGCTTTTCGGGCCATTTCCCATAAGACGGTGGTTAGGGAAGAGGACTGCACTTCCACATCGAATAATTTTTCTTTACTGTCATAATTGATATTCATATTTTGACCGCCCGGGCTCATGGTGGGTGCCCGGGAGATCCGCCAGGATTCCCCGGAATTCGTTAATTGCAAATTATTGGCGCTGCAAAGCAAGGTTAGGGCATCCGGCAAGGGAAGGTTTTGTAAATAAATACTGATATTCATATTTAAATCCTGATTGGGGATCACCGATACCCCGGTTTTTTCGGTAATGGCCCGGGTTAAAGCAGCCAGAGGCGCATTTTGGACGTCGAGGGAAAGCAGGTTGTTTTGATATTTGACCGTAAAATCCGCTTGCAGGGAACTCTTTTTGCGGATAAAAGTTACCGCGCCGCTTTTTTCGGCCGTGCAATTGGCTTGAATTAAAATCGAATCCAAGGCGTTTTGAACCGGAATTTGTTGCAGGCGGATGGTAATCCGGTCTTTGATGGCCGGGTCGGGAACCAGATTTATTCCGACTTTTTGAGCGATGGCTTGGATTAATTGTAAAACCTTTGCCTCCTTGGCCTCGACCGATAATAGATTATTGTCGTATTCCACATGTAAAACCGAATTATCGATTGGGGTGATTTGGTAGACGTTATTTTGTTTGATATAGCGCAAGTTGTTGGACTGGGTGATGATATTCAGCGCATCGTCAAAAGTGACTTTTGCCAAGTGAATCGTCACCGTGCCGCTGACCTCATTATCAATTAAAAAATTGGCGCCGATTTGGCTCGCCAGTACGCGCAGCACATCTTTGACATCAGCGTTTTTGAAGTCGAGATCAATAAGTTTTGGGGGTACGCAATAAGCGACCGAGGCCAAAAACAGGACCAGTAGGACAATTTCCACTATCGAATGGACTTTCGAAAATCGCATCATCGTAGACACCATATCCAAGTTTTTTTCAAGTAATTGGAATATTCTTCAAATCAAGAATATCTCCTCCAATTTAGAGCGAATAAAATTTTATATTCGATAAATTTTTACTTTTGAAGGAAAATTTGTTTCTTTCCAGAATCCTAGAAACATGGTGTTGATTATATTTCTTTACGCTTTGGTGATTGGAAGTTTTTTAAACGTATGCATTTACCGGATACCCCGGGGTGTTTCCATTGTCTGGCCGCGGTCTTTTTGCCCGAATTGTCAAAAGAACATTCCATGGTACGATTTGATTCCGGTTTTAAGTTATCTCATTTTGCGGGGCCGTTGCCGGTTTTGTAGAGCGGCGATTGGGATTCAATATCCTGTGGTGGAAATTTCCACCGCTATTATGGCTCTGGTATTCTATAAAAAATATGGACTCACCGGAGATTTCTTTAAAATTGCGCTTTTAGGTTGCTTATTGATCATCATTGCCTGGATTGATTGCCATCACCGGCGGATCCCCGACAAGTTATCCGTTTTCGGCATCATCGCCGGACTGGCATGGGCTTTCTTTTACGGCAAAACCGCGTTGCTTCATGCCGGTCTGGGAATGCTCATCGGTGGCGGTATTTTGTTTCCGATTGCCTTTTTCTATCCCCGGGGAATGGGAATGGGAGATGTGAAATTGCTGGCAATGATTGGAGCTTTTATAGGGGTAAAGGGCGTTCTATATACTCTGTTTGTCGGATCAGCCTTGGGTGCGGTGATTGGATTGGGCCTCCTGTATTGGAAAACCATCACCCGGAAGACCCAAATTCCTTTTGGCCCGTTTTTGGCTGTTGGAGCAATCTTAACCCTTTTATTTGTTCTATAAAGTGAACATTCCTTTGCTGTTTCCCTGCAGAGCAGCAGCTGCCCATATCTTTGGCCAGAAACACACCCAGGGAGCGGGTTAAAGCAATATCCCGCTCCCCTTAATAGCGGCGATTGCTTTCTTTATTTCCGTTTCCGGTTGGACCATGGCTAAGCGGACATACCCTTCGCCGTGTTCTCCAAAGCTACTGCCGGGAACCACAATAATTCCGGCCTTTTCAATTAAGTCAAAGGTAAAATCCACCGACGACTTGTAGTGGGGGGGGATGGCCGCCCAAATAAACATCGTTCCCTGGGGTTTGTCGATATGCCAGCCGATTTCGCCCAAACCGTCGGCGATCAGGTTGCGCCTGATTTCATACGCTTTAACTGTTTGAGCAACACAATCCTGAGGACCATTCAAAGCCGCGATGGCCGCTTTCTGAACCGGCAGAAAGATGCCATAATCCAGATGCGATTTAAGGTTCCTTAATCTTTCAATGATCTGGCGGTTTCCTAAAGCAAATGAAATCCTGCAGCCGGGAATGTTATAGGTCTTGGAAAGGGAGTTAAATTCGATCCCCACATCTTTGGCGCCGGGAACCGCTAAAAAGCTGCCGCCTTTTTGGCCGCCAAAAACCAGCTCGCAATATGCGTTATCATGGAGGATGATAATGTCATACTTTTTAGCGAACCAAACCAGTTTTTCATAAAATTCATAAGGCGCTGTCGCGGTCACCGGATTATTGGGATAGGACACAATCATCAATTTGGCCTTTTCAGCTACAGATGGCGGAATTTTATCAAGGTCGATCAGATAATTGTTGGACTTTACCAAAGGGATGGGGTAAAGTTCCGCCTCTGCCAGCTGCGGTCCGGTACTGAAAATCGGGTAACAGGGATCCGGAGTCAAGACCAGTTCGCCGGGATTGGTTATTGCCAGTGAAATATGGGATAAACCATCCTGAGAGCCACTCATGGCCAGCACTTCATCTTTTTCCAACCCAACCCCAAAACGCCGCTGGTACCAGTCTTGGACCGTCTTTATCAGCTCCGGCAAGTCGCGGATGGCATAGATATAATTTTCGGGTTTGGCTACTTCTTCCCGGAGTACTTCGATAATATGGGGAGCGGGAGGCAAATCCGGGGTACCGATACTAAAATTGATAATGGATTGGCCTTTGGCCAATTGTTCTTGCTTCTTTTGCTCAAGCTGGGCAAAGATGGCCGAAGTCAATCCATTGGTGCGTTTTGAAAAGTTCATGTTCACACAATCTCCTGTTAAACTTTATTTCAATTGAAATTGATTGCTTATCGCCTGGTATTCATCGATGAGACGGGATTGCCAGGCAACGAATTCTTTGATTTCCGCATCCCCAATCAGGATGCGAAATGCTTCGCGGGCTTTTACCACAAAGAGCCGGTCCAACTCAAAACGGGAAAGATTTCTCGCCAAAGGGCATATTGCGATTGCCCGCGGATCCATCTTCAGGATGAAGTTGTTTTTCAGCGTAAGATAGGGAACAAGTGGAAAAACCCGGCAAGCGAGAGGCCTTCGGGTTCTCTGGCATTCCCCATTACAAACTGCCAAGGAGCAATGACAATTCGAAAAATCGACCGCCAAAATTTTCAAGAATGAATTTTGGGCCTGAAGTTCATCTTCCCCCGGGTAAAGATACATTCCTGATTCCGGGTCTCCTCCCTGGCAGCAGGCTTTGTTGCATAGTTTACCGCAGTCTTTGGATAGGGGAGTTACAGCTTGTAAAATTTGATATGCTTTTGAATATAATGCCGATTTATTCATTGTGACTTTACCACTTTATCATTTTAGTAGCGGTTTTTCATTTTACTTTTCGACTTGGAAAATAAATTCCCTTCCGTTATGAAAATTAAAATAGCTGGATAAAAAAAGGGAAAAGGCTATTTAAACCGAAATATAGTCATTTGATATTGAATGCGTAATTTGATAAAATTACTTTTTGTCAAAGATTAAAATCGACTTTAATCGTTTAAAGTGGAGAAAAAATGGTATCATTTCAATCGTTATTGGATTTAGTTCTTCATCTGGACAAGCACCTTGGCCTTTTCATTCATGATTTCGGTGGCTGGTCCTATCTTGTCCTTTTCCTGATTATATTTTGTGAAACAGGCCTGGTGATAACCCCTTTTTTACCGGGTGATTCCTTGATTTTTACTGCTGGGGCCATCACGGCGGCAACGATGGAATTGCGAGTGGAATGGCTGTTTTTCATTTTTTGGTTTGCAGCGATGATCGGCGATTCCACCAACTATTGGATCGGTTATTTCCTGCGAATCCACGTTTTTAGCGGTAAAAAGATTCCATTCATTCAAAGATCATACCTTGAACGGACCCAGTCGTTTTACCAGCGTCATGGAGGTAAAACTATCGTTTTGGCAAGATTTATTCCGATTATTCGAACTTTTGCCCCTTTTGTTGCCGGTGTAAGTGAAATGGTCTATTGGCGCTTCCTTTTTTATAGTGTGAGCGGAAGTATGGCCTGGATTGCCATTTTCCTTTTTGGCGGTTATTTTTTCGGCAATTTACCCATTGTTAAGGCACATTTTTCCATCGTAATTTTTGCGATTGTGCTCATATCCTTGTTGCCCGCGGCTATTGAAATTTTCCAGCAACTTTACGCGGCAAAAAAAAACAAAGGAAACAGCTAATGAAAATATTGGAAAACCACGGGCTTTTTTTAGAGAAAAAAAGATCGGCCCAAGCGGGTTCTATCCATTCAATGCAGCCCTTATCCGGCTTGACGGATCTTGCAAAAAAATGTTAAAATATTCACTGCTAAGAAAGTAAAAAATGGAAATCATCCGGAATATTACCGCTGTTTGCTATTCCGGATATTTTTATCCAATTTGTTTTTTCATCCGTTGATAAATACGTTTTTTACAAAACGAATACTAAAGGAGTATTCATGGCCGGTTTAAATTTTCGATTCCTCATTTTATCTTTGCCTTGGATTGTGTTGTGTTTGGTATTTCATGAATTTTGTCATGCGTATGTCGCTAACAGGCTGGGGGATCCGACTCCGAAGCAGGAGGGGAGACTTTCACTCAATCCACTGGTACATCTTGATTTGATCGGATTTCTGGCTTTGATTTTTTTAAAGGTGGGATGGGCAAGACCAGTTCGGATTAACCCACAGTTTTATAAGAATCCTATGAAAGCGATGTTAACGGTAGCTCTGGCGGGTTCGGGCGGAAATCTTATATTGGCCGTATTTTTTGCAGTGATCATTCGGATCATGGCTTATTTGAATATTAATCCTTGGTTTATGGAAATAGGCCTATGGTATAATGTGATGCTGGGATTTTTCAATTTAATACCGATTCCGCCCCTTGATGGTGGAAAGGTGTTGCGGTTTTATTTACGGGGAAATGCGGCCTACTATTTTGATCGGTTTGAATCTTATGGTGTTTTTATACTATTATTGCTGTTATTGCTGAATCCGTTCCAGATTGCGCTGTTTAATTTGGTAAATATCACTTCTTCGTTACTTGCGGGCCATATGGTCATATAGCAGGATATTCTGAAAAGCGGGGTGAAAACTTTGGGGGTAATTAAAAGGATTACGAATTCATGGGGTAAAAAGACAAGCCCTGAAGATTTGGCCTTAATCGATTTTTATCTTGATGATCCCGGAAAATTTCTTTTTAGTCAAATGAGCCGGATTGATCAAAAGCATGCGTTAACGGTGGCCAATGCGATTTTGAAAAAAGCAACCACAGCCGCAGAGAATATTGAATTAAAAACATTAGTAACAGCAGCCCTTTTACATGATATCGGAAAAGTTGAGGGTGATTTTAATTTTCTCAGTCGGATGATGGTTGGAATTGTAAGAAGGATTCGACCTGCTCTGCGTGGTAAATTGGCGATGAGATATCCGTTAACTTTTTGGGAAAAGTTTCGTTATGGTCTTTATGTCGATTTAGTACATCCGGCGCGTGGAGCTCACATGGCCAGGATATTTGGCGTGGAACCGCAGATTGTGGACATTATTAGGCACCATCATGATCCGCCTCGTTCCGATCAAAGTATTGAATTGACTTGGTTGCAGTTGGCCGACAATAAAAGTTAATGAATTAAGTGGCCTTCGGGTTAAAAGTATTTTACGAAGTGGGAATAATGGATGGAATATCAGATTCAACTTGATGTGTTTCAAGGACCGTTAGATTTGCTTTTACATCTTATTGAAAAAGATGAAATCGATATTTATAATATTCCTATCGCTTCGATCACGGATAAATACTTGGAATACATCCATACCATGCAGTCCTTGAATTTGGAAACCGTCGGCGATTTTCTGGTGATGGCGGCAACTCTTATGCAAATTAAAGCCAAAATGCTGCTGCCGCAGGCCATTTCTCAGGAAGAAAACGCCGAGGAGGAGGAAGATCCCCGCTGGGAACTGGCTCAGAAGCTCATTGAATATAAAAAGATTAAAGAAGCAGCCTTGAGTTTGCAAGCTTTAGAGGGCCAACAGTCCAGGTTTTTTACCCGGATTAGCGGGGAATTCGCCGATAAAAAAACCGCTCCCGAGCAGGATGGGTTAAAGGATTTGTCCATTTGGGATCTGCTTGAAGCTTTTAAAGTGATTATGGAGAGCCTTGAACCTAAAACTCCCGAGGCGGTTCCCAAACAGATGGTTTCCATTAAACAGCGGATGACAGAGATTTTAGATATGATGGCCCTAGACGGAAAAATCTTTTTTAAAAAGGTTTTTAGTGATGTAACCAGCAAAATCGGTTTAATTACTTGTTTTTTGGCAGTTCTTGAATTAATCCGGCTTCATAAAATAAATGTATTTCAAGAAGCGGTATTTGGTGAAATAACATTATCTCTACCGGAAAAGGTGTGTAATAGCGTTTGAATCTAACAACGGCACGGTCTATTATTGAAGCATTAATCTTTTCTTCCTCTGAGCCTATTACCAATAAAAATTTGGCGGATATTGTCGGAATTAATGAACATACAGTAAAACAAATGGTAACTGATTTAATTGAAGAGCGTGTCCAAAATAAAAGCGGTCTTCAAATCATCGAGGTAGCTAGTGGCTATCAATTTGTTACTCATCCTGATTGTGCCCCTTACGTGGAAAAATTACAAAAAGCTCCCCGTAATGCCGGCCTTTCTCAAGCAGCTATTGAGACTCTAGCCATTATTGCATATAAGCAACCCATTACCAAAGCGGAAATTGAATCTTTACGCGGGGTTAGTATAGAAAGCGCTTTGAATACCTTGGTTGAAAAAAACCTGGTGGAAGAGGGCGGGCGCAAGGATGCCCCTGGACGGCCAATTCTTTACCGTACCACCCGGCAGTTTTTAAAATATTTTGGCTTAAACGATCTCGGTGAACTACCGAAAATACCCGAATGGGTTGATTCGGGGGAAGCTCTAAAATTCGGGGTTGAACAAAGCGGAGGCGTACAAAAATGAGAAATTGGATCAAAAGAATGTTTAATCTGGATCTGAACAGGGATAATAACTATTATTGGGGATTAATTCTGCTACAACTGGCGATTCTTTCCCTTGTTGCTTATTTGGTAATGGATGCTTATGAGCCCTTGGCCTTTTTGGTCACTTTTTTAATTTCCGGGTGGGGCTTTGTATTACTTTGGAAAAGCGATAATGATTTGCGTTTTAAAATGGCACAAATGAAGATTGAAGAATTAGAGGGGAAATTGGAACAGTCCCGCATGTTCGTTATACCGGCTCATCTTCTTAAAAGAAAACGAGTGAATCACTGATGTTCTCTGTAGCAACCGGTTACGTACTTGATATTTTAAAAGATGACCCGGAACTCCAGGAATTATTGATTCAAATCGATGGTCACGGGAAGCCCGAAAAGGCCTATAATTATCCCCAACTCAATCATTTAATCCGTAAGGGTGAAAAAGTTACTGTCAATACTTCTGCCGTCAAACTTGGACTCGGTACCGGAGGACGGCATTTTGTTATTCCCCAATATGCTTCTGGCGATGAATCCGAAGTTCCGGGGCATATTATGAAATTGCGTTATACTCCCTGGCAATTTCCAGTTTTGGCTGCTGAAGAAGAAGACAGCCCTTACCATGAAGCGCTTAAAAATTGCAGGACTTTGGAGGGGACTCCGGTTGTGATAGCGCCTCTTCACAGTATGCTGCCGGGGGTCATCTTGGGGTTCCGGGCGGTTTTTCAAAATCCGCGAATCGCTTATATCATGACCGATGGAGCTGCTTTACCCATTGCCTTAAGCGATTTGGTCCGGGAATTAAAAAAGAAACAGTTGCTTGATTTAACGGTTACTTCCGGTCATGCCTTCGGAGGCGATTTGGAAGCGGTCAGCATTCCTTCGGCAATTCTGGCAGCCCAACAAGGAATAAATCCCGATTTAATCATCATTGCTTTAGGCCCCGGCATTGTGGGGACCGGAACCGCATTTGGCTTCAGCGGAATCGAACAATCCTGGTACATTGATATTGTGTCCAAATTACACGGGACAGCTTTAGCCGTTCCCAGAATTAGCGATGCGGACTCCCGTGAGCGTCACCGTGGAATCAGCCACCACTCTTTAACGATTCTTCAATTAGCAAGTCATCCGGCCCTTTTGGGATTGTCGAAACGGCTCCCGAAACCGTTTTTCGATCAGATTATCGATAAACTCCGAAAACATCATCTACTCAAAGAGCATCATTGGTATTTGGTGAATGACCCTGCTATGGAAGAACAGTTCAAAGAATACCAAATCCAAGTTAAAACCATGGGCCGTGGCATTCAGGAAGATCCTTGGTTTTTCCAAAGTTCAGTTACTACCGGTTTTTTAGCAGGCTTGGCCGCTAAAGGCGATTTATCATCTTTGGAACCCATTGTAGAATGAGGGCGTAGAAAAAAATGGACCTAGTCGAAAAAACTCAAAAAAAAGAATTGGTTTATCAGGGGAAATTTATCGAATGTTATAAGGATCAAGTGATTCTACCCAACGGAAAAATGTCAACCCGGGAATATCTTCATCATCCAGGGGCGATTGCCGCCGTTCCGCTCCTTGATGACGGCCGGATTATTTTAGAAAAACAATTCCGTTATCCAGCCGGGGAGGTTATTTTAGAGATCCCCGCCGGAAAACTTGAAAAATCCGAAAATCCGGAAGATTGTGCCCGCCGGGAATTAACCGAGGAAATAGGGTATGAACCCCAGCAATTAATCCATCTGACTTCGATCTGGACGACTCCCGGTATGACCGATGAGATTATTCATCTATATCTGGCAAAAGGTTTAAAACCTTTGCGCCGTCCAATGGACAGCGATGAGTTTTTAGAAATCGTCGTGATGACCAAACAAGAAGTTTTCGATCATATGAATAACGATTCCGTGATTGACAGTAAAACAGCTTTAGCTTTGATGATGATAGAATTAAGAAAATTGTGGTAATTTTGGTTATAAAGGCTTGTCAACTTGAGTAAAATGTGGAGATTTTGAAAATCGAAGAATAGGGTGGCCGGCTTGAAAACTTTAAGTTTGACCTATAATGCTTCCGGAGCGGTTGAAGGTGCAAGGCGGGGCGATGTAGTTGTTATCGTGGATATTATCGATATGTCGACCAGCGCTGAAGTGGCAATAGAAAATGGTGCAATTGCGGTTTTCGGCGCTGCGCCCAGCGGTTGCAAAGCACCGGTAAATCTAAACCCGGATCGGATTGGATATATCGCCGGTAAAAATGCTTTAAAATATAAAGTTCCTTTAATCGTTGTAGCTGAGCCTCGTTATGGAACGGAAGACGAACGTAAAAAAAGAGCGGAAATCGCTTTAATGGGAGTTGCCCGCTCGGGTGAAATTAATTATCAAATTATTCCCAATATCGGCAGTGAAATCGGGAAACTGACCGATTTTAAAGGTAAAGTGATACTAATCATTTCGGATACCGGAGGAGTTTCTTTTGATGCCGCTTATAATAACGGGGCGCCGGTAGTTTTGACAGCCACGGTCACCAGAACTCCTGAGAAAAAAGGTATCGCTCCCGCGATGGCCGGAATCGAAAGAGCTATTGAGGCTGCGAATAAATTTAACTGTGGGATCACTGTAACCGCCGCTAGTGCCAACTCATTGGAAGATGTACTGGCTGCTCAATATCTTACGCAACTGATTGTCAATAAAGGCTTTTTGGATATCCAAAACCAGTAGAATGCATTGTAAATAAATGGCAATTAAAAATGGGGAAGATACGCTCTACTTAAGTAAAACGTTTACAATCATTGATTAGTTATTTAGAGAACGTTTTACTAGAGTTACACCTTTTTCATTTATATTTTGGAAAACAATCATATATTCCTCTGCTTGACCATAAATTGAGTATGATGGGACAAGGGGGAGGAAATTTTTTATGCTCAAAATTCAAGATTTAATTCGCGATTATTTTCGCGAAAGAATATTTCTACTGGCTTTAGTGGCTATCCTTTTTATCATGGGAATCGTCTTTGGAGTTTTGGCTGCCGGAATCTTGGATAAACATCAAAAAGTTGATTTGATGAATTATCTGAATCAGGGGCTTCATGGGCCAGTTATCCAAAATCAAGCCTATACCAAACAAACCATCGTATCCAACATTCAAATGGTTTTCTTTCTTTTTTTTATGGGAATAAGCGTAATTGGGGTTCCATTGGCGCTTTTATTGGTTTTTACCCGGGGTTTTATTTTGGGATTCAGCACGGGCTTTCTTTTTCAAGCCATGGGCCTTAAAGGGTTTGTTCTCACAATGACAGGGATTGTACCTCATAATATCTTATTTATCCCGGCGCTTTTTCTGATGGTTATCGCCATCATGGATTGCGCGGCCGCTTTAATCAAAATCCGTTTCACCAAAAAACCAGTTGTCCTAAGCTCTGAACTGGTCAAATGTTCAATTTTGACTTTTGGTGTATTATTGGTGATGATTTTAGCCGGTTTTGTGCAAGGAAATATATCGCCTCTGGTGACAGCGTGGTTTGCCAAATTTATCTGACAACATGGAAGGTTTTCATTAAATTTCACTTTCTGGTATAAATCCCAAGGAAAATACGTTCTCTGCTTGAAATGGAAATGTTTCCTGTCACTCTAAAAAAGGAGTTGTCATAAAAATTGTCGAAAATTAATTAGGAACCATTCTGAAAGCTAACTAAAGGAGTGACAGTATTGCAAGAGACTCTTCAAGATTACCTCAATTACCTTTCGGTAGAACGTGGTTTGGCTAAAAATACTCTAGAATCTTATGGCAGAGATCTGAATCAATATTTGGATTATCTTCAAGAAAAGAAAAAACTTAACCTCGAGGGAACCACGCAAGCTACTGTAATTGGATATTTACTTCAATTGCAGGCCCGGGGTAAGGCAACTGCCACACTATCCAGAAGTTTGGCTGCCATTAAGTCTTATTACCATTATATGGCAAGAGAAAAAAGGATTGAACGGGATCCCACGGTAAATTTAGATGCTCCAAAACAAGAAAAGCGTTTACCGCGAGTATTATCCGTAAATGAAGTTGAAAAACTTTTAGAGCAACCGGATATCAAAAACCCGGTCGGAATTCGAGATCGCGCAATGCTCGAAGTTCTTTATGCAACTGGTCTCCGTGTATCCGAACTGGTATCATTAAAAGTAGAAGATGTTAATTTAGATACCGGCTATATTAAATGTTATGGAAAAGGTTCAAAAGAAAGAATCGTCCCTCTCGGCTCAGTCGCTATTAAATTCTTGCGGCTATACCAAGAGCATGCCCGTAAATTTTTAGCATCTCAGATCGGAGAAAATACTCTTTTTTTGAATCACCACGGTAGAGGCTTAACCCGACAAGGTTTTTGGAAAATCATTAAAAAATATGCCGATAATCTAAATATCCTAACTGATATTACCCCCCATACGCTGCGTCATTCTTTTGCCACCCATCTTCTGGAAAACGGCGCCGACCTACGCTCGGTACAAGAAATGTTAGGACATGCCGATATTGCAACGACTCAGATTTATACGCATTTAACCAACGGTAAGATTAAGGATGTTTACGAAAAAACTCATCCTCGGGCCCAATAGAACTGGAATGCCTGGAAAGAAATTTGTTTTCGAGATAAGATTGGGATTTGAATGAATGAAAAATTGGTATTCAATAATAATCATTTGTTGAAAATAGAATGCTTTTAAGAGGCTGTCTGAAAAGTACTTGAAAATTAAAATACAATATATAGCGTCTTTGAATATGTTTGTTTCTTTCAGTATATTTGTATTTCTTTTTCGATCAATTTCCTTTGGGGACAGCCCCTTTTTTTTATTGGATTTGCTATACTATAATTAAGGGATCGACTTTGAAAACAGAGCTATTGTTCGGAAACAATCCCTTTATCTTTATCAAAAGGTGGAAAGGAGTTTAATGCAGGAAATTCATTGGTATCCCGGCCATATGGCAAAGGCTAAACGGGAATTGACCGAGTTGATTCGTTACATAGACCTTATTTTGGAGGTACGGGATGCCCGGTTGCCGATAGCCAGTCATAACGACGATTTAGAAACCTTATTAGCCCGAAAACCCTTGATGGTAATTTTAAATAAAGTTGATTTGGCAGATCCGGAGGTAACCAAAGCCTGGGTTCAATGGTTTCAAAACTCTTCCATTCCCGTATTGGAAATAGAGGGTAAAAGCGGAACCGGTATTGATAAGATTTGGCGCTTAATCCCCAAGTTGATAACGACCAGTAAAACCAGAACCATCATTCGAGTCGGAGTCGTCGGCATTCCAAATGTGGGTAAGTCTACGATTTTAAACCGCTTAACGGGTACCGGTTCTGCCAAAACCGGAAACAGGCCTGGGGTAACCCGCGGCAAACAATGGGTCAAACGGAATGGTATCGAAATATTGGATACTCCGGGTCTACTGCCTCCGAAAATTATTAAGCAGGAAGATGGTTTAAAATTGGCTCTCGTCGGGACGATTCGCGAGGAAATTTTACCGGCTTATGACTTATCTTTGAAATTATTGGAGATGCTGGGCGAGGAACTTTTTCATTGGAATGCAAACGGAGCGGAAAAAATGCCGGATCCGGAAGAACAGCTAGAGTGGTTTGCCAAAAAAAGGGGGTTCCTTTTAAAAGGGAATATGCCGGATTTAAACCGGGCGGTTTCGATCTTGTTAAAAGAGTTTCGGGATGGTAAGTTAGGACGCATTAGTTTGGAAGTGCCTTTGTAAGAGCGTCCTCGGACGGATCAGTATGGAAGTTCCTGGAAGAGCGTCCGAGGACGGATTAGTCTAGAAGTACCTCAAGAACATCCTTGGGTAGGAATATTCCGGAAGATACTCCAGAAGTTCCAAACATGTTTGGTGGGGTCACCCCTCTGCAGGATCGGTCCCGTGATTGATGATTTTAAGTAAAATAAATCCACCGATAATCGTTGATAAATAATAACTCACAAAACGCCAAGCCAAAATGAAGATCGCTCTGATATGCAATGGAATGAATACAAACACCGAAAACAGGCTCAATTCCATGACGCCGCTGCCGCCGGGAATGGGTAAATACGCCAGAATGAACACTAATATAAACTGAAAAAGAATACTTTCCAGAAAGACTTGGGTCGCATTGTAATTAAACGCATACATCAATAATGGAGCAATCGAGAAAAAAACCGCCCAATATAGGAAGGTAAAAAGTATCGTCAAATAAAAATTGAGGCCTTTACGGAATAATTTAATGGAGTCATGAAAAACATCCAATTCGCTTAATGATTTATTTAGCAACGGTTGAAACCTATTTCCCAGCTTAAAAAATTCCAAGCAGCGAATCAAAAATGCCACCAAATTCCGGGCGATTTTGGGTTTGATAATAAAAGTAATCAAGACAATCGACAGCAATAATGCCACAGGAATCGCAACCGTGGTGATTTGATGAACCAAACCACTGGAAAATTTGGCGTAATAAAAAAACAGCAACAATGGAGAAAGCAAAGTAAATAGTAAAGTCGTAAAAATAACCCGAATTGTTACAATAGCACTTGATTTACCAGGCTGGATGCCATTTTTACATAATAAATAAATTTGAGTCGGCACGCCTCCCGAACTGAAAGGCGTAACATTGCCGGAAAAGGCTGTGGCTAAATTAATTCCCAATACTTTGCGAAAGGATATTTGATCCCCCAAACCGGTTGCAATTAAGCGGATCCGGATGGTTTCAATCAGCCAGGAGCAAATTAAAGCGATAAATGACATGAGAAAAGCCCAGTAATTAAGGGAATCCCATTGAAACCATTTCCGTGTTGAGGCCGACTTGAAAAAAAGATAACTTGAACTGATTAAAGTAAAAATTAATACCAAGCTTAGCCCTTTTTTTATCCAAGCATTGATGGGCAATGATGTCTGCTGGTTCAAACCGCGCCTCCTGAAATAAAACATAATATAAATTAAAATTCTCCTTTTTACGAATATTTCCTGCTAGAAAATCTTGAAACTGCTGTTCATAAATCCCAATCGATTTTTTGCATATCGATTCATTTTTAGATGATAACCGGCAGAAGAACACAGTATATTTTCGGCAAAAAATTAACAAAATTGACATCTTACGATATGCTATAATAAATTTATTCTCAGAACATAGGTTTCATTATCGGTTGAATCTTGAAAAAAGCCCTTCGCTGAACTGGCTTTAATATGGTAGCTATCTAGTTTTCTATAAAGTTTTAAAAACTTTTTCCGATGAGACCGATATAGGTGATTAATTTGGCAAAGAAAAATGTGAAATCATTGCAAAAGCCCCAGAAATATACCCATTTACCATGGGAAGAACGCATTGTTCACGAAAAACAATGTTGGGAAAGGGGTTTCCAAAGAGTAGCCGGTTTTGATGAAGCCGGAAGAGGCCCTTTGGCGGGCCCAGTGGTGGCTGCCTGTTTTGTGATTCCCGGCGATTTTTATTTGGAAGGTCTCAATGATTCCAAACAATTAACAGTATTACGCCGTGAACGTTTTTATCAAATTCTTACTGGCGGAAACTATGAATTTGGCATAGGTATTGTTGAAGCCGAAGAAATCGACAAAATTAATATCTATCAGGCCTCCAGGCAAGCTATGGTAAAGGCTTTGCAGAACTTAAAAGAGTCTCCGGATTATTTGCTGGTTGATGCTTTGCAGATCCCGAGTACTGACATTACGCAACAGCCCATTATTCATGGTGATGCCCTTTCGGTTTCCATAGCCGCCGCTTCTGTAATTGCCAAATGCACCCGTGACGCCATGATGGTACAATATGATTCCCTTTATCCGGGCTATGGTTTCGCCAAGCACAAAGGCTATCCCACCCGGGAGCACTACTCGGCTTTGGAAAAACTTGGACCGTCGCCTATTCATCGATTGTCTTTTCGTTTGGATAAAAACGATAATTTGCAGACCTTGAATTTATTTGGAGAAGATGGGGTCGTGAAATTTTGAAACTATCTGGACCCAATTTGTTGTTCACTGTCGGTCAAGTCCGGCAGTTTAATGAATTGAATTTAAAAGATGGCCAAAATATTGTAGGGAAAATCATTTCTCTTGATCAGAATGAAGCCATATTAGAATTAGCCGGACATACCATCCAGGCTAAAATCGAATGTGAACCGCCAGTAATAGGTACCAATCAGACTTTTTCGGTTTCTTACGATGCTGAGGGTCGTTTGATTCTGAAATTGATTAAAAATTCCTCGGTAATGACAGCTGATAATCAAACCAATAATAATATAGATTTATTGAAGGCTCAAGGAAATTCCGGAAATATTTCGCTGCAAAAAGAGATTGCTTCTGCGTTGATGAAAGATAATCTGCCTGTAACTCCAGAGTATGTGACCAAGATAGCCCGTTCGATGCAAGAATTTCAATCCCGCTATCAACAACCGGTTGAACCCGAAGTTTTTAGTTTTATGATTGCCCGGAAGTGGCCCGTGACTTCCGGAACCGTTTTGGCCGCATGGATTAACCGGGAACCTGAAGTCCGTGATTTATTACGAAGGAAATTGCAGGAAATAAGTATAAAAGAAGATAGGGCTTTACTCTTAGAATCGATTTTAAAATTGCCTGGCAATGTTTCCGAGATAACCAAAAAACTTAAATTGGCATCCGAGTTGCGGATTTCGAATACCAAAGGGCAAAAAAATTCAGATCCCGGGGAGCAAATATCGCCGGTGTCAGGAGCGAATCCGGAGATCCCCAAAAAGCTTCAATGGATCCTTGAAAAAAACGTTGACATCCAGAAAGAACTTTTAAAAGAGTTACCCACTCATGATTCTACAAATCTGGTCCCGTTTTTGATAATGGATTCGGGATCAAATATTCGCGAATGTTTTATGGAATGGAAAAAGGAAAAAGGAAACAATAGCCAGAATAATACCAATAATGATCAATCCATCCATGCGGCAATCCCAACTGAAAATATGGGAATAGTCAATTTGGGACTAAAAGTAAGCTCAAATGGTCTCCAAATCAATTTAGGGGTTGTTAGCGAAGATATACGCCAATACTTGCGGGCCCATGTTCCGGAAATGAAATCGGCTATCTCCAAAGAAAATGTAATGATATCGGTTAATGTTTCGGATGAAGAAAAAACTTATTCAAAGGCATATGGAGTTGATTTATGGATGTGAAATCAGGCAATAAACAAAGGAAAACGAAATATGCCGCAGCAATCCGTTATAGGCCGGGAACCGACAATGCTCCGGTTGTAATGGCTGCCGGAGAGGGCCACGTGGCAGAGACGATTTTGAAATTGGCGGAAGAGGCCGGAGTTCCCAATCATATTGAACCGGAGCTTGCAAGGATTTTGGCCAAATTCGAACCGGGCACCCCTATTCCGGAAGAAACCTATCAGATTGTAGCACAAATTTTAGCATTTATTTGGCGGCTGGACAAAAACTATTCACCAAGAAGCGAGGCTTAAGATGAATCATGGAGAAAGTGCGCATTGAAAATTTGAAATCAGGAATGAAATTGGCAAAAACGATTTATTCACCGGAGGGTTTGATTTTGGTTCGTGCAGATACGGCCATTACGGATCACATCATCTCCAAATTGCGACAACTTGGTTTACCGGCTGCCTATATCGGTACATCAAATGAAGAAAAAATCCCCGAACCCGTCTCTGAAATGACCCGTGTAGACTTAATTCGGAGCCTCTCTAAACTGGATAGCGAAGTCCGCTCCGGCCAGAATGCGAACTTACTTGCCAGTAAAGGGCCTCTTTTTGATTTGGTTGATGAAATTGTTACCAATCATAAGAGTTTAATCGGTATGACCGACATTCGCTTACGAAAAGACTATATTTATGGACATTCGGTCAATGTTTGCGTCATCGCCGTTAAAATAGCGATCCATATGGGTTACAATCAGCTAAAATTGGCCGACTTGGCAGTGGGAGCACTGTTCCATGACCTCGGAATGACGAAAATTCCCATAGAAATTCTTGATAAAATCGGTGGTTTGACGGATCCGGAATTAAAACTAGTTCATACTCATCCCGAGGAAGGCTATAATTTATTAAAACAAAACCAAAGTATCGCAGCAAGTTCGGCTCATGTTGCTTATCAGCACCATGAACGCTTTAATGGAACCGGGTATCCTCGGGGAATGGCCGGAGAGGCTATCCATGAGTTTGCCAGAATTACCGCAATTGCGGATGTATATGATTCCATGACCACAGAACGTCTTTACCGACATGCCAAATCTCCCGCGGAAACTATGAATTACATTCACCAAAACCGCGGAATTGAATTCGACCCGAATATTGTCGATGTAATGGATAAAATCGTTTACGGATAAATTAATCCAAACGATCGGATATCAAAAAAACGGCTGACTAATACTTATTTACGGAGCGGCTTATTTTGACGAAGGCTTCCGAATTTAAGTTTTTTAGACAGCCTTTTTTGTTTTATTTGCAGGAAATTATCTAAAAATATAGAAAACAACAATATGAATACATTTTCTAGCAAAAGAAATTTTGGTTGTTGGGGAGAACAAATCGCCGCGGATTTCCTTAAGAAACAAGGCTATCAAATCGTGAGCCGTAATTTTCGTTGCCCTTATGGTGAAATCGACCTTATTGCCAAAGAAAAGGATATCTGGTGTTTTATTGAGGTAAAAACCAGAAAAACCAAATCCTATGGATATGGATTCGATTCAGTAACCCATACCAAACAAAAGCATATTATTAAAGTTGCCCAGTATTATTTGGGTCAATTGGCCCTTTACGAAGCCCCGGCCCGCTTCGATGTTATTTCCATTGACTACGGTTCCGCAGCAGATTATCAAATCCAATTGATTCGAAATGCCTTTTATATGTCACTGGATAATTAGGGCTAAGGTTATCCGAGAATCGAAGCAGGGGGAATTTTATTGCTGGCTAAAATCGAAACTATGGCTGTGAACGGCATCGATGGTTTTATCGTGCAAATCGAAGTGGATTTGGGCGGAGGAATGCCCAGTTTTGATATTGTGGGATTACCGGATTTAGCGGTTAAAGAGGCTCGGGATAGAGTACGGGCGGCAATTACCAACTCCAATTTGGAGTTTCATTATCACCGGATTGTGGTCAATCTGGCACCGGCCAATATCAAGAAGGAGGGCTCCGGATTTGATTTACCGATTGCCGTTGGTATTTTAGCGGCAAAAGGCGGATTAGCTCTCACCAGGATATCGGATGCGGTTTTTATCGGAGAATTGGCTCTTGATGGTAAACTACGTTCCATAAACGGCGCTTTGTCAATGGCTATCGCTGCCCGGGAGGTTGGCAAAAAATACATCGTGATTCCGGCTGACAATTTGACTGAAGTTTCTGTTGTTTCCGGAATCACTCCGATTCCTGTGATAACATTGACTCAAGTCGTGGACTTTTTAGAAGGACGATCAAACGGAGAAATCATAAGACCAATATATCATCAAGAGACAGCAGCAGCGGCCATTTTTGAAGATTTAGCCGATGTGAAAGGACAGGAACAGGCAAAGAGGGCTCTGGAGGTCGCGGCTGCCGGCGGTCACAATATTCTAATGATTGGTCCTCCCGGTTCAGGTAAAACCATGTTGGCCAGGAGATTGCCGGGAATTCTTCCGTCGCTTGATCCGGATGAATCGATTGAATTGACCAAGATTTATAGCATCAGCGGCTTACTGCCTTATGGGGTTTCAATGGTTCAAACCCGGCCGTTTCGTTCTCCCCATCACACGACGAGTCCTGCCGGACTCATCGGGGGAGGCAGGATTCCGCGTCCGGGCGAAGTAAGCCTTGCCCATCATGGAGTGTTATTTCTGGATGAATTGCCGGAATTCCCCCGGGAAGTCTTGGAAGTACTCCGCCAGCCCGTAGAGGACGGCAAAGTCACGATTGCAAGAGCTGTCACATCTTTAACTTATCCAGCACGATTTATGTTAGCGGCAGCGATGAACCCCTGTCCCTGCGGTTATTTCGGTGATTCCCTAAAAGCCTGTTCTTGCACGCCGTTGCAAATTCAAAAATACCAAGGCCGGATATCCGGGCCGTTACTCGATCGTTTTGATTTACAAATCGAAGTCCCTAGATTGGCAGAGTTCGAATTTGATACGGTCCCGAAGAGCGAATCTTCCAAAACAATCCGGGAGAGAGTTGAAGCAGCCCGTTCTCTTCAACGGGAACGCTTTAAAGGTTCGGAAACCTTTTGCAACTCCGGGATGAGCAGTAAAGAACTGCGGGAGTATTG
Source organism: Bacillota bacterium (assembly GCA_023401925.1). Taxonomy (GTDB): domain Bacteria; phylum Bacillota; class UBA4882; order UBA8346; family UBA8346; genus UBA8346. The sequence goes on from JAEXDA010000063.1 coordinate 29,546, forward strand.
TCAGATAGAACGCGAGGGTCGAGAATTACTTCGCCAGGCGGTCCAACGATTTTCATTAAGTGCCAGGGCCTATACAAGAATTCTGAAATTGGCGCGCACAATTGCCGATTTGGAGGCTTCTCCCCAGATCGAAATCTCCCATTTGGCTGAGGCGATACAGTACAGGAGCTTGGACCGAAAGGGAATAGGGTAAAAAAGTTGAAGTAAAAAAATTTGATTTATGTTATTGAAAATATTGGTATTCCCTATATTTGAAGGGTTAAAGGCTGATTTTAGGTAGGAAACATGCAAAGTGAAAATCAGGCTTTGAGGAGAGAATGCTCATCAAGACTGATTTTCTCTGCCTCATTGCATTTCTACCTTACTTGTGGTATCGAATCGTGATTCCAAAATCATCCAAGATCCCATATACATAAGCTTCTATATTCTTGTAAGTTTTCCCTTTGTATGTTTTATTGACTTTGTTGTTTTTATAAAAATAAACTGTGTATAGAAGAACAGTATGCCTGCATTCTACATATTCTTCGAAGCTTGCGAGCTGAACTGGATTGTTTTTTAGTAGGTCTCTTAATGTATTTTCAGTTTCTATAATCTCCTTTTCAAGCGCTTTAATTTCGAGGATTTCAGTGAAGCTTCGTTTAAAGTTATTTCCATGTTCAAAAAGTTCCTCGTATACCGGGTAAATCTCATAACGGCTCCCGCTTTCAAAGACCAATATAACCTCTTCCTCGTCGGATAGAGTGGACTTTATTAATTTCAAGTCCTTTTTTATATTCTTGATTATTTTATTTTTATTGGTCGCAGCATCTTGGAACGCTTTGATTTTGTCTTTCCAATTGATTATCAAAAATCTCATCTCCAGTTATATTAACTGTTTATCTGAAGATGCCTATTCAAAATGATATTAGATAAAGATTAATAAACTAGTGCAAGCGATACTTACAAAAAATATAATAGTCACAAATAACATTGCCGTCCTATCATTTATTTTCCAAGTAATGGTAAAATAGAATATATATATTATAATTGCTGCTATATAAAACCAACAGTAGATTGAAAAAGCTTTTCCAAAACAATGAAGTATCAAACTGAAACCTCCCGGTTTCTGAATAAGGTCTACCCACCATGCAGGCGTATACCCGGCATTCTGTACTTCTTACCGACTGTGGAAGATAATCAAGTTTTTTTCGGTCAAACCCGCCGGCCAGAACTGTGAGCAAAAATGGCCGGCGGCGGATCCGGTATCAAAAGTTTCTGTCATGTTTGGGACGGTTACCTTGCCTGTACTTTAAAGTTCATATATGGCGTTGAGAACATGACGGGTTTTCCCGGCCAATGTTGGCGAACTTTATAAGCTAAACTTAAGTATCTAACTAATCGGGGGATACCCACGAGCTTTGGACCCTGGGTATAATATTGGAATAGCAAATTTTAATTTATTTATGGGGGCTTCAGATTGTCTCGCCGATCCCACCCCGGTAATTACTCCAATACTATTATTGGTTGTCGTTTCTTCAATAGTAGTCACTGCAACATCAAATTCGACTAGTCTTGAAACATTAATATCATCTGGGTTATAGCTTATTCCTGTTTCGGACAATGCAAGATTCGTTGGATTAACTTTTGCACCAAGTTCTTCGGCTTTACTTTGAGCTTCTTTGACGCCCTCAATGATTTGAAGCAGTGAAGTACTTATAAATCTTTTCAGTTCCATTACAAACTCCCTCCTGATCTTAATAATTGCATCACGGATTCATGCTTTGCACGGTACATACTCGGCACTCAGCGCTTCTTGTCTATTATGAAACACAACAGATTCCCAGGACTAATCTTCCGGGTCCATCCACCGTGGGATTTGAATATTGGTGGAAATACCACTTCCTGAGGGAGATAGGGTAGGGGAGGACTGAATTGCAAAACTACCGGGAGAGCAAGTGAAAATCATGGATGATAACACAATGATGGCTAAGACTGTGAAGATAATCTTGGAGCGCATGAAGTATTACCTCCTTTGATTTATAAATCCAAAGTACAAATTTTCATCAATCTCCTGCAACAAAAAATATCATTTTCCATCTCCCTTCTATTTTTTTGAACATAACACAGTAATCAATTGGGCTTCTTGAAAATTTTCCTAATACATAACCTTGTAAACCCGATGAAATTTTCACTTTACTCCAATCATAAGACCTCGTATTCTCTGTTTCTTTTACTTCTGTATCATGTACATAGAATACAATTTCATAATTTAGCTTTTTAAGAATTTTTGATGGATTTTTGATCCCAGTCAAACAGTTTTTCATTTTCTTCTTGAATAATCAATTCAATTGTATTGAATATCTTGGGGAAGTCTTTAGTCAATTGATTCTTGTATGCATTAACAATATAACGGCTAAAACGACTATTACAAATTTTTACATTAACTTGTTTAGATCAAGGTAATTCTTTTCATCAAGTGTAATTGAATATGTTTCACCATTTTTCACTTGAATTGGTATACACCAGCATAAAATAGTTCCATTTCTTTTAGTTGCGACCTTCGTTATAAGCCATTTTTTACCTTCTGGTTCATTTGAGCGCATCGAAAATTGATCTTCACTTTTAGGTGGTAATAACGCAACGTTATCTCCAGTTACCTTTTTAAATATTGTATTCCAAGATACTATTAATACGATTGCTCGATTAGTTTCTTTTGATTTAAGGATACCAAATTTGGCTTCAAATAAAGGCATGGGATCTTCATTGATGATTGCATATTGAATACCTTCAGGATATAGATCATTTACATCCGTATTGATAGAAATAGCCCAAGTTTCCTTTTCAATTTTCGTTATTTCTTCATCAGTTAAAGCCATTACAGATGGATAGTTTATACAGACTAGAAACGCAATAGGAATTAACATTAGTATGATTCGATTAAGTTTTTTCATTTTTTCTCCTTAGTATTAGATGGGTCCCGAGATATTTAACGTATTTCCACTCCCAGTCCATAGGTAGGGTAGGGGAGATGGGATTGAATTTGTATCAAAAATAGGGACAATCGTTCCTAAACAAACACTAAGACCGTTACCTATCCAACAGCCACAGAGGGCAAGTTTTAATAATCAATAATTTCTCGTCCTTTTACCGCAAAATGTGGTCGTTTTTTATAGGGTTGAAACAATCTCCAATATTCTTCAGCATCAGAACTATCAGGAAAGGCTTCAAGAGAAAATCCACCTTTAAAAATAAGACGAAAACTTCCGTAATCATCGGCCTCAACAGATTTTACTACTAACGTTTTATTTTTTTTGAAAAATTTATCTATTTTTTGATCACAACGGTTCCCTCCATGTTTGTCCCAATCGAAATCTTCATCATTACCTACCCAGCCATCCTTTGGAAAGTATTTATCATGGGAAGCAACAATTATTCCATTAGGTCCTGTAATTCTCCATGCACATTGAATATGTATTGCATACTCACTAACAAGTTTTTTCTTTCCTTGTGTATCAATAACTTCGAGAAGTTTCCCAAAGGAAAACCATTCCAAATCGGCTATTCTTCCTGCTTCAACTATAGGTAAACCAATTAAAACGCTCAATTCCTTTTTGATTTTTTCTTTCATAAGTTGTCCTTTGTTTTTTTGACTTGAATTAATTATGGCGTTTAATTAGTCCATATAAAATATAGAGCAATTTTATAACATAATTTTTTTCCAATCCCAGTCGTTTCGATATTATATACTCACCAACAATTCAGCCTTTTTACTTGTGAAATTTTCTTGATAAGTATTCCGGCTTCATCTTTCATCCGTTTAACAGGATAATATCAATTCCCAGTATTGGTAAGCTGTTTTACAATGTTTATTATCTCGTCTTTGTATTTATATATATCATCTAGTGTTTCAATTAAAAATTTTGCTTCCTTTTCTTCACCTGGTAAAATTAAGTATTTTTTATTGCTATCCAAAAATAACCGGCAGATCCATTTGCCAACTTTTCCATCAACAATCACACTAAAATAGGTTTGTGTATCTTTATACCCAATCTTTCTAGCGTCTATAAATTCTCTACATATTGATTTAACTAAGTAAAACGCTTCTAATTCAAGGGCAGTTGTTACAATTATTTTCTTATCATGTTCTTCATTTAGCAATTCTTCTGTTTGGGTAGGAGCGACCTCGCCTTCTGATGCCATTGTTGTTTCAATTGCAGTTTTAATTTTGTCGTTCATTAATTCACTTATGTATTGATTTAATGCTCTTTTTACAATGGGCTTGAATTTATCAATAACACTTTGCATAGCTTTTCCGGAATGAATTTCGCGAGTGAAATATTTGACAAATTCATCTTTTGGATCTTTGAGTTCTTCATCGAATATGGATTTAATTTTACTGGTATATTTTAACGTAGTGGCTGTGGAAAATAATTCTTCTGCGTTGTATCCTTCTTTTTTAAACTTTTTGAGTTCTGCTACTGTTGATTCTTTAATATCAAATAAATTGAACTCCAAAAAAGGCATTTCATCCATTTTATTGGGTTCCTGAATATCAGAATAGAATTTATAGAGTATCCCATTAGTCAATATTGCAAAATCGGATTCAGTTGTTGTAAAGTAACGATATAATTGGCTATCATGAGTTTTGAGTGGATCGTCAACTGGTTTAGCTTCAATCAAAATAGATGGTTTTCCGTTGATTAAAATTGCATAATCAACTCTTTCGCCTTTTTTAATACCAACATCTGCGGTAAATTCCGGAACTACTTCATTAGGATTAAAAACATTATAACCGAGCAATTGGATGAAGGGCAGTATAATTGAATGCTTAGTAGCCTCTTCGGTTTGAATTTGACCCTTAATTTCTTGAATCTTTGCTGAAAACTGTTTGATTTCATCGATAAAATCCATAGCAAACCCTCCTTTGAATTGTGATAAATTTAAATCAAAAAATATAAGAGGCGGCTCTTTTGGATGCCGTCTCAGGTTGCCTAATCTCTTAAGCCTTTTGTTTTTCTTTTGGGAAAAACTGTTAATATAATCCTAACCTATTCATAGGCCCGAAAGGGGGAGGAGGGGTATCGGGATTTGAACCTACGCCCCCCCAAGCCCGATTTGCATGTTCAATCACAATCAAAACTATGTGTACCGTAACTTATTTCCCTTCCTAGTCAAGAAAATGCACAGTTTCATCAAGCGAACTCCTGCCGCTGACAAAGTCGTTTATTCTATTCTCCCTATCGGCATAGCCGATAGCAATGCCGATGGTAATTTTTAGATTATCCGGGATTCTCAATTCCCGCCGGAGAACGTCCGGATAAAGCACGAGCGTTATCGCGGGTATGGTGGAAAGCCCACGTTCGATAGCTGCAAGCATCAGGCTCTGCGAATACGCACCGATGTCATAAAGGGACCACTCAGAAAGAATCCTGTCCATGCAAATATAAATGACAGCAGGGGCATTGAACATAGTCTGATTGAGCAAGCCAAACTGTTCTACTGCATCGCCACAGTTACGCACCATATCCGGGTGAAGTTGCTGTAGATGTTTTTTAGCGGATTCCGTCCATTCGGCGGGGCGGGCTATTTCCGGCGCAGCAGTGGCTTTGCTCGTGTATTTTTGCTGATAACCCTTTTTGATTCTGTCCAAAGTGTCGCCTGTGGCAACAAATATTTCCCACGGCTGTGTGTTTCCCCAGGATGGAGTGCGGACAGCCGCTTCAAAAATATTGGTAAGCTTATCTTTCTCAACGGGTACGGAAAGAAATGCCCTGGTCGAACGCCGGGTATTCAGCGCATCTTTTATATTCACTAGCAATACCTCCCTGTGTTTATGGATAGTGGATATATTATTGTTATTCTCCCTTGATAATTTTTTTAACATCATTTTTTTGATTTTTAATTATAGATATTTCTGCAAGAACCCGACAAATCCTTCAGAAGATGGAAGTTATTTCTATTTGTCATCCGTAATATCAAAAAACCTCACTCTTCTAGGAAGTGTTTTTTATGCTCATACCTAATGAAAAGGGAGTGTCGCAAAACTACTTTTTAAGTAGTAAGGGACACTTCCTTTTTGTATATAAAATGTCAATATATAATGAAAAAGAGGGCAAATGTTTTATGCTCTCTTAAAAAAACCTAATTTGAGG
>JAEXDA010000065.1 GCA_023401925.1 Bacillota bacterium
TTTATTGTGTATTGCACACAATCTGGCCAAAAAAGCAATTCTTGTGGTTGGATGAGATTATTCTTTTTTCAAAGTACAATTTTTTTCTTTTAATAATTGTCTGGTTTTTGCTTTTGGGACAGCCCCGCCAGGGGAGGTTGGCCCCGTACAATGTTAAACCGTACGATTCTATCAATCATTAATTAAAAACATTGCCGGAGAAATTTCAATCGTCATACTTTGATCAATGTTTTATCCATCTCTGATATTTCCAAGGAGGAATACCATGTCCCGTCCGGTGAAAGTTGCAGCGGTTCAAATCCGTTGTTCTGACAAACCTGCTGAAAACATCCAAAAGGCTGACCAAAAGGTGCGGGAAGCCACCCAAGAAGGTGCCCAAATCATTTTGCTGCCGGAACTTTTTGAAACGCTTTATTTTTGCCAGGAAAAAAACAAAAACCATTTTCGGTATGCTGCTGGACTGGAGCAAAACCAGGCTGTTTCCCATTTCCAACAAATGGCCGGGGAACTTCGGGTAGTCTTACCGGTTAGCTTTTTTGAACACCAAGACGGACGTTATTATAATTCCATTGCCATCATTGATGCCGATGGGCAGATTTTAGGGATCTATCGCAAAACCCATATTCCCGACGGGCCGGGTTATGAAGAAAAATTCTACTTTGGGCCGGGAGATAGCGGTTTTAAGGTTTGGGACACCTGTTATGGCAAACTGGGCGTGGGGATCTGCTGGGACCAATGGTTCCCCGAAGCCGCCCGTTGCATGGCGCTTCAAGGGGCGGAGCTTTTGCTCTATCCCACCGCCATCGGTTCCGAACCGGGCCGGGAAGGGATCGACTCCAAGGATCACTGGCAAATCTGCATGCAAGGCCACTCAGGAGCCAACGTGATGCCGGTTATCGCCGCCAACCGGACAGGAACCGAAAAAGCCCCAGGTTCGGAGCTGACCTTCTATGGTTCATCTTTTATTACCAATGAAAAGGGACAAAAAATAGCCGAGGCCGACCGCAGCAGTGAGCAAATCATTTACGCCTCCTTCGACCTGGAAGCAATCGCCGCCTACCGCGATTTCTGGGGAGTTTTCAAAGACCGCCGGCCGGAGATGTACCGCCGGATTGTAGAAAGGAATTAAAATAATAAAAACAAAGAGCAGCGGCTATTCCCGGCTGCTCTTTTCTATATTGGCGATTCACTCCAATCCTATTTCCTTATCGCACTTTCACGACAGGGAAACGGTCCGGGAGAACGATTCCAGCCTTTTTCACCAATGCCGCCGCCCGGAGTTGGGCTTTTTCCAGTATCTCCTCTTCATCGACGGTCAGGATTTTATGATCGCGCATCAACCAATGGCCATCGCACATCGAGGACTCCACATTGCTGGAATGCATCGCATAAACCATATTGGCAACCGGATCATGCACCGGCAAGCTGCCGGCGCTCCGGGGATTCACCAAGATCAAGTCGGCTTTCTTTCCTTCTTCCAGGGAACCGATTTCGTTTTCCCAGAGCAGGCAACGGGCTCCGTCGATGGTGGCCATTTCCAAGACTTTCTCCGCCGGCAGGATCTTGGGGTTTAAATTTCTCCCTTTGTGTAAAAGAGTAGCCAGATACATTTCATCCATGATATCCATCCGGTTGTTGGAAGGCGCGCCGTCGGTACCGATGGAAACCGTAATCCCCTTGGCGAGCATTTCCGGAACCCGGGCAAAACCCAAGACTCTCATGGCCGCAGCGGGGTTATGAGATACTTTTACATCGTGGAGCAAAAAAAGATCAATCTCTTTTTCCGTGAGCCACACCGTATGAACAGCCAAAAAATTCCCGTCCAATACTCCCAAATGGGCCAGGTGTTCGACAGTGGTATGGCCGCGTTCCGCCTTGGCGAAACGTACCTCATCATCAATCTCAGCCACGTGCATATGGACGCCTACACCGTACTTATCCGCCAAGTCCTTGGTGCGCTTGATCAGATCGTCGGAATTGTTGAAAATGGTCCGTAAACCGAACCATACCTTAATCCGGCCATCCCCTGCTCCATGCCAGCGCTTGATATGTTCTTCCTGCTTTTTCAAAGCAAAATCAGTACTCTCACGCCACTTGAGCGGTAATCCTTCGCCGCAATCCATTGTTGAACGGGCTAGAATCCCCCGAAGTCCGATTTCCTCCACTGCCCGGCCCATTCCGTCAACCTCTTGCCCGCCGGGTTCGGCGAAAGCGGTCACGCCGGAGTGAATTAATTCCAGGCAGCAAGACAGGGAGGAGATATAGGAATCCTCTAAATCCATACTGCTCTCATAAGGCCAAATCCGTTCATGAAGCCATGTCAGAAGATTCACATCATCCCCCAAACCCCGACCCAATTGTTGCGAGAGATGCACATGGGTATTTACCAGCCCGGGCAAAATGATCTTGCCGGTAGCATCGATGATTTCCGCATCGGGTTTCACCAGGTTTCCCGGTACCTGCCCCACGGCGCTGATTTTGTCCCCTTCGATCAGGATATCTCCGCCGTCAAATACCTGCCGTAGCGGGTTCATGGAGATGATATAACCGTTCTTAATTAGAATTTGTTGCAATTTCGAAGTTCCTCCCAATTCCTACTCACGCCAGTTTGCTCACACTAATAAAAATCAATCTGTAACGACAATCTAAGCCAGCACCGGATCGACCAACTCCATCTTGAAGACATCCACTAAACCTTGGTCGGAAATTCCGTAGGCTGGAATGAAAATTAAGGTGATAAAGGATAAAGTCATGAACGGCGAAGCCATCGGGCATCCCAATTGACGCAATTCCTGCTGGAGCTGGTCAATTTTAAAGGCCACGGTTTCTCCGGGTTCGTCGGATAACAGACCGCAAATAGGCAAGGGGATTTCCCCTTTGATTTCACCATCCACCACCACGACCACTCCGCCATTTAATTCGGCGATGCGGTTGACAGCCATGGCCATATCGGAGGAATTGGTCCCTAAAACCGTTATATTATGGTGATCATGGCCCACCGAAGTGGCTATGGCCCCTTTTTTCAGTCCAAATCCGCTAATAAAAGCCTTACCGATATTTCCACTCTTGCCATAGCGTTCAACCACGGCAATCGGCAAAATATCCCGTCCGGTATCGGCAGTGACGAACCCATCCACCACATCCAGTTCGGCTTCCAGCGCCTGAGTCAGCAATGAAGTTTTCGAGGCGCCAATCACTCGCACCCTGGCCTTTTTAGCTTGATCTTTCAATGCAATCATTAAATCTTGAGGGGAAATTTTCGAACGAAGTTTGACCGTATTCAATAGTTTTTCCGAGCAAGAAACGCCCGTCCCGCCCAGGGTGACGTTGACTCCGTCAAAAACGACCTCGCCTTTGGCGATAACCTTTTGAATGTCCATCTGTTTCAAATCTTTGGTCAAGACGATGTCGGCAAATTTCCCCGGAGTTATGCTTCCGTAACCCTGGTCCACTTTTAAACTTTCAGCCGGGTTGAGGGTCGACATTTGAATGGCCACTAGCGGGTCAACCCCGGCCTGAATGGCCATTCTGATTTTATGATCCATATGTCCCAGGGTTGCCATATGTAAAGCATCGATATCATCGCTGACCATCGCGCAATGGCGGGAATCAACCCCGTTTTCAGTGATAATCTTGAGGCATTCCAGCAAATCGGTGGATGCCGATCCTTCACGCATCAATACCCGTAAACCGCAGCGCAATTTAGCCAGGGCTTCTTCTGGATTGGTGCTTTCGTGATCGGAACGAATCCCTGCCGTGCAATAAGCATTCAATTCCTTACCGGTAAGTGCAGGAGCGTGCCCTTCAGCGGTTTTCTTTTCTTTTTCCGCCAATGTCAGCATGGTGGCGCTCAAAGGGCTTTTGGCCAGTATCGGGGGAGCCAGAACTTCGGCGAGTCCCACGGCCTGATCCAGATTGATTAATTCCTTCACCAATTCCGGTCCTAAATTGCTGCCAATGGTCTGTAAATCCGAATCCTCCATAAAGGAAGGCACCGGATAAAGTAAAGTCAGCGGAGTTTTCCCGGCCTGACCCAAAATTTCGATAGCCCCTTCCACCCCGGAAACGATGGTGATTTCCATTAAATCCGAAGCCACCACGGTCGTTCCATGCCGCAGCGCCATTTTGGCAAACTCCGGAAAACTAAGCATACTGCTTTCAAAGTGAATATGGGCATCAATAAAACCGGGCACCAAATAATGCCCTGCAGCATCAATCATTTGAGTTCCCGGGCCTTGGCAATGCTCAACGTTTCCGACGGCAGCGATCTTATCGCCGCCAATGGCCACGTCGGCCCGATAAATTTCACGGGTATGAACATTAACCAGTAAACCGTTTTGAATGATTCGATCAGCCGGTTTCTTTCCAAGAGCAATATCAATTAACTCAGTATTCATCATGATTCCACCTCTCTTTTCCCAATGAAGTTCAATATCTTCGTTGAATAACGGCCCAGACCGGATTCCAACCCATCCATAACCAGCATTCAATCGGGTTTTACGTCAAAGATTGTGCGTTAAACTTTACAAATGTTATTTATACTGTACAGGTTGGGATGAATTTCGTCAAGATTTTTCTTTTTGCGGGAAGCGATTTTGCCGCAAAGAATGTAAAAAATAAAAAAACGCCCGTTGGCAAGAAAATTTGCTTCTAAGCGTTTTTATAAACAATACAGCCGTCGCCGCGAATTACTTTTTTAGTTTAAGTCAAAAAAGTGATGGGGTTGCAACGATTAAAAACCGGGCTTCGATTTTATCCGATGGGTTCATCCAGTGATGAGGTATTGAACAAGGATAATAAAAACTATCTCCTTCTTCCAGATTATAGTCTTTGACTCCTTCCAGCGAATATTGCAAATGTCCCTGCAACACATAAATAAACTCTTCACCCGGATGGGACATGGGTTTTCCGGAATCAGCCCGCGGCGGTACACTAATAATCGCCGGCTCCATTTGAAAATTCCTTCCCCCTGCCAAAAACTCCTCATTAAGATTCCCGGTGGGTGTGGCATTACGAACCAAGCGCTGGCGTTCTCCCAGTTTAACCAAGCTAATCTTATTTTCCAGATCATCCAACAGAAACGAAATCACCGATATGTCCAATGCCTCGGCAATCGCCTTCATGGTTAAAATATTGGGGACTGATTTTCCTGTCTCGATCTGGCTGATCGCGCTGGGAGACAACCCGGTTAACCGAGCTAATTCCCTTACCGATATCCCCTTCGTTTGACGTTGATTTCGAATCGTTGTACCTATTTCCAAGGGTTTGCGCTCCATTTTCAATAGTTTGACTGACAACGTTTAGTATATTGCACACCTGTTATCCTGTAAAGATTTATTTTAAGCAGTTGGATTGAATGTAATATATATGTCATCGAATTCCAATGAAAATTTTTTTTCGCTTAAAATTACTGATTTTAGGGAACCGATTAACTCTTCCTTGTGATATTCATGTTAATTTTTTTACAAAGATTGTTGACAAAAAAATAAACCCGGGGATATAATCAAAATCAGATCAATTGATCAAATCCAAAGCAACCAGGGAAAATATACTTACTATCCCGTATCATTTTCAAAATCAACCGTAAAAATATTTTTGGCTTTGATAATCTTTTAAAAAGCCAGGAATGGTTCATTCGTAGTTTTTTCCGGAGTGTCCAGCGACATTTGATTTTCAAAATACCAAAATGGAGGTTGTTCAATGCCCAGATTCCTACGGTATGGTTTGATTCTATTCGGTGTATTGTTCGTTGTAATCGGAATTAGCATGGGATTTCATAGTCCGAAAGCAGTTGCTGCCGATAAATTTAAAGTGGGTTTTGTCTATAACGGCCCTCCCGGTGATGCCGGTTGGACTTTTGCTCATGACCAAGGCCGCAAATACTTGGAAAAGCAACTTCCTAACGTTGAAACCCTTTTTGTGGAAGGAGTATCCGAGGGAGCCGATGCTGAAAGGGTAATGAGCGATTTGGCTGAAAAGGGCTGTAAAGTAATTTTCGCCACCAGTTTTGGTTTTATGGACCCTATGGTTAAAGTGGCCGCCAGATATCCGAATGTCGTTTTTATGCATTGCAGCGGTTATAAAACGGCAAAGAACATGGGGACCTATATGGATAGGGATTACGAGGGACGTTATCTCGGCGGAGTCGCTGCCGCCAAATATATTAAGGGTGATACTGTCGGTTATGTGGCAGCATTTCCAATCCCCGAAGTTATCCGTTGCATCAACGCCTTCACTTTGGGCGCCCAATCCGTCAATCCAAAAATCAAGGTCAAAGTAGTCTGGAGCAATACCTGGTACGATCCTTCCGCCGAAAAGGCTGCGGCAATGAGTCTCATTAACGCCGGTGTAGGTTTAATCACTGTAAATCAGGATACTCCCGCAGCAATGCAAGCTGCCGAAGAAAAAGGATTGTTTTCAATCGGCAATTGCAGTGATATGCGAGCTATGGCGCCTAAATCGGTATTAACAGGACAAATTGCCGTATGGGGACCGTATTATGTTAGAGTTGTCAAATCCGTCATCAACAAAACCTGGAAATCCGAACAATACTGGGGTGGACTAAAGGACGGAATGGTTGATATCAGCCCATACGGTTCCATGGTTACCGATGATGTGAAAAAACTGGTAGAGCAAAAAAGAGGAATCATCGCCAAAGACGACTATGTTGTTTTTGCCGGACCGATTAAAGATCAATCCGGAAACATCAGAGTGAAAAGCAGTCAAAAGATGACCGATACCGAAATGCTCTCCTTCAACTGGTTCGTCCAGGGAGTGGAAGGGACCCTTCCGAAATAACCCGGTCTTCACGAGGCCGTCTAAAACATAATCAAAAAATCAATCAAGAAATACAATATATTATTTCAATGAATCCATTGATTTTAATATATTGTATTTCTTTCATCCCTTACAAAATTTCTCTTAGAGCTCGACCACTTCAATTCCTAACACCGAGGATAGTTTCTTCATTTCTTCAACAACATCATCCCACACCAAGCTATAATGGTGAGGAACTCCTTCCTCGGCAATCCGATGGAGAACTTGATAAACCGGTTTCTCCAAAACAACTTTAACCATTACGCCCTTGGTTACATATTGGGTCGGAATGGCTTCTCCCTTAACCAAAAATAATTTAAATTCGTTCCCGATTTTGGACATCCGGGCCACCGTAACTTTTCCCGGCTTTAAAGTTCCATATATGGCCACACCCTGGCCTGCCAAAGGATGATTGCTCACGATCAAATCACAAGTGGGATTTTTCAGCTTGGTTGCAGCCTGGCCGCAATGCCAGAACATCGCCGAATTTTCGGTTTCGTCGATAGTAATCAAATCCGACATAAATGGCGTTTCTCCCGATAAATATTTCTGGATCAGCATGGTTATGGTTGCATCCACATCGCTCTCACAGCCAATCAGAAAATCTTCATCGGCAAGGCGGGAAATCATCCCGCACGGCGTATAGTGTAAATTGCCCAATTCAGGCCAGCACTTGATGCACAAAGCGTTAAAGTCTTGTTCCGCTACAAGTTCTTTGATTGCCAATGTCAAACGGCTATGATTTTCGAGATATTCGTCGGGAATACCTTGAACTTGGCCCAAGGCTTTAACTTTCGCAATATCCTTTTCAACTTCGGCAGCATCCATTTTTTCGGCTTTATCCAAAATTACCTTTAAATCCAATTCTTCCATCTTGATTCCGAATTTTTGACGAATCAAGGTTTCGTCAAAGGTTGAGCTGTAAAAAGCGGTCGGACGATAGCCCAGTAAACCGAGATACGTTCTCTTTAATTTCTTCAAAGCGCCATATACTTTAATAAGCACGGATACTTCCGCTTGAATCCGGTTTTCCGTATAATCCCCGTAGACAAAATGATATTTTAACCCAAGCCGATACATGGCGGCCGTGTTCATGGTGGCCCCGACCAAAGCATTAGCCATCAAGCGGCCGCCGTCGAAAGGAGGTTCGTGGGGCGCCCAAATTACAATCGGCACCTTCAATTCTTCACCCAAATATGTTGCAACGTCATCGCCTGTAAAAGCTCCGATGACTTGTACCACCAAATCCACAGTTTCTTTTTTGAAATATTCAGTGATAGTCGCTACATCTTTTTTATTGACCGCGATCTTAAGGGCTTTGACCACATGAATATCCGGAAAGCTCCTCGTTAGCCAGGCAGAATATTCATCATGTCTTGCCATAGGCAATTCCTGCGGCCATCTCCCGGATACGGTTGTGATGATTCCTAGGTTTAATCTTTCCAATTCCATGGTATTAACTCCTTATATTGCGCGCGCACGCGTCCAAGTGTTAGTATTGATTGGCAGAGCCAGATAATTCAATGATTTCCCGGATAGTACCTTCCAGCTTCCCTTCGGCAAACTGAGAAATCTTCCAGGAATGTCCCTGATGATCCATGGTATCAATGGCTTGTTTCAAAAACTCCACATATTTGTGACGTACCAAAGTCCCAAAATTAATTTTGGCTACCCCAAGGCGGATTGCTTCTTTGACAGTTGCATCCGGCATGCCGGTACACCCATGAAGGACCAAAGGTATCTGAGTTATCGCCCGCACTTTTTCCAAAATATCCAAGCGGATTTGAGGCTCGCCTTTGTAAAAACCGTGAGCGTTTCCAATGCCGATAGCCAGCATATCCGGCTGACAGCCCTCTAAGAATTTTTGCACATCTTCCACTTTAGCGATGTTTTTATTCTCCGCAGCAGCACCTGCCGCATCGAGCCTCACCAACTCGCCGACCTCGGCTTCGACCGGAATTTCAATGGTGCGGCAAACTTTAATGATTTCATTGGTATGGCGGATATTATCCTCCAGTGGTTCGGTGGAACAATCCAGCATAATCGATGTGAAACCAAGCTTGACCGCTTTAATACAGGTTTCGAAACTATCGCCGTGATCCAGGTGAATCGCCACCGGAACCGGAACTTGTTTTGCCAGATAGCGGCAGACTTCAACGAACCATTCATCTCCGGAATATTTGCCGGTGGATGTGTAATGGGCTAACATCACCGGCGAACGCATTTCTGCCGCTGCAAAACAAATCGCCCGGATAATATCATAATTTCCGCCCTGGGTATTGATAGCAGGTACCGCATAACCATGGGCCTGGGCATCCAAAATCATCTCTTTGCTTGTCACTAAAGCCATTGAAATTTCAGCTCCTCATAAGACTATCTAGTTAAATATCCATTCAAAAATTGCTTATCCGGTCGTAGAAGATCTTCCATCCGGCATACCTTTTAACGGGTCGAAAATTTATAGATTGATGTGGAGTGGAACCACTCGCCCGGGTTCAAAACCGTTGTCGGAAAATCGGGATGATGGGGTGAATCCGGGAAATGCTGGGGTTCCAAACAAACACATCCGTATATGTTATAGGGTTTATCCCCTTTGCCGATAAAACCGCCTTTACCATCTAGATTATTACCGGAATAGAATTGAATCCCCGGTTCGGTAGTATAGATTTCCATCACCCGGCCCGATTGAGAATCCTCTAAGCGGGCGGCTAAACTTAGTTCATTCCCCTTTTTATTCAGTACAAAATTGGTGTCGTATCCGGAAAGAGTAGGGTTGATTTTCAACTGAGGATTATCTTCATTGATTTTTTGGCCAATTTTCATACCTTGCCGGAAATCAAAGGGAGTTCCTTGAACCGGAAGGATTTCACCAGTCGGAATAAACAAGTTGTCTCTAGGGGTAAAATGTTCAGCGTTAATTGTCAGTTTTTGGTTCAATACATCACCCCGGCCTTCACCGGCTAAGTTAAAAAATGTATGATTGGTCAAATTTACGATGGTCGGCTGGTCGGTAGTGGCTTCATAATCAATCCGCATTTCATTGTTATTGGTCAGCGAATATTTGACCTTGACATTGAAATTACCCGGATATCCTTCCTCGCCGTCTTTTGAGAAATAAGTCAACGCAAGAGAGCTCTCATCGATTTGCCGGGCATTCCAAATCATGGTGCGGAAGGACTTGACTCCACCATGTAAATGATTGACATTGGCATCATTGACGGTCACTTTATAAGTTTTCCCGTTTAAATCGAAAGTTGCCCCGGCAATGCGGTTGGCATACCGGCCCACAGTGGCTCCATAGTTGGGATTTCCGGTAAGATATCGTTCAACATTATCATAGCCCAGTGCAATATCACCCATCCTGCCCTTACGGTCCGGGACGATAATCGAAACGACCTTAGCGCCGAAATTGGTAATCTGGACGATCATTCCTTTTTTATTTTTCAATGTATATAAGTCAATTGATTTCCCGTCGACAACTTTTTGGAAAGCTTCCCCTTTTACCATCAGGAGATCATCCCTTTGGCCCTTCCCATAAACTCCTACTAGACAGAATGAGATAAAGACCAAGCATAAAACCGCAGTGCTTAATGATTTTTTCACGATATCTCTCCCTCTCTTGAATCGTAATAGAAGTCAAATCCTAATTTTTAACCTTATAACCTTATAAAAAGAATGTTTTCCAAAACGATTCGCTTAAGAAAAAACATTCAGCAGAATGCCGATTCAACCTTTAACTCCGCCTGCCGTCAGGCCTTGAATCATGTAACGTTGGAAGAATACGAACAATAACAATAAAGGAACCGTAGCGATAACTGAAATCGTCATCACCGTTGCCCAGTCATAGGACAATTCACCCAAATACTTCAGAGAAATTCCGGTTGATAACGTCCGTAAACTGTCTTTCGTGATTAAGGTCAAACAAATTACAAAATCATCCCAGGCCTGCAAGAAAGTATAAATACCGATTGCCAAAATCCCCGGCTTACATAAAGGCAACACGATGCGAAACAATGTGCCGACCCGGCCGCAGCCGTCGATTGAGGCCGCCTCTTCCAAAGATAATGGAATATCATCTAAAAATCCCTTGATCAGCCAGATGCAAAATGGCAAAGACATGGCCGTCAGCGCCACGATCAAACCCAGCCGGGTATTTAACAGATGAAACGACTTAAACAAGGCATAAAGAGCGATTAAAATCCCAACCACCGGGAACATCTGGGTTGACAAAAGAGAAAGCATTAAAAGTTTGTTGCCCTTAAAACGGAACCGGGATAGGGTATATCCCGCGAAAAGCGCCAGGATAATGGTTAATACAGTGGTTAAAATGGAAACGACAAAATTATTCATGTAATATCCGATAAAATCCCCGCCCTTAAACAGATTAATATAACTGTCTGTAGTTGGCACTTGGGGAAACCACTCGGGAGGATATCGATAGATCACCAGGTTGGTTTTGAGTGAAGTAACAAACATCCAATACACCGGAAACAACAGCAATACCATGAGTACAAATAAAATTAGATATGCGCCGATCCCAACTCGCTTATTCATTAGTTTCCGACCCCTCATTCAATCTCATTCACTTTGAAAACCTTATCGAAAATAAAATAGGTTAACAGTAATATCAAAAGCCAGATGGCTGCGACAGCCGCTCCTTTGCCGAAGTTCAAATTGACAAATGCGTTACGGTAACTGTAAATCGCTAAAGTACTGGTGGCATTAACCGGTCCGCCACCCGTCATAATCCAAAACAGTGGAAATTGTTTGAAATTCATAATAATAGACATTAATACTGTTGTTCGAATTACATTCCGCAAAAACGGTATTGTGATATGTCGAAATACCTGAAATTTTTTGGCGCCGTCAATCACAGCCGCTTCATACATTTCAATTGGAATAGATTGCAATCCGGCGAGTAACATAATAATCATCAACGGCAACTGTTTCCAAATAGAGGTTACTATGATACTGGGAAGGGCTAAATCAACACTTCCGAGCCAAGAGATGGGTTTTTCAAGAACATGAAATGAAACCAAAATATAATTCAGGACTCCATATTGTGAATGAAAAAGCCAGCTCCATAATAATGCCGTAATAACTGTAGGATATATCCAGGGAATCAAAATCAAACTGCGCATAATTTTTCTTCCAAAAATGTCCCGATTTAAAATTAAGGCCAACAGCATTCCAAGGATCAGTTGGAGGATTACCACGACAAAAACATATTCAAGAGTCACTGCAATGGCAGGCCATAATTCACCTTCAGTAAAAATCTCACGGTAATTTTGAAAGTTATTCCAGAAATATTGGCCTACACTGGATAATATATATTTAAAAAAACTCATATAAACCGATTGGATGACCGGAATAAAACAGCTTAACATCACCACAACCACGGTAGGCAATAATGTTAAAATGATAAAAGTTTTATCTTTAAAGCTACGTCTGGAAAATATCCCCGTCTGCATTTTTTCTACCTTCCTTTTTCAATCATCGAGGGGAATACGCTCCCCTCGATGGCGAAAACGAAATTTCCTTATTTCAATATGGTTTGTAGTTTAGTTTCTAAATTCTTGATGACCGTCTCTGGAGCTTCATGAGCAAGAGTCACGCGTTGCGCCGCATTGACCAGTTCCAAATAGGCATTTTCATAATTGGGATTTTGTTTAGCAAGCGGAACAATCTGTTTTACACCGTCTTTTGCACCCTTTAACATCGGGTCATGAAACTCAGGAAGATTGTCAACGGACATCCGGGGAGCAAAAAACGGAGTTTGTTTATAAAGATCGACCAGTGTATCCTTGGACGTAATAAATTCGATGAACTTAGCCGCCTCTTTTTTGTGTTTGGAATCTTTCATGATACATAAAACATGGGCGCTTAAATTACTGAGACCGTTAGTGACGCCAGTTGCCGGAATGGGAGCCATTCCGATCTGGGGTTTTATCGCCGGGTTGATTCCAAAAACACCGCCAATACCCCATGCTTGGTCAAAATACATCCCAAGCCGGCCAATCGCCATTAAATTTCGGAGATCTTTTAATTTAGCTGTTTCCGGATTGTATTTCTTTTCATAAAGAGTTTTTAAATATTTAAACGCTTCAACATTTTCTTTCGTATTGACGACAACTTTCCCCTTCTTACTCCAGATTCCACCGCCAAAAGACAGCATAACCCGATATATGGAGGCGCCGCTAATCGGAACATTACCGGTGGTTTCTCCCAGTCCATAAACTGAATTGCCATCTTTGTCCTTTAATTCTGAAAGCTTGGCGGCGGCATCCATTAACTGGATCATATTTTTTGGGGGGCTATTCGGATTTAAACCGGCCTTGGCAAACAGCTCCTTATTGTAAATTAAAATCCAGGGGCTAGCGATCCAAGGAATACCGTAAAGTTTCCCGCCGCTTTTCAAATCCCCCAAAATATTGGGATAAAAGTCATTCAGATAATTTTTGCCGAAGTAATGTTCTACTTCGCTTACATAGCCCGAGCCGATATAGGAATCGACCATTGCCCGTTCCGCCTGAACCACATCAAGCACATCCCCTGCAGCCGACATAACCAATACTTGTTGCTTGATATCACCGTAGGGAAAAGATACCGAATCAATTTGAATACTTGGATTTTTGGCCTCAAAATCCGATATCATTTTTTTAAATATGTCACTGGTGGCTTTTTCAGTAGAACCCCAATTTGCAAATCGCAATGTGATTTTCTTCTCTGCAGCTAGTCCAACTGAGGCAAAAATGATGCTTAAAATCAGGCAAATAGTAAAAATATTTTTTTCATCTCGCATACTCCCTTGCAATTTTTTTGGATTCTCCTGATTCAAAAAAACTCCAACATAAACACTTTTTAACTTAACATCCCCCCTTTAAGGTCATGTACCTTTCCAAAGTAACCTTTTATAGATAAATAATTATTTATATTAATTAAATAATAGCGACTATTCATTGGAAAAAAAATCCTCTCTATCCAACAGCATCTTTACAAATTAAAAAGTTTTGCAACGCCAACGCTCCCGCTCCTAAGATAACCAATTCATCGTCAACATAGCTTTGTTTGATGGTAACCCGTTCGTTGTTTCCGTAGTTGTTTGCTTGAATCAGCTTCATAATCGGTTCCGTGTAAACCGCAGAATGAAAAATTGAGCCATGCAAAATGATTGAATCCGGCGCAAACAAGCTAATCAAATTGATAATGCCATATCCCATATAAGTACTGGCCTGTGTCAAAATATCCACGGCGCTTTTTTCGTTTTTAGCGGCGTCTTTTAATAATTCTTCCAATATTCGACTGTATCCTAAATTATCCAGAGATTTTTTTTGCAGATACGCAGAAGTAATGGCTCGTCCGGAAGCCAATGTTTCCAAGCAACCGTGTTTCCCGCAGCTACACAAAGGGCCATTGGGCAAAATTACTGTGTGACCAAGTTCTCCCGCGCTGAATGAATTACCATAATATAATTGTCCGTTCAAAATAATCCCACACCCGATGCCATAACCAACATGAACCAGGATGAGCCGGGATACCTCACTCCAGTTATTCAAAAAAGTATTTTCCCCTAAAGCCATTAAGCGAACATTATTATCAACCACAACCGGAATTGAGAATTCATTTTTCAACAACTCTTGCAACGGGATATTTCTCCATTCCAAATTGGGAGAATTTCGAATCACACCGGCTTGACTATCAACAAGTCCAGTGGCGCCGACACCAATTCCAATGACTTTACTGGTTTGACATTCGTCCAGAATAGCTTTAATTAGCTCAATGGTTTGATTAATCACCGTATTTGGGTCTTTTAAACCAATCATTGCTGCCCGTTTGATTAAGATTTCGCCATTTAAATTGACTAAGCCCACCAATACCTGCTTAACGCCAATTTCAACTCCAATCACCAATCGGCCATTATTCACCAACCGCATTTGAATTCGTTTTCTTCCTACAGCTTGTTTACCGGTATCAATACGGAATTCTTCAACTAATTTTTCACCAAGCAGCTCATTGGCCAGCGCCGATACCGTCGGAGGAGTTAATCCCGAGATTTCGCTGATTTCAGATCTTGAAATGGGTCCGTATTTAAACATGATTTCTAAAAAACGGGTCCGGTTGTTTTTCCGGACATCTCCCATATTTTCGCCTCGTAAATAATGCATTCAATCAACCTCATTGAATAATCAAAGATCAATTATTTTTTCTTTTAATTAATTAATTTAATGTTAATCTATCGTAATATAATTGTCAAGATCACAACTAAAAACCAAATCGTCTACAACATTATATTTTATTTGACTCTCCGGTTGGAGCTGTTAAATAATTTGGGGATATTTCAGCCAATGTTTCAGCTCTTCTTGTTCTAACGGACGATGCCCAATGAACTCATCCCCGAATCAGCTTCGGCATATTCTCCCCAGCCTCAACCATTCGGCGTTTCAAGATCTCAGCCAGACTGTCGCAAATCTCCATAAAATCGGGATTCCCCACCAAATTATTCAGCTCATGGGGATCCTTTTCAAGGTCATATAAGTATTGATCGACATAGACATCGCTGCAGCTTTCATCCCTGGCGTTTTTCTCCGGGGCATAAACACAATATTTCCATCGTTTCGTTCGTATAGCCCGAGCTACCCAAGATTCACTGATCTGCAAAAAGACCTCTTTCGGCCAATCCGTAACTTTCTCCGATACCAGTTCCTGAAGGGGTCGGCCGTGCATGGATTCGGGTTTGGGAATCCCTGCACACGCAAGAAACGTGGGCGGTAGATCAATCAGACTTACCAGATCATCTATTGCTTTGCCCTTTTCAAAACCGGGCCCCTGGATTATCAATGGTATCCGAATACAGCTATCATGACAGGAACGTTTGTAATCATCATAATGCGCTCCTTGTAAACCTCGATTCCTGGTCCGAAAATGGGAACCATGATCGCTGGCAAAAATAATAACTGTATGGTCCGCGATTCCCAGCTGGTTAATTTGGGTTCGAATTCGCCCCAGATTATCATCAAGGCTATGAATACACCCTAGATAGTCAGGATAATGTTCCTGCCAATCTCCTGCTTGTGCGGCAAGATCGCCGGGCGGGACGAATTTTTTGAATTTCTCCTTCGATCCGTAAGGTCCCTCATAACACTGATGATCATTTTGATGGTGCGGTTCAATATAGGATAAAAACAAGAAGAAGGGTCGAGCTTCTTTTCCCCATCGTTCCAAGACATCAAGAGCCCAATCAGTCTGGACATCCGCTCGATATCGGCCGGAAGGAAATTCTTTGATCTGATTATCTTTATCAAACATATGTCCATCGTAGGCATGGGATGTAAACTCCAATACATCGGAAGCAATCCATTCATCTTTCCATCCACCGCGATGGGCAACTGGAACGGGCTTGGTTTTAAAATTATAAACTTTTCCAGGGGGCGGCTGCACATCACTTGATAAATTTGAATAGCTGGAAGCAAGATGCCATTTGCCAATATATCCAACCCGATAATCCTGCTCAGAACAATAATGGGCAATCGTCTTTTCATTCAACGGCAGTCCAATGTCATTCCGAAAACATTTCGTTTCTGTAGCATACTTTCCGGTCTGCAGGCACGATCTTGCCGGTCCGCATACTGGTTGGCAGGTAAAAGCATTTTTAAAAATAACGCCTTCCTGTGCCATTTGATCAATATTGGGGGTAACCGGCAACGGCTGACCATAACACCCGCAAGTATCCCAACGTTGTTGATCCGTAAAGAAAAAAATAATGTTCGGTTTGTTCATCGTTACCCCTCAAAATTCGACATAGGAAAAATATAAATCGGTTTTAGTAAACCATTCGGGGAATATAACTTTAAAATTTAGTGGCTAATCTGCAATAATAAAGGATTTAACAACGAAAAGTTCACTAACATCTGATTGCGAGGCCTGGTAGATAGTCATCATTACATTCGGTTGAAACATTCTCCAGATATTCATTAGATTCTCTTGGGTTTAAGTAACTTGATATTGTTCTTCAAAGTATAATTAATTAATTTCTTTAATTAATTAACATCTTATAAAAAAAAGTTTTATTTGTCAAGGAAATAATTGACTCTCCTCAAATAAAACCTTTTTCGATACAAAATCAAGATACTTCCTGGAATTTATGGACGGAATACAGTTTTAGAATACTTCCAAAATCCATATTTTATAGTCCAGAGAATGATCAAGCGATTACGTGCACAACCTCTCCTAACGTGCTTTTCTTCTTGATTTTCCGGCTATTTTCCGATAACTGTTAATGGATTGACCATTTTTGGTTCGGTATTCAGACGGAGAATTGCAAATAATGCTCGTATCTCCGGAATATAACTCACTTAGGTCAAACAACGAGCCACGTTGTGAATTCGCACGGGGTTCTTCTTTGGCAATATACATTTAGTTCCCTTCCTTTATATGCTCAAAGAGTTTTGGAAACTCATTTTCCAATTGATCTCTGTAATCCCTCATTTTTGAGCAAAAAACTTCATTGAGACCATCATCAAACAAGATAGGTTCTCTTGATTCAAAAACTAAAACAGCTTTAAAATTTCGTCCCTTAAATACGGGACAACAAGCGATAAATTTAACGTCAGCCAGTCTCTCCTGTTGGTAAGGATCCAGCTGTAAATAAGCATGCCTTGGATTGAAGTGTTTATCCAAAACCGAACGTTTTGTATTGTAACAACTGGCGATTAACCCTTGAGACCTTGGAGAAGCTTCAAAAGACAATTCGGTATAGTGTGTCTGTCCGAACTCTTTTATATTCTTTTCGATAAACGTAGTTTTGGCTTTTATGGATCCCAGTGATAATCCTTCTATGAAGGCTCTAAACCTGTTCCTTTTGCAAAGATAAACTTTCACTTCTGTATTTACTATATTTTGCTCCGGTATATTTATTGTCTGTCCAATTATTTTCAATGCCAACTGTTTATGGATTTTTAAATAATTTTGCAGGTTGCTAGCCAGCCGTTCCCGTTCTTTATCAAGGGCAGCAAGCTGAACGTATACACCAATTTGGATTAACACTGCTGCAGCCAGCCCGACCTTAAAACGCCATTCGGTAATGGAATTGGAAGGCAAATGGATCTTAAAATAATGAAATACAGCCGAAAAACTATAATCATCCTTGGAAAAATAAGTAACGATCGCTGGCAAAGAAACAAATATCAAATTCCAAATCAATCTTTTCTTGTTATGAAAACGGGTAGTGCTCATTGCAAAAGGCAAGCAAGGCCAAAAAAAGCATAACTATCCAATTTTTGTCTTATTTTAATTATATCACGAATATTACCAGTTTTCAATTTTAGCACCTCAAATTATATTGTTTCTAAATATATTCTTTGATTTCTAAAATATTCCTTCTGTGCATAAAAATTACTAGCCATTTTATTGGTGAAATTCTGAGAACTCTTGAAAAACAAACCCAAACCTACCCCTCATTTTTAGTCTGCCGGGGATATTCCCCTTTCCGGCATCAAAGCGACTCCATTACCTTAAATTATCCATTGCTGCTGTTTCCTGTTTTTTTGACAATTTTTCCATTGACTGATAAAAAGCTATCTCAAGCAATGTTTTAGCCATTAAATCGATTTCTTCCTCACTGAAACTACGTATTTTGTTATTGGGGGTGTTTTCTCCGTTCTTCCCTTGATCGGGGGCCTTTATTATCACATCTATCCCTCCATTTGTGATGTATTATCTTTAATAAGTATTGACTAGTATTGCACCGCTGATACCTTTCCACAGAATAAAAAAGGATTGTATTCTTCATTGCTCTATTAAGAAAAATATGTAACAATATCGATACAACTTTTTGATAGAATAAAATTGTGGTTTCTTTCACACTTTCAACAGGTAATTCACAAATAAAATCCAGTTTACTACGGTAAAAACATCTAAAAAAACAGAAAAAAACGCCCCTTTTAAGAAAATCCGGTAAATACGCGTTGATTATCTCGGATGATGCACCTCCCGGAAATATTCTGAGCTACTCAGTTGGGTTTATCCGAAAATCTTTATCGGTTATATCCCCTTGTCGACCGATATACCCATTCCATTAAATAACAAGACTCCCGCTATTTACGGTGAGTCTTGCTAGAAATCTTCTACTTAATTATGATGGGATTTTTACCCATCGATTCATCCAGTTTAAAAGTCCTTCCCTGACTCTATTTGCATTTTCAATTTACTTGCTTCCCTGGCCTTTGCCAACTTAGTATCCAATATCATAATTTCAGCACCACAGGTCGAAAGATCCCCATCCACATCTTTCGTCACGCCAATGATGATGGTTTTATTTTGAAATATCCATTGATAGCAATAACTCAGATATCCGGGACTTAAATCAAGAGTACTCGGATGCTCAAACTCCTTAGTCGGTTTTCCATAAACTTTCATAAACATAGGTTTTATCTCATCTTCAATCATATACTCTACATCGGCACTGACATCACTTTTGGGAAAATAAAGTTCTATGGAATATAATTTCTGATCGAAAAACCCAGGATATATTTCCACATCATAATTTAAAACCTTAGTATACAGACCTTTATCTTTAAGCTTAATCTCCCCGTTCTTAGCTAATATAACAAATTTCTGGGTTGTTACGTCTTCACTTTCTCCTAAAATTAAGGTCTTATAGTCACCAGCAAAGGCCAAAGATGGAATAATCAATATAACGAGGAAAATGAGTATATTTTTCATTTTGTGCATCTCCTTCCGAACAGTTTTCACAAATTGCAACGAAATCATACCCTGATTAAAACATTGATTAAAATTTATTAAATCTTTCTGATAAATCATTGACAAATCAATAGTTTTCCCTTATTGTTTTATCAAGAGAATTTCTAGAACAGAAGAATTTCTAAAACAGATAAACAACTTTATTAGCTAATGGCAAATCCAGTGAAAACTGGAGACGCAAAGTTACGGGTCTAAAGTAAACGAATGATTATCACTCGTTCACCATTGATCGCCGGACCGCCTACATTAGGTTGTTTTTTTATATCCATGCGGGATGATTACGAGTCGTTAAAAATAACCGAAAAAGAGGAATGGAGCTGGAAGTGTGGCAACGAGAAAATTGAATCCAAATTGGGATAGCTTATTGACCCCCTATCAAAGGGAACTGCTTACCAAGCCGGGCTTTGGAATAGTGAAAGATTTACCTTATCTACAAGAAGAAGACGTCAAAAAGATTATGACCTTAAGTGAAGAATATATTAAGCATGTTAATTTAATTATCAATAATAATTGAGTAGCTTAATAACTCTCACTACAAAAAAGCCTGTCAAAACCATTCTAATAATGATAAAACACTTTGGTGCAAAGACGAAAAATCATTTTCGAACTGTAACAAATCCGAAACAATTATTGGTATAATTATGATAAAGGTTTCCGCTGCAGCAGAAACTGTCGAACCCGCCAAATGGCTGGACTTTTGTGTTCGCTATTCGAACCGAGTTCAGGTATATTGAGGCGGGTTTTGTTATTCAGACAAATATTTCTCCAAAAGATATATCCTATTCCACGTTTGATAGTACAAAAACAAAAGAAATGAATATATTATAATTTCTTTTTTTCTTAAGATTATGTATCAATGATTGTATTACTATGAATTACAGAGTAAAATGATTCCGAAGAAGCGTTCATCAATCATTTCAAATTTAGTGAAAATGGAGACTTAAATCTTGGATTTAAAGCAAACTGATTTATTGTTCGGCTATTAATTACCAGGTACCTAAATTAAGTTATTTTTGTTTGCGTTTTTCAAAATAAGGAGGCTTTTATATTGGAAAAGGTTTCAAAACCCACTGAGATTATTACTGAATGTCCCAATTGCCATTATATCTTGAGTAATAATGAATTCTCATGTCCAACATGTAATTTTGATTTGATCGTCAGAGACAATATCTGTATTGAAGACATCTTTAAGTTGGAAGATATTGAAGCGACGAGGTCTGTTGAGGGAAAATAGAACATCATTACCCGAATCCAACTGAGACAAACCATAACAGGTGGCAACGCCTGTTTTTTTTTGACTATAAAACACCCATTTGAATCACGAACAACACTGTTGCCAATTACCAAAATACAGGTTTGCAATATACGATCCCGTGGACTCGCTAAATATTCCTTGAAAGGTGTTCCAAAATATAAAATAAAAAAACTTCCCCACGAGGAAGTTCAATTTGAATAATTGGAGCGGAAAACGAGATTCGAACTCGCGACCCTCGCCTTGGCAAGGCGATGCTCTACCACTGAGCTACTTCCGCGACGACATTAGTTATTTTACTATGACATATAAATCTTAGTCAAGTAGATTCATACAAAATTTTTTAGTACGCTCGTCAAGTGCTAAACTTAGCCGTCTTTTTGAATAGTATCCTTCGTGGCCTTATAATGAACTTTAACTCCCCAAAACCAAATCAGGGTTATTATGAACCTGACCAATGAATTCCAGTGATAATATTTTAAAAGTCCAGCTTCATGAAAAATATCGTCCATGCCTGCACTGGCTAAAGAAAATGTAGTTAAATACAAAGGATAAATATACCATAAATTGCTGGTAGGCAAATGAAATAAATAAATCATAATGGCCGGAATCCAGGCGAAATTCAGCCAGACATTGGTATAAAACGGTCTGAAAGGTTTAATTAGTTCATACTGATAGCAATGAAGTACAACCCCAAATATCCACGCAAATATATGGCCGGCTAAGTATCCCCAAATTAATCCATACCAAAAGAGCGGTTTTAATTTATCTTTCGGGATTAAGACTAAAGCTAATCCCCACATTAAAAAGGCAACGATTAGATAATAGAAATCTACGGGTATTCGGTTCATGAATCCACCTCCATGGATTATGATTCACAAAAATTGTAAAATTATTTCTTGTTTCTTTATAATTACCTATATTCGCAAAAGCAATGAAACCCTCCGATAATCGGCAGTCAATAAATAAAAATCACTTCGGTAAAGTGATTTTTTAGCTTAAAACTGTTGGAATCCATCTATTTTGGTCGTTGAATTATATGGAGCATTATCGTAAAATTAAATGATTGGATGGTGAGCCGATGTATCATTATATTTTGCGGCGATCACGGCTGATTAATGATAAGATGGGGGCAGTGACGGGTGCATCCGTTCATCTACAGTAAAGAATTAATGTTAATCAGGCCGGAGGAAACCTTTAAGGCTGGTCTGTGCCTTTGTGATTGTTCAAAATTCACCCGTTATGAAGAGATCGTTGCTTTTTTACATCCGCAGGAAAAGAAATACTATGAGACCCTTCGATTTGAAAAACGAATCAGGAGCTACCTTATTGGACGGTTGACAGCTAAAAAAGCTATTGCTTGCTTAATCCGGAATGATAATTTGGCGGCAATTTCTATTCAGGCGGGAATATTCAATCAACCCACTGTTTCCTGCCCGGACAAGCAAAATATTCAAGTAAGTATTAGCCATTGTGATGATTTCGGCGCCGCAATCGCCTTCCTGGAAGTTCATCCGATGGCGATAGATATTGAAAAGATCATCAGCACGGAACAAAACCAAGCTATTGAAAGAGAATCAACCGAATCAGAAATAACCCTTATCAAAAGATTGTCCTTTTCTTATGAAGCGATGCTAACGATTTTATGGACAGCCAAAGAAGCATTATCCAAGGTTCTAAAAACTGGAATGATGACCTCGTTTAAAATCTTCGAAATCGATCGTATCGAAATCAACTCCGATCATATGCTCTGCTTTTATAAAAATTTTGCCCAGTATAAGACGATTGCCTTTTTCATCAATGATTATATCTGTTCGATCGTTTATCCAATGAAAACAGAACTGAACCTAGATTTTCATTCTCTCAAAAAAACCTTTCAGAATTCCCTTAAGTAAGCCGCCATCCATACCCTTTAACATTAGGCGGCATTTTCAGCCCGGCTTATATCGTTAACTCCACAGCTTCCAGCCAAGATGTGAATCGGCCTGGAGAACCCTTCAATATCCGTTCGTTCTTGATTCAAAAATATGCTATAATGGATAGGGAATTAATCTTGAAGGCAAATCCATGCTGCGAAACAAAAGAACCACCCCATATTATGCGAGTGGCGTTATCCTATTCTATCTAATCTTCCATTTTCTAAGTTTAACCGGGTTTCCCTTGATGCACTCCGATGAAGCTTGGCTCAGCGGTTTGTCCCGGCAAATCGCAACAATCGGTAATATCTCGTCTACCGAGCCCTTTTTCGATCTAAAATCCCGCAACCCGCATGCGCTAAAGATCGTCTTTCACGGCATCCAGATCCTTTTTTTTCAAGGATTTCATTATAGTTTATTCACTATTCGGCTTGTTTCATTGCTCTTCGGCTTCCTAACCCTGTTTTTTCTGTACAAACTGGCGCTTCTTATTTTGCCATCCCAAAACTGGGCGCTATTTACCTGTCTATTGGCGGGTATCGACGTCCAATTCTTTTATGCTTCCCATTTTGGCCGCCAAGAAATCATTTTATTGGGGATTATGGTCTGGGGATGCTATTATCTGATAAAACACCTCTCCGGCCATTGTATTGAGCACGATTTCATCCTGGGCATTCTGACCGGAACAAGCATCGGAATTCATCCCAACGGAGCGATCATTGCCCTTTTGTTTACCATGATTTATGGATATTATCTGATTTGGAACAAAAATTTAAAAATACTCCATTTATGCTGTTTCTGTCTAGCTACGGCCTTTTTCGCGCTACTCTTCATCAAACTAAGTTACTGGTTTGACCCGCAATTTATCCCCCATTACCTGTCTTATGGAGAGCAGCAGTTTAAAGTTCTGCATCCCCTGAGTGAGAAAGCCCATTCTTTGGTTGGGTTTTACCAAAATATTTATCTTCAAAAAACCGGCACCTATTATTGTCCCAATCTCAGGCCGGAATTTATCCTTTTCGCCCTGGTTTTCCTATACTCCCTTTTTGAACTGGGTAAAAACAAAAATTCGCCGGAACCGTCAAAGCAATCCTGGCTCCTATTGGCGATTCTCGCCATCAATCTCGGTTTCATTATCATCGGAAGATTCAATACTACCAGCATCATTTTTCTGTTCCCGTTTTTCTACTTACTGACCGTCATCATTTTAACGACTCTTCCCCACAAATGGCGGAAGACGCTTGCCGCAATCTTAGTTTTAATCCTCTTGTTGAATACCTTGGCAAACGTTATCCCGTCTCTGAAATTCAGCTACTCCGCCTACCTGAAAAAAATTGCGGCCGCTGTCAGTCCAGGGACTCGGGTCCTGGCGAGCCTTAACACCGAATACTACTTCCAAAACGGTAAACTTCATGATTATCGCAATTTGGCTTATTTGAGAAAGAACAAACTGTCGCTTGGTGACTACATCCGCCAAAAGCGCATTCAATATATTATTTATCCGGAAGGACTGGACTTCATCTATCAACAGCGGCCCAAATGGAATGGCGTTTACGGCCAACCTTACTATTACCCGGAAATGCAACGATTTTTAAAAAAGCACTGCCGACCGGTATCGCGTTTCTCCGATCGGGCTTATGGAATCGAAATCCCCGCCTATGCGGGGAAAAAGAATTGGCAGGTAACGGTTTATCAAGTTCTGCCCGATGAGTAATCCCTTTCGTCGAGACAACCACCGTCCACTGCATCGAACTTGCTGTATACTCTGTGCCACATATCCGCAAACCTTGGTTCACCGGGATCCCGCGGTCTTTCAAGAGAGTTGGTGATCAGCGTTTTCAGATCATGACTGTTTTGGCTTAAGATCAAAATCCGATCCGCTAAAATAATTGCCTCTTGAATATCATGGGTGACAAAAACCGCTGTAACACCTGTATCCTTCCACAGCTTTAGCAAAGTCCGCTGTAACATCCCCCGGGTTTGGGCATCCAGGCTGCCAAAGGGCTCATCCATTAATAAAACTTCCGGCTGCAGGGCCAACGCTCTGGCTAAAGCAACTTTCTGCTTCATTCCTCCGGATAGTTGATAAGGATAATACTCTTCATACCCCTCCAGCATCATCATTGCCAAATACCGCCGGGCGATATCCTTCCGGTTCCGGTCGGAGCCGCCGATTTTTTTGATTTTCAAGGGGAAAGTAATGTTCCCAAGCACTGTCTTCCACGGAAAGAGCTGGTTAAAATCTTGAAAAATCATCATCCGCCTGGCGTCCGGTTTGCTTAAGGGCGCCCCATCCAAAAAAACAGCCCCGGATTCAGGCTCTTCAAACCCGGCAATCATCCGCAGCAATGTCGACTTTCCCGAACCGGACGGTCCCACCAGGCAGATAAACTCTCCTTGATGAATCGAAATATTGATCCCCTGCAAAACTTGGATCCGGGAATCGCCGCTCCGGAAAGACTTGGCTAAATCTCTGAGCTCCAATTTACAATTCATGACATGCTCCTAATTTTACCTAGAAAATACTTTTTTGCCTCAATTCTTTGCTCTGTGTCTCCGTGTCTCTGTGGCCAAAAAGCATTTAGACCACAGAGACACGGAGACAAAACCCATTTTCATCCTTTTACGTGCCCCGGCCAGCCGGGGCAGGCGACTACCTAGAAAAATACTTCTAGCCCAGATTCTTTGTTACAATCGGATAAAGAATTCCCAGGTTCAATAGTTAATTACTCCATGATAGAAAATTAAAGGCCGATTCCCCATTTTTTCACTGTCAATGCTTCAATTTTATGAAAGAGAATATCTTCGACCAAAATACCGATGATCACAATCACGATAATCCCAGCGTAAATCCCGGCCGAATCCATAAATACCCGTTTTTTAAAAATAAACCATCCCAGCCCGCCTTCACCTCCGGCGGCTCCAAAAATCATTTCCGCGCTGATCAAAGCGCGCCAAGCCCTGGCCCAGCCAATCTTTAAACCGGCCAGCAAATACGGCAATGCGGCGGGAATCATAATCCTGGTTGCGCTTTGAACCGGAGTTAACTCCAGGTTTCGCCCAAATTCCCGATAAACTTTGGGAATCGACCGGAACCCCGCCGATAAATTAAGAATCACCGGCCAAATCACCGAATGAATGATGATAAAAACAATGGCATTGGGGCCGGTGCCTATCCAAAGAATGATGATGGGCAATAAGGCAATCCCTGGGAGCGGATGCGCGATAACGGTAACCGTATCCATCCATGACTGAAAAATTTTGCTGGACATGCTCAAAACTGAAAACAGCAAAGCGCCCCCAAAGCCAATCAATAAACCTTCTGAAATCAGCAGCATAGACAAACTTGTAGCGCGAATCATTTCGCCACTTTGAAGCGAATCCACCAAGGAACCTATGATCTCCGGCAACGGGGGAAGCAATGCCGGGTTAACCCATCCTGAACTGGCGATTGCTTGCCAAATGAATCCAAATACCAAAATCCAGATGATCCGTTGAAACGGTTTGCTCTCCCAAGGCTTACCTTTCATAGCGCACATTTTCCCATAAAATATCCGACATTTCCCGGGGCATTTGGTGGATATAGCCCGAACGCTTTAAAAAAGCGGCAAATCTTTCAACTCCTTTGATGGTAGCCGTATATCCCATTCCTTTCTGATTGAAATAGGACAATAATTCCGCCTGGGGAATTTTATATTCGTTACTGAGGAGGGTTGCAGTTTGGCTGGGATTCTCCTGAACAAAGCGTATTGCTTCTTGAAGGGCTGCAAGGAAAGCCCGATAGGTCCTGGGGTTTTGATCATGAAATTTCTCGGTGGTAACGCCGACAATAAAAGTAAACGCTCCCCCAAAAGCGGCGGTACCGTCGAGTATCTGATGCATTTCCGGATTTTCCAATTCTTTATTCAAATAAGGCGGCGCCGTGAAATGGGCGGTAATTTCCTTCCTGGCGAGCAAAGCGTTCATCCCGTCCGGGTGGGCCAGGGTGACCAACAGGTTATCAAGCTTTTTGGCATCCCCAAACTCCCGTTCACTGGCCATGGCTAACAGAATATGTTGGATGCTTCCCGGTTGCGGCAGGGCGATGCGGTCATTTCTGGTAATATCGCCAAGGGAGCGGATTCCCTTTTTCCAAGTTACCAGTCCTACCGGACTTTCCGATAAACCGCTGGCGATCTTCCACTTCATTCCCTTATCCCATCCGATTAAAAACGGCGGAATCGCCATGAACCCGATATCGACTCGATTGGCTAACATTGCCTCACGAATGGTGGCGGTATTACTCAACTGACTCCATTCAATCCTTACGCCAGGCAACCTCTTCTCCAATAATTTCCGGCCTTTCATAATTTGCAACGGGGCATAAGCCAAACCGTATTGCTCGGAAAGGCAAATCTTATTCACTTGATCCGGCTGATTGCCAAGAGTGCATTCGGAAACTATCATCGCTATCAACATCACCAGAATCGTTCCTGCCAAACGAAATCTCTTCACCTTAAACCTCCTGAAATAATTCCCCGGAAGAAATACCGGGATATCTTTCGCGACCATCCATAGCCTTATTTGAGGCTCTCATCTGACTAGTACACCTTCGGGAATCGCAACAGTCAATACCCATTGCTAGAAAACCGGATAACCTGATTTTTGCCGAATTCATCATAAATGCCAAGTTCCCTATAGGCGCCCTCGATCTTTTCTTTTAAATCCGCTTGATTACTACCTTCTATAATTAGATAACCTGCTCTTTGGGTGGCATTGGCTATGGGGTGGATCGGATCTCCAACCCGATAAAGATACCTTGCCCGAACCACTCCAGGTAACTGATTAATCTTGTCGATATCAGCCAAGGCCCCCACTTTACATGGGTTAGCGAAAAAAAGCTCAACCGATAGGCGTTTCGAATTATGGAGCAAGTCATGATTTTTCAAATCAAAAACCGCTAATTCCCTTCCCAAACTGGCGTCGATCAACATTCCTAAAATATCAATTCCGGTGGCCCGGTGTAAATAAATATCCTCATAGGCCCCGCCGATCCGGCAAGCGATCTCATTCACTTTAATCCCTGCGGCGCCGATCAGCATCTGAAAATAAATCGGGCCGTTGGCTATCTTAAAACTAGCCACAATTTGTTTGGATAGCGTTGAAATCTCCTGATAATGCCAATCCAAAAACTTGGACGGCAAATGATGCGCGATGCAAATACCGATATGCCGCTGATTCTCAAATGAAACCCGGTCGACAACTGAAATTAAAAATGTTTCCCCATTCACCACCCAGCCGCTGACCGTGATCTCTTCACTTGGATAGTACTCTTCGACTAAAATCCGGGATTCCCTGGAATAACTCAAAACGTCCTCAAAGACTTCCCGGATTTCGGTGATGGATTGCAATTTATATACTCCCCGTTGCCCCTGGCTGTCAAG
Source organism: Bacillota bacterium (assembly GCA_023401925.1). GTDB lineage: Bacteria > Bacillota > UBA4882 > UBA8346 > UBA8346 > UBA8346. Next base: position 28,167 of record JAEXDA010000065.1, read on the forward strand.
GGGTTTAACCACCACCGGAAAACTGATCCCGGCGAGCTCCCGGTCAGAAAAGTTTTTCGACAATAAACGATATTTCGCAGTAGGAATACCGTCCTCCTGAAATTTTTCTTTCATTATTTCTTTATGGGTGACCGCCTTGGCTGTGGCCCCATCGAGAAATGCCGGAAGTTTTAACTTTTGGGCCACCTCGGCCGCAGTATATACCGGTTGGTCGGTCCCCAGAGTCATGATTCCGTCAACCCCATATTTTTTGGCAATTCCGACGTTCCCCTCCACATCAAAGGTGCTGACCTGCTCATGGAAATCGGCAATGGCTTTACCGGGGGGATCCGGGTAATAGTCGGAGACGATCACCGTATGGCCTTGTTCCTTGGCTCTTGCAATGGCATTGAACTGAGCGTTGCCCGCTCCTAAAATCAACAGTTTCATGATGAATTTCCTTTTGATTATAGATTAGAAATGAATCTCCCTGATCTCAAACTGAGGTCGCTTATTCTTTGGCAGATACTCCGCAATCCTTGAATAATTCATTAACAATTTAACCCAAAGGCGAAACAACTTGCAGAAACTATAATTTGAACCGCCGTATCTCCTTGGCTCATGACGAACGAAAACATTGGCGGCGCAGGTGGTAGCCTTAAAAATTAACGGAGCGAGATAGATGAAAGACCTCTTTGCCTGTGTGAGTTCCACCACCACAGTCCGTTTTAAAGCCCTAAAGCTGCTTACTTTAAGATTGCGGGTTTTTCGGGAAATGAGGGTCAATAAACAATCGGTGATAACGGTGCCCAGATTCCTGTAAAATGAATGTTTCTTGGCGGCAGGAATCCCGAAAACAACATCGTAACCCGCTTCGATCTTTTCAATCAGAAGAGGAATCTCTTCCGGAGGGTGCTGTAAGTCATCATCCAGGGTAATCACAACTTCGCCGGCAGCATAATGGAAGCCGCCGAGTAAAGCGTTTTGTTGCCCAAAATTACGGCTCAACCGGATCAGCTTAACTTTCGGATCACCGGAGCGAAGCGCCTGCATCTTCAAAAAGCTTCCATCCCGGCTGGCGTCATCCACCATGATGATTTCATAATTTTCGCCCGCTATCTTTTTTAAAACCGCACTAAGTCTCCGATACAATTCTCCCAGGGACTTTTCGCTGTTAAAAACGGGGATGACTACTGATAAATAAGTTGCCATTCTGACCTCTACAGGCTTTCCAAAATATTGACCAATTTTTCCATTACGTATTCGACTTCAGCCGCGGTCATTCCTGTAAACATCGGTAACCTTAACAACCTCCGGCTATACTCCTCTGTTAGCGGGAGATCATCCGGGGCATACCCCAAACGCCTTCCCATCGGCGAACTGTGGAGGGGAACATAATGAAAAGCAGTCTGTATTCCATAACTGCTTAAATTCTCTTTTACCCTGTCACGGATCGCTTCAGTGCCAAAAACAATATAAAACAAATGATAATTGGAGCAACAGTCCGCGGGAATCGTGGCCATCGATATTTCCCCATTCCGGACAAAGGGTAGAAGATAATTTGAATACGTCTCATGGATCCATTTCCGTTTGGCTGTGATCCGGTCGATCTCCTGTAACTGGCCGTAAAGAAAAGCCATCAGGATTTCCGACGGCCCGTAACTCGATCCCCAGTCTACCCAGGTATATTTATCGATCTCTCCCTTGAGAAAACGACTCCGGTTTGTGCCTTTTTGAATCAGAATCTCAGCCCGTTCCATCAATGCCGGATTCCGTTCATTGATCAGAATGGCTCCCCCCTCGCCGCAGGTGAAATTTTTAGTTCCGTGAAAACTGTAACAGCCGATTTGCCCCCAAGTTCCGAGATACTTTCCTTGATAGGAAGCATTCACAGCCTGAGCCGCATCTTCAATCACCCGGATCTTCCGAAAATCAGCCAAAGCCATGATCCGCTCCATCTCACAACCGATGCCGCCGTAATGAACCGGAATAATCGCTTTGGTGTTATCGGTAATTTTTCTTTCAATGTCATCGGGATCAATATTGTATGTTTCGGGCTTAATCTCGGCGAAGACGGGTTTGGCGCCGCGTAATAATATCGCATTGGCAGTGGACGGGAAAGTAAAAGAAGGCATAATCACTTCGTCGCCAGACTTTAAGCCCACCAATAACGCGGCCATTTCCAGCGCATCCGTGGCTGATGCGGTCATTAATACTTTCGGCGCTTCAAATTTCCGGGCGATCAATTCCTTTACTTTTTGGGAATAGGGACCTTCGTCGGCGATTTGACCGTTTTGGATTGCCTCCGCGATATAGGACAACTCGGAGCCGACAACATACGGCTCGTAAAAAGGGATCTTCAAATTGCACACCGCTTTCCATCTTTCGGATTTTTGAGGGATTAAATTTGAAAAAAAAAGGGCTGCCGCAAAAAGAAAAGTATCGCTAGAGATATACAATATAGAAGTGCTTACGTATTCATCGGAGCAATATGTATATCTCACTGAATTTAAATACTTTTTTTAGGGCAGCCCTTTCTATAATCCGAAGTTCGGATCAAAAAATCGCAAGCGCTCTATTTTACCAGCGGATAACCCTTGTTAACCCAACCCTGCGGAGCGTTGGACGGCATCCCGGCTCCGCCGTTCATCGATACCGCGTCATATCCCAACATTCTCAGGCCTGCCACGGTTTGGCCGGCAGTTTGTCCGGTATAGCAATAAACAATAATTTTCTTGTCAGTCGGCAGAGTGGCGAATTTTTGTTCCATTCCTTTGCCGAAAGGAATGTTGATGGCCCCTTCGATATGGCCGTTCGCATAATCTTCCGCCTTCCTGACCGACAAAATCACCACGCCGGGATCTTTCTTGTCCACCAAAGCCTTGGCGTCAGCTTCGCTGATTTTATAGTTGGCGTAGGTAGTCCCTTTGACCGCACTTAAACCCTGATAGTATTCTTCAATCGCCTTCTTAATCTCCGGGTTTACGACCGTTTTTCCTGTGGGCATTTGGTTGGCCTTGGTTTCAACAACATCCGTTACACCTTCAACCTTGGAAATTCCCAAATCCCAGCCTAAGTTGACCGATTTGGCGTTAAACCCGGCCATGTTCAGCAAAGCCACGGTTTGGCCGGCAGTCTGGCCGGTATAGCAATAAACCATAATCGTTTCCTTTTTAGGCAATTTCTCTAAGTTTTCACTGATCGCAGTGCCGAAAGGAACATTGACCGCCCCTTGGATATGGCCTTTGGCATATACATCCGGTTGCCGGATATCCAAAATAAACATCTTTTCCTTGGCTTTCACCTTGGCCACCAAATCTTTTTCTCCGATTTTGTAGCTATCTGCGGGCATGTTGGCAAAATAGGCAAAAACCGCATCATTAACCGGTTTGGAAGCCCCAAAGGCAACTGCAAATCCAGCAGCCAAGGATACCGTCATGAACACTGAAAGCCATTTCCAATTGATTCTTCTCATTATAAAAGCCTCCTTCTTCTCACTTCAATTGATTAATTTCAAAATACATTGCTCCATAGTTTCCGGACAAACATTTTCAGTAACGGTTTCCAAAGGTTTCCCGTCTCTCAGCAAAACCAAAGCCGGGAGTTTTTCGGGAACTTTTTGGCAAACTTTTTCGATTAAAGCGCCTGATTTATAAACATCAACCTTGGATATGCCGACTTTCTGATCGTATTTAGATTTCATCTTCTCAACAATAGGCAATAAGCACCGGCATTCTTCGTTGGTCGGTTCCCAGACATACAACAAAGACGGCCGTTCTTTCCCCAAGAGCTGCTGAAAATAATCGGATTCTGCGATATAGCGTTCCGCCGAGACTGCGGCGATTGCGCCGTCTCCAACTGCTGTTGAGACTTGCCGTAAGCATTTCGCCCGGACATCACCGACCGCATAAATTCCTTCCCTGTTGGTTTCCATCAATTCATTGGTAAGAATATAACCCCGTTCATTCATGGCGATTAACCCTTTAAAAATTTCGGTATTGGGAAGGTATCCGATAAACAGGAAACAACCGTCCACCGCTACCGGAATGATCTCTCCGGTTTTGGTGTTTTTCAGGTTGACCTGGTTTAAACGATCTCCCCCGATAAATTCATCCACCATGGTATTCCAGATGAATTCCATCTTCGGGTTGGCGAAGGCCTGTTCTTGAGCAATTTTGTTGGCATCCAGGGTGCCTTGGTCATGAATGACCGAAACAATCACCTTTTTTGCAAATTTCGTCAGAAACATTCCTTCCTCAATTGCCGCATCGCCGCTGCCGACCATCAGAACCACTTTGTCGGTGTAAAAAGCCGCATCACAGGTGGCGCAGAAAGAAATCCCCTTGTCATAAAGAAAACTTTCCTCGTTTTTAGCCCCGGTCAATCTGGGTTTGCCGCCGGTGGCGATGACTACCGCCTTTGCCCGGTAATCCGCCCGGAATGTCTTGACGATTTTAGTGCCATCCTCAAGGACCTCAATCCCTTTAATATCGGTGAGTTTAAACTCCGCTCCCAAACGTTTCGCTTGTTTCTCAAACAGTTTCATCAGAGCGGTCCCGCCGATGGGTTCGGGGAAGCCGGGATAGTTTTCGACTTCGCTGGTATAAGTCGCTAAACCGCCTACCAAGGACTTTTCAAACAATATGGTCTTTAAGCGGGCTCTGCCGGCGTATATCCCGGCCGTCAGGCCGGAGGCTCCGCCTCCGATAATCGCCACATCGTAATCAAAGATCTGTTTTTCCATAAAGAGCCTCCGCTACATAAAGAACTTTACCAATAATTTACTGCCAATCCAGGCGCCGATGAACATGAAACCCATAAAGATCCAACCGTGCAGTGATGATGAAGCTATACCGCTGAATAAAGCGCCGATATTGCAACCGAAAGCTATCCGGGCGCCATAACCCATCAAGAGCCCGCCGCAGACCGCTGCAATCACTTGTGATACCGATTTGATCTTCTTGAACTTAAATTGGGAAGCCGCCAACGAGGCGAGTAATGCTCCCACAATGATTCCCACATCCATCAACGATCCTTGATGAGTTAAAAAGGTCAGCTTCAATGCATCTTTATGGGGTCCGGCGAAATAAAACCACTTTTCAACCGGTACGCCCAGGGTTTTGACAATCCAGGCCCCCCAATAGGAAAAAGGAGTGGTAACCCCCCATGGGGCTTTGGATAAAGCGAAAAGCGCGATATTCAGTCCTGCAAGTAAAATAGCGCCGGTAGTATAGGACCAGGGGTCTTTAACCACCTTCTGAAATATCTTATTTTCTTGCCAGCTCATGTTCAGCCCTCACTTCGTTTTTTCAATGTATATTTCCCACTCGCCATCCCCAACTTCTTCGATATCCACATTGTGACCTTCTTTACGGGCCCATTCCGGAACATTTTTCATGGCGCAACTGTGATCGATCTCCACAATCAAGGTCTCGCCAACCATTAATTCCGCCATCTTTTTCTGGGTTTTTAACAAAGGAACCGGACAAGCTTCCCCTAAACAATCCAAACGGTGTTCAGCCATATTCAACTCTCCTATCGGATTTAGTAACAACCATGTAAACACTTCCCAAGCTTACTTCACTTGCTTGTTTTCCTCTTTCCCCACCAATCGGCCAAGAAATACAAACCGGCCAATACGGCCAATTGGAGGATGAACGCCAACGTCCATCCCAATACCGACGGCAGGTGAACCTTGGGGGATGAGGCTATGGTTTGTTGCTGCCACCAGCCGAAATCCCGGGCTCCCCATAAACTGCCGACCACAAAAAAGATCAGTGACAACCATTGCATCATAAATCCTTCACCGACCCGCATTAATGTTCCGGAAGCGCAACCCCCTGAAATTACCGCTCCGATCCCGAACATCACAGCTCCAATCGCTACATGGATGCCTGCCGGATTAACAGATCCCGGTACTCCCTTACCGCCATGAATGGTTACGTATTGAATAATTCCAAACCCAACCAGCGCAATCCCAATCGCGGTTAAAACCGCTTTCGTCAGCGATGTACCTCCGGTTAGCACCGGATCGCGAAAAGCAGCCGTAAAACAAAACCGCGATTTTTGCAGCACTACCCCGAAAGCGATTCCAAAAACCCATCCCATTGCCAGCTTAGGCGATAATCGTCCTACAAAAACCGCAAAAACAATGACCAGGACTAATACTACCATCGCTACCGGGAGTTGATTCTTCTTTTTTCGAGTTGTTTTCCTGACTGGTGCTGCATTGGTTACTGTAACATCCGCACTCAATCTCTTCTCTCCTTTGTTCCTTTTTTCACAAACTTTAACTTTATTATACTGCATTCGAGTTCATTCAAACTATAAGATTTTGTTATACACTATAAGTGTTTCTTTGATGGTTTCATCTTCGCAAACTGCTTGAGCAGGAATACCAGCTTCGAATCAGAATTATATACCCTAGAACACAGGGAGTTGCTCATGAACATTTCAAATTTACAAGCGTTTATCGAAACAGTCCAGACTTCCAGTATTTCAAAAGCCGCAGTGAATCTCCATCTTACCCAACCTGCGGTCAGTCTGCAGATCCGAAATCTGGAGGCTTCTTTAGGATATCAGATCCTGATCCGGAGTAACCGGGGGGTACAACTGACTGAACAAGGAAAGGTTTTCTTCACTTATGCCCAAAGTTTTCTGACCTTATGGGACAACCTGCAGCGTGATTTGAAAGCCATGGAAACCGGCGAGTACGTTGCCCTGCAAATCGGTACCTGCCCCGCAATAGGGCAGTACGCCCTACCATGCACCTTATATATGTTCAAGCAAAAATTCCCCCAAATCCAAGTCTCCGTCCAAAATTTAACCACTGAAGCGGTCATTAGCGAACTCCGGGAACATACCCTTCAGGTAGGTTTCGTGGAGGGAATGATTCAATCACCCGATCTTTCCAGCCATGCCGTTTTAACTTCCGAATTGATCCTGGCTGCCGCGCCGACAATTCCCATTCAAGAAGTTGCTTTGACTGAAATATCCAATCTTCCGTTGGTCTTAACCACTAAAAACTGCGATGTCCGGCGTTCCTTGAAAAAGATCCTGGCCTCCCGGGGGATCGACGAATTGATCCTCAAACCTTTTTTGGAACTCGATAGTTTGGAAAGTGTCAAATCGGCGGTTCTTTCCGGCCACGGGCTTTCCTTTCTACCCTATATGGCAATCAAAAAGGAATTGTTCTCCGGGGAGTTAAAACAAGTGACAATCAAAGACGGGCGTCTGGATATTACTTTTTCGATGATTTGGCGCAAAGACAACGAGCAATCCGTTTATTGCCAAAAGTTCATCGACTTTATCAACATGGAGGGCGGGAAAAGCTTCTGTTAGCCGCTAGCGTTTTTTGAGGCAAATCTCCCAGATCCCATTGGCTAATTCGTTAACCTGAAAATCGCAAACATAGCCTTTCATCGCTTCCTTGATATTATCAACCGCACAGCTATGATCGACCATAATTTGTAAAATCTCTCCCGGTTTTAATTTTTGGATTTCATTGGTCGCCTTTAGGGTGGGAATCGGACAAAAATCACCCATGCAGTCCAGCGTTTTCATTCAAACCTCCCCGAGCCAATCATTAAAAATTTTTTCTAAGCAGCACGCATGACAGCCCTTCGAACGGGCTGTCATAAGAATCAATGAAAATAAAACAAGCCGAAGGATATACCCTAAACCGGCGAAGTTTTATTTTCATATTCGATCTCCTATGAAAGAGCCCTCCGGGACGAAAAAGGATTGATTCAAAACTTTCGCTTTTTTATCGGATATACCTGCTTTTTTATATGGCCTCCCGGTTTTCGGTTATCTACTTTATCCCTGATAAAGGTCCCGGTAATGCAGAATTTTCAACCGCTGTAGAAGGGTGGAAGCATCCCCTTTGGGGGTAAAAATGACTTAGAGCCCAAGTCTTCCGGCATTCTCCTGTAATACTTCAATCAAAGACGGGGCTTTCGCCGAGGGAAAATTGATTAATTCAACATATTTGCAGTGGGCGATTTCAACGATGGGCTTCCCTTGCGGATTATGAAAATTATCGATAACCAGTTCCGGTCCAAATTTAGCATACTCCATTACTTTGGCCGGACTCATCTCCTCCGCGCCGAACACCCCTACGATGTCATAGCCCAGCCATTGAACGAAAGGCTGTTGATGTTGCTGAACCAGGACCTTGATTTGAGCAACTTTTTTCTCTTGGGTTCGTTTTTGAATATCCGCGATCACCCGGTCAAAACGCTTTTCCCATTTCTTCTCTTTGGCCCGGGTGCCTAACTTTTCCGCCAAAATTCCCGCTTGCTGTTTGAGAATCCCAGGTTCATTGGTGGTCACCACGGTAAATATTTTGGTTTTGGGAAACTCGCTGGCGGCCAGCAATTTCTTGGCGAAAGGCTCATATCCGGCATAAACAAAAGCGTTGGCTTCTTTCAGCTTGGCGATATCCGACGGCCGGTAATCATACTCCGGCGGATGTTTCAGTTCCAGCGGAGCCAAAATCCGCACTTCATCGGCACCGGCGGCTTCAGCAATAGCCCCTGTCCAACTGGTGGAAGCTACAACCACCACTTTGGTCCCGGCGTAACCTCCGGGAGTCCCCAGCCAACCAATAAGACACAACGCCGTCAGGAAAAGGATTCCCTTTGAAAAACTTGACATTTTTTTGAGTTTCATCATGTTTAACCTACTCTCCTTGTTTTGAGAATTAAATTTTTTAAAATACCGGCCAGTCCAACCAGCCCAACCGCAGTTAAAGTGATACTGGCTCCGCTGGGAAGATCCAAAACCATGGAAGCCGCCAGTCCTCCCACCTGGGATAGGATCCCGAAAACAGCCGAAAGTACCAGAACTCCTTTGAGCCCCCGCGCTAAGGTCAATGCGGCCATAGCCGGCAGCAATACTGCCGCGTCAATCAACAAGGCCCCAACCATCCGGAAATTGACTCCGATCGCCAAACCTGTAAGTAACAAAAGCCCGTTCCGGATCAACTGGACCGGGACGCCAAGGCCCTCCGCCAGGTCCGGATTATAGAGCACCAGCTGGATTTCGCGGTAAAAGACAACCATTAAAAACACAATTACTCCGGCTAAAATGCCAATGACCCATAAATCAGCCGTTTGGAGCGCCAGGATATTGCCGGTGAAAAGGGCGAACGCATTCATAGCCGGGACCCCTGCCTTATAAAACAGCATAAAAGCCAATCCCAGCGAACCCGTCATGAACAATACGCCAATCGCCCCGGTATCGGCCCGAATATAATCTCCGGCAGGCCCTAATAGTAAAGCGGCGATTCCGATGGCGATCATGGCGCCAAGCAAGGGCGAAAAACCGGCTACCATACTGACGGCCGCTCCCAACAACGCCACATGCATCAAGGCGAAGCGCACAGTGGTCAAGTTAAGCGTCAACACCACCACTCCCAAAAGCGAAAGGCCAGTTCCCGACAAAAAAGCTCCTAAAAAGGCTTTTTGAAACAAGGGGACTTGGAAATAATCAAATAAACTCATCTTGAAAGACCTTCATTTCTTGGAGTAAACTCCGGTTTTCCTCCGGCGATATCGGCCGCAGGCTCCCCTCAGCCAACTGCCAGGAGCGGTCGGTAAGGTCCGTTATTTGCCAGGGGTGATGGCTAATGATGACCAAAGTTAAACCTTGTTCCAGTTTTAATCGTTTCATCAATGCCAGTAACTCATTTCTTGAGTTCGGGTCCAAAAAGGCAGTCGGTTCATCCAGCAAAAGGATTGCCGCGTCCCGGACCAGCGCCCTGGCAATCGCGACCTTTTGTTGCTCACCACCCGATAAATAGCGGCAATCGCTCCACTCCTTATGGGCCAAACCGACCCAAGCAATCATATCGCTGGTGGTTTTCCGGTCTTGCGGGCCTGGCCTTTTGAGGCCGCAAAAATTCTTCCCCCACCGTCCCATTAACACTGCATCATGAACCGTAATCGGAAGCTTTCCCGGAATATTTTGCTGAGGCACATACCCAATTTGACCCCGGGTAAGACGGCGTTCTCTATCACTTGCCAATCGATGGCCCAGAACATTGATATCCCCCTGCCATGGCTTAAGCAACCCCAAGATCACTTTAAATAAAGTGGTTTTTCCTGAGCCGTTGGGACCGATAATACCGACACTCTCGCCCTGGGCAACCCGGAAATTCAAACCGTTCAGGACTCTTTTTTTTCCGTAGCCGGCGACTAAATGTTCAATCCGGATAGCCAAGTTTTCGTGATCCATCATGGGTTTTTAATCGCCAGCAAGAAATATTCCTGTTCGGTATCGATCATCTCAACCACCGTAAAACCGGCTTCTTTTACCATTACCGCCAGAGCCGCCCCATCCTCTAAAAAATCTCCCCGGATCAACGGGTCTGCCGATGCGCTATGGAATGAATTGATCTTTTCCCTTCCGGCAAAATGGTGAACCGCCATCCGGCCGCCGGTTTTTAAGACCCGGTAAACTTCCGAAAGCGCTTTCGGTTTGTCATGAAAATGAGGAAATACGCTATTGCAAATGGCCACGTCCTTCGTCTCATCCTCAAAGGTCAAACAATGAACATCCTGACAGGATATTTTGAGTTTCTCCCCATAAGAGCTTTGATATTTGGCCGCCAATCTTTCAAGCATCTTTTCCGATAAATCCACGGCGACGATTTCCCCCGGCCCGCACTCCATGATATAAGGTATCAAAAGTCCCGTGCCGGTCCCTACGTCTACAACCCTCTCACCGGCGCCAATCCTTATCTTTGCCAGGAATTTTCCAATAGCTTCCTCTGACGGAACCGGACCCGTCTGGTCCCATCGTTCCGCCAAATTATCAAAAAAGCCGGCCCGCTCCTTATCAAATTGATTCATCAATCCATCCATCTCCTTCGTAACTTTATTTACTACTTTGCTCATCATGGTCAGGCTTTTTTGCTTTCCTCCGCCAAAATCAGGCCCGTGAATCGAGCGGCTCCAACCTATCCGTCCATTCCCCTTTTCTTTTTTCGGTGAGGCGTGTCAAATTTAAAATATTACTTTTTTAAAAATCGTGTTACCTTATTCGCTAAAAAATGGTTTTTTTCCTTTATTCATTGATATGTTATTTCCGTATCTCAATAAAACCTTAGCTAAAAGCGATAAAAAATTTGCTACATATTTTAGAAAAATCCTATTCTGATATTGATTGTACCAAAGAATGTTGCATTCTACCAGAAAGCATTCTTTCTGTCATCCGATGCATTCATTCCCTCATGGAAAGCATTCCTTCTGTCATCCGATGTATTCATTCCCTCATGGAAAGCATTCCTTCTGTCATCCGATGTATTCATTCTCTCATGGAAATCATTCCTTCTGTCATCCGATGCATTCATTCCCTCATGGAAATCATTAATTCTGTCATCCGATGAATTCATTCCCACATGGAAATCATTAATTCTGTCA
>JAEXDA010000056.1 GCA_023401925.1 Bacillota bacterium
ATATATACCGAACCGTTGCGTATATCTACCCGAGAGTCGCGTATATATACCGAACCGTTGCGTATATCTACCCGAGAGTCGCGCATATATACCGAACGATTGTTTGCCGATCAAGCCTCAAGAAAAGGATGCCAAAGTTAAAATGTCGGGTATCAAAAGCCCTTTGACGCCAAGAGAAATTTTGGTATCGTAAACCATCCTTTGAAAATTTATCAATATTAGTATACTAATCAAAAATAAAAAGAGGAATTCACCAAAAAAGGAAGAATAATTTTATATAAATGTTACACGTATATCATAAAGGTGATGCAATTGAATCAAACGAAAGTAACGGCAGCGGATATCGCTAAAAAGTTGAATATTTCCCGTATCACTGTGGATCGGGTATTAAACAACCGGGGTTTGGTTTCCGACGAAACCAAGCAGCGGGTTCTGGAAATGGTTAAACAACTTGGTTACCAGCCCAATCGGGCCGCTAAACATTTGGCGAAAAAGACCAAATGTTGTATCGGAGTGTCCTATGTCTTTCCGGACTGGTTTAAAGTTCAGATAGAACAGGGAATTGAAAAGGCTTTTAGTGAACTGAAAGATTTTGGCGCGGAAGTTATTTTATTGAATGCTCCTCATTCCGCCCAGGGACAAATCGAACAGATCAAAGAGGTTTTACCAAAGCTTGATGCCTTGGCGATTGACCCTTGGATACCGGTGGCACTTAGCGGTTTTATTGATGAGCTGGTTGATGGGGGATTGCCGGTAGCTACCTTCAACATTGATGTTCCTTCCAGTAAACGCCTCTTCTATGTGGGATGTAATTATTTTCAGTCCGGACGGTTATGCGGAGAATTAATCACCAAATTTGCTCAAACGCCGGGGAAAGTAGGCATTATTACGACCAATGAAAATTTGACCCATTTGGAACAACGAATTATGGGCTTCCGGGAAGTTTTATCCGGCTATTCTGATTTGAAGATTATCGGACCCCTTAAAATATCCGAAACGGATGAAGGGGAAAGTATCGAGCAGATCAAGGGGTTCATTACCGAAAATCCGGAATTGGTTGCGCTCTATCATGATTGTACCAATCTGTTTTTAACTGGAGCCGCCCTCAAAGCAACCGGCAATGCCGGTAAAATTAAACTTATTGGCATGGATATGAACGACCTTCACAGTCAAATGATTCAGGAGAATGTAGTTCAGGCGGTTGTATGTCAGGAACCTTTTTATCAAGGATATTTGCCCCTTAAAATATTATTCAATTACGTTGCCGAAAGGGAATGGCCGGAAGAAACCGAAGTTGCAACCCGGTTGGAAGTGGTAATTCGGGAAAATATCCAATATTATCACCATTATCAACCCATGGTGTAATATTTTTTTGGACTTAATGATGCACGTATAACAATGACTCGGCCATTCCTTTTCTTCATCGATTAGGCTTTTTTGTGGAAATTATTCATTAAAAGAGTACCAAGCAACCGCTGTTTTAAGGAGGTGATCCGGGGGCGATTTTTCGAGGAAAGTGTAATTCAGACTAAATTTTAGGGAGGGTTATGATGAAAAAGATTGTTTTGTTTGCAATGGTAACATTCCTTATGGTAGCAATGATTTTACCGCAAAGTTCTATTTTTGGTGCGGGTGAAGTGCAATTAAGGTTTTTGTCGTTACAAGTGGGAGTCCATCCGGAAGCACCTTGGTTTGAAAAGACGGTTCGTGATTTCAATGCCGCAAATAAGGGGAAAATCAAAGTTGTGATTGATGGTGTCGCCGGTGACCAAGCATGTTGGGAAAAGTTACGGACTGATGCGGCAGCGGACACTATGCCTGATTTGTTCACCCTGAAAGCGGATCGCAGTGAATTTGATGTTTTAGCCCAATCCGGCAGAGTGGCTGATCTTAATTCCTATCTAAAAACGGATGCCAACTTTAAAGCGAAGCTCAATGATGCCGGTTCGTTGGCAACCTATACATATAAGGGCAAGTTATTAGGAGTTCCTTATGCCAAAGCATATGTAGGAATTTATTATAATAAAGCATTGTTTGCCAAAGCCGGTATCAGTAGTTTTCCGGCGACCTGGGATGAATTTTTCACGGCCTGTGACAAACTCTCCAAATTGGGAGTAGCACCGATTGCCTTGATGACGGGTGAAAACTCTTGGACCTCCACATTAATGCTGGCTCATTTCATTGGCACCAGCGGCCCGGAAGGGACCAAATGGCTGCAAACAAGCCCCAAAGACCAAAAGTTTACCACTCCGGTATTTGTGAATGCGGTTAAAAAACTGCAAATTATGCTCAATCAATATACAACACTGGATGCGATTGGCGCCGGCTATGGAGTAGCCGCCAACAACTTTCTCCAAGGGAAAGCGGCAATGATCGCCAATGGCCCTTGGATGATCGGTTCCTTTTCCGATCCGAAGAGCGCTCCGGAAGGATTTGAGAAAAATGTAGGCTATGCTTTGGCTCCCGGTAACGGAGCGATTGCCATGGAAAATGTCGCTTATGCCACCGGAAGTAAGACCAAAGAAAAGCGGGATGCTGCGGTTAAATTCTTAAAATATTTAACCACCGACAAGGTATACGCGGCTTATTTAAGTGTGGGCGGAGCGGGGCCTTGCTTTAAAACCGACCTATCCATCGTGAAATATCCGGCCATCAACAAAGTTTTTCTACCGCTTGCAGTCAAAGCAAAGCATCAGTATACCATCGTTCCCAATGCAGTAAAGCCTGCCGTAATCGATGCCCTGGCCCAACTGCTCCCGGGTTTGGCAGATAAGTCTTTATCTGCCGAACAGTTTGCCAAACAGATTCAAGAAATTTCCGATAATAACTAGTAAAACGTTCTCTAAATAACTACTCAATGATTGTGAACGTTTTACTTAAGTAGAGCGTATCTTCCCCATTTCTGATTTCCATTTATTTACGATACGCTCTACTAGTATTCAGCGCCCGAGAAAATTCTTTTTTGCATTAATTCTTTCTCTGTGTCTGCGGCACCTTGGTGCCGATGTCTCTGTGGCCAAAAAGCATTTAGGCCACAGAGACACAGAGATAAAACCTATTTTCATCTTTTCACGTGCCCCGGATGGCCGGGTGGATACTACGTTGGTATAAGCCGTGGTTAATTAGAAATGCGCGGGGTAATAAAGGCTTTACGGAAAGGATTTGGCGATGAAAACAAATCAAGAACAACGACGGTTCATTATATTGGCATTAATCCCGGCCTTGGTTTTATTCGGCACCTTCTATATATTGCCGATGCTGGGCTTGATCGCTACCACCTTTTTTGATTGGAATACCATTAAAATGGGTGGTTTTATTGGATTGGATAATTACCTAAAAATGTTTCATGACAAGGTATTTTATATTTCATTACAAAATAATTTCAGCTGGTCCTTAGTGGCGATGCTGGTACATATTCCCTTGGCATTAATGGTGGCCTTGTTGTTAAGTAAAAAAGTCCGGGGATGGAAAGTATTACGGACCATCTATTTTTTGCCCCATGTGATATCGGTAACTGCTTTTGCCGTGATCTGGATGAACGTTTTCAACCCCAGTTTCGGTTTGATTAATTCCATCTTGAAAATAATGGGTCTCGATTCATGGTGCCGGAATTGGCTGTATGACCAAACGCTGGCTTGGCCGGCGATTTTATTGACTTGGGTCTTTCATGTAGGATTATATGCAGTGATCATTTTGGGAGAAATCCTCTCGATTCCGGAAGAATTGTTCGAGTCGGCCGAAATTGACGGCGCCTCCGGGATGAAGCAGAGTTTCCATATAACGATTCCGCTCATGCGGAATATTACCGGGACCTGTGTCATACTTACGGTCACAGGCGGGCTACGGTATTTTGAAGGCCTTTATATTATGACCAATGGGGCTCCCAATTACCGTACCGAAACCCTGGCTTTGTATCTTTATCAAAAAATCCAATTGATTCAATACTCTTATGCCAATACCCTTGGAGTTGCTTTATTAGTATTTGGTTTGCTGTTTGTGATTACCGCAATGAAACTGTTCAAGCTTGGAAAATCGGATTGGTAAAATCAAAAGTTGCCGTATAGGCGCTACTTTGTAAGGGGGTTGCTCATGAATTCCAAAACCTTTAAGAATCAATATGTCCGATTGGAACATCCATCGAAAGAAAGATTAATAAAGTTTCTGGTTGAGTTTTTGCGATGGTCAATCTTAATCTTTTTTGCAGTGATGACCGCTTTTCCATTAATTTGGACGCTTTTCTCCTCCGTTAAGTCCAGCCAGGAGATTTTAATGTCGGCTTTATCATTTCCTAAGAAGCTGCATTGGGAAAATTATGGATATGCATTGAAAGTAACCGGGATGGGCCAGTCTTATCTAAATAGCATCATTGTAACCACAATTTCGGTTCTGTTAAATGCCTATGTTTCGTTGTTAGCCGCTTATACCATCGCCCGCTTCCGTTTTCGGGGGTCGGGGTTTTTGATGGCGCTATTCTCGATTGGTATTTTAATTCCGATTAACTCCGCGTTGCTCCCGGTGAAGATAATCATGGACAATCTGCGACTTAGCAATTCCTTGATTGGGTTGGCTATTCTTTATACTGCGATTGGGATTCCGATTTCCATATTAATATTGCGGAGTTTCCTGTTGGGGATTCCGGTTCAAGTGGATGAGGCGGCGCGGATCGACGGAGCCAGTTTATGGCGGACGGTTTGGGCGATTATCATGCCGATGGCCCGTCCGGGAATCGTGACGGTTATGATTTTACAAGCCATTTACTGCTGGAATGAATTTCTCTATGCCATTGTTTTGATCGCTTCCCCAATGAACCGGACCCTTCAAATTGCTATCCGTTTCTTCTTAGGCCAATTTTTCTTTGACTATGGCGCCCTGTTTGCGGCGATGACCTTGGCGATCATTCCTACGGTTGTATTATTTGTAATCTTTCAGAATAGTGTGGTTTCTTCATTATCCGTGGGTGCGGTAAAACAATAGACAGCTTGAAAAACAAACGATATCGATACAATGAGGTGGACGTGATGGTTCGCGGGGCAATCTTTGATTTGGATGGTGTCATAGCCGATACGGCCAAATATCACTATTTGGCCTGGAAACGGTTGGCCGCTCAGTTGGGCTTCGATTTTTCAATTGAACATAATGAAGCTTTGAAAGGAGTTAGCCGGTTACGTTCTTTGGAATTGCTGCTGGAGGCGGGGGGAATATCCGTTGATGAGAGGGAAAAAGAGCGTTTGGCGGAAGAAAAAAACCGCTGGTATGTGGAGTATATTTCGCAAATGGATCCCAGTGAGGTGCTCCCCGGTGTATTGGAATTACTCAGCGACTTAAAAAAACGGGGAGTTAAAATCGCCTTAGGCTCGGCCAGTAAAAACGCAGCGCTGATTTTGGAACGTCTGCAGCTCGGAGACTATTTCGAGGCGATTGTGGATGGTACTTTGGTGACCCGGGCCAAACCTGATCCGGAAGTTTTCTTATTGGCCGCGGATAAGTTAGGGCTACTACCTTGGGAATGTATTGTTTTTGAAGATGCCGTAGCCGGTATTGAAGCAGCTCAACGAGGGGGAATGGAGATTATTGGGGTCGGGAACGAGAATCTCAGGAATATCGTTCCGCATTTCCTGAATGGACTTCATGAATTCCGGCCGGATCGATTCTTTGTTGATCAACGTTGGTGTCTCCATGAGAATCATTTTGAAGTGAGCCTCAATAAATATTATGAAGGGGCATTCACTTTGGGGAGTGGCTACCTGTCGGTGCGGGGTTCTCTAGAGGAAGGTTTAAGTGATGACCCGCAGGATGAAGAATATCTGCGGGTTCCCGCCAATGTTACCCTGGAAAAACCACGCCCCGGTAAATCCAAATGGGGAACCTTCGTACCGGGAATCGTCGGCGAACATTTTCTCTTAAATGATGAAATCATTAATCTGCCATGGTTTTTGGAGTTCCAAGTTTATTGCGATGGGGAACGTCTGGATCTCGAAAAAAGTAAAGTTACTCATTACGATCGCTATTTAAATATGAAAGATGCCACTTTGACCCGTTCTTTACGCTGGCAAACTCAGTCGGGGATGGAAGTTGCCATTCAATTTTTCCGCTATATCAACCTGAGCATTCCGGCATTGTCGGTACAAAGGGTTCGGATACGCTGTATCAAAGGGAATGGAAAGCTAAAGATCGTTTCGGGAATCAATGCGAAGGTCCGTACCAATGGATACAATCACTTTACCAAGGTGGATCTGGGAGTGAGTGATGAGGGAAACATTTATTCAGATGGGGTGACGGATAAGGGCAACCGGATTTTTGAAATATCAAGGTTATTAACTTCCCCCGCCATCCCTTTAAAAACAATCACCGTGGAGGGGCATATATACTATGAGAGCCATTGCTGCCTGGAGGACCATCAAACGCTGGAATTCGTCAAAATTACCAGTATCGCTACGGATCGTGATTTAGCAGCGGGAAACTACCAAGAACGGGCTTTAAAAGTACATAAAACGGGGTTGGATAGGGATTTTAACCGGTTGTATCAAGAACATGCCCGGATCTGGCGGCAAAAGTGGGAGAACAGCGATCTGATGATTGAAGGCGATGACCAGGCTCAGTTGGCTCTGCGGTTCTCTATTTTTCATATGATTCGCAGCAATGCCGAACATGATCCCCGGGTGGCGATCTGCGCCAAGGGCCATGCCGGTGAAGCTTATTTTGGCAGATATTTTTGGGATAATGAACTTTTTGTATTGCCCTTTTTTTTGTATACCAATTTGGATGCTGCGAAGAACTTAATCCTTTTCCGGTACAACACTTTAAGCGGCGCCAAAGAGAACGCCCGGTCATACGGATACCATGGGGCGCGTTATGCCTGGGAATCGTCGATTGACGGTAAGGAAGAGTCGGCCGGCTGGCAATACGCAGATCATGAAATCCATATTACCGCGGATGTGATTTACGCTCTTTGGCATTACTATTGCCAGACCGCTGATTGGGAATTTATGAAACAATACGGGATCGAGATGTTGGTGGAGACCGCTCGGTACTGGGTGGAGCGGGTTGACCCGGACCCGACCCATCAAAGTTTCAATTTACTGGGAGTCATGGGCCCGGATGAGTATTTGCCAATAACCCGCAACAATGCTTATACCAATCGGCTGGTCAAGTTCAGTCTGGCCAAGACCCTGGAAATGCTGGAACATTTCGAGTCGAAAAATCCGCAGGAATATCGCGAGAAAATGGCCGCGTTAAACTTTAATTCCTCTGAAATGGAACGAGTGGGTCAGGTGATGGATGGATTAACGATCCCTATCGATCCTAAGCGCAATCTGGTGATGCAGTCGGAAGATTTTGAAAGCTATGCCGTTATCGATTTCGATCAAATTTGGAAAGACCGAAGCAAGCCTTTTGGCCATTTTATTTCCCAAGAAAAGAACTATCGCTCAAAAGCGCTAAAACAAGCAGATGTATTGATGTTAATGTATTTATTCCCGGGTGATTTTACGAATGAACAAATAAAACGGGCTTACGAATACTATGAACCGATTACGACCCATGATTCATCCCTTTCGGCTGCCGTATACGCCATCATGGCAACGTGGCTGGAAAAGATGGAGGAAGCGGAAAGCTATTTTCGAAAATCGGCCAAAATCGATCTCGATTTAGGCAAAAAGGGATGTGAGGAAGGTATCCATATCGCCAACGCCGGAGGTTTATGGCAGGCGGTGGTTCATGGCTTTGCCGGCATCCCGAGTGCAATCCAGAACGACATTTTAACCGTAAATCCCCGCTTGCCCAAACAGTGGCAAAAAGTAAGTTTCCCCTTGAATTGGAAAGGCCAGTCCGTTAGGATCGCAATCGGTAAAAAACAGATCACCTTCACCAATTTAAGCCAAAGAGCTTTAAAAATCATGGTGAGGGACTCGTTGATAACCGTTGAACCGGATCAAACCAGGACGGTGGCTTATCCCATGAGTATGCCGAATATCACGGAGGTTGGACATGAATCCAGTGCAAAAAGAAATCCGGCTGCATCCTGCCGAGATGACCAAAGAAGTGATGCAGCATTTGGAAGATAAGGGCTTGATCTACCGGCTTTACCCCGGGCATCATAATCTGGATGTTCCGGCAGGAGAAACCGGGGTTCGTTCGATTTATGAATGTCAGGAGAAATTTGGCCCTCATAAACTGATCGTGGTCACCGTAAACCGGCCGGGTTTACCCGGATTTGGCAGCCACCCGGATGTTGAAGATTTCATTTTAATCGGCGATCCCGCTCCCGATACCAAACCGCTGTATTTAGTGATTGCCTTATGTTGCCAAGCCGAATTGGAGCAAAAAATTAAAGGCCAGTCATTGACGGATGAGGACTTTATTACATTAAGAGTGAAGTATAACGACCCGGAAGTAAGTTTTTTTTCAATGGTCAAGGATGTGCCACACGGGGAAGGAGTGGCCGACTGCCCAGGTAAAGCGGCTTCGTTTTATGTAACCGAACCCCGGGATTTGCCGCTGCAGTTGACGAATTTGGGTTATTACCGCTTTGCTGGGATTTAAGAAAGGGAGGTGATTTTTCGGATTCAGTGCAATAATTGTGGTTTTAATGTTAGACGTATAACAGTTTCAATATGGAATGGAGGTGTTAATTAATCCTGATCAATCTAAATGAGATAGCCGAACAGTACCGGTATTGATTTAAAAGGAGTGATAAATATGGTGAAAAAGAAGGTCTTTTTTTTCATTTTACTTTCATCTCTGATTCAGTTTCTATGGATGACTGTTCCCAGGATATATGCAGCAGACTATACCATTGGCAGCGACGGCCACATTAATTATCAATTGGTTTTTAATTCAGGATTGAATGGATATACCCTTCAGGTGGATGATAACGGAGCTGTGCTTTGGTCATCGCCTAATGGAACTCCAGGTTACAGGGTTATTGACAGCAGTAACAATGTCAGCCCTTTTTTGTATGGGGCATATTCCACGATAACGGTTGATAGCGGAAAGACTGTTGCCATAGTTACGTTTAATACTCCAAACGGAAGTTCCTTACGAATCGTCGATACTTACTCGTTAACCAACGGCCAACTTACTATTGCCAGAGATCAAACAGTTTTAACGGCAAATTCCAAGGATAAGGGATATATGACGACTCTGGTATTAAGGAGTGCCGCAGCAAATCAGCCCGCCTACTATAAATGGTTTGCTCCATCCGCGTGGTGGGGCAATGACTCCGATAACTTCAGCGATAGGTCAAAATTTTGTTTTAAAAATAATACCGAATCATCATTTAGTGTTGATGAAGTTGGATTGCCCATTGAAACCTGTTTTGATCCTTCGTCCCTCTGGTCCCTTACCTTGATGGACAAAACCCCCGGCAGAAGAGAGACGATTGCCGGGGATTGCATCGCAAGCAAAACCCAATCCATGGTCAGTGACAGGATCAATCTTCCCGGGCTCGGCATGAGAAGGTCGTCTGACAACCATACCGAGCTGTTTCATGCCTTTCCCGGGTATACGTCGAACTGGAGAGGTTATTATAATGACTCCACAGTTATGTGGCGATTCCTGCCGGTAACTGCCAATTCATCCAGGCAAGTCAATATGGCTATCGGTGTAAAATCCCACCCTGACTTCAATACTTGTGTAAAAGATGTCTGGCGGAATGCATACTCCCAAGTCGCCCAAATCGATGACCGCTTCGATGTAAGAATGCACTTCCACACTGTCGCCGATTTGATGAATAATTCTTTCGGTGTCAGCAATAGTGGAGTTCCAAGATATATGAATGCCTGGGTACACCCGGGTGATGACAGCGGTTTTCTGGGGAGAAACGCCGACATCGCTTCCATCTTACTTGCCTATGGGTATGAGCTTAATAATCAGAGTTATATCAATAATGCCCGAACTGTACTCAATGACCAGGTAAACACCACTTATCACGGCCAAACGTGGTTGAGAGCCCGTTGCGATGCTGACAAGAACGTATTGAATGCCTATATCACAGATAAGGCTCATGGGGTGGATAACACTTCTTGGTACAATAAGGTTGTTGCGGAAGCAGATCTGATCATGAGCAAGATGGATGGAAATGGTAATCTCCCATTCTACCTTGATGGGTCCGATTATACCAGAAATGATGCCTATATGGCAATTTCGTTGATGGTCCAGTTATATAACTACAATAAAAATGCCAAATATCTTAAGTCCGCGATTGGTATGGGCAACTACTCATGGAACCATGGTCATAACACCATGAGGTTCAGAGATGGAATCACAGACTATGGCGGGGGCCCCTCGGAGCATGATAGGGAAAGTGCGGCAACGGCTCTGGAAGCATACAACGATTTATACCTGGCGACCAATGACAGTATATGGCTGAACAGAGCAAAGGTAGCCGCTGATTATCTGGAAACCTGGCAAGTGGTCCAGAATATCAATATGGAGCCAATTGGTTGCACTGGAACTGAGAATGGCAATAAAACCTATAACAATTCTCATTACAATCCGACCGGGTTAAGTTACATCAATGCCGGCTCTAATGGTGTCGATGCTTTAACCGGCCAAAATGCGCTGGATTATTATATCCTCTATCAAAAAACCAACGACCGCCATTATTTGGATTTCGCCAAGCAATTGCTGTATAATACATCGCTGGGAACGGATATGGATGATAAATCCGGAGTGATAGCGGACGCTTTTACCCATGTGGGCGCTGGTTGGGCCAATGAAGTACTCGTCATTGCTCCCGATAATTATACCGGTTGGTGTACCAGTCAAGGCCGGGGTGAAGGGCATGAACATACGTTTAACTGGCAGCCCTATGAATTGCTTACGATGGTGTGGCGAATTAAAAAATACACCGGCGACTATGACTTCAACGGTGATACAAATCTCCGGTCAAGATTTTTGGATGACCGTGACCCTAGCATCAGTTACTCCGGAAATTGGACTCTAGATACGTGGGGAAATATCTATTTCAACAATACCGCCAGAGGTTCCAAAAATTCCGGCGATTATTTTCAGATCACTTTTAACGGCACGGACATCAATTGGTATGCCGATATGAAAAACGACAGCGGTAAGGCGGATGTATACATCGACAATATTAAGGTTGGAGTCGCCGACTTGTACAGTAGCACTGAAAAGCCGCAGCAGTTGGTATTCAAGTTTTGGAAATTGAAAGAAGGTTCTCACACCTTTAAAGTAGTGGTGCGGAGTGACAAAAACAGTGCTTCGGTGAATAACTGGGTGAATGTAGACTATCTGGTGACCAATACCACCAAGCAGCAGCTTGTAGGAGAAACGGGAATTGTCGTTGATAATCCGGGGTTTGAAAACGGGGATCTATCAGGTTGGAATACAGAGCCTTCCAATACGGCGTATCCATTTATCGACCCGAAAAGTTCGTATTCATTTCCTCACACCGGAAACTATAAAGGCACCATTGCCGGAGCGTCCGGTGGGGCAGGCAGACTTTATAAGACGGTAACAGGCCTGACGGCAGGTCATACTTACAAAGCGGGGGCATTTATCATGGCGGGGAACAGGAACGCTACCTTCTTTGTAAGAAACTACGGTGGGAACGAAATTGACATCGGACAGAACACCATCAATTTGCAGGGCTTGATCCTTAATCAAGCTTGGTATTACAAAGAAATTGTATTTATTCCCAGCGGAACCACTGCAGAAATTGGCCTATATGCGCCGGCAAGTACCGACGGCTCATGGGCGTGCATTGATGATCTGAGCCTTACGGAAATTAACCCATCCACCAGGTATGAAGCTGAAACGGCAACATTATACGGAACAGCAGTGGTGGCTGTTGATCACCCGGGATATTCCGGTAGTGGTTTTGTAGCAGGATATTGGACTCAAAATGCGGCTACGCTGTTTATGATAGAAGCGTCGCAATCCGGTTTATATAATTTGAATTTAAGATACGCTTCAGGATTGGGGGATAAAACCGTGAGCCTCTATGTAAATGGTGCGGATCATGGACAAATAACCTGCAAGGGTACGACAGACTGGGACACATGGTCCGACATAGTTATCGGTCCGGTTTCACTCCATAAAGGTACAAATTATATCCTGTACAGGTTTGATGCTGATGATAGTGCCAATATCAATCTGGATTATCTGGATGTGACAGAGTTGTAGAATTTAACTTTATCCATTTTATAGGCAATTCTAAAAAATAAAAATGAAGGGAAGGATGGATATGCTTCATTGCAAAAAGAAAAAGTTTCTCACTTTAATTACATTTATAGCATCTGTAATTACTATCCTTATGATTAGTTCGATTACGACTTTTGCTGATGGTAATAACAGTTTCCCCGGCGTTATCGGATGGGACGGCGATAAAGATGGAGTGCTGGCTTATATGGACGGTAGTTTTCATGTCCGGGACGGCAAAAATACTACCTATAGCTTTGGAATCTATAATAATCCAAGTTCAGTAAAATGGTACAATGATTGGGGTTATTTACCTTGTTTAATCACTGAATTTACCCGTGACAATTGTACTGTCCGGATTTGCAATTTTGGGGATCGGGTTACCATCAATAATAATAATTATGTAATCATTTACAGCAAAGTATATATTAAAAATAACGGCACCTCTGCGGTAACCCTTGATCCGGCCCCGTCATCCGGGTTAATAGCGCTGAATAGCATAAGCAATACAGTAGCTCCTGGAACAGAAGCAGCACATTATTATGCAGTTGCTGCGGACAGATTCGGTAATACCTATGCGTGGCCAGCAGACTCGGCTATTATCGCTGCGGGAGATGCCGAGTCCCATTGGAACCATATGCAGAACTTCTGGTCGGACAAATTGAACGGCATCGTTAATATTACTCAATTACCTGATCCCAATTTAATCAATGCTTATAAAGCAGGCTATTGTTACACTCGCATTATTCATGACGGTTATGATATTCACGTCGGCGAAAACGGATATGATCAAGTTTTTGACCATGATTCCATTGGGATTATCGCAACGATGCTCACCTTAGGAGATTTCAGTGATATTACCCATTACATGGATAGGCTCCAATCGTCGCTGCAGTATAGTGACGCCAAGTGGAAGTATAGTTGGCCTTTTGCCTTATATATACAAAAAACAGGGAATATCGCTTACATCAATAACAGCTTCCCGAATATTCAAACGAACACCCATACGATTCAATCCGATATGACTGGACCCGGCGGTATTATGAAGATGACCAATGATATTGATTCGGATGGATATTGGACCATCGATGACTGTTCAGCATTATTCGGCTTAACAACCTATCAATACATCTGTGATAAATTGGGGAAAACAAGTGAATCTTCATGGGCATCAACACTGTATAATACCTTGCTCACCAATGTAAACAATAAACTTAATTCAACTATCAGCACTTATAAGCTTAATTACATCCCGGTGGCGATGGATCAGCCGAACACTGCCAATCGTTGTAATGAACCCCGGGACGCTAACTGGGCATCCATGTTCCTTTTTGGCCGTTGGGCGTGGGACGGTTATTTGTTCGGGGCGAACCAAAGCGGCCCATTAATTGATAAAATCGATGATACATACAGTTACGGGTTTGGAAGACTGTTAGGAATGCTGCCTGCCCATACCTATGGCGGTTACCCAAGCTTCAATGCCTGGTATAGTTCATCCTATAATGCCGGTTATGGCAGCGCTGGATTACGGGGCAACGGATTATACCGGGCTGAAGGTATATTGGATTATCAGTTCATGATTCATAATTCCCAATCTTCCCCGTTTGGTTGGTGGGAGAACACTTGTTACCCGGCGCCCACTGCTTGGGGAATGCATCCCAACGGTGGCGGAGGGTCTTGCCCGCACATGTGGGGTCAATCAACCGCGACCAAAGTACTCATCGATTCCCTAATCGCTGAGAGATATGACGGTACGGTCATCGTTGGACGAGGTGTTCCCAATTCATGGGTAGCTAACGGACAAGTTATTCAGCTCTCCAATTTCCCCATCTCCAATAATGGCCGGATGGGAATAAAAATTGAAGGATTATCGGGGAATCAGGTAAAATTAACTTTAAGTGGAACTACTCCTGGCAACAATGTTATCTTTAATTTGCCGATTTTTATCAATAATATTGCAGCTTCGAACACAGGAACAATTGACAGTTTGAACGGCACGGTAACAATCCCTGCAACAACAACCACTGTCACGGTAACTTATGGCAGCAATGCCGCCTATGGAAATGACCCCAGCACTCCCACGGGAACTCAAACGGGTGGTATTGTAAACCATGGCATCTATAAATTAACTGCCCAAAACAGCGGCAAATGTCTCGATGTTCGAAACGGCGGAACAGGTAATGGGGTTTTAATTCAGCAATATACGGATAACATTACTTCCTCTCAACGATGGCAGGTTAATTTCGTTGGGGGAGACCGCTACTATACCCTTACCGCCATGAATAGCGGATTAGCGCTCGATGTCAAAGATGGTTCCCTGGCCGATGGAGGTACCCTTCAACAGTGGTTATATATCGGGAACCTGCAACAACAATGGCAAATCGTTAATCTGGGTAATGGCATTTATAAACTGGTAAACCGAAATAGTGGCAAAGTACTTGATGTAACATGGGGCAATACTACTGATGGGACTTTAATTCAACAATATACCGATAACGGAACTACTTCTCAACAATGGAAATTTGATTTACAGTAAGCAAGTCGTGGTTGACCTCCGGGTCAGGGTTTGGTTCCTCGCGAAGAATTTTTAGGAATAAAGAGGAATCCCGGTTTGATTTTGGTCTTCAACACCAATATTATCAAGGAATTGGAAACTAAAAAAAGATTTCCGACTCCTTGATTTTTTATTTTCAGCTGAGAATTTTCTAGAAAATCTCACAAAGCATTTGATCTATTATGTTTGAAATGCATTGGCCTTTTTGGAAATGGATTCTATTCTCGTACGAAGGGTCGGTTGGGCAAAGAAATTCCATGGAGTATTTCGTGAAATAAAATTTTGTAAAAAAATTATATTTCACGAGACATCAAAAGCAGAAAGAGCCTATTTGTATATATTTAAATGGAATAGAACACGCAAATCAAATATTAAAAAAAATTTTATTTCATGAAACTATTGACGAAGACCATTGCGCAATTTATAATTAAATTAGCGGCCGAGGGCGAAGACATAGCGCTTTCGCTACCGATTTAAAAATGGGAGGGAAAAAGTTGATGAAAAAAAATTTCCTGAGTTTCTTACTGGCTGTTGTATTGGTTGGAACGATGATGCTGGGGTTGACCCAAATATCGACTACGATGGCCAAATCCAGCGATGTAACTCTTGAATTTGCTCAATGGTGGGAACCGGAGCTTCCTGCAGGGGCTTTTAGAGCGCTGATGGATAAGTTTGAGACTCAAAATCCGGGAATCAAAGTCAAACTGCTCAGCGGGCCTTACTCTACAACAAAACAGCAAGTAATTGCAGGCGCGGCAAGCGGCACAATGTCGGACGTTATCGGTCTGGACGGCGCTTGGGTAAGTGATTTTGTAAAACAAGGCTCCATAGCCAATTTAACTCAAGTAATGAAAAGTACCGGATATAACGACAAAGAACTGGCATCCCAGGTAAAATTGAATGGCGCTACTTACATGATTCCGGTTGTCAATTTTGTTTATCCGGTATTTGTTAATGAGCAGCTTTTAAAAGCGGCGGGTATTAAAGCCGTTCCGGCCAATAGGACCGAATTTGCCCAAGCTGCAAAAGCAATGACCAATGCCAAGAAAAACATTTATGGCTGGATCCTTCCACTGTCAATGGAAGTACCCAATGGTATTCAGAATGATGTTATGTCATGGGTATGGGCTTCCGGTCAAAGCATGCTGAAAAACGGCAAACCGGATGTAATCAACAATGACGTAAAGAGCGCAATGACATATATTAAAGGATTATATGACGAAGGCGTTATTGCTCCAGGTGCATTTACACTGAAAGAACAGGATAAGGTTGAAGAATTTACCAACGGGCGTGTTGGGATGATGATTGATTCGTTGGCCCATATCAATTTGATCCGCAAGAGCAATCCCAATTTGAAATTCAGCCTTGCCGCCCTGCCGGCCGTGGATGGATATAAGGGTAAAAGAGGAATGCCTTATGCTTCGTGGGGTATAGGCGTTTCTACCAACACAAAGCACAAGGCGGAAGCCTGGAAGCTTGTTCAGTTCTTAATGAGCAAAGATATCAATTCGCAGCTTTCATCCATAGCGAATGCATTCCCGGGCAACAAGAATTCTGTTCCCGATTTTGTAAAAACAGACAAGCTGTTTGAAACAGCTTTCAACATCTACAAGAGCGGTTACCCAGCCAACGAGTTTGTCGGACTACCGGTCGCTGAAGATCTTATGAGGTCCTTTGATGAGCAGCTCCAGCTTTATCTTGACGGCAAGCAGAATATCGACACTACACTTGGAAACGCACAGGCCGCTTGGTTAAAGAAATTCTAAAAACGGGTCTGATTCGTCGGGAAATAGGGCTGTCCTGAAAGTGAAATTTTACGATCAAGAAATCCAAGATATTGAAATCAACATATTCGATGAAGTCGCCTGTGTGCGCCATATATATTGTATTTCTGATTGATTTTGAATTGCTTTTCAGGGCAGCCTCATTCCTAAGAAATATATGAATCAGGTGGGAGGCTGCTTGATTGTTAACAAAGATTGGCAAAATGGATGTTCACAAAAGAAATACCTGGCAAAGTTTCAGAAAAAAGATTACACCCTACGCGTATATTTCACCAACGATTCTTTTGATGATCGTGTTGATGATCATTCCCATCAGCATGGTTATTGGATATTCTTTACTGGATAATGTGATTATGAACAAAAATCCCGTATGGGTTGGATTGTCCAATTATCTGACGGTTTTTACGGATCCAGTCTTTCATGAGGCGATTTACAATACCTTCTTTTTCACGGTTGTAAGTGTAATTTTTCATCTGGTAATCGGTCTGGCTTTTGCCATGTTATTAAATACAAAACTCCTAAATACGGTAACAAAATCGCTTTTCCGGGTTATCTATATTATGCCGTGGGTATTTACGGCTGCAATCATCGCTATTTTATGGAGAATGATGTTAAATCCCAATGGTATTGTAAATTATATTCTGCAGGCAACCGGGTTGATCGGCAGTCAGATTATTTGGCTCGGTTCCGAAAAAACAGCCTTATGGGCATTGACTTTCATTAATATCTGGGCAGGTTATCCGTTCTATATGGTCAGCCTTTTAGCGGGTCTCCAGGGTATTTCGGAAGACCTCTATGAGGCGGGAACGGTTGATGGAGCCAATAATGTACAGAAATTTTTCTTTATAACGATTCCTCAGCTTAAGCCGATAATGGTCAGTATGGCCATGCTGGACTGCATCTGGACAATGCAGCAGTTCACATTGGTATGGATGACCACGGGAGGGGGTCCGATTCATTACACGGAGATGCTGAGCACATATACTTACAAGCAGGCCTTTAGCGGATATGCTTTTTCCCTTGCGTCGACCAGCGCAGTCATCATTCTTTTATTTTCCATGATTATGGCTGTATTTTATGTAAAACATCAGAAAGCGAGGGATTAAAATAATGTCAAAGAAATTTAAGAAAGCTGCAACCAAGACATTGATTATAATCGCTCTGCTTATCGGAGCCATATTTGCAGCCTTTCCGGCTTTATGGATGCTGATGAATTCTTTTAAACCCAACACGGAAATATTTGCCTATCCGCCTAAATTTATTTCCAGTACGTTTTCATTTGATGCCTATAAAATCATCATTACCAATCCCGACAAGATACGTTTCTTTACGAATAGTTACATTATTTCGGTATCGGTAACTATTTTTACCCTTATTGTAGCTATCCTGGCTGCTTACAGTTTCAGCCGCTACGACTATAAGCTGAAAAAGACGCTTAATGTGGTCATTATAAGTGTTCAAGCGGTGCCGCCCATTACATTATTGATTCCTTATTTTGGTCTAATCGTAATCCTGGGTATGTATAACAGCTATAGAGCTTTAATATTGACTTACATGGTATTTACACTTCCATACGCAATATTGATGTTGACCGGTTACTTCAATACTTTGCCGAAGGAATTGGACGAAGCGGTTATGGTTGACGGAGCAAGCCCGTTTTATGCTCTATGGAAAATTCTCGTACCCATCGCAAAGCCGGGTATTGTTTCCGTAGGAATCTATACTTTCATGCAGGCGTGGAATGAATTTCTTTTCGCACTGACACTGACCAAGACAATTGATATGAGAACGGTGCCAATCGGCATTCAACAACTAATGGGGCAGCATTCGTATGAATGGAATGAAATGATGGCTATGAGTATTCTGGGATGTCTCCCGGTTCTGATTATATTCCTGTTTTTCCAACGCTATTTCAAAGGCGGTTTGACAACCGGTTCAGTCAAAAGCTGAGGAATAACTAAAATAACTTGCATTTCTGAGGGAGAGTGGTAACACGACTCAAAATGCTGACTTTCTGGACGGATAGAAATGTGAGTTTGCTTAAGCAAAATACATGCTTAAACAAAATAAAAATTCAAAGGAGTCTCATCATGTTAATGAATATGAAAAATCTATTAAAAGTGGCGAGTAAAAACAATTTTGCGGTTCCCGCCTTCAATATCAGCGATTATGCTATGTTGAACGGTGTCTTCGAAGCATCGGAAGAAAAAAACGCTCCGCTGATCATTGCCATCCATCCGGATGAATTAAGGCATATTGGAGTGGAGATGGTAAAGGGGATTATCGAAAAAGCGCATAAGGCCTCTATACCGGTTTGCATCCATCTGGATCATGGCTCAACCTTTGAACAGATCATGGTTGCGATTCAAAACGGCTTCACATCCGTGATGATAGACGGTTCAAGCCTTTCTTTTGAAATAAATATTGCCCTGTGTAAAAAAGTTGTTGAAGCTGCCCATGCGGTAAATGTTTCGGTTGAAGGAGAACTGGGGACGATCGGCTCTAC
This sequence comes from Bacillota bacterium, assembly GCA_023401925.1. Lineage (GTDB taxonomy): Bacteria > Bacillota > UBA4882 > UBA8346 > UBA8346 > UBA8346. Next base: position 19,007 of record JAEXDA010000056.1, read on the forward strand.
GGATTCAGAAGCGGAGTGCAGCGCAGAATCAATCATTTATACCAATCCGGATGATGCTGCAAAATTTGTGGAAGCCACCGGTGTGGATTCGCTGGCGATTGCGATTGGGACATCGCATGGAATTTATCCCAAGGGAATGATTCCTGAATTAAAGCTGGATTTATTAAAAGAAATTAAATCAAAGGTATCTATTCCTTTAGTTCTTCATGGCGGCTCAAATAATCCGGATAAAGAAATCGGTGAGTCGGTAAATTTGGGTATCAATAAAATCAATATATCCAGTGATATCAAAGTCGCTTACCATGACAAAATGCGTGAAGTTCTTGCCGACGCGGGACTTAGAGAACCCAATTCCATTCAGCCCTCTTGTATAGCTGCTATGAAAAAAACCGCTTACCATAAAATTGAGCTTTTCAAAGCTGAAGGCAAAGCTTCACTATACTATATATGTTGAAATAAATAATTTGAACGCCGGCTTCGATGGAGACCGCGGATTAAAATCCACGGCTTGGAGAAATCATACCGGCTAAAGCCGGTAGAAATGCAATTCAGAGAACGTTGTCTTATC
>JAEXDA010000039.1 GCA_023401925.1 Bacillota bacterium
GAAATAAACCACAGGGGAAGACTCTGGACCCTCCGTGTCCTCTGTGGTTTATTTCCCTTTTGCTAAGTTTTCAGATTTCATTTCGGAAAACCGCTGATCTCATTTCTCCAATTGTCGATCTCATTTCACCAATCGTTGATCCCATTTTTCCAATTGTCGATCTCATTTCACCAATCGTTGATCTCATTTTTGTGATTGTCGATCTCATTTCGGCAATCGTTGATCTCATTTTTACAATTGTCGATCTCATTTCGGCAATCGTTGATCTCATTTTTCCAATTGTCGATCTCATTTCGGCAATCGTTGATCTCATTTTTGCGATTGCCGATCTCATTCCGGTAATTGTCGATGTCTTTCAACCCCTGCTTCAGCTTGCCTTCTCCTTGAACAGCACTGTACAATTATCTTTTAGCTCGATCTTTTCTCCATGGCAACTGAAAGTCAGGGGGCTTCCTTGTAAAAGCTTGAAAAAAGCGCCTTTGGCATCGACGAGCACCGCGATGGTTCTGGCTTGGAAATTTACTTTGAATTGATATTTCCGCCAGGCCGGAGGCAGGGCCGGATTAAAAATCAAACCGCCGCCATAAACCCGCATCCCGGCAAAGCCATAGGCCAGGCACATCCAGGCCCCGGCCATATTGGCCGCGTGAATACCGTCTTTGGTATTTCCCTGGATATCATCCAAATCCGTCCTTACGGTTTCCAAAAAATAGCGGTATGCTTTATCCAAATCCCCGATTTCCGCGGCCATGATGCTAAAAATACATTTCGAGAGAGAAGAATCATGGGTGGTTATTTTTTCATAAAAATCAAAGTTCCGCCGCTTATCTTCCACCGTAAAGTGATCCCCAAGCAAAAACAAAGCCAATACCAGATCGGCCTGTTTACACACTTGGTGCCTGTATATCACCAGCGGGTGATAGTGCATTAATAAAGGATACTTGTCCGGGGGCGTATTTTCAAAGTCCCAGGGCGCCCGGTTTAAAAAATCATCATCCTGCAAATGAATCTTCAGCGCCGGATCATACGGAATATACATTTCAGCGGCAGCCTTTTTCCAGGCTTCCGGTTCCGCTTCTTCCAATCCGATAGCGCCTCTTAATCTTTGATAATCGGCAACCGCATTCTTTTTAAGCCAATCCGCAACCTGACAGGCATATTCCAAATTTTCTTTGGCCATCAAATTGGTATAACAATTATTATTAACCAGTGCGGTATATTCATCCGGGCCGGTTACTCCGTTGAGACAAAAACGGTTTCCTTTGGCGGGAATAAAATCCCCCAAGTCCGCATACAAGCGGGCTGTTTCAAACAAAATTTCCGCGCCATAGCGGGTCAGAAATTCATAGTCCCCGGTCGCTTCCAGATAACGTTTGATTGCAATGGCGACATCGGCGTTGATATGGTATTGGGCGGTGCCCCCCGGGAAATAGGTGGAACACTCCTCCCCGTTAATGGTGCGCCAGGGAAAGAGGGCCCCTTTGGAATGGGCCATTTCTCCGGCCCGCCGCCGCGCTTTATCAAGAGTATGGTAGCGGAATTCTAGGAGTTTCCGGCTGATTTCCGGATGGGTATATAAAAAAAACGGCATGATATAGGTCTCGGTATCCCAAAAGTAATGGCCTTCATAACCCTCTCCGGTTAATCCCTTGGCCGCGATATTGTTTTTGCCGCTGCGGCCCACCGACTGTAAAAGATGAAAAATATTAAACCGGATACCCTGTTGAATGGCGGGATCGCCATCAATTGCAACATCACTGCGCTGCCAAAAGTCATCCAGAAAATCCCGTTGGGATTTTTTCATCCGCTCAAACCCGGTTTCCGCAGCCTCTACAACCTCACTTTGGGCCAGCGGGGCCAGATCCTTCTCTCGGGCATTCTCGAGGGAAGTTACCAAAGCAATATACTTGGTGAGACTGATGGGTACATCCGGAGATGCGTCCACTTGATAGATAACCTCTACCGTAAACTCTCCGGCCCTATTTTGGATTGTATATGGAGCGCCGGTTTCCATGTGGTTGATCATGGCGGCCGCCAGGGATAAACCGGATTCTTTCGTTTGCTGCTCGATGACTCCCAACTCTTCCTCGCCAAAGATTTGTTTCACCATCAAAACCCGGCCTTGAAGGCCCGAACCGACCCGGGGGTCATTCTCCGAGGATAAATTCTTCACATCACCGTTTAAGGCGGAAATGATTTTAATTTCGCCGTGAAAATTGAGCGGGGTAACTTGGTAACCAATAACGGCCCAATGCTGATTGGCGAAGGATATCATCCGCTGGATATCGATTTTGACCTTTTTGCCGCCGGGAGAGGACCAGACCAAACTTCGGGTCAACAGCCCTTCCCTGAAAGATAATATCCGCCGGTACCCGGTTATTTCTCCGGCGAGCATGGTAAACTCTTCATCATCCACCAAAATTCTGATGGCTTTAAAGTCGGTCACATTGAGCATGGATTGACTTTTTTCGGGATAACCGTAAGCTATCTCCGGATATTTGATAGGCGCCGTTTCGTAAAAGCCGTTGATATAGGTCCCCGCGGACCCGGGCCAATCGGGGCCGGAATAACTTTCTTCAAAAGTTCCGCGGACCCCTAAATATCCATTCCCCTGCGCAAAAATGGTTTCATTCCGGTAATTGTTTGCGATTTCAAACTGTTCTTCGATAACTTCCCACAAATTCAAGTCTGTCTTGGACATTGGAAATCTCCTGATTGGTTGGCATAATATTGAGGATATTTTTAACCCTTAACGGACCCGGCCAAAATTCCCCTGACAAAGTACTTCTGAAAACTCAGGAAAATAATGAGCGGTAAAAGCATGGAGGCAAAAGCGGCCGGAGTCATGATGTTCCATCCGGAGTCAAGCGATCCCAGCAAGCTGGTCAATCTCACGGTTAACGGACTCAACGCGGGATCGCCCAGGACTACCATGGCTACCAGCAAGTCGTTCCAGATCCAAAGAAATTGGAAAATCGCCAAGCTGGCCAACACCGGTTTTGACATCGGCGCAATTAAAATGGAAAAGATTTTGAAATGGTTGGCCCCGTCGATTTTGGCGGCTTCAATAAGGGAATACGGCAGTTGGCCGAAATAATTGCGAAAAAGATAAATGCATAACGGTAAACCGAAGGCAGTGTGCGCCAGCCAGATGCCGGGAAATGTCCCATTGAGGCGCAGGCCTTTTAAGGTCAGCAGCACCGGAACCAGAACCGTTTGCAGCGGTACAATCTGCATGGCGATGATCGCGATAAAGAGCAACTTGCGGCCGGGAAATTTATAAAAAGAAAGCGGATAGGCGGCAAAGGCGCCGACGATAATCGGTAAAACCGTGGCCGGTATGGTAATGAACAGGGAGTTCAAAAATCCTCCGCCAATACCTTTGCTGCTGAAAACCACTTGATAATTATCCAAAGTAAATCTTCCGGGATGCAGAAACGCGGACCACCAGCCCGAAGTCAGCATATCGCCCACCGGCCGCAGGGAACTGACAAACAACATCACGGTGGGAGTTAACCATAACAATACCATCAAAAGCAAACTGGCATTGACAATGATTTTACTCCAGTTAAGGCGGTAGGGATTGATTCTTTTTCCGATATCCTCCTGGACGAACATTGCACTTCCTCCTTTGTTATTCCCGGACGGTTTCTTCATAAGCAAGATTACGAATATTCATCACCAATATGGGGGTCACTGCGATAAACAACACCACAGCCATAGCCGAGGCATACTGAAAATTGTTCAGATTAAAAGCGGTAACATAAATCCGGTTCGCAATGACTTCACTGGAGTTAAAAGGTCCGCCCTGGGTCAGCGCGTAAATAATATCAAACACCTTCAGCACCCACATGATCATCTGGGTGATCACCAGGACGATGGTCGAGCGGATCACCGGAATCTCAATCTTAAAAAATATCCCGATATTTCCCGCTCCTTCAATACGGGCCATTTCAATCAATTCCACCGGAACCGATTTTAAGGCCGCGCTAAAAATGACCGTGCAAAATCCGACCTGCATCCATACGGCTGCAAATATCACCGCAATATTGACCAAATCCGGCCTTCCCAAAAAGGCGATGCCTTCAAAAGGCCCCGGCGCCAGGAGATGAAGCTGCTGCAACAAAGTGAGGAAACCATGGATCAGCGCATTGACCGTACCGGTATGGATATCCTTAAAATACATGAAATTCCAAATCACCGCCGAAGCTGCCCCGGAAATCGCCATCGGCAAAAATATGACGGTTTTGGCCAACGTTGACCAAGGAACCTTGTCGGCCAGGGTGGCAATGAATAAACCGAAAACCACAGTCAAGATTGTAAAAACCACCAGCCAAATGAGATTGTTTTTAAAAGCGGTCAACATGGCGCTGTCGTGAATCATTTCCTTGTAATTCTTTAAGCCCGCAAACTGCTGGCCCCCGTCTTCCCCCTGGCGGGATGTATTGATGGCGAGGGTCATCATCTCAGCCGTTTCTTTCACGGTCATATCACCGTTGATATCACCCGGCGCGATATTAATCTGATACTCTTTGGCATAGCTATCGACGACTTGACGCCAATGGGGAAGCTGTTCAATAAAATCCCCGGAATTCACTTCCCGGCCGCCGGCTTTCTGCAAATCATCCATAAATTGCCGGCGGAATTCGCTCTCGCTGAAAGTTACAGGTTGGTGCAAGCTCAGGTAAAAGGTTTGGATAGTGGGTATCACCAAAAATATCAAAATAAGAATGATGGCCGGTAAAAGCCATAAATAATAACCGAGCCATTCGTAGCGACGTATTCCCTTGGGTCTTGCCGTTTTTGCAATGCCCATCATATCACTCCTTGAAAATAGCAAGGGGCGCGGCAAGCGAATTGATGTCCATGAGATATACAATATTGCATCCCGGCGGAAACCGCAAATCCTTATATATTGTATATCTCGATCGAATCTTTTCTTTTTGCGACAGCCCCTAGCCATTCTTTTTCATTAATAATTCTTCTTGGCCAATTCTTCCATTTTGGCTAATATGGAGTCAAGCTTGGATGGGTCTTGGATATATTGCTTGCAGGCATCCCAAAAACCGCCCTGATTTCCCACTGCGGAAGGCATTAGATCCGATCCGTCAAACACATAGGTTTCAGCCTGGGTTAAGATACGGGCGGAATTTTTATTGACGATATTGGGATAGTGGTTTAATGAAACCCCTTTATTCTGGGAAAGGAAGCCATTTTGGGCCGCGATCTCGTTCGCTTGAACTGAAGTCAAAAATTTCATCAACTTTTTAACCGCCGGTTTATCGGAGAAGGCGACAAACACATCGGCCCCGCCTACCACGGGAACCCCATACTTGGGATTGATTTCCGGGAAAGCGAAGAAATCCATATCTTCTCCTAGCTTGACGTTGGGAAGCTGGGAAGTCACGATACCGCCCATGAAGTCGCCCTCATAATACATATAGGCTTTGGGATTTTCTTGAAATACAGCGACGGCTGCGTTTTGGAAAGTTGTGGCTAGGGTGCCGTCAATTCCACCGGCGAGGTTTTTGGGATCGCCGACGATTTCTCCCCAGGTTTGAAAGGCTTTTTTGACAGCCGGATGCGTCCAGGCGATCTCGTGATCAATCCACTTTTGATAGAGATCGGGACCGGCTGTGCGGATCATTATGTTTTCAATCCAATCACTCAGCGGCCAGCCGATATCCGAACCAATCGACCACGGCGTTTTTCCGGCGGCCACGATCTTTTTATCCAAGGCGATTAATTCATGCCAAGTTTTAGGAACGGCCCAGCCGTTTTTCTTGAATTCCTTCGGGTTGTACCAGATGACCGACTTATTGGCCACCTTAAAGTATACGCCATACAACTTCCCGCCGTAACTCCCCAGGCTAACCCAGGTTTTGGCATAGTTTTTCAGATCATTTTTGGAAAGATAGGGCAAAGGCCGAAGTTGGCCTTGTTTGGCCAGTTCCTGCAGTTTCCCCGGGTTGGGTAAAATGGCGATATCCGGAAGGGTTTTGGCCTTGACCGCAGTTGCCAAAACCGCGTTAAGGTCACGGGTGGTGTTAAAAGTGACCTTTACCCCCGCAGCATCGGCAATCTTCATAAAAGTGTCCAATTCGCTACCACCCCAAGTTCCGGTAATGGTAATGGTTGGATTTTCCCCGAATACACCCGGGGTAGCCCAAAGCATTCCAAGCAACACCAAGACAAACAAGCAACCCATTATTCTTTTCCTTTTCATACTCCCACTCTCCTTCGATGGATTGATTCGGAATCGTTTCCAAAAAGAACCGAGGTCCCTCCCCGAACATTAACTTTTCAGGGGAAACAATTTCCTCCTTTTCATCTTAATAGAAACGTTTCCAATTGTCAACCTCTAAGCTTCAGATTCAATTTCTCCCGCCGTAAGGATATTCATTTCATTTACATGCCAAGGAGCTCCGCCACGGTGATTTGCGCCAAATCGCCGGCATTCCAGTCCACCCGGTCACTTTGGGCGGCATCTCCAACTCCCAATACCCGCATGCCTCCTAAAATCGCCGCCTCCACCCCTGCCTTTGCATCTTCAACAACCAAACAGTTTCCGGGGAGGATTCCCAATCGCTTGGCCGCGAGGAGAAAAACTTCCGGATCCGGTTTACTGCGGGATATGTCATTGCCATCCACCGTAACATTAAAATATCGATCCAGGCCGATTTGTTTTAAAATCAGGGGACTGTTCTTGCTGGAAGAGCCGATGGCGATCTTCAACTTATGGCTTTTGGCTTCTGCGAGAAATTGGCGAACGCCGGGAAGAATATGTTCCGGGGTAAGGGAGCCAATGAGTTCCTGGTAATAAGAATTTTTCCTGGTTGCCATTTGCAGTTTTTCCGGTTCTTCATAGCGTCGGACAGACTTTTCCAAGAGAATTTCCAGGCTTTGCATGCGGCTAACCCCGCGTAATCTCTGATTAATGTCTTTATCAAAATAAATCCCCTCTTCATCGGCCAAACGTTTCCATGCCTGATAATGAAACTCATCGGTCGATACAATCACTCCGTCCAGATCGAATATAATCGCCTCAATACTCATCCTTTTCTCCTCTTCCTTCCATCGCTTTAATATGAGATTACGTTGATCTTACGATTAATTCAGGGTGAATGCATTTCTGCAAAATTTTATTATCGGCTCCCAAAATCAGGCTAATCATTTGCCTGGCCCCTTCTAAGCCCAACTTGTAGGCGGGTTGCCGGATGGTGGTCAGTTTTAAATATTTGGAGGGCATGGTATCGTCATAACCGATGATGCTGACCGGGCCGCCCCATTCCTCAATCGCATTCAGGCCTCCATAGGCAAATTCATCACAATAGAAAAAAATGCCGTCGATTTCATGATTTTGCAGTATCTCTTTGGTCAGGTAATAGGATTCCTTTTCATAGATATCAAAAGGCATTTCTTCCTGAATATCGATTAATTTTTGGCACACCGGCTCGATATTTTGTTCTTTCAGTTTATCCATGAAGCCGGAGACCCGTTTTTCGGATTGCTGATTATGGGTATTCTCCCCCACAAAAGCGATTTTTTTAACGCCTTTGGATAATAAATAAGCCCCCGCCATTCCTCCGCCCATATAATTATCAAGGTAAATGGAGTTAACATCTTCCTCAAAATAATCCAGGTATACGAAGGGAATCCGGCTGATTTTCAATTGCTTTTTTTCTTCCGCAGTCATTTTGGTCGAGACATTGAGAATTCCGGCTAAATTTTCAAATGGAATCCGGTTAAAAACATTGCTGCGGTCATAGCCCATGTTGAAGACTAACAGATTATAATGGGATTGTTGTAAACCGTAATAAACCCCTCTTAAAATTTCATAGAAGAATGGATGAATTGCGGTTGTAAAGATGACTCCAATGGTGGGCTGGGAATAATCACCTTTGACCAAACTTCTGGCGGTCTTGTTGGGTTTATATTGCAGTTTTCTGGAGACCTCCAGCACTTTTTCCATGGTTTCCGGAGAGACGTTTTTTCCGCCATTTAACGCTCTGGATGCAGTCCCCAGCCCGACTCCCGCCAATTTGGCAACTTCTTTAATCGTGGACATTTCCTTCCTCCCTTTGTCCTTATTGTAATGGAAATGTTTCCATTTTACAAGATAATCCCCGTTCCACCATAAAAATAAAAGGCCGTCAGGACCAGGCCTTTTATTGATTTTCCCTTTTCGGCGTTTCAGTCATGGTTCCAATATCCATGCTTACCCTGGAATGAATAGATCAAGATTCAACCGGTGTCAATCCGTCGCGACCCTGAACCACATTTGGGGTTCGCTCTCCATTCCCACTTCTTCGATGCGTCTTTCCGCCTTTAACTGCGCGATACCCTGCGCCAATTCCGCCGGCTGCCAGCGCAGGATGGAGCGAAGCTTCCGTTCCGAGGTAGCATAGCTGTTTTGAAGAGTCTGCCAGAGAAGATTCATTTTGGCTTCTTCCTTCGAAGGGAGCTGGGCAAGGATTTTTTGGGGCGCCTGGCGTTCCACCAAATCCCAGGTGTGCAGGGTCCAACCTTCGAGGGAACCTCCGGCTACAGTCAGATAAAACCGGGATTGTAGTTTTTCAAGGGTAGCGGTAAAACGGGTCCGTTTATCGCCGAAGAGACTTTTGGCCCTCCGCCACAATTCCCGGGAATCGATGGGTCCAAAACTTTCCACCAAATGGTATAAATCCCGTTCCGTTTTGTCCAGTCTGCCGTTTTCATATTCATAATCGGGATCTCCCTCCGGTCCGTAGACTTTTAAAAATGAAGGGTATAAATCCCAGCTGATGAAGGTGCCCCGGCCATGAATCAGTTTGGTATAGGCGCAACGTTGATTGCCGGGAAGGGTTTCTTTCCAGGCCCAGGCCCGGTCGGTAATGGCGAATCCTCCCCAGGGGGCTGCGTCATCGGCCCTCGATAAACTCGGCAACGAAATGTTCTCCACCGGCATCAGCAGCACAAATCCCCGCTCATTGATAAAACGGCAGGCCTCTTCATCATTATGAATCTTTCCGCCGTCATTTAACCGGTTTAGTTTAGCCTGGCCCTCTCTGAGCGCGGCAAGGGTTAATATCCGTTCCTGCTTTATCTGCATGATAAACCACCCCATCGGATAATGATAACTGTAATTTATCTTATCACAATCGGGCTATCCTTGCCAGGTTCATCAAAACCTCCTGGAAACAAAGAAAAAGAGCATTTCTGCTCCTTTTCTTTAGAATCATCCATACTATATCCATAAGAAAAAATCCAATAATTATAAAAGCCCAAAATACGTGCCCCAACCCTTCCAAAAACGATCCATACTCAATCCTTTTTGATTCAGCAACTTTTCAAGGGTAGCCCAATGATATTCCACTTTGTATTCCTCAGCGGGGAGACTTTTTCGGAAACTGGGCGCATCCTTCTCCAATAAGCAGAGCGGGGGATATAATACGCACCACCAATTTTTTCCATTCCCTTTTCCTAAAGTTACCCGCAGCCCTTTGTATTCTCCCGCCGGTAAAACACCAAATGGATATACCCGCTGGGGAAAATCAAACTTGCCAAGCTGTACCGTTACCGGAAGGTGCTGCCCGTTTCGGGCCAGCTCAAGCTCTGCAGTTTGTTTAAGCAATGGCAAATGACTCGATAAAATCTTTTCAGCCTGTTTTGGGTCTTCCTCTTTGATCAATAATGGCTCGGTAACTTGGATGATTCTGTCCCTGACCTTCAGTTTGATTGCCTGATCCTTTGGCGAATCACTATTGGCAATCACATGGAGACGGATGAGATTGGAGCGGTTATAGGTTTCGATAATCGGCTCCGCAAACCGCGCCATAACAGAACTAAGCCCCCCAACAACCGTAAAAAATATTATAATCAACCCGGAGGTCAATAAACGGCACTTTAACGACATTTCAATTGTTCACCCCATATATCTATCAACGCCGAAGCTATTCATTGCCGGCTACATAGCGTTTCATGTGTTTAAGAGCATTTTTCTCGAGTCTGGAAACTTGAGCTTGAGAAATGCCTATCTCTTCAGCGACTTCCATTTGGGTCCGGCCATCAAAAAAGCGCATTTCTAAAATAAGTTTCTCCCGGTCATTGAGTTTATTCATTGCTTCCTTGATGGACAAACCTTCCAACCACTGGCCGTCAATATGACGTTCGTCGCTGATTTGGTCCATTACAAAAATCGGATCACCGCCATCATGATAGATCGGTTCAAATAAAGAGATAGGTTCCTGAATCGCATCCAGCGCAAAAACGACTTCTTCCCGTGGAACCTTCAGTTCTTCGGCAATTTCAGCCACTGTCGGTTCTTTGGAATTTTTGCTGACCAAGGCATCTCTGACCTGAAGCGCTTTATAGGCAATATCCCGCAGGGAACGACTGACTCGAAGCGGATTATTATCCCGTAAATAACGGCGAATCTCGCCGATAATCATTGGCACTGCATAGGTTGAAAATTTTACATTCTGTGAAAGATCAAAGTTGTCAATGGCTTTCATCAATCCGATACAACCGACCTGGAACAAGTCGTCCACAAATTCACCGCGGTTATTAAAGCGCTGAATAACGCTTAAAACCAAACGAAGATTACCCTGAATCAATTCTTCCCTGGCGGAACGGTCGCCGGATTGCATTCTCTGTAATAAGTCCCGCATTTTACTACTGGATAAAACGGGAAGTTTTGCTGTATTAACCCCGCAAATTTCGACTTTATTCACCAGCATCCAGCCAATCAACTCCTACAAAACGAACTTTTGACGCGTCTATGAGTGATTATTGCCACGGATAGCATGTTTTATACCCATTTGTTAATTTCCCCAGCTAAACCTGGGTGACAATTTCTTTGATTTTGACTAAATTCCACCAATAATCTTCAAAAAGTTCGGGGGATTCCAGAATCTGTCTTTTGAAGACTCATAATCAATTTACCAGGTAAAAAAGCTCGAATTATTATTTACCGCTTATTTATAAGGCCATGTGAAAGGCCAAACGGGATTGGGCCATTTAAAAATAACAATTGACATCCGAATCAATCCCCTTTATAATATTTAATAGTCAGCACGTACGCCATAGGCGTGCGAGAAATGCCCAGGTGGCGGAACTGGCAGACGCGTACGTTTGAGGGGCGTATGGGCAACCGTACCGGTTCAAGTCCGGTCCTGGGCACCAAATCTAAATTTAAAAGCAGCCGAAATGGGCTGCTTTTTTGTTTGCATATTTTTTTATAATGCTCAATCATCAATTGGGTACTATAATTTCTTCATTGCCTTCCTTTTGGATCTTGAACTATCTCCACCCCTTTTTTTAATACTTCTGCCACAAAACCGTCTTTTTCAAGATAATCCCGGTACGTAAAGGGTATCGGTTGAAAATCCTTCGTACTATACTTTCTTGCTCTGGAAAGCAGAAATTTGATGCCTTCAATTCGCGATGTTTCCATAAAAATAGCATGGGCATAATTTTACCGGCAGTAAAAGCGGCGACAACATCAATAGATTCTCCGATTTCCTCTAGCATATTTGCACTTCCAAATCGAATATATGTTCGAATTTATTATAGCACCATTTAGGATTTCATCCATCCTTACCGATTATATTATACTTTCTGGGTTAATGGGCATAATTGAACTGGCAAATTATTCTGAATATATGAAGGAATTTACATAATGCCGACCTATATGATTCCCTTCATTTACACAGCTATTTTCGCAATAATTTTAGTAAATGTAGTACCAAAGAAAGAAATTCATCGCTTATTTATATATGGGCTAATTTTTGGCGGTGTATTTGATATTGTTCTGGTTGAATTTACAACTTTAATTGGTGAATTTAAGTACATCAATTATGGGCCTTTTGGGCTCTCTGGGATTCATTTCATGGCTCCTATCTCGTGGACAATATTTTTTATAATTTATTTTTATTTCCTTCCTACATCTAAGTGGTATTGTTATCTATATACAACTGTTGGAATTTTCTATAGTATGCTATTTTGTCAGATGATTACCAAATTAGGCGTTTTAAAATTGACTCATGGTATTATTGACTCCATCATCCCATTTATTATCTGGTTCCCCTTAGCTACTTGGGGATATGGCAAATTAATCAAAAAGGATTCAACAAAAAAAGGGGGCTTTCGTTAAAATTTCTCTTCTAACAATAAATCTTTGATGTTCATGAAATTAGTGATTCGAATTCTCCTGTTTCATTTACATGGCGCAGACAAGCATTTTAACTGCTCCAGCCCGAAGTTTTCCAGACTCAATATTAAGTCCTTGCCATGCCCAAGCATAATAGATCTTATAGCCTTATCAAATACAACTAAAGCCGTTACCCCTCCATAAGCTGGCCTAAAGTCACCGTATAGAACTGATATATCCCAAATAAAAAACCCGGATAGGGCTTTCCAAACCGGGTAGTCACCGAGGCGTTTAATAAAATGTACAAACATGTCCAATTAAAACCACCACCCCTTTTATTATTACCGTTGAACTATACAAATACCCCACCTATGACTGATAAAACGGCATATCCTCGTAACGGTTACCTTTGCTTTCCCATTCCAATATTCATAAAAAAATTCGTGCACTGTTGGGATGTTACGCCTGTTGCAATTTCGTTTAAGATTTGTTGCTTGAGTTGATTATCTGCCAAATCACCTCACCTACCCTATATACACAATAAATACAAAATAATTACTAAGTCCAATCGCAAATTAATTATTTAATTCATAAAATATTATCGTATCATAATCATACAATATCATATAAGTTCCTTATGCCACCCTAAACACAACCCATTAAATAGGGGGTGATAAACAAAATGAGCGAAAATGATTATTCCGCTCAAAGTGAATATGATGTAAATGCCCAATATATCGAATATACGGATTCCAATGTATATGCCGACCAAGGTGGCTGTTTCTGGGTCCCGGGAGGCCGCGTATGCAGAGATCCCTGGAGAGGCATAGAATGTTTTTATCCACAATTTGGAGGACCTCCTAGTTGCCGTCCATTACCTGGATTTGGCCCCGGGTTTGGTCCCGGATTTAGGCCTGGATTCAGACCTGGAAGACCTGGATTCCGACCTGGAAGACCCGGAGGAAGACCCGGTGGAGAAAGACCCGAAAGACCTGAAGGCCCCGGGGGAGAAAGACCAGGCGGACCAGGTGGAGAAAGGCCTGAAAGACCAGAAAGTCCCGGAGGAGGTAGACCAGGAAGGACCTGATTTAAGATCTTTTAATCCTCATCTGTTTCCAAGGTGAAGCATATTAAGTATTGCTTCACCTTTTTAATTTCATTAAAACCAATATGCTTAACAACGATTTCTTTTACTTTGCCATTCCGGTGCCGTTTGGATGCTTTAAAGCCCGTCATTCTAGACCCACAGACGAGGCAAACGAACATATCCTCCTTGTACAGATTTTTACCAGTTAATAGAAATGGTAGACGATTTTTTAGGCTTGAAATTGTAATATTTCTACAATTTAAAAGCATCGGCTACTTTAAAAATACAACCAAATTCCCAAGTGCTTGCAAATTTCAGAACAAAGTAATTGTCCAAAATCATGTGATTAAAGGGTAATTGACAGTTGGTTGAACTTTACGAGAAGAATTGGGAATGGCGATGGAGTGAGATTGGCTCATTTAGTATTTTAGGGCTTTTTTCTTTCTGGACCCCCATAGCTTGGATTTTTACGTTTATGATATATCTTTATTTCTTACCAGTCAGAAAAATATTTTTATATCCGTATGTGACCATTTTTATAGCTTTTGGTTATATGGTAGGACAAGCTTTTAAGGGAATCGGACTATTTCAGTTTTATGAAGGTTATTTATATTTTATGCCTTTTACCTTTATCATATGGTTTTCTCTTGCAGCATGGGCGTATATTAAAGGGGAAAAGATTATTTTACGATAATAGCACTGAAAAAATAACCCTGCCCAAGGAGACTATCCCAATCTTGATTGAATTTTTCCCCTGTCATGCTATCAGGTCCCATCAATATATTAATAAAATTTTACGATATTTTTTAAAAAAGTCTATGTAAAATAAGGAATATAAAAGAGCCCCCATCACCCAATCCGGTGATGGGGGCTTATAAAGGAGGTAATACAATGAAAAAAGAGGGTTGATATTTATTGTAACGGCTCCATCTTATAATAGTTCCTGCCAAAAATCTCCTTCCATCCCAAACAACAACAGCTTTGATTCCCCTTCAATTTTTATCCTCCCAATCCGATCAAACCGACTTTTTAATCATTGCCAGTTTAAACTCTCTTTGACTAAATGCCTCTAAATCTAATTCTATCTGACGTCCACCACATCCATGGGCCGCATCATGTCATAATCTTCATGTTCTAACAGATGGCAATGCCACACATAACGGCCCGTATATGGCCCAAATCGGATAATAATCCGCGTCACTTCTCCCGGAGTACTCCGGACCGTATCCTTCCAACCCTGCTCATTGGGTAACGGCGGTACAGATGGCCCGGTAAAATAAATTTTCTGTGTTTGATTAAAAAGTTGGACATCAAAAGGTTGCCGGTTCAGTATTTGGAATTGCACTAAATGGAGATGAACAGGATGAGCGACAAAACCGGAATTGATCAGGTTCCAAATCTCGACCTTGCCCAGCCTTGGAGTCTCCGTTACCGGATCATGCCAACTCTTTCCGTTTAATAGAAATAACAATCGGCCATATTGGTCTTGTTGCACAACCAAGTTCATATTCCGTCTCACCTTGGCCACACATTCGGCGAGAGGCACCACCGGATAGAGGCTATCCGGAATCCAACTCCTGTCTTGACAAAATAGCGGTAAATCCACCCGAAATTGCATGATTCGTCCGGTAGTCTCCGGATCAACCGGTGTCCCAATGGGGAAAGGACTGGGAGCGTCATTGAGCAAATCCAATTTTTTTCCGTTATAACCGGTAAAATCGATGATCACATCAGCCCGTTCCGCAGGGCCCAAAATCAATTCATGCAGTTTTACCGGTACTTCCAGAAAACCGCCATCGGTTCCTATCTGGTAAATTGGCGGTCCGGATTGGATTTTCATCCGATAAAAACGGTGATTGGAGCCATTTAAAATCCTAAACCTGTATTTGCGCGGTTCCACCACTAAATACGGCCAAACTTTTCCATTGACCAAAATAGTGTCCCCATCCACTCCGGGGGTAATGGACGGATTGACTCCGGGAACCGGCGGCTGCGGCTGACTGGGATAAAATAGGGAACCATCTTGGTTAAAAGAGCGGTCTTGAATCAGCAGCGGGATTTCATATTCACCTTGGGGGAGATCCAATATTTTTTCAAATTTGTCGCGGATCAGGTAAAATCCGGCTAGCCCGGCATAAACATTCAATCGCGTTATTCCCATGGCATGATCATGATACCACAGTGTGGCGGCTTGTTGATGATTGGTGTAGCAATATGTCTGATGGACAAAAGTCGGTCCGGTCTCCTGAAAATTTTTGGTAAACCAAGCTTCAGGGTAACCGTCACTCTCCGGCTTAACCTTGGCGCCGTGCAGATGAGTCACAGTACGGACTTCCGGAGCATCCATGGCGCCATGCAGCGTTTTATCGACAGGGAGAAAGTGTTTGCCAGGAAGATCATTTTGCCATTGGATCATCACTTTCTCATCCTTCTGGGCTTCAATCACCGGGCCGGGATAGGTTCCGTTATAACCCCAGATCAATGTATCTGGGAGTTCACTATGAAGCGACTGCTTTGTTTGGACCATTTTAATTTCATAATAAGTTTTTTCCTCATCCCGGTATATTGGTTTTAGAACCTTGGGTATTGGTAATTTGTCCTTGAATTTTGTGAGTGACATTAAAAAAATCCCTCCCCTGCATAAATCTTCAATCCAATATATGTATAAGATTTCACAAATGAATTTGATTTTCTCCAATTCACGACCATATCGTAATAAAAAATGCAATCAACTTATATAGTAAATCATAAATATGCAATAAAAATGAATTGCAGAATTCCCAAGTGCTTAAAAATTTGGACATAAAAAAACGAGGAATTGTCCTCGGTTTATTGCTTTTGTTCAAACATTTTCTATTGAAAAATTTTCAACCCCTACATGATTTTAAGAAATAATGACAATAATAATCTATCATCCTAAGCGAGAATAATCCAAAGAACTTCCGTATATGAAGTTTAGAACTATAAGGTTAAAATATAAATGCCAATTTACTATTTACACCTCATAAAACTAACAATATTTCTTCTCTTACTTGTGCTACTTGTTCCAAGGGTCGAAATTCGTCGCCTTTTCGCATATGGAATTATATTTGGCAGTCTCTATGATGTAATAGGACTAACCATTGGTCATTTTACAAATCTTTTCAGATGGATTAACTTTTATCCCTTCGGTTATGGTTATTTACCATTTGCCTCGCCAATATCCTGGTGCGCCTTTTATATTATATACTTCTATCTATTGCCTAAACAAAAGCCAATCATTTATATATTTCCCATATCAGGAATCGTCATGAGTATGATCTATTCCAGAGTACTCGTCAACTTAGGAATGTTTATTGAGCCTAATTTCTTACTGAGATTGGCTAATTTCACCTTATGGTATTCTTATGCAACATGGGGTTATGTAAAATTGAGTGAATATATTGACACAAAAAATGGTGGTATTCACAAAAAGCATGGTCTTAAACTTAAAGCAAAAACAAAACACTGACAATGCTGTCAATTCATAAAAACCCCTCTGACAAACCAAGCAAAGGGGCCCTCTCCATAGGATATAGATTCCGTATCCATTTAGCGACTCTTTATTTTGGTAAACCTGATAATACAGAAGGCGGTTATGCCTGCATAGATGCTATGAGGAACTAAAGCAAAAAAAGTATTCAGGATTGTTGGTTTAAACATAAATACATGAGGCATACCTGCAACTAAAAAACCGAAAATAGCAACCCAACCCATAAGACCAATCCCAATCCCTTTTAATAAATAATTTCGGCAACCACTCCACTGCAAAACAAGGCCAATGATAACCCCGATAACTGCTCCCATAATCCAATCGGTTACTATGCCGGTTAGTATACCTAATAATGATTTGGCATCATTCATATTGTTGGTAAATAAGTCTGCTGCCAAAGAAGCAATGTGAATGATAGGGAATCCCATCCAGATAACCAACAAATCAAATAACTCTCGAACTATCGATCCAATTACCCCCGAAATAATCCATAGCGTTAAGCGATCATCGGTGAATGCCATTGAAACGCCTCCTTGTCTAGAGATATTTTGATCAGAATAGTTTTTTGTATCCGCTCCAGAGATTTCCAGCAATGAAAAAAACAGTAATTTTGATTACGGGTTGTAATTATCCAATCAATATGATATTATTTTCTAAAATAAAATGTTTTACCGGTTGGGCGAAGTTTGCTTCGCTTTCAAGAGAAACCGGCTTCCGGGGTGGGAAGCTCTTATTTAGAGCTTCCCACCTTTTTTGTTTTTTTCCGGCATCTATTACTGCATTATTCTTCCGTTATTGAACTTTAAATATAGGGAACTACTATTATCAACTTTTGAGGAGGGATTTTCTGTATGGTTTTAGCCTTGTTAATTTTTGGAGTAACCTATCTTTTCATTATGCTTGAGAAGATTCCGCGCCATCTGGTATCTTTAATTGGAGCTCTGGCGGTGATTATAACCGGATTGCTCTCGATGGAAGAAGCGATGAAGTTTGTCAGTTGGGAAACCATTGGCTTGCTTTTGGGAATGTTCATTCTGGTCCGAATTCTTGAAGACGCCAATTTCTTTGATTTTTTGGCCGTCAAAACCATGGAAAAAGTGAATTTTGATGTGAAAAAAATCTTTTTGGTCTTTCCATTATTAACCGGCTTTTTAGCGGCGTTTATGGACAGCATCACCGTGCTTTTATTCTTTACCATCCTCACGATTAATGTGTGCAAGATGTTTCATATCAATCCGATTGGACTGATTATCGCCGAAGTTTGTACCGCTAATACCGGCGGCAGCGCCACTCTGGTGGGCGACCCTCCGAATGTAATTATTGGCAATCTTCTGGGGTATGGATTTAACGACTTTGTCGGGAATACAGGTCCGATTGCAGTCATCGCCACCATTGCCATCACCCTTTTTTGTTATCTATTCAGCCTTAAATCTTTGCGAAAAGCCGCCAAACTGACCGCCCAAGAAAAAAAAGAATTACTACTAAACAATGCCATTTCCGATCAAAGATTGGTCAAAATCGGCTTGATCGGATTTGCCAGCGCAATCTTATTGTTAATTCTCCATACGGAACTTAACCGTCTACTTGGGATCCATATTGGCGCCGCCATCGCCACTCTGCTGCCGGCCCTGATTTCCTTGGTATTCCTGGGTGCCGCTAAGGCAGAACATGTCATAAAAAATATTGACGGGGAAACTCTATTATTTTTCATTGGATTATTCGTCGTCATTGGGGGCTTGGAAAAAGCCGGAGCCTTAAAACTATTATCAGATTATATCGTGGGTTTATCCGGAGGGAACGCCATTTTACTGGCCATTCTTTTCATTTGGGTTGCGGGTCTAGCCAGCGCTATTGTTGACAATGTGCCGATGGCGCTCACCATGGCTTATGTTCTATTGGACATAATCGCTGCGGATCCCGCTCTTGCTCCTTTTAAAGCAAATCTGACCTGGGCGCTCGCTATGGGACTCGATATTGGCGGCAACGCCACACCGATTGGGGCTTCGGCAAACGTGATGGCTTATAGCATCATGCAAAAAAATAAAATAAAAATCAGCTGGGGCAGATGGTTCAAGGAAGCAATGCCCGCCACGATCATTGCACTGATCATTGTAACGGTAGGCATATGTGTCAAAATTAAGTTCGGTATATAATTTTCAGGCAATCCCAGCCCCGTGGAAAGATTTTAAGCAATGGCTTTGGAAATTAAAAGCCTAATGATGTTATATGATAGCCCACGGGGTACCAGAGAATCGAGTAGAAGGTAGGTGATTAATTCACCTACCGACCTCTCACACCACCGTACGTACCGTTCGGTATACGGCGGTTCAAATAGGAATTGATGTACTAATAAGTATCTTTCAGTGATTGTTGGAAACCCTTGCCGCCTTTTATCCTTTCCGATAACAGACGCATCAGTTTGTCGTGGTTTACGGCACGTTCTCCCTTGGGGTAATGGGGCTGGATCGTCTCGGCCCATTGTGACCACGGGATCATCGCGTTCATTAAGTTTAAAAAGTTTTCGCGCTTGGTTTGACGCCGTCTGCTTGCGCATTCGAAATCGCTGAAAGTTTGTTGTTTCATGGATTTCTCTTTGATTTTGATACTTTGATTATACGATATTTCGATGCCTTGTTCCAGGCAAACCCTTGAAAAGTTTTGATTAAATCAGTGGTTCCCTAGAATTATCCCCGCCTCGGGCGGGACAGATCATTCGGGCTTTCATCAATGAGCTGAAAATCATTGAAGTCATTAACGACCGGGTGGGCCGGGACCCTAAACAGCGGAAGGTTTTCCCGGCCAACGGGCGGCCGCTTTTATCATTTCTTTTTTCCGTAAACGACGCGCCCTGTATAAAATACGCGACCCCCATCTAACTTCACCCCACGCCCCCCACCCATGGGACTAGCGCTCCCTTATTGAGCTACCTTATAGGAGAGGCATTGATTCTTGATTAATTCCCAATCAAGACTGACTCCGACCCCGGGTTGTTCCGGAACAGTGATGATTCCCCTCTCATCAATGGGCAAGTCGCCTTTCATGGGAAACCGGTAGTTATCTTCCGGAACAAAATACTCAAAGTACTCACAATTTCGAATGGCGCAAGAGACATGCAAATTTACGATATCCATATAATTCATCGTCGTGGTATGGAGCTCACAGCGTAATCCAAAAGCCTCCGCCATATGAGCAATTTTTAACGTACCCGTAATACCGTTTTTCCAAGATACATCCGCCCGGACTATA
This sequence comes from Bacillota bacterium, assembly GCA_023401925.1. Lineage (GTDB taxonomy): Bacteria > Bacillota > UBA4882 > UBA8346 > UBA8346 > UBA8346. The sequence continues at coordinate 19,975 of JAEXDA010000039.1, forward strand.
TCGGCTGCGCGCTGGGCAATCGTTTGGGCGACTCCCCAATGGCAACCGCGGGTCGTTTCCGTAGCGGCAATTGGAATATCCAAACTCCGGCAAAGCTCTTGATATTTATACAATTCAAAATCACGGAAAGGCTCTTCAAACCATAAATAATTCAATTTTTCCAAATGTCTGCCCACTTTAATCCCCTCATCCAGGCTATACTCGCCCACCGGATCGCTCATTAGAACGCAGTCATCTCCCACCGCTTTCCGTATCGCTTCATGAATCTTCATATCCATCTGGACCGGCCCCGGCGGATGTGCCTTATACGCCTTAATTCCCTTCGATTTGTAATATAACGCTTCTTGAATATATTCATCGACCGTTGCATGAAAGTTGCCGCTGGCATAGACCGGCAATTGCCGGCGATACGCTCCCAGATATTTATATAAGGGCAGTCCGGCTCCTTTGGCCGCAATATCCCATAGGGCCACATCCACAGGTCCGGTCATATAGACCGGAAAAAAGGCCAAATGACGGTCAATATTCCAAAGCTCGTGCCAAATCGCCTCGCGATCATAAGGATCACGTCCGATTAGAACGGGAGCCACATTCTCTTGTAAAAAAGCTTCCGTCACCGCGCCGGAGCGGGCGGCTAAAGCGGTAGCCAGTCCTTCAATTCCGGAATCCGTTGTGATCTTCAGCACAACCACATCCCAGGGCATATTGCTTTTGCCCCGCCGTTTTTCATCAAACAAGCATTTGCTGCGACTGACCCACCATGTTTCAACCATAGCGATCTTCATCGATACCCGTCTCCCCTCAAGAAATTCCCACCGCCGTTGGCCGTTACCCTTTCAATGCCCCTTCCATCAGACCTTTTTCAATAAAATATTTTTGCATGCTCAAAAAGACCACTAACAACGGTATCAAAGACAAGACAATAACGGCGCTTAAGGTTCCGTATTGCCAAGAACTGGCCTCATCCCGCAAAAAAGTGATTCCTACCGATAAAGTCTGGGCTGCCGGAGAGCTCGACAGTGTCCGGCCAAACATAAATTCACCCCAAACATTAATAAACGCGAAAATCGTTACCACCGATAAACCGGGACGCGCTAACGGCATCATAATTTTAGTCCACACTTTCAGAAAATTACAACCGTCGATCATGGCCGATTCCGCCATCTCATTGGGTATATTGATAAAGGTCCCCCTCATGATAAAAATCGACATGGGCAAATTGGTTGCAATATACGGCAAGATCAAACCCAGATGCGTATTAACTAAATCGAAGCGGCTTTCCATGATATAAATCGGGATCAAATAGACCGCATAGGGTAATGTTAAAATGATCATGATGAAAAAAAGGTAAAACTTTTTGCCGAAAAACTCCAGTTTCCCAAAGGCATAACCCATCATTGCGCTAAGAAGCGCCGTCCCGCAAACGCTCCAAAGAGTAATGGAAACGGTATTAAAGAAAAATCGAACAAATTCCTGCATTTGTGTCACTACTTTTTCGTAATGACTAAAAGTAATCTGCGAGGGCAAAATAATTATTTGGCTGGAATATATTTCCGTATTAATTTTTAACGAGGTAATCAACGTCCACAGAAATGGAATCAAAAATAGTAACGAGATGATGCATAAAATTACAAATAAAACTCCTCGTGAGATTGTCGTGTTATTTTTCATTATTTACGCTGCCCTCCCCTACCTACTGCGTACGGCTCAAACGAAAATTAATCAATGATAGCGCCAGGATTATTGCAGCCATCACATAAGCAATAGCGGATGCATAACCCATCTCATAAAACTTAAAAGCATTATTCCACGTATATTGATATAAAACTAAAGTTGACGTCCCTGGGCCACCCTGGGTCATGATAAAGGGTTGTTCAAACACCTTGACCGATTGAATAATCGACCAAATTCCGCAGATTACAAAACTCTCCCGCAAACATGGTAAAGTGATATGGCGAATTCTTTGCCCCTCCGAAGCGCCATCCACCGTCGCCGCTTCATATAACTCTTTGGGAATACTTTGTAACCCGGCTAAATAAAGGACCACCAACAAACCAAGATACTTCCAGATACTCACCGCCACAATACTGAGCATGGCCCAATGGGAATCCCCCAGCCAGTTCTTGGCCAAAAAGCCCAATCCGCAACTGGATAAGAAAAAATTGAACAGGCCGTAATTTTCATTAAGAATCCATTGAAAAATAATACCGGTTAAGGACAAAGGGATGACCACCGGCAAAAAAATGGCGGTCCGAAAAAAGGCCGAGCCGCGGATCCTCTTATCCAGAATCATCGCGATCACCAATGCGATAACCATGACACTTATGAAAAAACAGACACTAAAGAACATGGTATTGTTGAACGCATCCACAAAAGAACTATCGCTCCACATTGTAAGATAATTTTGCAACCCCACAAACTTGGGAGTGGTGTCAAAGGCAAAATTATAGTTGCAGAAGCTTAGAATCAGTGAATAAAACAATGGGTAAATCATAAATACAAACACAAAAATGAAACCGGGCATCATAAAGAAGTATCCTGGAATTTGCGCTTTTAACCATCGTCTAGCCTTGGAATCTTTGCAATCAGTGATTGTCATCAGCTTATCCAAATCATACCGCCTCCCAAAAAACAGCGGGGCCGGAAAAAATGAATGATATAATACCGGCCCCGCTATTCTATTTTTACTGCATTCCTGTGGTTTGGTCCAAGGACTTAAGGGTCTTTGCGAGATTGCCCAAGGTGTCATCAACCGACTGTTTATCCGTTAAGTATTTTTGGATCTCAACCTGTACTGTCTGATCAAGCTTGTTCCAGTCTTTATATAAGGGACAGGTGACACTCTTTTTTAAGATATCCAGTACACCTTTCCATTCTGAGGACTTAGCGGCGCTATAGTGCGCTTCGAGCGGCGACATTTTTCCGTATTTGTCCATCGCGGTTACTTGCAAGTCTCTGCTTAACAACTCCTCTTTGATGAATTGCTTGGCCAATGTCTGATTTTTTGAAACTTTGGGGATACAAATTCCATGGATATAAACCAACGTTCCATTCTTACCCGTCCCGGGAATCGGTATGACACTCACCTTGGAGTCCCCCAGGATACTTTCACTTTCAACCCAACGGGATGCTGCGCTAAGCAACATCGCTACTTTACCCGCCTTAAAATTCGAGCGTCCGGCGTCCATGTCGGCAAACGTATCGACCGGAGAAATCTTATTGTCGACTAATTGCTTCCATGTGGTTAACAGTTCTTTAGCCTGCTTACTCGTAAAATCAATCGTCTTTTGGTTCGACTCATACATACTGCCTTTTAGCCCTTGCAAACACGCTAAATAGGAATAGGTCATAAAATTAGTGCCCCAGTCAATCGACAGGCCCGTTTGAGTGACTTTGCCGTTCTCAATCACCGTCGCTTTTTTCGCCATCTCGTGTAATTCTTCCCAAGTGCCCGGGGCTTTAACGTTACCGTTGGCATCGGTCAAACCGGCTTTTTTCATCAAATCTTTATTCACCACAATATACATCACTTCGCAACAAAAGGGGATCATATACTGAGTCTTTTCAATGTTGCCCAATTCGAGAAAAGCCGGGATAAAATCGCTTTTTTTCAATTTGCTGTCGAAAAACCCTTTATCAAAATTGACAATATAATTCCGGGCTGCATAAGCCACCGCCTGCTCCCGGCTGCCGCCGATTACCAGATCATTGCTGGTCTTTCTTTGCGACCATTCCAAAATATAGGTCGTGGTATCGAAATTATCCACTTTATTATAAATGACCTTGACGCCATGCTTCTTTTCAAAATCTTTGGCCGCTTCATCCATTTTATATTTGCCGAGAATCCAAGCTTGGACACTGACCCGCAGCGTCTTCGGAGCCGCGGCCACTCCAACTTCTCCGAGCAAAGTTATTCCCAGCATCGCTATCACCAGGAGAAGCCCCACTATCTTTTTTTGATTGTTTTTCATTACCATTCCTCCCGTAGCTTTTATCGTAATACCCAATGAACACTTGATTGTACACTTTTCTTTTGCCGCATCCCCCCTCGATAAAACTCTTCGATATCAAACTAAAATCCGATTAAAGCGCCGCCATCCACCGGCAGAACCACTCCGTTGACGAAGCCGGCGGCCGGAGAGGCTAAATAAACGGCAGCCCAGCCAATATCTTCGGCGCTGCCGAACCTGGCCATCGGAGTCCGTCCCAGAATTTTATTTTTTCGCACTTCATCGCCATCCACCGCTTGATGCAGCATCGGGGAATTGATCCACCCCGGGGCGATGGCATTGACCCGGATACCGTCCTTAGATATCTCGGCGGCTAAAGTCCGTACCATACCGAGATAACCGGATTTGGCGCAAGCATAGGCAATGATATAGGGTACTCCCATAAAAGAAGACATGGATGCCTGAAAAATAATATTCCCTTTATGTTGCTTTTTCATATACGGCACTACTGCGCGAGTTAACGCAAAGGCCCCCATGACATGAACATCCATCACCTTCCGGAAATCGACGTCGCTGGTCTCTTCAATCGGCTTTTTGCAATGGACTCCGGCATTGTTGACCAAAATCGTGATCGTCCCGAACTCTTCCGCCAATTTCCGAACAAACTCTTGGGTCTGGCTCGTGGCGGCAATATCGAACGGACGGTAATGGGCTGACGGGCCCAATTCCCCACAAGCCCTTCGTCCTTCGTCTTCATTCCGTCCCACCAAAATCGTTTCCGCGCCGGCATCCACAAAACACCGGGCTATGACCAGGCCGAGTCCGGTTGCGCCACCGGTGATTAAAGCCCGTTCACCTTGTAGACTGAACTTTTCCAGATAACTTTTCATGCACGTTCCACCTTTATCCCATAATCCGCTTATGGCTAAAATCCGATCAAGGCGCCGCCATCCACTGGCAGAACCACTCCGTTGACGAAGCTGGCGGCCGGAGAGGCTAAATAAACGGCAGCCCAGCCAATATCTTCGGCGCTGCCAAACCTCGCCATCGGAGTCCGTCCCAAAATTTTATTTTTTCGCACTTCATCGCCATCCACCGCTTGGTGCAACATCGGGGTATCGATCCACCCCGGGGCGATGGCATTGACCCGGATACCGTCCTTGGATATCTCAGTGGCTAAAGTCCGTACCATACCGAGATAACCGGATTTGGCGCAAGCATAGGCGATCACATAGGGTTGGCCGATAAATGAAGTCATTGAGGCTTGAAAAATAATACTCCCTTTATGTTGCTTTTTCATATGCGGCACTACGGCGCGGGTTAACGCAAAGGCCCCCATGATATGAACATCCATCACCTTCCGGAAATCGGCGTCGCTGGTCTCTTCAATCGGCTTTTTACAATGGACTCCGGCATTGTTGACCAAAATGGAGATATCCCCATAATGTTGGGTCACTGCTTCAATAAAGTCATTCGCCTGATTCGTGGCGCTGATGTCAAAATGCCTATAATGAGTCTGAGGGCCCAGTGCCGCACATACCTGGTTGCCAAACTCTTCTTCCTCCACTCCCACTACGATCACTTCAGCACCGGCATTAACATAACACTGGGCAATGGCATGGCCTAACCCGGTGGCGGCGCCGGTAATCAGCGCCCTTTCCCCTTTCAAGCTGAACATTTCCCGGTAACCTTTCATTGATTGCATCTCCCCACTGAAATATTTGAAGTTTGGTACTTATAGGGAATAAAATATTCTTTATGCCCCATTTTCTCCGATTGAGTCGCTTCCCCCGTACAAATATCGATCACCAAATTCAATAACTCCTCAGCAAGAGCCGCTAACGACTTTTTTCCCGTGAGAGCCGCTCCAGCACAAAAATCCATGTCACCGCGCATCCGGCGATAGGTTTCTTCATTCCCGGTAATTTTGACCACCGGAGCCACCGCGCTGCCCACTACCGTTCCTCTGCCGGTAACCAAAAAGGTGAGCTGCGATCCGCAAGAAATTAAATCCATTAACCCTTCATTATCATTGGGATTGGTATACCCGAACTGCATCCAGTATGGATCGGGCGTACTATCCAATAACCAAAGCCCTTTCCTGGCAGGGCGCCCACCCACTTTTAATACCCCCTCAATCGGCCGAGAACCGCTTTTGACTAGAGCTCCCATACTCTTTTCCTCAATCGTGGTTAATCCCCCTACAAAATTGCCGGGAGAAATCGAAAACTGGCGAACCGATTGGCAATACGCCAAGGCTTTGTCATAGGTATAGGCCAGTTCCTGGCGGATCGTTTCATTTTTGGCGCGGCCGGTTATCATTTCTTTGAGTCCGACGGCTTCGACAATCTCCTCAAAAATAGCCGTCCCGCCCGCATCCACCAATAAATCGAAAACTTTCCCCACTACAACATTTCCGGCCAAACCGGAAGTAAAATCCGAACCGCCGCATTCTGCGCCGATCATCAAATCGGTAAGATTCATGGCCACACGGTTGGAATCTTTTTTCAACTGTTCCAGCATTTTTATAACCATTTTCCGGCCCTGGCTTACCGTCTTTTGGGTTCCGCCGCATTTCTGAATCAAGAGCCATTGGCTGATTTTTCCGGCTTCCTTGGCCTTCTCCGCCAGCCGTTCCGCCTGAATATATTCACATCCCAGCCCCACCGCCAATACTGCCCCGACATTGGGATGCCGAATCAAAGAAAGCAACATCCGCACTGCGTATTCATTATCAGTGCACCCCGAAAAGCCGATTGCATCGACCTCATTTCCAGGAAAAGCCGCGGCAATCTCCTTGGCTACAAAGGAAGAACATTCCACGGTATAAATCACCAATACTTTATTACGGATTCCTTTGGAACTGTCTTGGCGTAAAAAGCCCTGCCAACTCCGGTCTAGATTTTTTTTCATCATCATTTACCTCAAGGATTTCTTTCATTCATAGCGGGTATCTGTGGGCGCTCCCGTCTGTACATCTAAGGAGCCGGACCTTTCATCATATAAGCTGCGGCAATTATGCAGATGAACCCACTGGCCGGTATGAATCAGAGATGTTGCTTGCCCAATGACCACCCCATATTTCATAATCGCCTCGCCTTGCTGTATCTCACGGTTAGCCAATTTATGCCCGCTTTGAATGGCTTGATCGATGACGAGTTCTTTCGCCGTCGCGTTGCCATTGACCGTAACGACTCCCGGAATTAAATCCGCCAAGGCGATATTCACATTATCCCAGGTTTCGATTTGAAAACACACCTGTTGAAAGCGCTGAGCCACTATCATTGCCCCCTATAATGCAAAATAACTTTCGGCATTGTTATAACAAATATCTTGAACCATTAAACCCAGCCATGGCACATCATCCGGTACGCGGCCCGCCTCCAGCCAATCGCCCATCATGTTGCATAAAATCCTCCGGAAATACTCGTGGCGGGGATAGGAAATAAAACTACGGGAATCGGTCAGCATTCCAACAAACCGGCTCAATAATCCTAGTTCGGCTAAGGCTTTCAACTGGCGTTTAATTCCCTCTTCCGTATCATTAAACCACCAACCCGAACCGAATTGAATCTTCCCCGGAATGACGCCGTCTTGAAAATTGCCAATCATCGTAGCGATCACTTCATTGTCGCTGGGATTGAGGCAATACAAAATCGTCCGGGGCAATTCGTCTCCTTGATCCAGGGCATCCAAAAGCAGGGCCAAGGCTCTGGCAAACGGGCGGTCATTGATGGAATCATATCCAAAGACCCCCTTCATACGGGTGTTGTTAAAACGCATCGCCCCGATATGGAGTTGCATTGTCCACTGTAATTTGTGATAAAGTTTGCCGAAAAACAACAGGGTCTCTGTTCGAAAAGCCTCAATCTCCTCCACAGTCAAACTCTGTCCATTGATCCGTTTTTTAAAGGCGCTTTCTACTTCTCCAGCCAGACCACGGCGGTAATAAACATCATCCAACGCATGATCCGACAAGCGGCAACCATGTTGATGAAAATAATCAGCCCTTTTCTCCAATGCTTGTAAAAAATTTGTATAAGAATCCGCGATGGCCAGTTCAGAAACGGTTTCCAGCTGTTTGACCCAATGGCTAAAACCGGGTTGGCTAATTTCCACCGCCTGGTCCGGCCGGAATGCCGTGGAAACCTTGACCGCAAAGTCAATATCCTCCTGAATTTGCTGATGATATTTCAAATCATCCAGGGGATCTTCCGTGGTGGCCATTACCTGGACTTTCGAGCGGCGAATCAAATTTTTCACCGAAAAATCATCTTGCCGTAACTGGGAGTTGCATCGGTCCCAAATCATCGGGGCTGTGCTTTCATTTAACAATTCTGTTATGCCGAAATAGCGTTGCAATTCTAAATGAGTCCAATGATATAAAGGATTGCCGATACATTTAGGAACCGTGGAGGCCCAAGCCTTGAACTTATCATAATCGGAAGCGTCTCCCGTCACAAAACGCTCGGGAACTCCGTTGCTGCGCATGGTCCGCCATTTGTAATGATCGCCTCCCAGCCACAGCTCGGCGATATTCTGGAATTTTTTATCCTCGGCGATCGACTGAGGCGGAATGTGACAGTGATAATCATAAATAGGCATCTTTTCCGCATAGTCAAAATAAAGTGACCGGGCCGCCGCATTATCCAATAAAAAATCTTCCGCCAAAAATTTTTTCATCCGGTTTGCCTACATACCTTTCCTGAATTTAAAAAGCGGCAACAAGTTCCCGCGTTTTATAAAATGCCAAATTTTTTAAAAGCATCCGTACTGGACATGCCATTCTCAATGGCCTTACGCACTACTTTTTCACCCCGGGCTTTGGCAAGGGCTAATTCAATCACTTCCGTTTCAAGTTCCCGGGGGATGATTAAAACGCCATCCAGATCGCCAAATACCAAATCGCCGGGATTCACCCAAACTCCGCCCACCTCTATCGGAACCCGGTAATCAACCACCTGCGTCCGGACGGAAGAGTCCTGCGCAAACCGTCCCCGGCAAAACACCGGCCAATTTTGCTCCAAAACTTTGGGAGTATCCCGTACAAACCCGTTAATGACCGCCCCGGCAGCTCCAAGAGTCCGCGCCGTTGCGGTTAAAAGTTCCCCCCAATAAGCGCAACGCATATCGCCGCCGCTGACTAAATAAATTTCACCGGGTTTTAATTGATCCAATGCCTCTGTCAAAAGGCCGAACGGTTTTTTCTGTATCCCGTAAACATCAATCATTAACACCGGCATAGCCCTGCCCAGCAAGATCATTTCTTCCCGCAACGGTTGAATCGGCTGAGGCAAAAATTGATGATATTTTTCCTTTTGGTCTAAAATATCGCCGACCACCGGAGTATATAGTTCTTTTTGAATGAGCTGGAAGAGTTCTGTGTCATTTTTCCATTCCGGCATAAAATCATCTCTTTCCGATTGATTTGTTACATATTTTTAATATAATTATAATATGAGATTTCTACGATTGCATTGCTAATAATTGACCAAAAATATATAAAAATTGCGAGTGATCATTTCATGGGAACATTCATCAATAAAGTCAATGATGCTTTTCAAGCCAATTCCCAATATATTCTTTACACTCCCGGCCCGGCTGGGAAGAAACTGCCGTTTCGGGTAATGGCTTGCGGCCATTTCTACTCCACCTCAAGCTATGATGTGGAAAGGGAAGGATTAAACAATTGTTTGCTACTCATCACCGTAAACGGAAATGGAGAAATTCATTATGAAAATCACCATTTCTTGCTGCCAAGAGGGAGGGCCATTCTGATTGATTGCAACAAGCACCATCACTATAAAACATTGGGAGATCTATGGGAAATATTGTGGGTTCGGTTTGATTGCCATCGCGAGTTCGATTATTTGCAATTGATTAACGGGGAAACTTGTGAAATCGTGACCTTAGAGAATATCGGAACCTTTGAAAAAAACATCGACTCCATTCTTCAATTAACCCAAGTGCATGAGCCGACAACAGATCTAATCCTTTCAAACCTCATCAGCACTATTCTAACGGAACTGGGTGTTCAAAAATATCGGCAAGCCATCATCCATTTACCGGCTTCCACCAAAAAAGTAATTGCCGAAGCGGTTTCGTTCTTGGAAGATCATTATGCGGCGGAGATTCGCATTCAGCAAATGGCCCAAAACTATCATTTGAGCCAATATGCATTTATCCGCCTTTTCAAAAAGCAAACCGGTCTGACTCCTTACGAATTTTTATTGAAAACCCGCATTACCCAGGCAAAAAATTTTTTAGAACAAGGAGACGCTACTATCGAGCAAATTTCGATGATGGTGGGTTTTAACAATGAAAATAACTTTATCCGGAAATTCAAACTGTTGACGGGGACGACTCCCCTAAAATACCGGAATATGACCAAAGCCACTTAGTTTACGCCGTCCATTGCGCCCCCTTGGGGAGGAAGCGTCACTTCTGGATTTTTTATTCGGGGAATTGCGGGGGACCCAAAACCAAGACCCTTCGCCACGAAGAGCGACGATAAGGTCCGACAGGACCAAAAAAGAAGCAGAGTTGTTGTCGACAATCCCGTCCCCTTGACACATCGTGAAACTGTCGTTACAAAAGCAAATGGTAGCAATAGTCTTTTGCTATTACCACCATTCTCACATTTCGCACCCTTGCTCAACCAAACGCCTGATTTAATTGTAAGATTATGGCTAGACTATTACCCACTCCATACCGCTAAAGTTGGCGACGTAATATAAATTTCCGGCCCGTAACCAACCAAACGCAGAATACGTAAGGCGTTCTTATCGATATTCTTTGGCAATTCACGCCGGATGTGGAGATCCAGGCAATATGCAGTTCGTCCAGGCTTTCCAGCAAAGTCACTCCGGTAGGGGTAAACGTTTTGCGCCGAAGTCATTAGGATAAAAGTCCGCGCTAGGTCATACGTTTTTTGAATGGCCGGTTCATCCTTGCCAAGAATGGTTCCCATGAGGCGGTAAATCCCTTCGGTAACCGGAATTTCTCCGCTGCGGGGTCTCCCATGGCGACTTCGCTTTTGGGAAGGGTTTCTTCCGTAACTGTAACTTGAAGCTGATGATATCGCGCCTTCTGCTTGGTAAGCCAATGGTTCATGGCCTTCTGGGCGTAGGGACGGCAGGCGTAGGTTATCTTAGCCAGCTCGATCAAAGCTTTGGTCAACCTCTGCTCTTCCTTTTCAATCTCATGGATCAGACTTTTTTCGCGTCGTTTATCTAACGAAGAGGAATTCACCACGATAAAACGATAGGGGATTCCCTCCATCATCCCGGGAAGTTCTTGGATCCGATAGGAGGCTGAACCAGGAGTTTGAGCGATGGAACCCACTTCTTGCCAGTTGTTTTCCCGCCAAGCCTGTTGTTTTAACTCTTCGGAGATTTTAGTCGATGAGGGCCCGCATAAGTCGTCCCGGTCCGGGTCGGATGATTTCGAAGTCCATGCCCCGCTCCTTGATTTTGATGCATAGGCTTTCGACATAAAAATCTCGAAACCCTTGTGGTCTCGATGATTTTCATTATTACGATTCGATCGTTTTGATCTAATTTATCGAAAATATATTCCGATTATTTCAAAAAGTAAACTCCGGTTTTTTTAGGAGTGCGAAATGTGCGTTGCATACTCCCACGCCTTGAATTTGTCGATCCTGCCTTATATGCAGTTCCTGTTTGTCAGGCCGGGACTTTGCCTCCGGCTTCCTTCAGATTCCACCTCGCGATGGACACCCTTGCCCTTGGCTAACGGTTGGTGCTATCAACCCCCCGTAACGGACTCTCACCCTCGAGGTCTCGTGCATGCCGCGCGCACCTAAAAACCATAACCTCCTAAAAGTAAGGAGGTTATGGTTAAATCAATTGTTGAATTCATCACGATCCCTGATACCTTTGATGAAGACCGATCACCATTTCAACCCTCACCGATCACGCTTCTCCTTGAGGGTCATTTTCCCGCATTTTATCCCGGTAAAACTGTTGAAGTACATAAAACGCCAACTTTCGGGTCTTCTTATCGGAGGCAATCAACCCCTTGCGGTTATATCCCTGTTGGTACCGGTTATAACGCCTCTCGGCCCGGAAATCATAGAGGATCCACGGCGTCAAACCTTTCACATAATACAATTCCCGCAGGATCGCTACCTGTTTTTGATAAACCTCTTTCATATATTCCTCTGAAAACAAATCCGATTTACTGCTATGGAAGCCGGCCAATCCATCCGCGCCGGTTTCGGAAATAATAACCGGTTTATCCGGATTGGAGTTAGCCCCAAGTTGAACTAATTCAGAAAATTTTGGATTATACCAGCCATAATATTCGTTAATCCCGATAATATCCAAATAATCGGTTAAGCGATCTTCAATCTTAATTTTGGTGTGGTTGACCAGGCAGGCGGCGGAGACAAGCCGTGAAGAATCCCATTTTTTTACGGTCTGGGCCAGTCTGCTCATAAAAGATAACCGTTCATCGGAATCGGGATTTTCATTTCCTACCGACCAGATAATGACGCTAGCCCGGTTGCGATCACGCTTAATGAGCTCAATTAGCTGGTTTTCAGCATCCCGGAACGTATCCTGATTCACAAAATCAATGGCCCAATAGACCGGGATCTCTTCCCATAACATCATCCCCATTTCATCGGCAATTTGGGAGGCAAGCTCGGTATGGGGATAATGGGCCAGCCTCATAAAATTACAGCCTAGCTCCTTGGCATCGGCAAACCGCCGCCGGATATCGGACTCATTCGAGCTTTTTCCAAGTACAGCATCATCTTCATGGACACAAATGCCGCGGAGAAAGAGTTCCCGGCCGTTAAGAAGAATTTGGGTTCCCCGGACCTCGATCTGGCGGAATCCAACCCTATCCCTGACTCGATCTTCGCGGAAACTGGCTTTTACTTCATATAAGCGGGGATTTTCCGGAGACCATAGCTCCGGATCGGCTTCAATCTGAAATTGGCAGTTCCCATCCTGCACCGTAATCCTCTTCGATATGTTCAATTCCGGTATCTCAAAAAGCAGTTGTTCACCGGAAAGAGGCTTATCAAGGGATACCGCCACCTGGATTCGGTTGTAGCTATTATCGGGCACCAACGACACCGAGAAATCCTGGATAAAATCGGGTGGCAAACGGAACAAATCAACTTCACGATAAATACCGCCATAGTTAAACCAGTCGGTATTCCGCATGGGTACCCTATCCAGAGTCCGGCTATTGTTGACACAAATCTGGATTATATTTTGGGTTTTTAGCTTGCCGGTCAGTTCAACATAAAAAGGCGTGGAACCGCCGTAATGATTTCCCAAAAACTCTTCATTCAAAAAAACTTTGGTATCATAGTTGGCAGCTCCGATTCGCAAAAAAAGCCTTTCTCCTTCAGACTCCGGGTAATAAGTGAACTCCCGGGCAAACCAAGCGCTTCCTTCATAATAATAATACTCGGGTCGAAACATATTCCAGCAGGATGGCACCGGAATCTCCTCTCCGCCGTTATAATCATAGTCCCAGGGGATACGGCGACCATTTTCATCGCGAGGCTCAATGTGATTCCAATTGGCCCGCAGGCCGGTGTCATAAGGATCGACTGTAAAATTCCAGTTACCATTGAGACTTTCTTTATCCCGGTGATCAGAAAAGATCATCGTATGATGGTTTAAATTTTGAAGGTTATACTTTTGCCCATAATCTTCACAATGAATATTGCTATGAAGATTTTCCACTATCTTTTTTTCGGCCATTTTTCTTACCTCCGTCCATCGTTAATATTTGCTTAACCTTTGAGGCTCCCTGAGGCAATGCCTTCCACAAAATACTTCTGAGTAAAGAGAAAGATGATAACGACCGGCATGATCGAGATCATACACGCCGCCATCTGTGGACCGTAGTACGTAAAATATTCGGTGACAAAATCAGCCATACCCAGGGGAATTGTCTTGAGTGAGGCCTCCGATAAATAAATCATCGGTACAAAAAAATCATTCCAGAAATACCGGAAGGAAAAGATGACTTGTACGGCTAAAATAGGTTTAGACAACGGTAACATGATTTTGTAATAAATATAAAATTCGTTGGCCCCGTCGATTCGGGCCGCTTCCAATAGAGAGTCGGAAATGGTCATGAAATATTGTTTGACCAAAAAAGTCCCAAAGGCAGTGAAAGAACCTAATAAAATCAATGCTAGGTGGGTATTGTACAATCCCAAAGTTCGCACCATAATAAACTGGGGAATGATTACAATCTGCGCCGGTATCATGATGGAACTGACATAAATCAAAAATAAAACATCCCTCCCTTTCCACTTTAGCTTGGAGAATGCATAAGCGGCAGTAGTGGAAGTGAAAAGCTGGATGACCATGATAATCGAAGTAATTTTTACGGAATTGAAAATATAAATTGGAAACGAATTCAAATTAAGCTTCCCAGCCGTATCAAAAAATAATCGCGTAAAATTAGCTAGCGTCATCTGTTTGGGAATGATATGGATTGGATAATCAAAGATCTCGACTTCATTTTTAAACGCTGCTGAAATCATAATTAGTAAAGGTAGAAGAATTAAGAGTGAAACCAAACCTAATATCAACCCGATTGATATTTTGTTGAGCAAGTGAGTTCTGTCAATTTTAGGCGGTTGATAATGCAACTCATTTCTAGATGATTCAATCTCTTGCCGTTCCATAATAACCTCCCGTTAAACATAAGTGGCGGTGTCTATTCGTAAGTTACCCATCGATGTTGGCCGCGATATTGGATAATGGTAATTGACAATACAATCAATAAAAGAATCAACGATTCGGCGGAAGCATAGCCCATTTCATAATTGGTAAAGGCTCTTTGATAGATATCAAATACTAAAACCGTTGTTGAACCCGCCGGTCCCCCTCCCAATTGCCCGCCAGTCATCGCAAAGATTTGATCAAATACTTTAAACGAATTGATTATCGCCATAATCACACATAAGAATGTAGTCGGACTTAACAGCGGAACCGTGATCCGCATAAGTCTCTGAAACCGGTTGGCACCGTCTATCTCCCCGGCTTCGTATAATTCGGGATTAATGGATTGCAGTCCGCTTAAGAATAAAACCATATAATAACCGAAGGATTGCCACAAAGTCACCAGAATGATCGTCAGCAAAGAAGTCTTGGGGCTGGTTAACCAGGGCAATCCTGATAAACCCATTGAAAGCAGGAAATTATTTAACGGACCCTTGCTAGGATGAAAAATTAACATAAAAATCAATGAGACCGCTATGTTGGATAAGATCACCGGCAAAAAGATGATTGCCCGAAAAAAAGACCTCGCAATAATTTTCCCGTTGAGAATGATCGCGAAGATAAAACCCAGTAACAGCTGAAAAATAACCGTGGCCAAAGTAAATTGAACCGTATTCCACAAAGCTTTCTGGAAGGTACTATTGGTTACCGCCTTCACAAAGTTGTCAAGGCCGATGAAACTGGTGTTAAAGCCGCCGGAATAGTTGGTAAATGCTAGTCCCATAACAGCAACAATCGGAACAAAAACAAACACCAAAAACCCAATCAAACTTGGCAATAAAAAAAGAAGTACAGTAAACCATTTACGGGGTTGATAGGATGACTCCATTTGCATTCTCCTTTATGAAAGCCAAAGGTTCCGGCTTTTCCCGAAACCTTCGGCTTGGGTCACGAAAATTTCATTTAGTTGCTGGACTTAACAACCTCTTTTAACCCTCTGTCAAGTTCCACCATGAAATCCCCATCACTCATATCTGAAACCAAATACTTCTCAATTAATGGATTTAATACCTGAGTCTCAATTTTTGTGCCGTATTTATTGATATAAGCACTGAATTTCGGCACCGGCTCACTGAGATATTTCACAGACTCCATATCCGGAACAACCTTACTCAATTCATTCTGGACTTCATCATTAACAATGGCCGGTAAAATACCGTTCTTGGCGACGACTTTCGCTCCTTCGACTCCGCCAGCCCAGGCAAGGAACTTAAAGGCAGCATCCTTCTTCTTGGAACGGGAATAAATATGGTTGAAAGTAGAAGCTCCGGCTGTTATGTAATTGGCGGAATCACACGGTATTCTCGTTATCGCCCAATCATTCCAAGTGAAATTCTTCAATAACTTTTGATCCCGGGCAGCCAGCATAAACTGAGGAAACCACTCGCCGATGAGGACCATACCTACATTACCTTGATAAAAAGCTTGTGAATAATGGGTTTTAGTCGCTTTCAATTCAGCCAATGGTATGATGGCTTTTGACTTTTCCAGATTCCGCCTCATGCGCACCGAAAATAAAACGGAATCGATATCTACGTCAATTTTGCCGCTGGCGGTGATAAAATCGACCTTTTGCTGATAAGCCGGCAGGAATGTGTTAACCGGCCAGGTATATAGGATCGCGCCATACTGTTTTCCGTCACCGGTGGATAACTTTTGGGAGACTTCGATAAACTTGTTCCAATTCCAGTTCCCTTTTTTAACCAGTTCGGTCGGGGTTGGAATACCGGCTTTTTCAAAAATCTTTTTATTGTAATAGGTAAAATAACCGGCTCCCCGGAACGGAAT
Source organism: Bacillota bacterium (assembly GCA_023401925.1). Lineage (GTDB taxonomy): Bacteria > Bacillota > UBA4882 > UBA8346 > UBA8346 > UBA8346. Next base: position 36,494 of record JAEXDA010000039.1, read on the forward strand.
CGCCAACACTTTCCCATTGATGGATATGTCGTTCATATAGGGTTTATCCGCCCCGATATTAAATTTATACTTCACAATTAACTTATCCAGCGGTTCAATATATCCGTTGGAATTTTGCGGAAACATATCAGCCTGCCGCTTTTGCATATAGCAGTCCATATTGACTCCGCCTGCCAGCAATGTAAGCAGCTTTGTTTCATAATCAGCCGCCTGAAGATAAGTAGCCTTTACGTAGATCTCTTTTTGGCTGGCATTGTAAGCATCAACAATCTGGCGGTAGGTGGGGTCATCCCAGAGATAATAACTGATTTCCGTAGGACCCTTCGCCTGGACGCCGCTAATGCCGATGAAACAAGAAAGTAACCAACAAACGGAGAGCAAAACTGGAATTAACTTTTTCACTTGCCATCCTCCTTATGATTATTTTGGGGGTTCGATTATCTTTTGAAATTTGCTTTCCCCCATTTTGTTAAAGAAATTGTAACATAGAACCGGTGCAAAATACTTGATACCTGAGTACTGTTTTCAGAATCATTTTCATCAGTACCAACTGCCAAAATATAAACTCCTTTATATGAATCCCGGAAGCTCCATCCCAAACGTTGCAAACGGATGAATCAAACGTTGCAAATCAATTTACAATCTTGTTACTTTCTATCTCGAATACCTTTTCAATAACCTTAAAATGCCGCTTAAGATAAGGGTATCGATAAATGAGTACTAGTACTCCAGTACTGGTTCAATGAAAAAAACTTTCGAAACCGACTTTGGATGCTTCTGCCTATCATGCTTTTCGGCAGCAATGGAAGGATTGATGGAGAAATAAAGGTAACTAGAAAATTGACGGGAGCGAAATCATCAAAGAACACTTACCTTTTGATGCTTGCTGTATAGTTCCTTGATGCCTTTTCCAATAAACTTGGGGTGAGGGAGAGCTTACCAGATTCCGATTTCATTGGCTTTGCGGCAGGCTTGAAACCGGTCGTGGACTCCCAGCTTGGAATAAATTACATTCACATGATTTTTTACTGTTTGTTCGGCTATAAATAATTGGGTGGCGATTTCCTTATTATCAAGTCCCCGGGCCAGCAACCGCAAAACTTCTTTTTCCCGGTTGCTAAGAACATGAATCAATGAACCGGATTCCGATCCGGGATTGCGGTCTTTTCCAGGCTGAATGATTAGCTTATCGACGATTTTGGCGGCGATTTTTGGGGAAATCAATACTCCACCCTCATAAACCGCGCGGATGGCTGTAATTAGCTCCGCCGGAGGCATATCTTTCAGTAAATAGCCTATCGCTCCAGCTTTTAACGCTTCTACGACATAATCGTCATCATCAAAAGTGGTCAACATCAGCACTCTGATGGCCGGAAATTTTTCCTTTATCCGGCGGGTCGCCTCCACTCCGTTCATTCCCGTCATACATACGTCCATTAACACTACATCGGGTTGTTCCAAGTCAACCATAGCCAAAGCCGTCGGACCGTCGCCAGCGACTCCAACAACCATCATATCTTTAGCCCGGATCCTTAGTACAGTCCGCAGGCTTTCCACAAACAAAGTCTGATCATCGACCAGTAACAATTTGATCTTATCCATGGTTCTCCTTTACATATCAAAAGGCATCCAAGCCGACAGCATAAATCCATCGCCGGGTTTGCTTGATACCGAAAGGTTGCCTCCCAGACGTTCGATCCGTTCCCTCATCCCGATTAGGCCGTAACCTTCCTCAATAAACGTCGTCCCGTTCCCGTTGTCTTTAATCTGGATACCAATCCCCTCGCCCTGGCGATAAAATGAAATAAAGATTTGGGTCGCTTTCCCATGCCGGATGGCATTGGTGATTCCTTCTTGCACCAACCTGTAGGCAACCCAGTCCGCTTCCTCTCCGAAATGCAAAGGGGCATCCCCCAGATTTAATTCAACTTCCAAATGGGTAGCCTTGGTAAAAGAATCAATCAGTTTATGAATTGCTGAAAGTCCTTTGATTGGCTGTTGTTCCGTACGTAATAAATTTAAGGTATGCCGTATCTCCGCCAAACCCTCTTTGGCTTGATCCCGGGTGCGCTCCAAATGTTCGGGCAGTTCCCCCGGACTTTCCTGGGAGAGATCCAGCGCCGCCTCCAGCATCATCAGCAAGTTGGTCAATGTATAGCCCAAAGAATCATGAATCTCCCGCCCCAGTCGCTTCCTTTCATTGGCCGCAGACTGTTGTTCAGCCAAAGCGGCGTAATCTTGCAATTGAATATTGGTTTCCGCCAGTCTGAATGTGGCTTCATGAAACCGGCGGTTCAATTCCTTCAACGGCAAACTGTTTTGCAATCGCAATAATTGGGTTAATGTAATGATAAAGGTGGAATATAATAATAAAGAAAATATGTCATGGATTGAGGCGGCGGGAAGCATTACTTCCCAAGCTCTAAGCCGATGTTGAAAAACAATGGTCAAAAGGATGATGGTAGTTGAATAAACTAGACCCTCCACGAATCGGGTATAAACAATCGCTTCAATCAGTAGCGCCGTCAGCAAAGTCAATTCAACACCCAGATAACCTCCCATCGGCAATCCCACCAGCAAAAAAATGACCCCTTTCAGGCACAATATCGTCCAAATCAACACCGGCTGGCGGCAAAAAAAGGGGAGTACTGATAGAATTACGGAAAAAGCCAATAAAAAGTCAAACTGCAACCCCCAATAAAGAGGCAACAAGGATGTTCCTTGCTGTAACCAGAATTGAACTAAAGCCCCTCCATGAGCTAAAATTGCCAGAAAAGGTACCATTACCTTTAATGAACGCTCTGAAATAAAGGACACCCCCTCCATTAAATAATTTCGAGCTATGCTAATAATTCCCTGCTTGGTTTGATATCTTAATCTCTTCCTAAACCTGGAAGCCATGAACTTATGGATAACCGCCGGGAGGCAGATCGCCTTCCATACCTCTTGGGATGGTCCATTGCGGCTATTGGTATTCGAAGGATTTCGGGGCTGTTTGCAAAAGCTAATAAAAAGGGGATGTTTCCAAACTTTTTTAGTAGTGTAAGGACACTCCCTTTTTGATATAAAATGTCAATACCCCTAGAAAAAGAGGCGAATATTAACAATCTAAAAAAACTTAATTTAAGGGCATATTCAACTTGGGGTTTGCCTTTTACCCCGTCCTTCTTACTTACCTAGGGCCAAATCCAGTTTGGGTGATAGGCTTCATTCTCATCGGATAGCAGTTACCCGGGTATGATCCCGCAGCTTATTTTGTCCGCTAACGACAACTGTTTCCCCTTCCTCTAACCCCCGGATTACACCGATATTCCCTCCGTCCTCGACTCCGGTCAAAATATTCCGTAGAGTAGCCACACCGCTTTTAACCACAAAAACCTGTGCATTGCGGCCGGCGCCAATGACCGCATCCCTTGGAATCATCAAGGTATTCTCTTTTTTCAAGTTAAAAGTGACGGTGCCAAACATTCCCGATTTGAGTGGATATTGCTGATTATTGTGGATCACAACTTCTACCGGATAAGTATGGGACGGATTAGCCTTATCACTGATGCTCTTCACTATTCCATCCATCGTCACTCCCGGATATACATCCGTTGTGACTGTAACCGCATCACCCTTCTGCATTTTAAAAACGTCCTTTTCCGCGATGTTCAGCCTTACTTTAAATATCGAGTCGTCGATAATATTCGCCACTACGGTGCCCGGATTGACCATAATCCCGATATTGACCGGCCTTGCGGTAACTACACCCGCGATCGGCGAAGTTACGGTAGAGTTGTGATATTGATGCCCTGCCCCGATATACTGGGCCTGAGCCGACTTATACGCCAGACGGGCCGAGTCCAGTTCGGACTCTGAAATAAGCCCTTTCTCGTAAAGAGTTTGATAAGACTGGTAATCTTTTTGGGCTTTTTCAAAATTGGTTTGGGCGGCTACATAATTAGCTTCCGGTACCACATCCTCTATTTTAAGGAGCGGAGACCCCTGCTGGACGCGGGAGCCTTCATCAATCATTACTGCAGTTACTTTTCCGCCACTCTCCGAGACGACCGGTACATCATTATTGGCCACTATCGTTCCCACCTGGGATACTTCCCCGGCCAGCTCCTTCTTGGTTACCGGTAATACCGAAACAGGATAACCCTTCAGTTCATTGGCTCTCGCCTTTTCTTCCACTGCTCCTTTGGTAATAAACAATGTAACGATGAGCAATCCCACCACCAAAACAGCTCCAATTAAAACCAATGCTTTTTTCATCTTCATTCACCTTTCCTGCCGCTTTCCGAAATTCACTTCATTAAATTCACTACTTTATCTAAGGCATAAATAATTGCATCAGCATCATCTATCGATAATTCATCAAAATTAAACAAGTTATGAAAAAACGCATTTTTATCGAGAAAACTTCGATGGCTTTCGATAAATTGCGGTGACAATGATAATCTTATCGTACGCCGGTTATCCTTTGGCACTTCCCGGATAATGATTCCCTGATTGGTCATACGTTCGATAATGGAGGAAACGGTACTTTTGGTTAATCCCATTTTCTCACTGAGTTCATTGAGCATGATGTTGGGTGTTTCGTACAATGTGAACATCACCGTAAGCTGTTGCATCGTATATCCACAGGCCTTAAAATTTTGAGCGGCGTTTTCACGCAACCTTCGCTGAAGCGATTTAAAAAGATTGATAATCGTTTCAATCTGCTCATTCGAACACTGCGGCATGGTTCATCCCCTCCCCTTCCGACCGTTGATCCCCGTTTTGAGAAATCCCTTTTCTTTTGCCCCGCATGCAAAATACTAAGACAATTGCTATCGCTACCGCCACCACCGTAATAGCAATCGCATAGTCCATGGCATCCACATAAGCCTGCTTATATACCAAGCCGTATATTACGGAGGTCGCGGTGCCCCGGGCCTGAGTAGACGAAAAACGGTTAAAAGAAAATACCCCTTGAAGCTGGTTAAATAAATTGACGGCTTGCGAATTAAAGACTGTTACCTGTTCTGCAAGCCGGGCATAGTTATTGTTGAGCCGGGCATTCATAGCCATAGTCATAATGGTAATACTAAGGGAACTCATAATTTGACGGATTGTATTCGACAAGGCCGAGGCCCTACCCACCAGCCTTGGTGGGACCGCATTCATTCCCGCCGTATTAATCGGCATCAAAGCAAGCCCCAGCCCGATTCCCCGGATGATCAGCAAAACATTAATCGCTTCCTTACTGGTATTGAGATCAATAAAGGACAATCGATACGAAGCTAGCGCTAAAAGGAACAATCCGGGAAGAGCCAGAGGTTTGGCCCCTATTTTATCAAAAATATACCCACTGACGGGCATCATAATTCCGGTGGCGATGGCCGATGGAAACATGATGATTCCAGTTTCCAGCGCAGTATACCCTCTCATGTTTTGCAGAAAAATCGGGATGATATAGGTCGCTCCCATCAAGGCGAAAGTCGTCACACAACTAATGACTTGGCTGATGGTGAAATCAAAAATCTTAAATACCCGCAAATCAAGCAACGGGTCCGGATGGGTCAGCTCGTTGGCTACAAATAGCAACAGGCTAAATACGCCTAATGTCAAAAGAAGCGGGTTCTTGATGTCCCCCCAGTCGATGGTGGAACCTTCTCCCAGGACATAGAGGATACTTACCAGGCCTACCGTGGCAGAGATGAATCCAATCATATCAAACCCCTTGATGGGCTTTGTTATGGAAGGTTTTAAAAGAATAATCGCCAATATGACGCAGATGATGCCGATCGGCACATTCACGTAGAAAATTAATCGCCAGTCAAATTTCTCAATGATATATCCACCCAAAGTCGGTCCGATAGCCGGAGCGGCCATCGAGGCAATGCCCCAAAACCCCAAAGCCATCCCCCGTTCCTCAATGGGGATGATTTGATAGATGATGGACATGGCCACCGGCATGATCATTCCTCCGCCCAGGGCCTGAATGACACGGAAAGCGATCATCGAGGAGTTACTCCAGGAAAGACCGCATAAAAAAGATCCGATGGTAAACATGATCAGAGCATAAATAAAGACCTTTTTGGTTCCGAAAATATCTCCCAGATACCCGGTGAGCGGGATGATGGCTCCAAGGGCCAGTGTATACGAGGTCAAGATCCATTTGGCGTCATCGATGGAGACTCCGAAAACCGCCATCAATTTCGGTACGGCAATATTGACAATGCTGGAGTCCAAAATCGACATGAAAGTACCGATCACGCATACCAGCAAGGCCATCCATTTATAAGAGGCACCATGCGCTTGTTCTTCCATATTCAAACTCCTATTTGATGTGAATTTTGATTACCCCATTGGTGCCTGGCAGCAATTTTTCATTGCGCTGATCCAATTCAATTTTTACCGGTATTTTTTGAACCACTTTCGTAAAAGTCCCGCTGGTGGAAGAGGGCAGCAAAGAGAAGGTAGAATTGGAAGCCTGCCCTACAAATTTTACTTTTCCGGTAAATTTCGCTCCCGAGAACTGATCAATGGTAATGTCCACCAATTGTCCCGGCTGGATCCTGCCGATTTTGGTCTCTTCGATATTAGCATTGACGTATAATTTTTGGGGATCGACCATCATCGCCAGGGTTTGGCCGCTTGTTTCAAATTCGCCCACTGTACCCTGTTTCTTCAGGATAATTCCATCAATCGGCGCCCGAATCACCGACTGGTCTACATTGGCATCGGAAAGGTTGTTCACTTCTTGTCTTCCCAATATCTGGTCCTTGACGACTTTCTCTCCTTCTTCGGCATTGAATTCAAGGAGCCTTCCGGAGATTTGCGGACTCACCCTTACCAGATCACCGGTGATGGTGGCATCCTCGGTCGAAACAAAATAAGTATTGTTATACCAGTAATACAACACGATACCGGCTAATGCGAGAACCATGACTGCACTTATAGTAACCAGTAATATCTTACGTTTCCCATCCATTTTTTCTTTCACCCTGTCTCTATTTTTATAAAGCTACCTTTGAAAGCTCCTGCCTCATATATCAGCTCTGTTTTTAATCCGGACCTGTCTGAATAATCAAAAATTCGTATACGAACAATTCGTAAACGAATTTTATATTACTACTTTATTCCCCGATTGTCAACTTTAGCTGGCATAGAGATATTTAACCTCATTTTCTCCATCCGACCTGTGAACAAAGCCCAGATATAAAAAAAACGCCCTCCGGCGTTCCTACGGCAAAAACCTCAATCCTGTTTCATCCCGTCTATATTCTCCCATTTGGTTTGATATAGTCTTCTTTATAAAAAGAATTGTGAAAAGGCAAGGTATCTGTATTTGCGTTCTGTTCGAAAAAGAGCTTTTTCACAATTCTTCTATGAGCCCGGAAAAAGCCGCTGACCGAAAATATCCATCCGGCTATCTCTTACTGCAAATGGTGGCGGAGAACACCCAACAATATAACTGGGCAAATGATCGTACCTGAAATCAATTGGTACCGTTTGAAGGTAATCGATTCATAGGAAAATGCCCCCTGGATCGATTAAACTTAATAGCGTTTCTAAATGCATTCGCCGTTTTTAAAAAAACTTAATTGTCTATTGTGCAAGCAGTTCCATTTAAAGTAAACTCATTGGGTTTGGCATTGGAACCGCTGTAAGAGATATTAAACCCCAAGTTAATACTGGCGCCGGCGGGGATCGTCCCATTATAGGTCATACTCTTTGCGGATATGTTGGAACCGTTTTGGGTATAAGAAGCATTCCACATATTGGTTATTTTTTGATTGCCGGAATATGACCAATTCAAGGTCCAACCATTCACCGCGTTGTTACTGTTGTTTTTAATCGTGATACTGATTGTAGCACCATTTCCCCAATCATTCAGAATATTATAACTCACCACAAAACCGTTCGTTATCGGCGTCGGAGTGGGAGTTACGGTAGGAGTCGGGGTAATGGTAGGCGTAGGAGTAGGTGTAGGATTGATCAGGGACTTCAGAACCGATATCGTGCTATTGTACCAAATAACAGCTATCTTGCTATAACCGGAGGGAGTGAGATGTAAATTATCCGAATAAATATCGGAACTCAATAAGGTGGCATCACTAAGTTTAACCAAATATACATGTTTGCCCGCACTCGCTTTTGAACTAACAATCCCAGGAATTGCCGCGATATACTGCTCTATCTTATCGTGAATCGAATTACTGGCGGGCAAATGGTAATAATCCGCTACAAATAATATTGGATTCGGTTTACGATTCGTAATCTGGTCAATGAGCGAACTAAGCCCGCTGGTATTCGGCGCTCCGAATACGACATCATTTCCGCCGATCCAAAGCAACATAACATCGGGATTGTAGGTATCAAGCCAACTGTTGACGTTACTTGCCACTTGGGAAATGTCCACCCGGAATGCCCCTCATGGTTTTTATCCGCTAAACCGCTCGGTCCGCCGCTCTGTGAACCGACAAAATCAACCGAAAGACCCGCATTTATATAATAGCTATATAAGTCGGTACGATAAGCTCCCATATTGGGATCTCCTATACCTGCAGTGACAGAGTCGCCACAGGGCATAATTTTTATTGTCTGGGCTGCATAGGAAATAGACGTTCTCTCGCCTATGCCTATGTTGCTAAAGTGTACCAATGCAATAACAAATACAATGAGCAGAATAGATCGATATTTGGACATCTTTATCATTCTTCCATTTTTGTTAAATATCGGGACCGTCCCTGTTCAAAGAATATTACATTTGTTATGAATTGTCAACATTTTTATATAAAGTAATATTTTTCCATATAATGAATGTGGAACCCTTGTTAGAGGAAAAACCAAAGGTTAATTCGCATGATAAGGAAATTTTCCCATCAACCGATGATCGAAACCATTTCAGCAATTGTTTATTCTTTCAATCAATCGCCCGAGTCATTTTTTCAGCCGGGACATTTAGGCTGAAGGCTTTTAGCATTCCATTTTTCATCATAGGTTTCATTGGCACACTTTCGGTGAAGTCCTTGCATCCGGAAAAGTTTTGAAAGTAATAAAAACCCGGGGATTCTTTGCAAAAAATCAAGAATTTTAACCAAAATTGAATATGTCCACAGGTTTTTTTAAGATTTGTTTTATCTACCGGCAGGTAAAATAAGCGACAAAAACGAATTGGGATAATCAATGGAAGTGGTTGTCCAAATCCATTTAATGACTGCTGAGACTAATGGAGTAGAGAAATGTTAATTATCGGAATAACCGGAGGAACCGGTTCGGGGAAATCCACTGTGGCCGAGGCTCTTCAAAGAGAACTCGGTTCGAGTAATGTGGCCTTAATCTCCCAAGACTCTTATTATGCGGATTTAGCTGATTTGCCCTTTGAAGAACGGGCCAAACGGAATTACGACCATCCCGATGCCTTTGAAAATAATCTTTTAATTAAACACCTTAATCAAATCCGGAGGGGTAAAACCATTGAAGTTCCGGTATACGATTTTTCGCAACACGCCCGGACTTCAAAGAAGATCCCGGTATCTCCCCACCCGGTCATTGTGGTGGAAGGAATTTTAATTCTGACCGAACCGGTGCTGCGAAACACATTTGATATTAAGGTTTATGTGGATACTGATGCCGACACCCGGGTGATCCGCCGGATCACCCGGGATATTAAAGAACGCGGCCGCAGCTTGGACTCAGTTTGCGATCAATATCTAAATACGGTCAAACCAATGCACGAAGCCTTCATCGAACCGTCCAAACGCTATGCGGATATCATCATTCCCGTGGGCGGCCATAACACTGTCGCCCTGAGCCTGTTAGTATCGAGGATCGAAAGTTATATAAAAAGTATAGAAACCAGTGAGTAACCTAGTAAATTGTTCTATAGTTTCCCGTGCAAATTGAAGTTTCTTCAACCGCTTACCAGGTTGATTTTTTCTTTTACAACCTCTGTAATGGCCTTCATGGACGGTTCAAAAATCTTCCGGGGATCGAACATTTCCGGATTTTCCCCTAGGGTATGACGGATTGATTGAACTTGCGCGACCGCCAAATCAGTCCATACATTCAATTTTCGGATCCCCAACCGAACGCTTTTGCGCACCATATCGTCGGGCAAATTGGAACCGCCATGCAATACCAGCGGGATATCGATGATTGCCTTAATTTTTTCCAACAGCTCAAAATTCAGTTGGGGTTCTTCCCGGTAAAGTCCATGGGAAGTCCCTATGGCCACCGCGAAGCAATCAATCCCGGTTTCCATCACGAACTTGGCGGCTTCCTCCGGGTCGGTCATTGTTTCTTCCGCTCGTTTAACATCAATATTACCCTCTTTGCCGCCAACCCGTCCCAGCTCCGCTTCTACTGAAACTCCCGCCGCATGGGCCACTTTCACAACTTCTTGGGTGACTCGCAGATTTTCTTCAAATGGTAACTTGGAAGCATCGATCATGACTGACGAAAAGCCGTATTTAATCGCTTGAACGATTGTATCAAAGTGGGTACAATGATCCAAATGGAAAGCTACCGGAACTTTTGACTTTTCAGCCGCCACTTTTCCCAAAGCGGATATATATTCCAAACCGGCATATTTTAATCCGCCTTCGGTCACCATCAAAATAACCGGGGCGTTTAGCTCCTCGGCTCCTGCCATAATGGCTTTTACATATTCCAAATTGATAAAATCAAAAGCGCAAACCGCCCCCGGCCGATCAGTACTCAATAAATCCCCAAGCGGGACAAGGCTCATTGGACTTTCCTCCTTAATTCCAATTCATATTTTTTTAAGCCGCAGGCAAAAGCATAGGAAGAGGTAACTCCCATAATTTTATGACGAATCAGACTCCATTTTAATGCAAAATCGCCTTCCCAAACACAAAGATCAATGCGACTCTACTATGAAAATAAAACTTTGCCCGTTTAGGGTGTATCCTTCGGCCGTTTTATTTTCATTGATTTTTATGGCAGCCCATTTGGGGGGGCTCTCATGCGTGTTACCTTAAAAATCGCCTATCCATGGATTTGAGTTATCGAGCCTGCAAAATGTCGGAAGGTAAGTCTGTCCAACGGGGTTGACCCTGGATACCACCTGCTGCAGTTGTATTCATGGCTCCGCAATAACTACCCAAGCGCAAAGCTTTTTCAACGGAGAATCCGCTAAGATAACCTTTTAAAAAACCAGCATCAAAACTGTCACCAGCACCTACTCCATCCACATACCGAATAGGAAAGGCAGGCACACTCCAAATTTTGTCTCCTTGACGAGCGATGGAACCTAAACTGCCCCTTTTTACCACGACTAACGGCACTATCTTGGACATCTTTTCCAAAGCGCGGTCGAAGTCGTCAATACCCGAAATGGCTATCAGTTCATTTTCGTTCGGCATAAAAATATCTGTCAATTCTAAGATTTTATTTACTCCATCCCACTTCTCTTCGGGATCCCAATTTGTGTCAATACTCACCGTTAAACCCAATCTCCGAGCCGTTGTTAATATTTGGGGAAAGTAGGTTTTTAAATTGGTCAATAAAAAATAACTTCCCACATGAATATGTCTTGCCTTTGCCAGAAATGTTTCAGTTACACGCTCAAAGGGCATTGCCGTTATACCAGCCTGATCGGTCAAAATCGCCCGATCGTTCCCCCGGCAAAGCGCAAAGCTGGCGGCGGTTCTAAAGCCCTTTCTCATCTCTACCAAGCTGACATCAACTCCAGCTTCGGATAAACGGGATAACATAAAACGGCCGAACAAATCCTCACCCATGACTCCCGCCACTGCTGTACGAAGCTGAAGTTTTGCTGCCTGGCAGGCAAAGATTGGGCAAGAACCGCCCAATTCCAGTAAATATCCGGAAATCATTTTTTCTTTCTGGCCAAATTCGGGATCAGCATCGGCTAAAACCAAGTCAACATTGAGATCAGCCAATGTTAGGACATCAAATTCAGGCATTCTCTGATCACCTCCTGGCGTTTACTATTCTTCAAATAAGCATCAAACAGAAACTTACTATGAATTCCGAAAAATTGCTTCCCACATGATTTTATGACAAAAAAGGGCTGTCCCAAAAGGAATTTAATGATTAAGATATAAAATATAACAAACTTTGCCTTTTAACCATGTTTATATTGCATATCTTATTTTTTTAAAATACTTTTTAGACAGCCCATTCATCAAGCATTCGAATAATTATTTCCTAAAAAATCATCTACTTAATTTTTTACCATCAACAACTTTACCATTTAAAAAACCAGCGATATCGTCCGCAGCTGCTTTCGGTGTGCGCGAACCCAACATGGCTTGTTGAATAGCCACGATGGTCTTTTGTACTAATTCATCATACCATTCAACCAACGGAAGCGGTTTGGCAACCTGCGACTGTTGTCCAAATTGTTTCCAATATGGATATTTCTTGAGCAACTGATCATCCTTATACAGATCATTGAACAACGGTAAACTTCCGATTTCCATTGCCCGCTCTTTATCTTTTTCTTTGGAAATCATGAATTGAATGTATTTCCATGCTAAATCGCGATTCTTACTGTTCCTTGGAATCGAAAAAGCTTCCGGTAAAGTTAGGGTTGTCTGTAATGAAGTCGTTTTCCCGGGAAGCCAAGGCGCTACTTCAATTTGTCCCACAACTTTGGACTTCTTGGGATCATTTGCATAATTAAACGTACTTGGCGGTCCTTGAAAGAAGAAAGCGCTTGAACCTCGATAAAATAAATCGGCCGCCGCTTCTTGGGAAAGAGTGGTACTTGATGGATTAACCAGTTTTTCCTTTTTAATCATATCCACCATAAAGGTGATTGCATCCAATGAAGGAGACTGGTTAATGGTAATTTGATCCTTATGATTAAAATAATTACCACCATAACTATAAAGATAAAATGCAACGGAGTTTGCCAGAGCCCATTCTTGATTCCAATACTCAGCGATGGGATATTCACAAATACCCGCTTTTTTAAGTGCTTTCGCTTGGGTTACTACCTCGGCCCAAGTTTTTGGCGGCGCCTTGAAACCGGCTTTTTGCAGTAATGTTTTGTTATAAAAGAAGAAACGGGTGTCATTATTCCAAGGAATCCCCAATAATTTCCCATTTCGCGTGAATGTACTCACCAGTCCCGGCATTAAACTGTTTATATATTGTTTATCGGCAATATCATTAAGGGGGCTTACCCAGCCAGTTGCGGCAAATTTGGCGACCCAGCCGTTATCAAATTCGATAACGTCGTAGGAACTTCCGCCAGCTGCCAAGTCGGTTAAAACTTTATCGGCAACTTCATCCCAGGACATCTGAATGAACTCTACTTGAACTCCAGTTTTTGACTCAAACTCTTTGGTCTGCTTTTCCCAAATACCAATTAAATCCATTTCATGTCTCGGCATAATCACGGTTATCTTTGAAGCCGCATGGGCTATAATGGTTCCGCTGAGGCAAAAGCCGACTAAAGTCACTAATAACAATAACATTGTCATTTTACGTTTCATCATATCGCTCCTTTTAGTTTTTTATGGGTCCGGACTTATGTGAAATTACCATCCACCTCCTTCACTACAAACAAACTCTTTATTGGCTATCAACCTTTAACTGCCCCACCGGTAAGGCCTTGAACGATATACTTTTGAAATACCAAAGCCATGACGACCGGAGGCAAACTGGCGATTACACCAGCCGAAGCCATTGCAACGTAATCGATCCCAACTTTACTGGAAAACTCCGAAAGCAAAACGCTAATAGTTTTGGAGTTTAAAGTTGAACTTAAAATGAACGCCGTAAAAAACTCATTCCAAGCGATAATAAAGGCAAAAATCCCACAAGCTGCAAGACCCGGAGTTGAAAGCGGAATGATAATTCGAAATATAGTACCAAATCTGGAACAGCCATCAATACGGGCCACTTCTTCCAAATCTTTCGGCACACTAACAAAATAACTTCTCATTAGCCAAACCATCAGGGGCAGAATAAAGGAACAATTGGCAAGAATCAATGCTAAACGGGTATTCAGCAATCCTAAATTCTTCATGATGATATAAAGCGGGATAATTAAAACAGCCAAAGGTAAAAACTGGGTTATCAATATCAAAAGATACAAGGGTTTTTTTCCTTTGAAATTCAACCGTGTAAAAGCATATGCCGCAAATGTCCCCGCAAAAAGGCATATTAATGTCGATGAACCGGCGATAATCAGACTGTTAAGAAATCCGTATCGCAGGTCTCGATTAGGACTTGACGAATCAGCCGTACTCAAAAATATTTGTTGGTAATTTTCGACATTAATCTTTTGAGGTATCCAATGTAATGGAATCGCAGTGAGGTCAACCCGGTAGGATATACTACTTATAATGAGCCAAGTATAAGGAGCTAAAATGCATAAACAGATAAGAAAAACAGTTAAGTATAGTAAAACCCTCTTCCATTTTCCTTTTTTGGGCCACTGGGAAAGCATCAACTTTTTTAAAATACCCTGCCTATCATTATCAACATTTTTCAAATTTGTCATATCTTTTACCTTCTTCACCATTTACTTTCTAGCAGAATCTTCAGAAAGGATTTTTCAACAAATCTCAGTGAATTCTTAATGGCAAATTTATCTACAATATTAGAGATTCAATCATGAATCAAGTTCTTGCTCTGACAATAAATTCTTGACGTATAACATTACCAATATCGTTGCTGCAAAAGTCAAAATATACGCCAATGCGGAACCATAACCAAACTTCAAAAACTTAAAAGTATTTTGATAGATATAGTAAGTCAGTACATTCGTGGCATCCGCCGGCCCACCTTTGGTCATGATATAGATAAGGTCGAATTCTTTTAAGGCCCATATCGTTTTCAATACTAAAACCACCATAATAACCGGTTTTAACATTGGAATTACAATCTTTCGCAAACATTGAAATCCGGTAGCTCCATCAACTTTTGCGGCTTCATATAATTCTTTTGGCACGGATTGAAGCGCCGCTAAAATAAGTAAAATAGCCACTGGAGTTTCCTTCCAAATATTTGCAAGAATTACAATATGAAAAGCGGCTAGAGGATCTCCAAGCCATATCTGATAGGATTTCAGTAATCCAATTTGATTTAATAGAGCATTAAAGGCTCCATAATTGGCATCAAATATCCATTTCCACATAATCCCGTTAACCACATAAGGAAGCGCCCACGGCAAAATGATTAGACCGCGAACGAAGCCCCTTCCCTTAAAATCCTGGTTTAAAATAAGTGCGATACAAATTCCCAGCGCGGTCTCAATGGAAACCGTCAACAATGCAAAATACCAAGTCTTGCCGAAGGCCACCCAAAACATTGGATTTTTTAGGGCTTCAATATAATTACCCAAACCGACAAAATCCTTGCTACTGGCGGGATTAAGCAAATCCATCTTGGTTAGGCTGATCATCAAAGAAGAACACATTGGAAAGACTAATAAACCAAAAATAATCATCGTGGCCGGTAATAATAATATAAAAGCCAATATTCCCGGTCTTTCCATTACACTCAGATGAGAGGGTGATTTTTTAGACATGCATGAGCCTCCTCGATAGACAAATAATGGTGAACTCATTGTTTTTATAACTTAATCCAGGCATCCAAACCCTCCGGTTGGTCAGGGTTAAATCCTTTTTGGATGGCTTTATAGTAAGCCAGGATCTGGGGTATAAATATAAGAGGAAGCCCACATGCCGCATTGCTTAGAGTAATCTCGGACGAAACCGCTAATTTCACTCCCGGAATATTACCCTTTGGAGTATCGCTATATGTAATCACGGTAGCCCCTTTTTTGATTAAATCACCGGCTAAAGCCGTTTGATATTCATAACCTTCGGAGCTAAGACACATAATGACCAAAGAATGTTGATTAATTAATACCATCGGCCCATGTCTGACATCAAGCAGATGATAATAGCGCCCCGGAGTTCGGGCAATCTCCGTAAAAGCCAGAGCGCCCTCGCCGGCAATCCCTTGTAGCTCTCCGTCCGCCAATATCACCGCATCCCTCCAGTCGGCTTCAGCAATCCCTTTTAATTGCGCTTCGTATTTTTCAGTGAAATGCTCTCCGGCATCGATCGCTGTATTTAATTCATTGATTAGCTTTTGCTCATTAGCTAAATATGCCAGGACTAATAAATTCGTTAAATAAAGATTGGTAACCGTCCTTGTTTGACAGACGCTTTCATCAAAAGCCCATGGAATTTCCAAAGTTAAATCTGCGATTTTAGCAAGGTCTGAATCCTCTACACAAGTGACGCCGATAACCGGCAAGGACGGTTGCAATGATTTAACATTTTTTATCGCTTGTATCACTTCACTGGTACTTCCGGAACGGGTTGGAGCGATAACGAGTGCCCCGTCAAACAATTTCTGGTAGCTTTTATAATGAAGCATCAAATCTCCGGAAGCAATAGCCGTTGCGGGTCTATCCAATCTTATCCTGCAGGTAAATTCGGCGGACTGGCAAAGATTATAACTTGAGCCACACCCAGTAAATATTATATTTTGAGGTGACCTATCTTTGTAGAAACGAAGCAGTTCTTCTTTCCTTGAAGTAATATAATCAAAAGTTTTTCTTAATGCTGTATATTGAGATTTTATCTCCGCATAAGTATAATTCATAATTTTAGGCTCTCTTTTCTTTTTATTTATAACATCATCTTATTATATTGTTATAACCAATAACTTTAACAGAACAGCTCGATATAATGTCTTCATTCACCTCTTCTTTCAACAAACTAAATACAAGCGTATATGAAAAAAAGTGCATATATCCATCTCTCTATACCAATAAAATATATCATATTTGTATATATGTCAAGATATATTACACAATTTCATATCAAATAACAAAGGCTTACATATAACTTACATCCTCGTTGCAGCCCGCATTATTTTAAACAAATCTTATATTTGTAACGATCACCCCGGATGATCCCGCGACAAAATTCGACCCTTCGTTCATTTGCATAGGTAGTCCTTTCTAATAAAAGACCCGGCGCATTTTTACCGACATGTAAATGAACGGCATCATTCGAATGAATAATAACAGCCTCAAATGTTTCAATCGCTTCATTGGGAATCAAATTATATCGGCTCGTTAATGCATTATATAAACCTTTGGCCTCAATTTCATCCGCAGTCAAACCGGGGCATAATTCACACGGTATATAGGATGTTTCAACAGCAAACGGTTCCTCATTTGCCAGTCTGAGCCGTTTGATACAATAGACTTCCGTTTCTTTTTCATTAAAATGTTTGGCAATACTTTCATCGACTCTTAATTTTTTGAACTCAATCATTTGGGTACGGGGCGCATACCCCATATTGCGAATTTCTTCACTGAAACTGTAAAAACTTGATAGTCTTTGTTCAATCTTGGGAGCAGTCACAAAGGTACCTTTACCTTGTTTCCGGTACAAAAACCCTTCGCTCTCCAACTCTTTCAATGCCTGCCGCACCGTAATCCGGCTGACTTCATATAAATCACATAATTCTCTTTCAGTAGGTATCTTACTGTCAATCTCCCACTCATTGCTTTTGATCTTATCCACCAAAATTTCTTTTAATTGATAATACAATGCGACTGGCGCTTTTTCATTCAGTAAAATTGTTTCCACCACACTTTGATTGGTTATAACAATATAATATATTATCCTTGAAAACTTTTCAAGTTTTTGGGGAGGAAAATTTACGTACAGGCGATTTTACAGATTAAAATAGCGTTCAATACTGCCTACTTGCAAAGGGATATAAAAGACTTGCATAAAGGATTTAGCCTTCTAACGAAGTCAATATCATTGTAAAGCCGCTTATCAATAAAATCAAAAAAAGGATATATTTATCTTTCCTAGAATTATTATACTTCTATTCATTATGAAACTAAAACTTGCAACATGAAAGGTTAAAAAAATTATGGAATCGGATGAACTGCAAAAAGATTTTGAAGGTTATTGCCCGTTTTTAAAAAAAATCCACACAATCCAGGTCTTATACACTTTGATTAGGCTGAATAATGCTCCATCATTATATAAAGCTTTCGCATTTGATTGCGGTCACATGGAGACTTGTCCATTAGAAATTTGCCCGATTGGGGAAAAAATACCTGATTTATTTGAGGCTGACCAGGATTGCCAAACTGAGGGCTAATTTTTTCTAAGATTTCAAATCGATTCAAAATCTAATTCTCCTTCGACCATATTTCATACTTTTGTTTCTCACACGTCCATGAAACCTCCCAAGGCAGAAACGAAATATTTTTTTCCATATATCAGCCCCCTTTTACCGTATGCGGATTGTTTTAGGCTTTAGTTTCTTTTTTAACCTTACCTTCAATATGCTTGCTATGACTTCTGTTCGTCAGACCGGAAATTTATCTCCAGCTTCCTTCAGATCCATATGCGCAGAGGAACACCGAGGCTGTCTAAAAAGCAATTCAAAATCAACAAGAAATACAATATATAGCTTCATCGAATGGTTTTTCTCACGCCCATGCTTGGTGTGTAAGTAAAAGCCCGCCGATATAAATATCAACTGGCTTTGGCATAAACTCTTATCCGCACAGACAGACTCTACCAGTAAAGTTTCCAATCCTTGACCAACCGCACCAAGGCTTCGAAGTAAAAATAATCTCCCCAGATTACACATTCATCAATGCCTTTTTTTTGCGGTTTTCCGTAAACTGCGTGACAAAGCAAACCGTTGGATGACATCCCGACGGTGGTATAATGATCCATGAGCGACTTCATAATCTTTAAAGCAGCATTTTCATAATATGAACGATAGACATCGGTGAGCGGAAGATGTTTGATCAATTCCAACAATCCACAGACAACTATTGCCGCCGCCGAACTATCTCTTTCTTCGGCACCTTCCGTAAAACATAAATCCCAATAACAAATCCCATCTTCAGGTAAACGATTTAGAAAATAGTTGGCTAATTTCTTAGCCAGCTCAATAAAGCCCCAATCTCCTGTATAAACATAACTTAAGACAAAACCGTAGATCCCCCATGCCTGTCCCCGCGACCAACAAGAAGTGTCTGAATATCCCTGCCCAGTCTTGCCAAAACGGGGTTCCCCGGTGACCACGTCCATATAATATGTATGGTAAGTCGATGCATCTTCCCGTACAATATAACGGGCCGCTTGCTTGGCATGACTGATTGCAGCATGATAATAATCTGTCCGGCCAGTCACCAAGGAACTCCAGTACAAAAGAGGTAAATTCATACAGCAATCAATGATCATTCTGCCCCGTTGTTCAGGGTCATTCAAATCGCCCCATGCTTGGATAATCCCAGCCTTCTCCAAAAAACGTTCCATTAATATATCGGCGGCGCGCAGCGCCAGATCCTTGCCTCGTTGATTACCGGTAAGTTTATAAACAGCCACGCCCGATAGTGTATATAAGAAACCCAAATCGTGAGTGTTTGTATACCTTCGTTCATTTAAACGAACTTCATAGCTGTCCAATTGCTCTTCGGCAACCTGGCGGTATTGTTCCTGTCCGGTAAGGTCATAAGCAAGACATACCATTCCAGTCCAAAAGGAGGAAGTCCAATCGGTATTGCCCATAACGGGATAGTTCAAATTCACGCTGGCAGGCGCGGGAAATCCGCCAGCAAATCCCGGTAGATTTCCATCAATCTTACGCAATCCATATTCCAAAGCCAGGAAACAATGTTCCCGTGTGACACAGGACAATCCGGCATCGGAGTGTTCCAACCTCAATCCCTCATCTTGGATCTCTTTCAAAGAAAAGATCACCCCATCTTGTTTCTCTCAATCTACTTGCTCGACTCTTCTTGCTTCTTCTTTTCCAAGTAAAACTGTTGTAATACATAGAATGCTTGTTTTTTCCTTTGTTTATCTGCTCCGATCAATCCTTTAAGGTTAAATCCTTGTTGAAAACGGTTTATACGGCGAGGAGTTCTAAAATCATACAAAAGCCACGGAGTCATTCCTTGAATATAATCAAAACGTTTAACAAAGTCGACTTGATGCCGATAGACGTCCACCATATGCTCTTCCGTGAATAACTCGGACACATCACCATGTTTTCCGGCAACGCAATCCGCCCCAGTCTCACTAACAATCACGGGTTTTTCGGGTTTGGAGTTCTGACCCAACCGCTCCAAATCGTTATAATCTGGCCGGTACCAACCGTAATATTCGTTAAGACCGATGATATCCAAAGCTTCAGTCAAACGGTCTTCAATTTTCAACTTCACATTGTTAACTAAACATGCAGCAGAAACCAACCGGCTAGGGTCCACATTTTTAGCAGCCTGCGCTAAACGGGTCATAAACGAAAGCCTGGCATCTGTATCGGCATTCTCATTGCCTACCGACCATATAATCACGCTAGCCCGGTTAAAATCCCGGATTATCAACTCTAACAATTGATTCTGGGCATCATCATAGGTGGCAGGATTTTCAAAATCAATGGCCCAATATACCGGAATCTCCTCCCACAACATAATGCCTACTTCATCGGCAATTTGTGATACCCGCTCACTATGAGGGTAATGGGCCAACCTCATAAAATTACCGCCCAATTCCTTAATATGCTCAAAACGGCGCCGCAAATCTTCTTCGGTGACCATTTTCCCCAGGTTTACATCATCTTCATGCACACAAACGCCACGCAAGAATCTCTTTTTACCATTGAATAAAATTTCCCGGCCTTGAACTAAAATTTGCCTAAATCCCACTTTCAGCTCGATACGGTCACCGAGATATTCAGCGAATACTTGATACAAGCGCGGATTTTCCGGACTCCATAATTCAGGAGTAGCTTGAATGGTTATAGAAGCCTTCCTGTTAGTCACTGAAGCGCACTGGACCAAACCCAACTCAGGAATTTCTAATTTTACTTCCCCGGTTTCCCCGCCATCCACTTCGATTTCGGCACAAATTCGATTATAATTATTATCCGGGACTAAATAAATCCGGCATTGTTTGATAAATGAAGGTTTAAGACGGTACAACTCCACATCACGGTAGATACCACCATAATTAAACCAGTCGGTATTGCGCATTGGGACCCGATCCAAGGTCCGGGTGTTATTGACACATATTTGAAGCAAGTTCTTGCTGCCGAGTTTCGCTGTGACTTCTACAGTGAAAGGAGTTGAGCCGCCGTAATGATTACCCAGGAATTCGCCGTTTACGAAAATTTTAGCATCATAATTAGCCGCGCCGATACGCAAAAAAACTCTTTCTCCCTCTGCTTCCGCTGCATATTGGAACTCTCGGGCATACCAAGCACTACCTTCATAATACAAATATTCCGGTTGAAATAGATTCCAACAAGAGGGAACCGGGATCAATTCGCCTCCGTCCGCATCATAGTCCCATGGCAAGGGACGCCCTTGTTCATCACGGCGACGCACTTGATGCCACCCAGCTCTTAGTCCCGTATCATAAGCATCGATACTAAAGTGCCATTGGCCGTTCAGACTTTCCTTGGGGCGGTTCTCCGTGAAGATCAAAGTTTGATGATTCAGATTTTGAAGATTATATTTCAAACCATAGCTTTCATTATGCAGATAATCCTGGTGATTTTGGCACTGGTTATTATTCATCATGAGGCTCCTTTATAAAATTGATAGTTTATGCTCAGGCCAGCAAAGTGGCCTGCTCATCCTTTCACTCCACCCGCGGCGATTCCTTGAACAAAATACTTTTGCGCCGCTAAGAAAACGATGACGACCGGCACTATCGAAATCAGACAACCTGCCAATTGAGGACCGTAAGCTACTGCGTATTGAGTTGTGAAATCAGCGATTCCAAGCGGTATGGTCTTAAGAGAATCTTTGGAAAGATACATCATTGGCGTGAAAAAGTCATTCCAAAAGAACCGGAAAGAAAAAATAACCTGGGTTGCTAAGACCGGTTTAGCCAAAGGAAGGATAATCTTGGCGAAAATTAAAAAATCATTGGCCCCGTCTATTTTAGCAGCTTCCATCAGAGAGTCCGGAATCGTCATAAAATACTGCTTGATCAAGAAGGTACCGAAAGCTGTAAAAGACCCGAGCAAAATCAATGCCATATGCGAATCATACAATCCCAAATTACGCACCATAAAAAATTGCGGGATAATCATCACTTGTTGCGGAATCATAATCGATGAGACGTATAATAGAAAAACCACATCTCTACCTATCCATTTCAGCTTGGTAAACGCATATGCGCCGGTCGTCGCAGTAACCATCTGAACCAAAGTAATTAAAATGGTCACTTTAAACGAGTTAAAAATATAGATGGGGAATGTCTTCATTAGCTGCTGGAAATTATCAAAAATAACTAGTTTGGGGAGGATGCTCATGGGATAATCAAAAATCTCGGACTCGTTTTTAAACGCCGAAGAGATCATTACTACCAGCGGCATTAAAATTAAAAGAGACGTAATAATCAGTGTTATATAAAATAATATCGTTCCGATAACAGATTTAGCTCTATCACCGGATCTCTTTGGTTGTTGCTGCAAAGTTAAAATGCTTATATCAGTCATTATTTTAAGCTCCTTTCCTGAAGACTCATTTTATTCGTAGGTTACCCATTTCTTTTGACCTCTGTATTGAATCAAGGTGATCACCAGCACCATACTGAGCAAGATTACCGCTTCGGCCGATGCATACCCCATCTTGTAATAAGAGAAAGCATTTTGATAAATATCAAATACCATCACTGTGGTGGATCCTCCCGGACCACCCCCGAATTGTCCGCCGGTCATTACGAAAATCGGTTCAAAGACCTTAAACGAATTGATTACCGCCATCACCACACTAAAAAAGATGGTCGGGCTAAGCATAGGAATGGTCACATTTAATAACTGACGCCATTTCCCGGCTCCGTCAATGCTGGCCGCCTCATAAAGGTCAGCATTAATTGCTTGTAAGCCGCTTAAAAACAATACCATATAATACCCAAAGGATTGCCATACCGTTATACTGATAATGGTGTAAAGAGCAGTGTTTGAACTTGTCAACCAGGGTTGAGCACCCAGGCCAAGAGAAACTAAAAAGTTGTTCACCGGCCCTTTTTCAGGATTGAGAATCAGCATGAACACCACGGATATGGCGACCATCGATAAAATTGATGGTAAAAATATGACTGAGCGGAAAAGATTCCTCCCAAAACGTTTTTTGTTTAATAACAAAGCAAAAACAAAACCTAAAAATATCTGGGCTGTAACCGCCAGAACTGTAAACTTCACGGTATTCATTAACGTATTCAGAAAAGTGCCGCTGCTTAGGATATTAAAGAAGTTCTTCAGGCCAATCCAATGGAACGTAAAGCCTCCCGAATAATCAGTAAAAGCTAAACCAACCGTTGCAATCATCGGTACCATAATAAAGATAAAAAACCCAATAAAACTCGGCAGTAGGAAAGCTGCAACCACCCACCATTGAGTGCTTTTCCCAGAGAATTTCGCCATCCTTTTCACCTTTCTTTTTAAAATAGGGGCTTCGCCCGAAGCCCCTATGCCGAATCTCCCAGCGCTTATCAGCGGTTTGATTCGACAATTTGATTGAACCGCTCTTTAACTTCCTTCATAAAAACTTGTTCGGTCATATCGGAAGCAAGGTATCTCTCTAATTGACTATTTAAGGTCGCGCTAACCTGTGAGCCGTACTGTGTATACCAAAGCGGAACTCGCGGTGCGCTTTCAAGAAAATAATTCAATGATTCACTGTCCGGAATGACTTTAGCCAATTCTTTTTTGGTTTCCTCGTTATTTACGGGAGGTAAGAAACCATTCCGCGCTACAATTTTTGAACCTTCGACGCTTCCCATCCAGGAGATAAATTTAAATGCAGCTTCTTTTTTCTTAGAACGGCTGTATACATGGTTGAACGTAGAGGCGCCAACATTAATATATTTCGAACTATCGCACGGCATCCGAGTGATTCCCCAATCATCCCATGTGAAATTTCGAAGTAAATTATTATCTCTTCCGCCAAGCATCATACCGGGGAACCATTCACCCATGATGATCATGCCAATATTTCCATCATAGAAAGCTTTAGCGTATTGAGTATTGGTGGCTTTCATTTGAGCCATGGACATAATCGCCTTGCTTTTTTCCAGGTCGCGCCGCATTTTGATACTGCGCGCCATCGCTTTCTCATCAAATTTAACTTTCCCATCAGCGCTGATAAAGTAGGTGTTCTCTTGAATCACCGGGAACAGGCTAAACTGCGGCCAGGTAAATAAAAGTGCTCCATATTGTTTACCATCCCCCGATGATAACTTCTTGGTGACTTCCGCAAATTTTGTCCAATTCCAGGTGCCTTCTTTAACATAATGATTCGGTGTTGGGATTCCGGCTTTTTCAAATAATTTTTTATTATAATACGTATAGTATCCGGCACCCCGAAAAGGAATCGCTACCAGCTTGCCTTTGATAGTAACCTGCGCTTTATAAGGTTCGATTGATTTTAAATCATAATCGCTGTTCTTCAGGTACTTGTTTAAAGGTTCAATAAAACCATTTTTATACTGCATAAACATATCCACCTGGCGTTTTTGCATGTAACAATCAATATCTGCACCACCAGCCAGTAAAGTCATAATTTTCGTTTCATATACCGAAGTCGGGACTAGAGTGGTCTTTACATAAACTTCTTTTTGACTCGAGTTAAAAGCATCTACAATCGCTTGATAAGTAGGGTCCTCCCACATAAAAAAATTGATCTCCGTAGGCGCGGCAAAACCCAGGCTTCCACCAGCCAACACCAAAAGGCCTAATGCGACTATGAAAAAATACTTTGATAAACGTTTCATCTTTTACACTACCTCTCCTCATAGTTGATATAATTGGATTTCATAAGATTTTATATAGATCCTCACCCCCTTTAATTTTTTCGTAATAAAATCCAACCCAGCTCTAACCGCATTTATTCCACTTGGATTAAACCGCGTTTTTGAGCTATCCTGATCGCCCCGTATCCCGCAAGATCCATAACAGCCGAATCGTCGACGCTATAGATTGAACCTTTAAAATATGAATCATTTTTAATTAAAATTTCAAAATAGCCCCGTAATGGTTTGCTACCGCCGATCCCCACAGTGATTTCGGGACTGATCTTTAAGGCCTGGCTATTTTTAACTGCAACCAAATCCGTTCCAAAAACAATCCCTGCCAAAAAATTCGCTTTATCATCGGTGCTGCAATCAAGAAACTGGTCAATGACCCTTATCAAGAAACAGGCGCGGTTTAAACCCAACCTTTGAGCGTATTCGGCGCCTTTTAAAATCATCGTTTTATTCATTTCCTTCGGAAATGAATGATTCAGCGAACTACCGATAATGGTATTTTTAGTGATTAATGATATCAACTCTCCGGCCAACGATGTTATACATCCCGTAACTTGGGCATTTTGATTCAGATGGATGAATTTGGTATGGGAACCGGGCAAAACAATCAGAGCCGATCCCTTCAAATTGAGTAAATCAACAATTCCTACAGTTTCAGTTTCTTCTCCCCGCATGAAATCCATTTTTTCAAAATTTTCCAGAGTAATTTCAGAAACATTATTTTTAATTCCCGGAATAAACCAGATCGGTTGCGAACTAACTTTATCCAGCTGCACTCGGACCATTCCGCGGGCCAACTCCTCCACACCGGCAGGAGCAAGAAGATGAGGCAATTCATATAAACCAACGTTGGAAGTGATCATCCCTGAAGCCAAAATCAAACTCAAATCTTCCTGTTTAATACCGGCTTCCATTACGGCAGCGCTTAACGCTTCCATAACTCCATTTTCCAGGATTTGCTTACTTCCGGTTATAGCCGTGTCCCGCACTCCAACTTCCTTGGCAACCCGCGCGATAACTCGTTTGCCTTGCCAAATACTCACCCTGGTGTTCGTCGTACCCGTATCGATTGTCGCAATATACATTTTTCAATCATCCTCAGTGTTTCATTCTTTCAACGCATTAACATATGACCCGGCTGTTTCCCTTATTTTTGCATAATCGCCGGATAAAATTGCTTGCTTATCGACTAAATTGCCGCCGATCCCGACTCCTTTAACTCCGGATTTGATAAATTCTTTGATATTGCTTACGGTTACACCCCCCACGGCTAAAACCGGAATATGATTCAAGGGAGCTAAAACAGCTTTAATATAATCAATTCCCAAAAGACCCGCAGGGAAAAGTTTTTACCAAATCAGCGCCACACTCATGCGCCAGCACCATTTCCGTTGGCGTGAATGCTCCTGGAATCGAAATCTTTCCCAACTTTTTAGTCTCTCGAATAACCTCGGAACTTACATTCGGCGAAATAATAAACTCGGCGCCTGCAGCAACAACTCGCTTCACTTGATCTACGGTGATCACCGTTCCCGCGCCGAGACTAACCCGGTCCCCAAAGCTTTCTTTGATTCGTTCCATCGAACGAATCCCATCATTTGCTTTCGCCTCATCCCTTTGATCAAGAGTGACTTCTAACAAAGAAATTCCTCCGTCTACCAATGCTCCAACCGTTTCCATCATACGATCGGATCCTATCCCCCGGATGATGGCTATCAGTTTCCGTTCAAAGATATTGTGAAGCAATATATTTTCCAATCCCATACCCCTTTCCCAAACTTATCCTATCGGTTGCAACACTCCTATCAATTCCGTAAGAAATTTATCCAAAAATACATTACCATTCGGCAACCGTGCCGTCATAATTTCTCCAAAGCGGGTTTTTCCAATTATGTCCTTCTTTGCCGGCTTCAATAACTTTAGCTTCATCGATCTCGATTCCCAAACCCGGTCCTTCGGGAATCTGGATGAAACCATCCTCGTACTTAAACACCGATGATTCTTTAAGGTAATCTAATAAATCATTTCCTTTATTGTAATGAATTCCTAAACTTTGCTCTTGAATCGCCACATTCGGCGTACAAGCGTCAAGCTGAATACAAGATGCCAGAGCGATCGGACCCAAGGGGCAATGCGGTGCAACTGACACATCAAACGCTTCGGCCATAGCGGCAATTTTTTTACATTCACTAATCCCCCCGGAGTGGGACAAATCTGGCTGAATAATGTCTACATACCCATCCGTGAATAATCTTTTAAAATCCCACCGTGAAAACATCCGTTCACCTGTAGCTATCGGTATCGTGGTATGCCGGGAAATCTCACGTAACGTTTCAATGTTTTCCGATAAAACCGGTTCTTCAATGAACATCGGTTTATAGGGTTCTAATTCTTTGGCTAATACCTTCGCCATACTCTTATGGACCCGCCCATGAAAATCCACGCCAATCCCCAATCCGTTCCCAAATCTTTCTCTTAATGCGGCAACTCGGGCAACGGAATTCTCAATCTTATTAAAACTATCGATGTAATGCATCTCTTCGGTCGCATTCATTTTAACTGCAGTAAAACCTGCCTGGACCATTTTTTCAGCCGCTTCAACTACATCGGAAGGGCGATCCCCGCCAATCCAATTGTAAACTCTTAGTTTTTCCCGGCACCTGCCACCCAATAAATCATATATTGGAGCATTGTAATACTTTCCTTTAATATCCCATAACGCTTGATCAATCCCCGATATAGCACTCATCGTCTCGGCTCCGCCACGGTAAAAGAAGCCTCTGTACATAATCTGCCAAATATCTTCAATATGTAAAGGATTTTTCCCGATTAAACAGTCGCTTATTTCTTCCACAGCAGCTTTAACCGTTGCCGCTTTCCCTTCAACAATGGGTTCTCCCCAACCATTCAACCCTTCATCGGTTTCTATTTTCAAAAACAACCACCGTGGTTTAACAGTGAACAAATCGAATCGTTTAATTTTCATCAGCATTTATCCTCTCAGCCTATTATTTTACTCAAAGAACCCTTATCAAAAAATATTTAAAAAAACCCAGTCGTTGTCCTCCCTTTCAATTATGTGTATTACTGTATTACAGCTTAGGGCATAAAAAAATGGATAGAATACTCCTCAATCAACAATCCAAAGATTGATATTTCCAGGCTAACCATACTAAACCGTCTTGGCCAATAACTTCATTTTTTCAATACTGCTCTCAATTGCCCGTTCCATAAAATAGCTGGCGGCTTTGGAATCTCTGTTTTTAATGGCTTCAAAGATATTTTTGTGGCCATAGTTCCCTAATTCCAAACCCAGCTGATTGTTCATCTCTTCAAGATGGGTAAAAATCGGTTCTTTTAACATCAACAAAACATTTTCAATCACCGAGTTTTTGGCCATTTTAGCAATGCAAAAATGAAAATCAAAATCTTCGATGGAATATTTTTCGATATTTCTTTGATCAAAGGATTCATTCATCTGATCGACAATTTTTTTCAACTGATCAATTTCCTCAGCAGTAGCCCGACTCGCGGCAAGCTCACAACTTTGCATCTCCAAACCCTTTCTGAACTCCAATAACTCAATAATTCCCTTGGGTTCCAAAATCAGCATTGGAATAATGGCATTCAAATAAATACTCGCCTCGGGTTTTTTAACAAATGTCCCCTCGCCGCTGCGGGACTCCACCAGGCCAATGGCTACCAGTTTTTGGATAGCGGCCCGTACCGAAATACGGCTGACCCCAAATGAATCGGCTAAATCATTTTCCGATGGCAATTTAGTGCCCGGAGCAAAAACACGATGGGCAATATTATCTTTAAGTTGTTCAAAAATTTGATCACTGACATTACTTTTTTGAACCCGTATAATCATGTATTATCAACAATCCATTCAATTGTATTGCTGTATTACAGCTTTGATAATAGAGTTCGCTATAAATTTTTAGACTCCTGCTTTTTTCAAACTATTTGATTCGTTATTTTTCAGAAAATCTATCAATACCCGGTAATTTCGTTTAAAGGCCGTAAGTAACCCTTTGTCGAATCTTTTTCGTATTCAACTTTAAGCAACTTCTCCCAAGTTAAACATCATATGATCAACATAAATGCTTTATGCACCTGAAACCAATAATCATCATCCTGTATTTGTATAAATAAAAAACCAGCTAAACTTTGTTATTTAGCTGATTTTTTATTATCGCCTAATTCTTTATATCACTTACGCATCTTTGTTTAAATCGAAAATTACAGCCACCAGGATAATGATACCCATTGCAATCGTCTGCCAATAAGATGATACACCCAGCAAACTCAAGGCGTTGTTAATAACTCCAATAATCACTAGACCCAGTGTGGTTTGAATGATTCCCCCACGACCGCCCGACATACTGGTCCCACCCATTGCCACCGCAGCAATAGCATTTAACTCATAGCCTTGGGCTGCATTAGGTTGTCCAGCTTGTAATCTGGAAGCCAATGCCGCTCCACCCAGCGCAGCCAATACTGAACAAATCATATAAACGTAAAACTTAATCTTGACGATATTAATCCCGCTCAGTTTGGCAACTTCTTCATTACTTCCGACGGCAAAAACATACCGACCAAAGCAAGTTCGGGTTAATACAATATGAGCGATAACCATAATGATAGCCGTCACAATTACCATTACCGGTATGGGGCCAATATATCCTATCCCCATCCAACTGAAGGAATCCGGTAAACCAAAAACCGGTCTGGATTCGGTATATACATAAGCTAAACCGCGGGCCACACTCATAATCGCCAAAGTGGCAATAAAGGGGGGCACTTTTAACTTAGCAATGTTCAGCGCCATAATACCGCCAAAAATACCTCCAATAACAATTGCAGTTGCCAGAATCACCAACACTCCAGTTAAAATGCTGGCGTTGGGAAAGAATTTGATCGTCACGGTAGCCACGATGCCTGCCAATGCCGCCACAGATCCCACCGACAAATCAATTCCATTGGATAGGATTACAAAAGTCATTCCTGTAGCCAGTAGCGCATTAATGGCAATCTGCATCATGACATTGACCAAATTGTTGGGATCAATGAAACGCGGTACAAAGAGAGCCGACATAACTATCAGCATCACAAAAAAAAGTACCAGCGAGTTTTCCTTTGCGTATTTGCTAAGCCGCTTTAAATCTAAGGTATTGCCCATTCGATTAACCTCCCTTAACTTCCACTAATACTGGCGAGTTGCAAAATATCTTTCTCAGTAATTCCTTGATTATCGATGATTCCTGAAACTTTTCCTTCCCGCATCACCATGACCCGGTCCGAAACCCCCAGAATCTCCGGAAGCTCCGAAGAAACCATAATAATGCTGCCGCCCTCTTCTACAAATTTCTTCATCAAACTATAGATTTCAGCCTTGGCATTCACATCAATGCCCCGGGTAGGCTCGTCCATAATAAGGATTTTGGACTTGGCGGCAAGCCATTTGGCGATAACCACCTTTTGCTGATTACCACCGGAAAGATTTTTTACCGGAGCGTTCGCACTCGGTGTTTTTGTGCGTAACATTTGTATAAAATCTTCAGCGATTTGTGATTCCCACCGGAAGTTGATAAAACCAAATCGAGAATTTACAAATAAACTGGCAAGAGAGGTATTTTCCTTAACGCTCTTTGACAATAAAAGTCCTTGATTCCGCCGGTCTTCCGGTATCAAGCCCACACCTGCTTTGATCGCTTGTTGAGGCTCAGTAAATCTTACCGGCTCACCGTTTAAAAAACATTCTCCGCTGTCAATACTGTCCGCGCCGAAGATGGCCCTCATCACTTCAGTCCTACCTGCACCTATTAAACCTGCCACACCTAAAATTTCTCCCCGTCTCAAGCGAAAAGAAATATTTTCAAAAACTCCTTTGCGGGTATAATTTTGAATCTCCAATACTACTTCGTCGGCAGGAGGTATTTCCGATTTATAATAAAATTGCGTAACTTCTCTACCTACCATTAGCGCAATCATATGGCTTTCATCAATTTCTTGAAGAGATACCGTCTTTACAAGCTGTCCATCCCGCAGGATAGTAACTGTATCTCCAATTCTAGCGATTTCTTTTAAACGATGGGATATATATATAATGGCTACATTTTCTCGTTTTAACTTGTCAATCACTTTAAAAAGCGCTTCAACTTCATGTTCTGACAAAGATGAGGTTGGCTCATCCATAATGACCAATGAACTATTTTGTGAGACCGCCCTGGCAATCTCCACCATCTGCTTGTCGGCATTGCTTAATCGGCGAATAACCGCCTTCGGACTGATCTGAATTCCAATATTTTCTAATAATTGACTGGTATCCTTGTTCATCTTCTTGCGATCGACAAAACCGGACTTACCGATTTTCGGTTCCCGGCCCAGAAAAATATTTTCAGCAACTGTGAGGTCGGGAATAACGCTTAATTCCTGGTGAATTACACTAATACCGGCAGCCAAAGACTCACGGGTATTTTTAAAATTAACTTCCTGACCGTTTAATTTGATACTTCCTTCATCGCGAGAATATACACCGGAAATAATTTTGATTAAAGTCGATTTTCCAGCGCCATTTTCGCCCAATAATACATGCACCTTGCCGGGATAAATATTCAAATTAATATTTGACAAAGCCTTGACCCCAGGAAAAGTTTTACTAACTCCGGCCATTTCTATCAATGGCATTTGATGCATGGTCTTTCCTCCTGACTTTCGAGTACTCAGCGCGCCGGCCGAGGCTGTCTAAAAAGCAACTTAAAATCAATAAGAAATACAATATATAGTTTCGTCGGATGTGCAAATTTCAATATACTGTATTTCTTTATCATTAATTTCCTTTTGGGACAGCCCCCTCGCGCGCGACTTCCAGCAACCAGATAACCGGGGCAGTGGAAGGAGATGTTTCCTTCCACCGTAAACCTAACCTTGATATCTAAGTTTTAAACTATAACCCCGTTAGCTCTTAAAGATTGGTTTTATCAATTACTTTTGGAGCGATTGGAATTAATTTGGGAACGGTTTTGCCATTCAGTTTATCCATGACGGCATCCAAAGTTCTAGCACCGATAGCCGCAGGATCTTGGGCTATATCGGCTTTCCAGAGTCCACCACTTTTGATTTCAGCGATGCCTTCGGGATTACCGTCGAAACCAATGACTTGGACGTTACGGTTAGCAGCTTTGATTGCAGATAAAGCACCCATGGCAAAAGGATCGCCAACACCAAAAACCACTTGAAGATTGGGGAATTTAACGAGCATGTTTTGGGTAACATCGGCAGCTTTTGCCTGATCGCCCGAGCAGTTTTGAACGTCGACCACTTTGATATCGGGATAATTCTTTGCTAAGAATTCTTTGAAACCTTTTTCACGGTTAACGCAACTTTCAACTTCGGAATATGTTACAATTGCAACTTCCCCTTTAGACTTGGGAAGCATTTTCTTGGCTACATAATCGGCTGCCAATTCGCCGCCTTTGTAGTTATCAGTGGCGACATGGGCTGTCGTTTGTCCGTCCGATGAAATATCCATTGTGAAGACAGGAATATTTACTTTGTTGGCAAGTTCCACCATGGATTTGCTTCCTGCGGAATTGGTGGGGCAAAGGATAATCGCATTCACCTTTTGGGTAATAAAATCTTGAACCTGGCTAAGTTGTTTGTTGGAATCTCTGGAGGCATCTTGAACGATCAATTTGACTCCGAGTTTCTTTGCCCTTGCGATTAAGGATTTCTCAATGTTGTTGTAGAAAACATGCTCACGGGTGAGCAAGCTGACGCCGACAACAACTTTTTTGGGAGCCGCGATTGCAGCCACAGTAAGGCTTAAAATCATGAGAACCACGAGCGAGACGAGGATAATCCGGGTAAATCTTTTCATGTTTGTTCCTCCCATTTTTGATTTTTTGTATGCAAAAGGGCTTTTTGGCTACCCCTTTTACCAAAGGTTAAGCTTTACCTGCGCTACCGCAAAGGTTAATTTTTTGTTTTACGATTTCTTGAACGGCTTTTTTCCCACCAGCCATAAATTTCTTGGGGTCGATAATACTTTGATCAACTAGCGCATCCCGAACTCCCCGAGTTAGCGCAGCCCGAAGCTCGGTGGCAAAATTGACCTTGCTAATACCAAGTGCAATTGCTTTTCGCACCATATCATCGGGAACACCGGAAGCACCATGGAGTACCAAAAGCACTTCGACGACCTTACGTATTTCTCCAAGTCTTTCAAAGTCCAGTTTGGGTTCTCCTTTATAAAAACCATGGGCGGTTCCAATCGCAACGGCCAAAGAATCGATCCCGGTCTGCTTCACAAATTCCTTTGCTTCAGCCGGATCGGTATAGGTTGCCGACTTATCGCTAACCTCCAAACCATCTTCTTTACCCCCGACTTTACCCAGTTCGGCTTCAACGGGAATCCCGACCGCATGGGACATTTCCACGACTCGTTTTGAAATTGCGATATTTTCTTCAAAAGGAAGCTTTGAGCCATCAATCATAATCGATGTATATCCAGCGTGTAATGCCTGTACCCCCAAATCAAAACTTTCACCATGATCAAGGTGAAGAGCTACCGGAACCGGGCAGGACTCGGCAGCAGCGCGAACCATGGCCGCCAACATTTTAACTCCGGCATATTTGACAGTGCCCGGTGTGGTTTGTATCATCACAGGAGCCCGGAGTTCAGTCGCTGTCTCCAATACCGCTTGAACCATTTCCATATTTTCAATATTAAATGCCGCTACCGCATAATTTCCCTTTTGGGCATCTTCCAGCATTCGCTTACTTGTAACCAAAGGCATTTTGGCAACACATCCCTTATTTATTGTTTCCCTATTTGAATTAAGGCCTCATGAACAAATTTTTTCAATATTGACCTGCGGCAGCATTTTCTGAAAGTCTTCAGCCGTACAAAGTAGAGTACCCTCGCGAATCAAGGAAGCATTGGCCGCCGCTACTCCATACCGAAGCATGTCCGAAATTTCCAGTTGTCGTTCTATAGCCATACATACTCCGGCCACCAGGGAATCACCGGCGCCTTGAACTCCCCGCACTTCAATACTGGATGCCGGCGCAAACCAAGCTTGATCCTTACTTACGACAACCGCGCCATCTTTTCCCATGGTAACACAGACAATACCCACTCCTTGTTCAATGAGTTTCCTGGAAATATCAACGATATCCTGTTTATTTTGCACCTTCACTTTAAATGCAGATTCGAATTCATACAGGTTGGGTTTAATAAAATACGGACCAGCTTTCAAACCATTCAGAAACAACTCCCCATCAGCATCTAAAACTGTTTTGACTCCGCCTTCTTTTACGGTTGTGATTAGAGTCTGATAAATATCTTTGGGAACTCCAGCCGGGACACTGCCGTTAAAAACCATTATCGATGAATTTTTGACCCTGTCATAAACCAATTTGCAAAGCTCAGGTAAAATTTCCGGAATGACCGGATAACCATTTTCATTAAACTCGGTCATCACGTGACTTTGTTCATCAAAAACCTTCACATTGGTTCTAAGGATCCCTTCAATATTGATAAACTGGTATTGGATACCGCTTTGTTCCAAACTGGCCTGGACAAAATCCCGGTTATTGATATAATCGAAGCCTAAAGCCTCAGTCTGTCCTCCCAATTGGTGAACCGCAATACTTACATTAATACCCTTGCCCGATAAGTCGGAACGGGTGTGAATCACCCGGTTTAACCCGCCATACTTGAAATCTTTAATTGTAATGGTCCTGTCAATGCAAGGATTTAGCGTTAGTGTTGTAATCACTCCAAATCTCCTCCTTGTTGCAAAAAGCAGCTATCCGGCGTAGTTGTCATTTACCCACGAAGCCATGGACCGAAAGATGATCCATACCGAGACAGCTCCCGCATCTTCTAGACCAATCGCATTCTGTCCGAAAGATTTTGCCCGACCGAATTTTGCCACACATTGTTTGGTATATTCTTTTCCAGCTTCCGCCTGTTTAGCTGCCCGGTTGAAGCCCTCCGCAAGACCGATACCCAAACTTACCGCTTCCTGCAGCCCCCTGACTGCCGGCTCAAAGGCATCAACCATTGTTTTATCACCAATCTGCGCCTTGCCACGTTTCTTGAGAGCCACCAGCGACCTTTGAAAGATACCCGCAATGCCCTGGAGGTCAATTTCTTTTACCTGTTCAAGCCCAATAATGCCGCTGATGAAAACCGTCCCGAAAAGCACTCCCGAGGCCCCTCCCATAGTGTCCAGAAGAGTCATGCCGACACAATGAAATACTTCATTAATGGAGCCGAATTCTTTTCCATTAAGTTCCTTTTGCACTTCCTTAAATCCCAGCGACATACTGGTGCCGTGGTCGCCATCGCCGATTTTCTTGTCAATAACCGTCAAATATTCCTCAGAATCAATCATTTGCTGGGCAACATAACCAAACATTTTTTGAAGATCGCTCGCAGTTAAAGAAGCTTTCAATCTATCACCAACCCTTGAAGCGCTTTTTTTCTAAAAAAAGGTGAATCAGCGGGATAATTATAATAACCTTTCAATTCGTCATCCAATTGAAGCAATGAAATTGAAAATCCACCGGTTCCCTGCGGAGCTAACAGAGTGTCGATAAACATGTCGTGTATTTTTAGCGACTTTTGATCCAACACCATTTTGATCCTGCGGTTCACAATACAAAGCTCGAGTAAACCGGTAAAACCAAAACCGTTAATGAATACTGCTATTTCATCTGTAGCAGCCGGTTTTAAATCACCCAGCAAATAATCCATCATAACATCAACAATCTTATCTGCCGGCATAAGCTTTGTTTTTAATATTCCGGGTTCTCCATTAAATCCCATGCCGAATTCTATCATCCCCGGTTCCATATCAAACATTGCCTCGCCGGTGGAAGGCAAATATCCGGGAGAAGTTGTTACGCTAAGCGTCCGAATATTCCGGTTTGCTTTTTGGGTCACCCGTATCAATTCATCCAGAGCAAGACCGGCATCGGCAGCCGCGCCGGCTATTTTAAGTACTATGGCGACTCCGGCCACACCCCGGCGTTCATCAAATTTTTCAAAAGGGGCGGAAGTTATATCATCACTTACAAACACCGATTGAGTTCTGATTCCCTCAAGTTGCAACAATTCTCCCGCCAATTCAAAGTTAAGAACATCTCCGGCATGGTTAGTGGCTAAAAAAAGAACTCCCTTTTGATGATTCACCGCTTTGGTTACGTTCATAATAGCCTTAGCCGGGGGCGCGGCATAAACATTACCCAAAGCGACTCCATCCGCTAAGCCGTTACCAACATAGCCGATATTCCATGGCTCATTGCCGGCACCACCGCCCGTAACAATGGCTACTTTGTTCTTACGTTCTCTCAATACCAATCCGTTAGTGTTTGGAACCTTCTCAAGCAACTGCGGATTGGCATATAAATAACCTTCAAGCATTTCACGGATCATGGCATCCGGGGAGTTAATGATTTTATTCATTCCTTTATCACCACTCTCTGAATAATCTTGACGCAAACTTTCATTCTCCGGGCTGGGCAACAATAACGTCTACCCCCAGCTCACGGATTTGTTTAATATAGATTTCTTCCAGATTCCAATCCGTAATAACGCGGTCAAGTCCTTCAATAGAGCACACCTTGGCCAGAGATGCCTCGTTAAACTTGCTGTAATCAGCCAACACGATTTTCTCCTTGGCCGATTTCAACATGCATTGTTTGACTTGAGCTTCGTATGTATTGGGAGTGGTTATTCCATGTTCAATATCGATACTGTTGGCCCCCAAAAATACTTTATCAAAGAACAGACTTTCAATAGCTCTTTCCGCCAGTCCACCGACACAGGATAAAATTCTGTGTCGGACATTCCCGCCGATTAAAATTAAATCGATATCTTCGGCATCCACCATTTCAACCGCCAGGTTAATTGCATTGGTAATAATTACAATATTCCGTTTATTGCCATTTTTGATCAGTCTTATCAGTTCTAATGTTGTAGAACCGGCATCAAAAAATGCCGTTTCGCCATCTTTGATTTGTTCATAAGCCACTTTGGCAATGGCTCTTTTTTCAGCAGTATTCTTCTTCTCTTTTTCTTTTTCTTCAAACTCACGAATGGAAGTGGCTAGACTAACCGCTCCGCCCCGAGTCCTTTTAAGGAATCCATAGCCATCGAGTTCATTTAATATCTTTCGAATTGTTACGTCTGATACGTTGAATAAGTCGCGAAGTTCCCCTACTGAAACAGACGTTTTTTCTTGAAGAATATCAAGAATAGCTCGCTTTCTTTCTTCAGTAAGAATTTTTGACACCTCACTCATAAATTTCATTTACAACCATATATTATATTGTTTCATTTCAAATGTCAAGTTTATAATCCTATTTCCAAAACTTTTCGATTATATTTCGTAACTTTTCGAAATTATTTTCCACTCTTCTTCATTGACCCGATCTCTGAGTTTAGCAGTCAGAAACGATAGTTATTTGAAATATTTTTCTAAAATTGGATATCCGTAAGTCATCCAGAGGGTTATTTGACTGAAACCAACTTCCGCATTGTTTTATTAAATTTCGTTTGAAATCATTCGTAACTTCAAATGCTATTAGAAATTATCCGTTGAAAAATCCGGAGGTGATTTTTTTAATAAACCGGAGAACAGCTTGAGGCAATAAAAAACGCCATGACAGTCGTAACTCCGTCTGGCGCTTTCATATTTTTGTTATTAAACTTAAAATCCAACGATTGACTCACTATCAGATCTTACGCTTCATTTTTCCAAAGCCCATGCACATTGCAATATTCCCGGGCGGTTACCGTTTGGGCATTAATGCAGAAAACAGCTTCCGGTGCCTCGCCCGGATTTAGAAATTGGCGATAGGATTTACCGTCGGCGATAAGCTCAATCCATTCAATATAATGTTTTTCTTCCATAGGATGGGCAACGCTTCCCACTGTGACTTTGTACCCAGTTTCAGTTTTCTCTATAACCGGAACATGCTTTTCCTTAGAGGCATCCACCGAATTCTCGGCAACCAACGCCATCGGTTCCCCGCAACAGATCAGCTGTCCGCCGCCTCCGTGAACCACTTCAACCATATTCCCGCAATGGGGACATTTGTATATATCTAGTTTTGCAGCCATTTTGAACTCCTCCTTAAATTTATTTGGGAATTTTAATTATATTTAGTAAAGTCTTAAAGCGATATGGCGAGCTATTCCATCACCACTACGGCATCCTTCCTCTTCAACCGCAAAAGAGCTGTTTCTAAAACACGCAATTCATGATTTAATTTTTCAGGCCCTAAATAAGCGGTAACCATATCCTGGCCGATAACCAGATCCATATTTTGAGGTTCCGGGCAAACAAGTACGGCCTTGTTCGAACCAAGCACCGATGTCTGAAATAAATTGCCGCCCACTAATTCTTTGACCCGGTCGATTTCCAGAACCCCGGTTTTGGGTTGGATTCGCTGCATCTGCATAAAAAGGTCAGGACTTACGGCTAGTGCTACTTTTCCGGTCAACCCGCGATCTTGAAAAAATTTTATAGCAGCGGCAACATCTTGAAATGGACTCTCCCCTTCCAGCCAGTTCTTCTTTTCAAGATGTTCTACATCGGAAGCATTCACAAGTCCTTCGAACCCTAGTTCCTTATTTCCCCAGAAAATCAAGGTATCTTCCTTCTTGGAACAAACTGCGGCTGCACCAGCCAGCGGAGAAAGATCCAAAGGCAATCCGAATTGCCTGCCGTTTTCCAAGTCCCGCCAGGAAATGGTACAATCTTGAAAGATCATCGGTATTTCTGCGAATTTTCTGGCATTCACTTTAAATGAGGCATATTCCCCATCACCAAAGAAACTGGTTTCTCCCGGAGGAATTTCACCATATTCATCAAGGGGTATACTCTGTACGCCCGCTCCCAAAGGGCCGTAAATATTTAGAAACTTTCTTCCTACCAAAGTCTGCCGGGCCGTTTTTATTACCATTTCATCCATATGATTCCACTGTTCGCTCGAAAACGGAGAATCATCTCTTAATAAAAACTCCATCGTCCTTTACCTCCTTTATTTATTTTCCTACTAAACTGCCAACCGTGCTTGCGTTGATTGCCTTTTTTTCGGAGTCAATTGTAATATGATTGGTAATTCCTAACTCTTCAAGCATTTCTTTGACCTCTCCCTCTCCACTTGCGAAATGAGCTGCTTCCTCAGGATCTAAAGCTCGTAGCAGGGTCATTAATTCCCCGACATGAGCTTTTTCTTCGTCGCGGATGTCGGCGATTACTTTTTTGGCAAGCTGATCGTCCGTAGCCTGTACATGGGCATCATAGACGTAGATCGCCTCCAATTCCCCGGCGATATCCAGACGGATCGCTTGTATCAATTCTTCCTTAGACATTTTTCGATTCACATTTCCCTGAAAAGGGTTTGCAAAATTCGGCATTTTTCAATCTCCTCTCTAAATACGATCATGATAATAAATTACTTGCTTTCCTTACAATACAACAAATTTATTGCTTTTTCAACAATATTGGCTACCGTGAATCCATATGCTTCAAAAACGATTTCTCCTGGGGCTGATGCTCCAAATTGGTCCATAGCGACAATCCCGCCATCGATACCGATATATTTATGCCAGCCGAAACCTGTTCCTGCTTCGATTGCCAAGCGTTTATGTACATTCTTGGGAAAAACACTTTGCCGATACTGTTCATCCTGGGATTCAAATGCTTCCCAACAGGGCATACTCACGACCCGAACATCGACTCCCTTATCCCTCAGTATCTTCCCCGACTGGAGGGCCAATTGTACTTCCGAACCTGATGCAATTAAAATCAAATCGGGAACGGGCTTTTCAGAATCCATGACGATATATGCCCCTTTACAGGCGTCCATACCGGTGCCTTCTATCGCAGGAACATTTTGCCGGGTCAAGACCAAAACCGTTGGCCCCTGGTTGGTCAGAGCCATATGCCAAGCCGCAGCTGTCTCTCTAGCATCTGCCGGCCTGACTACGGTCATATTGGGAATAGCTCTTAAACCGGCAATTTGTTCTACAGGTTGATGGGTTGGTCCGTCTTCACCGACCCCGATACTGTCGTGGGTCAAAATATAAATTACCGGCAATTCCATGAGTGCGGAGAGTCTCATAGCGCCCTTCATGTAGTCGGAAAACACCAGGAAAGTAGAACAATACACTATTAAACCGCCATGAAGCGCAATCCCGTTTCCAATTGCCGCCATGGCATGTTCCCTGATTCCAAAGTGCAAGTTGGCTCCAAAACGGTTATCCCGGGAAAAATCCCTCTTTTCAGTAAGCCTAGTCTTGGTAGATGGAGCCAAATCAGCGGCGCCCCCAAATAAATTGGGGTAGTCACTGGCTATGCGGTTCATAATTTCTCCCGAAGCGCTTCTGGTAGCCTTCACCTGATCGGAAAAATCAAAGGAGGTTAATGTTTTTCGAAGTTTTCTTTCATCAACTTCCCCGAACCATATTTCCCACTCACTGGCCAGGACCGGAAACTCCAAACAATATTTTCCAAATAATTCCTGCCATGCGTTTTGGAGCAAGGACCCTTTTTGACAGTAGGCCATCCGATTGGCTATAAGTTCATCGGGAACCCAAAACGCTTCAAACCCTGCCCAGCCGCAATTCTCTCTCAACATCTTGAGTGCATCTGTACCCAATGGTTCTCCATGGGCCGCCGCTGTTCCCTGTTTCGGAGGAGCGCCATCGGCGATCTGGGTGGTGACAATAATCAATGTCGGCTTAGAGCGCTCGCCTTTGGCTGTTTGAATTGCCTCATCGATTGCTTGAAGGTTTTTACCATCGGCAACTTTCAGAACCTGCCATTTGTAAGCTTCAAAACGTTTCCCAACATCTTCACCGAAAGCAATCTGTGTATCCCCTTCAATGGTGATCCCATTGGAATCATAAAAAACGATCAGTTTGCCGAGGCCTAAGGTTCCTGCAAGTGAAGCAGCTTCAGAGGTAATCCCTTCCATCATGCAACCGTCGCCCGAAAGAACATAAGTATAATGATCGATTAAGTTGTAACCGGGACGATTGAACTCCGCCGCCAAATATTCTTCGGCAATAGCCATCCCCACTGCATTTGCCAATCCTTGGCCCAAAGGTCCGGTAGTTGCTTCCACCCCTGGAGTGTGCTTATACTCAGGATGCCCTGGTGTTTTGCTACCCCTTTGTCTAAAACTGCGAAGGTCGTCAATGGAGAGTTCAAAACCGAAAGCAAATAAAAGTGTGTAGAGTAAGATGGAAGCGTGACCTGCCGAAAGGACAAAACGATCCCGATTAATCCAGTCCGGATGACTTGGATTAAACCGCAAGTGGTTTTTCCATAGTTCATAGATGAAAGGAGCCGATCCTAACGGCATTCCCGGATGTCCGGATTTCGCTTTTTCAACAGCTTCAGCGGATAAAATTTTTAATGCATTGATTATCATTTCATCGGAATCTACCATCGTAATCTCCTTTCGTAAAGCGTTCCAAAAAATACTTTGCCAAATTACTAAAAAAACCAGCTAAATTCGGTAATAGGCGCCTTATAATTCCTTGACGATTTCAGAGTAACTTTTACGTTTCTGTCTGGGGTACAAGGTTTTGGATTCATCAAAATACCCTAAGGCAATCAACATCACTACTGTTTTGTTTTCATCCAAACCGAACTCTTTCCTGATTCCCTCAAAATCAACCCCGCTCATCGGATGGGAATCAATGCCAAAGTCCTTGGCAACATACATAATGGACATTGCCAGCAAAGCCGCGTTGCTTTCAGCAAATTTAATCCGGCGTTCCTCCGAAGAACCATATAAGGCCGCTGCATACTGCTGGGCATTTTCCAGCGCTTCTTTGTCAAGCATGACTTTTAAATTATCCCAAGCCGGATTAACCGCTTCGTACCCATTCAAATCTCCAACAATGATCAAAGTTACCGGCGCTTCTTTGATTTTTGGCTGATTGCCGGTGAGCGGAAAAAGTCTCTCTTTCGCTTCCGCCGATTTCACCGCAATAATTTCCCAAGGTTGCAAATTAAATGCCGATGGAGCCAGCGTAGCCAAATTAATTACATCCTTTAAAACATCTTCCCCGATTTTATGCTCAGGCTTAAAAAAATTCACGGAACGTCTTTCGGTAACAACTTTATTAAAATCCATGATTATTCCCTCTTTTCAATTTCAATATTCTTCAAAATGGATAAAT
This sequence comes from Bacillota bacterium, assembly GCA_023401925.1. Lineage (GTDB taxonomy): Bacteria > Bacillota > UBA4882 > UBA8346 > UBA8346 > UBA8346. The sequence goes on from JAEXDA010000039.1 coordinate 78,515, forward strand.
TCACCGTTCCAGCCTAGGTCATTGGTTGTAAATCCTGTTGATATGACTCAAGCTGACCCGGATCCTGGTTTTTAGGCTCATCCTTCGCAAGCATTTTCCCAGAAATATTGTCGGCTTTTTTCAAAATCGCCGTCTCCGTCACCGGTTTCGACAATACTGTATATTTTTAAAATGGAGATAATGAGCCGCTTCTTCCTCCCCCAGCCGGTTGTGAATTTGCCTAAAACCTGGATTATTAGTGTTTCCGGCCAATCCACGGTGGAAGATTTCACCGCCCAGTTCCATTTTCATTGCAATTTCCAAGGCATCCATCGCATAATCCCTCCCTTCCTTACGTGTTTCTATGATTGAAAAGTTATTATCTTGCCGATATCCATTTTTTTATCCGATTCATATCGGCTTCCCTTTGATAGAGCGGCTTATCATTTCCCTGATAGAGTCCCAAATTATCTTCAAAGGTTTTTTTGGGATGAATATAGAAAACTCCCAAAGGCAAGTTCTCAGTTTCAATAGCTTTGGAGAAGGCGGCAACCCGGTTATGGGGGTCATGAGTTTCATCCAGATAATAGGTATGTTCTTTAAACCATTGATATGTATTATGTTTATTAAATGAAACACATGGCTGCAAAACATCAACCAAGGCATAACCCCGGTGTAAGATCGCTTTTTTGAAGATTTCTTTGGTCTGAGCTGGATCGCCCATAAAAGCCCGGGCCACAAAAGATGCGTCCAAGCCAAGAGCTACCGCCATCGGATTAAAAGGTTCATGGGTAACTCCATTAATTTGGATTGGTGTTTGAAAACCTTGACCACTGGTAGGAGAAGCTTGGCCCTTGGTTAATCCATACACCATATTATTATGGACAATATTGGTGATATCCGGGTTGCGGCGGATGGTATGAAGAAAATGGTTACCCCCTTCACCGTACATATCGCCTTCGCCGCTCTCGGCAATCACTGTTAATCCCGGATTTACCGCTTTGATTGCAGTCGCCGGCGGTAGAGCCCTCCCGTGCAATCCATTAAAAAAATTACATTGTAAATAGTGAGGTATTTTGGCAGCCTGGCCGATTCCAGAAACCATCACCAAATTTTCAGGTTGGACATCGAGCTCCGTCAGGGCCTGTTTTAAAATATTCAAAATTCCGAAATTCCCGCATCCGGGACACCAACTGATATCGGCTGAATCTTTAGTATTCATCTTTTTCACTCCTCCCCGCATATTTCCTGAATTCTTTCCACGAGTTCCTCGACGGAAAACGGCATTCCGTTATATTTCAGAATTTGGTTTTGAATTGAAATGCCTGTTGCCAACTTAATTATTTTACCAAACTGATTCGTGGCGTTACCCTCAATGACAACCATTCGGGTTGCCTTTTTAAGATAGGCTGAAGTCTCAGGCGGCAAGGGAAAAACCTGTTTGAAATGAAGAAATGCCAGTTCAGCATGATCAATCGTCTTCATTGCTTCCTTGACCACTTCATAAGTGGAGCCCCAACCAATGAGCAGAGTACGGTAATCTGGATTTCCAACCAATTCCGGAGAGATACTGGTTTCTTTAATATGAGACAACTTTTGAAGCCGCTTTTGATTCATCCGGATCCGCAAATCCAAATCTTCTGTAATATGCCCTACTTCATCGTGTTCGTCACTATCAACTCCCACCAGCCCCGTACCATAACCAGGAATACCACGGGGTGAGATTCCTGTACTCGTGAATCGATAGCGTTGATAATCAGGAGAAGTCTCTACTATCTGCCCTTCTACCGGGAACCTTGTCGGATCGAGTACCGGAATATCACCGTAGGAGTCGACAAGATATTGATCGGTAAGGACAAAGACCGGTACTTGAAATTGATCCGCTAGTTGAAAAGCTTTTTGCGTAAGATAAAAAGCTTCTTCAATGTTGCCGGGAGCCAGGACAATCCTGGGAAACTCCCCATGGCCCGCATAAACAGCCAATTCCAAATCCCCTTGTTCGGTCCGTGTCGGCAAACCGGTTGCCGGCCCCGGACGTTGAGCCAAATGAACGACTACAGGGGATTCTATCATTCCGGCCAGGCTGATTCCTTCTGTCATCAGGGAAAAACCGCCTCCGGAGGTTGTAACGATCGCGCGGGCACCAGCATACCAAGCTCCCAAAGCCATATTGATAGCGGAAATCTCATCCTCAGCCTGCTCAACAACTATCGGGAAGTCTCTTGAGTATTGAGCCAAATATGTAAGTACTCCCGTTCCCGGAGACATTGGATATGAAGAGATAAAATTACAGCCTCCGGCCAAAGCTCCTAAAGAAACAGCTTCCGCGCCATTGACAATCATATGATTGTCAACGCTGGAATCTACGGGTAAGTCGAATAGATATTGGCCGGAGTTTACAGTACGAAGGTGAATCCCTAATTGATAACCTCTTTCAACCGCCACTAAATTCTTATTAACAATCGCATCACTTTTTAAGGCAAAAAATTTTCTCACTTGATTCGAAGTAAGTTCGGGAGAAATGGCGAACAGACCCGCAATCACTCCACAGGCTATCGTGTTAGCGAATAACGGGTTCCCAATTTCGGCAGCTATTTCTGAAAAAGGGACATCTTCTACGGAAATACCATCCGGAGGAACTATCTTGGCAACTTCACCGATTATTTTAGTTTCCGAGATTATCCTTTTCCCTAAATGAGGAATCGCTTCCTTGTCAAGGGGAATCAAAAGATCGATCGGTTCGGAGAATGCAGCCACGGGACGGGAAGAAACTCTGATTTCCGTGGAATTGCTGCCGCCCCGAATCCTTGACATATATTCTTTGGCTGCAAAAATATGAAATCCGGCACTTTTGAAGAGCTGAGTCAAAAAGGCCTCAATGGTTTGAATACCTTGTCCGGCTTCCCCGCATAGTACAATTGTGATCGAATCCTTTTGAACCATTTGTTCCATCTCCTTAACCACAAAAATATTTAACTAAGTAAAATATTAATGTAATTATAATTCAATATAAAGTGTTTTTCAACCCATTTTAAAATATTTTTTTATATTCCGTTGGTTCTCTCGCTATTCTAAGAAATATTATTCCAAACCGAATTCTTATCATTACTCTAGAAGTTTACATTTCATTCCAGGAAATTTTGATTCCCATCGATTCCAGCGACGATGATTTTAGCAAATAGATCGGCAATCATCGGATCAAACTGGCTCCCCGAACATCGGCCAATTTCAATGACCGCTTCCATGACGGTCATTGCATCTTTATAAGGTCGGGAGTGAGTCATAACATCAAAAGCATCAATGATAGCGATTATTCTCGCCAATTTAGGGATTTCATTACCCTTGCGGCCCATAGGATACCCGTTTCCATCCCAACGTTCATGGTGAGAGAGAATTAAATCGGCAACATGCGACAACTCAGGAGTAGATTGGGCTATCCGATAACCAATTTCCGGATGCCGTTTCATTTCCCGCCATTCCTCTTCATTTAACTGAAGCGGCTTAGTTAAGATATGATCCGGTATCCCGATTTTGCCGATATCATGTAATATCGCCAATAATCCTAACTCATCAAGTTCACTCGAAGTCAAACCCATTTCTTGTCCGATTTTTATAGCAATACTCAAGATACGCTGCGCATGCTCTTCCGTTTCATAGCTACGGGCATATAAAGTTTTCTCCAAAGAAGTAATTAATGAGCTCCGGACGCTCTTCCCCTCCAACAACTTGCGACGGTACATGATATCTTCCGCTTCCTTTAGAACTACGTGAATATCGGAATTCATCCCTTCTTTGGTTGCAGCGCCGAATGTAATATTGGGTTGGATAGGATCTTGCGGCATCATTAAAAACTGCTCTTGAATTTGTTGGCAAAGTTCCAGGGCCCTACTTTTAGCTGTTTTGGGTAATATAATAACAAATTCATCCCCGCCCCAACGGGCAACGATTCCCTCCCCTCGGCATACTTTTTCAAGAGTCCCCGAAATAGTCTTCAAAAGTTTATCACCCACTTCATGCCCAAAAATATCATTGGTTAATTTCAAGCCGTTTACATCGCCAATAACTAATGATAACGGCAAGAACTCATGTATATCACAACGTTTTATCTCACGTTCAAAAAAAGTCCGATTATATAATCCGGTGAGTTTATCATGAAAACTCAGATATCTGATTTCATGTTCCTGTAACTTTTTCTCAGTAACGTCCCTAAAAACCAAGACCACTCCAAACACCTTTCCATCCCTATCTCGGATAGGAGCTCCACTGTCTGAAATAAACCGTTTGGTGCCATTTTTTGATACCAAGATGGTGTTATTGGCCAATTCAATAACCCGTCCTGTAATTAACGCTTTTTGGACCGGATTTTCACAGACTCGGTTTGTTTCTTCATCGACAATATAAAAAACTGAAGACAGTTGCTGGCCAACCGCTTCTTCAAAACTCCATCCGGTTAAATCTTGGGCGATCTCATTGATTAAAGTCACTCTTCCATCGATATCGGTGGCAATAACCCCGTCACCAATGGAGTGTAAGGTGACCTTCAATTGTTCTTTTTCCTGAAAAAGCTCTGTTTCAGCCTTTTTCCGCTCCGTAATATCATGAATAATCGAATATAACAAATGCTGTCCGGATATATCGATCGGCCCGCTGTAAACTTCAACGTTCCTGCGTTCTCCGCTGGAAAGACGGTGTTGGAAGAAAAAAGGGTTCCGGTGTTCCGATGCAGCTTTTTGCATTTCATCTTGAATCTGTTCCACTGAAAAGGTATTGATATTAGAAATATTTAAAGAACAGATTTTTTCCTGAGAATAGCCATAATAAAGGCAGGCTGCAGGATTGGCATCAACAATCCGTCCATCGGCTGGATTGATAATCAACATCACCGAATGATTGTTCTGGAATAGGCTGCTATAACGTTTTTCACTTTCCTTCAAGTCAGCCATTGTCTTTTGTAGTTCTGAAATATCTCTTCGCGATCCAATGATTTGTACAACTTTTCCGTCTTTTAAAACCGGCGATAACATTGTAGACCAGGTTCGAATGCCGGAAGGAAAATGTAAAATTTCTTCAAATACCATGGAAGATTTAGCTTTGACGCATTCACGGAAATGGGCATCGATTTTGTTCCCAAGCTCCCAGCCAAAGACCTGTTGCGGAGTTTTCCCATAAACTTCTGCTGTTGTCAGACCCGATAGACTTTCGTGACTTCTGTTCAACCGTCGGTATTTAAACATCCCTTCCTCATCAACGTCCATCAGAAACATTAAATCTTGTGTGCTGTTAAAAATCAGTTCATATTCATCCCGGGTTTTCCTGTACTCTTCCAGTAGTCTTTTTTGCTCGGTGATATCCCGAAGGACAACTGCGAAATAGCCCATTTCATAGCTAAATGCATCGATTAAAAGCCATTTATTTAAAGAATTGGAATAATAATCGGAACGGATTGACTGGCCCGTAAAGGCAATTTTACCGCAAGTATTAATCCAATCAAAAGAATCATCCCGAACGTCCGGTATGATTTCCGAAATTTTTTTACCGAGTACATCGGTCCCTTCCAAGTCGGTGATCCTTTGGAAAGCCTGGTTAACCTCTACAATGATGGAGTCGACCGGTTTTCCCTGATCCAAAACAACTTGATGATAGGCAAATCCATCCGTTAGATTGTCAACGATTTGCTTATATTTTAGATTTTGCAGGAAACTTTTCATGACAGACACCTCTTAAACCCTTTTATTTAAATCAAAGTACCAGATCTAGCTTTGTATGAGTCAGTCGCTCGATGGCATTCAATAAATCGTTGATATTAAAAGGCTTAACCAGAAAATCATCCATCCCCGCATTTATACATTTTTCTCGGCCATTTTCCAAAATGTATCCTGTCATTGCTAAAATAGGAATATGCTCTCCTGTTTCCGTTTCCTTGGCACGAATTCGGGCAGTTGCTTCAAAACCGTTCATTTCAGGCATTTCCAAATCCATCAGGATTATATCCACTTGATTCCTTTCTAATATTTCTAAAGCTTTTCTTCCGTTTTCTGCCACAAAAAGATGACAATCCGCAGAATCTAAAATAAGTTCAATCAGTTCTTGAATCATTACATTGTCTTCAGCAATCAAAATATTTAAGGAACTAACTTCATTGACATTCCCCAACGCTACATTTCTCGAAATTGCTTGAGCAGTCATTTTTATTCCCCCATTCATTTCATAGCTTTAAATGAAGAAAAATCATGGCAGCAGCTATTTACATTTTTATTATTACCTGGAATTGTTTACCGAATCCATGGGGAAATTCTCTACTTTTTGATGGGAAAAACACCTATTCATGAACGGATATCGGTTGAATCGGTAATCGGCAGGTTAAAAACCTCGCGATTGCTTAAGCCCTGATCGGTTAAAATATCCAGACAAGTCGAAGTCAATCATCAAAGCAAGTGTCATCTTTATAGTATTTCGAGGCTGTCTAAGAATAGTAAACCCTTTATCAATCGAAGTCATTTCCCCTGAACATGGGTAAAATTACTACTTTGAATTAAAAAAAATCCCTATCTTAAAATAGGGATTGCCTGTTATTGTTAGAATATGGGTACGCTAAAGGATATTCTTTATTCTAATAAAACCAGTTTGTTCTTAATGGCTATCCTTATTAATCCGGCCGTATCTTTGACACTCAGTTTGATAAGTAAATTTGCCCGGTGTTTGTCCACAGTTTTTGGAGAAATAAACAGCATCTGAGCGATGGAACTATTGGAATGACCTTCGGCAATCAATTGTAAAACCTGAACTTCCCGGGGCGAAAGAGTATCAAAAGCATCAAAAGTCTCCGCCTTTACCTGATAATTAAGAAAATCATCCAAAATAAATCTGGAAATTGCCGTGCTCAAAAAAATTTCACCCCTAAAAACCGCCCGGACGGCTAATATCAACTCCTCGGAAACGGAGTTCTTTAGTAGATAACCTTTGGCACCGTATTGAAAACTTCGCTTAATAAATGACGTATCGGAATACATGGTTAAGATAATAACTCGGCTAGCCAGTTTCAATTCGCTCAACTGACGTAAAATCTGAATCCCGTTTAATTTAGGCATACCAATATCTAAAAGAAGAATATCCGGATTTAGCCGTTCCGTTAGTTCAAGAGTTTCTTGTCCATCGGAGGTTTCTCCGATAACCGCCACATCTTCCTCCTGCTCTAAAAAGACTTTTAACCCGGCCCTAACAAGATGATGGTCTTCCGCTATCAATATTTGAATCATTTAAACGACCTCCCAAGGAATAGTCGCCATTAAACATGTTCCACGACCCGGTTTGGAATGAATACTCAAAATTCCGCCCAGCATTGTTAATCTTTCCCTCATTCCTACAAGGCCCATGCCTAGGATTTCAATTTGATTAATTACAAAACCCCTACCGTTATCTTTAACAACGAGGGAGATTTGGTAATGGCTGTAGCGAAGCCTAACCTGTACAAAACTAGCTTGGGCATGCTTCACGATATTGGTAAGCGCCTCTTGCAAAAAACGGTAGAGACTGATTCGAACAATACCGCTTGTTGCCGGAAGCTCACGCCCTTGGTACCGGATAGAAAGCCCAACCTTTTTACTAAATTCATAACAGAAATCTTCCAACGTGAAGTTGAGTCCCAAAGCATCCAAAGCCGGCGGACGTAATTCCTGAGCCAACCGGCGAATTTCTTTAAGTGTTTTATCGCTTAAATCAACAGCTTCACCTATCCTTTGCCGTAAAACATTGGCATCCGGCGGCAACCCTTTCAAAATCAATTCTATATACATCTTAAGTGCAGTCAATGCCTGACCGGCTTCATCATGCAATTCCCTGGAGATCATACGACGCTCTTCCTCGAGAGTCGTCATGGTTTGTTGATTCAATTTATGAAGCCGTGAATTGGTCTCTTGTAGCTCCAGTTCCAATTCTTTCTGATAATGGATATCGGTACAAGTACCAAGCCAATAAGATATATTATCTTTTTCGTCCCTCACTGGAATCCCCCGGCCCAAAAACCAATGATACTCACCGTCATACCGCCTGATTCGGTACTCAATTTGATATGGATTTCCGGTACGGAAAGCTTCTCTCCAACATTCAGTCCGTTTCTGAATATCCTCGGGATGAATCCATTCATTCCATTGTTGGCATTTCAACTTATCAACCTGAATCCCTGTATAGTGCTGAAATTGATTGTTGAGGTAAAGAAATTTGCCATCCTTATCAATTATCCAGACCAGCTGGGGTAAGGCTTCTGTCAAAACCCGGAAGCGCTCTTCACTTTCCCGGAGAGCGCTTTCCATCTGTTTCTGCTTCGTAATGTTAACCATACTTGCAACAGCTTTCAAAACAATCCCGTTTTTATCCTTTACCGGGGCGCAATTGATGACTGTTACCACTTCCCTACCGTCGGCACGCCGAATGATGATTTCTTCATTCTTGGTATCTTCACCCTTGCGCAAAGCCCTAGCTAAGGGCCAATTATCGGGAGAGAGCTCGGAACGGTCCGGGCGTAACATCTTAATGGATCTTGAACTTCCCGGCAAAGGGCCAGTGGCGGTGCCGTTCAGTGGAGCACCTACCATTTCCACGGCCGCTGGACTGCAATACGATATTTGCTCATCACCAGCTTCAGCCACCATCGCACCAATTTGGATCGTATCAAGCACCGTTTGAAGAGTACCCAAAGCATGGGAGAGTTCTGTAGAACGGTTTCTAAGCCCGGCTTCCAACTCTTTCAGTTCGGTAATATCGTGCCAAACAGTTACGGTACCGACAATCTTTTCTCCAATCCGCACCGGTCCGGAGGAACTTTCAATGAACGCTTCACTTCCGTCCACTTTTTGAACCTTAAAACCTAATCCGGTCACTTTTTCACCCCGGAGCGTCCGGGGTGCCGGCTGTTCCACAAATGGGTGCACCCTTTGATCCAGCCATTGACTGGATACCCGGCGGAGGATGTCTTTTACATTGAGTCCGGTCGGATCAAATCCATAATGAGTCATGAAGGAGGGGTTGGCCCGGTAAACGTTCATTTTGATGTCATACAAGATAACCACATCATTTTGCGCAGCAAAAACAGCTTGAATCTGTGAGTGGCTCAACTCTAATTCTGCTAAAGCTTGATGTAGGACTTCATAGGCTGACAGGGGTGGGTTGCCTGTTGAATCATTTTCAAAGTGGTTGGTTTCCTTCAATTTATATTCTGCAAGTTCCAACCGGAGTTGGTTAATTTCAGCACAGAGCTTTGTGGTACGTTTTTCCACCAATGCTTGAATTTTCTTTCGACGGTTGAAAGATTGTCGTTTCGTTACTAATTGGATAACTTTGTGTAGTTTTTTGTGCCAATTTACAACTTTCATGAAGGATTCCTCGTTTATTCCCCAATTTCATTAATAATTTCTTTATATTTACTAAGAAACCTTCCTTTTCCGAAATATGAAAAAAGAAAGCTAATTTTGGCTTCCTTTCTTAAATCTCCAATATTCGTTTAAAATAAAAGGTGACGAATTTTTAAGACATACCCATATAAAACTTTCAAAAAAGTGTCAGCAATCATCCTCAATCATTACTTGCATAACCCCTCCGCAAACCATTCCTTCATCTTCAGCCACATCTCCGGTCATATCAACTATTTTAATTTCATAAGTTCCTGTCCCAATTATCCGACGGGCATCACCGATGACAGACGCTTCACTGCAACCTCCACCGATACTGCCCACAATTTTCCCGTCAGGATAGACCAGCATTTTAGCTCCGGCTCCGCGGGGAACGGAACCTTGGGTGGATATCACCGTGACCACGGCTTTGGATTCATCCTTTCCCTCTCCCAACAGCCGGATAACCTCAAAATCCATATCCGAACGTTTCAAATACTGGAGTTGTCCCGAATTCATTTCTTTAGGTAGCCGTTTACAGGCGATCAGCTCCGCCATAATGGAAACCGCAATTTCCTCGGGAGTCACAGCACCAATGGCAAGGCCAATCGGGCTATGTACCTTTTCAAGCAACTCCCGACTATAGCCCGCCCCAATCAATAGTTCCTTAAGAGCTCCAACCCTCCGGCGTGAGCCAATCATTCCTGTGTAAAAAGGCTGGACCCCTTTCAACAGTTGCTCCAGACAAATTTGATCATGCCGGTGACCCCGGGTGATGATCACTACATAATCATTATCAGTAATCGTCAGCCGCCGTATCGCTTGGTCAAAGGGAGCGCAAATGACTTGCCTGGCCAGGGGAAAACGATTGATATTGGCGAAGCTGAGACGATCATCCACAACCGTAACTGAATAACCGACTTTCGCGGCAAACTCAACGAGGGGCAAGGCAATATGTCCCCCTCCCAGGATAATTAAACGCTCTTCAGGGAAAAAGGGTTCGGTTATGTTCGTTTTTTCTTCATGGGGTTCAAGCAAGGGTATTCCCCGCTCCAACGATTGAAGAGCCAATCCATGGCATAGCTTTTCGGGAACCATTTGACGGACCAGATCTTGCTCAATCCACCCCTGTCTGCCGGAAAACTCAGTTTGGACTACCACTTTCATGCCACTTTCCAACAATACCAGAAGTTCCCTATATAATTCCTTACCCATGAAATGGCACTCCCTTACGTCGGACTATTATTCATAATTAAATAAAAAAGATAAACCATCGGGTTATCGAGAAGCCAGAGATAATATTTACAAATCTCACACATGATTCATCCTATAAAACTGATGGGTTAATGCCATCATTTTGAATCAACATATAAATCATCTCCCACAGCAATCGTCCCGCCATGAAGAACCTTTGCAAATACACCCTCCCGGGGCATAATGCAGTCTCCGACTTGTTGGTAGATTTCGCAATGAGAATGACACTCCTTGCCAATCTGAGTCATCTCCAGAATAACATCGTTGCTGCGTAAAATCGTTCCGATTGAAAGTTTCTTAAAATCAATATCCTTCACCAACAGATTTTCACCAAAAGCACCATCGCTGATTTTTGCGCCTTTAGCCCGAAATTCCTGGACTTTATCATAGCAAAGCAAGCTGATTTGCCGGTTCCAATTTCCCGCATGCGCGTCATTTTCCAAACCATAATTGGCAATAATCTTGCCTTTTACAATATTGATTTTCGGTATCCCGCGTTTTTCACTGATGCATACGGCCATAATCTTCCCCATGATTAGCCTCCTATTTGAACCATTTTCCTGCCATCGGTTGGCCCGTTTGCCTCGTCATGGAAATTGTGGTGGCGAGGTTTTTTAAAAATCAGATCTTCAAGGGTTTCCTGAAGTTTCTCATCCGTTATGCCTTCTCGAAGCAGCGCTTTTAAATCGACTTCTTCCTTATAATGCAGGCATAATTTTAATTTTCCTTCAGCAGTGAGCCTTATCCGGTTGCAATTTTCGCAAAACTCTTCGGTTATTGCACTGATAAATCCGATGCTACCTTGAAATCCCGGGAAATTATAGTAACGCGCCGGACCATTTCCCAAACCACCAAAGACTCGCCGGGGCTTTCCAAACTGTTGGGTCAACATCTTAAGCACATACTGGTTTTCGATCGGTGTAAACTTTGCTCCAAGTCCAATCGGCATTAATTCAATGAACCGGACATGGACCGGATAAGCTCTGGCCATACCGGCCAGTTCAATAAGGGCGGAGCTGTTTATTTCTTGGATCGGAACACAGTTGATTTTTGTTTTTAGCCCCAATCGACACGAGAGTTTGATGGCGCTCAATACTTTTGAAAATGCATCAACACCGGTTATCTGTAAAAATGTGCCGGCATCCAAAGAATCCAGACTGAAATTGACCCCGCCAAGTCCGGCAGAGACCAATTGCTCCCCATACATAGCAAAAAGTACACCATTGGTGGTCATTGTAACCTGATCAATACCCGGTATCTCCCTGAGTTTCCGGATAAGGAATATAAGATTTTTCCTCAACAAAGGCTCTCCCCCGGTAACTTTTATTTTGCGGATTCCAATTCCCGAGGCAACCTTGGCCACCCGGATAACTTCTTCAAAAGTCATGATTTCATGATGGGGCAGGCTTTGGATACCGGATTTCGGCATGCAATAAACACAACGCAGATTACAGCGATCCGTCACCGAAATACGTAAATAATCGATTTTCCTGCCATATTGGTCGATCATCCAATCACCCTCATCGAAAGCCTTTCCCTATCATTTTTTATTGCGCTCTATAGAATCCATTCGGGCTTCATTCAATTTTTTAAGGTAATGACCACTTTTTCCGCCCGCTTTTTCTTCAAGAAAAATCCCGGTTAATTCCATATTCTTATCCATAGCCTTACACATGTCGTAGATGGTAAGCAACGCTACCGTCACTCCTGTGAGGGCTTCCATTTCCACTCCGGTTTTTCCAGTGAGTTTAACCGTACATATAGCCTCTACCGTACAGGTGTCAGGATCCAATTGAAAATCCACCATCGCTTTAGTGATTAACAAAGGATGGCACAATGGTATTAAATCAGGAGTACGCTTTGTCGCCATGATGCCGGCTATTCGGGCGACACCCAAGACATCACCTTTTGTCACCGTACCGCTTTGAATTGCATCAAAAACAACTTGGCTCACAACGATGCTACCTTTGGCAACAGCAATCCGCTCGGTAGAATCTTTTTCAGTAACATCAACCATTATGGCCCTACCGTCTTCGTCAAAATGAGTCAAACCATTTTCCATAAAATTCCCTCCGCTCTTTACTTACCGAAGCCGCAATTAGGAAAGGTGCAAGCCTCACAGTTTAAACATAATCCGCCATGGCCTAAACGGGTCAAATCGTTGGCTGTCAATATATCATCCGCCATGATACGGGGCAGTACCAAATCAAAAATTGTGCGCCTGGCATACATAACACATCCAGGCAAACCGATAATGGGAACCCTCTTGGAAGGTGAGGTGTAATAAGCCAGCAAGAACATAGCCCCCGGCAAAACCGGAGCACCGTATGAGACAAGTTCGGCACCGGTATTTCTGATGGCAGCTGGAGTGGTATCATCCGGATCGACACTCATTCCTCCCGTACATACGACAAAATCAGCTTCCCGGTCGATATAACCAAGAATTGCGTGGGTAATATTCTCCGGCTTGTCTCCTACAATCTCCTGACCCAAAACCTCAACATGATATTCGGCCAATTTTTGGCGGATGACCGGACCAAAAGCATCTTGAATCCGGCCGTAGAAAACTTCATTTCCCGTTGTAACAATTCCGGCTTTTTTATTTCCAAAAGGCAAAATTTGCAACAAGGGCTTGTTATCTGCGATCACCAATGCTTCCTTCATTTCAGCTTCTCCGATTACCAGTGGAACAACACGCATCCCGGCCAGTTTCATTCCTTCGTATACTGCAAAATTGCCATGGCGGGTGGCAATAATCATTTTACCCAGAGCATTAATACGGTTAAGCCTTTCCGCATCAACCTTAAATAGGCCATCCACTGCGGCAAGAAGTTCAATCTTACCCTCTTTGACAGGGGTCGAACTCATATATCTATTTTTGCATATACTCAACAGAATATCTGCCGCCTCATTCTCATGCAGCATGCCCGGTTGCTTCTCCCAGACATATAAATGTTCTTTCCCGATTGAAAGCAGCACCGGAATATCTTCCTCGGTAACGATATGCCCTTTACGGAAAACCGGACCACTTTTTTCCCCTTTGATAATTTGCGTCAAATCATGGCAGAGGACATGACCCACTACATCGGTTGTTTTGATTTGTTTCATATAATCCTCCGTATCAAAAAAGAGCATGGATAATACTTTAACATCAAACTGTGTGTAAGAATTGAAAAACCCGATCCAAACTGTAGGAATAGGGGACGGAATCATTTTATTCCGTCCCCTTGAAAAATTCATCATCTCAAGAGAGATAACAAATCCATCTTTGTAAAAAAGCACTTCATCTTGATAATACCAGAGCGCTAATTCTATTATAAAATGGTGCCCCTGGACTGTCAATCATCCATAAACTTTCTAATATCCGGATTTGGCGATAAGTTCTCTCTGAACCGGAATTAGGAGCTTACCCTCTTTGTGATAGAATTTCCGAATGCCATTTGTTCATCACCCAAATACGTTTATTCCATAATATATGATGCTTAAAATGAAATTCTCATGAATCGACATCAGAGATCAGAAACAATTCGGTTGAAATCAGATCCCATAAAAAACGCCGCCCTACCGGCAGCGAAAACAGACTCATTAGTTTTCCAAATTGAACCTCTCTTCAAGTTTGTGTAGGCAATTAAGAATGGTATCCATCCATTCTTTTACCTCTTCCGCTTCTAAATAAGGGAGAGTTTGGGAAAGACCCATCCCGGGTTTCACGAGAAGTTGCCGTTGTTCAAGACTTAACAAACTATCCCAATTGGGATTTAATTTTCGATTCCGTGCCAATGAAACTCTCCTTTCAAACAAACGATGTCATTTAAAAATTCGCCACCATTTCAAAAATACCTTTGGAAAACAGATCTATTTCGTTAAAAATCGACAAAAATCTACAACTACAAATTGGAAACTGTGTTCGGAATTCAAACGATAATTAAGAATTACGATAAAAAATCCAACGAAATCAAAGATAAACCAACTTCCTACTAACGCAAAAAGCCCGCTATCATCCTATCGTACGAAAAAAATCGCAAGAGAACCAACGTTGATACTCTTATCAACGAGGCCTGGGTTAAAAAATTTCCTTGTCCAAAGAACTTCCACTCCATCTTGTAAATGATCAAACAATTCCTAAAATCGCTCCGGGGCTTAAGCAATAAAAAAAGAGGTCATCGTCGACTCTCCTCATGAATTGGGAATCCAACTTTACATTTTGGATAGGAAACCCGTTTCGTATCCCTTTTAAGCGAAAGTCTTCGAAAGGCCTCTTTTCTACTTTCAGGATGGAAAAACTTTTGTATGATAGGCACTATTAGCCCTGGAAAGGATAAAACATTAATTTACGGACTATAAGTTCTTGGATGGTTTCGGTCATTTAAATAAAACCGCCACCGCAGAAGCAGCAAAAGATGATGATGATGATGATAATCCATATGATCCACCAACACCCGCCGCCCCAACCTTGCTCGGCATTTACATCACTCATTCATTTCACCTCCAACATCAGTTTGAGGTTCCCTTAACTATATTATGGAATTTTAAAAAACATGGAATGAGTTTTTGTAATCTTATTGCATGAAAATGGCAGACTCCGCAATAATCCGAACGAATTTGGAATGAGGAACGATACACTGACCCTTTCTGTCATCCAATAAATTCATTTTGTCACAGAAATCATTCTTTCTGTCATCCAATGAATTCATTCCGTCACAGATTTCATTCTTTCCGTCATCCAATGAATTCATTCCGTCACAGATTTCATTCTTTCCGTCATCCAATGGATTCATTCCGTCACAGATTTCATTCTTTCCGTCATCCAATGGATTCATTCCGTCACAGATTTCATTCTTTCTGTCATCCAATGGATTCATTCCGTCACAGATTTCATTCTTTCTGTCATCCGATAAATCGTTTTTGTTCGAAAATGATCTTTTTTTGTTGTTAAGGAATCGATTTTATTCGAAAATCATTCTTTCCGACATCAGAAAATGACCGCAGGGACATTAACGCCAGGGCGCCGCAGACACAGAGATCGGTTTTTATGTTTGGGGAAAGCAATCTACCGGGTTTAATGCCTCGCGCACGCCGCCGCTCCGAATGGTATTTCTTCTTTAAACCCATAAACCCGCAATCTTTATGCTACTTTTCGTCCCCGGCTCATATAAATGATCTCTTCGCCGAGTTTCTCCGCTTCCGGTTGATCGTGGGTGACCAAAACAAAAGGTATCTGCCAGATCTGCTGCATACTCAACAATTCATCCTGCAACTGGCAGCGAATGTTGTGATCGAGAGCCGAAAAGGGCTCATCCAGTAAAAGTACTTTTGGTTTGGCCATTAGCGCTCTCGCCAACGCCACCCGTTGTTGCTCTCCGCCCGATAATTCAGATGGAAAACGATGCAACATGGAAGCTATTTTTAATAACTCCGTCAGTCTTTTAAACTCCAGCCGCGTTTGTTCATGAATGTCCTTGATACTGTATAAAATATTTTTCTCTACATCCATATGCGGAAATAAGGCATATTCCTGAAAAACATAACCGACATCCCGGAGCCTGGTGGGCATGAAAACATTCGCTCCTGAATCATACAGAATATTTTGACCCAGGGTCATTTTCCCCTGGTCCGGTTTGGCAAGCCCGGCAATACAACGGAGTATCGTCGTTTTTCCGCAGCCGGAAGGGCCGAAAAGCACAGTGATATGATTGGAAACTGTAAATTCAATTTGCAATTCAAACTCCGGCAATTGCTTCCGAATGGCTATGGCTAACATGACCCTCACCCCTTTTTGGCCCAACGCGCCATTTTATTTCTGGACCATCGGTTGACACCGAAGACCATTACAAAAGTCACCAAACTGATGATCAGAACATAAAGGCCTGCTGTTTTCAAATCATTGCTTTCCGAGGCAAAAAATATCGCTACCGGAATGGTCTGGGTTTTTCCCGGGATATTACCTGCTACCATAGCCGTAGCGCCAAACTCTCCCAATGCTCTCGAAAAAGACAAAATGATTCCGGACAATAAACCCGGCCACGCCAGCGGAAGAGTAACCGTGAAAAAAACTTTGCTTTCACCGGCCTTTAAGGTCCGGGCCACATCCTCCAGATGGCGGTCGACGGTCTGAAAAGCAGCCTTGGCGCTTTGATACATCAGCGGCAAAGAAACCACCAACGCCGCCACAACGGCGGCGCATGGCGTAAACACGATCTGGGTATGAAACAACTCATTTAAGAGGCGGCCCAATGGTCCTCGCCTTCCAAAAAGCAACAGCAAGGTAAAACCGGTCACTACCGGCGGCAACACCAGGGGCAAAGTAATTAAAGTCTCAATCAAATCTTTCCCCGGAAAGCTGGCCCTTACCATCAAGTAAGCGATTAAAGTACCGATTCCCACTACAAACACCAAGGCAATCGCGGAGATTTTAAAGGAAAGCAAAACAGGCTGCCAGTCAAACATCGATTTTCACCCAATCATCACTTTTTTACTGAAAAACCATACTTCTCAAAAACTTCCTTCCCAGCAGCGCTTGTTAAATAGGCATAAAATTTCGCCGCCGTTTTTGGTTGGGCGGCATGGGTCAAAAGGGCCGCCGGATAAACAATCAATTCGTGGGAGCCTGCCGGGGCTGTGGCAACAATTTTAATTTTGTCGCTGATCAAGGCATCCGTCTTATAAACGATTCCGGCATCGACATTTCCGGTTTCCACATAAGTCAAAACCGCTCTTACATCCGTGCCAAAGACCAATTTCTCCTTTACGGCATCGGTGATGTTCATATATTTGAATACATCCTGGGCATACTGGCCGGCCGGAACGGACTCCGGAGCGCCAGTGCCGATCTTCTTTACATCTTCCCGGGTTAAATCTTTAAAATCCTTAACATTCAGGGTGGAATCCTTGGGGATAATTAGCGTTAACTGATTGACTAATATATCTTTCCGGGTTTTCCTAACAATCAGGTTTTCTTTGTCCAAGGCATCCATCTGCTTGACCGCCGCGGAAATAAAGAGATCGGCCGGAGCACCCTGTTCAATCTGGGTTTGTAGTTTGCCGGAGGATCCAAAATTGAAATTAATCTTGACCTTCGGGTCTTTCACTGCGTAAAGTTTCTGGATCTCCAGTAAAGCATCCTTTAAGCTGGCGGCTGCCGAAACATTCATCTCCACCGGCTCGGCGGCAAAAATAGCCAACGTTCCGAAAAGCAACATACTCGCCAATAAAAACAGTGCCACAATTTTCTTCTTCATCGGAATCACCTCAATTTTATTTTTTGAAATTTAAAATGTACCGGAGGAATGTTATGTTAATGCGAGCATTCCCTCCTTCCCTGTACCAACCGACTTTCGAGCGGTATTTAACCAACAACAACTAACATGAACTATCAAAACTAATATATGTCATTATTTTATTTTATGTTATAATAAATTACAATAGTAAAATGATAAAACTTACACAAACATAACATTTTTATTTTCCTTTCGAATCCGGTATAATCACCGGAAAACTTCTTCAAAATAACGGATGATATCAAAAGGAGGATTCCGACGATGAAAATCAGTGGTAGAAATCAATTGAAAGCTGTTGTCAGAGAAGTTGTCAAAGGGGAAGTCATGGCGAAGGTAGTGCTTGATTATAAGGGCGAAAGAATCGTTTCTGTGGTCACGGTTGATTCCATCGAAGAACTCAACATTAAACCGGGCGACAATATCATTGCCTTGATCAAATCCACCTCGGTGATGCTGGCCAAAGAATAAGCTTATCCTTTTTGACATTCTCTTTTTTAAGCGGAGGAAATTTTGAGCGACGAAAGTTCTTACACCCCCGAGGAAGTTGCCAAGATCTTAAAAATATCCCGTTTCACCGTCTATGAATTGATCAAACGGGGTGAGTTGACCGCATATCATATTGGGCGCAAGGTCCGCGTCGAACCGGAGGATCTGGAACGTTACAAACAAAATGCCAAAAGCTGCCCGCCTACACTGACCCAAAGCACAGTCAAGGCGGCCCAGCCTCTGGTGAACCTCGATGAAGGATTAATTATCTGCGGCCAGGATATGGTGCTTGATATTTTAGCCCGGCATCTTCAAACGGCCCTGCCGCAGCTTCGTTTTTTACGCCACTATATCGGCAGCATTCCCGGTTTGTTGGAATTATACCAGGGAAGCGCCAATCTAGCCACCGCCCACCTTTGGGACGGCGACAGCGGAGACTATAATACACCTTATGTCCGGCGACTTTTACCGGGGCAAAAAACCGTCATCTACAATTTGCTTCACCGGTATGAGGGATTTTACGTAGCCAAAGGCAATCCCAAATCCATCCGAACCTGGAATGATTTAACCCGTCCGGAAATCCGTTTTGTCAACCGTGAATGCGGTTCGGGAGCCCGGGTGCTCCTGGATGAACAATTCCGGAAATTGGGTATCGAATCAAATTCCGTACTGGGTTACTCTCATGAAGAAACCAGCCATTTGGCGGTAGCTAGTTCCATCGCCAGGGGCGAGGGGGATGTGGGGCTTGGGACGGAGAAAGGCGCCTTACAAGTCGCAGGGATCGAGTTTGTGCCATTGCAAAAGGAACGCTATGATTTGGTGATGAGGAAGGAAGATTTGAAAAAACCTCATTTTCAGAAGGTTATTGCGATTTTGCATTCGACAACGTTTCGAAATGAAGTGGCCGGAATGGGCGGCTATGATATATCGGAAATGGGTAAGTTAATGGCCGAACTTTAATCTCTGCGGTCCGTTAAAGTTATCAAAAGGAGGATTTAATATGGATGGCCGGCAAATCTCTTTCGAAGTCCGGAACGATCTTATGAAGCATTCCAATATGAGCCCGAAAGGGAACGAAATGACCTGCTTTCTTAAGTCCTTTTCAAAATATTTCACAGAGAAATACGTCCATGGCAGATAATCAAATTTACACACCCGAAGAAGTTGCCAATATTCTTAAAATATCCCGCTTTACCGTATATCAAATGATAAAGCGCGGGGAAATGCCCAGTTGTCAAGTTGGACGAAGAATCCGGATTGAAGCTGCCGATTTGGAACGCTATATTCAAAGTGTTAAATCCGACACCCCGGCTTTAATCCAAAACCTATCCCCTATTGTTCGAAACACCGCAGATATCGCCTCCCGGAGCGCAATCGGTTTAAAGGATGGATTAATTATCTGCGGCCAAGATGTGGTACTCGATGTTCTTACAAAGTATCTCGAACGAAAGTTACCCCATTTGCGGTTCCTTAGGCAATATCTTGGCAGTATTCCGGCGCTTTTCGCATTATATCAAGGAACGGCCAACTTGGCCACCGCTCATCTCTGGGACGGAGATACGGGGGAATATAACATCTCCTATGTGAAAAAAATATTACCCGGACAGCGTTTACTCATCTATAACCTGGTCCACCGAATGGAAGGTTTTTATGTGGCAAAAGGAAACCCCAAATCCATTCAATCTTGGGCCGATCTGACCCAATCCGGCGTCCGGATGGTTAACCGGGAATGCGGCGCCGGGGCCCGGGTGCTCCTGGACGAACAGTTACGGAATTTGAATATCTCCTCCACTCAAATTACCGGTTACAACAACGAGGAACCCAGTCATTTATCGGTTGCCAGTTGTGTGGCCCGGGGTGAGGCGGATGTGGGGGTGGGAATCGAAAAAGTAGCTTTACAAGTGCCCAAAATTGATTTTATTCCCTTACAGAAAGAACGGTATGATTTGATTTTCCGGAAAAACGACCTAAATCTACCGCAATTTCAGGAACTGATCGCCGTGATTAACTCAGCTTCTTTTAAAAATGAAATTTCCGGAATGGGCGGTTATGATATCACTCAAATGGGCCAACTGATGGGGGAAATCTGAAACCACCTCTCTCTAGCAAAACGTACTCGAAATAATTACTCAATGATTGTGAACGTTTTACTTCAGCAAAGCGTATCTTCCCCATTTCTGATTGCCGTTTATTTACGATACGCTCTACTCATAGCCTGAACATTCCTCACATAATCTTTCCATTTCCAAATGATCGGTTTGGATAGCGTAGGTATAAAGTTCCCGCTTGTATCGGGTTTCTCCCTTTTTGTCGTAGACGATTCCTTCCGGCGTGAATTCAATATGCAAAGGAACAGGCTCCATCTTTTGGTCGTCACAAATATTCGGAGTGAGTCCCGGGCCAAAAGAAATCCGGTTCCCCTTGGGATCGGTCATCATAATCCGATCGCTGGAAGTAATCAACGATTGAACATCCCCTGCCGGGGTAAAGCACAAAGAATTGTCATCCCCGGACATCCCGTTGGCATTAAAGTCATAAGCCGTGATTTTCCCGATAGGCGTATCGACCGGTAGGGGGCTCTTTGGTTCCAGAGACTGCAAGGTCCCGTCGGGATAAAGGGAAAAGCCGATCCGGATCGGTATCTTCCCCATCGGGGTGTCAATCATCAACGAATCTTTCGGCCAAAAAGTCAGGCTTCGCATGGCGCCGTTTTCATAAAAATGAATACTGATGATTTTCCGTTTAAACTCCGCAAACGGCAGCTTGAAATGAAACTCCTCGGCCAATTCGTACTCATTGGCTTCGCTCCAGAAGCCGGTCAGTTTGCCGTTTAGCGGAAAGAGGCGGCAAATATTGCCGTTTTCATAAAAAGTGAGTAACTCGGCAGGAAAAATCCCAATTGGAGTGGCAATACGCGTTTGTTCATGAAGGGAGATGCTCTTTAGAACCCCGCCCCGATGAAATGAAAGCGAACGGGCATATTTGCGGCGGGATCCGCCATCGCCATACTGGGGTATTAGTTTTCCATAGGGAGTCCGTAATTGGTTCGGGCTATGAAGCATGCATTCAGCCACCGTCCCATCGGGATAAAATTCAATGGAGTCGGCTCCTGTCAACCACCCATACCGGGTTGAAACGGTATTCATTTCATTTCCTCCTCACAGGAACGATTTTCACTTTAACGGCCCCATCTTCCAGCGTTTCCGCCTCCGCCTGCATATTAAAGCCGGACAGTTCCTGTTCAAACCAGCAAGGAACATGATCGCAAAGGATTTCCAATTCTTCAAAAGAAACATTTTGAAAAAAAGGCTTTAATATTTTTTGGGACGGGATATGTTCCTGCCCTTGATCTTCCAAACTCTGACGGAGATCCAAAAAATAATGGCCTTGATTATCCCGGGCAACCGGGGTGGGAACCGTTTTCGTGATGGATTTCCCGGCCATCTTTGCAATCTCGGTGGAAATGCTGTCGAAATACCGATCCGGTTTTCCCGTTGCTTCCCATAAAATCATGCCCAAGCCTTCAAAAATGGCTCCCGGAATACAGCGGATTTTTGAGCTGATAAGAATCCGGCAATCACCGAGATTTTGCACAAGGGCACGAAGCTCCTCTTGGATCTCCGGCAATTCCAACCCATCTTCGATCCGATAAGCAATTTCTTGGACATCGATCCAATGTTGGCCTTCTTTCCGGAATACTTTGATGATCCCGTTTTCCTTCAAAGAAGCGGTCTGGCCGCAGGAATCCATCATAATGCCTATCTTCTCTTCCATCGGACCCTCCTCACGAAAACAATCCTCATATCGATCCCTGATGCGACGGACTATGAAATATCTTTTCCTCTTCGGCGGCATTTTCTTTGGCCGTGATCTCCAGCGGCTTCAATCTGTATACGGCTACCCTTCTTCCATCCAGGGCGGAACGGTATTTCTCAATGAATTTTCCAGATAAAGAACGATGATAGTACTGGGGCAAATATTTGTCGGCCAATTGCTGCAAAGCTCCGGCGGCTTCTTCAAAATCGCTCAATTTTTCCGCCGTTCCAAAAAGCATGACACTCAAGTAGGAAGTATCGGCGTGACAAGGCACCGGATCGGTTACCGTACCGTATTCCTCATATACCGTAAAGGTAACGGGCGGACTTTGGGAAAGGATAGCATCTTTTTTGCCCGAACCCATACCGTGAAAGTAAACCGCTCCGCGATACCATACAAAATTAACCGGTACCGCATAAGGCAGGCCCTCGGCCACCATAGCCAGGACACCGGTCCGGGTACGCCCGAGCAAAGCTTCAATTTTCCCCTGATCGGTGCAGATTCTTTGAGTATAACGAATTTGATTCATCACAGCTCTCCTTTCCGTTCCATTGTTTCAAGCCGTGTTAAAAAGGTATCCATCCATTGGTTGGTCTCCCCGAAATACTCGGAGTTGGCCAGGATCTTTTCGGCTGATTCCACGTAGGGTCCGGGCTGCATTTCATCCGCACAGTTGTTGAGCAGGTTTTCAACGATTTCCGCAGTATTTTCCAAATGGAATTGAAAACCAAGCACCCGCCTTTTATAGATAAAGGCCTGATGCCGGCAAGCCTCGCTCTCCGCCAACAAAATGGCTTCCGCCGGCAGAGAACTGAAAGTATCGCCATGCCATTGGAAGACCCGGGTCTGCCGGGGAAAAAACGAAAATAGCGGAGATGCCGCCGCTTCCTCACTCCAGTGGATTGGAAACCAGCCGATTTCAACCGCGGGATTGGGCGTTACCTTGCCACCAATCACTTCGGCAATCAACTGAGCTCCCAAACAAATTCCCAGCACCACCTTTCCCCCGGCGATACTTTCCCCGATGAATCTTTTCTCTTCGGCAAGCCAGGGGTATTGCGCCTCTTCATCAACATTCATCGGGCCGCCCATGATCAGGAGCCAATCAAAATCATCCTGATCCGGAAACCTTTGATCCTGATAGACCAAATTACTACTGACAAAATGCCCCTTCGTCCTGGCCCAATCTAAAATGGTTCCGGGGTTTTCAAAGGGAACATGTTGCAAATAATGAATCCTCATGAATTTTCACCTATCCTTATAACCAATCCAACGTTTATCTCTTTACGCCAGGGCGATACTTTTTCCTGGAAAAACAGGATGCGTCAAAATTTCTTCGGCCTCTGACAACTTTCCCAAATCCAAACCCGTTTCCACTCCGTACAAAGTGTTTAAAACGTTGACTACTTGTTCCAGGGACGCATTTCCAGCCCGTTCTCCAATCCCCCCCACCGTAACACTGGCAAATTCAACACCAGCCAGAATAGCGCTAATCGTATTGGCAACAGCCAGTCCGAAGTCGTTGTGGGCATGGATCTCCATCGGCAGCGCGCACCCAGAAACCAGTCGTTTCATCTTCTGATAACAGCCAAACGGTTCCAAATACCCGACGGTATCGGCGAAACGAATCCGCTCCGCCCCCATTGCGGCAGCTATTTCAGCCACCTGCAAGAAAAAGTTTTCATCGGCCCGGGAAGCATCCTCAGCGCCCACTAAAACGCGACAGCCAAAGCTTTTGGCATAGGCGACGGCTTCTCTCAATTTATCCAGCACCCACTGACGGTCCTTTCCAAGTTTATAGCGGATGTGCAAATCCGATACGGGAATCGAAATATGAATCCACGAAAAGCCGCAGCGAACCGAGGCCTCAATATCTTGCAAATTCGCCCGGTTCCAGGCAATCACCTGGGCTTGCATTGGCTTGGAAGTAAGGATGGACAAGGCAGCCTGTTCCTCTTTGCCCATCGCCGGTATACCGGCTTCGATGGCAAAAACAGCGGCGCGATCCAAACATTGAGCAATCGCTAATTTTTCAGATGCGGAAAATATCAATCCCGGCGACTGTTCTCCATCCCGTAACGTGGTATCGACAATGTATGCTTTCAAAATTCCACCTCCCGGATCACCTGGGCCAACTGTTCATCGGAGAGTGGTCCCTTTTGCCGGATTGAAACTTCACGGACTTTTTCCAATGCACCGGGCAAGGCCGCCGGATGGATATTCATACCCAATTGCCGCAATTTCTCGCTAAGCGCAGCCCTGCCGGAGTGCTTTCCAATCACAATCCGCCGAATAAGACCCACAGTTTCGGGGGAAAACGGTTCGTAAAGCTCACTCTTTTTCATGACGCCGTCCACATGAATCCCCGATTCGTGGCTAAAAATACCCGAACCGATAATTGCTTTATTTTCCACGATCCTCTGACCAAGCTGCGCCAAAACCTCATGGCAAAACGGCGCCAACTGAGGAGATACCGTCAAAGGAATTTGCAGAAGATATTTGGCGCTCATGGCCACTTCTTCATAGGCCGGACATTGCCCCACGCCCCCCACAGATACCGCCACATGGCGGATACCGCTTCGCAAAGCGCTCAAGACATTGGCGGTAGCCATCCCCATCGAATTATTAGCGTGATATTCCAGCGGACAGCCGATTTTTTTCCGCAGGTCAGTCAACAAACGTTCCGTGGCGAAAGGTTCCATCCTTCCTTCCCGATCGGCGACAATCAAACGCTGGATACCTCCCTGTTCAATGAGGTCTTGAAAAACTCCCACCCTCTCCGGGGTGCAGTGGTTTCCATCCATGCAACCCCAGCTAATTCCCATTCCATAGCGGTGCGCTGTTTCCAAAGCCCTTTCGAAACGGGCCTTATTCTCCCTTAACGGGTCAAATTCGATTACAATCCGTCCGCACCCTCCTCGATGGGCGCGTTGGATCTCCGATGTTTCGGCGTTTAGCCACACTCGCACATTTTCGGACTGGCTCAAGGTATCCGGAGAACTTTTCTGGAATAGCTCTACCGGAATATCCACAACAGCCCCTGTGGCCCGGAAGATTTTATCCGCCAGCAAAGGTATTTTTGGCGAAGCCAGTCCCTGAGCCCGGGTAATCCAGCGGATGGTCTCATCGAAAAAAAATAATGCCGGTTTCATGCCGCTCGCCCCTTTCCTCACGGTTTTACTTTGCCCTCCGGCGCCCCTGAGACCAGGCGCTTCAAACCGCCGCCGCCCCTGTCTCCCCATTGCTGACTCTGATCGCATCGCTGATAGGCATTACGAAAATTTTACCGTCGCCCGGCCTACCCTTGCTATTGACATGGATAATCGTCTCCACGACGGTTTTAACGTCGTTATCATTGATTACGATTGACAAAAGCCGCTTGGGAATGAGCCGGTGTTCTTCCGACACCGTTTCCAGCACTTTTGCCGAAACCGTTTCATCCCTTACCGTAAAATGCACCTTTTTCTTGCCTCTGCCCAATACTTTGCTGCAGTTGAGAGCGGCAAATCCTTTTTGCAACAGGGCATTTTTGGTCTGATTAATCATATCGATCCGGATGACTGCCACGACTTCTTTCATAGCGATTCCTCCATTACAATTGATTGACGCCGGAACTTACAGTATAAACTTCTTCCACCGGACTGATAAAAATTTTGCCGTCTCCAAATTTACCGTTTTCTCCGGTCCGGGCATTTTGAACGATGATATCAATGATTTTCTGCCTGTTTTGATCCTCGCACACAATAAACAACATTTCCTTGGGGAGTTCGTCGTAAACTATATCTCCGCATTGAAGCCCCCTTTGGCGGCCTCTTCCCACCACATCCATTTTGGTGACAGCCGGAAATCCGGCATCCACCAATTGAGCCAAAATCTCTTCCACTTTTTCAGGCCGGACAATTGCCCGAATCATAATCATCTGAGTCATCTCCTTGATTTCTAAATTCACCTGGAAAATACTTTCGACCATGGTCGCCGGAACGAAACGAGTTTACCGCCAAGACAGACAGCACAGAGAAAACTTTGCATTCACGCTACACCCGGATCGGACGGCTGAAAATTATTTTCCCTACGGACTGTGGCCGGACCCTTTTTTGAAACATCAGCGAATCGGCAAGCAATATCCCGCTCCAGCAGCCCGATGGCATCGGCCCGGCATTGCCTGCAATGGCACATCTGCTGAATATCCTTCCGGCTTATTTCCCGCAAGCTCTTCAGTTCCTCCGGGCTTGGCGGAGCCATAGCCTGAAAGCGGCTACCCTGAGCCGGAATCAACGGAATGATATTGGTCATGAACACTCCCAATTCTTTAGCCTTCTTTACCACCAGCGGAATATGGGCGGCATTGATACCGGGAATCATTACAATGTTCACTTTCACGCAAACGCTTTTCCCAACCAAATAACGGATACCTTCGATTTGGTTTTCAAGTAAAATTTCAGCCGCCGCGACCCCGGTATGCCGTTTCCCCCGGAAATCGACAAAATGATAAATAGCGGCTCCTATCTCCGGATCGATACAATTGAGGGTAACAGTAACGTGGCTGACACCTAGTGCCACCAGCTCAGGCCCGTATTGAGGAACCATCAATCCATTGGTGGAGAGGCAAAATAAACATTCCGGATCCTCCTCACGGATCAAAGCAAGGGTCCGTCGTGTTTGCTCCCAATTGGCCAGGGCATCTCCGGGACCGGCGATACCAACCACCGAAAGATTGGGCAAGGCCCGCTTTACTTGGATGAACTTATCTCTGGCCGCTTCGGGGTTTAAAATTTCCCTGGTCACTCCAGGCCGGCTTTCATTGACACAGTCAAATTTACGGTTGCAATAATGGCATTGAATATTGCAAGCGGGTGCCACCGGCAAATGCATCCGGGCATACTGATGGGCCGCGTTCACCGAGTAACAGGGATGTTTAGCCGTGGCGGCCGACAATTCCCACGGCGCTTCTTGCGCCGCACCTTGCGCCGCATCTTGCGATGACAAGTTTTCCTGGGACATGATGCTCAACCCCCTCCAATTCTGCCGGGTCAGGCTGCCGAAAAATCTTGCCAAAACAATTTTCGATCTATATGAAGCAAATACTTTATCAGATATTTCTTAAGCCTCCCGCTTTTCGGCAGCCCTCGGCAGAAGCTTTTGATTCAACGCCTTACCATACATTCAGCACCCATTCTTTATTTTTCTTATACTCCATATCACTAAAAATGGTGTTGGCCATCAATTCACTCAACCAAATGGCGCCGCTGTAGCCAACCACGGGATGCCGATACATGCCCGCCCGATCGTATACGGGAAACCCTACCCGCGCCATCGGGATTTTGTAATCGACCGAGACAAAACGCCCCTTGGAATGCCCCAAAATAAGATCCAATTGCAATCCCTTATTTTTAATCCGGTCTTCCAATTCCCACAAGTCGGCGTTCATTATAATTTCCATATCAAAATCAATATTCTCCTGAAGCTCCTTGATCCGGGGATCCTTCGGATAATTGGTGTTGTCGTCCCCGAGAAGCAATAAGACCGGCTTCATCTCCAAATCGAGGCAAAACTGGGCCAAACCAATGACTAGATCGGCGTTTCCGTAAATGGCAACCCGTTTATCGGCCAAAAACATATGGGTCAGATCCGTCAAAGCATCAATCGCTATCCCCCGCTCCCGGACCAGCGACTCCGGGATGGCTTTGCCGGTCATGGTTTTTACATTTTGCAAAAAGGTATCCGTATTCCGGATGCCGATGGGTGTCGGTCCAATAACGGCCGGAACGCCGAATTCGTCTTCCAGGTACCCGGCGGCTTTTCCGCCTTCATAGCGGTTGAGGGCGATCGTTCCGATGGCATTCGCGGTATCCCGCAAATCCTCAACGGTTGTATCGCCGTGGGAGGTTTCATTTCCTTCCGGCATCAAGGGAGAATCGAAACTCTCAATTTCGAAAAGCACGTTGGCCTCCACCCGCATTTCGGAAAGAAGATGCTTCAGAGCCGTCACATCACCGGGATTGGCCCACCCGGTTATCAGATTGATTTTCCCGTTGGATTGGCCCTTTTTGGCAAAATAGGTGACAAAATCATTGACAGCCACATCGTATCCGCTGACCATGCTTCCTTTAAAACTCGGTGTATGAATAGGGATTAAATAGACCTCCCGGCCGGGGTATTTTTCTTTCAAAAGCCCTTCATTGAGTTTTCGGACCACGCCATCCACATCGTCGCCGATTACTTCGGTGGAACAAGTCGTGATGATGGGAATCACTTTCACCTTGGGATAGCGCATTAAAAGGACATCGATACCTTCTTCGACCCGGTTTAATGCCCCAAAGACCGCGCCGTCTTCATGGAGAGAAGAAGAGGCCAATTCAAAACTTTCTTTAAAATGCTGAGAAAACAGCAAGCGGACAAACATCACACAGCCTTGGCCTCCATGGACCAAGCCAATACAATCCTTAATTCCGATGCTGGCATATTGAGCGCCGCACGGTTGGCAAGTGAAGATGGGATTGATAACGCCAATCCTTTCCTTTGGCTTTAATTCACAGGACATGATATTGCTCCTTCCTAATAAAGCGGATCGGTGAGCTCCGCATTCAACGATCCCTTGATCATCAAGAAATCCATACGTTCTTTAAGTCCTTGCATCAGCAGTTTAATTTCCGTTTTATCCATTGTGGCCAGCCAAGGGAACAGGCTTTTAAAAGCCTCCGCCAGGCAGACGGCATCCACCCAATAACATTTATCAGCCGGCGTCCCAGTCTCTACAGGCTCATCGCAAAGAATCTGCATGGTTTTGGTGAGGATTCCCACGTTTTGTTTTTCCCGGTCCCAGGTTCGAGAATGAAACTGCCACAGGCATTTTTTCATAATATAATTTACCAACTGCTCAATATGTTCTTTCATCAAATCTTCGGTATTTTCCATATCATCATCCCTCCACCATCACACCGCTGGAACCTGTTTGGCCGCAGGAAACTCCGGATAGGTCTTCTGAAGCAAATCAGGAAGAATATCATATTTGCCGGTGTATTCCCGGAGCGTTTTAGAGGACTTGACCTCCTCACTCAAATTAACATCGGAAAGCATCCTCTGGGTTACAAATCCTTTGTCGGTCGGTATCTCGTCCTTGCTGATATCTAACAGCGAAAGTTGATGGATGGGCGAATAAATCCCATTGTAAATATCCCGGGCGAAACGGACCCATCCTTCAAACCCCTTCCAGGGGCCGTTGTGATAGGCATGAGCATTCAGATACGGGACCCGGATTTTTTTGGCGACTTCTCCCGGCCGCTTGCCGGTAAAGATGATATCCGGCTTCAGCGTCTCCATCGCTTCCAATCCCTCAAGCTCGTTGGGATCGTCGATGGCCAAAGCCCCTTCTTCACAGCGGGATATCCCCTTTTCCATATCTCCCTGGTGGCCGAACTTGGTATACACCGACACCACGTCGACTCCCATTTCTTCATGAATCACATTGGCCCAATGCCACAACTTGGAACCACCCGGCCAAAGGCATACCTTTTTACCGCGCAGGCGTTCCTTGTACCAATCCAATTCCGGTTTCCAGCGGGCTGTTTCTTCGTCAATAATCGCCTGGGCCCGATCTTCGATGCCGAAAAAGAGGCCGATTTTCCGCAGGGAAAGCGACAAGGGCACAAACCCGAACCCATCGATATCCAGCCTTGGAATCCCATAGCGTTTCCGCAATTCATTGCAAATGTATTCGGCTGAACGGGCGCATTCCAGCACATTTAAATGAGCCCGGTGCATCCCCCGGAGATCATCGTAAGAGCCGTTGCCCGTAAAAGTGGACAACACCTGAATTCCCATTCGTTTAAAATAATCGTCCATGACCACCTGGTCGCCCTGGATGTTGTATTCGCCGACATAGTTGATCACATAGTCGCTGGTGATTTCCGGTTCGACCGTCCCCACCTTTTGGGTAAGCCAGGCGATATTGATTTTATGATGTCCCCCCGACTGGCTTGGGCCTCCAAATCCCGGTGAATTACAAACAAAGATATCGACATCCGGCATTTCTTCCATGACTTCGTCGGCGATGGCATTCATATCATCGCCGATTAATGCCGAGGCGCAGGTCTGATAGATAGTCATCCGTTTCATATTTGGAAATGCCTTGAAAGCCTCGATGATATTTTGCTTCAACATCTTTTCAGCGCCAAATACGATGTTTTTCTCCTTCATGTCCGTAGCAAAAGTATATTTGAGCTGAAAGTTGTCATTGTCGCTGATATACCGTTTGGTCTGCCAGGTATCATAGGTACAACCTACCGGCCCATGACTCATATGAATGACATCTTTCATCGGGGTGCCGATAACATGCTTCGCCCCGCAATAGGCGCAACCGCGCTCCGAGATGGAACCGGGAATCGTATTCAAGTATCCCAGGGGAAGGGCATCGGTTAGATTTTCACCGGGCCCTTTGATGACCGCATGTTTTCCCCGCTCAGGTATGCATTCACTGCATTTAAACAAATGATAAGGCATGATGGGTCCCCTCCTTTAATCGTTACCTAAGATCAGATCACTTTAATCGGCGATGCCGTATTTGACGACCATGGCCTCTAATTCATCCATTTTTAAGGGTTGTGGGACTACGAAATTTTGGTTCTTGATGATTTTCTGGGCCAATTCCCCGTATTCTTTGGCCTGATTACATTCTGCATCGTAGTCAACCACGGTCTTTTTGTTAAATTCGGCCTTTTGAACAATATTGTCACGGGGTACAAAATGAATCATTTGGGTACCGATGGCCGCAGTAAATTCTTCAAGGAATTCGACCTCCCGGTCAACTTTGCGGCTGTTGCAAATAACCCCGCCGAGACGGACACCGCTTTGTTTGGCGTATTTTAGCAAGCCTTTGCAAATATTATTTGCCGCGTAAATGGCCATCATCTCGCCGGAGGCCACAATATACACTTCCTGAGCCTTACCATCCCGGATCGGCATTGCAAAACCGCCGCAAACCACATCGCCTAATACATCAAAGAAGACAAAGTCCAAATCCTCTGTATAAGCGCCATTCTTTTCCATCAAATCAATGGCCGTAATAACGCCCCGACCGGCGCAACCAACCCCCGGTTCCGGTCCGCCCGACTCAACACAGCGAATCCCCTTAAACCCATTTTTAACAACACCCGCCACGGTGATTTTTTCCTCGCCCTCTTCCCGTAACATATCCATGAGGGTTCTTTGGTTCATGCCACCCAAAATCAACCGGGTAGAATCAGCCTTCGGATCACAGCCGTGAATGAATACCTTTTGATTGTAAAAATGGGCCATTGCCGCCGCCGTATTTTGCTGGGTGGTGGATTTACCGATGCCGCCTTTTCCGTAAAATGCAATTTTTCTCATGTTCCTATCTCCTTTTTTTTTTTAAGACCTTGTTATTGCCTACCCAACGATTTTAACTACGCCTCCCTTCCGGATTTCAGTTTGGGCAATTCTGGTTGCAATGTTAATGTTAGATTTTTTACCGACTTTAAACTTACAACTAACTAAAACTAACTAAAACTAACTAAAACATTTCATGTGGGTATTTTATGGTAATTCTTGAAAGATGTCAACCCTTTAAATGTTAAATATTATGACATAGGATTAACAAAATTAAAAAATATGCTTACTTCCTTCTCCCTTGTCTCTCAAAACTGACGTTTTTATGTTATGTTGATGTCATGTTTCTTCGAAATTCGACTTGCGTTTTTAGAGTTCCTACCGTATAATGACAATAAGTTTGTTTGAGTTAGTTTTAGTTCATTTAAATTATTTTCGCAGGAGGTCCGGAGATGATAAATAATTCTTTAGTACCAGCCTCTATGGATCATTTTTCTCTTCAGCCTGTTAAACGCAAATTGCCTTTTTCATCTTATTGGGCCATCGCTCAGACCATCATTGAAAAAACCGGTATCCGCAAGGGTAATTTCTTAGAAATCAATGGTGATAATTGTTTTCTGGGAGTGGCTATGGCGCAGTTGACCGGGATGCAAATTTATCTCATGGAAAATTCGGAAGATACCATGACTCATTTATCTTTCCAGCTTAAAAAAAACTGCATGGAAAAAGAGGTTGCCGTGGTTAAGGGTAGTCCTTTAAAAATTCCCATTGAAGATGGCCAAATTCATTTGGTCGTTTTTCGCAAATCAATTTTCAGTTGGCGCAATCCGCAAAAGACTTTTCAGGAAATTTACCGAGTTTTGGCGCCAGGCGGTACGGCTTATCTTGGGGATGATTCTTGGGATGGGCAAAAATGGACCAGCATCGAAAAGAGGTTAAAAGATTATGGAATTCGATTATCGGAACAGCTTAACGGAGACATCTGGCGAAACCGAATGGAAAAAATCCGGGAGAAAATCATTCAAGCCGGGATTCAATCTTTTGACATGGTTTGCAACGGTGAGGGCCTGCAGATCATTATCCGCAGGCCGGAAGAACAAGAACAAGTATCTTAACGGTATGTATATTCTTAAACAGCTTTATAAGTTGCAGGAATTGCATTTATTCCTCTCAAAAAAGGAAGAACGTTACTGGCAGTTCAGGAATAGTTTTTGCCCTTCATCCAATCGCCCGGATCCTTTCGGCGACTTGGGAAGTCGGAGTAGTGATCGGTTTTAAATCATTTCACAAAGATCTTCTGATTTTCCCGGGACGACCGGTAGACACCTAATACGATTTCCAGAGCTTTCCGGCCTTCCGGACCATCAATGACCACCGGCCGGTCCTGAAGCACACATTCATAGAATTCTCTAATCTGCTGAGAATGATGGGTTCCCCAATAGTCAGGTTCCGAATGGTTATTTCCAACCGGTTTCGAAAGGGGCAGAATTTTTTGGGCGACCCCATCGATGACGATAGTCACTTCAAACCCTTTTATATTTACTTTTCCCCGCTCGCCCATGATCTCAATCTGGATTGGCGCATTCTGGGTATAATAATTACAGGCAAACAGGGAGTAAACACAGCCGTTTTGAAAGCCGATCACCGCGTCGGCCACGTCTTCCACGGCCACGCTTTTCAGGATGCGGTTGTCAATATGCCCATGAATCCATTGAACCGGACTTCCCACCAGATATTGCACCAGATCAATACTATGGATGGCCTGATCAATCAGCACCCCTCCGCCCTCCTTCTCCCAACTGCCCTTCCAATCGCATTCATAATAGGAAGGCGGCCGCCACCAGGTCAGATGGGACCAAGCCCCCAGGATTTTTCCCAAAGAGCCGCTCTCGATAACTTTTTTAGCCTCCATCACGCCTTCGATGTAGCGGTTTTGAAAAACCACTCCCAGCTTTCTCCCCTGTTTACCGGCTGCTTCGATCATGCTATCCGCATCAGCCAAATTGATAGCCATGGGTTTTTCGGTAAGGACATCAAAACCAGCTTCCAGGCACTTGATCACCTGAGTTTTATGAAGAAAATGGGGAGTACAGATATGAACCACATCCAAATCCTGCTGTAAAAGATCGGCAAAGTCTTCCGAATACCCCCCGCCAAAATCCTTCATAAAGGATTCGGCCCGTTCACCCCGTTTATCAACGGCAAATTTCACTTCCATCAAATCCTGACATTTTTGAAAGGCTTTCCGGTAGACTTCTGCGATTCTGCCGCAGCCGACAATCGCTACTTTTAGTTTATCCATGGTGCCCTCCTTAAAAAATTCCCACCTATCCGGTTCCGATATAAAAACTCCATCACCGCCATTATGGCATCACACGATCTAAAAAGGCTTTGGCCCTGGTATAACGCCCGAAATCCTGCTGGCCTTCTTCATATTCCACAACCGCCCAGCCATTTGCCAATACCGGTTGCAGCACCTTCAGCAATTTCGGATAATCGAAGATTCCTGTGCCCAGATCGACAAATTCTTTTCCCGCACCCTTTGGATCCCGCAAATGGACATAAACAATTCTGGAACGATAGGTTTTTACGATTTCAAAGGGATCATAACCTCCCACATAGACCCAGCCGAGATCGAATCCAAAAGATAAACTGGGCGCATACTCGACCAGCGCATTAAAAATAGCCCCATCATTGGCAAATTCCCAGTCATGGTTGTGGTAATGGATGCGGACTCCCAAGTCCCGGCACTTTTGGACTACTTTCTCAATATTCCGGGCGATTGCGGGTAAATCCACCTCTCCTTCAAAGGAATTCCCCGACATCACAATATTCCGGTTGGGCATATCGACAAGAAACGAAGCCACCTTCATAACTTTGGCCGCCATTTCTGCTTCATTTTCCTGCCATTCTTTTAATCCGCCGCCCACATGCATCCCGGATAACTCCAACTGGTACTGGGCCAATAAGTCAATCAGTTGCGATTTGTCCTCCGTTCCAAAAAACCTGGAGCCGATCTCGACGCCTTGAAAACCGGTTGCCGCCAGACCTTTGATAATGGTTTCGGTTTCATTTTTAATGCGTTCCCGGAATAATACGGCATGACATCCTAATTTCATTTAACATCCTCCTTGTAAGGTCATTTCTCGCCATCAAAACCCTTTTACAAAAAGCTTTCAATATGTTTCCTGGCTTTCACCAGACCTTGCTGAACTTTAGCCAGGCTCCCTTCCCAAACCGGATCTTCATGCTCAATACTGATGGTACCGCCGTAGCCGATTTCGTCCAGATTGGCCAGGATGCGGTTCCAATCAATACTGCCCAATCCCGGCAAGCGGTGCCGCCACCACTGGTGCGGATAAAACTGTCTTTCTACCGTAATATTATGTAAGATGCCGATTTTGCTCAGGTTTTCATAGAGGATTTCGGTATCCTTGCCATGAACATGGAAAATTTTTGGCCCGAATTTGCCGATATTTTCGTAGGGGCTCATAAACTGCCAAATCATATGGGAGGGATCAAAGGCCAATCCCAAAAATTCCGAGGGGATTTTATCAAATAAAAGTTGCCACATATAAGGCGATATCGCAATGTTCCCCATCATCGGGCAATTCTCGATGCAGATCCGGACCTGATTTTTTTCAGCCAGATCAACGATATCCTTTAGAAAATCGACCACTGCACCCATACTTTTTTCCGGATCGTAGCGCATTCCCTCAAAGGACTCCTTGGTAACACCGGTGGAACAAACGATTTTCCCGATACCGATCTTGTGGGCAAAAGCAATCCTGGCTTTTAATTGTTTTTGGTGTTCCGCGGCTTCCCTAGGGTCTTCGCTTAAAAAGTTCCGGCAATAGATTAAGGAGGAAATGGTGATTTGGCCTTTTTCCAAAACTTGATGGAAAGTTTCTTCCTCCAGGGGAATCGCCGGTCCGACCTCCAGATCCCTAAATCCATTGGCAAAAGCCCAATCGGCTATTTCCGGCAATCCTTTCATGCCCGCCCAAGTCAGACTGTTGGTCAATAAACCGATTTTCATCCCTTGTCTCCCTCCAGTTTCAAAGCTTTCCCTTCATCCGCCGACCTTTTCAAGGTATCTAAAATAGCTTGGATATAAAGTCCCCGTTCTAAGTTACGGACCGCCTGTTTACCATAGACGATGGCCTCGATAAATTCATTAACCAATCCCTTGTGGCCTTCCGCTCCCTTGAACTCCTCGGCAACCTGGATCACTTCCCGCTTGGTCCCTTCATAACCGCTGTTCTGGTCCTTGAAACAAACTTCAACTTCATTGGGATTACCGTGGAAGAGCATCATTCCGCCCGCTCCGATGATTTCCATCATCTGGCGCGGCATTCCGATACGGCAGGATACAAACGACAACAGCGTGCCGCTTTCCATTTTACCGTTAAAGACAGCGCAATCATCATTGGTAACCGTGCCTTTGCGATTCTCATCGTCAAGCAGCGTTCTTTCGGGAATCATCGTGCTGCGCATCGCCTGGACTTCACAGAACTTTCCTTGGGTACCGCTTAGCAAATAATCGGCTAAGTCCAGCATGTGGCAACCGAAATCCGCCAAAGCGCCTGTGCCCGATAACTTCTCCTGCATCCGCCATTCCAGTTTGACCCCGCTGGGATTGGCAATCCGGCTGCCGCCCAATTCCTGACGGCAATAAAAAACCGGCCCCATTTTTCCGGAGTCCATGATTTCCTTCATATAGCGAATAGCTGGAATCTCCCGGTAATTGAATCCGATCGCGGTCACAATCCTAGGGTGCGCTTTGGCGCAAGCCACCCCCCGTTGGCCTTCCTCATACGACAAAGCATAAGGTTTTTCACAGATTACGTGCTTCCCCGCTTCGATGGCGAGTATGGCCAGATCAATGTGGGTATGATTCGGCGTGCAAATGCTGATCGCATCCACTTTCTGAAACAACTCCTCCAGGGATCCGCAAATCGTAACCCCGGTAACCTTTTTTTCTTCTGCCCAGGCAGCCGCCCGTCCGGGGATCATATCATACATTGCCACCAATTCCGCCTGCTCATTGGCGTGATATGCCTCTACATGGTGCTGAGCTATGCCAATGGTATAACCCGTTCCGATAATCCCGACTTTTACTTTTTTCATCCTATATCAGCCTCTCTATGTAAACGAATTCAATCCAATTGGGATCTCCCAATAAAATACCTTGGATATCCTTTGCAAAAATTTTTTACGATTTGACCGCTCCGGCAATACCCTCTACAAAATACCGCTGTAAGAATAAGAAAATAACAATGATCGGGATCAGGGCAATGGAACCTCCGGCGGCGATACCGGTCCAATCGACAACATACTCCCCTTTGAGGACGTACAAACCGACGGCCAGCGTCCGTAGGCCAACATTACTCAAACTCAGCACCAACGGAAGGAAAAAGGAATTCCATGTCCAGATGAACTGCATAATAATCACACTGCTGATGATCGGTTTGGAAAGCGGCAACATGATTTGGGCAAAATTTCTCATAAAACCGCAACCGTCAATCAAAGCCGCCTCTTCCAGTTCATTGGGAATCTGTTTGAAAAAGGCCGCAAAAAGCATGATGAAAATCACATTGCCGCTACCTGCTTCGGCCAGGATAATACCCAGTCTGGTATTGAGCAGCCCCACCGTTTTGATTAGTTCAAAAATAGGAATAATCGTAAATCCCAGCGGTATAAACATACTGGCAACCAAGAGCCCCATGACCACTTTTTTCCCTTTAAAAGAATACCTACCGACCACAAATCCGGCCATAGCCGTTACAATCAGCACAACCACCACCACGCTTACGGTAATAATCACCGTATTCAAAAAATACTGATAGAATTTAGCCTGATTCCAGGCCCGGATTAAATTGGAAAAATTCAACGGCCATGACGGAATCAAACTAAGCCCTTTGGTAAAAAATTCGCTCTGGGTTTTAAACGAAGCCGCCAGCATCCACAGGAACGGGTAGACCCACACAAATCCGAAAAGCAACAAAAAAAAGTGCATCAAAGTTATTCCATAATTGCGATTCTTTTTCTTCTTTTTTTCAATGGTAATGACGTTGTAATTCATAAAACTCTTCCCCTCCGGCACCGTAATTTATAAATCCTGCTGCTCCCGTTTGATGATTTTCATGAGCACTGATTGGATTATGGCGATTAAAACAATGGATATGCCAAAAAAGATACCGGCGGCCGCCGCATATCCCAGCCTGGGTAATCCCATCTCACTTGAGAAAGCGTACCGGTAAATGTAGGTTGCTATCACATCGGTGGAAAAGAAAGGGCCCCCTTCGGTCATGGTCTTAATCAAGTCAAATACCTTTAATGAGCCGGCAATATTTAATAAAGCGATCACTGCGCCAATTGGCAGGACCAGGGGCAAAGTTACATAGCGGAACGTATTCACACTGTTGGCCCCATCCACTTTGGCTGCTTCATAAAGCTCCTGGGGAACGCCCTGAAGGCCGGCCAACCAATAAATCATATTGGTGCCGATGTTTTTCCAACTAAAGATCAATATCACCGTTCCCATGGCCGTCTTGTAATCGCCCAGC
The DNA here is from genome assembly GCA_023401925.1 of Bacillota bacterium. GTDB lineage: Bacteria > Bacillota > UBA4882 > UBA8346 > UBA8346 > UBA8346. Next base: position 116,624 of record JAEXDA010000039.1, read on the forward strand.
CAATTGACAGGCTCTTTCATAATTTTCAAAGACATCAGCAGCGAATTGACAGGGCCGTTGGGTCCCCAAATGAAAATCATAATGATTCCGACAATCGATGCGACCGTGATCACCGGCAGGAAAAACAGGGTCCGGTAAAAATTTTTTCCTTTTAATCCGGCATTATTAAGCATCACCGCGATAATCAAAGCCACTACCAGTTGCACCGGGACCACGCCGATGGTGAACTTGAAACTGTTATAAAAAGCGTTCCAAAAATACTTATCCATGGCCACTTCTTTAAAATTCTGAAGTCCCACAAAAGTAATGTTGGTGCTAAGGCCGGACCAGTCCAGCATGGCATAATACCAACTGGCGATGATCGGCCAACCTTGAAACATAATATACAGCGCCAAGGCCGGAGTCAAAAAGAACCAGCACCATAAATTGATCCGCCGGTTCCGTTTTTTATATAAAAGCGAATTTGCCATCTTATTCTCCTATCGATCCAGGTGTTAAAATTAGCGGACAGAGATGATGTCTTCTGCCCGCTATATCCGTTAATTTACTTTACGGCTTTATAGTCTTTGGCGACATAATCTTTCATTGGATCCCAATTGGAAAACTTAAAATCAGTCAGTTTTACTTTAGCCCCTTTGGCCTGAGCGGCCTCTACAGCTCTAACCAACTCGGCCTGGGACTTTTGCGACAATTTTTTTAATTCTGCGGCTGGATCATTGATAGCTCCGACCATCGTCCCCTGAAGTAGTTCCGCCACACTAGGATGAACGTCTTTAATCTCCTCATAAACCTTGGCGATCTCCGGATTGCGTACCATCGGATCCGGTGCAAATCGTCCGTAGGATGCCATTACTTTGTAGTAAGCCATCAATTGGGCATTTTTAAGATACTGGTCGTTAACGCCTTTGACCGCCGAGAAAAACATTCCGTTTTCAACAACTTTGGATTGATAACCCCCATGGATACTATATTGAGCCTTTAATAGCTCCATCGCTTCCTTAGGATGTTTGGATTTTGCCGACAAACCGACCCAAGCCTTCGGAGTAAACAGGGCGATCGAACCTTTTCTGCCCTCATCGGGAACCGGAGGTGGAGCTACCCCAAATTCCAGGTCAGGATTATCTTTGCCCCAAGTGCTGATGCACCACGAACCTTGTTCAATAAAACCGGCCTGACCTTGGCCAAAAAGAGCCCGGGCTTCCGGCGCCGAAATATTCATGGTATAAGGATGAATACTTTTATCATCAACCAACCCTTTAAATAGTTGAAATAACTCTAAAACCGCCTTGGAATCATAAGTCACCTTGCCGGTTGCCAAACTAGCCGGAGAATTTAGATTTAACCCGCTCCCCCCCAGAGAAGACCAGTCCTGAATCATATTTTTCCAGCGATTGATTTGTTTTCCGCCTTCAATAAACCCGTAATACTTTCCTTTTCCAGCAGCCGTGATTTTTTTAGCATATTCCCGGAATTCCGAGTGGGTTTTCGGCGGTTTTTCCGGATCAAGCCCGGCCTCTTTAAAGAGCTTTTTATTATAGAATAGCGCCGTGCTGGGAAGATCCATCCATTCCGGAAACCCGTAAATTTTACCTTTAATCATGGTTGTTCCTTCGATGAAAGTCCCATCAATAAAGCTATTGATAACTTGTTTATCCAGGTAACGATTCATCGGTTGGAACCACCCGTCCGCCACCATCGAAGCCAGATTCATCCCCACTGGTAACGAAAATAAATCAGGCACATCATTGGATTTCACTGCGGTCAAGATCGTATTTTTTAACTGGTCGATCGTAAGTTGAGTATACTCAATCTTGATATTGGGATGGCTTTTCATATAATTACGGTAAAATTCCTCCCGGATCGCTTTGGTGCTATCACTATAATCCATCACCCGGATGGTCATGATGTTTTCCTTTCCGTAACAAACGGCAATTTGGATGAAAATCATTATGACCAATGTCAAACCTAAAAACAGCCTCCACCTCAATTTTTTCATCTTAACTCCCCCTTTTTAATTTGAAATCCTAAATCCATCTGCTATAATGGGATTGTAAAACTTTAATTTCATTATGATTACAATCGATTCATCTGTAAAGTTGATGAATTTTCAACCTTGCCAAAACCAAGATCATTGATACTGGTTCGAATTTAACGCGGTACTTTTTTCCGCACACTGGCGGACCAGTCATTTTAGCTTTCACTGTGAGGATTAACAGACATTGCAATATCTATCGCTACTCTTTATCGTTTTTACCATCATGGTGGTTTATAAGAATCCCAAAAGCCAGACTTCCTGGTTCATGGGTCTGGTGATTCTAGGCTGGTTTCTTTCTCCCTATGGTTTTATCTTGTATCTGGACCGGGACAACATTTATTCCTTATTTATTAACCGCTATTTCAACCTTCCCTATAGTTGGTGGAATCAGATCGATTTAATGAATCTGGAACGGCTTAATTTAATCCGGCTGATGAACTTCGGCATCCTGCTGTTTGTATATGCTTTTGCCAGTTTTTCCATTGCCTTTACTCGGAACGGCGATCGGAAAAATATACGGCTCTATCTGTTATTAATCATCGCCCCTTTGTTTGAGTTGTTCATATATGATCCAATAGCCTATAAAAAGATTTATTTGATCCTCACGACCGGAAATCCGTCTATCTTCACAGCGACTCAATTTAATGCCATCAGCAAATTCATTTATGATCTGACCCGGTTTGCCAATATCCTCTATTTGCTCGGGGCGCTCACTTTATTGATCATTTATTTAAAACAACGAAACCAGATCCCCTTTATCAGAAATTTTACCGCCTTTGTTCTGGTTGGATTCATACCCATTATCGTCTTGTTTTTGTTGACTTTTTGGTGGGCGCCGAATGAATTGATGACTGTCTCGGCTATTGCCAACTATGTAAGCTTCAATGTAGTGGATTTATCCCAAAAATACTGGCTGTTTTCCATATTCCGTTATTTTTTAATCATTACTGTACCGCTGATCCTTTATGCTTCTTGGAAATATAGCTCTTCCGAGGCTAATTACCGCAAGCAGGAAAACTTGATTACCAAGAGTATTAATGTTGCCCATCTGGGAGCCCGGGTTTTCAGTCATGCCTTAAAAAACCAAATCATTTCCATCCAGGGGGAAGCCGAATACTTACAAAGTAAACTGCAGGGGCAAGGAGATTTGCTGGAGAGCATCCGAACGATTCAGGGAGCCTGTGATGAGACCCTTCAACGTTTGAACGAATTATATGACCGTTTTCGAATCATTGATCTGGAGTTGCGTCCAGCCGAATTAGTTATCCCGGTAAATGAAGCGTTGCAGAATTTTGCCAGAACCATACCGGCCCATATCAAATTGCAGCATGAATATCCTCCGGAAAACCCTTCAGTATATCTGGATATCAAACACCTTAAAGAAGTCATCGTGGTGATTTTAAACAATGCTTTGGAAGCCATTGGGGGAAAGAATGGTAATATTACCGTGATCATCAGAAATATCGACAATTGGAGTATCATTGAAATTTCGGACACCGGGGCGGGAATATCCAAAGAACAGCAAAAACATATTTTTGAACCGTTTTATACCACCAAATCTTCGTCTAAAAATTGGGGCATCGGTTTATCCTATGTCCATAAGATTGTCACCGCACACAATGGCAAAATCTTCGTAGACAGTCAACCGGGACAAGGCAGTACTTTTAAACTTATTTTTCCATCCATCCGTTCTTAACCAACCTTGAGGATGATGAAATTTCACCCTCAAGGTGTACATTGGACGATTTCATAAAACAAAACATTGGAGTTGTTTACCTTGGCGGACACAATCATCAAAGTATTAATTGCCGATGATATTGAGGCAATCCATAAAAGAATCGGCCGCATTATCGCTACCGATCCCCAGTTTCAAATCGTGGGGAATGCCAAAACCGGTTATGAAACTACGATTTTAGCCTCAATCCATCAACCGGACGTCATTTTGATGGACATTGAAATGGAAAACAGAATGGCCGGTATTACGGCGACTCGCGAGATCTTAAAACAGTTTCCCAAAATCAAAATTATTATCTTGACTGTCTATGAAGAGGACGAACTGGTATTTGCAGCATTTCAAGCCGGCGTTATTGATTACATTATTAAAAACGCCAGTCCAACTGAAATCCTAACCGCGATTCGGGATGCTTATTACGACCGTTCTCCAATCCGCCCGGCGATTGCCCAAAAAATTCGCACTGAATTTAAGCGGGTGAAGTCGGCTGAAGAAGGTATTTTATTTTATCTCAATATTATAACCCAGCTTACCGCCACCGAACTGGATGTTTTAAATTTGTTCGTACAAGGAAAAGGGCGGATGGAAATCTGCGACATTCGCAACGTGGAACTGAACACGGTCAAAAGCCAAATTCACAGCATTCTCAAAAAATTTGACAAACATAACATTGAAGAAGTGGTCAACATTCTCAAGGAGTACCAAATTTTTGAGGTATTGCGGAGCAGCGGTAAATACTAAAGATCCAGTATTCCTAAAAGTGCACTTTATTTTGATATTAAAATGATTCCCAATCCTAACATCAACCAATCAATGGTACCGGTTAATATTTTTTTATCAAGCCTTGCAAAAATTTTAAGCCCCAGTATGCTTCCGATAATGGTTGCAAAAAAGGACAGTATCACATAGGGGATGATTTCCGCAGTAAGATTTCCGCAGATGCCATGGCTTATCAAGACGATAACCCCAGAGACGATAAAAACAAACTCCAGGCTGGCCTTGTAGGAAAGGCTATCTTCAATGGTATGGGCCAGATAAAACACCAAGGGCGGGCCTCCCATATTAAATAGGCCAGTGAATATCCCGCTGGTTATTCCGGCTAACAATTGATTTTTAATATTCGTCTTCATGGGGACTTTTTTTCCAACGGTTGTCAAGAAAAAAACAGCCATCAGAATAATACTGGCGCCCAAAATTTTTTGGAGTGCTTTTTCATCGCAAATACCAAGAATAAATACACCTACCGGTATAAAAAGCAACCCTGCTGCCAAAGGCGGCCAAATTGCCTTGTAGTTAATTTTCCCCCGGAGCTTGCAACAAACAGTAAAACTGATAAATAACGAACTAATCGCAACCAGCACTGCAGTTGTTTTTAACGGGAGGATTAACGACAACACCGACATGACAAATATTCCGTACCCAAAGCTTAAAGAACCATGAATCAGGCTTCCCGCAAAACATATTATAAATATTAATCCATATCTTTCCATGAATGAATCTTAATCCTCCGCTCCAAATACACCCGGTTGCGATGAATCGTTACCGATTGTAAACATTACTATGAAAAAAGGAAGTCGGAAGGCTTCCTTTTTTCAAACGTTACTTTTTGCGCGAAAATATTTTGGAACCCTCATCTTCTTGAAACGCCACTATAACCAAATTTCATGGATTACATCCCATACAATAACTCCAATTGCCAAAACGAGGATCCAGGCAAAATATTTGCGAATCATCCGGCCGCCAAAAAAGCGGGAGGCGTAAACCCCTATTTGGACTCCAACCAAAGACCCGATAAGTAAAAAAGCGACCAGTAAAAGTTCCACATGCCCTTGCAGCGCATGGCGTAAGGCTCCATAGCCGGTTGAAAACAGCAATTGAAAGGCCCCGGTACCCACGGCCACGGCAGTTGGCATACCAATGACATACACCATTAAAGGGAAATTGATAAATCCGCCGCCCACACCCAAAAAACCGGTCAAAATTCCCACAAAAAAACTGATTACAAGCGGAACCCAGATACTCATTGATGAAATCCCGGAATGGGGGAACTCCAATTGCGGAGAAATACGGCAAGCCCGCAAACGTTTCGATACGGAGGAGGCTGCCACTTCTTCTCCTGAAGAGTTGGAGGTTTCTTTCCAAATAAGAATCGCTACCCCGACCATTAATATTAAAAATATCCCGTTTAACACCAAATCTAATATAGGCATAGAATGAGCATTGATGATCACGCGTCCGCTATTATTGAGCGATTTTAAAAGCCGGACTCCGACCTCGGTGCCTCCCAAAGAACCAGCGGCCATGACCATGCCCATGATTAAATCTACATTTTTATATTTCCAATGTTTCCAGGCCGAAAAAGTGCCGTTGATAAAAATCTGCAGCAAATCACTTCCCACCGCAATCGGATAAGGAATGCCAAAAACGATTTTAAGCAACGGCGTTAGGAGAAATCCTCCCCCAACACCAAACATACCGGTTAGAAAACCGATAAATGCGCCAAGTAAAACCAACCCCGGCCAATAAATATTCATGTCGGCCATTGATAAATGAATTTGCCACATTGAAGATTACTCCTTTACTAATCATGGAAACCGCAGTTTGAAAAACCGTTGGTTCCGTCATAAGGTTCGTTTTTCATGCAAAGGTGAACGGAAGCAAGTTTATAAGTTCGCGGCAAAGCAAGGATATTCGGATTTTCACCGATATACTTTTTCTTGGCATCCTCCAGCGCTTCCTCAAAGGTTGCTCTGGTTTTAAGGCCCATACCTCTTGCAATGCCCGGGTTCTGCGCGCCGACGATATAGATGGCGGCCGTGTTCTGTTCGGCGATATGGCCGCAACTGATCATGGAAAATCCATGGAACGGATGGAACGCATTGCCGTAACGGTATTGACGGATATATTCCTCATTGGTTGCAAAATACTCGCCGTAACGGTCCACATCCGGTAAGATGTTCATATAGTCCTTTTGGAACATATCGTACATTTCCGGAAGATAGGGCCAAAGCTCCTCGTGAAAATAGCCGTTGCAGATAGAAGAGCATAGAATCACGCAATTATCCTTGAGTACACGTTTAAAACGGATAATCTGCGCTGACAGCGCTTGCATCATCATAATCGGGTTGGTACCCATTCCGTTGCCGTAATGGAAAAACTGAGGCATACCAAATACGACAACATCGTACTTCTTCTCCGCCCAATGGACATAGGTGCGTTTGTCTGCCGCAATCCAGGATTTTGGCTGCATTTCTTTAGCATATCCGCTGTTGATTTCGATCTGGCGGGAATAGGTATCCAGAACCGCATCGCAACAGAAAAACTTTTTACCCATGCATTTTTCCATGTGCTGCCCAATTTCATCAAACTTGGTACGCATCATGGAATGGCCGCTGACCGGTGTGAAATCCTTTCTGTGCATGACCTGCGGCACGTGGTGTGAGGCGATGCTTCTCCAATGGGTGATACCTGTCGCACAGTGCTTGTAGCCACCGGAATATCCTCCATAGGGGTTACCCTGGGTATGTCCGATTAGTATCGCAACATCGGAATCATAGACATATTTGTTCATCAAAACTGGGTCGCCACTCTCCGTGGTTCCCAAATCCACCAGATGATCGTAATCCTCGCTGTCGTGGTTGATAATTTGATGGGAATACCAAAATTCGTGAAACAGCTCCGGGCCAAGCACGTTAAAAATCTCTTCCTTGGTATTCTTGCGGTGCAGACCATTGGAACAGATTAAAAGGATGTCCTTTTTTTCAACACCGGCTTTATAAAGTTCCTCAAGGATGATGGGAATCGAAATCTTCCGGTGGGCAGTCGGTTGTTCGCCACCCTTTACTCGATCCGGAAAAATAATCGTAACTTTTGAGCCTTTCTTCGCCAATTTCGCAAGGGGTTCCATACCAATCGGATGCAGAATCGACTCTCTGGTCTCCTCAACCAATTTTTCCCCGGGAATACAGGGCGGATCGGGAACCGTCTCTCCCGGAATAAAAATATCCGTGTTATCAGGGAGATTGGCTTCCATTAATCCTTGTCCATATTCAAACGCTAATTTCTTCATAAAATGACCCCCTTTTTTATTCCACTGTTGGCATTACGCTGCCAATGGCGTTCTGAGTTTAAGAAAAACCACCGGCCACTCCCTAATTTTCCGGGTAAGCTTTAGCGATGATCTCTTTGAGTTCCGCAGGGGAAAAACCGATTTCACCAGTAAACCGGGTTAATGCAACCAAGCCTCCATCGATAGTCGGGATTCCGGCAATCATGGCCGCATTTTCTTCCTTTAACCCGCCGCCATAAACCACCGCAGGTGTGAAACCATATAATTCCTGGACCGCTTGTTTGATGAAAGCAGAGACGAAACCGATATAATCCGCTCCGGGCGGAGTTTTACCGGGGCCAATAGCCCAGATGGGTTCATATCCGATAACAATTTGCCGACCGGGAATGAATTCGGCCACCCCTTTCAGGTTAGCTTCCAATTGAGCCCGTAATACCGCTTCGATACGGGGTTTCTGAACGGAGAAATCCCCTTCTCCTTTCTCCGCAGCCGTCTCTCCGACGCAGATCAAGGTATTGAGGCCAGCCTGCAATGCGCTGATAACTTCGGCATGGATTAGCGAATCCACCGCCATTTTAGCCTGGTTTTGTCGGGCTAAATCCGTCAGGCTTTCGGGATCATATTGGGCAATTACCCCTAATTTATCTTTCCGCTCTTCCGAGTGGCCGATCATCGCCCACTCGCATCCCAAAAGCCGCATGGGAGTGGCGGGACGGTTGGAGGTGAATGCGCCGAAATTACTTCCCGGCTTAATATCTTCCCGGTAAACTCCCTGACAGCCAAGGCTTATGGCGCGGGTATGCCCGGCCGTATAGTGCCAAACTTGATCCAAAGCGTTAGCCAGCAACGATTCCGGTAAGAGGAACGTAAGATGAATTTCCTGAAGCGTTCCCAATCCTAAAGCAATCGTTTCATCCATCACCGTCTCGATCCAGCGCCGCGAATCATCCATGGGACATACTCCTCCCATTTTTCTCGGAACCTCAAAGCGTTTTAAATTCACAAAAATATGATGCATGCCATCGCGTCCTTCCATTCAACTTTTTAAAGATTTCTTCATCAAATCACTTATATTCTAATGGAGTAGCAGCACAGTCATGCTTCTAAGACTGCATCTCCGATTTTTAGCGGAATTCCGCATATTCCGGCAGTGGGTCTCCTATCAACGGCCGGCAATAGTCGACGAAACTGGCGTCAATATCGTTCCCGCGGGAGTTAATAAAGATATCCGGCACTTTTTTCTCATTCAACATCACTTCACCAATGGGGATTAACACCGTCTCGGAATAATAAGGCTGATTGCCGACTCGTTTGTATCCCACCATTGCGCCGGTCTTTCCGGCTAATAAGGATTGAACTGCAAATTCACCAACCCGGATCGCTTCCTCCCGGTCAACGCTGGATTGGAGTGTAGCCGAGGCCCGTCCTAAAAGGCCCGGCTTCTCACTGCGAGCCTTAATCCCCAATTCTTTCAATATCAGCATGGCCAAATGGGTTCCGACATCGCCGAAATAAACGTCTCTTCCTTTAGTAAGTAGCGGCGGCACCACCGACTTATGATCCTGATCCACCAGTCCTTCGCTGGCAACAATCACTACTCCGCCCAGCTTTTGATGAAGCCCCCTGACATCTTCCAAAAACTCCGCCACCTGAAACGGCCGCTCCGGAAGATAAACCAAATGCGGCGCATCACCCGGTTTTTTCCGTGCTAAGATGCTGGATGCCGCTATCCAACCGGCATTCCGTCCCATGGCTTCAATAATGGATACATGGATCGGCAGCGACTTAACATCCAAGGCCGCTTCCGCCACTGAGACCGCCATGTACCGGGCGGCGCTCCCAAAACCCGGGCAATGATCGGTAACGGCAATATCGTTATCAATGGTCTTGGGAATACCCAAAACCTGAATCCCGTGAGAGGTTGCCAGATCCTGAATCCGGCCGCAGGCGTCCATGGAACCGTTACCGCCGTTGAACAATAAATACTTGATGTTGTGCTTTCTCAGCTGCGCCACGATAGCTTCATAATCGTCGCTCCGTAACTTACTCCGGGAAGTTCCGATTGCCGATCCCGGTGTGAACGGGAGCCGTTCAATCAGCGTCTGAGGTTGAGTTTTAAAGTCAATGAATTTCTCCTCCAGCACCCCGTCAACCCCGCCGGCTGCGCCCAAAACCGTTTCGATCTCTTGATGACGGAAGGCCTCCTTAATCACTCCATACAGTGAAGCGTTGATCACTGCCGTTGGTCCACCGCCATGGACCACTAAAATCTTTTCTTTCATCGTCATACTCCTTTCTATTGGTCTCTTATCGTTTGCCCCAAACCTTTGGATTGGAGAATAAAAAAATATTACCTATTCTTTACCGGAGCGCAACTCTCCCGAAGCAATAATTCAAAAGGAATATCTAGTCTCACGGGAATTTCATGGCCCCCTTCGATCCGGTCGATTAATATTTTCACTGCAAATTTCCCCAATTCTTCCTTGGGAACCCGGATAGTCGTCAAAGCCGGGCTCACATAAGCAGACATTTCAATATCATCGATACCGACGAAAGACACATCGGCGGGAACTTCCAACCCCGCTTCGTGAACTGCTTTCATTGCACCAATGGCCACCGTGTCGTTGGCGCAAAAAAACGCCGTAGGTAAAGGCCCTTCTGCAATTAATTCTCTCATCCGTTGATAACTAGACTCGGAAGTTAACTCTATAGACTTGAAACAAGAGGCTGAAACTTCCAAGTTCCTCTCCGCCATGGCCTGGCGAAAACCGGCAAAGCGGTGCTCATTAATTACGTCAGCATCCTCAGGTACCGGCCCCAGATATCCGATGCGCCGGTGTCCTAGGGAAATCAAATACTCTACGGCACAAACCGAAGCACGAAATGCATCGCAAATTACTTCATCGAATCCGCCATTGACGCAATTAAGTCCGGCATATACCAGATTGCCGAAATTGGCCTTTAGCAAATCCAAAAAATTCCGATCGAACCGTCCCAGGACGACTGCGCCGTCCACCTTGTTGGCAGTGATGTTGTTGTATAAAGCCGCTTGAGTCATGTCGGAGGATGAAAAGGAATATCCTAAAACATAATTGTTTTTGGCGGCTTCCAGTTGAACCCCGCGGGCTATAAAGGAAAAGAAAGGATCATTAAAGGTATCTTTGGTGGATGTAAAAATACAACCAAGAGCTTTGGTTTTCTGCAACTGTTCTGTAGAAGACAGATTTTTCACCAAAGTCCGGGCATTTTGGTTGGGCACATACCCAAGCTCCCGCACAATCTTCCATACCTTCTCCTGGGTTTCTTGACTAGCCGGTTTGGATAAATCGTTGTTAATGATCCGGGAGACTGTGGATATCGAAACCTTGGCCTTTACGGCAATGTCTTTTAGGGTAGCGGGCATAATGACAGCTCCTGAAATATACTGATTTTCTATAAACAGTGGATGTTTTTTTACTTTGTTTCCCGGATTATTCGCTATGGAAAGTCAGATTCCTGCTGAACCCAAACGTTTGGAACAATTTTTTCGATTGTACTAAACCCATATCAAACCGGCGGATGCCGGACTCGCAAAACGTTCTCTCAATAACTACTCAATGATTGTGAACATTTTATTTAAGTAGAGCGTATCTTCCCCATTTCTGATTACCATTCATTTACGATACGCTCTACTAGCTTGCCAACCGGCCATCCTTTCCGGTTTTTTTCTTAAAACTTAAAACGAAACCCCCGGTGGATGGCAAAGTATAACCACCATAGGAGCTATGCCCCGGTTTTCCCAGGTTATTTCCTCTACAGAGGCCGGTAAAAAAATTTCACAGGCTTGTTCCACCGGCATGTTACCCTGCTTCCACTTCATAGACCCCGAACCGGAAAGAATGAGGGCAATCGCAAAGTCTCCCCTTCCGGAGGTGGTATAATGGCCTTGGATCTCCAGCCGTTCCATAGAAAAGTAGGCGCACCGTTCTGGCGGAATTACCGAAAATTGCTTACCGCCGGACTCTTCATGGATTAAATGAGCTTTTAGATACCATTTTTCTAAAATTTCTTCCCGCCGGTATCCTTGATAATGAAAACAATCGAACATCTTTTGAAAGCCTAAGCCTTGATGGATTTGCTGATCCGTCATGGGCAAGCCCGCGGGTGATTTACGTTCGGTGCGAATCGTATAATCGGTCGGCTCCTGGGCTTCGATGAAGAAAACACCGGCGCCGGCCGCATGAGGGATCCCGCCTTCCACCAAAAAAACATCACCGGGACTGACTTCAAAACGGTGTAAGGACTCGATCATTCCTTGAATATTTTGGGTCTCAAAAAGCTCCTGCCATTTTTCCCGGGTAATTCCCGGTTTAAAACCAAACAAGACATAGGGCTTTTCCCCTTCGATCTTTCTACCGCCGATAATGTACCAGGCTTCGGTCTTACCAAATTCCGATCCAAACCCTTCCCGGGCAAAATCCCGGTCCGGATGGGCTTGAATGATCAAACGGCTGCATGAATCGAGCACCTTCACAAGCAGGGCTGTAGAAGTCCCGAATTTGGCCACATGTCTTTCACCCAAAAACCCTTGAGGGTTCTCCTCAATCAAATCTTTCAGGTAAACCGGCGCAGTGGCTACTGGCTGATCAGGGAGCGCAACTCGGCTTAGTCCCTCAAAAGGAAGAGGATTTGGATTTCGCGCCAGGACAGTCGAAGCGACCCACTCTTCCGAGTAGTGTCCGTCCTCTCCCACCGATTGGCCTTGCCATTCATCAAGCAGCTTACCGCCGATAGCCGGCCGGTAAACCCGATTCGGCATTATTTTCAATGGTTGCTGGTAAAAATTACGATTCATACTCATTTTTATCCTCGTTCCGGAAATTACTTTGAACCTCGATCCGGCAAGTTTAAATGCGACTGAGGTTTTTGGGGTTACTTGCCGGATTCAAGTTGAAAATAGCGAAATTGCGATTAGGGTTTGCCTAAAATCTCAAACATCTTGGTTTTGTATGCTTCCACACCGGGCTGATCAAAGGGGTCTACCCCGAGTAAGCTCCCGGAAACGAAACAGGCATATTCAAAGAAATAAAACAGTTGCCCCAAATAATATTCATTCAGACCGGGAAGCTTGATGACCATGCAAGGAACTCCCCCGTCACCATGGGCCTTCAGCGTGGCTTGATATGCCGCTTCATTTAACGCCGCGAATTCTTTCCCTTCCAAATAATCGAAACCATCCTGATCTCTTTGAGCTTCCGAAATCACCAAAGCCCCTTGAGGTTCCTCGATCGTTAGGAAACTTTCCAGCAAAAACCGTTTCCCTTGTTGAATATATTGCCCCAGGGAATGAAGATCTTCGGAATAAGAACAAGTAGTGGGATAAATTCCGGTAAGGTTTTTGCCCTCGCTTTCTCCAAAAAGTTGAATCCACCATTTGGCGAAATATTCCAAGCGGGGCTCAAAGTGAGACAGGATTTCCACCCCATAACCTTTTTTTAGCAATAGATTCCGGATCACAGCGTATAATACCGCCGGATTTTCTTGACACTGGACCGATTTCAGCAACAGCTCCATGTCCCTGGCCCCGGCAAGCATTTGCCGGATATCCAGCCCGGCAACAGCCATCGGCAATAATCCTACCGCCGTTAATACCGAGAACCTGCCTCCCACATCGAGCGGGAACGGGAAAAGGCTGTACCCTTTGGCTAGCCCTAATTTCTCCAGGGAACTGCCGTTTAGGGAGCCGGTGGCGCAAATCCGGGTTGCTGCCTCTTTCTCCCCATAGGTATCTTCCATGAATTTCCGGATCATCCGGAAAACGATTCCCGGCTCAAGGGTAGCGAAGTTCTTGGCGATCACATCGACATAAACCGATTTCCCTTCCGCTTGTTTCAAAACGGACTTCAGATAATCCACAGCCAGGTTATTTCCGGCGTAGATAATTTGCGGTTTATCGGGAACAGCTGAATATTCAGGGTGCATCGCCTTGATAGCGGCGCGCGCTCCTTGATTGGAGCCGCCAATCCCGATTAAAATAAAAATATCTCCATTTTCCCGGATCTGGCGCGCCTTGGTTTCGATCTTTCCAAGCAAAGCCTCATCCATTAACGAAGCGACATCAAACCAGCCTAAAACATCAGCCGAGGCCTTTTGACCTTGATTGATTTTTTGAAACAACTCATTATTCTCGGCAACGCTTGCCTGAATTTCTTTCTCTCCCACATAAGAAAGGACATTTTTAAAATCCAAGCGGATGTTTTTCCCGTTCATGTAAAATCATTCCTTTCCATTGATTGCAAAACTCTTTTAAATTCCGGCTTTTCGGTAACGCTCCGCCATTTGCTCCAAGCTAAGAGGTTCGACTTTGGAGGCAAAGCCCACCGAACCAAACTGGACGATCAAAGCCCCTACAACTTCCCGGACACCCCGCTTAATACAATCGGTGAGGACCAAAATATCCTCGTCTGAAATGGGTACGTCGACAATCATTTGTTCCATGATAGGCGTTAAATATACCCTGGGATCGAATTGCTCCGCTTTTTCCTCCATTAATTCCCAAACCTTACCAACGGAAGAACTCTTTTGCTTGGAAGGATTGTTGATAAAATACTCGCGGATATTGCGGGTAACCGCTAGCCGGATATCGGTATCCACATTGATCTTACCGATCCCATAGGAAATTACCGACTTTAGTTCATCTAAGGGAATCCCGTTGGCATTAGTGATTTTACCCCCCAACGCATTGATCTCTTCAACGATATAACGGGGAACCGTCGAGGAACCGTGGGATACCAACACTCCAAAAATCCCTTCATGTCGCAAATTTTCCATGGCGGCGATGGCGATCTCTTTACGAAGTTTGACCCCTTCGCCCTTCACCGCGCCGTGTTTGGTCCCATAAGAAATAGCCAAACAATCGACTTTGGTTTTCTGGAAAAATTCACAAACCTTCATGGGATTGGTATAAGTCGATTGTTCGGAAAACACATCATCTTCGACTCCGGCCAGCACTCCCAATTCCCCTTCAACACTTACCCCTAAAGCATGGGCATATTTAACCACTTCCCGGGTTAATTCCACATTTTGCTCGAAGCTCAATGAGGAGCCGTCAATCATCACCGAAGTATAACCGCCTTCAATCGCCGCTTTGACCGAATCAAAATCTTTCCCGTGGTCTAAGTGCATTACAATGGGAATGGGAGAATTTCCGCCATATTTTTTGACCGCATCGGCAATCCGTTTGGCGCCGATTTTTTTGTCCGCCACTGTTCCATTCATAAAATCGGGCCGGCCACCCATAAAGGCATTGGCTAAATCGGCCCCTTGGAGAATGGCGGCGGAGCGGAACATTTCGTGGACCTCGATTACTGCCTGCGCCTGAGCTACGGCATTAACATTAAATCCCCCTTGGGCAAAACGGTACTGATTGGTTGCTTCCAGCAACGGTCGTAATGGTACTAACATGGATGAATCATCCTTTCTTTAACCCGCGCACATGCGCTTTTTTTATTAATCGTTAAAAAACGATTTAAATATCAAAGTGGCTGCCCCCGCTTCATAAAGATTATCCCGGACCTGGCGTTTTTTGATTATCACATCTCTAGCCAGTAGCGGAAAGACTTTTTCCAAAGTCAGTGTCCTCACCTTTTCAAAAAATGGAGGATAAGCATCAAATAAAGCACCCGATAACACGATTAACTCCGGATTGAAGGTTCCTACTTGATTGGCCAGGCCGACGCTTAAATAAGCGGCGGCTTCCTCCAGCATTTGTATACACAATGAGTCTCCGGCTTCGGCACAGCGGCAGATTAATTCGTAGTCGACTTTATCCGGCTGATGGCCAACTTTTTCAAGCAATAGGGATTTGGCGCCCTTTTGCAAAGCCTCCCGGGTATTTCTTTCAAGGGCTTCGGTGGAACTATAGGTTTCAATGCATCCACTGCGCCCGCAATGACAGGACCGGCCATCGGCATTGACGATCATATGCCCCAGTCCGGTGGTGAAGCAGTTTTTTCCCCGCAACACTTTTCCCTCGATAATGATTCCATTGCCCACGCCCTCACTGCAGATCACATAAATCAGATTCTGGCATCCCACGCCAAACCCGTACCAGTATTCTCCCAAAGCCCGGGTATTGGCATTATTGTCAATCGCTATTTCCCAGCCGGTCTTTTCCCATAAGTAATCTTTCAAATGGATGTCCACCAACTGATGGGCGATGGCAAAATCGAGAATAATCCCCCGGTTATAATCGACAATCCCGGGCGCTCCAATCCCGACACCGAGAACCTTCTGTTGATCAAGTTTTTTCCCCCGAACCAACTCCAGGATACTTTGGGCGATGGTTTGTTTGAAAATTTCCGGATCCCCGATTCCTTTAATGGATAAACTTTTTTTGGCGATCACTTCCATGGTGAAGTTAACCAGCGAAACCAGCAAATGATTCCGGGAAATATTAACTCCTATGCAATATCGAGCCTCCGGATTCAGTTCGATTTGCACCGGTTTCCGCCCCAGTTGGGATACGCCGCTCCCGGTTTCCCGGATAAATCCCTGAGCCAACAGATCTTCAACCACCCGGCCCACTGTCGGTTTAGATATCGTGGTCTTCTCACAGAGTTCAGTTCGGGACAAGGGGCCGCAACGCCGGATTTGGTTTAAAATTTCACTGCGATGCCCGATACGAATTTTAGAGATCCCTTCGAACTTTTCCATAGCAATTTCCTTATAACGTTTTAGGCAACTTATCTCCATTTAACTTGAATCCGGCAAGTAACTTCAAAAACTCAGTCCCATTTAAACTTGCCGGATCGAGGTTTAAGTCAGCCCCACAAGCCATTGTAATTAATTTCAAATTGAAATTAATTCACCTTCAGCATATCACGTTTGTTATTTAATTTCAAGCTGAAATTAACTTCTTGGACAAAGGATCACTGTTTCCTAAAACATTTGGTATAATGAATATAAAACGATGAGGCGCACGCCGCGACGATAAAGGATGGGGATCGATGGTAATCCTACTTGCCATTATCATGGTTGGGGCAATTATTTTATTCATTTCCAAAGCCCGAAATCCGGCAGCTTATTGGATGTCCCTGATTTTGTTGGGTTGGGGCTTCAGCATGTCCGGCCTGATTTTATTTATTTCGAAATACGGCGGCTTTTATTACAAGGTTAATTTAATTCTTTTTTTGAGCGATTCGATACGGCGTTTTTTATTGGAGCTTCCGGTTTCCATCGACCTGATCAGCCGAATGATCAGCGCCGGGAGGTCTCTTTTTGTATTCAGCCTGGTGGGTTTGGCCCTGACCCTGAAATTCAAAAAAAAGAGCCGTTCCCTATGGAACTGGCATGTTCTCAACGCGGTTTTCCCGGTTCTGAACATTCTGGTTTATGATCCCTATGTTTACAAAAACTTCTTTGGCTTTATGGAAAGAAAATATATTTACCTGATAAGTCTGGGGACCCGGACCTGGTTTATCGTTTCGGTATTGATAGCCTTTTATCTGATGGTGAAAGGGTACCGCCAAATCTCCATACCCTTGGTGAAAAAGAAATTAAAAAGTTTTTACCCCGGTATGGTCGTGTTGACCTTGTTTTACTGTTATCTGGGTTTTATGGGACCGCTACAGGTAACCGATGTCCGCACTTATTATTATCTGTATTCCGACTTCAGCAACTACAACCCGCCTCTTTCCTTATGGGAATGGTATATCGGAGTCATTTCCGCCGGTCTTACTTCATTGGTCAGCATTTTCTCAATCTGGAAATATACCGAAGTTGAAAATCAACTCGGAAAAGCCGACTTACAACTAGAACGGAAATTCAAAATTGCCAATACCAGCGCCAGAGTTTTTACCCACGCGATTAAAAATCAATTAATCATGAGTAAATTGTTAATCGAAAAAACCAATCAATTATTAATCCATGAGGATTTATCTTCCCAGGCTACGGCGGACCAAATCCGGCAAAATATCGATAACATCTCGGAAATTGTCAATTATACCCTGAACCGGCTGGACCAATTATACAAACCCTTCAAAAGTTTGATTCTCAGATTTGAACCAACGCCGGCCGGAACAATTCTCCAAAAAACCCTGGATAAATTTAAAACCGTGCCCTCCAATATTTTATTGGAATACAACTTTAACGAAGCCAAATGGTCGATCTTGGCAGACACCAATCACCTGTCGGAAGCGTTATCCAATATTATCATTAATGCTTTTGAAGCCATCGGTGACCGACCCGGCGGAGCTGTCCGGATCGATTGCAATACGGAAGAAAATTGGAGTATCGTCAAAATCCGTGATAATGGCTGTGGTATTTCTAAAAGCCAAATGAACAGCATTTTTGACCCTTTCTACACCAACAAAAATACCAATAAAAACTGGGGTGTCGGCCTCTCTTATGCCAAACAGGTAATCAAGGAGCATTTTGGCTATATTTATGTCGATAGCGAAGTTGGTTTGGGAACCGTTTTTAAAATTTTGTTGCCTGTATACCAGGTTGATGATAACGATTGACAGCAACGAAGGAGAAAATTTCATGTATAGTCCGATTCGAATCGTGGTCGCAGAAGATCTCCCCATTTTGCGCCGGCATTTTTGCGAGTTAATCGAAAACGAACCCGATTTTCTTTTAGTGGGGCAGGCTTCCAACGGAAAAGATGCGGTTACTTTGGTGGATCAGCTCGGTGCTGATGTGGTTCTAATGGATATTGAGATGGAAATCAGAAATGATGGGATCCTTGCAGCCAAAGAGATTCTCTCACGCCACCCGCAAATCCGGATCGTCTTCCTAACCATTCACGAGGATGATCAGACTGTTTTCGAAGCTTTTGATAGCGGCGCCGTCGATTATATTCTCAAATCCTTACCCAGCGAGGAAATTATCTCCGGCATCTGGGCGGCTTTCAGCGGAAAATCCCCCATCCGTCCCGAAGTAGCCGCAAAAATCCGCAACGAATTTACCCGGATTCGTAAAAATGAAAATCAAATCATCCAAGTAATGAATCGGGTGGGGCAATTAACCCATTCGGAGCGGGAAATTCTCCGCCTTCTCATGGAGGGTTCCAAGATATCGGCCATCGCCAGGCAACGATGTGTGGAGGAAGCTACCATCAAATCCCAAATTAATATCATCCTGAAAAAGTTTAACAAGAAAAGAACCAAAGAAATCATTAAAATGATTGATGACTTAAAAATTGGCTATATATTCTCCAATTCATGATCTTCATGGACAGCCGATTCATCAATATGAAAAACCCCTACCGTATCCTTTAAACTATTCGCAATGACTTTCAGGTTTTCCGCCATCCCTGTAACCTGCTCAATCACGGCGCTTTGTTCCTGAGCCGCGGCAGAAGTTTCTTCGGTGCTGGCGTAGAATTCCTCACTATTGGCCGCTAAGGAATGAATAGAACTATTAACTTCTTCATTTTTGCGCTCCATGATTCGGGCCGAATCGGCCACTTCATGAATTTGAGCCAGAATATCGTGGAGTTGATGGAAAATTCCCTCAAACTTCGTTTTGGCTTCCTCAGTTAATTTCAATCCGGACTCAACTTTGACCATTCCTTTTTGAATTGCCTCGCTGGCATCGACGGTTCGTTTGCCCATGGTGTTAATCGCTCCGGTAACCATTAAAGCCGCTTGTTTTGATTGTTCAGCCAGTTTTCCGGTTTCTTCGGCTACCACACTAAATCCTTTTCCGTATTCACCCGCTCTGGCCGCCTCGATGGCAGCATTGAGGGCTAATAAAGATGTCTGTTCCGCAATATTGCCAATCACTGAGGTCATCTTTTGGATCTCATCCGAGGAAAGCCGCAGATCCTTCATGACCTTGGCAATTTCTTCGGTGGAATTGTAAACCTCCTTGATCTCCAAGGCTATCCGGGCCGTTATTTCCTGCCCCAATTGAGTGGAATCGGAAATATTTCGGGAGGTGCCGGCCATCTTTTCAGTTTCAGCGGAAACTTTTCGCACCAGTTCATCCAATTGAACGACATTTTGAGCAATGTCATTGACCTGGTTTACCTGCTCGGAGAAGGTCTTCGACAATTCCATCATCGCCAGACTCATTTCGGAAGAAGTCTTCCGGGAGTCATCGGAAGCCGTGGCCAATTCGCTCCCTGCCTTCAGAATAAACGCCGCTTGTTGATGGACTTTTTCAATTAGACCCCGCAGTCCCGCAATGGCGTTGTTGAGACCCATTACCATTTCGTTCACTTCCAAACACCCTTGGGCCCAGATATTTTGCGCCAAATCGCCGTCTTTCAATCTATGGGCGGCCTTTACCATGATATTGAGGGGATAAGCGATCGCGGCAGCAACAGCCAGCCCGATTCCAATCGAGAGCCCCAAGCCAAGCAGCAAAATTACCAGAGTGCTTATTTCCGATCGATGAATTTCCTGGCGGCCGGAACTCATTTTCTCAAAAGCGGTGTTGCGGATGGTATCTTCAAAATCGCCCAGATTCATGGTAATCCGGGTCAGATGGTCATCCAGCTCCTCAAAACGGCTCCGATCCGGGGGCTGATTCAAAATTTCCTGCGCAGCCTGGAGTTCTTTCAGGATCAACTCGGTCTTGAGTGTATTAATTTTCTTTAGCCGGCTTACCATTTGTTTGGTGTCCTCGATACCGGAGTAAGCGGTAAATCCCTTTAAACCGGTCAACTCTTGATAATAGCGGTTGCGAATGCTTTCCAAGTCAACCTTTACACTATATAAGTTGATATAATCCTGGGAACCGTTACTAAATACCTCCTGGGTCCGGGAACCCAGAGAATTGATGGTCTTGAACCCAATAAAGCCTTGAAGGATCATAAAAAACGCCATCACCGAAATAATGATCAGAATTTGATAAAAGACCCTGATTCTTGTAAGAAACTTCAAAGAAGCCGCGATTTTGCCAAAAATAGCTTTCATGGTTCCAAACATAAGATTCTCCTCTAGGTTCTTTCTATTTCACAATCTGGCAAACAAAAAATAGCCCAGACAGCTTTGAGCAAGCCTGTCGAAATAGGCTTGCTCAAACTAAATAGTCTATCTGGGTGTCCGTAAAAATTTTTTATTTCATGGCTTTGTTTAAAGGCCCCGGATCCACAAAATTTTTCGGATCCACGTATTGTTGAAGCTGCCCGTTTTTAACAAAAGCCTTGATCAGATTATCGTACATTTTATAAACCGACCCGTCTTGCAACATCCGGTCGAGATCTTTGGAAGAATAGTACTGCGTGACCGAGGCCATTTGTGCTAATTGCTCCGGCTTAACCTGAACCAACAATTTTCCGGTGAATTCAATGGAATGATTGAGGTTCTTTTTGCGGTAATCATTGGCTTTGATCCAGCCTTTCATAAAACGGACCACCAAATCGGGATTTTTCTCCAGAAAATTCGGGCGTACCAAATAACTGGCAGGTGAAGCTTTGTCCGGATAATCCTTATAACTGGCTAACACCATCACATTTTCTTTCTTCAACTGTTTTTCAATCTCCACGGTGTAGGGCGACCAAATCGCTGCCGCATCGACCTTACCCGCTACAAAAGCAGCCACAACTCCGGCCACATCCATATTGACGATGTTAACATCCGCCGGATTAATGTTATTTCGCTCTAAAGCCAATAATAACAGCTGTTCTCCAGTGGTACCCTTGGGTGTAGCCACCGTCTTTCCCTTTAAATCCTTGACTGATTTAACACCCGACTTCTTGGTAGCCAATATCGAATCACTAAAACCGATATTGTCAATGGTGAGAATTTTGGCTAATCCTTGAGCAGCTAAAAAGGTAGCGCCGGGTCCGATATATCCCAGATCCACATCACCGGCGGCCATGGCCTGCAATTCCAGGGGGCCGCTTAAAAAACTAATCGGATTGACTTTAATCCCATATTCCTCGAAAAACTTCTTTTCCATACCGACTGCGACGATCGAGGCGGCGTTCATATCGGGCATATAAGCAACATTAACCGTAACCAAATTTTGTTTGGCGATAACCACCCCGGTTAGCGCGGCTGCCAGCACCAACATCAAGGTGATACCCATTAAGATCTTGCCTCTTCTTACTTTTACGTTGAACATTTTTTCCCCTCCCTGATTTTTGTTTATACATCCCTTGTGGGGTTTGTACCATCTTGCAGACAAACTTTATTTCCTTACCGCCAAATACTCCTGATAAACGTTGTTCCAAAGATAGTTCTTGATTTCATTGAATTGCGAAGTCAATTTGATGGACTGATTCCGCGGATAAGGGATGTCCACCTTGACTATCTCCTTGATTCTTCCCGGCCTGGCGCTCATCACCACGATCTTTTGGGAAAGGATGACGGCTTCCTCCACATCATGGGTGATGAAGAAGCAGGTTTTTTGCTCGTTTTGCCAGGTGTTCAGAAGATCCTCTTGTAGTTGGGCCCTGGTTTGCGCGTCTAGCGCCCCAAAGGGTTCATCCATTAACAGGACTTCCGGTTTTACCGCATAAGCTCTAGCGATGGCAACCCGTTGTTTCATACCGCCCGATAATTCTTTGGGATAAGCTTCCTGAAAATCTTTCAGTCCAACCAATTCCAAATATTTCAAGGCTGTTTGGCGGCGTTCTTCTTTTCCGATTTTTTGAAGCTTCAACCCGAATTCCACATTCTTGAGCACGGTTTTCCAGGGAAACAAGGCATATTGTTGAAAAACCACTCCCCGGTCCCGCCCCGGTCCGGTCACAATTTTGTCGTCAACTTTGACAACGCCTTCACTGGGCCCTTCCAGACCGGCCACGATATTCAATAAGGTTGATTTGCCGCAACCGCTCGGTCCGATGACGGATACAAATTCTTTTTCGCGAATCTCCAATTTAACATTATCAAGAGCCTTGATTTCGCCATTTCTTCCTTTAAAAATCTTGCTGACATTTTCAATACTAATCTTGGGCTGTTGCTCATTTTTCATTTTATGACCTCCTGACATCCTGCCATCCGGTTAATTTTTTCTCCAAGAACAATAAAACTTTATCCAGGATAAAACCAATGATCCCGATGATTAAAATTCCTAAGATTACCAGATCCATCCGGAAATATAATCCCGCCTCCTGAATCATGTTGCCAAGGCCCTTGGTGGCTCCGGTCATTTCCGCCGCTACCAATGTAGTCATCCCGGTGCTGATACCCAGACGGAGAGCAACCATAATATAAGGAGTTGACGCCGGAACCACCACATTAAAGAAAATGTTGCGATCGTTCGCTCCCAGCACTCTGGCCGCTTTGAGCATGGTCGTATCAATACTGCAGACTCCCTGAAAAATCGTTATCACCATGACCAAAAAAGTACAGATGAAAATGACCGAGATTTTAGCGCCCTCACCGATGCCTTGCGCCACAATGACCAGCGGAATCAGGGCAATCGGGGGAATCGTGCGGAAAAATTGAATCCAAGGCTCTACCAATCCCCGGATTAATTTATACCAGCCCATCAAAAAAGCGACCGGCACCGCAGCCAGGAAAGCCAGGGCAAACCCGGATAAAACCCTGAATAAACTGGCGGTGATATTCACATATAACCGACTGCTCGCCGCTTCCGCCATCAGGGTTTTGTATATTTTAAAGGGGCTAACCAGAATGACTCCCACCTCTTTAATTTGGGACAAAAGGACCCACACTAAAAAGCCCAAACATAAAGATACTAAAACCATTATCCGGTGGTCGATCCGATCCCAGAACGGTGTTTTAACTTGATTTTTGGGAACCGACTCCGTTTGCGTTAAAGTTGTAATCTTTGCCATCATTCTTCCTCCATCAATTATTGAAAAAAACCACTTTGTTAACAACATCTACATTATAACGTAACGTTTTCTAAAAATAAGTTGTATGTTTTATCCAACCCTCACAGGATATCTTGAGCGATCCGTTTTCTTTTGCAACAATCATCCGCTTCTTCTGTTTCTTCAGCTTTTGGCTGCCGGAATTTGGAGGGACTGCTAGAAATTATCAAAATAATTCTTCAGATTCAGTTTCTCAATGAATTCAACCAATCGTTTGGTTCGTTTCATATTACACTTTTTTAAGATGATGTTGATCTGAGACTTGATCGTGGAAACTTCAACACAGCGGATTTGAGCAATTTCGTAAATCTTCTTTTTATCAATCAACAAGCGGATGATTTCCCGTTCCGACTGGGAGAACATGGAGAGAAAACTGACAGCGTTGATAATATCCGACTCCCGCTTGCGGATTCGGGTAAATTCCGAGCGGATTTTAACGGCGACCTCCGGCCGGATCGAGGAGCGGTTTTCATAAGCCAGCCGTATACTTTCAATAATTTCTGGGGGAGAAGCCGTTTTCAGCACGTAATCAATGGCCCCCGCTTCATAAGCGCCAAAAATGGTTTCGTTATCTTCATGCACGGTCAAAAAAACCACCCGGAGATCCGGGTATAACCGGTGAACGGTTTCGGCCGTGCGAATACCATCAAACCGGTCTTCCATTTCAATATCCGTCAAAAGGATATCAACCCCAACCCGTTCCATGACTTTAAATATTTCTTCTCCCCTGCCGGCTTCACCGACGACTTCCATATCATCATTTTCATTAATCATACCGACAAAATATTCCCGCAAAATATCCGAATCTTCTGCCACCAAAACACGGATTACGTTCATGTTCACCTGTCCCTTTTTCGAATTTTCCCGGTATGGATGTCGATGATCGGGAGAATAATGCTGAAAACACTCCCGCTTTGGGGTTGACTTCTTACCTGAATATAACCGTAATGCGACTTAATAATCTGTTTGGCATAGGATAAACCGATCCCCCAATTTTGGGTCGTAATCTTCCGGGTGTAAAAAGGATCAAATATCCGTCCCAGTTCATTCTGGGATATGCCCATGCCATTATCTTGGATTTCCAGGACACACCAACCCCCTTCCAAATGGGAAGAAATGTCCACCCGGCCGCGGTCTCTATCTCCGATTGCCTCAAAGGCATTGATGATTACGTTTGAAACGGCCTCCGTCAGATAAAAAATATCAGCGGCGACAGTGATGCTGTCCCTGTTGGTTGTTTCGATTTTGATATTTTCGGGAACACATTTGATATTGCCAAGTGCTTTATCAACGATTTCTTTAATGTCTACGGGTTTGAGATCCAGCGATATACTTTTAAATGCCTTATAGAGATGGGTGATCCGTTGCAGCGTTTGATTGGTGATGGTCGAAATCTTTTCCAGATTCTCCTCAACCGCTGCGACTTTTGTTTTGTCATCCAAATTCCATTGATGAATCTCCTTGCTTATCTTCTGGGTTACCACCTCAATCATGAGCAACTGATTTTTCAAAGAATGGGTAATCACCGAAACGCCGCTGTTTACCGATAAAAACTTTTGTTCGTGAAATAAATCCGACATGTCAAGCCGTTTCCCCACATCGGAATATTTCCAAACCGAAAAGAGGCTTAAGACCGAAGTGATTCCGGTGAAACCAATAAATACGGCCCACTGGAAAACACTTAACGGCGGATTAAAATTGGCAAAATCGGTATACAGATAATAGTAGGTGCGAATATCCGTTAATTGGATCGGCCCCATGAAAACCAGATAAAAATAGAATACCGTCAAAGCAAATATACATAGCAGGATGTATTTTAATTGTTTCCTGACAAACTGCAAACTTAACCGATAGTATTGGCTTATGAAACAGTAAAATGTAAAAATTACAGCCAGCAATATCCAAAGGCGGATAATCACGCTGATAACAAAAATTCCATTGGGCTGCAACAAATATAATAACCGCCGGTAAAACGCAGGTTCATAAATAATGATATTGGCCATACAAAACAGGACGTTTCCCCTCAGCACCCAAAGTCTCATTTTTCGGGAAATCGAGGTCGCCATGGTCAAACTTAGGCCGATTAAACTCATGACAAAGATGCTTCTCCCTACCGATAACATCCGGCTGATCCAATGAATGGAGAGGGAAAAGTTTAAGAAAAAGACCCGGATATTGTCGAAAAGGTATAAAATTTGATTAACGTGGTAGTAGTACCCGCCGTATTTGGATAGAAAAATAATGTATCCTATCATGCTGAGAAACCATCCAAAAAAAACGAAAGCCATCCAAAAAGCCACCGGCTTTCTGGCCTTAACGATTAAAATAATTGAAGCCAGGATTAATATGGATAGCAAAATGATCATGACGATCACCCTTTCATTCCAGGCCAAGTTTCTCTGGGAAATTACTTATTCAACACGCAACGCTGATATCTTGCTACTAAAAAAAGGAATATAATTATAAAGATAAATCAGCTTGGTTCAACTCAAGCCGCCTATTTATTCTCGCGCAGAGGCGCTAAGACGCAGAGTGTGAGATGCGCTTGCAAGATATTTTTTGGTAATTCGTGATATCAGTTTGCCGTGAATAGGAAACGTCTAGGTCAGAAAACCTAGTCTCAAGCGCTTCGTAATTTCTCTGCGCCTCCGCGCCTCTGCGGGAGATATTCTTTTGATTTCAAATCAATAGATAGCTGATAAATCAATACATTCAAATAACCTGCCGAATTACCTTTATAATCGGAAAAAGGAATATAGCATCGGCGAAAATTGCCTTATCTATATTCCTGCAACACGCATTGATAATCAGACTGCTTTCCGGGAAGAGAAGCTCCTCTGCGAAGTAGATCCAGCCCCAAGCCTGGGAGTAGTTCCCATTTTACATTCCCAATTCTTTGAGGGCCGCTTTAAAATATTGAGGATCCACAAAATTTTCGGGCGCTACGAATTGGTCAAGTTTTTTATTGTCGACGAAAATTTGTTCCTCGATTCCGTACCACTTCATGGCGGTGCCATCATTATACATCTTTTTAAGGGTCTTGGTGTTCAGCCAGTTGGTGCCCCCGACCAGCACACCGGCGGTGGCCTCGTCTTGCTGTAAATATTTAGCGGTTATCTTGACGCATTCATCCATGTGGTTATAGCGGTATTCATTGGCCCGAATCCATGCTTTCATAAATCTTACGGTCGCTTCCCGATTGTTTTCCAGAAATTTAGGGGTAGCTACCCAACTCTGCGGGAATACGGCTTTCGGTACAAATTCCTTGGAATGCAACAATTGGACCACATTATCCTGGCCTTTAATCTTCTTAATCTCACTGACAAAAGGCTCCCAGATGGCGGCGGCGTCGATTTTATCGGCGACAAAGGCGGCAACCGCTCCGGCTATATCCATACTGACCACATTAATTTTCGAGACATCCAAATGCGCTTTCTTACAAGCGATTCCGAAAATCATATCGGCGGTAGTCCCTTTGGGGATGGCGATGGTTTTCCCATACAACCCTTTCAAGCTGGTAATTTTTGATTTTTTGGTGGCGATAATCAAGTTGCTGACATCGGTGCTATCCATCACCAGTATTTTACAATGTCCTTGCGCGGCGAATACATGAGCGCCGACGCCAAGGTAGCCGATATCAATATCTCCGGCCGCCATTGCCGCCAGTTCCGGAGGGCCGGAAGTAAACTGAACCAATTGCACATCCAGATTTTCATCTTCAAAATATCCCTTTTCCTGTGCGATTAATACGGTCCCGGCGCCGACAATATGGGGATGATAAGCGAGAGTGATTGAAATTCTCTTGGCGGGTTTGGCGAAAGCAACGGTTCCCAACAATGATACCATTACCAATGCGACAAAACAAAATCTGAGTAAAAATCCCTTTTTCACATTCTATTCCCCCTTCATTTGTTGTAACGAAAAATTTATCTTTTTTACATTTTCATTTTACACTTGGTTAACCCGAACGGAAAGTTGTAACATTCATCCACCTTTTTTACTTTTTGATTCTCCTGAGAGTAATTTCCATCCTCCCGAGAATCTCCCTCACGCTCCGGAGAGCAATTCTTATTCTCCCGAGAGTGATTTTCATTCTCCGGAGAATCTCCGCCACTCTCCGAAGAACAATTTTTATTCTCCCGAGAGTGATTTTCATTCTCCGAAGAATTCCCCTCACGCTCCGGCAAGAGTATCAAAGCTTTATCCGGACCCATGCCCGGAATTAAAAAAAGTATCCATCAAGATTCCCTAAAGAATCTTGATGGATACAAAACCGGGGGATTCAACGATGGATTTTGAACCAGTCCGCTCCCAAAGCCCAATAAAACAAAGGCTTTTAAGAAACCCTGATTTTAAATTTACCGACACTGCCGGCCAATTGATCGGATATTTTCAACAAATCGGCCGCCAGGGAAGTGACCTGTTCGGCAATGGCCGTTTGCTCCTGGGCGGATGCGGAAACCTCCTCTGAGGAAGCGGCGGTTTCTTCGGAAATAGCGCCGATATTGGTAATAAAGCCTATTGTTTCTTCCTTTACCGTATTCATTGTTTTGATGTTTTCATTGACATCGGAAAGCCGGTGGACGACATTATTCATGGCCTCAATGATCCGGTCGAAAGATTTTTGGGCTTCTTCAACCGCGGCCAGCTGTTCCATCACAATTTGGTGGGCTTTGGAAACCGTTTGGGTGGAAGTGCGGCCTTTGGTTTCGATCTCCTGTAAAATAATATTGATGGTCTTGGCAGTCTCACGGGACTCCGCCGCCAATTTATTGATCTCCTCCGCAACGACCGCAAAACCCGAACCATGTTCACCTGCTCTGGCTGCTTCGATGGCCGCATTTAACGCCAGCAAATTGGTTTGTTCCGAAATTCCGGTAATGGCCTCGGTAAGACTCTTAATCTGTTCGGCGCAGGAACTTAACTCTTGAATATCCTTAACCGCCGTATCGGTGATAACATCGGTTTCATTGACCCTTTGCGCCAATTGTTCAATCATGGCCTTGGATTGCAAACCCATCCCCCGGACCGATTGGGTAATCTGTTCCATTTCGCTGGATTGGGAAACAACATTTTCGATCCGTTTGGCCAAATCATCCATTTTTTGAGTGGTTTTTTCTGCCTCTTGCGTTTGTTCCATGGTGCCACGGCTGATTTCTTCCGTTGCCGTAGCCACTGTTTCCGCAGTATGGGACGATTGGGCCGAGCTTTCTTCCAATACTTTACTTCGTTTAAGCACTTCGGAAGCGAGCTTTTGGGTATCGCTGATCAACATTTGGATTTGGGTTATCATCCGGTTAAAACTCTGCCCCAGCTGTCCCAACTCATCTTTGCTATCCAGCTTGACATTGACGGACAAATCGCCGTTTTCCGCCTGTTTCATCGCCTTCATAACCTGTTGCAAAGGCTGGGAAATCCCCAGCGCCACCATAATGGAGATGATCACCACCATGATACTGATGATGATTCCCAAGCCCAGGGCCCATAAACCAACCATTCTGGACTGGGCGTATAAATAGGAGTTCGGAGCGATACTCAGCAGATACCACCCTTTGGCCGGGATGGGATTGACCGTCATGAGTACATTTTTATCCTTCACGCGCTCCGGAAATTTGCCTGATCTTTCTTCCAAGCCGGCTAGTTTCTTCACAATATTAGGATCGCTGACCAATTCGCTGATGTTTTTGCCCCAATCTTTCTGAAATGGGGAAGCCACCACAATCCCATCCTCTGTAATAATCATGGTATAAGGGTGTTTTAAAATTTCTTTTTCCGAGCTATCGGAGGATTCCTTATACAATGTGTAATTGATTACTTTATCCAGTCCGGCAGGGTTAAAAAATACGCTCACCACTCCGATGGGTTGCAGACTGTCCAAGTCGCCGACGAGCCGGCTGAGTCCTATACCCCCTTTAAGGTAGAACCAATGGAGTTTTCCCTTGGCGGCAAGTATCTTTCGAAAATCGGGAGTTTTTCGAAATTGATCGGCTGAAATATAACCGCTCCCCGTTTGATAGTGCTGATCATTTTTAAGCGAATTGAAAAGGATCGATGTATCATTTTCCGAAGCTATCGCCGAATCATCGAATATCTTCCTAAATCTTTGGTTCAGGGCCAGAAAATCCAAATCCCCATTGTTGACACATTCCGCCAAGGATTGGTTGATCTCACGGCTGGATATCATGTGCGTGGAGAAATCTTCATATTTTTTCAGACTCAAGTCCAGGTTATTGGTAACCTGGGTGAGTTCCCGGAGTGAATATTGGGAAATTTTATCGGCAATCGCCGCTTTGGAAATATGGTAGGATATCACTCCCATCAAAGATAAAGGAATAATCGATACCGCCAGCAAGATTAAAATCAAACGGTCTCTGATTGACAAATGATTTAAATAGGCGTAATTTTCGGGCTTAGTGAATTGGGCAATCGCTTTTTGAATCCTGTTAAATTTTATCATCTGTCCTCACTTAACCATTAGTTTTGAGATGAAATGCCGTTTCTATTTTTGAATCCCTTTCACTGCTAATGTAGCAGAGTTCTTAAACCTCGATCCGGCAAGTTTAAATGCGACTGCGGTTTTTGGGGTTACTTGCCGGATTCAAGTTAAAGCCCTAATCGTTTGAACTGTTCTTTGGGGGCGTCGTGGCGGCGCATGGCGGCAATCAAGGCCTTACACATATTCTTTTCGACTTCCCCGTCAAGCATCGGTTTTTCCTGTAGATAGTCGTTTTCAATGTCAAACAATAAATTTTGTTCCAGCAAGGGACTCCTTTTGTTGAACGACTGGCTCTGATCCCTCATTTGGATAATCTCCCCGGGAATTTTATATACCGGATAAGGGGTCCAGGGTAAAAAAGCGCCCATTTCAATACGGCTTAAATCTTTAAGGCAGTCACAATCGAAATACTGGTTTAAAGTCATCGGCATGGCCGTATAGATATATAACGGATCGTTGGTTTCCCTTGCCGCAGCCCTGAAATAAGTATAGCGCCCGTCGGTGATATTGATGTCTTTTCCGAAATATCCATAAATAGCACAATCCCTGATTTTTTCAGCATCTCCTTGAAGCAACGGCAACCAGGATCCGCCATGAAGGGGATTGCCGCAAGCACCGGAATTAATCCCGAAATAATCCATCAGGGTAGGAAAAAGATCGATGTTTTGGGTCAGCGCCTGGATGCGGCCGCCACTGGATTGATCTCCGGGAAGATGCAACAGTAAGGGAATATGAAAAACTTCATTGTAAGCCGGCATATAGTTTTTAGCCATAAAACCATGCTCTCCCAGCATATATCCATGGTCGGCCGTTAATGCCATTAAAGTATCATCCCAGAGCCCCTGACGGTCGATGATATCCAATACTTTCCCAAACCAGTGATCGGTCATGGTTAGTAATGCCGCATACCGTTTCCGCAGGTGTTCCAAAGCTTCGGACGGTAAATTAACCTCCTTATATTCCGGCCATGCGCATAAAGGGCCCTTATAATCATCGCCATATTCCTTCAAATACTCCGGCGGAAAATCAAAAGGCTCATGGGG
Source organism: Bacillota bacterium (assembly GCA_023401925.1). Classification (GTDB taxonomy): domain Bacteria; phylum Bacillota; class UBA4882; order UBA8346; family UBA8346; genus UBA8346. Next base: position 147,780 of record JAEXDA010000039.1, read on the forward strand.
ATCAAAAACTTCCACCCATAGCAAATAATTATCGGCATCCTTATTATTTTCTAGCCACTGGGCAGCCGCTTGCAAGGTCATCGGCCCGGGATAGTTCTCCTCCCGCCTAAAATTGGTGCGATTCTGCCAATATTGGGGACTAAACTTGCCAAGGTGAAGGGGAACCGCTTCTTGGTTGACCCGTGATACCCAAGGATCGTTTTCCTGCCCCCGGATCAGCTCCCAAGTATCAAATTGTTGGCAATAGTTTTCCCCCCCAATCCGGAAATAATGGTAATGGTCGGTAACAATATGGGAATAAACGCCGTTTTGTCGAAGTACTTGCGGCAAAGTACAATCAAAGGGTTCAATCGGGCCCCAGTTGCGTTCCAAGAAATTCAACCGGCCGGTGAAAAGATCTCTACGGGCCGGTATACAAGGAGCAGACCCCACCCAATGATTGTCAAATACCACGGAACGCTGGGCGAACCTGGAAATATTCGGCGTTTGAACCCATTCATTGCCATAAACCGACAAATGCCTGCGGTTAAGCGTATCAAACAAAAATACAATTGCTTTCATAAGGTTCTCATCCTTTCATCATTTCCTTTACCCTGGTTTTATTAAACCTCGATCCGGCAAGTTAAATGTGACTGAGTTTTTGAAGTTACTTGCCGGATTCAAGTTAAAACCAATGCCTGATACTCCGGAATAAATGCGCCAATCCGCTCATCAAAATCCACTACATTTTTTAATCCGGTTGCTTGAAGCATCCTTTCTTGAAATTCCAAGGCCCGCCGGCTAACTTCATCGGGATCGCAAATCTGGTAAAGCCGCTCTTTACACTGGGCAATTACTTCGTTGATTTCTGGATCACCGGCGGCAGCCGGGATTAAATTATTCATCTCTTGCGGATCATCCTCAATGTTGAATAGCTGGCCTTCAGTGCCGACATAATGCACATACTTCCATTGTTGCCAACGGATCATAAACATCCCGGTAGGCATGCCGTGGGCGTGATATTCGCTGAAAGCAAAATCCCTTGGATAACTCCGGGTATCGCCCTTAATGAGCGGTAACAAACTGGCGCCCTGCAAACCGTGGGGTATTGGGATCCGCAAGCTATCACAAACAGTCGGTAAGAGATCAGTCAAGGAAACATCATCATGAATCCGTACTCCGCCAGGGATGCCAGGCCCTTTGATCAAAAAAGGGATATGCACCGATTCCTCATACATGCAACATTTCCACCATAAGCCATGATGTCCCAGTTGCTCGCCATGATCACTGGTATAAATGACAAAAGTATCTTCAGCTAAGCCCCGGCGTTCCAGCGTGTCGAGGATTTGGCCCACATGCTGGTCCAGTTCGCCGATAAGAGAGTAATATCCGACATGGGCCTTGCGGATGGTTTCCGTATCGATCCGGTCCCCGCTGAAATGTCTTTGCAACACCCGTAACGGCTCATTCAACTCATCGAAAGGGGGTTTGGCTACTTGCGGAATATCGCTCACCAATGGATTGTAATAGTCCCAGTATTTCTGTTGATAAAAAAACGGAAAATGGGGCTGGAGAAATCCCACATATAAGACCCACGGCGGGCTTTTTTTCTCTTTCCGTTCCAGCCAATCCAGAACAAAATGCAATACTTTTTCATCTTCGGATTCCGACTCCCTGGGTCTAATCTTTTCAAAGCGGCTCTTCCCCGTTGGCCTTGGAATATCCCACCGCCGGAATAAGCTGCTCAAATCCGGCTCCGTATCATATTCGCCTAATCCATGATCTTCAAGCCCCGGATAGATCCCCTTGGGATGAAAATGATTTTTACCAACTCCGGTAAACTCATCATAACCGTGTTCCGTCACCAGTTCCGAGAGGCCCTTGACCCGGCCGTCGTAAGGGGTGGCATTATCCCAGGTTCCCAATTGATTGACAAAATATCCGGTAAAAGCGCTGGCGCGGGCAGGCACGCATAACGGACAAGGAGTATAACAGTTGGTGAAAGTGGCGCCCTCTGAAGCCAAACGGTCCAGAGCCGGTGTTTGAACAATGGGATGTCCGGAATTACCCATCGCTTGATATGAATGTTCATCGGACATAATCATTACAATATTCATGGGCGGGCCCCCTGTTATTTTATTTTATGATTATAAAGATAAATCAGCAAACAATTGAAACGTTGCCGAAATGAGCGAGTGCGGCGTGATGAGCGGCGTATAGCGTCGTCAGTTGGTCGCTCCAGTCCTTCGCGTCCTGTGGACGCGCGCGTACATATTAAGTACGCTTCCGGTCTTCACTTCCCGCCTTCCTAGCTCTACTTGCTCCTGACGCCGCAAGTATACTCAATGAAGTTGGCTCTCTCATTTCGGCAAGCTTTATCCCGGCGCACCACTGTGAAAGCGCCGGATGGCATACTCTTTTGGCTAAAGTAGGTACCAGAACGATTTTTGTATCTCTTTGTAAATTTGTATCGACTCTAAAATAATGCTGGTTACCCGAGTTTCGGCGCTATACCCAG
>JAEXDA010000017.1 GCA_023401925.1 Bacillota bacterium
CATTGGGGGAGACATAATGGAAGTGCCAGCACTCCATTCGCTATCACGTAGGTTATAATGAGAATGAAGAGGCTCATTACAGAGCTACAAAACGAAGGAGGCTGACAATATGAAGTATACCACATTCGTAGGACTCGACGTACACAAAGATTCCATTTCGGTTGCCGTAATCCATGAAGGTTCCAATGAAGCAGAGTTTCTTGGTGTAATCCCGAATCATCCGGATGCGATTGGCAATTTAGTCAAAAAGCTAGGCGTTAAAGGAACACAATACTGTTACGAAGCAGGTCCATGTGGATATGTCATCTATCGTCTTATTACCAAATTAGGAGTTTATTGCATAGTGGCGGCCCCATCACTCATTCCATCAAAACCGGGTGATAAAGTGAAAACGGATAAACGCGACGCTAAAAAACTAGCCCGCTCACTTAAAAATGGTGACTTGACTGCGATACACATCCCTTCCGAAGAACAAGAAGCTTTACGTGATTTAATCAGAGCCCGTGAAGATGCGAGTCAAGATTTACTAAAGAAGCGCAACCAACTTACTAAATTCTTGTTACGGTTGGATGTTCGTCAACCCAATGGAACCAGAGCCTGGTCCGTTGCCTATCGGAAATGGTTAAATACAGTGAATTTTAAACAACTACCACTACAAATTGTTTTAACTGAATATATTCACGCTATTGAACAAGCCGAAGATAGAATCGTACGCTTCGACAAGGCAATTGCTGAAGCTGTAACTTCAATTTCCGACCAAGAATTATTTAAGTCTTATCAAGCATTAAAAGGAATTAGTTCCTTAACGGCTGCTGCATTAATTGCTGAAATCGGAGATATTACCCGGTTTAAAACAGCCAAACAGCTCATGGCATATCTGGGTTTGGTGCCAAGCGAATATACCAGTAGTGATAAAAAAAGACAAGGTCCAATTACTAAAACTGGGAATGCCCATTTACGGTATTTGCTGGTTGAAAGCAGCTGGCACTATCGACATAAGCCCAATCTTGGTGTGGGACTTCGTAAACGCCAAGAAGGGGTGACTAAAGAAGTAAAAAAAATTGCTTGGAAAGCTCAACACCGACTATATCACAAATATCGCAAGATAGTTGCTAAAGGCAGAAAATCGAATATAGCAGTAGTAGCTGTGGCCCGAGAATTGACCGGTTTTATTTGGGCAATTGGACAGCAAGTGAAACAAGAACGTTTTGCAGCTTAAGTTTTCAAGGTACTGAAGAACATTTCTTTAGTTTTTAAAGATTCAACAGTTAGATGACTTGCAGTAAGAAGGAACCCTCGTTCTCGCTCATGTGATAAGGTTAACCGAACTCACGCCGGGAGACAGAGATAGCCTTCGGACGGATGACAAGTCTTGTGGTAACCAACCCACGTATATCAGGTTGACATACCGTCGAGTACCGATTCTAACTGCTGAATAATTTTATAAATCAATTTTTTAAATCTAACCTTGAATGGGGCTTGACAGACACTTCCATATCAGAGCAAGAGAGAGGTCAAAGACCAACTTTCCGGCTTGCATTTTGTTTTTCCAGAATATGTATTCCTTGCTTGATGACATTGACCCCGCGCCCCGGCAGCATTCGGCATGCTGCACTTGCTTTTTGATATATTGTATAAGCCATCTAAAAACATAGCCATTCTTCTCTGTGTCTCCGTGTCTCTGTGGCCAAAAAGCATTGATTTAGGCCATAGAGGCACAGAGATAAAACCTATTTTTACCCTTTAATCCCTGCAGGCATCTGTTGGGTCAGGCAGTGGACATTACCGCCGCCCCGGGCGATAACGGAGCCGTTGATGGTGGCGATCCGCCGCTCCGGGAATAACCGCTCCAAAATTTCCTTGGCTTTTCTGTCGGCCTCCAGGGCTTTCCCGCCGAACTCCGGCAAAATAATGCCGCCGTTGACAAAATAGAAATTCAAGTAACTTAAGGTTAAACGGTTATCTTCATAATAGTCGGCCGGCGGCTGCTGGATTTGAATGATTTCCAACCGCCGTCCCCGGGCATCGCCGGCCTTTTTTAAGATGTTCAGGTTTTCCCTGGAAATCTCATAATTGGGATCGGCAGGATCGTTGCAGACCTGCGTGATGATTACTCCCGGACGGGCAAAGCAAGCCGCATTGTCGACATGGCCGTCCGTGTCGTCCCCGGTCCAACTCTTTTTGAGCCAGATAATGTGAGAAACGTTTAAAGACTTTTTCAGGAAATTCTCAAGTTCAATCTGGCTTAGATTGGGATTGCGATTGGTATTTAAGAGGCATTCCTCGGTGGTGAGCAATGTGCCTTCCCCATCCACGTGAAAGGAACCGCCTTCCATTACAATGGGAATATCAAAACAAGGGACTCCCAAATGATGAAGGAGTCTGGGGGCAACCTGATTGTCATCGCCGGCCTCAAATTTGCCGCCCCATCCGGTGAAAATCCAATTAATCCCGGCAATTTCACCCTGGGAATTGGTTAGGAAGGTTGGTCCGTTATCCCGCATCCAGGAATCGTTATGTTCCAAGGGCAGGATATCAATGCCCGCGCCACAATACCCGGCCGCTTCATCGGCCAGTTCCGGCCGGGCAATCAGCGTTACCGGTTCGAACTTGGAGATTTTTTGAACAATATCGGCAAATACCGGCAAGATTTCTTCAAACGGTTCGGGCCAGATGGCTTCTTTCACCGGCCATTCCATGAAAGTGCGCGAGTGCTTTTCCCACTCCGGGGGCATTTTGAAACCCATTTCTGCAGGAAACATCGGTTTCTCCTTATGGTTGGAATCAAGTTTTACTTAAAGTTTCTGTTTTATTTTAAACATAAAAGGTAACGGTTACAAGAGAGATTTGAAATTTTATGGGAATTGGTTATCTAAAGTTCACAGGAAAATTACTCAATGTTTATTTCCAATATCGAGAACAGTATTAATATAAGAAGTAAGGGAAGTCCATTGAAATTCATAAATGGAGATGACTGGATATGATGGGTAAACTCAAGCTTCAAACCCGATTGTTGATAGGCTCTTGCAGTATGCTCGCAATCATCGTTTTACTATTCGCATTAACCTTAGTCAGTTTGAACCGGATCGACAGTAAGATGAAAGATATCGTAGAGCATAATGTTTATAAGTTAGAACTCTACAATGATATGGAAAAATTAATCCTCGAAATAACCAACTCCCTTAAAACGCTGGTCTTATTGGAAGACCCCGTTTTAAGACAGCAGGAGATCTCCAACATTCAAAATTACCGCCGGGAATACGATGGATTGTTTCAGGATATTCAAAAAACCGCTGCCACAAGCCAGGGTGAAACGCTCCGCAGTCAAATTGAAGAAGCGGAAAACGTTGCCAGACCATTCAATGACAAAATTATCGAATCGGCAATGGCGGGTCAAAAGGCGATTGCCGCTGATTTGATTGGTTCGCAAGCAGGTCCGGCATGCCGGAAATGGATTGATGCCATTGAACAAGCTGTCGATTTACAGAAGGAAAGCAATGAAAAAGATGTAGCGGATGCCAAACGAACCAATGAATGGTTAATCTTTTTGATGATCCTCTTGGGCGGGATAGCTGTGGCCTTTGGAATCGGAATCGCTTTTTTAATGAAGAAGCTGATCGTCAAACCGGTTGTCGATATTGTAAACCGTTTGGATGAAGGCGCGGTTGAGGTTGGGGCGGCCTCCAGCCAATTATCGGCATCAGCCGGGCAGTTGGCTCAGGGAAGCGCCGAGCAGGCGTCGGCCATTGAAGAAACCTCTTCGACCTTACAAGAAACGGCATCCATGTTGGAACAGACCTCATCCAATACGGTAGAGGCTTATGAACTCGCCCGTAAGGCCAAAGATTCGGCCAATCAAGGCAATGTTGCTATGGAAAAAATGATGGTTTCCATGGAGAAAATCAACGAATCCAGCGGGGATATTGTTAAAATTATCAAAGTAATCGATGAAATTGCGTTTCAAACCAATATCCTGGCTCTGAATGCCGCTATTGAGGCGGCCCGGGCCGGGGATGCCGGGATGGGATTTGCAGTGGTGGCCGAAGAAGTGAGGAATTTGGCCGGAAGAAGCGCCAAAGCCGCCAAAGATACCACCATGATGATTGAATCCAATATTGCCTTGACCAACACCGGAGTCGAGGATGCCCGGAAAGTTCATGAAACTTTATCGGATATAGCCGCTCACGCCAATAAAGTCAATGAATTAATGAATGATATTTCGAAAGCCAGTCAAGAACAAGCGCAAGGAGTCGAACAGGTCACCAAGGCTATCGCCCAAATGGAGAGCGTAACTCAGCAGAATGCGGCCAATGCCGAAGAAAGCTCATCCGCATCCGAGGAACTCAGCGCCCAGGCCGAGAGTATGAAGGAAATCGTCTGGGAACTTTCAAAGCTGGTCTATGGGGCTGAAAGTCTTGTTAAAACTCCACCCAATAGGTGTTTTGGGACAGAACATCCTTCGGAAGTCAAAGATGCACTGAAACCAGCGAGGGTGATTCGGAAGACCATCAACCCGGCTCCAAATCCAAGAGATCCCGCGATAAGAAACCAAAATAAAACCAAAGTCATTTCCCCGGAAGAAGTTATCCCGCTGGAAGATGATCATCAGCAATTTTAATGCTTCTTTCAATCATTGACCTCAAAGGCCGACCGAGGCCGGCCTTTGAGCCCTTTTACCAGAAAGCCGTAGCATAAGAGGGCGGCGGTTTCCGCCGCTGCAATCGTAATTCCCATCGGGAGCGCATTGTGACTGCCGGCAATACCGACCAGCGGCGCCATGAGGCCGCCTAAAACAAAGGACAATAAGCCGAGCAAAGCCGAAGCGCTCCCGGCATTTTTGGCCTGATCTTCCATGGCCAAGGCGAAACTGCTGGTGCCGACCATGCCAACGCTGGAAACCGCAAAAAACAAGGGAACCAAGATGGCCAAAAGTCCGCCCCCGGTCAAAATCATTGCCAGCAAGGCTATTCCCCCTCCAAAAGCCATGGCCAGTCCGAAAAGGAGAAGTTTGCGTTCGCTGATCCGCCCGGCCATCCTGCCGGTAAATTGACCGGCGATAATGATGCCCAGGCCGTTGACAGCGAAGATTAAGCTGAATGTCTGGGGAGAAACCCCGAAGATATTTTGGATCACAAAGGGTGAACCGGAAATATACGCGAACATGCCGGCGGTAACGAAGCCTTGACAAAGCGCGCAGCCCATGAATTTAGGATTACCCATTAAATCCCGGAACGTTTTCCAGGTATGAGCCAGGTTGCCGCCGGAGCGGCGTTCTGCGGGCAATGTTTCTTCAAGGCCCCAAAATACGGCCAGCATCGTCAGCAAACCGATACCGGTGAGAACGATAAATACTCCCCGCCATGACGTAAATTGTAATATTTGTCCTCCAACAACCGGAGCTAGAATTGGCGCAACGCCGTTAATCAGCATTAATAAGGAAAAAAAACGGGTCATCTGCGGACCCGAATACAGGTCGCGGACTGCCGCCCGTGAAATCACAATTCCGGCGGCGCCCGCCAGTCCTTGAATCCCTCTCATGATAATGAAAATTCCGCCGGACGGCGCAAAAACGCAACATAGGGAAGAAACTGCATAAACCAATAACCCGGCCAGTAACGGTTTGCGCCGTCCCCATACATCGCTGACGGGTCCCACAAATATTTGGCCCAGGGCCATACCCAATAAACAGGCGGTTAAGCTAAGCTGGGCCATTGAAGCGGTTGTGTGAAGCGTCCGGGCCACACCCGGCAGCGCCGGTAAATACATGTCAATGGAAAACGGCCCGAATGCCGAGAGTACTCCTAAAATGCAAGCTATTCTCAAGACGGCAAGCCGTGATTCCTTTTGGTGAACGACTGGTTTGGGGTTGTTGCTGTTTGGGTTCATTGAAATGTCCATGGATACCAGCATATCACAGAATAAGCCGAAATTCCATTCCAGCCTTGTTAAAACAGAAGAGATTGTAAAATTACAGTTTGATGGCTGGAAATGGATACCAAAATCAGGTATGATAGTTTAGGAAAGAGGAGGATGATTTCATGGCCATAAAAGAAGTTGGTTCTTTTAAAGAATATCAATACCATAGACCGGAACTTGAGCAGTTCAAAACCGAATTTCAAAAGTTCCTGGCCCAGTTTGAGCAGGCCGAGTCCCTTGAAGGGCAAAACCAGGCTATTTCCGCCATCAACCGGCTGCGAAACGAGTTTGAAACCATGGCCACCCTGGTCCATATCCGGCACTCCATGAATACCACCGATGAATACTATGAGCGGGAAAACGACTATTTTGACGAGGCGGGTCCCATTTATGAAGGGTTTATTGATCAATACTACCGGGTATTGGTAGCCTCCCGGCTTCGCCCGGCCTTGGAAGAAAAATGGGGTTCCCAGCTTTTCCGGATTGCCGAATTGAAGCTGAAAACGTTCTCCCCGGAAATTGTGGAGGACCTTCAACAAGAGAACAAATTATCCAGTCAATACACTAAGTTAAGGGCGTCGGCCAAGATCCTGTTCGAAGGGGAGGCCAGAAATCTTTCGCAAATGTCCCCGTTTCTCCAATCCCCGGACCGGGAGAAGCGGAAACTGGCCCAAGAGGCCTTCTGCGGCTTTTTCCTGGAACACGAAGCCGAATTTGATCAGATTTATGACGGTTTGGTAAAGCTGCGGGACAAAATCGCCCGTAAGTTGGGATTCAAAAATTTTATCGAACTCGGTTATGCCCGCCTGAGCCGGTCGGACTACGACGCCTCGATGGTGGTCGGTTACCGCCGGCAGGTTCTGGAAGATCTGGTGCCGTTAGCCACCAAGCTCCGGCAGAGACAGGCCAAACGGTTACATTTGGATGCGCTGAAATATTACGATGAACCTTTGGAGTTTTTGACCGGAAACGCCCTTCCCAAAGGAGATCCGGACCAGCTGGTGGCCAATGCCAAGCGGATGTACAGCGAGCTCTCTCCGGAAAGCGGGGACTTTTTCTCGTTTATGGTGGAACATGAGTTGCTGGATCTCATTACCCGGCAGGGCAAGGCCGGGGGCGGTTATTGCACTTATATCCCGGACTACCGGTCTCCTTTCATCTTTTCCAACTTCAACGGGACGTCGGATGATGTGGATGTGCTCACCCACGAGGCGGGCCACGCCTTTCAGGTGTATTTAAGCCGGGATTACCAGCTCCCGGAATATATCTGGCCAACGCTGGAAGCCTGCGAAATCCATTCCATGAGTATGGAGTTTTTGGCCTGGCCGTGGATGAGGCTTTTCTTCGGCACGGATGAAACCAAATATAAATTTGCCCATTTAAGCGGAGCTTTGCTGTTCATTCCCTACGGGGTAACGGTGGATCAGTTTCAACATTGGGTTTATGAAAACCCGGAGGCCAGCCCGGAACAGCGGAAAAGGGTTTGGCGGTCTATCGAGGAGAAATACCTGCCGCACCGGGATTATGCAGATAACGAGTTTCTAAATCGCGGCGGCTTTTGGTTCCGCCAAGGCCACATTTTCAATAATCCCTTTTATTATATTGATTATACTTTGGCCCAGGTTTGCGCCTTTCAATTTTGGATCCGGCGCGAGCGCGCGTCCCGGGAACATTCAGTGGCGGCCTGGGAAGATTATTTACGGCTTTGTAAAGCCGGCGGCAGCAAGGCATTCTTGGAATTAGTAAAACTGGCCGGTTTACAAAATCCTTTTGAGCCAGGGTGTATCCGTTCGGTAACCGGACCCATCGCCAAGTGGTTGGAAGATGTGGCGGACTGGCAACTTTAAACAACTTTTCCCCTATTCAAGGAAAACCAGGCGGGTGAAGCCGTGGGGTTAGAATTCCCCAAAAAGAGCGGGTTTTTTATTTCGACTGATCGATCAACATTCCCAAGTTTCGCTTGAGCCGGGTTACCCCCGTCCCAGCGGAACTTTTTCTTTGCCCAAATCCCCGAAAACTTCAGAACGTCTGGATATACAGAACCTTCATGTTATTTTGATAGCTCCGGGTTTAAAATTTTTTTATACTTCTTTATAAATTTTTTAAAAATGCTTTAAAACCCTTTTATGGATAATTTTTATAATCATCCCGTCAAGGTCATTTTGGAATCGAAAGGGTGTTATTCATGAAAACGGATCGGATGAAGAAAATGTGGCTCCCGGGCTTGCTGGTGATCATCTTGGGGAGCGCCGGAGCATGGTACTGGTATACTCAGCTCCATGGTTATATATCCACCGATGATGCAATGATTGACGGTTTTCAGTCCACTATCAGTTCAAAAGTGTTGGGAAGGGTCAGCCGGTTATTGGTCCGGGAAAGCCAGGGGGTGCAAGCCGGACAATTGCTGGCGTTCTTGGATGATGCTGATATCCGGGCCCAGCAGGCCCAAGATCAGGCAGCGTTCGCCAGTTCCGGGGAAAGCGTGAATCTGGCCCGGGTCAATCTGAATAAAGCCCAAACCGATTTCAACCGGGCATCCGCCCAATACAATCAAAGCTTTATTTCCAGGCAGGACTATGACGATGGCCGGCACGCTTTGGATACCGCCAGGGCCAACTATGCCATTGCCCTGGCCGCGGTCAAAACTTCCCAGGCCAAGTTGGAAGTGGATCAAACCAATTTAAGGAATATTCAAATCCATACCCCCATTGCCGGCACGGTATCCAAACGCTGGGTCTTGGCCGGAGATGTGGTTCAACCCGGGCAATCCATTTTTACCATTTATGATTTAGGGCATGTCTGGGTGACGGCCAATTTTGAAGAGACAAAACTGGGAGCCATCCGGGTGGGCCAGCCGGTGGAGGTGAGGGTGGATGCCTATCCGGGTTCCCGCTTCAGGGGCAGAGTGAGGGAAATCGGCGTCAATACGGCCTCCCAATTTTCGTTAATCCCGGCTAATAACGCTTCGGGTAATTTCACCAAAGTCACCCAGCGGATACCGGTGAAAATCGGCGTTGAAAATGCCGTGCCCGCCAAGGCGTTACTGCCGGGGATGTCGGTGGAAGTCAAAGTGAAGGTGAAATAAATGTCGCTCTACCAAGTATTCAGGCGCAAATTATTGAATTATTTCCCTTCCCTCCAACCGGGACATGGAACATACCGCTGGTGGGTACTAGCCAATGTCATGATCGGCACATTCATGGCGGTTTTGGACTCCACCATCGTCGATGTGAGCATGCCCAAAATCATGGCCACTTTTGGCACCAGTGTCGACAAGATTACCTGGATCGCCACGGCTTATATGCTGGTTTTTGCGGTGATGCTGCCGACCTCAGGCTGGCTGGCCGACCGGTTCGGGTATAAACGGACTTATTTCGCGGCTTTGATGTTATTTACCCTTGGTTCGCTGCTTTGCGGCGCGGCTTGGAATGAAAATGCCCTGATATTCTTTAGGGTCATTCAGGCGATCGGCGGCGGCCTCATGATGCCCGTGGGCATGGCCGTTATCACCCGGGAGTTTCCACCGGAGCAGCGGGGAATGGCTTTGGGTTTCTGGAGCATTGCCGGAGCCGCTTCGGTTTCTTTCGGGCCGCTGATCGGCGGGTACTTGATCGATCACCTCAGCTGGCAATCGATTTTCAGCGTCAACGTACCGGTCGGTTGTCTGGGAATGCTGGCAACCTTAATCATTCAGCGTGAATATAAAAGCGAGAGGGTTCACGCCTTTGATTTGGTGGGATTCTTGTCGATGGCGGTATTCCTCAGTTTTTTACTTGTCGCTCTGGCTGACGGCAATGCCGCCTGGAATGTCGGCGGCTGGACCTCCCAGTTCATCCTCGGTTGTTTTGTGCTATCGGCAGTTGGCCTGATCGTCTTTTTGGCCACCGAGTTTTCGGTAAAAAATCCCCTGGTGGATTTGGGGTTGTTGAAAGATTTCAATTTCAGCCTGGCCAATGTTCTGTTACTGACATTCGGGTTGGGAATGTTCGGCAGCACCTTTATTCAGCCTTTATATTTGCAAAATGCCCTGGGATATACCGCCCTGCAATCGGGTGCGGTCTTCTTGCCGGTAGGTATCATTCAAGCCGTTATGTCGCCGGTTTCGGGAGTAATGGCCGATAGGTTGAACCCCAAGATTCCCATGGTTCTGGGGGTGGTCCTGATGGGGATGAGCATGTATTTGAACAGTTTTTTATCGCTTTTTTCCGAGCGGGCTCAAATCATGATGCCCTTGATACTGCGGGGAATAGGGATGGGGATGTTGCTCACTCCGTTAATGTCAGTATCCATGGTGCGGATCGCCAAGGAAAAAATGGCTCAGGCGTCGGGACTGATCTCGATTACCCGTCAAGTAGGCGGCAGTTTCGGTGTGGCCATGCTGGGAACGGTACTCATTCAGCGGCAGATTTTTCACACGGCCATGATCGGCCAGTCCGTTCAAACCTCTTCTCCTGTTTTCCAGCATGCTTTGAACGGGTATACCGCGTTTGCCAGGGCGGTGGCCGGAAGCCCGGCTTATTTTTACCAGGCAGCCCTGCAGGCCAAGTCGATGCTAGGAAGTTACATCGCCAAACAAGCCTATGTCCAAGCCATCAATGATTGCTACCGGGTCACCGCTTTTCTGATTTTGGCCGGGATTATTCCAGTACTTTTGTTCCAAATCAAAACCAAAAAAATTGTTTCCGGCCGGAACATCCATCCTGAAACGGATATCAAGGGAGAGGAATCTGTCCAATGACAAAAAAAACATGGATTGTTTTAGGGATCATTCTGGCAATGGCTTTGCCGGAAACCATATTTGCCGATCATTCCCCGGCTGGAGCCCAACCGGAATCATTATCCCTCTATCTATCGCTGAACCGTTGTTTGGAACTGGCCGCCGATAATAGCTCCTTGATTCAAGCGGCGAGGAAAAACGTGGAAATCGCCGGGACGGAGGTCGCCGAAGCCGCGGGCGCTTTTTGGCCCAAACTTACGTATTCAATCTTTGCCGACAAAGCCCAGGAATCCATGTACCCTTATTCCACGGCAATCTATCCCGGCGCTTCTTCCGACGATTCGGGGACGGCGATTTCCTTGACCGAGCCTCTTTATTCGGGAGGAAAGTTAAGCGGCGCTCTTGGGCTTGCGAAGACGCAATTCCGGATAGCCCTGGAAAAAGAGCGTCAAACCAAACAACAATTGTCCTTTCAGGTAAAACAGGCCTTTTACCGGGTTTGGCTGGCGGAGCGGATGCTGAAAGTAGCGGAGTCTTCTTATGACAACCTGGAGCATCATGTGGCGAGAATTGAAAATTCATATAAGCTGGGAGCCGTCTCCCGTTTTGAAGTGCTCCGCGCCAAAGTGCAACGGGATTCTCTAAAACCGAAAGTGATCGCGGCCCAAAATGAACAGAGTCTCGCCAAACTCAGCCTGGCCCTGCTGATGGGATTTTCCAAAGACCGAAAATATGAGGTAGCCTCTGATACCGGGCCCTTTCAGGCTCCGGCGGAAATCGTTCCGGCGGAAAAAGTTGCGGCAGACTTTCCGGCGGATGAAACCATCCGGACGGAGCAAATTTTGGATTCGGCCTGCCAAAACCGGCCTGAAATGCGCCAGATGGAGCAATTGAAGGAGCTGGGCCGATACCGGAAACAGTTGGCGGAAGCCGGCTATAAGCCGGGCATTTTCATGGTCGGGCAATATCAGGGGGGGAGCCTGGATTATAATCCCGGTCATTGGAATGGCAATAAAATGTGGACGCTGACGTTGAATATTACAGGGAACATCTTTGACGGTTTCTCCACTTCCGCCAAGGTGACCGGGGCCCAAAAAAATGTGGAGCTGACTGCGATCCAGGAATCGGGACTACGGGATCAAATCAAGCTGGAGGTGGAAGAAGCGGCCCAAAATATCCGGGAGAGTCTGGAAGTTATCCACGCCAATCAATCCAATATTCATATGGCCCGAGAATCCCTGGAAATGACAGAAGGCCGGTTCGAGCAAGGCCTATCCACCACCATGGACATTATGGATTCCCAACTGGCGCTGGATCAAGCTTTAAGCGGTTATTACCAGGGGATAGCCCTTTACTTGACAGCCCGAGCCAAGCTTGATTTGGTGAGCGGACGGGATTGATAAAATCGTAAAGGAGGATGATCGATGGGAACCGTCGATTTTAGCGAAGATGTCTTTGACCATCTTCAAAAGCGGATTTTTAAAGCAACTTACTGCGGCAAGGATTGTTATGTGAAATTACTGGGTGGATCGAAACGGAACCGGTTTCACCGGTTGCAAAAAATGATATTTGGCGTGACCCGGATACCATTGCTGGCCCCAACGCTCGTTGTCAGCGATGAAAATGGAATCGTTCATGAAGCGGAAAAGCTTGGTGAACTGAAACGGTTGGGCCTGAATGTGCCTGCGGTTTATTCCTATTCACAAAGATACCTAATTCTTGAGGATTGCGGCAGAAGTCTGCCGGAAATCATCAGGGAAAAACCCGGGCAAACCCAGGTTTATTTGGAAATGGCCATCCGTGAATTGGGGAAGCTCCATCGCAACGGCCAATGTCACGGCGGGGCACAAATCCGCAATTTTACCCTGAAAAAGGACGAAATTTATCTCATTGATTTTGAAGAGGAAATTCAGGCGGAATATTTTGAAGGAATATTTTTCCGGGATATTGTTTTGTTTTTGACATCGATTATTGGCTGTGGAATTTTTAGTTTTTCGCTTCCGGATTTGATTACCGCCTATGAGCAGTCAAGTCAAATTAAGATTTGGGAACGGCTGGTGAATTTGGCAAACCGGGGCCGATTGCTGGAGCTGATGACCAAGAAGCCGTTCGTTAAATGGTGCGGTAAAGATTTATTGGCCGTGAACCGTATTTTCGAACAAATCAGGCTTCTGGGCGGCTCCCCAAATCCTTGTCAGCATGCCAACTGAAAAGCAGCAAGCAGATTTGCATTCTAATGCCGGGAATAGTATATTGGAATCAATATAAAACGCATGAAGGAAGGATGAACCATGGGGCTGCCCCGGGTTGTCAAAGGGTTATTCACGGGTTTTCAATGCCGCCGCAATGAACAGCGCCAGAATAAACAAAGCTCTATTCGGGAGTTAATCGCCAGACACCTGGAATATCACCAACAGCAGAAGACTTTCTTTGAAATTGACTGGGGCCGGAGAGCCCAGGGTGCATTCAAATTTGGCGAGTTTAATCATTATAACAGGCGCTTAAAATATATTCGTCCGGTCGTTATCGTGATCAATCTCACCTTGTGGTATTTACTCATCCGTTACATGGGAATCGGAATTTTCGGCGTTTTCATTGCGGTGTTGATCAGCATCGTGGGAGTTTACGAGATTTTTTTTCTTTGGCGGCTGGAAAAAAGGGTTTTTGAGCCCATCGATCAGCTGAAAAAAGGGGTCGAAGAGATTGCCCGGGGAAATTACGGGGTGCGGATCGAGTGTGATGTGCTGAATGACATTACGCTTTTGGTGGCTTCCTTTAATCAAATGGCCCGCAAGCTGCAGGAGGCTGAAAAAATAAAAGCCGAATATGAAGAAAACCGTAAAGATTTGCTGGCCAACATTTCCCACGACTTAAAGACGCCGATTACTTCCATTCAGGGTTACATCGAGGCGATTCTGGAACGGACCGATTTGACAAGCGAGGATCTTCACTATTACCTGCAAATCATTTACAATAATACGGCTTATATGAACAAACTCATTGATGACTTGTTTCTTTTCTCCAAGTTGGATCTGGACAAACTGGAGTTTCAATTGGAAGAGATCCCGGTCCGGAAGTTTATGAATGATTTAATGGAGGAACTGGGATTGGAACTTGCGGAGAAGCGGGTTGAGTTTTCCTATCAGGATAGTTTGACCTCGGAATATACTGTCAATATTGATCGCAAACGGATTTACCAGGCTATCCGGAATATTATCGGCAATGCATTGAAATATGGACCGGAAAAGGGGCTGATGATCGATACCGTTCTTTCCCGGCGGGAGGATTGGATATTGATTGAGATCCGGGATAACGGGCCGGGGATCTCTTTGGAGAAGCTTCCTTTCATTTTTGACCGGTTTTACAGGATTGATACCGAAAGGACCAAGGATACCGGCAGTACCGGATTGGGGCTGGCCATCACCAGGGAACTGGTGGAGGCGCATCAGGGAAAGGTCACGGTTTCCAGCACTTTACAGGAAGGCAGTTGCTTTACCATTCAGTTGCCGGCAGCGGATGTTCAGGGGAGGGAGCGGGCATGAAACAGATTTTGATCATTGAAGACGATATCAACATTGCCGAGTTGGAGCGGGATTATCTCCAATTAAACGGTTACCGGGCCCAGATTGTGCAGGATGGGGAGAAGGGTTCGAAAATGGCGCTTACGGGTCAGTATGATGTGGTGGTGGTCGATTTGATGCTTCCCGGTAAAGATGGTTTGGCAATCATCAAAGAAGTGCGGAAAAAGTATGAGATCCCGCTGATTGTGGTCTCGGCTAAAAGCGAGGATATCGACAAGATTCGCGGTTTGGAATTCGGGGCCGACGATTACCTGACCAAGCCATTCAGCCCGGCGGAGCTGGCGGCCAGGATTAAATCCCATATTAGGCGCTATGAACGGCTCAAGGGGAATGAGCCGGCCAGTGAAGTTATCAACCACAAGGGGCTGGAGATCAATACGGCATCCCATAAGGTTTGGGTTAACGGCAGAGAAGTGCAGCTCACCACCAAAGAGTACGAACTGTTGTTTTTTTTAGCCTCCAATCCGAATATCGTTTTTACGAAGGAACATTTATTTGACGCTGTTTGGGGCGACGATTATTATGGCGATTCCGCCACGGTGCCGGTCCATATTCAGAAAATCCGCAAAAAAATTGAGAAAGACCCTGCCAATCCGGAATTTATCGAAACCTTGTGGGGAACGGGATACCGGTTTAATTCTTAAGAGCAGGATGACCACTCTAAATTCTCAGTCCCCCTCCTTAGGGCGCGGATGCGCCAGCGCTTTTCACGGAAGGCGGGAAATCCGCTTTGGGGAGGAAAAGAGGGAGGTTTATTGATGAGAAAAAAGGTTGGCCTAAGTAAAGAATAACGAAGACGGGATTTACAGGATTTAACCGGGGAATCTTGGCCCAATCTCCGCTCCGCTTTTCCCGCTATGCATGTTTTGAAAACCCACTTGATGGTCTACGCGACGGTTCAGTATGCATACGCTCTTTTAGTGGGAACCCGTGAAATCCTGGTCCGAATTTGCCACAGAGTCGTCCACCCCGGCCCCCCCGGGGCACGTGAAAGGATAAAAATAGGTTTTATCTCTGTGGCTCTGTGGCTCTGTGGCCTAAATGCTTTTTGGCCACAGAGGCACGGAGACACAGAGAAAGAACTTATTGTGAAAACTTAAACAACGGGTGAATAACTAAATGAATGGTCGCGTATATATACCGAATTTTTTTGAGGTTTTTGGGGGTTTAGTACCCAATTGGCTCCGGGAAACCTTCTGCATCAGATTGAACCAGTGTAGGATCCGATCTTTTCCCAAGTGCAGCATGGGTCGGTCACTTGTGATGCGCTGTTGCCAGGGTGGGGGGGCTAAAGGAAAAGTAGGTTATGCCTTTTTTAAAATGGAGGACCGGTATTGGGGTCTACGGGTTCACCGGCGGGCTTCCTTATTCATGACGATTCATGACGCCTAAAAATGAATGACCGGTATTATGGTCCACGGATTTCACCGGCTGAGTCACTTTCTGAGCGGCCAGAAAGTAACCAAAGAGCCGCCGGAACCTACGGCTTCCGGACCTCCCTCTATTCATCCACGGTTTCTAGAGGGTTTTCGACATCCATGTCCTTTGGACTGGCAATTATATGAGGCTTTTGATGGCAACCGCCGTTTTACATCCGTATAAAGAGGCGGCGCTTTTCGGCTTCCGTGCCTCAAATGGCGGGGAGGGTTTATAGGGCCAAAAATCTTAAACATGTTTGTGATTAGTGAAAGTAAATACTTACATATCAACCGCCATCTCTGGGCGGTTGCTTGGGGAATTATTTATTGTCAACATTTTTTAGGCAGACTGTAGGTCTATACCTCTCTCGCGTCTCCATGAAATGAAGACGCACTCTCCCCCAATGGAGCTTTTTAATGAAGCGAATTCAGTGGGAGAGTGCTGCCTTCGAAGCCAAAAATCTTTTAGAGGTCAGCGGCTTCGAACTTAAAGTTCGCGGTTACGTTCCACTGAAACAACCACTTTGAACAACATCATTGGGGAAGAGCCCGCCTTTGGAGAAAGGCACGAGTTAGGTCAAAAAGGCGTTCATTTTCTAACAGGGATTTTTGACAACAACAAAATTTAATTCAACATATATAGTAATTCTTTTATATGTTTTTTTGCCCATATACCCACATGCCCCACATGGTAAAAGATAACAGTGGAAAGAGATGGGGAAAAGGGTAAAATTTTGTATTTTATTTTTTAGTCTTGTGGGTATATGTGGCGATGTGGGCATACGGGGTGGTTTTTTGATATAGGAAAATAGACAAAGGGATAAAATGGGGTTAGAATTTTTCGCGGATTGCGGTTTTTATTTGTTTAATTTTACCCTTTCCATGTACACTTTAAAGTTTGGCGCCTTGAAAGTTCAAACTTGCTTTAAAAGCATTGAAAACTTCTAATCTCTCTTAAATCCATTCCGAAATAGCTCCAGCGCCTTCTTCGGCTATGGTAACGCCACCCCGCAACGGAATTTCTCCCGACAAAGACGAGATATGCCCAGAACTGTTGACCATTTATTAGCCAGAGATAGGTAAAATTAAAAACGCAAAAAGAAATCGCGCCCGGATCAACCGCAAATGGAGTTGGCTGTTCTCTGGGGATAAAATCAGGCGGTGGACCGGTGGGCGGACCTTGTTGCTGGAGTGAGTCGACCGGGTTAACCGGATTAGCCATCGTATTAAAACCTTGAGCCCAGGGGCAAAACGAACACCCGGCTCTTTCCGGAAGTGCAGATGTTCCCGTAAAGTATTGAGAATACATTAGTTCCACCTCACAAGTTTAAATTGTATTTTTTCGTTTAAGAATGTGATTTTAGAATAGAGTATGATCGATCTTGGAAATTGGCCTACAAGCCATAATCAATATGCTAAAGGCATTTAATTAAGATAGCTTTTAGCCCATCGTAACGTAAATAAACGGCAATCGGAAATGGGGTAGATACGCTCTACTTAAGTAAAATATTCACAACCATTGAGTGCGCGTGCTCGCGCACGCGCACTCGAGTTATTTAGAGAACGTTAAAGGCTTGCGAGATTGGATTTTAGAGGGCGGATGGTTTTTTGGACGGATTTTCCAGCTTATTTTGTATGCCTTAGTAAATGTTCCCTATGGAATAAGCTTTTAGTGGTGCCCACAGCTGTGGTCATGATCCCCGCAAGTATGCCCCTCTTCATGGGGATGATCGCACTTGACGTCGGGATTGTATTTCAGCTGTTTGCAAAGATAATCCTCCACGGCCTTGTCGGCATCGCCACTAACCCCACCGAAAATTTGAATGCCGTTTTCGGTCAGCCCATTTTGGGCGCCGCTGCCAATCCCTCCGCAGATCAACACCGTAGCCTGCAGATTTTTAAGAATATCGATTAAAGCACCGTGTCCGTTGCCTTCGGTGGAACGAATAGTGGCAGTGGTAATTTTACCGCCGTTGACTTCATAAATTTTGAAGTTTTTAGTGCGTCCGAAATGTTGAAACACTTGTTTGTCTTCATAAGGTACGGCAATAATCATCATAATATCTCCTCTTTTTTTTAATGAGTCTTTCGCTATAGACTTGGGTCCGGCAATTTCATTTTTGCTGCTCGCCACAGCAGTTGACGTTATGCTTATTGTTCTTCATCTCTCGGAGCCAAATTTTCTCTGCGGTGGCAATGGCTGCAGCCGCAGTTCGATGGCCGGTCGTTGCAGAGAACATAATCACCGCCTTCAATGTGTAGCTCCATCCCGGTCACCAGGCATTTTGCTAACTTAACCCGAGCGTTGTTGTAGATTGCTTGCGCCGTGGTGCGGGCGACCTCCATTCGCTCGGCGCATTCCTCCTGGGTCAGCCCTTCAAGGTCAATCAGCCTGACAGCCTCAAATTCGTCGATGGTCATCCCGATCACTTGGACACTGGTTTTAGGCGCATCCAGCGGGCCGAAGATTTGCCGCTGGGGCATACAACATACCCGCCGGCATTTGTGGGGCCTTGGCATAGAGTCATCCTTTCCGGCAATCAATAATTGGCATATGCCATTTATAAATTCATTATATAATATTTTCGGCATATGTCAATAACTTTTTTCATTTGCGGACTGGGCCGTGGTTGCCAACAATTTCCCTGGATTGGAGTGTTACTCACGGTTATTCTATGATTCTAAGGAAAAAAATCAAAAGGATGGAGAGAGTTGAAGAATCATAAGATTTTAGGAATTACTTTGATGCTGGTATTCGCGGTGGCGCTGAATGGTTGTAATGGAAGCGGGGGAAATAAAACCCGTCCGGCGCCAACCCGTCCCAAAGCGCCGGAGAACCGGATGGTGAAAAAATCCGGACCATGGTCGCAGCCGCAATTTCCAGGGATTCATGAGGGAAGAAGATAATTTGGGTTCCCCGGCCGCTTCTGTCAATTTGCGCTTTCTGATATACTCTATGGCCGTTTCCCCGACCATCGGCCGGAAGATCCGGTGAATATGAAATTTTGAAAAATGAGCCCGGCGGGTCCGATGCGGCATCGGCGGGTTTATTTTTTTTTATCTGGTTCCGTTTTCAATAAAATCAAGGGATTATCGGATCGTGTTCTGCTTCTCTACGGGGAATCTCCCCATTGATTATTAGGGGCGTCATTTCAAGGGAATTTTAAAGCAAATTTTGATACTCTTTGATAATTTTTGAAGTAGCTTTTGTTCAGGGTGGCGGTCAATGAAGGAGCAGTGTTGTGGCGAGGAGTGACTTTATTTATGATGCCTATAAATGAAGGCCCCGTATTATTGTCTACGGATTTCACCGGCTGAGTCACTGGTATGCTGTTTATATCCCCAAATTAATCACTAGCAGTAGTAGCAGGGGGTCTGGGGGATGTGAATAATTGTGGAAAAGTGGACAAAGGAAAAAACCCACCACTTAGCAAATTGTCTTAACACACGTCAATGAGCCAGACAATACTCCGGAAGGGAGGCTAAGTAATGGGCAAGACCAAACTCGGTCGAAGGAGTAGGTTATTTCGCGAGTTTCTAGGCGGCATAGAACCCAGTGAACTCTT